>DASRHB010000009.1:0-290179 GCA_035650755.1 Candidatus Acidiferrales bacterium
CCGCGGGATTTCCACTTTCCCACCGCCGCGGCGGCGGTCATCTCCCTGCCCCCTTCAACAACAACTCCATCTCCCTCCGCCTCTTTTCACTCAAGCATTTCAATCTCGCTAGGGGGATACGATGTGAGTAGGCTCTTCCAACGAAGTGAGGACGTTGACGGAATACATCGTGGATGCTATAAATTTTTCCTTTGTCCGTGTGTGCCCAGGCGGAAGGGGAACTCTGCCCCGTTATAATTCCAGCTTGCGCCGCGTGCGGTAAGTATTTCTGGCCAGGGTAGGTAAGCAAGAAAGCGATTCATGGAAATTCTGAAACAGCTTGGCGATCTGTTTCTGGCCGCGGTACCCACCGCGATCATAGTATTTCTCTTCTATCTGTTCCTCCGCTGGGCCTTTTTCGGTCCCCTCGAGCATGTCATCGAGGAGCGGAGCAAGCGAATCCAGGGCGCTCGATTCGAAGCCGAAGAGCTGCGTAAGAATGCGCAAGAGAAGATGCGTGCTTACCAGGAAGCCCTGCGCAAAGCTCGTGGTGAAATCTTCCGCCATCAGGAAACTCTGCGCCGCGCGGCATTGGACGAACGCAGCGCCGCTCTCCAGCAGGCGCGTGTGCGCGCCAATGATGCCATCCAGCAAGCCAAGGTGCGAATCGGCGCCGAAATAGAAGCCGCGCGTGCTGAATTAGACAGCAGCACGGCGCAGTTGGCAGAGCAGATTGCCCGCACCATTCTTCAGCCCGAAGCGCAAATGCATCCCCGCCCGGCAGGCGAGGTTTAATGAAGGCTGTCGCGGGAAGTTGGTCTTTCAGCCGTCGCGCAATACGAAGCGCCGCAGTCGCGCTTTTGACCGCACTTTCGCTTCCGGCGCTGGCCCAGCAGAATGGGCCTGATGTAACTGCCATGCCGGTGGGCACGGTCTTCCGTTGGCTCAATTTTCTTCTCGTCTTTGGCGTCCTTGCATACCTGATCGGCAAGTTCGGCGCACCATATTTTCGCGGTCGCGCACACAGCATTGCTAAAGCCATCGACGAGGCGCAGCACGCGCGTGCTGCGGCCGAGCGCGAGTTTCAGCAAGCCGAGCAAAAACTCGCCTCAGTGGATGCTGAAATCCAGCAGGAATGGCGCGCGGCCGAGAGTGAATCGGCTTCCGACCGGGAGCGGATTCGAGCGCTCGCAAATTCCGAAATTGAGAAGATCGGACAGGCGGCCCGCGCCGAGATTGCGGCGGCAGAGCGCGCGGGAGCTCAGGAGCTTCGCGCCATTGCCGCGCGACTGGCGACGGAACGAGCCGCCGCCCTCATCCGCCAGCGTATCAACGCGGCTGAGGAAGCCGCGCTCTTTGACGTGTTTGTCGAGGAACTTGCGAAGGCTACCGCATGAGAACTGTCGCCCAGCATTACGCCGACGCGCTCGCCGAAGTCGCGATCGCGCAGAAAAATGCGGAGACGGTGCGGAGCGAGCTCCACGATTTTCTTGGGCTCCTGCGCGAATCGGCGCAGTTGGGAATCTTGCTCGGCAGCCCCGCTGTTTCCCGCGTCAACAAGCACGGTGTAGCGCAAGCTCTCGTTGAACGTATGGGGGCGAGCCGAACGCTTCGTAACTTTTTGTTTGTAGTCATCGATCAACGTCGTATGAGGCTGTTGCCCGAAATCCAGCAGGCCTTCGAAGCGCGGCTCGATCAGCTGGAGGGCATTGCTCGCGCCGATGTCAGGTCGGCTCGAGCTTTGAATGACCATGAAAAGAAGGAATTGCGGGCGGCGCTTGAGCGCCTCAGCGGTCGCCGGGTGGAAGCGTATTACGAAACCGATCCTGCCTTAATCGCCGGCGCGGTGGTACGCGTCGGATCGACCATCTATGATGGTTCAATACGCACGCAGCTTGAGCGGCTGCGCGCGCGGCTCGAGTCTCAATGAGAAATCAGGAGCAAAGCAGGCATGGCATCCATTAGAGCGGACGAGATCACCAAAATTCTTCGCGCGCAAATCGCGAATTACGACCAATCGGTCGCCGTCGAAGAGGTAGGCACAGTCATCTCCGTTGGCGACGGCATAGCGCGTGTTCATGGTTTGGAAAGGGTTATGGCCGGCGAGATGCTGCAGTTTCCTCACGATGTTTATGGCATCGCGCTCAACCTCGAGGAAGACCAGGTCGGAGCCGTGCTGCTCGGCGAATACACGGCCATCGAAGAGGGCGACACGGTCAAGCGCACACGGTCCATCATGTCCGCTCCGGTTGGCGACGCGCTCATCGGGCGTGTCGTGAATCCGCTCGGCGTGCCGCTCGACGGCAAAGGACCCATTGTTACCGAGCATCACAATCCCATCGAACGCATTGCCCCCGGCGTAGTGGACCGGCAACCCGTACGCGAGCCGCTGCAGACCGGCATCAAGGCCATCGACTCCATGATCCCGATCGGCCGCGGCCAGCGCGAATTGATCATTGGGGACCGGCAAACCGGCAAGACCGCCATCATTCTGGACACGATCATTAACCAGAAGGGCGGAGATATGATCTGCATCTACTGCGCGATCGGCCAGAAACGCTCGACCATTGCGCAAGTGGTGAAGATCCTCACCGATTTCGGCGCGATGGATTACACCATCGTCGTGGCCGCATCGGCTACCGAACCCGCGACGATGCAGTACATCGCCCCCTACTCCGCCTGCGCCATGGGTGAATTTTTCCGCGATGACCGGCGGCACGCTGTTTGCTTCTATGACGACCTTTCAAAACACGCCCAGGCCTACCGTGAAATCTCGCTCCTGCTACGCAGGCCCCCCGGGCGCGAGGCCTTCCCCGGCGACGTGTTCTATCTACACTCGCGTTTGCTGGAGCGCGCCGCCAAGCTGAACGACAAAAAGGGCGGCGGCTCGCTGACGTCTTTGCCCGTAATCGAAACGCAGGCCGGCGACGTCTCGGCGTACATTCCGACGAACGTCATCTCCATCACCGATGGTCAGATTTATCTCGAAGCGGATCTTTTCAATAGCGGCATCCGTCCCGCGATTAACGTCGGATTGTCCGTCAGCCGCGTCGGCGGTAACGCCCAAATTAAAGCCATGCGCCAGGTTGCCGGAACGCTTCGTTTGGACTTGGCGCAGTACCGCGAACTGGCCGCGTTCGCGCAGTTTGGTTCCGAACTGGACAAGGCCACGCAAGCGCAGCTCGCGCGCGGCCAACGGCTCACGCAAGTTCTCAAGCAGGATCAGTTTGTGCCTCTGCCGGTGGAAAAGCAGGTGCTCGTCATCTTCGCGGGCACGAATGGATATCTCGACAGCATCGAAGTTTCCGAAGTGGAACGCTTCCAGCGTGACCTGGTCGCTTTTGCCGACGCGCACGCCGGGGATTTGCTCCATAAGATCGCAACGCGCAAGGCCATTGATGACGAGATCCGCGAAGGTCTGAAGAAAACGCTTTCGGAGTTCAAGGAGCGATTCACCGCAAGCGCGGCAGCTGCGCGTTAGTCCGCGCCCGTGCCCCAATAGTTTCCGATGCCAACTCAGCTCGATATCAAACGGCGCATTCGCTCGGTAAAGAATACGCAGCAGATTACCCGCGCGATGAAATTCGTCGCAGCAGCGCGGCTGCGCCGTGCCCAGGAGCGCGCTTTTGCCGCACGCCCTTATGCCCGTGCCATTTCACGCATGGTGGCTTCGGCGGCCGCTCGTGTGCCCGAGAGTGAACATCCGCTGCTGCGGCGTAGCGAGGAAAAACGAATCCTGCTGCTGTCTGTCAGTGGCGAACGCGGGCTCTGCGGAGCGTTCAACGCAAATGTGATTCGGCGCACTTTGGAGTTTCTCCGCGATCACGCAGCCGACAACCCCGAAATCGTTGTGCTCGGCCGCAAGATTCGCGACGCTATGCGCAAACAGCCATGGAAGATTGTTGCCGAATACGTGGACATCACCGCCCGGCCCGACCTGGCCAAAGCTGCGGAAATTGGCAAGGAAGTGATCGCCTTGTACGAGCGCGCGGAGATTGATTCCGTCTACATCGTCTTCAACGAATTCAAGTCGGTGCTGACTCAAAATCTTAGGTTGGAAAAGCTTTTGCCCATCGAGCCGCAGGCGCTGTCGGCTGCGCCTGATTCCCAGGTGCAAACCGGAGAAAGTACCGTCGATTACCTTTTCGAACAGCCGCCTGCGGAACTGCTGGGTGGTTTGTTGCCTCGGTACGTGCAGGTACACATTTATCGTGCTCTGGCGGAATCGGCGGCGGCCGAGCACGCTGCCCGTATGACCGCCATGGATTCGGCGACGAATAATGCCGGCGAACTTATCGATCAGCTTACGTTGTACATGAACAAGGTCCGCCAGGCTGCCATTACCAAAGAGATCATCGAGGTCGTGAGCGGCGCGGCCTCCGCAGCTTAGGCAGATTAAGAAAGCAGATTTCGCAAGGAGAGATTTATGGCTGGCAAGGATCAGAACGAACAGAATAAAGGCCAGAACATCGGCCACGTGGTCCAGGTGATTGGCCCCGTCCTGGACGTCGAATTTCCCGAACATCATCTGCCCGAAATCTACAATGCTGTGCGGATCACGAGCGAAGGTTTCGACGTCCCTGAGCCGATCGACATTATTGCTGAAGTGCAGCAGCACCTGGGCGAGGGGCGAGTGCGCACCGTGGCCATGAAACCCACCGAAGGCATTGTCCGCGGCATGAAAGCGATCGATACCGGCGGTCCCATCACCGTGCCGGTGGGACGAGCGACGCTCGGGCGCGTGCTCAACGTTTTGGGCGAACCTGTGGACAACTTGGGAGAGGTTCACGCAAAAACGCGCTATCCCATTCACCGGTCCGCGCCCTCGCTCGAAGATCAGTCCACGCAGCTGGAAATGTTTGAAACCGGCATCAAGGTCGTCGACCTTATGGAACCGTACCTGAAGGGCGGCAAAATCGGCCTTTTTGGCGGTGCCGGCGTTGGCAAAACCGTCTTGATTCAGGAATTGATTCACAACGTTGCCATGAAGCACGGCGGCGTCTCCGTATTTGCCGGCGTGGGCGAGCGGACCCGCGAAGGCAACGACCTGTGGCTCGAAATGCAGGAATCCAAAGTCGTTGTCGCGGGCGATTCGGAGAAATCCCGCGCCGCGCTGATCTACGGCCAAATGACCGAACCGCCTGGAGCGCGCCTGCGCGTCGGGCTGACTGGCCTGACAGTAGCGGAGTATTTCCGCGATGAAGAAGGGCTCGATGTGTTGCTCTTCATCGACAATATTTTCCGCTTTGTGCAAGCCGGCTCGGAAGTTTCCGCATTGCTTGGCCGCATGCCTTCAGCCGTTGGTTACCAGCCAAATTTGAATACCGAAATCGGCGAACTGCAGGAGCGCATCACTTCCACAAAAAAGGGTTCCATCACCTCTGTGCAAGCCATCTATGTCCCGGCGGATGACTATACGGATCCCGCGCCCGCGGCTACTTTTACGCACCTCGATGCGACCACAAACCTGAGCCGCCAAATCGTCGAACGCGGTATTTACCCCGCCGTCGATCCGCTTGCCAGTTTCTCGCGCATTCTCGATCCCCGCATTGTCGGCCACGAGCATTACGATGTCGCGCGGTCGGTCAAAGGCGTGCTCCAGCGTTATAAAGACCTGCAGGACATCATCGCCATTCTCGGTATCGAAGAGCTTTCCGACGAAGACAAGCTCACCGTCGCTCGCGCCCGTAAGATCGAGAAGTTCCTTTCGCAGCCTATGTTCGTCGCCGCGCAATTCACCGGACTCGAAGGCAAGTACGTCAAGATCGAGGATACGATTCGAGGCTTCCGTGAAATTGTGGAGGGTAAGCACGACGAAATTCCAGAGCAGGCCTTCTACATGGTTGGCACGATCGAGGAGGTCCGTCAGAAGGCCGACAAGATGGCGGCAGTAGCGTAGGGTTATATCCCGGAGCTCACGAGTAAACTACCGTGCCCGATGCTCTCAGTCTCGAGGTGGTAACGCCTGAACGCGAAGTCGTTCGCGAATCCGTCGCCGAGGTCCAGCTCCCGGGCCTTTCGGGTTACCTCGGAATACTCCCTGGCCATACTCCTTTGCTTACCGAGCTGGGAATTGGGCCGCTGATCTATAAGAAAGACTCGCAAACGGGATACGTCGCAATCATGGGTGGATTTGCCGAAGTGCTTCCAGAACGAGTAACCGTCCTCGCCGAGGCAGCCGAACGTTCCGAGGAGATTGACGTGTCCCGCGCCCGCGCCGATTTGGTCGAAGCCGAGAAGAAGCTCACGGCAACCGGTGCAGACGTCAACACCGATTGGGATGCAGTGCTCAAATCGGTGGCCTGCGCCCGCGCCCGCCTCGAGGCTGCGACTCACGTCCAGGGCCGGCCCGCCGAGGGATAGAGATCTTAAGTGGAACCGATTCGCCTCTATACCACCCGTTGGTGCCCGGATTGTTGGCGCACCAAGCAGTTTTTGACCGAACGCGGCATTCGCTACGAGGAAGTTGACGTCGACGAAGACACCGATGCCGAGGACCTCATCCTCCGGGTCAATGAAGGCCGCCGCAAAATTCCCACTATCGAAGTACACGGCCGCTACTTCGCTTGCAGCCCGTTTGATCCTGAGCAACTCGCGGATGAACTGAAGATTCCGTTGAACCCCTAATTCAGGCCCGCACCGCGCGTCACAACTCCGGCTACTCGCAACTCATTATCGAGAAAGACGAGATCGGCGTCGGCGCCGGCTATTAGGTGTCCCTTGCGTTGCTCGAGCCCGAGCAGGTGAGCCGGATTCGAGGTAACCATCGGCAGCACGTCGCGTAATTGAAAGCCAAGCCTAAGCATGTGGCGTACGGCGCGGTCCAACGTTAAAGTGCTCCCCGCGAGTTTCCCCTCAGAATTGCGTGCCACCCCGCCTGACACGTCTATCTCAACTGCGCCCAGCCGGTACTTCCCATCGGGCATGCCCGTTGCCGCGGTGCCATCGCTCACCAATACGACGCCGTCTGGGCCTTTCATCGCCGCCAGCACCTGAATAGCTGCGTCATCGACGTGTACGCCATCGGCGATCAATTCGGCCGTAACAGAGGCAGAGGTAAGCACCGCGCCGATCACTCCGGTCTCCCGGTGCGAAAAGGGACGCATGGCATTAAAGACGTGCGCAGCATGCCGCGCTCCAAGCGATATTGCGCGCATAGCTTCTACGTACGTCGCATCCGTATGGCCCAGCGAGACCACTGCTCCGGCGTGCACCGCTTCAACAATCACCTCTTCTGCTCCCGGCAGCTCCGGCGCAAGCGTGAGGATCCGCGCTCTGCCCTGTGCCGCAGCTACGAGCCGCCTGAATAAAGCTGGCGACGGTGGAACGATGCATGCCTCAGGATGCACGCCGCGGCGTCTCTTGCTGATGAAGGGTCCTTCGAAGTGCACGCCTAGGATTTCGGCGGCAGGCGTTTCCCTCTGGGTTGAGTGTTGGCCGTTGTTGATCCACCGGGCTACGTTTTCCGCGGCTGCCGATATCGATTCCTCACTCGACGCGACCGTAGTTGCTAGCAGAGAAGTCGTGCCATGACGAGCCACGTAAGCCGTAACGGCCGCGAGCGCCTCGGGCGTGGAGGCCATGATGTCGTGACCGGCTGCGCCATGAATGTGTACATCCATAAAGCCGGGGGCTACCAAAAATTCTCTTTTATCCCACTGGCGGGCCGATGCTGGAACAGTGATTTCATCGCGGCGCCCTACTGCGACGATCTTTTCGCCTTCGACCAAAATGACGGCATCAGAGATTTCATCCTGAGGAGTAAGCGCCCGCCGGGCGAAAATTGCGTGAAGTGGCACGACGAGTCATCGTACTGGAAACGTGCGCGGCGTGCCAGCCGACCGGCGAGTCTCGTCTGAAACTTAGACATGGAGCGCCGGAAGGAAAAAAAGAGGAGGGCTTTTGGCCCTCCTCTCTCGTTGCCCACTCGACCGAAGCGGCCGATTGGCCGCTTTGACTTCTTTTCAGTTAGTAGCCGCCAGCGCTGAGGATTGTGTCTGCTGTGATTTCGGAACGCTCATGTAACCGACGACTTTGTCCTTGCCAATCTGGTTCACGACCAACTCCAGAGGGGCGCGGTTGCCACGGGTGTAGAAGTAGATCGGTTCATCGATCGAGCGGTTCTTTTTCTCCAGCCGCAGATCATCCACATACAGCGCAACCGTGAACTGATTCTTCTTCACATTCGTGCCGCGGAGTTCGACCATGAGATCACCGACTTTAGAGCGATTGCCCTTGCCGCTGAGCGTGAATTCGAAATAGTCGCGCTCCCCCATTCGGCGAAGTTGATCGATCTCGTCGTGATTGCGCGCGATCAGCGTGCCAAACTCAGTTCGGGTCGTCTCGAGGCTGTTTTTCGTGGTTTCCAGCTCGCTCTTCACTCCGTTGACGTCGCCGCCCAAAGATTTTACGTCGTCGGCGTTTGCCTTCGTCGACAGTTCGGATTGAACGCTGGCAAGCTTTTTGGAATAGTCATCGCGGATCTGCCCGTTTTGGCGGCGCGCCGTGCTAACCTCGCCCTGGGTCATCTTGAGCTTATCAGTGACCGCGACCAGCTCGTTCTGAAGCTGTGTGTTGACCTCTTCAGCCTGGGTCAGCCGTTGATTAAGTCCTTGCAGGTCCTGGCCCACGAGCTTGCTCTGGCTGATCTGGTTGGCAAGCGCCTGCTCCGCTCTCTTTGCCTGTGTTGTGGCGTTCCAGCCCACTGCCAACCCTAGAACGGACACTGCGGCGAGAACAATCACCGCTAGCCAAACCCACCGAGGTGCTCCTTCTGCTTCCGGGCGGGGTGAGTCAGGCGTTTCTTCACTGCTGTTCAAATGTGTCTCGTTAAGGTCGCTCATCGAAAGGTCTCCTTCCACTCACTGTCCGATTCGTGCACGTCCGGAGCCAAATAGGTCCACCTGGGTAATAGCCGGGCATCTGATTGGATCGACGAGGCTTCTGCCCGGTGCGGTGCGGGAAATGCCGCAAGACCAGCGGATAAACCCGGTAATATTTACCTGCAAAATACCTGATAACAATCATGGTACTAAAGCGAACCTCATTTGCAATCAGTCAAGAAGGACTTACGGTGAGAACTGCAGAACGAAACCTGCGAAAACGAAACGGCGCCTAGGCTACCCGGCTCCTTGGGGCTTCCGGGTGACCGTCGAAATAGACATCGAGCGTTTGTTGCGCGGCCTCCAAAACCAGATGGCAATTGGAGCAGCGATCCAAGTGCCGGGAAACTACTGATGCAACGCTAGGCGCGAGGCGCCCTTCAAGGTACTCACAAATAAGGCGGACTGTTTCCCTGCACGTCATCGCGACCCCCAAAAAAATACTGCCCCGTTCGAATTTCTATGCACGACGTGCTCCAACCTGGCCATCTGGGCAGGTTGCGTCCTCAGACCCATGAAATCAACTATTTACGAATGAGTGACGTTCAGGCTTGTACCAGCTCTGTAGACCCTTCGGCAGGAATTTTTTTCCCAAACCGAACATTTCGGCATAGTAAGCCTAGTCGGCGGGATCTATTCCGCGCGGCCAGTGCTCAGCGAAGAACCGTCATCCGCCGCAGAGCTTCAATGCGGTCCGGCAGTGGCGGATGCGTGCTGAATAGCCCCATGAACACCTGTCCCGCTGTCAAGGGCGTTACGATGTACAAGGAAGAAGTCGCTGGCGTGACGTTTGTCATCGGAATCCGCTTATTGTAGGTGCCCAGCTTCTCGAGTGCGCTGATTAGGCCATAAGGGTGGCCCACCAGCCGCGCTCCGGCGGCATCCGCGGCATACTCTCGCTGCCGGGAAATGCCCAACTGGATCAGAAGAGCCGCGAGTGGCGCTACAATCAGCATCAAAAGCGCCTCCAGGCCCCCACCCCCTCGCCGGTCCCGATCTCCGCCACCAAAACCCCCGAAAATTAAAGCCCAACGGCCCATCTGCGCTATCCAGGTGATCGCGCCGGCCAAAGTCGCGGCGATTGAAGTCGTCAAGATGTCGTAGTTGCGCACGTGTGAAAGCTCATGGGCGATCACGCCCTCTAGTTCGTCATCGTTCATGAGTTCCAGCAGACCCTCGGTAGCCGCGACGGATGCGTGTGAGGGGTTTCGTCCAGTCGCAAACGCGTTGGGCGCCGCTTGGGGAATCACATACAGCTTCGGCATCGGCAAATTGCCCTTTGCCGCTAACCGTTCCATGACAGCGTATAGGCGCGGCGCCTGCTCGCGGGTAACCGGTTGCGCGCCGCTCGACGCCAGTGCGATCTTGTCGGAGAAAAAGTATGCCACGCCGTTCATGACGACGGCTATGATCAGGCCATAAGTCATGCCCTGCGATCCGGCGAGCGCCTCGCCGCCGAATACCAGCAAAAGCGTCAGCACCGTCAGCAACAGTCCCGTTTTTAGCGTTCGCATAATCCCTTTACCCCCGAGCTCGCATCTGGCGGGCCACCGTACCCAACTAAAGTCTAGAGTCGGGCGCACCACGCGTCAACGCGGCGCGATGATCATGGTGCGCCCGCCGTACCGCGCGGCCGGATTATCTCTTGCGCGATCCGCGGGCCGCCGCAGCTGCGGCTGGCTCGCGAATTTCCGCCGGTTTTGGCTCAACTCGCGCAAACTTCATCTTGCCGTCCGCCGCATCGACTCGGATCAGATCGCCGGGCAGAATCTTGCCCTCCAGAATCTCCATGGCAAGAGGATCCTGAATTAGGCGTTGAACAGTACGCCGCAGCGGCCGCGCACCGTAAGCCGGATCGTAGCCTTCGCTCAGTATCAGCGCTCGCGCAGCGGCCGTCAGCTCGATACGTACCTGGCGCTCAGCCAGCAGCTTCGATACCGCGGCCACTTGCAGCTCGACAATTTTCTCGAGCTGTTCGCGCCCGAGCGGGTTGAAGAACACGATATCGTCAACACGGTTCAGGAACTCCGGTCGAAACGTGGCGCGCAATGCTTCCGTTGCTTCCCTGCGAGCACGTTCTGGATCCTTTTCCCCGAGCTCAAACAAAGCCGCCGAACCCACGTTGCTGGTCATCACCAGCACAACATTGTGGAAATCGACCTTGCGTCCCTTTCCGTCCGTCAGCCGCCCGTCTTCCAGAATTTGCAACAGAACATTAAACACGTCGGGATGCGCTTTCTCGATTTCATCGAAGAGCACGACCGAATAGGGCCGCCTCCGCACCTGCTCGGTCAATTGCCCGCCCTCTTCGTAGCCCACATATCCTGGAGGCGCGCCAATCATCCGTGCCACCGAGTGCTTTTCCATGTACTCCGACATATCCAGCCGGATCATGGCGCGCTCGTCGTCAAAGAGAAACTCGGCGAGGGCGCGAGCCAATTCTGTTTTCCCGACGCCTGTGGGGCCGAGAAAAATGAATGAGCCAATCGGGCGGTTCGGATCGGAGAGGCCAGCGCGGTTGCGGCGAATGGCATTCGAAACGCGCTCCAGCGCATCCTCCTGCCCCACGACTCGCTGGCGCAGCCGCTCTTCCATCGTCACGAGCTTCCGAGCTTCGCCCTCGAGCAGCCGGCCCACCGGAATTCCGGTCCACTTGCTGACCAGCGCGGCGATGTCTTCCTCGTCGACTTCCTCTTTCAACATTCGGCCATTCTTCTGTACTTCCCCAAGCCGTTTCTGTGCCTCCTGGAGCTCGCGTTCCGCCTGCGCCAGCTTGCCATAGCGAATTTCCGCCACTTTGGCTAGTTCACCGGCGCGTTCGTAGCGCTGCTCTTCGGCCTTCAGCGCATCAATCTGCTCTTTTTGCTTGCCAATGGCTGCAATCGCATCTTTTTCCACTTGCCAGCGGGCTTTACTGGCGCTTGCCTGCTCACGCAGCTCGGCGAGTTGCTGATCGAGTTGTACCAGGCGTTCGCGTGAATGCTTATCGGTTTCTTTGAGCAGCGCTTGGCGTTCAATTTCAAGCTGCATGATGCGCCGCTCGATCTCATCGATCTCAACCGGAAGCGAATCCAGCTGCATGCGCAAAGCAGCGGCGGCCTCATCGATCAGGTCAATGGCCTTGTCGGGCAGAAACCGGTCGGTAATGTAACGGTTCGAGAGTGTGGCGGCAGCGATGATCGCGGCATCCTTGACCCGCACACCATGATGCAATTCGTAACGGTCCTTCAGGCCCCTCAGAATCGCGATCGTGTCTTCTACCGATGGTTCTGCGATCAGCACCGGCTGGAAACGCCGTTCCAGCGCCGGATCCTTTTCGATGTGTTTACGGTACTCGTTCAGAGTGGTCGCGCCGATCGCACGCAATTCGCCGCGTGCTAACGCCGGCTTCAACATGTTCGAGGCATCCATTGAACCTTCGGCCGCTCCGGCCCCGACAAGAGTATGGAGTTCATCGATAAACAAGATGATTTGGCCTTCGGCTTCCGTGATCTCTTTCAGCACGGCCTTCAGGCGGTCTTCAAACTCACCGCGATACTTCGTTCCAGCCACCAGAGCGGCCAGATCGAGCGCGACAATACGCTTCGGCTTGAGCACCTCCGGGACATCCCCCGCAACAATTCGTTGCGCCAAACCTTCCACAACCGCTGTCTTTCCCACGCCCGGTTCGCCAATGAGCACCGGATTGTTTTTGGTGCGGCGCGCCAGGATCTGCATCACCCGCCGAATCTCCACGTCCCGGCCAATCACTGGATCGAGCTTGCCACGACGCGCTAACTCGGTGAGGTCGCGAGCGTATTGCTCGAGCGCACGAAAAGTGGATTCCGGAGTTGCTGAGGTCACACGATGGCTGCCGCGCACCGCGGCCAGTGCCTGCAAAATCGTGTCTCGCGATGCGCCGTTACGCGCCAGCAGCTGCCCTGCAGGATCTTTTGAACGCGCCGCAATCGCCAATAGGATGTGCTCCGCCGAAACATATTCGTCTTTGAACTTCTCCGCTTCCTCGAACGCCCCCTCCAGAACTTCATTGGCGGCATTGCTGAGATATTGTTGCGACACCCCGCTCACCTTGGGCAAGCGCGAGATCTCCGTGTTGATCTCCCCCTCCAGCATTTCCGGCCGGACGCCGAGCCGGTTCAGCAGCGGCGGGACCACGCCATCCTGCTGTCCTACCAGAGCGGCCAGCAGATGCAGAGGTTCGATCTGCTGTTGGCCCGCTTTGGACGCAATATCCTGCGCGTGCTGCAGCGCCTCTTGAGCTTTTACCGTTAACTTGTCGTATCGCAACATTTGCTTTCTTCTTTCCGTTACGAATTCTTCTCCAAGGTTAGACCAAAAAGGGGCCGTATGCCTCGGCCCCTTTTTTCGATCCGCTTCTCTTTGATTATTTCTTGCCGTTCTCCGAGACGCTGATCTTGATCTGCTTCGGCTTCGTCTCTTCCCGCTTGGGCATATGGACGGTCAACACTCCATTTTTGTACTCCGCCTTTATGGACTCAGTGTTTACCGTGTTCGGCAGCGAGAAGCTACGCGTGAACGTGCCGTACGCGCGCTCCACGCGCAGATAGTTATCTTCATGGACCTCATTGCTGAATTTGCGCTCACCGCGAACCGTCAGCGTGTTGTTTTCCACCCGGACGTCAATGTCTTTCTCTTGGACGTCAGGCAGGTCGGCTTTGACCACCACTTCGTTCTCGGTTTCATAGATGTCTACAGCTGGGGCCCAACTGGCCAATTCCGCCTGTCCCGCCCGGCTACGCGTGAAGCTATCGTCGAACAAACGATTGACTTGCTCCTGCAACGTGCTCAGGTTCCGAAAGGGTTCCCACCGCGTCATGTTCATTTGCAACTCCTCCTTAATAGATGGAATATAATGATCGCACGGTGATCATATAATATTAGTGTAGTAGTGTCAAGTATAATCATAGGCGCTCACGCATGTGTTACAAACTTCTTGTTTGCATTCGCTTGTCCCGAACTTATGAGTATCATCGCCATATGCGTATTTCCGATTTTGACTATGTGCTTCCTCCCGAGCTCATCGCGCAGCGGCCTCTCTCTGATCGCGCTTCCTCCAGAATGCTTCTTCTTGACCGTGGTTCTGGCAGCATCGAGGATGGGCTTTTTCATCAGCTCTCAGAGCGGCTGAACGGCAATGAGCTAATGGTCGTAAATAACGCCCGTGTCATACCTGCCAGGCTTTTTGCGTATCGCGCCGGCATTCAGGCCGAACCACCTGGCGCTCACAGCCGGATGAAAAAGGAGTACATGAGGTCGCGGATCGAAGTCTTGCTCACCAGGCGTATCGAGTCTGATACCTGGGAAGCCTTGGTGCGACCAGGAAGAAAGGTGCCGAGCGGCGAGCGTCTTTTCTTCGAAGGCACCGACCTTGAGGCCGAGGTCGTGGGTAGGGGCCAATACGGTATTCGCCAACTCCGATTCCATTCAACTTCGGCGGGCGATTTCGGCGCGGTGATCGAAAAGATTGGGCATGTGCCGCTGCCGCCTTATATCCGGCGTTCTGACGATGCCTCTGATCGTCAGACATATCAGACCGTTTTTGCGAAAATCCCCGTTGCTGTCGCAGCACCTACCGCCGGGTTACACTTTACGGCTGCGATCCTGAAGGAATTACGTCAAAAGGGCGTGGAAATCGCTGAAATTACCCTCGAGGTCGGACTCGGGACCTTCCAGCCCGTCAGAACGGAAAATCTCGAAGATCACGCCATGCACGGCGAAGCGTACGAAATCTCTGAAGAGGCAGCCTCGGCGATTGCCTCGGCGCGGCGCCAGCAAAGACCTATTTTGGCCGTGGGTACGACGGTTGTTCGAGCCCTTGAAGATGCCGCGCGAAAATCATTGCAGACCGGCCGCTCCGCCGAAACGATCGCACCTGGGAAAGCATGCGCGGATATATTCATTCGCCCCGGACACCAATTTGCCTTGGTCGATCAGCTTCTGACAAACTTTCATCTGCCACGGTCCACTCTGCTTGTACTGGTGTGCGCGTTTGCGCGTCGCGACATGGTGCTGGCCGCTTATCGGCATGCCGTCGCAGCGCGTTACCGGTTTTACAGTTACGGCGACTGCATGCTGATTCGCTAGCCTGTGCTAGCGGCCAGAAACTCCATTTTCAGCCCTGTCCTCGCGCAGTCCGCATGGACTGTTCGCCATTACCCGATTCGCTGCCCTCCGGTACGAAGGTACTATTACAACAGTCCTAAACCGCTCCCCATAATCCCTCCTAAGTTTTCGCCACGTTCGCGCCGGCTCTTGTTTCGAGGCGCGATAAGGAAGCTATATGCCAACCACTGCGAACGATCCCTTTTCCGAGACCGCCGCGGATCTGGACAAAAGTGATGCCCAAGCATCGCAGCCAGGTGCCTCAGGCACCGAGGTTCCGGTTACGGTACACGCGTCGCGATACTCTGCTGCTTCGAAGGGCGCTGCGAAGCTGCCTCCCATTCATGAAGAAACACGCACCGTGATCATTTTCCCGCAGGGCGCCGTTGTACGCCTTTCCGCGGCTGTCACCCCTGGCGAATTGGTTGTGCTAACGAATAAGCGCACCGGCTCCGACGTGATCTGCCGCGTTACCAACGTTAAGACCCAACCTGGAATTCAGAATTATGTGCACCTGGAGTTTACACAGCGCGCTTTGGATTTCTGGCAGGAACCGGCATCGTCTCCCCGAAATGCGGCGCCCGCCCGCACATCAGCACGTATCGACCCTGCAGGAACTGCCACAACGGCTGACACCGTGTTCGTGAGTACTGGGCCAGTGCAGCCAATCGAGCAAACCGAGCCGGTGGTAAAGCCCTCTGCGTTCACAGTCGAAACAAGAACAGCTTCTCCTTCATTGCCCAAAGTCACCTCCCTGGCGGACGACGTCGCTGCCGACCCGAAGGCGAGTCCAAAGCCTCCGGCCACCACGCGACCTTCGGAAACCCATTCCTCTGCCACCCCTGCTGTACGACCGCCGGTGGTGCGAGCCTCGCGACCCCAATTACAGCCCTTCGAAGCCTCGATTCCGAGAAAGACCACTTCGAAGGTGGTTATTTTCTCCGTTGCTGCCGTCGTTCTTTTGGCCTTCTGTGGAGTTACCGCGACGATTTTGCTGCGACAGGAGCACGGCAGTTCTACCGCGGCTGATTCGAACTCGTCCGCTCCGGTCACGCCCGAATCCGCCCGCACTTCTTTCGCAACGGATACGCCGGCCTTCAATGCCTCGCCTCGGACTAGCGAGATAGACCCTCGCGTCGCGGCACCGGCAAAGAACCCTTCCGCAGATATTTCAACCCCTCAGCTCGCACCAGTTCATGAAGTTGCGGAACCACCGAAAGTGGTTATAACCGAGCCATCCAAAGCTGACGTTGCATCGCAACCTGCAAGTCACCCAGCCCCACGGGCGACATTAAATGTGGGCAAGATGGTGGCCCCGAAAATCAACACGGCCGCGCGGGTAAATGCGCAGGAACCGCCTCCAGTTCTGACAGCGGATGCCAATACTTTGCCGAACGTGCTTACCGAGAATCTCAACGCCCCAGCTCACATTGCTGTTGTCGCTCCGCCTGTGCTCGCAGCTCCCAGTCCTGTGAAAGGTGGCCAGTTGCAGCAGCCGAAGCTATTGTCTTCGGTACCTGCCGTTTATCCTTCGCTTGCGCGTTCTCAGCGGCTTCAAGGCAACGTCACAATTGACACGCTGATCGATGCCAAAGGCAATGTCGCTTCCATGAAGGTTCTCAACGGCAACGCGCTCCTTCAGAACGCGGCCACTGAAGCCCTGCGGCGCTGGAAATATCAGCCGGCCACGCTGGATGGCCAAGCCATTCCCATTCATATCAACGTGACCATCTCATTCAAGCTCAACTAACTCGGCCTGAGCCACAGACTCTAAATCGCCCAAAGGTTAGCCGCTCGTCTATAATTCATATCTCCCCGCTGCCGTTTCGGGCGGTTCCCCATGCGCTTGCTGGTTTTCAGCGACGTGCACGCGAACGCGACCGCGCTCGAAGCGGCGCTCCAAGCCTGTGCAGGGAGTTGGGATCATGCGATATGCCTGGGGGACGTGGTAGGCTACGGACCTGATCCGAACAAGGTGATCGAGCGAGTCCGTCCTCTGGTCAGCGCCATCATACGAGGCAACCACGATAAGGCCGTCAGCGGTATTACGGATCCGGAAGAGTTCAACCCCGTGGCTCGCACGGCAGTCGAATGGACTCGCACCCAGCTTACGCCTGAGAATCTGCGGTATCTGGTAGGCCTGCCGAGTGGCCCAATCGAAGCAAACGGCGTGGTTCTTGTACACGGTGCCGTGGAAGATGAAGACGAATACGTTTTCTCTGCCGATCAGGCGCTTCCCGGTCTGCTCGCATCTCCTCGGTCGCTGACTTTCTTTGGACATACGCATATACCGGGCGGCTTCTCATACAATGGCTCGGCGGTCGAACGCATCGACCTGTCACTTGGCCGCGGCAAAGCTTCAGACACGATCACGCTCGATCCGAAAGCCCGATACCTGCTGAATCCGGGTTCCGTCGGTCAGCCGCGCGATGGCGATCCGCGAGCCGCGTTCGCCATTGCGGATTTAGAAAAACGAACGGTGGAATTTTGGCGCACCTCATATGACATTGCGTCGGTGCAACGCCGCATGGAACAATTCGGCGCTCCGGAAGCATTGATTTTGCGCCTCGGGTTTGGGCGATGATAGGACGAGAGAAACAAATGGAAGAAGAAAAGAGCAGAGCACCGATTGTTCTGCTGGTAGGCGTAGTTGCAGCCTTGCTGCTGATTGGCGCCTTTTATGTTATCGGAAGACTCAGTCCGGCGCCGACAAAGGCTGTCGAGCAACCATTGGCCATGGGGGCGCAGGAACAGGCCTACGTTCCCAACATTCAGTTTCTGGAACCGAAGCTCTCCCGCGCCGCTAATTTTCTCAACCAGGAGGTGACCTTCGTTTTTGGTACTGTGTCAAACAACGGTTCGCGGCCAATTCGCCAGATTGAAATCACGCTCGAGTTTCACGATCCGTTTGGACAGGTGATCTTGAGAGATAAGGAGCGGCTCTTTAGTCCGACGGCGCCTCCTCTCGCTCCTCACCAACAGCGCGATTTCCAGCTTGGCTACGAAACGATTCCGGTGCAATGGAATCAGACGTATCCAACCATTCGCATCACCGGGCTTCAGTTGCAATAGGGCCACTGCGGTCAGACGGGTTTCTCACTGCTCCCATTTCTCGCCTATACTCTGCGCTCGTGGATCTCGGCGACAACCTCAAGCAAGCGCTCGAGCGGCTGCTTGGCAGTGGTCCTGTAAAGGTCGAGGAAGACGGCGCCTGGATCGCGCCACTCGAAAATTTTCAGTACGATGTCCGCAAAAAATCGGGCGCAGTGTTGCTCCACTTGTGGTCCGCGGAAGCCACCCTCGTTCGTCATGTGACAGCATTACTGGAAGATGGCGACGGCCGCCTTGCGCTGAAGGTGACGCGCTTTGGACGTACTCGGGCCAGCCGGCTTGAATTCACAAAGAGCGAGCGCGAGCCAGAGTACGGCCGCTTACGCCGCGAGCAATTTCGATCACGGCTGATGGAAATGCTCGCGCATCAATTTCCCGACGAAGCTCTCTCCTCAGTCACCTCGGCTGCTGATCTCGAACATTCCATCTCCGGCAGCTATATTCGCGGCACATCCACGGGCAATCACCCTTCCATGGCAATTATGGCCGCCGCACCGGGCGAGAACGCCGCCACTTATGATGGCCTGCTTACTTTTGGCCTGCTGTGGCTTGAGCGCTCGCGCCATTTAAAATTGAGAAAACCGATTGCAGGGCTACGGCTTTTCTTCCCACAGGGCACCGGGCGTATCAGTGCGCATCGTCTGCGGGCGTTCTCGGTCGAGGTGGAGCTATACGAGTATGACGCCGCAAGTTGGCGAGCGCGGCGGCTTGACCCGCAAGACGTAGGAAACATCCAATCCTGGCTTGTGCCGCGCCGGGAATACGAAGCGCTCTTATCTGCAGCACGAAATGACATCGAGTCCATTCGCCGCATGAATCCCGCTGCAATTACTGCGGAGCCGATTCCGGCCACGCGAGACGCGGGTCTGCGTTTCCGCGGCCTGCTTTTCGCGCGATGCGGGCCCGGCGGCATCTTCTTTGGTGTTGATTCTGAGCAAGCGTTGAACGCAGCCACCAGGCCCGAACTCCAACGCCTCGTCCACGATCTTGAGCTTCACCGCTCGCCTTTCGCCGCCGCGAGGCACCATTCCTTCTACCGCGCGCAGCCCGAGCGATGGCTCGAATCCATGGTGCTGGCCGACCCGAGCCGCATCGATCCCCGCCTCGATTCTCGCTTCATCTACGCTCAGGTTCCCGCGGTCTCATCTGGAGATCGCGGCATCATCGACCTGCTTGGGGTATCCCGTGAGGGCCGCCTTACCGTTATCGAGCTCAAAGCCAATGAGGACGTGCACATCGTCACCCAGGCCATCGATTATTGGTTGCGAGTCCGGCAGCACCAGGTTCAGGGTGATTTCGCCCGTTACGGCTATTTCCCCGGAATAAATCTCAGCTCCCACCCCCCTCTTGTGATACTCGTGGCGCCTTCCCTGCGGTTCCATCCCACAGGCGACATTTTGGCGCGCTTCTTGGCGCCGGAAATCCAGATCAGCCGAGTGGGCTTAAATGAGAACTGGCGTCGGGGATTGCGAGTAGTTCTCCGCCAATCTCTTCGGTAACGCGGCTCTCAGAGGGTCTAGGGCACCCCAAAAAAAATGGAAGCAGCCTTGGCAGAGCCACAGCTGCTTCCCGGGGTGTGTCCTAGAAGTGGTCTTACTATTTCTGATGCCGCCAAAAGCGACCGAGTTGCATCATTCGCGACGGTCCAAGCGGCCGATAAGTATCAGTAAAACAGATACTTACGCCACTTCTCGTCACGATTCCCGATGAGCCGCATCAGCTGTCGCGATGTATATAGCGTGAAGGGGCGTGGCCGCCGCGCCAGTTTAATCCCCGCTTCCTCGGGAGTCCGGTCCCCTTTCCGGTTGTTGCACTGGTAGCAGCAAGCCACCAGGTTCTCCCAGGAGGATCGCCCTCCACGCGAACGAGGCACCACGTGATCCAGTGTCAGTTCGGATGCGGGAAACACAGCTCCGCAAAACTGGCATGTGTTTCTGTCGCGCAAGAGGATGTTTTTCCGCGAAAGCGCGCGCGTTTGCTGAGGAATGTGTCGATAGGCAAGCAAACGAATGACCGAAGGAACTTTCATGACCCGTGAGGTCGAATGCACTTCATGATGGTTCAGCTCTTCAGCCTGAGCTACACCCTTGAGAAGAAGGACCATAGCCCGCCGCACGGCGGTCACGTTGATCGGTTCGAAGGTCGCGTTGAGGACGAGCACCGGTTCCTGCATAACAGCAGGTTTGCGGTGTGTTCCGGACGGAAGGTTTTGATGACTATTTTGCTCGCGACTCGGAAGCGGCAGGACTGGTTTCTCCTGCCGACTTACACCATCATCGGATTGGTCCGCGTTCATCTTCTGGTTCGCCGCGGGGCACTCCCGCGCCGATATCCGCCGAGCGCAGGATAGCCCGAGCCACCGTTACCGCGACCACTCTTGCTGCCCCAGCCTTACGTAAAGCCCTTGAGCACGCATCAAGAGTCGCTCCGGTGGTCAATACATCATCTACCAGCAAAACGCGAAGTTTGTCAACTCGGAGACCTTGACGAATCGTATACGCGCCGCGAACCGTACGCCAACGCTCTCTCACGGTAAGCCGCAGCTTATCCGGTCGTGTTTTGGTGCGTACCAGCAGGTAAGATCGGCAGGGCAATCTGAGCGATCGCGCCAGAGGCTTGGCAATCAATTCGGCCTGATTGTACCCACGTTGTCGCAGTCGGTCAGCATGGGCCGGGACCGGCACAACCACATCCGGGCTGTAGCTCTCTCGATTTTGATCGACCACTTCGAGCATGCGCGCGGCAAACCACGTCGCGAGTGGTCTCACATCCTGGTACTTCAAAAGCATGACCGCACCGGCCATGCTCGCCGAATAAGCGCCATAACTTCGCGCGAAATCGAAATCGTACAGGTTGCGGCGGCACACGTGACACAACGGAGTATGTATCACGTCTGTGGCTAACGGCGATGCGAACGGCCTTCCGCATCGCGCGCAAGCCGGGCCAACCAACGGTGCCAGCGCCGTCAGGCACGAATGACAAACCGGTACACGCCGGGCAGTATCCAACAGTTCCCCGCATAATCGGCAGGGTGCTGGAAAAAATACGGAAATGACTGCCCCATATGCGCTTTGTAATGATGATCGGAATGTTGGCACGCTGCCCCCGCGCGGGGCTACCTTAGCCCATCTGGGCGCACAAAAAAAGCGCCCCGCTCGGAGGAGCCGTCGTAAGGCGGCTCAGCTGAATTGTTACAGGAGTCCCTGCTCGTGCTTTTCCTGGCAAACGGTGCAGTGGCTGGCCCACGGAACTGCTTCGAGCCGCTTCTGCTGTAATTCTGTTTCGCAATTCACGCAGGTGCCATAGGTGTTGTTGCGGATGCGGTTCAGGGCTGCATCGATTTGCTGAAGCGTGCTCCGGTCCGTATTGTTCTGCCCAAAGAGGAATTCCTTTGTGTACGAGTTGGCGGCCTTATCCGCCAAATCTACTGTCGGATCGTCATCCGCTGAGCGGCCTTCCTCTTCCGTACGCGCAATGCTGCGCAATAGCTCTTCGCGCTTGGCTTGGAGCTTCTTCTTATAGTATTCCAGACGCTTCTTATCCATGCTTGCAGTCCCACTGATCACTTTATCGGCGGAATTCAAAACGGTCATTGTACGTACCACCTTTCCGAGTGTCAAGAAAGGCCCGCTGGCCCCGTTACTAGGATTCAAGTGTCGCGGTTCGGATTCTTGCCTCCATATTTTTCCCCAAATGACTACAGTGCTACGCCTAAGCACCAGTGCTTGCGAATACGCACCAGCGTTTGCGAACCGGCGAGCTTTATGAATACCAGGCAAGTTGCGGCTCTGGACGCCGCGTTGCTAGAATCTCAGCTTTGTTGGAACTCGCGGCATTCGCCCGGCGCGCGTTGCGTCTCGGGCTCAAAGCCGATTCGCAAGACCTCTTCTGATGCCGTACCCGGCGTCGACGATTCACCTCGGCGAGAATTTTTCCGGAAAAGGACGGAGGTAAGCTTTGCCTGCATACGATCTGGCGATTATTGGCAGCGGACCCGGCGGATATGTCACCGCGATTCGTGCCTCGCAATGGGGCCTGAAAACGCTGGTGATCGAAAAAGACGGCTTTCTCGGTGGCACTTGCCTGCATGTTGGTTGTATTCCGACGAAAGTTCTGCTTCATCATGCCGAGGTCTACGACACCTTCAAGCACGCCGGTGAATTCGGCATCGAAGTATCTGAGGTAAAAATCAATTGGCAGGCGATGCTGGCGCGCAAGGAGCGCATCGTCAACAAACATGCCAAGGGCATCGAATTTCTATTCCGCAAGAATAAAGTCGAGACGCTGCAGGGATGGGGCCGCTGGGCGGCTCCGCATCACGTGCAGGTCGAAAATGCCGGAAAGATCACCGACGTCGAGGCCAACCATATTCTTTTTGCCACCGGTTCGGAAGCGCGCTCACTTCCTGGAGTTGAGTTTGACGGCAAAGTGATTGTCGGAAATCGCGACATTTTGAGGCTGCCGCAGGTTCCGCGGCATCTGGTAGTCGTCGGCGCCGGCGCTGTAGGCGTGGAATTCGCTTCCATCTTCCGCTCCTTTGGATCGGAAGTGACCATCCTTGAGATGCTCCCTCGGGTTGTGCCGCTTGAAGACGAAGAGATCTCCACGGAATTGGAAAAAGCTTTTCGCAAACGTGGAATCCGTGTCTTCACCGAAGCAAGTGTCGAATCGGTAAAACGAGACGGCGGCGGCGCCAGCGTGACTTTTCGCGATAAGGGCGGCCAAGCCCAAACACTCGACGCCGATAATGTTTTGATTGCCGTAGGAAGGGCGCCGCTGACGCAAAACATCGGTTTGGAGAAAACGCGCGCAAAACTGGAGCGAGGATTTGTCCACGTGGGGCGGTACAACGAAACCGCTGAACCGCAGGTCTATGCCATTGGAGACATTGTGGCCGGAATGCCTCAACTGGCCCACGCCGCGTCCATGGAAGGCATCATCGCAGTGGGGAAAATAGCCGGCAAGCAAGTGCCCGTTTTGGAGCGGAGCCGAATTCCAAACTGCACCTACTGCGAGCCGCAGATCGGTTCCATTGGTCTGACGGAAAAACACGCGCGAGACGCGGGCTATGCCGTCAAAACAGGCAAGTTTCCGTTCCTCGCCAATAGCAAAGCGTCCATACTCAATCACCACGACGGATTCATTAAAGTAATTGCGGATGACTCGACCGGCGAAATTCTGGGTGTTCACATCATTGGACCCTTAGCCACCGAGGTAATTGCTGAGTCTGTCGCAGCGTTGCAGCTCGAGGCTACCATTGACGATATGATGTTCACGGTGCATGCTCACCCGACCGTTTGGGAGGCCATGGGCGACGCATTCGCCGCCGTTCGAGGGCTGGCTATAAACTATTAGTCGAAGTCACTGCGGGGCGAAATTCTGCGCGCATGAAGAGCTGCGTCATTGTCGATCTGGGCACGATCCCGTATGCCCATGCGGCGGCGCTCCAGCAGCGACTTGTCGCCGCCCGCAAGTCAAACAACATCCCTGATCTGCTGCTCTTCTGCGAACATCCCCACGTTATTACTCTGGGCCGCAACGGAAAGCAGGAAAATCTACTCGCCTCCGAAGAACTCCTGCGAGCCAAAGGCGTGGAATTTCATCACACTAATCGCGGTGGTGACATTACCTATCACGGCCCAGGCCAGGTCGTCGGCTACCCGATTGTCGATCTGAACGGCATCCGGCGTGACGTCGTGTGGTACGTGCGTCAACTCGAAGAATGCATGATCCGCGCAACTGCCGTGTTTGGCATAACGGCATTTCGCGTTCCTGGCCGCACCGGCGTTTGGGTTCAGAACCTCGAACATCGTTGGGATGATCACCTATCCTGCCCCGCAAAGCTTGCGGCTATTGGCGTGCACATCAGCCGTTGGGTGACGTCCCATGGATTCGCGTACAACGTTTCCGCTGATTTGAGTTTTTTTGACCTGATCACACCCTGTGGCATTGCCAACTGCAGGGTTACGTCTCTGGAGGAAATGGGCGTTTCGATGGCACGTAACGATGTGACCACAACTCTCAGCGCAGCCTTTGTCGAAGTTTTTGGGTTGGATTTGGTCCCTGCACCGCCCGCCGAGTTCCATAGCTGGCTGAGCAATCCAGCCACCCCTGTCGGCTTACTCGCCCGCTGACGCGGCAAGCACTTTACGTGCGCGGTAAAATAGTTAGCCGTGCTCTTTGGGATTGCGGTCGTGTTTTCAGCCTGGGCTGCAGAGGCATTCATTCCTTTTCGGGATTGGTCGCGGAGCGAGGGCAGCAACTCGGCTCCGGAACGTGCGGATTAGATTCGAACGGCGGCATCAAATGCGGTCGATTTCAGCTCCGATTTTAGGGAATCTTCGTCCGCATTGTGGATTTCGCACGATTTGGCTAACTCCAGCAAAATGAACACTTGCGCAAAAGTGGGGTGGGGCTACGCGGCGATTTCACGTCCCGGCTCACAATTTCGGCAGGCCTGCTGCGTTCCGCGACCCACGCTGGTTGCCTGCGTTAAGCAGAGGTATAGTGAGGCAGGATTTTCACCTCTGAGGGAGCGTACATGAAGTCTGACTCCGGCAGGGCCGAAATCACCCGCGACGAAGCGCTCGAACTCTACTATTAC
This sequence comes from Candidatus Acidiferrales bacterium, assembly GCA_035650755.1. Lineage (GTDB taxonomy): Bacteria > Acidobacteriota > Terriglobia > Acidiferrales > UBA7541 > Palsa-189. Next base: position 24,700 of record DASRHB010000009.1, read on the forward strand.
ATGCGGCTGAACCGGTCGCTCGACGAGTTGTTGGTCCGCCTCTTCCGCCAGAACAAAGTTGTCGGCGGCCTGTATAGCAGTCTGGGTCAGGAAGCCACGTCGATAGGCACCGCCTATGCTCTGGGCAAGAACGACTGGATCGCCCCGCTCATTCGCAATGTCGGTTCGCTGCTGGTGCACGGCTATAGACCCCGCGACATAATGACTCAATATATGGCCCGGGCGACCTCGCCCACTCAGGGGAAAGACGGCACCTGTCATTTCGGCGATCTGAAGGTCCATCACGTGATCTCCCCCATATCCATGCTGGGCGATTTGATCCCAGTAATGGCGGGAGTCGCAATGGCGGGTCGATATCTCGGTCAGAAGATCGTGGCCCTGACGTGGATAGGCGACGGTGGTACTTCGACGGGTGCTTTTCACGAAGGGATGAATCTCGCGGCCGTGCAGCGCGTGCCCCTTGTGGTTGTGCTCGAGAATAACCAGTGGGCCTATTCCACCCCCGTCAACCGCCAGGCGCCCATTCGTGATTTTGCCGATCGCGCCCGCGCGTATGGCATAGCCAGCTATACGGTCGATGGCAACGATCTAGTGGCCGTGCTACGGGTGGCGCGGGAAGCGGTCGCGCGCGCGCGCGAGGGCCGCGGTCCTGTACTGATCGAAGCGAAGACAATGCGCATGCTTGGCCACGCACAGCATGATCCCGCCGAATACGTCCCGCGCGAAATGTTTGAGTATTGGAAAGCACGCGATCCCTTGCGGCGCTACGAAAAATACCTTGACCAGCACAAGCTCTGGAATGAAAAGGAACAAAATGCCATACATGCCCGCATAGAGCGTGAACTGGCCGAGGACCTCGAATTCGCGGAGAATTCGCCCTTTCCTCCTCCGGAGCTTGCCGAACAGGGCGTCTATTGCAACGGCTGTCACACAATCCAACCGCAATGGCGCCGTGCGAAAGAGGAACTGATGCCGCCAAAGTCCAACGTGAAGCCGGAGTGGACCATCACGAACTTTGGCGGAGTTGACGCCGGCAATACCATCGCGGTGGATCGCATCGAGCAGCAGGAGTCAGTGGTGGAGCCTGGTGTGATCAACAATTCGCAGAACGACCGCAAGCGGAAAGCAGCGGCGCCTGTTTCCCGTAGGGAGCGGAGATAGCCATGGCCCAGGTCACCTATCTAGACGCGATTCGGCAGGCGCTGCTCGAGGAGATGGACCGCGATCCGGCGGTGTTGCTGCTCGGAGAAGATATCGGGGTATACGGCGGCGCGTTCAAAGCTACGGCCGGGCTGCTCGAACGCTTCGGTTGGGAACGCGTCATTGACACGCCCATTAGTGAAACCGCGATTGTCGGCGCAGCGGTGGGCATGAGCTATCTGGGCCTGCGGCCCGTGGCGGAGATGCAATTCATCGATTTCATTGCGTGCGCCTTTAACCAGATCACGAATTTTGTGGCCAAATCACATTACCGCTGGGGCGCTCCGGTGCCCATCGTGATTCGGGGCCCGGCTGGCGGAGGCGTGCACGGCAGCGCTTTTCACTCCCAGAATCCGGAGATGTATTTCGTGCATACCCCGGGCCTGAAAGTTGTCTATCCCGCGACCGCATACGATGCCAAGGGCCTGCTCAAATCGGCGATACGCGACAATAATCCCGTGATCTTTTTTGAGCATAAATTCCTATACCGGCGCATCAAAGAAGAGCTGCCCGAAGCCGACTATACGGTTCCGATCGGCAAAGCCATGGTTCGACGGCAGGGTCGGGATTTGACCATCGTGACCTACGCCGCGATGATGCACGCATCGCTCGAAGCCGCCGAGCAATTGGCAAGGGAAGGCATCGAGGCGGAAGTGGTGGATCTGCGCACGCTTTTGCCGCTCGATCGCGAAACCGTCATCGAATCGGTGAGGCGCACCAACAAACTTCTCGTGGTGCACGAGGACACGCGCACGGGCGGAATCGCAGGAGAGATTGCCGCTATTGTGACCGAAGCCGCGTTCGATGAATTGGACGGGCCGATTCGCCGGGTCACTTCCCTGGACACGCCGGTGCCGTTTTCGCCGCCGCTGGAAGAGCGTTTTTTGCCCAATGCCGCGCGCATTGCAGATGCCGCCCGCGAATTGGCGCGCTATTGAAGTTTGCGATTTACTGAGCGCATCCTTGTGAACGCAGGAGAGTCCGATGTCCGTCGAAGTCATCATGCCTCAGATGGGCGAAAGCATCTTCGAGGGCACGATTACGAAATGGCTGAAAAAGCCGGGCGATACCATTGACCGGGATGAACCGCTGTTTGAAATTTCCACCGATAAAGTCGACGCAGAGATTCCGTCCCCCGCTGCGGGCGTCCTGAAAGAGATTAAAGTAGAAGAAGGGAAGACGGTTCCCATCCAGACTGTCGTCGCGCTGATCGACGCACCCGGAACTCAGGCAGGTAGAGCTGCGCCGGCGCGTTCCTCCGAATCAGCGATGGCCAGCACCACACAACCAAAGCCTCAGCCGCCGGTGCAACGTGCTTCTGCGCCTGTGCAAGCCGCTCCGCAGATGGCAGTTCCGGCGGCAAGTGCGCCGTCTGAAGAAGGGGAAGAAGAGACCGTTACCCCCGACGGTAAGCGGATTCGCAGCTCTCCGCTCGTGCGGCGGCTCGCCCGTGAGAGTGGAGTTGACCTGGGCATGATCCAGGGCACTGGAGCCGGCGGGCGTATCAGCAAAAAAGACGTGCTCGCTGCCATCTCCGCTGTGCAAACATCAGCGGGTTCCGTGTCATCACCGGAGCGAGCCGCCACACCGACACCGCCCACTGCCGCTCAGGGCGCGATGGTTGAGACAGCTTTGCCACGCGAACGCATCTACTTCGGCCACTATGAAGTACAGCCCATGAGCGTAATGCGGCAAAGGATCGCCGACCACATGGTGCTTTCAAAGCGTGTTTCGCCGCATGTCTATTCCATTGACGAGGCAGACATGACACGCGTGGCTCAAATCCGCGAGTCAGCCCGCGCCGAATTCGAGCAGAAGCACCAAATGAAGCTCACGTTCATGCCGTTCTTTGTGCGCGCCTGCGTGGACGCTTTGCGCGATTTCCCCACCGTCAATGCATCGGTCGAAGGCACGAACATCATCCTGCACCAGGAGATCAACATCGGCATCGCCGTGGCTCTTGACTGGGGCCTTATCGTTCCTGTGCTCAAACATGCGGAGGAAAAGAACCTGCTCGGATTGCAACGTGCCATAAGTGACCTGGCGGACCGCGCGCGCGCCAAAAAGCTGAAGCCTGAAGATGTTCAGGAGAGCACTTTCTCCATTACCAATCCCGGCACATTCGGTGGGTTAATGGGGCTGCCAATTATTAATCAGCCTAACGTCGCAATCCTGGGCATTGGCGCGATCCAAAAACGTCCGGTGGTGATCAACGATGCCATTGCGATTCGCTCCATGGTCTATTTGACCTTGAGCTACGATCATCGCGTGGTGGATGGTGCCACAGCTCACCGGTTCATGCGCCGGGTGAAAGAACGGCTTGAAAACTGGACGGAAGCGCTTGTCTGACGCATCCCGCTAATTGGTGGTTCCGTTCAGCAAAGTTGGGCGGAGTCGATAACACCATTCGGCGAGGCGAGACAGAGGCACGATGTTAATCTCGCGCTCCTGTAGCAGTCCGACAACAAAACGGTGGCGGGTATTTTCTTCCGGGTGAGGCTCGGCTTCCGTGACTGCGGTGAATTCTGAATGTGCGAGTTTCTGCCGGACCGCATCCGCCGTAAACGCCAACACTTTCGCTTGCCCCGGTTCGCGCGAGAGACTTAGCGCCTGGACGTAGCCACGCGTGCCGTTGCGGCGATATCCGTAATCCAGACGCAGCGGATCGCCGGGATAGGTGAAGTCGTCCACACGCAGCCGGCGCTCCAGCCGGGGCCAGATGCCGGTACCCTGGAAGATCTGATTTGCGCGCGATCGGATGCGATGGCGCGAGGAGAGATCCTCGGTCGAGCGCTGCCGCGGAAGCTCCACGTGATCGTGGTACAGCCGCTCCAGCTCGGCTTCGAGGTCTTCTGCCAGCAAGCCTTTCCGGGGGCTGAGCTGGACTGTCGTCGACAGCGTTTGCTCCAGGCGCGCGATATAAGCTTGCGGTCCGCCATTGCCGCTTGCAGCCGGAGACTGCGAATTCAGGTAATTGGACAGACGGCGCAACAGCTCCTCATCGAGGCCCGGGTGCAGCCGGCGAACGCGTGCAAACTCTTCGGGCTCTTCGACCAGTCTTTGAAGTATCCGCCCGCCGGCAGGATCAAACAGCAAAATACCCACATTGACCCACTCGTCGCGCACGAGATTGGGCGTGTAGCGAACAACGTGATATGCGCATGGCCGCAGAGCGGTTAAAGCTTGTGGTTCCGGCATGGTTCACTTCCTGTTCAGAGCCGCTTCATTTCCAATTGGGGAAAGGCTGCCGCCCGGAATCCCGTGCGGAGAGGATCAATTCGCGCACGCGCCCCCGCCGCTGGTCGAGCTTGCGGATCAACTCTTCCAGCCGGTCATATTCGTCGTTGTACCATTCCGGCGGAATGGCGGCCGCCATCTCCCCGATCTGTGCTGTACTCAACCTTTCTTCGACCCGGCTGAGCCACGGCTCAAACGAATCCATTCCCGTGACATGTCGATAAACGACATGCCGATTATAAAGTCCGCGCAGCGGGGCATCGGGAAAATTCCACTCACCGGCATTAAAACAGAACCCCTGGTCGATGGCCATCGCTTGATAGCGTGACCGGCCTGGCTCGAGGAAAAAAATAGCCTGCCGCCCGTTCGTGTTGCAGGTCCATTTGTCGAAAACCAGCATTCCGGCAAAGTCGGCCAGATTTTCGACATGCGCCATCTGTTCGTCGGGAAGGAAATCGTATGCGGCAATCTGCGCAGGATCACCGGGGTAACAAGAACCGAATTGCCTGCCCGCGCGGCAAAGTGTCCGGCCTGTTCCCAATTGAATCACCAACTCAGCCGTAAGCTCGATCAACTCCCGGCGAACTTCCACAATTTCGACTTTCGGAACGCGCAAACCCAGGTGCCCGGCAATCCTTGTGCCGAGCATTTCGTTCGCCAGAACACGAATATGCTGGGGATTATTCTGGAATTTGACGATGTAATAGGCACCATCATCGCAGCGCATCAGGTGCGATTGCGCGCCTCCACGCATTCGCCTTATATGCTCAATCGCGAGCACCATAGCGAGCGAGGTTATCGAGCGGAAATTCGCCGGCCAGGCAATGCCAGAGACTCAATCCGGTAGCCAGGCTGCCTCACGTATGCCCCGCCCTTGCAGCGCAGGAACGCGAACACAACCATGCCTGCAGCCCACTGCGGCCCGAGATCCGATTGTTGAATTGGGATCGTGAGCGAACTGGCACTCGCCCTGAGTCCCTGGCGTGATTTCGGTCGCCCTATCGTTTCTTGCGCGCTCCGGCACGCTTGCGTCCGGAACTCTTCCGCGAACTCTTGCCGACAGCTTTCTTTTTCGAACCCGCCTTGGCTCGAGCCGGTTTCCGCCGAGCTTTCGCGGCCTTTGGTTTGCGCGGCTTGGGTTTTGGTGCCGATACCGGGGCTTCGGAAATTCCCGGGCGCTCGGTGATGACCATTTCCTCTTCGGTCTCTTCTAAAACACCCTCATCCTTATCTTCGCCGCCTTCATCTTCTTCGAACTGGGAGTATTCGTTCTCGTCGCCGTTATCATGTAGCCAGGCCATGATTCCTCCGTAAGGTCAGCCGCTTTGCATTCCGGCCGACCTCGCCGCCGCGGCATCGGCGGCTTATAAACGGAATGTGAAGCTTTTGTCAAGCCGTCCGTTCGGCCGCGAACTCGTCGCCCAGAGTAGCACCGTTTTCCGCGAATGATGCAAGCAAATCGTGCCTCACAGACAAGTTTCGCCAGGAAGCTGAGCTTGCCTGTCAGCACCGACAGATTTTCTAGATTAGTGCGACTGGACGATAGTCAGGATATCGCCGGTTTGCAACGGTCTGCTGAACAGAAAACGATTACCCGTGCGCAGCGCTTCTATGGTCGTCTGGTAGGCCTGTGCGATAGACCACAGCGTTTCGCCCTGGCGAACCCGGTGCACGACCGGCTGACCGGCCTTTGACGGAAGGTTAGCCTGAGCCATGGTAAGGGAAGCTTTGACCGGCATAGGACCGGTTACTCCGGGGTAGATCTTCAAGCGCATGCCGGCGACCAGGCGGTTGCTGCGCATGCCGTTCCATTTCTTCAGTTCTGCTACGGTCACGTTGAACTGATCGGCAACACTTTCAATTGTATCGCCGCGGCGTGTGCGATAGCGCACCAGTTCGCCCAAGCTCGGACGAGCTTGCGCCGACACCGGGATAATCAGCTTTGCATCCACTTCGGGGCGCGCCTGCGACTCGAGCCCATTCGCCTCGGCAAGAGATGCCACGGTAATGCGATATCGCCGGGCAATGCTGGCAAGAGTTTCGCCTTCCTCTACACGGTGGCGTCGCCAGCTCAGCCAATGTTCTGGCGGAATCTCAGCCATGCTCTTCTCGAATTCTTCGGCTTTACCGGCAGGAATTTGCAGCACAAACTGCGGATCGTTAGGCGTAACCAGGCGAAGCAGTTGAGGATTGAGCAGCCGCAGAGTATCGAGGTCTATGTCGATGGTATCGGCAACCAGCCGCAGGTCCACGGCATGTCCGGGCTGCACGCGATCCACTTTCAGTGGTTCATCTGGAGTGAATTCGATCCCATATCGTGCCGGGTCTTTGGAAATCAGCGTCAGAGCCAGAATGATCGGTACATAGTTCTTGGTCTCTTGCGGCAGCACGTTGGCTTTATAGAGCTCCCAGAAATCCGCATAACCCGTCCGCTCAATTGCTTGCTGCACGGTGCCCGGCCCGGAGTTGTAAGCAGCCATGACGAGGTACCAATCGCCAAACATGTCATAAAGATCGCGCAGGTGATGCGCCGCAGCACGGGTGGCCTTCTCCGGATCCTGCCGCTCGTCGAGCCACCAGCTGTGCTCCAGCCCATACTGCTTGCCGCGATAAGACATAAATTGCCACAGGCCGCGAGCGCCTGCTCTCGAAAGCGCCTGCGGTTGAAATGCACTCTCCGCCTGTGCCAGATACATCAGGTCAGTCGGCAGGCCTTCCTGTGTCAGCACGCGACGAATCATATCGCGGTAGCGCCCGCCCCTGGTCAAACCGTTCTCCACGATGGCGCGCCCTCTCGGGGTCTGAAAGAAATTTACAAACGAAAGGACAGGATCGTTAATGGTCAAAGGGAGATCGTGCGGCACAGCCTGCACCTCGCGTTCCGCACGGTTTTTCAGTCCTGTGTCGCCCGGAGTTGCTGGAACTTCTTCCCCGGTTATCGCCGTGATCTGGTCCAGAGGCGACGGCTGGTTCTGCTGTTGCACTGGGATTTCCGGGGCCTGTGCAGTGCTCAAGTTTTCAACAGGGTTTTGCGTTGCCGGCAAAGAGGCCATGATTTGATTGAAAAGATCGGAAAGCGGCGGCTCTTTGGCGATGTCAAACGGGCTTGCGAGCAGCAGGTCCAGTGCGCGGTCATAGTCCTGCCGGGCGGCCTCGGGGCGGCCAGCGTTCGCATCCTGTTGGCCGGCGTCAAACAGTATCCTGACGCGATCTGCGAGACGGTTTACAGCATCTGGCGCCATCAAAGCCAGAAACGCTGTGCGCCCGCGCGATGGCAATAGTGGAAGAGGCGCTATTTTGATCGGCGGCCCGGGCGACTGCTTGAGCTTCGCAGCGGAATTGCGCTGCTGGGTGGTAACCGAGCGGACTACGGAAGGGTGATAGGCAGAGAGGTTCCGGGCTGCATCCTCACATCCGGCAAGGCCGAGAACTACAGTGGGAGCGAGGCAAAGCCCCAGCAATGCCGCGAGTTTATCCCCGCGTCTGCGCAACTCCATTACCCCTTACCCTCGGAGTTTTTTCCGTACCAACTGCAGTATCTGATGCGCCACCTCAGCAAGGGGGACTGGCAAGCCAGCCGGAATGATGCCCAATCCTACACTCCTCCATAGCGGCTGGCAACCTCAAGAATTCGCTCCGGTTAACATTCCGCAAACAGGTGCCGATTCGCTCCTCTTTTCGGGGCGGATGGTACCCCGTTTGCGCCCCTACCATAGGGCCTTACTTTTCGCCGCGTCAATAGGCCGGTCGTTTAGCAATCTCACACCACCTGGTGACCGACGTCACTGCCTCAGCAGGGGCGCTCCTTTATGCTGCCACCGAACGTCGAAATCGTAAGGCCTGGAGGAGAAGACCCATGATGGCCATGTCGCATTCACTCATGTATTTGTTCATTTCCTGGGGCGTCGTGACAGCTGTTTTGTTCGTGTTGGTAATCTACGGTAATGCGCTTTCGAGCAGAGAAGAAGACCAGCTCTACCTCAACAAGGCCGAACAGGCAATGATGGCGTCCGAGCAGCAGGTACTCATCTCGAAAATGAACCAACTCGCGCGGATCATTATTTACCTCGCGGTGCTGTCCGGCTTGCTGCTCATGGCATGGGCCGCGGTTTGGGTGTGGGTCGGGCTGAATCGGTGAGGGTGCTTCGTGCAACCAGTCGCGGCAGCCGAAGCGAGAAAGGGGGGGCCGACAATGAACGTCACTGCTACCAGGCCGAGGTTGGCATTTCGCAACGTGCTGTTGACGACGGACCTCTCCGCCGCTTCGGAGGCGGCGTTAGGTTGGGCACGGGTTATAGCAGGTCACTATGGGGCCGAACTATACGTAACGCATGTGATCTCGCCTTCGGAAACGGCACTGGTCCCCCCGGAGTATTGGGGCGCGACCCAGGAAGCCATTGAGGAGGCGGCCGTCCGCGACATGGAAGGAATCGACGCGACACTTCGGGGTGTACGGCACAAGGTGCTGCTGCAGCACGGCACATTCTGGGAGGCCGTCTCTGCCGATCTCCGAGAGTTTCGCATTGACCTCGTGGTAATGGGCACTCATGGCCGGGAAGGCCTGGGCAGGTTCGTGCTCGGGTCCGTTACGGAGGAGGCGCTTCGGAGGGCGCCGTGCCCGGTTCTGACGCTGGGACCGCGCGCAACGGCGCCCGAGAAGGGCGACCTGCAGTTTACGCGAATTCTTTTCGCCACGCACTTTGGCCCAGAATCCATCGCGGCTGCGGCTTATGCGCTTTCGTTCGCGGAAGAGTTCGGCGCGAAGCTGACGTTGCTGCACGTAATGGGTGAGGAGGATTTCGATCTGCCGGCGGATCCACAGGTCCAGCTAAGAAGCCGTACGGAACGGCTCCATCACATAGTTTCGGCCGAAGCTGAATTGGTCCAAACCCCTTCCTACAGGGTGGAATTCGGGAACGCTGCCGAGGAAATCCTCAGGGTAGCCGAGGAAGAAAAGGCCGATCTGATCGTAATCGGCGCGAAACCGACGGCACACGTCGATGCCGCGACACATCTGGGATCGGCCGTAGCACACCGTGTCATGGCCTCCGCAAAATGTCCGGTATTGGCGGTTCGCGGATAGTCGGGGCGTTTCCTTTGCACATCGCTGTTTAAAAATTAGACACCAAAGCCATTTCAGCGGCGTTGACACAGGTGATAACCGAACGTGTAATAGCGGCGCGAACGGCTGCAATGCAGATCTTTGACCCTTTCCCTTCATTCAGCCTGCCTGTTTCGCATTCTTTAGCGCACAGACAAATTAAAGATCAGTTCTGTGACGCGGGTCACATAAGACGAGTTGGGATGTGTTGAAAATAGGCGCCCGTGCACCTGGATTGCTAAGAGGAGTGATTGAGTGCACCAGAGAACATTCTTGACGCTGGCAGCCGTGCTTTCAGCTTTATGGTTGTGGAGCTTTCCAGCCCAGGCCCAACAGAATGCCGTTTCGCAAGCGCCCGCCGGCGGCTATGCGGGTGCCGACGCGTGCAAGGACTGCCACGCTGCGGAATATGAAAGTTGGGAGAAGTCGCGGCATTGGAAGACCTCGAACAACACACGCGGCGGTCCGGCAAAGCAGGGCTGTGAAGCGTGCCACGGTCCTGCAGCCGACCACGTAGCAAACCCGGCGGATACTTCCAAACTCTTCCTTTTTCCCAAGGCGACTCCCAAGGCAATCAACGCGCAATGCCTGAGTTGCCACGCCAGCAGTACGCAGCAACTCCATGCGATCAACTCGCTGCACGCCAGGAGCGATATTGCGTGCACCTCCTGCCATTCCGCCCACCACTCCGCGACGCGCGAATTCCTGCTGGTCAAAACCCAGCCGGAGCTCTGCTACGGCTGCCATCAGCAACAGCGTGCGCAGTTCTCGATGCCATTCCGGCACCGCGTGAATGAAGGTCTCGTGCAGTGTTCGGATTGCCATAATCCTCACGGCACAGAGCGGTCGCACCAACTGCGCACTTCGGTGACTGAGGATCAGGTTTGCTACAACTGCCACGCCGACAAGCGGGGACCTTTCGTTTACGAGCACGAGCCGGTGCGAACCGAAGGGTGCGAGATCTGCCACACGCCTCACGGTTCGCCCAACGTGCATCTGCTGAAAATGAGCAACGTCAATCTGCTCTGCCTGTCGTGCCACACGATCTCGTTCGCAAATGCGCCTGGCGCTCCCTCATTCCATAACCAGGCCGCTCAATACCAGGCCTGTACGCTTTGCCATACGCAGATCCACGGCTCCAATAGCAGTCCGTTCCTTTTCAAATGAGGATCATGGGGATGGGGATAATTACGCCGGAAACGTCCAGACACGATCAGCAGCACCACTTCGGCAGACTGGAACGCTTGCGTCGGAATGTTTTCTCGATCAGCGGGGCAGGAATGGTGGTGCTCACCATGATCCTGGTTTGTAGCGCAGGCGCGAAGGCCCAAAATCCCGAGCTGCCGGATCAGGGCCCACTGCAACAAACCGGTGAAGCGTCCGGAAAGGCCGGGGGCCATTACACCACGCAGCAGACCATCGAGTTCGGTTATCGCGACAGCATGATCAACGGCAATCTGACGAATTACAATATGTTCCAGGATTATGCCAGCGGATGGCGATTGTTTGACTATGACCTGAATATTCATTCGGCTAATCACCAGGGGCTGCTTTTTGATGATCTGACATTCGGTAACTTCGGTTACGGCGGCGATCCTGTAAGCGTCTCCCGGCTTCGTGTAGACAAAAACAAGTGGTACGACTTTCGTGCTTCGTTTCGGCGCGACGATTACCTTTTCAATTACAACCTGCTGGGCAACCCGCTGAATACCACAACTTTTTCGACGCCCATCCCAATAACGACGTCGCCCAACGCGTCGCAATTCGTTCGCCATATGCAAGACTACGATCTTTTGCTTTTGCCGGAATCGCGGCTGCGGTTTCGGTTCGGCTATTCTCGCATCTCCACGAAGGCGCCAGGCTCGACCGGCTACGAACCGACCGCTGCCGTCGTGAGCTCAGATCTCGTCGGGACTTCGAACGAGTATCGGATGGGCGTCGATTACCGCGGATTGCCGCGAACCACGCTTTCATTCGACGAACTGCTCAACTACACGCGGGTGGATACCTCGCTTGCGAGCCGGGACTTCGCATTTCAGCTTGCGAATGGCACGCCGGTCAACCTGGGAGCTGTCTTCCAGGGAACTACTCCGTGCGCTAGCCCGGTAATCAATTCGGCTACGATCCCTCCGACGGTAGCCTCGAATTGCACCGGCATTTTGTCTTATAGCCTGATCGGCGCGCCGCGCGCCAAGTTCCCGGTCGAACGGTTCAGCTTTCAGTCAGACTATTTCAAGAATTTCACTATGTCTGGGTCGGCCGCATACAGCGAGTCGAGCAACGTCATGACCGATCTGAACGAGATGTTTAATGGCTGGATAAGCCGCACCGTTACCCGGGCCAGTACGACAGCGGGGCCTGCCGCAGCAAAGCGCGTCGTCGCGGACGTCAACTGGGCCGGCGAATACCACATCACGGATAAGCTGAGCCTGAGGGATGAGTTTTATTACCACAACTGGCGCATTCCTTCGGCCTGGCTCACGACCCAAACTAACTTATTTGCGACAAAGGCCGGTCTTGGCCAGTCTGGTCTAACGCTGCCAATTTCGCCAGCCACCGCGGCGAACATCGCCACCGTGTGCCCGGCGCCTTTCACGGCCGTAAATTGTCCGCAGCATAATACGAGCTCCGGTCCCGACGTTTTGAGCGAAGCCGTCAGCCAATTCCTGGGGCAGGACCTCAAAAACAATTTGCTCGAAGTGAAATACGATTTCACCAAACGGGTGAGCGCCTACATCGGTTATTTCTACCAAACACGCACCATTGACGACTTTGCCGCAACATCGGACATAGGCGAGATGTATTTCCCGGGGGGCGCAACGGCGACGGCAGCCAACCGCTTTCTTGCCGCGCGCGCCGATTGTGCCGTTGCCGCGGGTGCGCTTCCTTCGGACTGTTCTTTGGATCCGGTTACAGGAGTCATTACCGAGGTGGGCCCCGAAGCCACAAACGACACCGCCCGAAATTACTACCACATTCGCGAAAATGCTGCCGAATTTGGAGTAGCGGCTCGACCCAAAGATAATCTGCGGATTAACGCAGATTTCATGGCCGGCTATAACGACAATTCGTTCACCCGGATCAGCCCGCGGCAATTGCAAAGCTATAAAGTGCGCGCCACCTATGAGCCGAAGCCGTGGGCGAACGTCACGGCTTCGGTCGACATCAACGAGAACCGCGACAACGTTTATACCGTCAACAACCTCGAACACGGCAGAACGTATAGCCTGAGCACGGCTCTTTCGCCGCGTAGCGACTTCACTGTCGATCTCGGTTATGGCTATATGGACGTGTACACGCAAACTGAAATCTGCTTTCCGGATAGCTCGATTCTTTTTACCCAGCCCTGTCCCGTCGCAGGATCACCATCTCCCTTGGGTACTCTTTCGTTCTATGCAAGCCGGGATAATTATGCGTACACGGATATTATGTTTAAGCCGCACAAGCGCATCACGGCACTGGTCGGGTATTCGGGAAGCATCGTTCGGGGGAGCACGACTTTCTTGAATCCCCTCAGCCCAGCCGGAACGCTGGATTTCAATTACCTGATGCCTTACGCCAGCCTTACATTGGACGTTTACAAAGGGATCAGCTATCGCACGGCGTGGAACTATTACGGATATCAGAATTACGGGATCGAAAATCCCGCCGGCCTGGCTCCCTTGGCATCTCAGAATTTCAATGGAAACAACGTGACGTTTGTGTTGCGATATGCTTTCTAGAAGAAAAAAATGATATCGGTAAATTACAAGGCAAGGAGTGCGTTATGAAATCTATCTGGACCATACAATCCCTGACACTCGCGGCGGCTTTGCTCTTCTTTGCCTCGCAGGCGCGGGCGCAGACTGAAGCTGAAAAAACCTACAAGGCGAAATGCGTCGCCTGCCATGCCGCGGACGGCAGCGGCAGTCAGGTTGGGCAGAAGCTTGGCACGCACGACTTCCATTCGAGCCAGGTGCAGGGTGAAACCGAAGCCGAGATCGAGCAGATCATTGCCAAAGGCAAAAACAAGATGCCGGCATATGAGAAAACGCTCAAATCGGATGAGATTAGAACGCTGGCGGCTTACGTCAAGGAACTTGGCGGAAAGAAATAATTTAAATACATTTGAATACTTTTGAATACATCTGAAGCCCAGAACGGCGGTTCAGGTTTTTGGATCTTTTAGACCCGACACTGCAGGGCCTGCAAACATCTCGATGGTATGCAGGTGAACGATTTCACCTGTCTCCGGATCCATCTCCGCTATGATGCGATAGCTATCGAGCTTGGCCAAATATCCCCGGCTTTCGAGTTCGAGGACGCGTTTGTGAAACGCGTCGCCGCCCCACTCCCGAATTAAAACTGATTCGCACACAGCCTCACCCCGTATTCAGTCGCGGGGATCAATCCCCGGGCGTCAAAGGGATCTCCTGGCCATCGGTTCTGACGACTTTCGTAATCCATAAAGTCGGCGCCCCGCTTTTGGCTCTTACACCGGTAAAGGTAATTTCATCGCCCCGCTTGAGCGTGAGCTTGTTCCAACCCGATCGGGAGAGATGGTTGGGGCTGGTCAGTTCTCCCTGCCAGCGTTGAACGCTGCCCTTTTCGTCGTAGACATCGAAGAAGATCAGGACGTGAGGATTCACGAACTGAAAATCCGTTACGTTGCCTTTTACGGTAAAAGTTCTGCTCGCATCGTAAGCGGCCGTGCCGTGGTGTGCCCAAACGGGCGCCGTAAAGATCAGCAGAGCAAAAACGAAAAGAACGGGTCGATAGCTTTTCATGCTGGCCTCGGCGAAATCACGTAAACGCACCTGCAGTTTCGCACTCCATTCCAGGCGCTGATGTATTTGCCATCATCAACATCTGTGACGCAGGTCACATCTGTTTCTCCGGTTGCGATCTCGAAAATTTCGGCGATGACCGCACGTCAAGGCGTGACCTAAATCACCGATTTTGACCGGTGCGACGGCTAGATTGACGAAGGAGGATGAGCATGGCGACAGGAACGATTACAAGGGCCATTACTAGGGAAAACAACGGGACCGCGCCAAATCCAAGAGTTGAAACCATGAAGGCGCTGGTCTTTCGAGGACCCAATCAGATTGGGATTGAGCATGTGCCCATCCCAAAACCCGGATATGGGGAAGTCCTGATACGAATCACGCTCACAACGATTTGCGGCACGGACGTGCACATATTGAAGGGCGAATATCCTGTTCGACCGGGACTCGTCATCGGCCATGAGCCGGTGGGGGTGATCCAGGAAGTCGGGATTGGAGTTACGGGCTATGAGGTCGGTGAACGGGTGCTGGTCGGCGCGATTACCCCATGTGGGCAATGCGAATTTTGTCTGAGTGGCAAGTTATCGCAATGCGGCGGCGCAATAGGCGGGTGGAGGTTCGGCAATACGATCAACGGTGCACAAGCTGAATACCTGCTTGTGCCTCACGCGCAGGCGAATCTGGCGAAAATTCCAGAGGAACTCTCGGACGAACAGGTCGTGCTTCTCGCGGACATTGCCTCCACCGGTTTTTCGGCTTCTGAATCAGCAAATGTGCAACCGGCCGATACAGTGGTGGTATTTGCTCAGGGCCCGATTGGCCTATGTGCTACAGCAGGGGCGCGGCTCAAGGGCGCCGGGCTCGTCATTGCAGTCGAATCCGATCCGGTCCGTATCGCCATGTCGAAGCGTATGGGCGCCGATTTCGTGATCGATTTTCATAAAGAGGACATATTCGATGCGGTGAAACGCATTACCAGCGGACGGGGTGCGGATGTCGCCATCGAAGCGTTAGGCACCTCGCAAACCTTTGAAGGGGCGCTTAGAGTGCTTCGTCCAGGCGGCACACTCTCGAGCTTGGGCGTGTATTCCGGCAAGCTGTCGATTCCGCTCGACCCTTTTGCCGCGGGCCTCGGCGATCACAAAATCGTGACCACCCTCTGCCCTGGCGGCAAGGAAAGAATGCGCCGGCTAATGGCGCTGGTGGATCACGGCAGGATCGACCTGCGGCCGCTGTTGACCCACAGTTTCAGCCTGGACCAAATCACCAAGGCCTACGACCTCTTCGCAAATCGAAGGGATGGAGTGCTCAAAGTGGCGATCCGGCCTTAGACCGTGTGCGGAAAATGAGCGGCCCGAAGGAGACATCATGCGAGCTGATTACAGACCCAATGTTCTGATCGTCGACAACGACGACCGAGCCCTATGGAGATTTCAGGAGCTGCTTGAGCACCGCGGCATGAGCACGCGGGCGACGTGGAGCGGTCATGAGGCACTCGCCATGCTTCGATCCGGAGAGTTCGATGTTCTGTTGGTGGACGATTACCTGCCTGACGTTCACGCGCATGATTTCCTCGAGCGCGTCAACCGCTTAGTCATGCACCCGCCGGTCGTGGTGATGCACAGCAAACCGCCCACTCACAGCGACCTGCAATCGTACGCCTCGGTCGGCGTAGAGCAGTTGGTCAACAAATCCGATGCCGAAAACGTATGCCGCGCGGTCGTCTTGTGCTGCGGCCAGCAGCATTCAGCGAGTAAACCGGCAAGTAAAACTGTGCACTAAACGAAAACGGCATGACTCATCGCCCGGCGGGAGGGGAGAACATGAGCGGCTCTGGCATCCAAACACCGGATGAAACAAAGCCTATTTGGACCGAATTCTGGAAATTGGGAGAAGCTCGAGCGAACGTGCCGGGTATCCGCGCCCGGGTCATTCTTACGCAGCCTGGCGCGGTGAAGAGCCGCCAGTTTGTGGTTGAGACGGGCAGCGGCCATCATCTGATTATCGACGATGCGGCCGGACGCACCGGGCCAAAGCCCCTCGAGCTCGTCGCCGCCGCGCTAGCGGGATGCACTGCCTTCGACGTCATCACTATCTTACGCGGGAAAAAGCGCCAGCAGGTAACCGGCTATGAGGTTCGCGTCGAAGCCGAGCAGGCCGAGCGCCCACCGCAGGCCTTTGTTGCCGTACGTATCCACCATGTTGTGACCGGCCACGAGGTGGATCCCGCCGCAGTTGACGAAGCGATTCGCATCTCGGAGGAAAAATACTGCTCGGTGGAAGCGATGCTCAAGCATAGTGCCGTGGTGCGCACGACGTTCGAAGTGGTCGAAGAGACCGTTCACTCCCTCTTGCCCGTGCCGGAAGCTACGTGATCGCGAACGGCCTCGGCCTGTGGCCTTGCGGTTTCAATGCCAGTCTCAAAGCGAGCCCAGAGTTTCAGCTTCCGAAAATCGTGTTACTTATCCTCTAATTCGTAGTGCGTTTCCGTCACGTAAGTCTCGCATTCGCCAATACGTTTGGGAACGTATATACCCCGCCGGGCGACAGCGACCTTTCGCCGCGGGCGGATCGATACGCCTCTCTTGCTTGTGGTACGAATTCGCCTCTTTTTCATATCAACTGCTTCTTTCTGGTGAGCGGGGCAAGACTGCGGCTTTTGCCCTTTGCCCCGCTCATCTCGTCGCATTCATAAAGCTGCCACAAGATCAGCGTCAGAGGTGACCAGGATCTGGTTCTCAACGTGGGATACGCCGGGAGCTGCCCAAGCTGCCCATTCCGCTTGCTCCCGCTCTTTCCAGGAATCTACGGTCCCGCGCAAGATGACCTTTCCGTCCTTCGCCTCGACCGAAATCGTTTGGGCATCCAGATCGGCCGCTCGTTCGAATGCTTGCTCGATCCGTCGCTTAATGTCTAACGGTGTAGTTTGTGGCGGTTTGACACTAACCAGGTTTGTAACACCTTTGATTCCGGTTATGGCGCGCACTGCATATTCAGCCGCAACCCTTTCGTAATGAAATTGAACGGTTCCCTGCAATGTCACCCAACCGTGTGAGACGACGACATTGACGCGCCCGCGCGGCACGGATGCATTCCAGTCCAGCGCATTGACTGCCTCCCTGGCGATATCCGTGTCGCTGATTTGGCTGTCTCCCGGGAGCTTCACAACGATCTCGTCGGTGACTGCCTTGACTCCAGCAACCCGTTGGGCCGCCTTTTCGGCGGCCCATTTCTGGGGCAGACTCTTAACCGTGCCGCTAAGGGTAACGATGCCGGATTCAGCGGAGACGCCAATTTCGGCAGCATCCACGCTTGACTCCCAAGCGAGCTCTTCCATCACTGCGTGTTGCAGTTCGGTGTCTGTTTTCACATTTGTTCTCATGCGTTCCTCCCCGCAGGAGCAGCTCACGGATCCGAGTTGATCCTGCCGCTTTCAGCTGGCCTTGATCGGCACGCGAGCCGTCTTCTGGGCCGCGCCCTTAGGCGCATGAATTTCGAGGATGCCGTTCTTCAGTTTCGCTTCCGCCTTGGTTGTGGCCACTTCCGCGGGCAAATCAACCACGCGGAGGATTTCATTGGCACAGTGTTCGTGGTAAATGGTCTTGCTGTTCTTGTGCTCGCCCTTTGTCTCCCGCTTGCCGCCGATTGTGACCCTGCTGGGCTCAAGCTTAATCTCGAGGTCCTTGGCTTCGAAGCCGGGTACTTCGGCCCTAACATTCACGGCTCCGTCCTGTTCGGTCATCTCTACGTGCACGGGATGTAGAAGTTCGGATTCCGCCTGGAGCCAATTTTCCAGATCGTGCCCGAATCCTTTGCCGTTGTTTGAGAAAATTTCGAAAGCGCGACGAGCCAGCTTTTCGTAAATACGATCGAAGTGCGCGAAAACGTCCTCGATTTGTGATGTTGTTCTCGCCAGCGCCTCCGTGGTTTTTACTGATCTAGTTTCCGGTGCAGTGGCTGCTGCTGTTGATGGTGATGGTGAAGCCATTTCTTTCTCCTCTCGAAAATTGGGCCCCCGATATCCAAAACAAGATTATTTCGCTGGCGATGAGTTCGGCTGTGACTTGAATCACAGATCTGAGGCGCGGTTAGCTTCGGCCGCGGAACAAGGTAACGGGCAGGAGTGAAACCGGAATTGGTGCGCAGGAAAGTCTTATCTTTTGCGAATCGGCTGTTGGGCGGCTAGGAGGCAAGTAAAACGAGATCGTAGCCGCCCTGTGACGGTACGCGCAGGCGCGATATCAGTTGAACTGTGCTTGTGGACGCAACTTGCGCGCAACTGGTGCCGCGCGCCTCGCGGCTCATCGATGAGACACTCTCTGGATGAATTCCGAACGTCTGAGGGCGCGCTTGCAGCGTATATTTTTCCGCGCAATTCCCGCAGAGCCAGAAATGCTGAACACGATGGGAATTCGCCGGCTGCGCTCTCTCGGAAGTGTCCTGTCGAAACCGGAAGAACCGCCCCTCGTGATGGTCAAAGGGTCTGGAGCATTCTGCGTTTGCACATTCCGAAATCATTAGCGGTTCCTTTCGTGCAGCTTATTCAGCCCTTGCCCGCGGCTGCGTTTGCGTCCTCGAATGTCTCGATTTGGCGGGTCAGCCAGCTTCGAAGAACCGATTCCAGTTCTTCCTGTGTTGCCGAGCGATACAACGACTCAACCGTGTCCCCCATGTTGTTCAACAGAATGAAACGGCAGGGAACCTTTCCTTCGCGTTTGTCCGCAGGAACGAATTGCATCAGCATGCATTCCGAACAGGGCTTACGATCCTGCCTCCGTCCGTAATTCAGGCAAGTGGGCGAATCCTCGAATACGAATTGAGGCCGCCAGGAGATCGTGCGATAGCCGCCTCGATTCAGAAATTCGAGTTCGGCTTTGAGGACCTCCACGACGCTGGTGCCCTGCATGAAATTCCCACGCCAACTTTGTACAAAAAACGAAGCCATATCTGTGACTTGGGTCACACTAATCTAGCCTGCATTGATGAGGTGTGTGAGTTGCACGGTCCCTGAATGTGGATTCAAGCACACGTCCAGTGTGCCATCAGGAAGCTGAGGTTAGGCTTCGGCCTAGGTGAGGGGTGACTTCAATCCGCTGAGGTGATGGTTTGGGAGCAAGGGCGGCCGCTGTTTTCCCGCCCAAAAACGTCTGAGAGAATGCAGGACGTAGCTGCCGATTGTGGTTTTTCGTTGTTTCGCCGCGGTGCGAATTCGAGCCGCTTCCCCGTTCGAACAGCGCACGAGGATCGCCGTTCTGGGCCCCGGCACCGATGTCGGAGCGAAATAGGGCGTTCGATCCAGTTCGCGGGTAGCAGACAACTTGTCATCAATTTGTAACGCCTTGATCACAATGTTCAAGACATAATTGCTTACGGTCCGCCGCTCAAGCGCAGCTTGCTCGCGTATGACCGTGGCCTCTGTATTCGAACAGCGAATCAGCAGCGCCGTGCGATCGCTCATATCGACGATATCAACTTATATCAGTTTTTGTATTTTGCCTCTTCCACGGTTGCCGTGTACATGCTTTTCTGTATCACAGTGGGAGTTATTTATGTGTGCCGAAGCTGCCCTTGCTCGATGCCCGGAGCGCCGTCGTAGCACCCGCTTTCCCGCCCGGTTTATCCTGATCGTTTCCGCTGACAACGGCCGCCTGCGTGAGGAGACCTGTACATCATCGCTGAACGTTCACGGCGTGCTTGTCGCTTTAGAAACCACCCTGACCGTCGGCCAGAGAGTTGTCATTCACAACCCGGAGAATTGGGCGGAAAGGAACGGCCGGGTGACGAGATTAGGCCGGTGTCAGGCGGGGCGGACTGAAGTGGGAATCGAGTTCACCGAGCCTAATCCGGACTTCTGGCTCATCGGTACTATTTCCGAGCAGTCCCGCGTGGATAAATAGAGAATTGATACTATATTGTTGAACATCACAAAGTTCGGCTTAGTGGTGGGAAATGGCGCAGACGCCCATTCGAAACAACCGCGTCTCCGAGACCGAAGCGGTTTACGAACGCCTCTTCGAGTTTTCTCCGAATGCGATCCTGGTGGTCGATGCCGCGGGCAGGATCACTCGAGCCAATCCGCAAGTGGAGCGGTTTTTTGGCTATTCCGTCTCTGAGCTTCTTGGCCATCCAGTAGAGTTGCTGATTCCCGATCGGTTCTGCGGCAATCATCCCGAGCATCGTGATGGCTTTAACGCTCACCCGCGAATGCGTCCTATGGGCGCGGGTCTTGAACTTTATGGCCTGCGCAAAGATGGGACGGAATTCCCTGTCGACATCATGCTCAGCCCGGTCGATACGCCGGAGGGGCCGCTCGTGCTGGCGGTCATCCGTGACATTACGGAGAGCAAGCGTGTGGAGGAGGCGCTGCGCGAGAGCGAACGCCGCTTTCGCTTCTTAGTAGAGGGGGTAAAGGATTACGCGATTTTCATGCTCGATCGTGACGGACGAGTTTCTAGCTGGAATGCAGGGGCGGAGCGAATCAAGGGTTACCGGGCCGATGAGATTATCGGCCAGCATTTCTCGCGTTTCTATACGCCGGAAGACGTGCAGGGCGGGAAGCCGGAGTTTGCGCTGAAAGCAGCGGCAGAGAAAGGCAGGTTTGAAAGCGAAGGCTGGCGGGTCCGCAAGGACGGTTCGCGTTTTTGGGCCAATGCGACCCTCACGGCTGTTCGGGAAACGAGTGGAAAGCTGTTGGGCTTCTCGAAAATCACGCGGGATTTTTCGGAGCGCAAACAAGCTGAGGTTGAGCGAAAGAGAGCCGAAGAATCTCTGCGGCTCAGCGAAGAACGGTTCCGCTCACTGTTTGAATTTTCACCGGACGCAATCATTGTCACGGACGAAGAAGGCAAAATCGCGGAAGCAAACAGCCAGGTTGAGAACTTCTTTGGTTATTCTCGCGGCGAATTGGCCGGCGAACGCGTGGAAATTCTCGTTCCTGAGAGATTTCGTCAAGCGCATCCCGGACATCGCCAGCAATACAATACGCATGCCCAGACACGTCCCATGGGAATTGGCTTGGAACTGTACGGCAGGCGAAAAAACGGCACAGAGTTTCCAGTGGACATCATGCTGAGCCCGGTAAAGACAGACGCCGGGAAGCTAGTGCTCACGGTCATCCGCGATCTTTCGGAAAAGAGACGCACCGAGGAGGAGTTGGCGCGCAAGGAGCGCGAAAGAAAGTACCTCGAGGAAGAGCTCCATACCGAGCACAGATTCGAAGATATTATCGGCGACAGCGTCGCCCTAAAACGGGTGCTGAAGCAAGTCGAAACCGTCGCCAACACAGATGTCACTGTTCTAATTTTGGGGGAGACGGGAACGGGAAAGGATTTGATTGCCCGCGCCATTCATCAACTCAGCCCCCGCCATCAACGAACACTGGTTAAATTGAATTGTGCGGCGATACCGACGGGGCTTTTGGAAAGCGAGCTTTTCGGGCATGAGAAGGGTGCATTTACCGGCGCCATTTCTCAGAAGATTGGCCGGTTGGAACTGGCGGATGAAGGCACCCTGTTTCTGGATGAGGTCGGCGACCTGCCTTTGGAGGTCCAGCCCAAGCTGTTGCGCGCCCTGCAGGAGAAAGAGTTTGAGAGACTCGGCGGAACCCGCACGATTCCGGTGGATATCCGCCTGATTGCCGCGACCAATCGCAATCTCGAGAAGATGGTGGCCGCGCGGGAGTTCCGCAGCGATCTTTATTATCGGCTTCGCGTCTTTCCCATTTCGATCCCCGCGCTTCGGGAACGTCGCGAGGATATTCCCCTGTTGGTGCGATACTTCGTAGCCAAACACGCGACCCGCATGGACCGCCAAATAGAATCGATCCCGGCCGAAATCATGAACGCGCTGACCCAGTGGGATTGGCCGGGCAATATCCGCGAACTGGAAAACTTTATTGAACGATGTGTAATCCTCACGAGGGGACCTGTTTTGCGAGCTCCACTGGGTGAATTGCAGCTTCCCGAAGAGCCTCCCTCGAATGAAGACGTGAGCCTTGAGTCTGCTGATCGAGACCACATCCTGCGGGTATTGCGCGAAGCAAAGGGCATGATCGGAGGACCCAATGGAGCGGCCGCGCGACTCGGGCTAAAGCGTACCACGCTGAATTCAAAGATAAAGAAGCTAGGCATCAGGCGCGAAGACTATATCTAGTCTCCGAGACGACTAATCGTCTCCGTCAGTTCGTCACCTTCCCAAAACAGGTCTCGCTTCCTCACTGTACCGACGTTGCAAGTTCTCGATTGTGTGCGGGTTAACTCCGGCAAATGTGTTCACCGTCACTTTGGCGCGTCGATTGCCACATACCAGGTTGTGTTGAGAATCACGATCCAAAACGAACCAGACACGGTGATGTTGAAGCTCGAAGGAAGGATCTCGGGGCCGTGGACGGCTGAGTTGAACCGCGCCTGGGATTCGCTCAGTCCTTGCCTCGGGCATAAGAAATTAGCGGTTGATCTTTGCGGAGTCAGTTACATCGATCGCGAGGGCCGCGGAATTCTGGCGGAAATTTATCGTCGCACTCAGGCCCGGTTCGAGGCGAATACTCCGCTGACACGATATTTCGCAGAGGAAGCTCGGAACACCAGTAGCAACCGCAACGGAAATGGGAACGGCAACGGCCATAAAAACGGCAACGAAAAAGGAGCGCCAAAATGAAAGGTCCATATGGTTTCGAACTGAACGAGAGCTGCCAGAATTGCAAACTGCGAAATCAACGCTTCTTCTGCCAACTGGCCCCGGCAGCACTAAAGGACCTGGACGCGATTAAATTCACGTCCGCCTATCCTGCCGGCGCCGTGCTCTTTATCGAAAAGCAGACGGCCCGAGGCGTGTACATTCTTTGCGACGGCGAAGTGAAGCTTTCCATCAGCTCGAGCGAAGGCAAGAAATTGATTCTGCGCATCACCAAGCCGGGCGAGGTGCTTGGGCTGGTATCGGCGCTCTCCGGCAGCGCACACGAGGTTACGGCCGAGACGTTGCGCCCCTGTCAGGTAGCCTTTATTCCGCGCGATGCATTTTTGCGCTTTATGGCCAAGCATCAGGAGGTCTATCCGTTTATCGCCAACCAATTGGGGTCGCATTATCAAGTCGCCTGCGAGCAACTGCGGAATCTCGGGCTCTCCGCCTCCGCACCTGAAAAACTGGCCAAGCTGCTGCTGGATTTCGCGGTGACCGGGCAACCGACCAAAGACGGCACTCGCATCAAATTGCCGCTCACCCACGAAGAGATTGCCGAATTCATCGGCACCACGAGAGAGACCGTGACGCGCACGCTGAGCGAATTCAAGAGTCAGCACCTTGTGGAGGTGCACGGCTCAACCCTGGTAATCGAGAATCGGGAAGCGCTCGAGGAATTTGTTACGGTCTAGGCCAAGTTTTGCATTCCACATGGAACGGCAGCAACCGTAGCAGCGGTTGGAGATTAGCTGCCGCAAAAAGATCGTCTTTGGCATAGACGCGCCTGCGAGCGCTTGATTTGCAAACAACTGTGAGTGTCAATGTGCTTTAATTCCGGGAAAGATACCGATCGAA
Source organism: Candidatus Acidiferrales bacterium (assembly GCA_035650755.1). Taxonomy (GTDB): domain Bacteria; phylum Acidobacteriota; class Terriglobia; order Acidiferrales; family UBA7541; genus Palsa-189. The sequence continues at coordinate 48,535 of DASRHB010000009.1, forward strand.
GAAGTGCAGGAACAGCTCAAGAGTTGCGATCCAGGCGACCGCAACAAAACCCAGCGCGATCGACGGCAATAATTTAAAACCACCGATCACTCCAGGGAAAAAAGCTGCCTGCGCGAGACCGAGGATCGCCAGCAGCAACAACATCCAGCCAAGACCTCTCCCGATCCAAACGGCGACCCGGAAAACCCGATGTTTCCCCAGCGAAATTCGAATTCTACTTTCCACGGCCCACCTCCGATAGCTTTAAGGCAGGCGCGCTGGAGGAAAAGAGCTTCCAATTCAAGGCGTGTCGCAGGACGTGTTTCGCGCCGTATTCAACGAGCGCAATGGCCGCTTCACCCGCACGGTCGAGTACATATAACAGCAGCAGAGCAGCAGCCATGCAACTGAACAGAACAGCGAACAGGATCAGGGCAGCCAACATTTCCTGAACGTAATACAGGCGGCTGGATGCCAAAAGAACAGCACCGATGAGGACCAGTGTCTTGGAAATCGATCGCGTCACATTCGTCCTCGTACCTGCCTTACCCACATCGACAATGTCGCTCGAACGAGTGGAAGGGTCTGTGATGCCGGTCACCATCGACGGTCTTGCCGAGAGATCTGGAGAAGTGCCAGTGGGGAAAGCCGCGCCTCAAGCGCACTGGGCGGCTTAGCTCTTACTCTGGTCCGATCGGACAATCAAGACCGAGCAATACGCACCCCGTGCAACCGATTCCGCAACGCTGCCCAGCATAAATCTTTGTAGTCCTTTGCGGCCGTGCGAGCCGAGGACGATCAGGTCGGCATGCCACTCGCTGGCGATGTCCAAAATGCCTGTGCGGGCCTCTGCCTCCACAACTCGCGTCTTTGTGTTGAAGCCGGCAGCTTTGAGGGTGGCGGCGGCGCGTTCCACGGTTTGCTGGGCCTGTTTGAATTGCTCCTTCATCAGTTCGGCCAACTCAGGCTCGTATCCTGCAGCCATCTGCGGTGGGGTGGAAACGATGCGCGGCTCGACAACCTCAATAATTTGAACCTCGGCTTTGTCTTTGTGAATCTGCGAAACCACAGCCTGAACGGCAGCATCAGAATATTTCGAACCGTCGACCGCCAGTAGTATTTTCATACGCGCCTCGTTTGGTGTTGCTCCTCGGTCACTTTCCTTTCACCGGTTCGTCTCATGATTTACTGAAGTCGCCATTCGTGCAACCACAGTGTTTTCAGCGTCTCCTCAGGAAACTGCTTGTCAGCATGCTGAACGGAGATCGCCAGCAACAAACCACTGCGAGACGTCCACAACAATAGCTCGGGCGCCAGGGCAGCTTTAATCGAAAATTTGAATGCGGGCTGAAGTTTTCCCGCGACTTCGATTCTATCTTCGCCGATGTAACGAAGATCCCCGTCCAGGACCATGGGATTCACTGGCATTTCCGCGCTCGGCTGCTCGATGCGAACCAGTTGAATATGCGTCGCGGAGTGTGGATCGCGTTCGGCTTGCCGGGTGAGACCGCTGAAGGAGAAAGCCGACACAGGCCACAGCAGCCCGTAGGGCGCGTGCATAGGAATTTTCACTTCGATTGCATTCTCTGCTTTTTTTGCGTTTGAAGAGCAATGCAGCAGAGCCCGGGCAAATTCACAGCTGAGCGGGCCGGAGTCCCGTCTCCATCGTAATCGCGCGAATTCGGTGACTCGAGTCAGGGTCATATCGCGCGAGAGGTCGGCAACAAAGCGATGGGTGCGCTCCAGGTCTTCTGGTGATTCGAATCGGCGTTCACCTTCTGCCTGGTAGGTTCCGTCGGCGAGCTTCCACAGCGTCCAGGTCTCGTGAAAGTTATAGATCTCCTCGCCGAATGGACCGATCGCGCCGCCATTCGCCTGTTGCACAATGGCGTACTCCCCTTCGGCGACCTTCCTGCGCTGCGGCTGTGCCGCTGTTTTGGACTGGGCGTTCAGGCTCGCGGCAATCGCGACCAGCGAAACGATTGACAATGAGAGCGTTGCCAACAGAGCAGGCCGGCCCGCATCGCAACGAGCTATTTGCATTTATCACTCCGTCGGCGGAATCTTGGCTGGAACGTCTCCTGCGCTGCCCTCCTGCAGGGATGCCAGATAGTTCGTAAGATTCGTGATGCGTTGCTGCACAGCTTTTTCGTTTTCTTTGTCGAGGATTTGGAAGATCGGCCCCCATGTCGGCATATCTGAAGATCCGTGTGCGGATGGTCCGGTCCCAAAACGCAGCACACTCGAAACATACTCGTATGGGAATTTGCCCTTATTGCGCTTGGCGAGAATCGTTAGATCTGGAGGGACAGTTTTGAGCCGCGATGCTGCCGGGCCATTTCCCTTGGCGTCCACACCGTGGCACGCCGCGCAAAATTGACGATAAATCTCCTGCCCGGACGGGACGTAGGTAGGTGGAAACTGCGTTTGGTCTATGTTGCGATGATCTTTGGCGTCCAATCCGAGAATCACCAAGAGTAAACCAACGCCGAGGAACGTGTAGCGCATCATGATACCCCCCTGCCGGGTTGAGCTCCCCAATCCCGCTTGCGCGTTGTGCGTTTAATGACAATCGCATGCATCTGCCGACGTAATGAGGTTACCGAATCAGAACGTGAGGCTCGGTGCGCCGGGAACAGCCGCCATGTGACGCTGATCACATGTGCGTGATGAAGCCACTACAACCGCATGGCAGGTGTAACCAGGCGCAAACTGGGCTTGCAAGGACGAAGGCCCCGATTGCCGTTATGAAGGAAATCTGCTATCCCTACTCTCAACTGCCGGACCAGCCGGCGCCTAAACGTCTGTTATTATTCCGCGAGGGCAGAACATGAGATACGGCTCAGTGGTTCTGGTGCTGGTAATCGCGCTCATACCTCTGGGAGTTGCGGCTCAGGACCGCGCGGGTCGTTCCGCGTCTTCCGACGATCCCGTCGCGCTTGGCCGCAGGCTCTTTCAGCAAAACTGCAGTGTCTGCCACACGCAACCGACCCTTACGAATCCGATGTACGGTCCCGTGCTGTATCGAGACATTGTGAACGGGAACGAAGAGTTGATGCGGAATTACATTGCACGAGGATCGGCCAAGATGCCGGGCTTTCGATATGGCCTGAAGGCTTCCGACATCGACGCAATTGTGCAGTATTTGCAGACAGTGCCGAAGCCTGCGCCTCGCGGCCCGCAAAAGGGCGAAGGGCCCGTCGATTAGCACAGCGATTTGACAGGAGCAATCAATGAGGAACACGCGAGCTCTTCGGTTCGAACATCTGACAGTGATATTCGTCCTTGCGATTATTGGCTTTGCATTTTTTGCCGCCGGCCGCTTGCATGCGGCCGAGGACGGAGGCGCACTGCTGGCGGGAACCGTGAAATCCGACTCAGGCGAAAAAATGGGTGGCGTGACCGTTTCGGCCAAGGCGGCCGGAAGTGTCATTACGACGAGCGTCTTTACCGATCAGCAGGGCGACTATTATTTCCCTGCCCTGCCCGCCGGCGAATATCAGGTATGGGCTCAGGCCGATACTTTTGAGACAGCGCATGCCGACGTCAACCTCACAGCCACGCGTCACCAGGATTTCACACTCAAGCCGTTGAAAGACTTCGAACGGCAATTGACGGGCGATCAACTGCTCGCTTCATTGCCCGACGCCACCCCGGATGATCGCCGCCTCAAGCGCATCGTTCGCAATAGCTGCACGAGCTGTCATCAGCCAAACTACATTCTTCAAGAGCGTTTTGATACGGCTGGGTGGACGTCGGTCCTGGATCTGATGAAGCGCGTAAATGTCGCCGGGGGCTATCTTGGAGAGAAGAGCGAGCCACAGCCGATTATCGAGTTTCACGAGAAAGAACTCGCGGCTTATCTCGCTCGCGTGAGTGGGCCGGAACCGACGGCCATGAATTTCAAAGTGCGGCCACGACCTACTGGCGAAGCCGCCCGTGCTGTTTTCGTCGAATATGACGTGCCAATTGCTCCGGATGAGAAATCCGCGACAGAGTTCATTACGAATAATGGCAGCGATTGGTCGCTCGGAACGCCTTCCAGCTTGAGCGGCGCGCATGGCATTCACGATGCGCAAGCCGATCTGAATGGCAACATCTGGTTTTCATATAACGTTTCGAATCACGACATCAGTCTCGGCCGAATTGATGCGAAGACGGGTGCGCTTAAGACGTTCAAGGTGCCGGGCTTGAACGGCATGGCGGCGAATGGTCACGGCATTATGCGCGATCAGCAGGGAATTCTCTGGTTCAACATGAGCGCGGGCACTCAAGGCGGTCCCGGCCGGCTGGCCAGGATAGATCCCGTTACCGAAAAGATCGACGTCTTCACGCCGCCCGCGGGAATGACGGGACCGACGCCCGCCGCGGGCACCGTCGATGTCGATGGCAAGGGCAAGATTTGGGCCACAACCGGTCCCGGAGCCGTGCGGTTTGACCCCGAAAAAAAGCAGTTCACGGAATATAAGTCTCCGGTTTACGAAAATTCCGATGGCGTCGGAATGACCTATGGACTCACCGCAGATGGAGATGGCAATGGCTGGTGGGCGCAAATGAATATGGATGTTGTCTCGAAGGCTGACGTCAAATCCGGCAAGGTTACGCAGATCAAAATTCCTCCCGTACCGGGGCAGATGGAACGCGCGACGGAGGAAGAGCGCAAAGTTTACGCGCAAGCGGGATCGACCTGGAACACAGCCGTGCCCTGGGCAGAGGGACCGCGCAGGATGGGTGCCGACAAAAATGGCCACGTAATTTGGGTTTGTGATTGGTGGGGAGGTAACCTCGCGAAAATTGATACCCACAGCCTGAAGGTCAGCATGATCCCGTTGCCGAGGCCGGATGCACAGCAGCCATATCAGGCGCAGGTCGATTCAAACCACAACGTCTGGATCAACCTGATGAACGCGGATGAAGTGATCAAATTCGATCCTAAGACATCCAAATGGACCGAATTTCCATTTCCCACTCTGGGCGCGGAGACGCGCTACGTCTCGTTACTGGAGAAAGACGGCTCGCTACAGGTGATCCTGCCCTATTCTCGAGCCCGGAAAGTGGCGCGCATGACTATCCGAAGCGAAAAGCAGCTGGAGTCGTTGAAAGCCCAGACTCGGCTGGAGCAGGCCCGCTCGCGGTAATCGCGCAGCATTTTCGGTGCGGCTGAGCCGTGGTCCCGAGCGGTTTCCCACGCATGCAGTTTTGCAGAAATTAAAAACTTGAAGGCAGACTGACGTCGCTTATTTTTTCTTGGATTCAGCGACCTTTTGCACGTCCGCGAAGTTGACATTATCTTCGCAGATCGTTTCCTCGATTTTCCAATCCGGGTGGAGATCAAAAACCATGTGGGAGCTCCAGGGTTTCGTATAGGCCTTCGGATCTTCGATGGTAATGTCGTTGACCAGCGAGCCGCGGGTGGGCCGCTGTATACGTTCGATTAAATGCAATTGATCGCTATGCGGATGTCCGTCGTAATCGAGCCAGGTCTTATCATTGAAGCCGATGGTATCGATCACCAGCGTTTTTCCTTCCCACCTGCCGATCGATTCGCCCATCCAGGTAGGATTCGGATCGGTCGTGTGCTGCCGTCCATCCGTGAAGATTTCGCGGACGAAATGGTCGTATTCGAAGTACATGAGCACGCGCCCCGGCTCCTGAACAATTTCGAATGGCGCGCCGCGCATCAGATAAATCTTCGGCACTCCGGGAGGGAAACAGTTCGCGGTCGGATCATTGGTTTCAGCGATGGTGACGGAATGGGGTCCCACGTTGGGCCTGGCAGCCTTGAACTTTTCGAGTCCCCACGGGGTCATGGGCGGCTGCTCATTCGTGAGACTTAACGCGAGCTCGAACAAGGTGTACTTGCGCTTGTTGTCGGGTGGACGGCGCGTACGCCTCCAAACTCCGGTGAAGTCAGGCACGGACGTCCCTGCGGTTCTCGCCGCCGCGGTGCTCTCTGCGGAATGATTGCCTTGGCTGTGCAGGCAGGTGACAAAAGTGATCGCCGCGAGTGTAGCAAACCCGGCGATCCATGCCGTTCGGGTTCTCAAGAAGATGCTTTTATTGCAGATAGTCTTCGCCGCGCTCAAGGCCAAGCTCCTTGCCATTCGCCAAAACTACTTTTGTCAGCCGCATCGCCGGAGAGCCATTTTTTGCCGGATTGCCCGTCACCGTAATGGTGTCGCCGGGTTTCATGATGCTCTTCGTCCAGCCGCTTCTTGAAAGCGTGGCGATTCCCACCGCCTCGAGAATCCAGTTCTGCACCTTGCCCGAAGAGTCCTTTACGTCCAGCAAAATTTGCGCATGAGGATTCTGGAAGCGGAAGTCGGTTACCGTCCCCTTGAGCGTCGTCAATTTATTCGAGTCATAGCCGGCCGCGCCATGGTGCGCAAAAGCAGGTGCGGAAAGCCACAAGAGAGCAGTCAGGGTAACCCCTGCTATGAAGGTCAGTTTCATGGAAGTGGAACCTCCGGTTGGACGCGACTATTCCACTGCAACGCGGCCTTGTCAATGCCCGCGCAGGCGATAGCGCCGCCGATACCGTCGGCCAGCAGGGCGCACTTAATGAGGAACCCTAATTTACAACCTGATTGGGCTCGGCGAGCATGAAGGGCGCGATTTCAACATCAAACTGCTCGTTTTGTTCATTGATCATCTGATACGTGCCGTGCATGGAGCCGAAGGGCAATGTCAACGGGCAGCCCGAGGTGTATTCGAAACTCTCGCCAGCCGCAAGCACGGGCTGATGGCCGACAACTCCAGGACCTCGTACCTCCTCAACTTTGCCCATGCCGTCGGTGATGATCCAGTGCCGGCTGACGAGCTGCACAGTCTCTGACCCCTCATTGGTGATCCGTACTGTGTACAGAAAGAACCATTGGTTCTGTGAAGGGTGAGAACGACGAGGATCGTATTGGGATTCCACGTGAACCCGGATATTCCTGGTAACTGCTTCAGATGAGGGCATCGCGTTTTGTATCCGGCTATTTACGTCCGACCGGCTGGACGTCGGCAATCTTGTCATACACGCGCAGGGCATTCTCCTGCTTTACGGTGAGAGTCTTGCCGTCTTTCGAGACCTGCTCGGTATCCACGGAGATTTTGCCGTTGCGGTTGTGAGTTCTTTCAACGGTGTAGGCGTCGATCCGTTTGTAAGAGATCTCCCGCACGTCGCCGCCGGTCGTCGCGTGAGGCTTCCCATCAAAAGCGACAGGATGAACTTCCGTGCTATTGCGATTATCCTTGCCGATCGTGGAGCGTATGCTTGTAAAGCCGTCAGAAGTCGGGACGTTGATAATTAGCTGGCTCTGCTGCTGGTAGTTGGTGGTCTTCTCGCCATTTAATTGCCAGACGCCAAGAAATGGATTTTTTTGTGCTGCAGCGCTTGTACCGAACGCCAGAATTGCAACGAATACCCCCAAAGATTTCCACGACATGTTTATCTCGTCCTCCCAATCAGACTGGTGTTTCTAAGGTCTTACTCCGATCGCGTTCGTGTGAATTCGATAAAGGCTGGTTCGAGCCGTTACATACAGTGTCTTCCCATTCGCGTCGCCCCAGTTCAAATTCGCGGGTATTTCCGGGAGTTGGATTGTGCCCAGGAGCTTTGCGCTCGGCGAGAAAATCATAATACCCGCCGGCCCTGTGGCGTAGATGTTGCCCGCGCGATCGACTTTCATTCCGTCCGGAACGCCATCTCCCGGCATATGCGTGGCATCGAAGAATTTCCTGCCGTGGCTCAAACTGCCGTCAGGCTCAACGTCATACACTAGCCAGAACTTGTCAGGCCTCGTGCTGGCGATGTACAGCTCCTTTTCGTCGGGCGAAAAGGCCAAGCCGTTCGGGTAGGGCACGTCCCTGGTCACCAGTTGCACATTTCCTGGCGCACTGATGCGGTAAACGCCGGCAAAATCCAACTCCCTCTTGGGGGCGTCTGGGCCATCCGGATAAGTCCGATACAGTCCTGGCGGGTCGGTGAAGTAGATGTCGCCGTTGCTCTTGCAAACCAGATCGTTGGGACTGTTTAGCCGCTTCCCTTCGTAGCGGTCGGCCATGACAGTAACCGTTCCATCCTTCTCGGTACGGCTGACCCGCCGATTACCGTGCTCGGCGGCGAGCAAACGTCCTTGCCTATCAAGCGTGAGCCCATTGCTTCCGATCTGGACACCATCGGGATAGCTGCCTTGAAAAACAGGCTTGCGAAAAGCAGAAACGTTGCCGTCCTGCGTCCACTTCATGATCGCATTCATCTGCAGATCACTGAACAACAGGTACGATCCGCTCCGCACCCACACCGGCCCTTCGATAAATTGAAACCCGCCGTGCAGCTTCTCAACCTTTGTTCCGGGTGGGATTAGCTTGTCGAATGCCGGGTCGTTGCGGACGATATTCCCGACTCCCGCCTGTTGCGCCGAGATCGGCAAAGCGGCGAGGCTCGCCAGGGTTGCGAAAGCAATAGCAATATATTTCATGTCACAAATATACCGTTTGACCTGTTTGGACGGCATTCTTATACACCGGAGTCTGTAGCGGCGGGAATAGATTGTTTATCCACGCATAGGAATACTCCGCGGCCTGGCGCCAGTTGGCCGGCCCATCTGCCACTAATGGGCAGCACTAAGCCGTCACGAAGAGTTGTGTTAGAGTCGGCGGCACATCGGGCGAAGGAGAAACGCATGGATTGTCGTGAATTCACTTGCCTCTCGCCAGTACGGAAGAAGATAGCCCCGCACCTGTGCATAGCAGGTTTGCTGGCAGCGCTCGCACTCGGCTTGCCGCATGCGCTCTTCGCGCATGACATTCCCAACGATGTGACCGTCCAGGGATTTGTGAAGCCGCATGGCCAGACACTCGATTTGCTGATGCGCGTTCCGCTCGACGCCATGCGCGACACCGAATTTCCGGAGCGCGGCCCTGGATATCTGGACTTAGCGCGAGTGGATGCTTCGCTGCGTGAGGCCGCGGCAGTGTGGATCGCCAACTCGGTCGAGATTTATGAAGACGACGTGCGTCTTCCCAAACCGAAAATCGTCGAGGTCCGCGCCTCGTTGCCCTCCGACAAGTCTTTCGCTTCATTCGAAGAGGCATTCGCCCACGTGACTGGCCCGCCGTTGTCGAATCAGGTGCAGATTTATTGGAATCAGGCCATGCTTGACGTTCTCTTCGAGTATCCGATTCGCTTTGATCGTTCACGCTTCGCCATTCATCCGGGTCTGGCGCGACTCGGATTGCAGGTTGTCACGGCGCTTCGCTTCCTGCCGCCGGGAGGCGCTGTGCGTGCCTTCGAGTTCGTGGGTGACCCCGGCCGGGTTCGACTCGATCCTCACTGGTACGAAGCTGCACTGACGTTTGTGAAGCTCGGCTTCTTTCACATTTTGGATGGCACCGATCATCTGCTCTTTCTTTTCTGTCTCGTCATTCCCTTCCGCAGGTTGCGAAGCTTGGTTCCGGTGGTCACCGCGTTCACGGTGGCCCATTCGATGACGCTGATCGCCAGCGCCTATAACCTCGCGCCGGATTTTTTGTGGTTTCCGCCGCTGATCGAAACCCTTATAGCCATGTCCATCGTATATATGGCGCTTGAAAACATCGTCGGCGGCATTGGAGTGCAGCGCCGCTGGTTGATCACCTTTGGATTCGGTCTGGTGCACGGGTTCGGCTTTTCGTTCGCGTTGCGCCAGACGCTGCAATTCGCGGGATCGCATCTGCTGACTTCCCTGCTTTCGTTCAACATCGGAGTAGAACTCGGGCAATTGCTCGTGCTTCTGCTGCTGATTCCTGCGCTGCATCTGTTTTTCCGCTTTGCGGTGGCCGAGCGGACCGGGACGATCATTCTTTCCGCTCTGGTTGCGCACACCGGTTGGCACTGGATGCTGGACCGTGGCGCACAGCTTCGTCAGTTTCGGTTTGTATGGCCGGCGCTGACGGCGGCCATGCTCGCGACGGCGGTGCACTGGCTCATTGTCATGCTGGTGATTGCTGCGGTGCTTTGGTACTTGACGACGCACCAGCCGCTGAAGTTCCCGCCGGGGCGGGCTGCTTCGACCAAAATACCCGGCATCACTATGGCTTCACTTCGTACGGTAGAGCACAGTTTAGAAACTGAAATGGGAGGAGAGATATGAAACGCAATCTATATCTCGGGCTCGGTTTTTTCGCACTCCTCGGTTCACTCGCGATCCTTTCCACCGTGCTCCGAAAGCGAGCCGCAGTGGAAGCGGCAGGCGTAATGGCGCCGCGTTTTGAAGTCGATCCACTTTGGCCGAAGCCCTTGCCGAACCATTGGCTTCTCGGCATGACGATCGGGGTCTCGGTCGACGCGCAGGATCACATTTGGATTATCCATCGGGGTGGCTCGCTGGAGAGAATGGAAAACTACGCCGCGGCGAATCCTCCGGCTGCCGAGTGCTGCATGGCGGCGCCGCCGGTTCTGGAGTTTGATGAGGACGGGAATCTCTTGCGCCACTGGGGTGGTCCTGGACAGGGATACGATTGGCCCGCCTCCAATCACGGCATAACCATCGACTACAAAGGGAATGTCTGGATTGGCGGGAATGGCCGCGGCGCCGCAGTTGCCCCCCCAACTCAGGCCGCGGCGCTGAATGAGTCCCAGCCCGGCGGCGGCCCTTTCAACGACAACATGGTCCTGAAATTCACGCAGGATGGGAAATTTCTGATGCAAATCGGGCGACCGGGACAAAGCAAGGGCAGCAACGATATCGAAAACCTAAAGGGTCCCGCGAAGATGTTTATCGACAAAGATACGAACGAGCTTTACGTCGCCGACGGCTACGGCAACCACCGGGTGATTGTTTACGACGCGGAGACGGGAAAATACAAGCGCCATTGGGGAGCCTACGGGCATAAGCCGGACGATACCAGTCTCGGCCCCTACAACCCTGATGCGCCTCCCGCGCCTCAATTTCGGAACCCCGTGCATTGCGCCGAACTCGCCAACGACGGTCTGTTGTACGTCTGCGATCGTGTCAACGATCGCATCCAGGTGTTCCATAAAGATGGGACTTTCGTCAAAGAAGCGATCATAGCCAAACGCACGTTGGGTGACGGTTCGGTGTGGGACATTGCATTCTCAAAAGATCCGCAGCAGAAATATATCTTCCTGGCGGACGGCTCCAACGAAAAGGTTTACATCATCCTGCGCGATACCCTGGAGATTTTGACCAGTTTTGGCGACGGCGGCCGACAGCCCGGAGAATTTTATGCCGTGCATAGCATCGCGACGGATTCAAAGGGCAACATTTTCACGACGGAGACCTACCGCGGCCAGCGCGTGCAGAAATTCGTCTATAAGGGAATGGCGCCGCTCACCAAGAAAGACCAAGGCGTACTCTGGCCGAAAAAGGCTTCGTGATTTTGGAAAGGCCGCGCATAAGGCTTTCCCTGCGTATTAGAAGAGTTGAATAACATGCTGCGATGAGCAATTTGCAGCCCATTCTTGACGAAGCGGCGTTTGCTGAAGGCGTTCGTTTTCTGGCGGACCGCGACGAGCACTTGGCCGCGGTGGTGCATACGTATGGTCAGCCGCCTCTGTGGGTGCGTGAGCCGGGTTTTCCTGCCCTCGTCTTTATCATGCTCGAACAGCAGGTTTCGCTTGCATCCGCGCGCGCAGCGTTCGCAAGGCTTACAGCGGCGGTAAGGCCCCTTACTCCAGTTCGTTTTTTGAAGCTCAGCGATGCCGAATTGCTGAAGATTGGCTTCAGCCGCCAAAAGGCTCTGTACACTCGTCTGCTTGCGGAATCGCTGGCTTACCGGTACTTCAATCTGCGGGACCTGCATGAGCTGCACGATGATGCCGCGCGCAAAATGCTGATCGCCTTCAAGGGCATCGGCGGCTGGACCGCCGACATCTATCTGCTCAGCGCATTGCGCCGCCCGGACATCTGGCCCAGCGGCGATCTGGCGTTAGCCACGGCAGTGCAAGAGGTGAAGCGGCTTCGGCAGCGGCCTTCTCCGGACAAACTGGAAGCGCTGAGCATGCGCTGGAAGCCGTGGCGAGCGGTGGCGGCACGCCTTTTCTGGCACGCTTACCTCTCCAAGCGCGGCCAGAACTCCTCGAGCGTTTCGTTGTAATCGCCAGCGCACAAACCGGGTATTGGGGTTTGGAAGCTGGTTCTCAGAAGATCCACTCGCGAGGATCGCCCAGAAATTCAAAACCGCACGTCTGTGCTGTTGTCTCCGCAAACTGAGTCCATGCAAGCCGCGCTTCTCCGGTAAATCTATGTGCCTTGGGCATCCATAAGAAGACCTCTACGACCGCATTCGGCGTCAACAGAACGTTAAGTTCGCAGGAGAACCCGCGGCTGCTAACGTCCTCGGTAAATGTGAGAGCCTCGAACGGCTCCTCCTTCGCGTCTCTTCCGCGCAGCTTCACACCGATCTTCAGCCGCACGCGTGCTCCTCTGCGGCGGTTTTCGCGCGTCTCGGTTAGAACTGCAGCCAGCCGCGATTGCAAGGCCTGGAAGTCGATCGGTTTTTCAAAATAGCCCCGAGCGCCAAGCGCGTCGCAGAAGTCCTTATAGATTCCTTTTGGAGCTCCTGAGATGACAAACACCGGGATGAGTTGCGTAAAACTCAGGCCGGCAAGCGTCTGGCAAACCTCAAAGCCGGTATGCGCGGGCATCATCAAATCGACGAGAATGGCGTCCGGCTTCTGCTCTAATGCCAGGATCAGCCCTTCTCGCGGCGATTCGGTATCGAGGATTTCGTAGCTGTCTTTTAGCCTGAAGCGAACCATCCTGCGGATCGAGTCGTCGTCGTCAATGATCAAAACTCGTGGCATCGGGGATCCTCACTCGAGACTACAGCACAGATGGATATTTTCGGTTAGTCGAATGAGGGATGCCCGAAGGCAGAAATACCAATGTGTTTAGTTAATTATACCGTTAACAGATCTTCACAGCGCTCACGGCTCATACAAGTGCGCCGGGATTTTTCTTGTAGCGACTGACGATCGCATCGGCGCTCATATACGCCAGCGCCTGGATTGTAAGGGTGGGGTTGAAGCCGCTCATGGTCGGGAAAGTGGAGCTGCCGATGATAAACAGGTTCGGTATGTCCCAGCTCTGGCCATAGCGATTCACGACGGATGTTTTACGATCGCCGCCCATACGTGTGCCACCTTCATGATGCGCGCCGGGCATGCCGGAGCCTGTGGGAGAGCGCCACACATGCTGAGCCCCCGATGCCCGGCCAAGCTCCTCCAGTTTGTTTAGCAGGAACTCGATTCGCGCCACCTCGTTAGGTCTGCGCCAGTCGTACGTGAGGCGCGGCGCGGGCAGGCCATACTGATCGCGCACGTGCGGATCGAGGTCGATGGTCTGGTCCGCATAGGGCAAATTTTCCGTTTGTGCGATGAAAGCGGCGTAACGCGTGAAATATTTGGCCAGGAAATCGCGATAGGCTGCGCCCCAGCGCGGAATGCCCGGCGGCGGATTCATGCTCATCGCCGCGCCGATGGGACCGCCTTCAAGATCGGCGGGAGTAACGGAGACCTGCGCGCCGCGAATGAATCCCAATTTACTGTGATCAAAATTATCGGCGTTGAAGTCGTCAAGGCTATGCTTCTGCGCGCTTGGGCCCATGTAAACATTCACGCAGCGGTCGTCAAACGCCACGAATACGCGCGCGCCAATGTGAGCCATCAGGTGCTTGCCGATCTGGCCGCTCGAGTTCCCCAGTCCGTTGGGGAACTTAGGCGTCTTGGAAAGCAAAAGCAGGCGGGTATTGTCGTAAATGAAAGTTGCGAGAATAACCAGATCGGCCTCGATGGTGTTGTCGGAGCCGTCCGGGCCGTAATACGAAACGCCGGTGACGCGGCCCGAATTGTCGCTGTTTATGTGGTAAGCCATTGTGCCGGTGAGCAGCGTGAAATTGCCGGTGGCGTCGGCTTCCGGAAGCTTTGTCACCAGAATGCTCGATTTTGCGGCCATGTGGCAGCCAAACGATTGGCAAAACCCGCAGTAGGTGCAGCCCGGCCGATTCTGATACGGCTGCGAAAGAATCGCGCGCGGCGAAGAGAATGGATGGTAGCCAAGCTTATGCGCTGCGGCTTCAAAGATTAGAGCGGACTGATCTGCCAATAATGCCGGCAGAGGGTATTCGCGCCGGCGCGGAGCTTCAAAGGGATTGCCGCCATCAGTCTTGCGGCCTTGAATATTTCCGGCCTTGCCGGAGACGCCCAGTTCGTATTCGGCGCGATCGTAAAAAGGTTCCAGGTCCGTGTACGTCAACGGCCAATCGGCAAGCGACGAATCCGCGGGAACTGCGGACGCGCCATAGCGCTCGATCGTATGTGAGCGTGCGCGGAAGTCATCTTCGTGGAATCGCCAGGAGAGCGACCCGTAATGTACGGTGCCGCCGCCGGCCTGGTTGCCGTAATTCAAGATGGGCAGCGGTTTGGCTTCGCTCCTTGTATCCCGGCGCCAGGTTACAGGCTGGCGTTTGAAATTCGGGCGAAGGTCCTGCCGCTGGAAGTAGCGCAACTCGTCGAGGGAACTGAAATCCTGCGTGGTCAGCCGCGGACCCCGCTCGAGCCCGATGACTTTCATTCCCGCTTTGCCCAGTTCCGCGGCCAGAATCCCGCCGACCGCGCCGACGCCTACGATCACCACATCCGTTTTTTGCGTGGCCATGGCTATTGTTTCCTTTCGGGGCCTTTGGCCTGCGCCTGCAACTCGGCCTGCTCCTGCAAACCTGTGATCGGCGCGCGCGTGAAAACTTGCCTGTTTTGCAAATCTTGCGAGGTGAAATTTCCCTGCGCTCCTGGGAACCCGACCAGCCGCCAGCCCGCGAAATCGCGGTTTCCTCCATAGAGCGGGTCGGCAAACATGCCTTCCATGGTGTGCGTTCGCACCGTGTTGAAAAACTCTTGCGCCGTGGGCCAGCTGAATCCGGAAGTTTTGCCCTGTTCGAGCGCGGCGATAACCTGGTCTTGTTGCGCCGAATCGAGTTGCGCAAAAGCCTTTTTGTAGGCCGCGCGGCAATAGCCATCGAGCTGCGCGATGCCGCGCCGATAGAAATCCTGAAGATCGGCATAAGCCCCCGCGAGCGCAAGGTCAATGTAGTTCAGCACGCCGGCTTCGCGCGCACCCGGCTTGCCGGGCGCATCCGGCATCAACCGTTCGGCGAAAGCCGCAATCGTCGCCGCCTCTTCATAATTAAAGAACGCGCCATGTTGAACTGAAGTGGGATGCAATTGGCCGGGCGGAGCCGTATCGGCTTTCTGTTGTTCGAGTGTCTGTGCGTAAACGTCGGGCACAAGGCTGGAGCCGGCAACCGCCCCGGCGCCCATTGCGGCACGTACCAGAAATGAACGGCGGGTGGCGTCGTGCTTGCTCATGTTTGTCTCCCGAGTGGGGATGCTGGTTTGAGGCAAAACATACGCTGGCGCTTCGTGCGAGTCAATGCGAAAGGCTTCACATCAAGACGTTCCGGCCGCAACCATGATGTTCCCCATCTTGCACACATGCCGGTGCTCGGATGGTCGCGCTCATGCGCAATCTGGTGGGTCGCAATGGAAACAGCGACGAGAACGTTCACCAGGTGGAAGATGCGGCAATACGTCGAGGGCACTAAGTTTCGAGTGCCTTTAAGACCGCACTTGATGCTCTTGGTGTCACAATCCAGAACTTCTCGCTACCCCAGCAACCGCTCGACATCGGAGAGCAGTACGCGGAGACGTTCGTTCCCTTGAAGCAAAAACGCTCTCGCGCAGGACAGGCAGTAGTGATGTTCGTCACCGTCGTCCTTGATGGTGAGGCGCGACATCCCCTTCTCCAGGCGATGATTTTTGTTGTAGCGGCAGTCATGCGCGCGACCCGCAATCGTTATTTCCATGCTGGCGAGAACCGATTTAGGACGTGGCATCGCGAATCTCCTCTTCAAGACTGCCGACGATATCTGGCAAGGCGGCATGAGCCGCTTCTAGCTGTTCGACGGTGAAATTTTGGCGGTTCGCGGTCTGCCCACCGACACTCTGATTCACGCGGCGATTCAACTCCGCCACGGCCCAAGTGTAATTGTTCGTCCGCCGGGCTGGATCAAGTGTTCGACCGCGATGGTTGATGCCAAGACGACCAAGGACGCCGCCAACTTCGTTCTGAACCCGGTCGTTGAGGGAAGCGCGCCTCGCCTCGCGCCGATCCTGACGCGTGGTACGAAGCCGACGTAGTTCCTGCGCCGCTTGATCGGGAGTAACGCCGAGATCGGCGAGTTGCTGCAAGAGCGCAGCAGCATTCGGATCGCCGATGGGCTGCATATCCGTCGCCCTGACGCCGCGCTCCTCCAGTATCTTCACAGGTTGAATGCCTCCTCCCCCTCCCGGTGTACGCTCAACCGTGTCGCCGGTAAAGTCTACCGCCTCGATATCCGGCAGCAATTCGTCGAAGTAGTCCTGATCAGCCTCGCTGAAGTTCCTGAAATCGTTCCAGCGACGCGCCACATTAGCGCCCACGTGAAACACCACGACGCCTTGATTAAGCGGATGTCCCGGCGTCTGGTTGATCGAGCGCATAACGCGCCCGACGAATTGCACAAACGGGCCGAGGTTGGCGAAGATGCTGCCCACCATCGCCACCGCGAGAAGAGGGTGATCGAACCCCTCGCCGAGCATTCGGGACTGCACAATGGCGTCAAGTTCGTGATTTTCAAGAGCGGCGAACACCCGGTCGTTAGCTTGTCCTCCCTGCCGTGAATGCACGTAATCGGCCCGGAGGCCCCGAGCGCGGAAGGCTTCCACAATTTGTATGCAGTGGTCGAGGTTCAAGCCGGAGGCGATGATCTTTAGCCGCTGCTCGCCCGTTTCGGTCCTGAGCCTTCGCAGCTCGTTTATAGTCTGATCTACGATAGATCCTAGAGTTTCCTCGGACATGACAATCCCGCGCCGGAACTCGGCGTCGGTTTCTCCGAGCGCCCTCACCTCGTCGGGTCCTATGATTCGTTCCTGTCCGTCGCTGCGATCGACATAGCGCAACTCCGTTGGACGAAGCATTTTCGCTCGGAGGCGTTTGACATATCCCAATTCGATTGCCTGAACAACTGGAAAGGAATAGATGATGTTCCCTTCCATCAGCTGACCGTCGGCGCGCGTTGGAGTTGCGCTGTAGTTAACGATGCGTGCTGCGGGAAAGCGGCGCTTCACCTGCTGCCAGCTTTCCGCAGGATTGTGGTGTGCCTCGTCGACGAGGATCAGATCAAAAAAGTCAGCACTGAGCGAATCAAACCAGCGATTTTCCTCTCCCGCAATCTGTTGAATATTTGCGACGACGATGTCAGCATGACGGATGTCGTCCAGATTGACGCGTCCGCTCTCGACGATGACTGTTTCCGGTAGTTCCTCATCAGCGGGAATAACTCCAAAACGCTCGTAGAAGTTTGTGGCGCTGTTAGCCCGAAGGTCGCCACTGAGTTGTCCCCGGATCTTCCGGCCCGGAGCGATGACAAGCGTGCGCCGCGAACGCACCGCGAGCGGCGTTATCGCGATCAGACCGGACTTCCCGCAACCTACCGGCAAAACGATGCCAACCTCTCGAGCGGTACCGTCTCGCGCAAAATGATCACGAATACTCACCCACGCTCCGCGTTGCGGAACACGTAGCCGTTGGTTGTCTTCCACTGAAAATCGCTGACTAAACGGCACGATTAATTCCTCCGACAAGGCCATGCGACAGGGATTCCGGCTATGCGACAGGGGTTCCGGTTTTTACTAGGTCTTCGACGCGAAGACAACTCTATCCAGTTAGAACTGAGGTAGAACCCACATCGGCTTCGGCGGACCACTTCTCGAAAACCTTCTTTTCCTAAAGGATTTTGGTGGAGCCGAAGGGATTCGAACCCTCGACCTCCTCGATGCCATCGAGGCGCGCTTCCAACTGCGCCACGGCCCCACCGGAAGGATGAATTTTTATAGCACCCGGTAGGGGTAACGTCAAACGGCGCGATATTGAGGTTGTGCGCCGACGCAAGCCTATTACAATAGGCCGCTCATGCCGCGAATCACTTTTCTTGGTGCCGCAGGGACCGTTACCGGCTCGAAATATCTGGTGGAAGCCAATGGCAAGCGTCTGCTGGTCGATTGCGGCCTGTTTCAAGGCAGCCGCGAGCTAAATCAGCGCAACTGGCAACGGCTCATCGTAGAGCCCGCGACGATCGATTTTGTCGTACTCACGCATGCGCACCTCGATCACACGGGCTATTTGCCACGACTGGTCGAAAACGGTTTTCACGGCCCGATTTTTGCCAACCCTGTTACGCAAGAGCTTTGCTCATTACTGCTGCCGGATTCCGCGCACCTGATGGAAGAAGATGCGGAACACGCTGCGCGCCACGGCTACAGCTCGCACAAGCCCCCACTGCCCCTTTACTCGCAGGAGGAAGTGGTTGCCGCCCTCAAGCAATTCGCATCTTTGCCTCGGCTCGGCGAGTGCCGTATCAGTCCCGAGTTTCTAGTTCGCTCACATGACGCCGGACACATTCTCGGCTCTTCAAGCCTCGAATTGCTAGTCACGGAAGGGGACAAGAATACGACGATACTCTTCTCAGGAGACCTGGGCCGTTACGACCAGGCTTTGATGAAAGACCCCGAAAAGCCACCGCCGGCCGATTACGTTCTCTGCGAATCAACCTATGGAGATCGCGAACATCCCGCGATCCCGCCTCCGGATGCGGCGCTTGCGGAAGTCATCAATCGCGTGGCGCAGCGCGGAGGAGTGATCGTCGTGCCGGCATTCGCCGTGGACCGCACGCAACTGCTGATTTACGAGATCCGGCGGCTGGAAAGCTCAAAGCGAATTCCTCCATTGCCGATCTATATGGATAGTCCCATGGCCATCGAGGTCACGGATATCTATCGTCGCTACCATGAAGATCTGAAGCTCGGCCCGGAGGATCTCCGCGCCGATCCGTTCGCCGTTCGAACCGTGCACGTGATGCGCAGCCGCGAACAATCCAAGCAGATCAATAATGTGCATACGCCGGCGATCATTATTTCGGCCAGCGGTATGGCGACAGGCGGGCGTGTGCTGCACCATTTGGAACAGCGCCTGCCTGATCCGAAAAATTGCGTGCTGCTGGCGGGCTTTCAAGCCGAAGGCACGCGGGGCCGGGCGCTCGAGGAAGGTGCCAAGTCGATTCGAATGTTTGGAAAAGAAGTGCCGGTGCGAGCCGAGGTCGTCAATCTGCGGCAATTTTCCGCGCACGCCGGCCGCAGCGAACTCTTGCGATGGTTATCGGGAATGCCTGCGGCGCCTCGTCAACTCTTTCTCGTTCACGGCGAGCCGGCCGCAGCTCAGGCGCTTGGATCAGCGGTGGAAAGTCAATTCCGCTGGAACGTCACCGTTCCGAATTATCTGCAAGCCTTCGATCTATCGGCCTGATTTAGCCGATTGACTTGGGCTCTGTGACACGGGTGTACGGCTGCCAAACCTGCTATGCCTGTTCTTAACTTGTCGCGGCAACGCTTGCGGGCGAGACCAACTGCGGCATCGCGGGAACTTCTTGAAGATGCAGACCGACGCGAAACATGGGCAGCGGCGCGACGCGGCCCCAACGATTCAATTCCCAACGCGCGCGGATGAATTTCACCTCGGGAACCAACACCAGTTCGAGTACGGCGCGGGTTTCGCCCTTATAGAATCGCTGCGGCAGCTTGAGGATCGGGTGAGTGCCCCAATTCTCGCCATTGGCCGAGCCCCAAACGGATACATCGATCGATTCCTGCTCGATCTGGTCGGTGATCAGCATCACGCAGAAAAAAGTGCGCGTCGAACTCGCGCTGATGTCAACTTTTTCCCCGTCACCATTCTCTTCGACCTTGGTATCGAACGGGATCAGGTCAAACTCCATTGCCATTGACTCGCTCCTTAGTTCCTCTGTTTTAGCGGAGGCGAATTCTAGCATATTGCCCCCAGGGCCTTGCGTGAGGGACAAGCCTCAGGCGCGCGGTTTCGCAGCCGATGCGCGCAACCGGGAGAGCCGCTCCCCAGCCGCTACAAGCGTTTCTTCTTTTTTACAAAATGTGAAGCGCACCTGATGCGCTCCATCCTTCTCGTCGTTATAAAAGCTCGAACCCGGAACGACGGCGATCCCGATTTTCTCCACTAAATCACGCGCGAAAGACAAGTCGTCCGGAAATCCGAAACGCGTAATATCCGTCATAATGTAATACGCTCCGCGCGGGCGGAAGCACTCGAAACCGGCATCTTCGAGGATTTGCAGCATGCGATCGCGCTTCACGCGGTATGTCTCGGCCAAACGTTGATAATACGAATCCGGCAGCTTGAGGGCGAATGCACCTGCGGCTTGCAGCGGAGCAGCGGCGCCCACGGTAAGAAAATCATGTACCTTGCGAATAGCCTCGGTCGGGCCTGGCGGAGCGATCGCCCAGCCCACGCGCCATCCGGTGACCCC
The DNA here is from genome assembly GCA_035650755.1 of Candidatus Acidiferrales bacterium. Classification (GTDB taxonomy): domain Bacteria; phylum Acidobacteriota; class Terriglobia; order Acidiferrales; family UBA7541; genus Palsa-189. The sequence goes on from DASRHB010000009.1 coordinate 68,935, forward strand.
GTACGTTTTCGAAAGGCCGTTAATGGTGATGGAATGCTCGCGCATGCCTTCGAGCGAGGCGATGGAAATGTGGCGCGCGCCATCGTAGATGATGTGTTCGTAGATCTCATCCGTCACGGCAAACGTGTTCCATCGCAGGCATAAGTTGCGGATGAATTCCAATTCTTCGCGGGTGAATACCTTGCCCGTGGGATTGTTCGGCGTATTTACGATGATCGCTTTCGTGCGCGGACCAAAGGCCTGGGCGAGTTCATCGCGATCGAATTCCCAATTCGGCGGATGCAGCCGGACGAAACGCGGACTGGCGCCTGAAAGAATCGCATCCGGTCCGTAATTTTCGTAGAACGGCTCGAAGATCACGACCTCATCGCCGGGATTGATGATGGCCATGAGAGACGAGATCATAGCTTCCGTTGACCCGCAACAAACAGTAATCTCGCGCTCCGGGTCGACGGTCACGCCCTGCGTCCGTGCGAATTTTTCAACGATGGCATCGCGCAGGGGCTTCGCGCCCCAGGTAATCGCGTATTGATTGTCATCGGCGGCAATCGCGGCGCGAGCCGCTTCCTTGACTTCCGCGGGCGCCGGAAAGTCGGGGAATCCCTGTGCGAGGTTGACCGCGTTGTAGTGCAATGCCAGGCGCGTCATTTCCCGAATTACCGATTCGGTGAAATATTCGGCCTTTTTCGAAAGCATCAAACGTGCTGTCTTGGCGATCTGGTCAGGAGTCGGTCTGGCTTCAGCAGGACTGGTCATATTTGTCTTTGGAACCGAGAGGGAATTTAAGGATGAACACCAGCGGGTAGCGGAGTCGCGGCGGTCGCATCAGCGTTGTCCGCGGTCGAAGCTTTGGCGAGCGTCGTCGATCCGCGACGATAAATCTGGCGGTAAAGCTCGGCGTTCCGCGCCACGATCTGAACGTACTCACGGGTCTGAGTAAAGGGGATCGACTCCACAAATTCCGCCGTCTCCTGGTAGTTCTGGCCGGCGCTCCACTCCGCAACGTGCGTCTCGCCCGCATTATAAGCGGCCAAAGCGGCTTCGGGAGTACCGAACATCTTCAGCAAATCCGACAGGTACAAAGTCCCCAACTTCACATTGTACTCCGGATCGAACAGTCGGCCTCTCGCGTATCGATATCGGAGCGTCTTCGCCAGCTTTGTTGCTGTTGGCGGCCAAAGCTGCATCAGGCCGACGGCGTTGGCGTACGAAACGGCGTCGGTAGCAAACGCGGATTCCTGCCGGATGAGACCGGCGACCAGCATGGGGTCGAGGTGATAACGTTCGGATTCACGCTCAATCAGATTTCGGTACGGCAGCGGGTAGGCCGTATGCAGAGCCTGGTCGGGAATTTGATCGAAGCGCCGCGAGTCGAACTGAGTGACCAGTTGCCGCGTGGTGACGATGCCGGAGCCATAGTGTCCGGCTTGTTCCGCGGCTTTGGCGATGGCGATCAACAGGCCTGCGGCATGTGTATCCGCATATGCGGAACGCAATTCCAATTCGGCCGAACCATCGAAGGCAATGCTCTCCAGTGCACGCGCGCGTGTCCATCTTTGCGTTGCGGCCGCAGGCAGCGGGCCATCCATGGCGGGCAATGGCGGCGCCGGCGGAATAACGGACAAAATCTCAGCGGGATTGGTGGGTTTCGTTCCTATCTCATGCAGCCGCTCCGCCGCTTTTTCACCAAAGTAGGTCTGCGGGAATCTTTCCACCGCTGCAATATAGAAGCTTCGCGCATGCGCGATGTTGCCGGCATGCTCAGCGCTTCGGCCCAGCCAATATAGAGCGTTTACGACCTGCGGCGTGGTCGGATATTTCGCGAGATAAGCTTCGAAAAGGCTGGCGGCTTCGGGCTGCCGCAACATATAAGACGTCCAGGCAATTCGCCATTGTGCGAGTGAAGCGTACCTGCCGTTCGGGAAATTCGTGACAATGCGCTGGTAGTATTCGGCCGCATGGGTGCGATCCAGGTTGAGCCAGTAATAGTTGCCGGCAGCCTGGAGCGCTTCTTCCGCCCACGGGCTTTGCGGGTATGTGGAGACGACTTTCTCAATCGCGGCAAACATCTCCGCTTCCAGCTTTGCGGAGCGCTGCACCTGCGAAAGCGAATAGATCCGCTCGGCATCGAGTTCCGGGTCGGTAAGCTGGAGCGATCCAAGAGCGTCCGCATTTCCGCCTAGCTGAATTTGCACTTGGGCCAGGCGCAGTGAAGCGCGTTCGCGTGCCATTCCTGAGAGTTTCGGCAGGAGATCTTCGTAGACTTTGCGCACGTCCTTCCAGCGGCGCGCGTCGTAGAGGGCTTCGGCACGGCTGACTTCCGTCTCAATGGGAGTGCCGGGAAACTGTTCCCCGAGGATGGCCTGGAGGTATGGGATGCGGTCCGCCGCGACTTTGGCCTCGTCGTTTAGCGGAAAGCGATAGATTAGATCAAGGTAATCACTGGCCGCGGTAACCGGCTTTTCACCCTTCGCCATCGCCGCTTTTTCTCCGGCTTGCGCGCGCAACAACAGAAGTGCCGGCTTAGAGCTTGTTTTCGTGTATTGCTGCAGTGCCGCAACGGCCTCACCCGGCTGGCCGGCCGCGATCGCTGCTTGGGCCAGAGCCTGCACAGCCGAATCGCTCATTGCTGTGTCAGGGTAAAGTTCGCGGTATCGCTTTAGCTCGGCGAGTGCAATGTCTACTGCGCCAGAGGCGCGATCGTTCTGCGCTTCCCAGAACAGGGCATAGTCCGCGAGCAGCGGATCCGCGGAAGCTTTTTCCAGCCAGCTCCTCGCCTCCATGAAATGCGCCCGTGTGTAATCGTAATAGCCCAATGCCAGCGCGGCCCGAGCGCCAACGGCAGTTCCTTTTTCGCGGGTTGCAAATTGAGCCAGCCGGTCGTAAGCCAATGCCATCGGATGGTCGTGCAGATCGCGGGCAAGCCGCTCGAGTTGCTGATCTGCAGCGGAGCTCGCGACGGGCGGCTTTGGCGGAACGGCAGCGGCTTTTTTGTGCGCGACATGCGACTTTGGTGACGGCTGTGACTTTGTTTGCCGTGCCTGTGGGCTGGCCGCGTGCACATTTGCACTACAAAAACCGAGTAACAGGATCACTGCGGCGAAGCTGCTGGAAAAGCCAAACCCGAACCGTGGCACAGCCCCAGACATAACCAACATAGACTTTTCTCTGCCTCGTTTATTGCCGACGAGAGGACTAGCGCCGCACAGCGGGGGACGGGTAGGGATATTCCCCGAGCGTCGAGGGATCTCCCTCGCCGAGGATTTCGACCATCCAGTCATAAAAATAATCGACAGGATGGTCCAGGATCGACTGAAAACGCCGGTCATATTCCTTATGAGCTTTCTCGATATCATCTCGCAAACGGACGCAAATGTCTTTATGCTCGCGCCCCAGCCGCACATCCTCGGGGCGGAGCATCTTAATATCCTGCATGGAAACTTTGGCGACACGATTGGCCCGCCGGTGCAAATCCTGCTCTTCCGGTTGCAGCGCCGCGATGTCAAAGGATGCTGCGGCCGGCAATTCCTCAATCGGATTTGCCGGTTGCCGGCCCGCCAATTCAGATGCACGATTCAGCCCGAGCGTTTGCGCCGTTGGGGAGTCTATCCGCGGACTGACATCGGCGGTAGTGAAATCTTCATCCAGAGTTTCCTCAGCTGAGGATGCTTCTGAACCTGAGCTTAGAGGTTGCGCAGGGGGTGGTTGGGGTGTCCATGCCCCTTCCACGTGGCTCGCGGCGTTCTCCTCCGCTGCCTGCCGGGCGGCCACAGGCGGGACAGCCGCCGGCTCGGTATCTTCGGCTGCGATAGCCATGCCGCTCGATTGGCTCGAAACCGCAACGAATCGCGACAATACCTCCAGCGATGCGGCGAGCGATGCGGCGGCGGTCTGCGCCCTCAAAATAGGCGGCAAGGCATTCGTGGGCCGCGTACTGCCGCAGGCTGCGACCAGGTCATTGAGCGCGTGGTTGAGTTCCTCGGCCGTGCGCTGCAGCGCGTTCAGCGTTTCGCGCAAGGTCCGGGAGACTGCCCTATCCATGTCGCGTGTTCCTCCCGCTGTCACGGATATACTCGGCGGCAAGTCTGCATAAGTGGATTATCAGGAGCGCCCAAAAACATTGTCAACAACGACAGCACACCCGCGTATCGAGGTAGGCGTTACCCTATGGTGGTCACAAACAAGCGGTTCCTGTCCGGCCCAGCCGATTCCCGGCTTGCGGGAAGCCTCGGGTGCGGGTGCTATAATTAGATAACCCAACGGGGGCGACACGGTTTCGACGGAAGCTGTGGCGACTCGAAGGCATGCCGGGCGCCACCTGCCCGCAATCGGGTGGAAAAACAGAACTGCCAACAACGAGTTGGCTCTGGCTGCCTAGAAAAACCTAGCGTAGCCCGTCTCCCCGAGCTTCGCCTGCGGGCTCGGATCGAGGCGTCACACAGTAGGCTGGCCGGCGGACCTCGGTCCGTGGTTTTCCGGCGAGATCAATCGGACTAGTCGGCGGCGCGTCTTGCGCGTTCCTAGCGTAGCTGGCGAAACAAATCGAATGCGATAAGCATGTAGTCTTCGGGCCGGAACGCTTTTCGGACGGGGGTTCGACTCCCCCCGCCTCCAAAATTTTTGCCTTTGAAAATTTTGTCCCGAGCAAGGTCGAGGGACACAGTCGTCGTGCATTATTGCTATATCCTACGCTGCGCCGATGGCTCTTATTATGTGGGCGTGTCCGAAAACCCCCAACGAAGCTGTATCGAACACAATCAAGGCAGAGAAGCCACTTGGACGGCCCAAAGGCTGCCGGTGGAAGTTATCTGGACCGAGGCGCACGACTCGCTCTCTGCGGCGCGAAAACGCGAGAACCAACTCAAGCGTTGGAGTCACGCGAAAAAGGCAGCTCTGATTGGGGGTTCCCTTCGACTGCGCTCAGGGCAAACATAAACCGTCTGCGACTCCCCCCTCTACCATTACCTAACGCTTTGCTGAGCGCGGAGCGTTGACCCTGCTGGTAAAATAGAGGGGTACACGACTGCGACCCCACCCACCCGTCCCCCCGTACCCCGGCGAGTCCGCATTGCATCTGCTACATTTGAGGTATGGCGAAAAGCTACGGCCGCTGTCGCCCGTGCGGTTGCACGCTGGGGAAAGCGTGCCGAATGGCCCCGAATCCCTATGGGCCTTTGGCGGATCAAGCGGTCGTGAGGTGAGAGCGCGTGGGGTCGTTGTGCTGAGCCCGGGATACCCGGGGAGGGCCCGAGTCGGTCAAAGGGCGTAATTGGTGAAATCTGGTTGACATCTGGTGCATCTATGGATATAGCCTCTTACGGCAAGGTTCATGGCGGGCGTCGGGGTTCGGTGGTATTTCTCATTTTGGTAAATGGGTTCACCCTTTTTGACAGTCGGACAACTAAGGAAGGTCATAAGTGTCTCTGAATAAATGAGTCTTCTCTTTGGCGCGCAGAATGCGGAGTGAGCGAGCGAGTTGCCCGTGTCGACTTCTAACCCAACTTTGCTAAAAATCCAGGTCCAGGGCGAAGATCCGCTCTCGGCCGTGCCCCCGCTGTTCAGCAACTTTCTTGCGATTTCGCGGGCGGGTACAGATGTTCAATTTGAATTCATATTTTTGGACATCAACCAAATTGCTTCGATGTTCAAAGAGAACGCGGTACCCACGGGTCCTATCAGCGGCAAGACTGTTTCAAAAGTGGTGATGCCTGCCGCGTCCGTCCTGCAATTGAAGGATCATTTGGTTACTCTTTTACAAGCCATCGAGACGGACCAGGCTCGTAAGGCGGAGGATCAAAATGTCGGCAGCTCACGCGCGAGTTCTCGGTAATCTGGAAATCGCGCGCCAAACACTACGTCCCGCAAATCCTGAGCTCGTTGTGTCGCCAGACGGGCAAATTGCAAATACTGCAAGTCTCACTGATGCCTTCCAGGGCGTAAGGCACGAGCATCGCGTAACGCTTCAGGCCCCAGTCCTCCACGAAGACGATTCGATGAAACCGGTAGTCGGTACAAACGCCGGCGAGCGGTACAACGGCGCGCCCGGCAGGCTGCTTCGTTTCAAGAATCCGAGATAACCGAAATTGGCCGGGGAAGAGGGGTTTTACGACCTGTCTTCCCCTGTATTTCCTCAGCAAGGCGACATTTTTCCGAACTTGCCACTGGTTCATCCCCCGGCCACTCCCCATCTGACGATTCTTCGAGAGCTTGACGGCAGACCCTGGACGCCCAAACCGGGTCAGTTACAGGCGTCGTCCGAGCAATTTTTGGCCGCATTCGACGACGCTCCAGAGTACGTCGCTGTTTCCGCCGAGAGAAGTCCTGGCATTGTCCTTACGCAGACGTGCGACCTCCTCGATCACGAACTATGGCTGATTTGTCCTTTATTCTCCTTGGAGGGAACGACAATCGACGCGGGTAATCTATTTGCAGACAAATATGCAAATTTGTTTGGGATGCCCAAACACCCTCTTGAGTATTTCGACGCGGGTTACCTGGACTTGGGAAAATGCTTTGTTATTAGAAAACAAGTTGTCCATGAAAAGGACAGAATCGCCTCTCTCTCGATTGCCGCGCAGCACGCGCTAACGGATAAACTTTCCCAAACGCTGACGCGACCTTGGGGCTACGCTCCCGGCGAGCTTGTACCGGCAACCGGAAGGTACAGGTGCCTCCGTTGCTTTCAATTCGACGGACTTGCCAACGAAATAGTTGAGTTCCGCGCGGGAGACAAGTTTGGCGAATGCGCAGACTGCCTGAAAATCAAAAAACGCGCTCAGTGGCGAATTCTGAGAAAACACGCGAGGTATTAAAAAAGAGCCGCAACTTGGCGGCAAAACGCCATTCCGCAACGCTTTTCTGGTGAGTTAGAGGGGTAAGGGCAACAGATTCAACGGGACTTGTGAAATGGGATATTGCTTCGACTCCCGCCGCCTCCACCATCTCAAAATCGTTGTAGTTGGCCTATTCGGCAGGCCTGTTCCAACGTACAGTAGCCGCTCACCGGCTCAATAAGTACGCTTAAGTGATCCAGGGTGACCCGATTTTCTGTCAGCGAGGCACACTTGTTTTGCGAAAACTGCGGACTGCAATTCCTTCCGGTGCAGTCGGTTTGTACGCGCTGCGGCATCACCTCGAGCCGCCATTGGTTCCAGTTCATGAGCCTGATCACGCTCGGCATTGCGGCTGCGGGAAATGCGGCTGTAGGTGTGCTGTTGCTGCCCCGTCTGTTAGCAGCGCATTCGCATGACTCGGCGCTTGCGCACAAAGCCTTTGCACTGCGCGTCTGGATGTGGACGGACTTGAAAGCTGCCCTGTGGGGCTGGATACCGTTAGCCCTCGCCCTGTTGGTCTGGGATTATTTTTTGAGACATGAGACCGCCGCCGTGATGAGCGAAAAATTGAAAGGGTGGCTCGTGCGCGTTTTGCTGATTCTGGCGATCGCCACGGGTTTAGCGCCGCTCGTACCGAGTTGGCTGCGTCCTCCCGCAGCCGTGCTTGTGACCGCAGCCAAGTTTCCGCGATTCCCACCGCTGGCGTCAGTGTCTGGGCTTTCATGGGCCCTCCCCTGGGGTCTGGTTGCGGCCGCTGCCGCGCTTCTGTGCATCAATGCGCAAACCCGCGACTCATTGCTTGGTCGCGGGCGAATTCTCGGCGCCATCAGCCTGGGAGCGCTAAGCGCCGTGCTCATGCTCCTCCTGCTGATCTTCCCCGCCTAGCCTGGGACTCTACGTTGACGAAAAAGGTTTCTGCGTAGCATCCGGGCGGCCCTTTTGTACGGCAGCGACTGTCCCGCATCGTTAACTCCGCACTGGAACTTAGATGAATCGTCGTGTTACGCTGGAAGCCACGGCATTCGCCTAGTTTTTGCATCCGCGGTCCTTCGATGCCGTCCGATTGTGCTATGCGTGCTGAAGGTGAGAACACGATGACATCCAACCGAAATCGCGCCCTCCTGATTGTCGCAGCCGTCTTCACTACCGCCGTCCTGGCTCTGTACAACGGCCCGGCCTTGCGCGCGAACCCGGGTGACACCTCGCAGTTGCAGGAGCACATCAGGAATCTCACGAATGTGCTCTCGATTGTCCAACAGGACTACGCTATTCCCGTCGACACCGACCGCGCTCTCTACGAAGGCGCGATCCCCGGAATGCTTCGTGTGCTTGATCCGCATTCGACGTTTTTCGATCCGCGGCAATACGCACTCATTCGCGAAGGTCAGCGGGGCAAATATTACGGCGTCGGAATGACCATCGGGGTGCGTCAAAATCACACGGTAGTGCTCGCTCCCATGGTTGGGTCCCCGGCGTCGAAGGCGGGCATTCGTCCGGGTGACATCATCAGCACCATAGAGGGGAAGTCCGCGGAAGGCTTGAGCACCTCCGAAGTCGCCGACCAGTTGAAGGGACCAAAGGGGACCACCGTGCATGTCGGCATGATTCGCGAAGGCGAATCTGCTCCGCTGAGTTTTGCCCTGACCAGAGATGAGATTCCACGCCACGCGGTGGATGTCGCGTTCATGCCGCGTCCGGGCATCGGCTACATTCGCTTGACCGGTTTCGAAAGCGAAGACGCGGATACCGATGTTGCCGCGGCGCTGAAGGAACTGGACGTCGCCAAGTTGGATGGCTTGGTTCTTGACCTGCGCGGCAATCCCGGAGGCCTGCTGGACAAAGCCGTCGCCATCGCCGATATGTTCCTGGACAAAAACCAATTGATTGTCTCGCACCATGGCCGGGCATCGCAGGAAAGGCGCTACTATGCCGTGCACGGGAACCGCGGAGTACAAGTGCCCCTCGTCGTGCTTGTGAATGGCGGCTCCGCATCGGCTTCAGAAATTCTATCGGGCGCCATTCAGGATCATGATCGGGGCCTCGTCGTAGGGGAGCAAACATTCGGCAAGGGGCTCGTGCAATCGGTGACCCCGCTCAGCGAAAACACAGGACTGGCGCTCACGACGGCGCGTTACTACACGCCCAGCGGCCGCCTTATTCAACGCGACTACAAAGACGTCTCGCTCTATGACTATCTTTATAATCATAAAAATCCTCAGCCGACCGAGGTCAAGCTGACCGACAGCGGCCGTCAGGTTTATGGCGGCGGTGGCATCACTCCTGACGTATCTGTCGCCCCGCCCAAGGCGAATGATTTCCAGGAGTCTTTGTTGCGTCACGACGTTTTCTTCCCTTTTGAGGGCAGCGTTGGAGGTTTCACTACTTATTTTCTAGGCACCAAGCCGCAGGTTACAAAAAACTTTGAAGTAAGCGACGCAGTCGTCGCGGATTTCCGGCGCTATCTCGACAAGGAAGACATTCATTACACCGACGCGGACATCACGAATAATCTGGATTGGATTAAGCAACAGATCAAAAAAGAAGTCTTCATTTCCATGTTTGGCCTGCCGACAGGCGATGAGGTCGCGCTCGAAAACGACCCGCAGGTTCAAAAGGCGATCGATACTCTCCCGCAGGCGCGCGCTCTCTACGACAATGCGCGGCACGTCCTGGCGCAACGCGTGGCTTCGCCGTTTGCGCAGCCCTGACGAAGCCGGGTCGGCGCGAGTACAAAATAAAAAGTACTTGACACGAATCTGTTGCAGTGATATTTCCGCACCACGTTTAGGGGCTAAGCAGGTCTTCGGCCCTCAATCGACGAACCGTAGAAACTGAAATTCAGGCCCGATTCGGGCTTTCGGTTCGCAAAGTTTACTCAGCAACACCCCACCCACCCCGGGAGGTGGAAACTCTCAGTTTTCACCTCCCTTTTTGTTTCTGGTCAACACGAACCGCCGAACTTGCTACGGCTAAGGCCTTCTTTTTTGTCGGTTCTTATCTTTGAACCGACGCACTTGCCGATATCGCCTTCGGTTTTCGCCGGATTTCATTCACGAAGTGATCCGCATCTCGTGTAGGCCGGGGAATGCGAAAACCGTCGGAGGCAGCAAGCGTGAATTCAATCGCGGTTCGGAGGGAAATACGATGTCCGGCCGAAACATATACAGGCCTGATGTCCGTGGCTGTGCGGAGGGCGGCGCCGATTTGTTCTGCGCTCGCGGAGTCTATTAACGCAGATACACTGCCTGCTCGGCGCGCCGGCTCCTTGCATTTGCCAATCAGAATCGACTTTGCAACGCCGATCGACGGCACTTCCAGCACCACTCCCAGATGACACGCCAATCCGAAACGCCGGGGATGTGCATAGCCGTGACCGTCACAAAAGATCAGGTCCGGCGAAATGCGCAGCGATTCGAAGGCGGCTATCAGCGCCGGAGTTTCCCGGAAGCTCAGCAAACCCGGAACGTAAGGAAATGTCAGAGGTTCGCATGAGCTCACGCGCTCCACTTCGACCATCTCGGGAAAGCGGTAGACGACCACGCCCGCGACCGCCCGGCCTTCGCCGGTCCGCCAGCACCCGCGGCCGCGGAGTTCGAATGCAATGTCTGCCCCGGCCACGTGTCTGATCTCGCCCAGGCGGTCTTCGCATTCCATGCGCTCACGAAGATCAATTTGAATGGTTCGCGCTTCGGCAGGGGTTACGGCCCAGCTATGCAATCGCAATGCCTTCATGCGCTTTCTTCAGAATCGACATCGGAATTCGACACACCTGGAGAGATGTAAGCTGGCTCAGCTGCCCTTTTTCAGTTCGGCCAAAACCAGCTTTGCAACCTCACGCAAGGTCTCGAAGACGCCTTTGCCTTCCACTGCGACCGCCTCTACCACCGGCTCACTTTTCAACCGCAGGTGCTTGCAAAGTGCGTCCATGGGCATCACCTTAGGAAGATCCCGCTTATTGAGCTGCAAAACGTACGGTATCGTGTTGAACTCAAGTTTGTGTTCCTTGAGATGCTCTTTGAGATTTTCCAAGGTTTCGAGATTCGCATCCAGCCGTTCTTCCTGTGAGTCCGCAACAAAGACGACGCCGTCAGCGCCTTTCAAAATCAGCTTGCGGCTGGCTTCATAGAATACTTGTCCAGGAACTGTGTATAAGTGAAGGCGCGTCTTAAAACCTCGAACAGTTCCAAGATCGAGGGGAAGAAAATCGAAGAAAAGCGTTCGGTCCGTCTCTGTGGCCAGCGAGATCATCTTGCCTTTCAGACCGGCCCCGGTATTGTCGTATATCCACTGTAAGTTCGCGGTCTTGCCACCTAAACCGGGACCGTAATAGACGAGCTTGCAGTTGATTTCGCGTGCAGGAAAATTGATGAAAGGCACAGTGCCCCGGAAGCGCCGGGAGTGTATTTATAACATAGCGAGTGAGAGAGCCAAAGCTTGCCGGCGCGTCGATGTGGCCAATTGGCAACAACGGGGCGCGCCGTGCATGGACGACAAAAGTTGTCGTTTGTCCTAAGTAGCGCGGGTACAACAGCTTTGGATCCACTCTGCTCCGGATTGTCGAGCCAGTTTGCCGCCGGATTGACGCCGTTTGGAGACCTGTGCTAAAACAGCCGCAAATGCGCCGGTCCAGAAAGTCAAAAAAAGCCAACAAGACCCGGCGGGTCAGCGCCCCAACGCAGCTTCGGATGCTGAAAAAGAAGGACTTGTCGAGGGAATCGCCGCGAGCCGTGGTGGACCCTGCCACCGAGCAGCAACTGAAGGGATTTGAAGAAGCGGTGCAGAACTTCCATCAACAAAAATACGCGAAGGCTAAGCCCCTATTCGAAAAGGTGCTTAACGGTCCGGGGAAGGATCTTGCTGACCGCGCACGCGTTCACCTGCGCATCATCGATCAACGCATGCAGCGCTCCGAAGCGGTCGTCCCGCGTACTCCGGAGGAGCATTATCAGCAGGGCGTGGCCATGATGAACATGGGTCGCTGGGATGAGGCCAGAGAGCATCTGGTACGCGCGCGAAAGCTGGCCCCCAAAGCCGATTATGTCATCTATGCTATGGCGGCCCTTGATTGCCTTACAGGGGAAGCTGAATCCGCCATGGAGAATCTCAAGCTCGCCATACAGCTGCGACCGGAGAATCGATACCACGCGCGCAACGATGAAGATTTTGCGTTCCTGCAGGAAGACCCCAGATTTACCGAACTCCTTTACCCTGATCGGGACGGCTCCGGCATCTGACGGGCGCCGGCATGTGAGCCGTTCTTCGCTCCAACGCTCAAAGCCAGTTCGTATTGTCGCTATTGGCGGCGGCACGGGGCTTTCCACGCTGCTGCGGGGATTAAAGAGCCATGTCGCCCCGCAGCACCGGCCTAATTCTCACCACCCGATCGCCGACCTCGCCGCCATAGTCACAGTCACTGACGATGGCGGCAGTTCAGGACGCCTGCGGCGCGAGTACAGCGTGCTTCCTCCAGGTGACATCCGCAACTGCATGGTGGCGATGTCAGAAGACGAAGCGCTCCTAAGCCGGCTGTTTCAGTATCGATTCCAATCCGGCCGCGGTCTGCGGGGGCATAGTTTTGGAAACCTTTTCCTGGCGGCGCTCAGCCATATCACTGGAGATTTCAACCGTGCGGTGCGGGTCAGCAGCGAAGTCTTGGCGATTCGCGGCCGCATCTTCCCCTCCACGAACCAACTCGTTACGCTGGAAGCCGCTCTTGAAAACGGTTCCATAATCGCCGGCGAAACTCATATTGGAGCTACGCACAAACGTATTCGACGCGTGCGGCTCGTCCCGCGAAGGGTGAAGCCGTTGCCTGAAGTGTTGGACGCCATCGCCGAGGCCAATCTCATCCTGCTCGGCCCTGGTTCGCTCTTCACCAGCATTATTCCGAATCTACTTGTGTCCGGGGTAGTGGATGCGATTGCGAAGTCGACCGCCATTCGCATCTATATCGCGAACCTGATGACGCAACCGGGCGAGACACTCGGCTTTACCCTGACGGACCATGTGCGCACGATTCATCAACATACCGGGAGGAAGATCATCGATTGCGTTGTTATCAACGATCAGCCTCTTGCTTCCGATGTGCTGCGACGTTATAAATCCGAAGGCGCCGAACCCGTATCGGTTGATCGCGCCGAACTGAAGCGAATGGGCCTGCAATGCGTTTCCGACAATCTTCTGGAAGTGCATGGGGTCGTGCGTCACGACTCTAGCCGTTTGGCTTCTCTACTGCTCAATGAATTTGTTGCACAAAACGCAGATTGATGCCGGCCTTTCGTGCCGAGCTTCAATTACCATTCCACACCTTGCACCCCTGAACGCGTCTCCGTATACTGCGGATTCTTCCACGCCGCGTGTGCATCGGCGCGAGATGCCGGACGCGGCCAAATCTTTTGTGTGGTGAGTTGCGCGGGCTGTGAGCGCATCTTTACGCTGCACACAAGGCCCCGGGAGCAGTCGGAATGTCCACGCCAACTCTATCGCCTCACGATGAAATGAATGTTTACGCCTCGGCCGAGGCGCGGTTTGAAGTCGCTGCCAAGAAACTCGGCCTGGAAGATGGCGTTTACCGTTTCATGCGCTATCCGAACAAGGAGATTACCGTCTATATTCCGATCACCCTGGATAATGGCAGGCTCGAGGTTTTCATTGGATATCGCGTGCACCATTCCATTGTGCGCGGCCCTTGCAAGGGTGGGATTCGCTTCGCGCCAAACGTGACGCTCGATGAAGTGCGTGCCCTGGCCAGCGAAATGACTTGGAAATGCGCCGTGGTTAATATTCCGTTCGGTGGGGCAAAGGGCGGGATCATCTGCGATCCCGGAAAACTTTCCCGCAACGAATTGGAACGCATCACGCGCCGCTACACGGCCGAACTGAGCGAATGGTTCGGTCCTGAACGGGATGTGCCGGCGCCGGATCTCGGGACGAATGAACAGGTCATGGCTTGGATCATGGATACATATTCGATGCACGTGCGCCGCACCACAACGGCAGTGGTGACCGGCAAGCCGGTGGAGATGGGGGGATCTCACGGCCGCCATGCTGCCACCGGACGTGGGTTGCTCTTCGTCTGCGATAAAGCTATCGCCAAATTAGGCAAGCGGCGCGGCGACACTCGCGTCATTGTGCAAGGCTTCGGCAACGTCGGCTCCGCCGCTGCTTCGCTAATGCATGCAGCGGGGTATAAGGTTGTCGGCCTGGCGGATATCAATGGCGGTCTTTACAACGAAAACGGCTTCGACGTTCCTGCAGTTGAAGACTGGGTGTTGCGCCAGCACAAGCCGCTACCAGGCTTTCCACCCGGCGGAACAAAGATGTCCGCTCAGGAGGTGCTCTACCAACCCTGCGACGTGCTCGTGCCGGCGGCTATCGAGAATCAGATTACCAGCGAGAATGCACATCGCATTCAGGCAGGCATCCTTTGCGAAGGCGCTAACGGCCCAACCACGGCTTATGCGGACGAGGCATTGGATGCCAAAGGGACTTTTATCATTCCTGATATTTTGGCGAATGCCGGCGGCGTGACGGTCAGTTATTTTGAGTGGGTACAGGACCGGCAAGGCTTCTTTTGGCGTGAGAACATAGTTAACGAACTATTGAAAGATGTCATGGAGCACAGTTTCGATGAAGTGGTACGCTACTCCGAGACGCACGGCGTGAATAACCGCATCGCGGCTTACATGCTGGCTATAGATCGAGTCGCGTTTGTTCTGAAGCTCCGCGGCATTTATGCGTAACTGAAAATGCTTGTCGAAACTATCAGCCCGGGCAACAGCAAGACTGAGGATGTGCACCGCCGCGAAATCTGTACGGCCGGCCGCTGGCTTCATGAGCGGCATTTTGCCCCTGCGACCGACGGGAACATCTCGGTACGCCTGAACGGATCAGCGATCCTCACCACACCTACCTGTCTTAGCAAGGGAATGATGACTGCGGAAGATTTGGTGGTTACTGACATGCAGGGACGGCCCCTCTGCGGCACGCGTTCCCCATCCACGGAATTGGCCATGCATCTCTCGATCTATCGCGTGCGCCCCGACATTTTTGCTATTTGCCATGCCCACCCGCCGATTGCCACCGGCTATGCCGCAGCCGGGCTTGCTTTGGACAAGCCTATTCTGAGCGAAGCTGTCCTTTCTCTGCGTTGCATTCCGCTCGCCCCATACGGTACCCCGGGAACCACGGAAGTTTGCGATTCCATAGAGCCTCTGCTGCGACAATATGAAGCTATCCTCCTGGCTAATCATGGAGTGGTAACCTATGGACCGGACTTGCTTACCGCCTTCTTTCGCATGGAGACGGTCGAGCACGTTGCTCTCGTCTCGCTGGTTACTCAACTGCTCGGGAAACAAAGCATTCTCTCTGCGGCTGATGTTGAGAAGCTACTCGCTGCTCGATCCAGACACTTAGGCAGGCCTCACGAGAGCGAGGCAGCACCCGCTGCAAATAGCAGGGACAATGAGATTGCCGGAGCCAAATCAGGCAGACCTCGGTAACGTTTCCCCAAGTGATACAAAAACCAGAAGCTTATAGGCAGCCTTAGGCCAGGCTTTACCTCCGAGGAGCCGAAATCCGCTGAAATACACGTCGCAACTCAACTTTTTACTCCCCCGCAGACGCGCTCGCGTGTATAGTTCTGCCCTTATTCTGACGCCTTTTGGCCGACAAATACGCATCCCCATTGACCGTACGGAGAACAGCCCAGACCTTGACCAACTCTCCTGCGCACGCCAGTCGCCCCGAGACTAAACGAAACCAGTGGTTATTCAGCGTCGATCCACATAATTATCACTGGGATACTTTGTTCGTTAAAGGCAAGGAGATGTGGCGAGGGGCTGGCTCGCGCCCCGATGCTCTGCGCCAATTGAAGCAGGTACGTCGTGGCGACCGTGTGCTCTGTTACCACGCTGCACCAGAGCGGTCACTCTACGCGCTGGCGGAGGTAACGCGGGATCCTTATCCCGATCCTCACGACCCCGAAGCGAAAAGCTTGGTGGCGGATTTGCGTGCACTGGAACGGCTGCCGAAGCAGGTTACATTGATCGAATTGCGCGCCAATCCGGCGCTGCGGAAAATGAAATTCCTGAAGAATGTGCGCCTGCTTATTTCTCCGGTGTCTGATGATGAGTACCAGGAAATTCTGCGCATGGCCGGCATAGTCGCGTCCCCGGGTCTTCCGCTCCCCTAAGCTTGTCGCGATGGTGCGGCATACAGGTGTGTCATCATCGTCGCTGTACAGCCGTCGCGCCGCTCCGCTGAGGCCGCAAAGTGCCTGAATTGCCCGAAGTCGAAACAATCGTTCGCGGGCTACGGACCGTATTGCCCGGCCACACGATCACGTCGGTTCGGTTGGGCAAGACCGATTTTATTGAAGATCCCGTTGCGGTCGGTGAACTGCTTCCTGGCCGCCGCATGGAGGCCGTCGACCGCATGGGCAAATTTATCCGGCTGAAACTGAACGCCACGCCTGAGGCCAAGCACCCCGATAAGCACCTCGACTTGGTAATACATTTGGGTATGACCGGATGGCTTGGAGTGCGCCGGCCTGAGGATCCTGTGCCTCCACACACACATGTTTTTTTCGAACTCGAAGACGGCCGTGAGTTGCGCTACACGGATATTCGCCGGTTTGGACAGATACTGCTGGTGGGCCACGATGAAATCGACAATTTCGCCGCGCGTCTGGGGCGCGAGCCTCTGGAACTGCTTCTACAAGAATTCAAAGCGCGGCTGGCAGGCCGCCAAGCGCGCATAAAAGCACTGCTGTTGAATCAAGCTGTCTTCCGTGGAATTGGCAACATTTATGCCGATGAGAGTTTGTGGCGAGCGCGCATTCACCCCGCGAGGTTGGCATCGCGGCTCAGTTCCGCAGATCTGCAACGGCTCTGGAAAGCGATTCGCCGCGTGCTGCAACAGGCGATTGAGGACCGCGGCTCTTCCATCTCGGATTTTGTGGACGCGGAAGGTCAACCCGGAGAATACCAGCAAAAACATCGCGCTTATGGACGCGAAGGCAAGCGCTGTTTTCGTTGCGGAGCGCGGATACGGCGGGCCATTGTCGCGGGACGGAGCAGCTATTTCTGTCCCCGCTGCCAACCGGCGCCGCGCGCGCCCAAGGCAATTCTGGAAATTCCCAAAGCCAAGACATAGCGCGATGCGAGCCGTTATCCAACGAGTTCGGCAGGCTCGCGTGACGGTGGAGGGGCATGTCGTTGGCGAGATCGGAGCGGGAGTCCTGGTGCTGTTGGGTATTGCCAACGCTGATTCAATCAAAGCGGCTCGTTACCTCGCCGAAAAGACCGCACAAATGAGAATTTTCGCGGATGCCGGCGGGAAAATGAATCTTTCCTTGCTGCAAACCGGTGGTTCCGCACTCGTGGTGTCCCAATTCACGTTGTATGCCGATCTGCGGCGAGGCCGCCGGCCTGGATTCGAACGGAGCGCGCCGCCAACTGTCGCGAACGGCATCTACGAAGAGTATGTGAAATGTTTGAAGTCGCTGGGCATTCCTGTGCACACCGGCACTTTCCAGGCGCACATGATTGTCGAGCTGGCAAACGACGGACCCGTCACAATTCTCATTGATTCCGAGAAAACATTTTAGTCCTTTTAAGGATTGTTCTCCTGGGTCACTTGTGGAGCATTTTTTGCTCACGACCTAATCGCACTCCGATATAATCCTCAGCCATGGCACGCTCCATGGGCACCGCGGAATACCGAGCTCTGGCACAGTTCCGCTTTTTGATTCGCCGCTTTCTGAATAACAGCGAAAGGGCGGCGCGAACGGTGGGCTTGGAGCCCCAACAATACATGGGGCTGCTGGCGCTCCGGGGCTTGCCCGCTGACCAAGAACCCACCATCCGCAGCCTCGCCGAGCGGCTGCAGATTCAGCACCACAGTGCTGTCGAACTTGTTGATCGCATGGAAAAACGAGGGCTTTTCCGCCGCGAACGGTCCACACGGGACCGGCGTCAGGTGTATGTGTATGTTACGCAGAACGGAGAAAGGCTGCTCAGCAGGCTTGTACGGCACCGTCTCGCGGAATTGCGGATCAGCGCGCCTGAATTGACGCGAGCCCTACAGGCGGTACTTAACTCGCCGCCGAGGCAGTCCAATGCACGGCGGGGTCGCAATCGCGCCGCGAAAAGTTATCATCAAGTTGCTGACTGACGATCGCGACCCCGTTACCGTCCTGAAGTGCGGGTCATCGTGGCGGCTGGATTATCTTTTGGCTTGAACTCTCGCCTCTGCCCGTTTCCGGTGTTTAGAGTTAACGCCGAGAGCAGATCCGATTTCGTGAGGATGCCTTCGAGTTGTCCGTCTCGTGATTCCACCAAAAGCATGTGCTGCGACCGCTCTTGCATCAACAGCCGCAATGCTTCCGCGACGTCGCAATCGCTGCTCACGCGCGTAACGTGCTGCTCTGTGATATCAGCTACTTTTCGATAGTCCCATTCGTCGGGCGAAATGGCTCCGAGCGAACGCATCGCGACAACCCCTATTACCTGCTGATCCTGAGCAACCGGATAGGCGGCGTGCAGTTTGCTGTCGGTCAATCGCTCGGCAAACGCACGCAGTGTCGAATCTGCCTCGGCCAAAATGACGTCGGTCTGCATGACATCGCGCACCGGGATTTTGCGGAGTTCGGCGATCCGGACGCCTTCATGCAGTCGTTGGTCGCCGGATACGGATGCTTCCCCCGAAATCGCATAAGCCACCGCCGCGCCTATAAGCGAAGGCACCAGGTACGCATGCCCGCCCGTGGCTTCCGCAACGAATACCGCAGCCGTGAGCGGCGTCTTGTATCCTCCGGCAATGAATGCAGCCATTCCGACCGCCGCATATAACTGAACGGACGAACTATGCGCGATTGAATTGGCAAAAGCTACGCCGAAGCTGCCACCCGTCAGGAAGAGAGGAACAAACATTGCGCTCACGCCGCCCACGCCGAGCGTGCAAAGCGTCGCAATCAGCTTGAGTACGCCGAAGGTAACGAGCTCAATCGAGCTGTGATGAACCTGAAGGATGTTGCCTACGGCCTCGTAGTTGGGGCCGAGCGGCACCAAAGTTCCGCTAAAGATCGCCAGGAATACCATTCCGCAGAAGCCAGTCAATACGCCTCCGCTGACCATCTTTATCCAATGTGGGATCGCCAACTCGGCTACGAACGTTCTTGTGCGGCGAAATGTGATATCGAATACCATGGCCACGGCACCGCAAATTGCTCCTAGCAGTACAGACCACAGCAGATCTTTGCCTTCAAAACTTGTGCCTGCGGCGAAGTTGAAGATCGGCTGCGTGCCTAACACAGAAGCAAGCGTTGCGTAAGACGTTACCGACGCGATCAGTGAAGGTAGCAGCGCTTCATGAGCAAGATCGTCTTTGTAAGGCATCTCCAAAGCAAATACGAGCCCGGTGAGCGGCGCTCGGAAAACAGCCGCCATTCCGGCGGCCGCGCCACAGATCAGCATGATGCGGCGGTCGCGCGGGGTAATGCGAAAGCGCCTCAGCTTAGTCCAAAGCCATGACCCAATTGCTCCGCCACCGTAGATGCTGGGCCCTTCAAGTGCGGCGCTACCCCCAAAGCCCACTGTTGCAATGGCAGCCAGTAATTTGGGAACGAAGGGCCGCATTTGGATGTCGCCCTGGTGCTCGTGATACGAGCGGATAATTTCTTCCGTGGAGTGCTCGTTCGGATTGGGAGTGGCGTACTGCATGACTAGGCCGGCAATGAGGAATCCGAGCGCCAAGCCAGGAATAATCGCCACCGGATGGGCCAGGAAATAGGCCAATATAGGCGGCCACATCCACTGAAGAATGATTTCAGCGATAAGAGTGATAATGAGCCCGCTGATTACGCCAATCAGGGGAGCAATGACTAACCATTTGTGCAGGTCGCGCGAATACGTCTCTGAAAGATCCTCGTGAACGAGAGCCGTATATTTCTTTACGAGAGGATGCTCGAGGATTCTGGCCGTGCGCTTATATTGGGGGTTCATTCAAGACAGTTGCCGGAAAAACGATTGCGGAGATAGCACTTCGCTAGTCGTGATGCCTGCCAATATGTTCACCATTCAATATGATGTTCACCCCGTGCGATGCGGAGATTATATCATCTCACGATATATCGTATCGCATACATCGGAGTGGACCATGTCTGTTTCCAATCAGAAGCCTCCTCCGCCGCCCCCGCCAAAACCGCCGCCCACAGCACCGAGGTGTCCAAACCCTGACGTCGACGAATTGCCGGCGCTTCTCGGCGCGGAAGCCATGATTTGCCCCGTTCGGGCGGCCATTTGATCGAGGCTGTAAATAAAAGCTGTAGGGTGAAAAGCCGCAGCGTTGCTGGTTTGATACCAGCTTGGTTGTTTCAACAGTCCGCTAAAAGCGCCCACCCATTTTTTCTCTACGCCCAGGGCCATCGCAAACGGAAGGTATCTCTCGAACTTGTCCGGGGATTCATCCGTACGTTCGATGTGTTCTGCTTCGACATGGCTCAGGAAATTTTCGAATCCGAGCGTATCGTGTAGGGCGCGCATGCCATCGGGAGTTCGCGCCGACATAAACCACCCAAATCCGGCAATGATTATGCCTGTGAGGATCGCAGCCAGCGCGAACGGCTGCGCCTGCATGCCTGTGTGCTGCGCCACGTATTGTCCCGCGAGGTGGAGCAACAGTCCCACTACACCCGCAGCCAAAAGATACGCCTGGCGGACAATGTCTGGTCTATGCGCGAAATATCCGCGCGATACCAGCGCCTCAAAAATAGCCCTGCGAATTCCGGGCAGATTCTTATAGAAGTGGTTTTGCAATTCAGAGAGCGCCACTTCGTCACGCACGCCAAGACCACCCATCGGAAGTGGCTGAAATATTCCAGACAGCAAGAGCAGTTCGTGAGGCTTCAGGCTGTTCCATTCTGGCGGTTTTTTGTTTAAGTGAAAAACGTACTCTTTGTTCGAGTACAGGCCCATCAAGTGCGAGCTTTCCTTTTCTTCAATGGTTATGAATCCGCGCACGGCGAGATCGACTAGCGTGGCGGTGATGTCGCGAAGCCCGGCCTGAATATCGACCAGTGTCCCGGCTTCACCTGGGGAGAGTTCGCCGGGAGGTTCATACCGAACCGCTATCGCACCCACCCGCGGGTCGCGTCCCCGGGTGGACCATAGCCAAAACATAGCCAGGAGCGCTCCAACAGGCGCGAAAAGCGGCCAATTGCTCTGCAGGAACTCCGCCGCTTTCTCCGAACCCTGGGGCTCGCGCACGAAGCCCTTGTCCCACCCCGCAATGATCGTCAGCCCTTCGTGAAACGCCAGCGGCCTTTGACTTTGCACATCCACGTTGCTGCCAAGGACATCGACACGGGAATCTTGAGCTCGCGAACCGAAAAAGCCCGTGTAGTTCGCGGCTCGCACGCCCGTCGCTCCGGCGGGGAGGATTACGTGAGCGCTGGCCGAGTCGATTGGTACATCCCAACTGTTGCCGGTCACGTTCCAGTAGAGCTCATCATGGTCGTCCAAGAATCGCAGACCATTTCGTACCCGGTAATGAAGCGAGATATTGCGCGCACTATCCTGCGCGGCGGGCACATAGATCTTCACCTGAAAATTTCCCGCGCGCCGCTGCCGCTCGACGCGCAGGGGTGTTCCATCGGAATCGCGCGCATCAATGTCCGTCACAAAAAGCGAATAGTTGAATCCGCCGGGACCGGCGTATTCGACGGGAATGGTGCGGTAGAGTCCCTGCCAGGCGCCTTCGAATTGGACCTCGATAGTTTCGGTGACATCGAGAGAAGAATCGGGAAGCACATCGAGTTCCGCGTGAAAATCGCGCACGTGCAAGGTGCGAGCCGAAGCGGACAACACCACAAGTGATATCAGCGCGACGCAAGCGGCCATCCGCCAGCAACAGTGGGCCGCCGACTGCGTTGCTTGAGAATGGCGCCTCAGCATCCCTCGACCCGCGATCACAGTCAGGCGGCCGGCGTCGTGCTGAAGTTCACGCGAGGAACTTCTCGTTCGGCCGGAGCGGAAATTTCAAAGAATTCCCGGGGCCTGAAGTTTCCCATTCCGGCGACCATATTCGAAGGAAATTGCTCGACGCGCGTATTGAAGTCGCGCACCGCGGCATTGTAATAACGACGTGCATTCTGGAGGTTATCTTCGATTTGGCTGAGCGTGGCCTGAAGCTGGGCGAAGTTTTCCGCAGCGCGAAGCTGAGGGTAGGCCTCCGATAATGCGAATAACTGGCGCAAGGCACCGGTCAACATGCCTTCCGCTTGTCCCTTCGCCGCGGGTCCTTGTGCGGACATAGCTTGACTGCGCGCGGCCACGACGGCCTCAAAGGTGCCGCGCTCGTGGGCGGCATATCCCTTCACGGTTTCAACCAGGTTCGGAATGAGGTCGTACCGCCGCTTGAGCTGCACATCGATGTCTGCCCAGGCATTATCGCATTGCACTCTCAGCCGGATGAGCCCGTTATATAGAAAGACGATAAGGAGCGCGAGCACGGCGACGGCAATCAGCGCAATCATCATGGGCGGACCTCTTTCAACCTGAGAATTGATATGCAGCGAAGCGCTGCAACGGAATTTCGTCCTTCCAACTATGCGGACCGAACGCGATGGTGTAAAGCGTTCCGCCCGGGAATGCGCCGCAAGAAGCAAAAGTAACTGTTTGGACGAAAAGTAATCCATGCAGGGAATCTTCAGCCGGATTCAGACATCGCCTTGACGGGTTGGCAGCTGCTGAACCCCAAACCACCTCTGGCGCGGTGATAACACTTGGTTTAACCTTCCGCTGGAGCCAGCCTCTTTTCTTCCATGCTCTTCAAGGCGCTTAGTGCGGCCGTATTCGGGATCGATGCCTACGTCGTCGAGGTCGAAGTGGACGTAGGCTCGGGTCGCATGGGTGATTTCAATGTGGTGGGCCTTCCGGACGTCGCTGTAAAAGAGAGCCGCGAAAGAATTAAGTCAGCGCTGAAAAACTGCGGCTTTGAATTCCCCAACCCACAGAGCGTCACGATCAATCTCGCGCCCGCCGATATTCGCAAGGAAGGTTCCGGGTTTGATCTGCCAATGGCGCTCGGCATTTTGGGATGCCAGGGCACGTTTTTCGGCAAGCCTCTGAATGGTCAACTCTTCCTCGGCGAACTGTCGCTCGACGGCAGCGTGCGGCCGGTGCGAGGTACGCTCTCCGCCGCAATCCGTGCCCGGGAACAGGGCATCCGAAGTGTCGTGGTGCCGGAAGCCAATGCCCGCGAAGCCGCCGTCGTCGAAGGGATCGAGGTCTACGCAATCCGTTCCCTTCCGCAAGCCGTTGATCTCGTTAACGCACCTGAATCCTTCAAGCCGGTCCACCTCGATGCGCGCGCACTGTTGGCCGAGGCCGCGCAATATCCACTGGATCTGCGTGACGTCCGTGGTCAGCAAGGCGCCAAGCGAGCTCTCGAAGTGGCTTGCGCCGGCAGCCACAACATCATCTTCTTGGGACCGCCGGGCGCCGGCAAAACGATGCTGGCCAAACGAATTCCCACCATCCTGCCACCCATGTCCCTTGATGAAGCCATCGAGACGACGCGAATCCATAGCGTAGCGGGAGTGTTGGAGGATTCGCGCGGCCTGGTCGGCACTCGGCCTTTCCGGTCGCCACACCACACCATCAGCGATGCCGGATTGATCGGCGGTGGAGCAGTGCCCCGGCCCGGCGAAGTCTCCTTGGGGCATAACGGCGTTTTGTTCCTGGACGAGTTGCCGGAGTTTCAGCGGAATGTCCTGGAGGTCTTGCGCCAGCCGCTCGAGGAAGGCGCTGTAACGATCTCCCGCGCCGCGCTTT
Source organism: Candidatus Acidiferrales bacterium (assembly GCA_035650755.1). Lineage (GTDB taxonomy): Bacteria > Acidobacteriota > Terriglobia > Acidiferrales > UBA7541 > Palsa-189. Next base: position 92,603 of record DASRHB010000009.1, read on the forward strand.
CGGTCACTTTCCCCGCCCGGTTCATGCTGGCCGCGGCGATGAACCCCTGTCCCTGTGGCTTCTTCGGCGATCCAACCCGCGAATGCCATTGCACACCCCCTCAGATTCAGCGATACGTATCGAAAATTTCCGGCCCTCTGCTCGATCGAATTGACATTCATATCGAAGTCCCGGCGGTCAAGTACAAGGAATTGCGCGGAGAGGCTGCTGCCGAAGATTCGGCTGCGGTTCGGGATCGCGTGATCCGCGCGCGCGCCCGTCAGCTCGAAAGATTCGCATCCGAAAAACGCATCTATGCCAACGCACAGATGCCGCCCAAATTGATCCGCAAGCACTGCGCGATTTCCGCAGATGGCGAGAAGCTGCTGGAGACAGCGGTCACGAGGCTCGGCCTTTCGGCCCGCGCACACGACCGCATCCTGAAAGTCGCGCGCACCATTGCCGATCTCGATGACTCTGCAGATATCGCATCGCGCCATCTGAGCGAAGCTATTCAATATCGGACCCTCGACCGAAGTTACTGGGCCTGACACGCGAAAAACGGCCCGCTCAACTTGCTGAGCGGGCCGGATGTAAAAGTAATCGGATTTTATCGGGTAAGTCTTATTACCTCTGGTCTCGCCTGGGGTCATCATTCCCGCTGCCGACTACTGCACCTGTGGCGGGATCGAGGAAAAGTTTACCCGCACGCGGTCCGTTGTCGAAGTCGAACATGCCGTTCACCATGCCGGATTCGGCGTCGGTCGAACCGTTGCCAATTCGTCCCAGATTCCAGTTGTCTTCGATGAAGTGGATGATGGAGGACTGATCGATCACCCTGTGGTCGACGTAATTTTGTTTCGTCCAAGGCGAAATCACGAGGAACGGGATGCGCGGGCCAAGTCCGCAGCGTCCATTCTGAATACTTGTTGTTCCGGGAATTGGCTTGGCGGTGCCGCAATTACCCGGCCCCAGGAGTTGGTCGGCATCACTCGATGACGGCTTGGATAAGTCAGACACATTCGACTGATGACTAATCGGCCCCATCTGGTGATCGTACCACCCATCGGAATCATCCCAGGTGATAAATACGGCGGTTTCGTTCCATTCTTCCGATTTTTCCAGCATGTTGATGAAATTTACCAAAAAGAACTGCTCATCGAGGGGGTCGGAGTACCCGGCATGGCCGTCCTGGTAAGCCGGCGCCTTGATGAAGCTGACGGCGGGCAGATTGTGAGCCTGGAGCGCTGCAGCGAATGCCGAAAGGTCGTACTGGTGATTGGCTTGATCTTGCTTGCCAATATTACCAACCGAGCTGGGCGGCAAATGACCGGGGTTCGACGTCGACTGCCAGTATTGGAAAAACGCGTGGTGAGGTATGTAATCGAGCGAACTATGAAGACCGGTTAAGCCCGTAGTTTCCGCGGCGCAATTTGAAAATCCGCCCATAAACGAACCCCAGGTCACCCCGGCGTTCGAAAGAAGATTGCCGATATTCTGACCGGAGATGGAAATTTGAGTTCGCGCAGGATTGGAGCATTTGTCGTAGGCCGGATCAGGATCACCAACAACGGCACCCACGGTATTTCCGCCCGCGATGTTTCCAGAGCCGGAAAGTCCGTTTGTGATCGTTCCTTCGAACGTGTTGCCGGCTACGAGATTCAGCAACCCGGGAGTCGAAGGCCCAAACGTCGTGCCGAAGTGGTTGTCACTCATCGCGAAGTGTTGCGCGTAATTCCACAAAGCCGTGACGGTGTTGCCGTCGTAGTAGCCCATAGTGCTGACCCTGCCGAGCACCGGGTCATTGCAGCTATCAAAGAGGAAGTTATCCATCAAGCCGCCATGAAAAGCCTTCTGCTCGTCGCCGTAGTTATGATCCTGGTCGCACGTATTCGGGACGCTCCGGTCGATTCGGAAGGGATTAACTCCATTGGGATTATTCGTTAGCAGCCCGGAACTTTCCAGGTTGTTGACACGCGGCGTGTCATCTTTGGCCGTGCCGAAATAGATTGTTCCATTGTTGTTTAAAAGTGCGTGCGGGTAGGTCCCGAAGTAGTGATCGAACGAGACATTTTCCTGAAAGATGACGACGACGTGCTTGATGGGTGTGGTGGTCGGTCCATCGTCATTATCAGGACCCGCCACCAGGCGCACGGGAATCGACATTAGGCAGAAGGCGGCGACGACAAGGGCTAGACGGCAAAGCGCAGGCTTCAGCATAGCTTCTCCTTAGTGGTGTGCCTCCGCTCAGGACGGGAGCGGTGACGCGCGGATGGGATCAGCAATTTCGCAGGATCACGCGCGGAACGTGAATACGCGTCGTGTGTTACGAACTGATGAAGTCGGTGTAAATTCTGGTCAACAGCCGCGAGACCGAATCGAATTGAGCCGTTCCAGCCAGTTCACATTGCGAGTTCATGAATGTGGCCGCCGCTTTTGGCCTCGATATAAATGAGCTATCCTACTGAGTAGGCGCCCGATTCCATGCCCAATTCCGCCAATCGAATTGAAGTAACCATGGAGACGCTGCTTGATAGCGTGACATTGGCCGAAGGCATCACCGAGCGGGTCGCACGAGCAGCGGGTTTCAATGATGACGATTGCCTCAAAATCGGAATGTCCGTTAGAGAAGGTGTAATTAACGCTTTCCGATATGGGAATGAAGAGCAGCGGCACAAGAAGATCCAGCTCAATTTCGAAGTGACCGGCAACAAGTTTGTCGTCCATATCGTGGATGAGGGCCGCGGTTTTAATTTACACGAGATACCCGACCCGCTCGCCGAAGAAAACCTTCTGAAGACCTCCGGTCGCGGCATTTTTCTGATGCGAACCTTCATGGATGAATTCGAAGTCCGCCGTACCCCTGAGGGCGGTGCGGAATTAGTGATGTCCAAGAAGCTGCACGAGCCCCATCCCGCACCTCATCTGCAAGATCAGTAACCACACCTTAACTCACTGTGGTTAACCGCATGTGTTTTATCAGTACGCCGTCCCATAAACGCACAAAGGTTCTGGACAGCACAGGCCGTTTTATGCCAGCATTGCGCCGCATTTGATTGGGTCTTGTAATCCCGTAGTGGTGCAAGGGCCCGTCATCCGGGTAATTCCGAGCTCCACCGACTGGCGTTACACCCGGCAAATGGCGAAGATCACGAGCGAGGAGTGAAGAAGTTGAGCAGAGAACAAGGTGTCGTGAAGTGGTTCAATGCAGCGAAGGGGTATGGATTCATCCAACGCCAGTCGGGAGAAGACGTTTTTGTCCATTTCTCCGCGATTCAGATGGATGGCTACAAATCGCTGACGGAGGGCCAGATGGTGGAGTTCGAGGTTAAACAGGGGCCGAAAGGCTACCAGGCCGAGAACGTTACCGTCGCGTAGCAGACCCGCAGAAGCAGTAATTCCCATCGTTTCGTAGATTGATGGAGGCCCTGTTCGCCCGGAGGACGGGGCCATTTCTTTTCTATACCCTGTAAATGTCTGCGATTCGATCTGCCTGCTTCAATGTGATAGGATTCTAGTCAAGTCGTTCGAAGGAGCTTAGTTTGCCGCAGCATATCTCCCGTAAGGAACTGAAAAAAGACGAAATTCGGGAAACGCTCAGCCATGGTGCAGAGGCCATTGCTTCCCATCAGCGGGATCTTTGGATCTACGGCGGAATCGCCGTACTTGTTGTACTCGCTGTTCTTGGCTGGCGCTATTACACCCAGACGCAGACCGCAAAGGCATCTCTAGCGCTGGCAGACGCCATGAAGGTTTATCAGGCGCGGATTCGAACGGCCACCGAGCCGGCCCAGCCCGACGAAATCACCTATGTGGACGAAAAGAATAAGTATTCAGACTCGGTCAAGAAGTTTACCGACGTGGCCAATCGCTACTCCAGAACCCGTCCCGGGCAGCTCGCCCGGTACTACGCGGCTTTGAGTCTTGAAAAGCTGGCCCGTTACGACGAAGCGGAAAGTGATCTCAAATCTCTGGAGTCCAGCCGCGACGAAAGCCTCTCCGCGCTCGCACGTTTCAAGTTGGCGCAGGTTTACGACGAAGCCGGCAAAGGTCCGCAGGCTGTGCAGCTCTATCAAGAGCTCACGAATAAACCAACCCTGTTTGTTCCCAAGCCACTTGTGCTATTGGCTCTGGCGGACCACTACAGCGCCTCTGATCCCGCGCAAGCGGCAAAGCTCTATAACCAGATCAAAACTGAGTTCCCCGATACGCAAGCCGCGCAGGAAGCCGACCAGCGGCTGCAGTTGCTTCAGGTGAAGGGCTGAACCTGGAATCCAGATAGGCCACATAGCGCAAATACCGCCCTACTCCGCCGGGCCGGGCGCTGCCTACATTTCTTTGTGCCTGAACCGCTGTGACATAGAATGCCTGCCATGGATTTGGCCGCCGTGGCGATGGATTCGACCCGCTCTCGCGGCCGTCGCTGGCCAGAACCTGCTCACCCCTATCGCGGCGAATACGCTCGAGATCGCGACCGTGTAATCCATTCGCGCGCGTTTCGCCGTTTGGAAGCCAAAACCCAGGTTTTTACCAGCCGCTACTCCGATCATTTTCGCAATCGGCTCACGCACACCATCGAAGTGGCCCAGATCGCGCGTACGGTAGCCCAGGCTCTCTCCCTAAACACAGATCTTGCAGAAGCTCTCGCTCTGGTGCATGACATCGGCCATCCGCCATTTGGACATGCTGGTGAGGCACGGTTGAACGAACTCATGCGCCCTTATGGCGACCGCTTCGATCACAATTTGCACGCGCTGACGATCGTCGAGCAATTCGAGCAGCGCTACCTCGATTTTCCCGGTCTGAACCTCACCTTTGAGGTTCGCGAGGGTATCGTCAAGCACTCCCGCGATTATTCCCCAGCCGATTTTCCGGAACTGGCTGGGTATGACCTGAACCTGCGCCCGCCGGTCGAAGCCCAGTTAATGAACGCGGTGGACGAAATCGCCTATAACGCGGCCGACCTCGATGACGGTTTCGAGGCGCGCCTGCTGCGGATCGAGGCATTGCGAGAAGAATTTCCTTTCTTTACCCAAATCTACGATGAAATCAACCATCGCTATCCCGCTGCGCGAACCAAGCTCAAGGTCGGCGAGACTATCAAGCGAATCCTTGATCTGTTGGCAACCGATCTGATTCAAGAGACTGGTCGGCGCGTTTCGGCCAGTGGAGCAAAAGATACGGACGAAATTCGCCGTTTGCCGCAGCGCGTTGTGGGGTTCAGCGCGCCCGTCGGGAAAATCAATGCGGACCTTAAGGCTTTTCTGTATCGGCGTCTTTATGATCACCCTGCCATTGTCGAGGAGCGCGATCGCTCCGTTGATGCCCTCGAACAGGTTTTTCGCTACTATGTCGCGCATCCCGAAGCAATGCCCATCCATTATTGCCAAATGATTGAACAGCAACCGCGGCACCGCGTAGTTTGCGACTACATCGCCGGGATGACCGACCATTTTCTGCTGAGGCAACATCACAACCTCCTCGGTATCACTGCATCGCTTTAGGCACGTCGCTTCGCAATAGCCCTGGCTGTTTTCTTGACATCAAGGGGGTGCACCGTATAATGATTTTTTTTGCTCTCAAAGGTTTCGTATGTTCCTCGATGTCAAAGAACTGGCCTTACATAAGCTGCGTCTGAACCAGAGCTATGCGCCGGGCGCGGTGGATTATCACACTCGCGATTTCCGCCAGATTGATCCTCTTGAGGTTCACGCAACCGCGGAATTGGTGGATTCGCAGATCCGGATTTCCGGGGAGCTGCACACTCGCGTCGAGATGGCCTGCGCCCGTTGTCTTGAGCCGGTGATCGAAGACGTCACGCGGGACTTTGATCTCTATTATCGGCCGATGCAGTCCATTACGCGAGAGGAAGAGGTTCGGCTTAAGTTGGACGATACAGAGGTCGGCTTCTTTGAAGGCGATGGGCTCTTCCTCACGGATGTTCTTTCTGAGCAGGTCCTGCTGGCCATACCCATGAAGACCATTTGCCGCAGCGACTGCAAGGGGCTGTGTTCCCATTGCGGCGCTAACCTTAATAGCGATGATTGCCGGTGCGAGAGTCACGGTGAGGACCCGCGCTTGGCCCCACTGGCTCGCCTTAAGCAAGACTGGTTCAAAAAGCAATAGCTATACAGATGAAAACACCATAGAATCCCGCGCAACATGGCGCGATAACGAGGAGTTTGCATGCCTAATCCAAAACGGCGGCATTCGAAAAGACGGAAAAACAACCGGCGGGCACACGATCATCTTAGCGCTCCCGCGTTCACCGAGTGCCCGAATTGCCATGAGATGAAGCAGCCTCACCGTGCGTGCCCTCATTGTGGCTATTACAAAGGGCGTGAAGTAGTCGACACTTCGGCCTGAATACGCAACTGAAGAGCAGGCTTTGTCTTTCCAGGGCAAAGTAGCTTCCGACAGGCCGCAAGAGGCGGATCACAGATGACAACCATCGCCGTGGACGCTATGGGCGGCGATTCGGCTCCTCGCCCTGAGATCGAGGGATCGATTCTGGCGGCCCGTGAGTTGGGCATCAGAGTTCTGCTGGTCGGAATACCTTCGGAGATTAAGCGGGAACTCGCCCGTCATTCAGTCCGGGGGCTTTCGATTGACGTCGTACCGGCGACCGAAGTCATCACCATGACGGATTCTCCGGCGCAAGCCTTCCGACGAAAGAAGGATAGCTCTGCGCATGTCGCTGCTCGCCTGGTGCGGCAGGGGGAGGCCGATGCTCTGGTCAGCGCTGGGAATACGGGCGCTCTCATGACCGTGGCGCGATTTGTGCTCGGCACGCTGCCCTCGGTCCAAAGGCCTGCACTTGCGGCGCCCTTTCCTACCAGTCGCGGCGGGGTTGCGGTCCTGATCGATGCGGGGGCGAATGTTGACTCCAAGGTCGCACACCTGCTCCAATTTGCAGTTATGGGCGAGATTTATTACCGGGCGATTTTTGGCACGCGACGCCCGAAGGTGGCTTTACTTTCGATTGGCGAAGAAGAGTCCAAGGGCAACGAGCTTACAAAAGAGGCCTACAATCGGCTCAAAGATCTGCCGCTGAATTTCGTCGGGAATGTTGAGGGTCGTGATGTTTTCTCGGGCAGCGTAGACGTTATCGTCTGCGACGGCTTCATTGGCAATGTGGCCCTGAAGATAAGCGAGGGCGTGGCCCAACACATTGCCACAGTTCTGAAGAAAGCGCTCAAAAGCACCATAGCTTCGCAAGTTGGATATGTTCTTTCGCGCAGCGCTTACGAGGAGTTTCGGCGCAAAATCGACTACTCCGAATATGGCGGCGCCCCGTTGCTTGGCGTACGCGGCATCGCTATTATCGGCCATGGGCGGTCGAACGCGAACGCCATCAAGAATGCCGTGCGTGTAGCAACCGAACTCACACACGCTCAGGTGAATGAACGCATCGAGCGAGAGCTTTCCTCTTTGCCAGTTGCGGTTGTGGCGTAATCCTCCAGCTTTAGGGAGCTGTAGATCCGCATGAGTGGACTTGTATTCCTTTTTCCTGGGCAGGGTTCGCAGTACGCGGGCATGGGCCGCGAACTCGCTGACGTCTACCCCGCGGCTCGACGCGTTTTTGAGGACGCCGACCATGCGCTGGGCTTTGCGATTTCCGAACTTTGCTTCTCCGGACCCGAAGAGGCGCTGAAGCTCACCGAGAATACCCAGCCGGCAATTTTGAGCGCTTCGTTAGCCGCTTATCACGTCTTGGAACAAAATGGTATCCGTCCCGATTACGTGGCGGGCCACAGTTTGGGCGAATATTCGGCTCTGGTGGCCGCCGGCGGATTGAAATTTGCCGATGCTGTCCGCCTCGTGAGAAAGCGCGGCCGCTATATGCAGGAAGCCGTTCCTCCAGGCGAAGGCGCAATGGCAGCAATCCTGGGTTTGCGCCCTGGCCAGGTCACCGAAATCTGCCGCAAAGCGGCGGATGGAAAAGTGACGCCCGCCAACTTGAATTCTCCGGATCAGACCGTCATCTCGGGCGCAGCAGCCGCTGTGAAGGCTGTAGTCGAACAGGCGTCTGCAGCCGGCGCCAAGCGGGCTGTAGTGCTCCCGGTATCAGCGCCATTCCACAGCGAGTTGATGCGCCCGGCGCAGGAGCGTTTGGAAAAGGACCTGCGTGCCACCGAGTTTTCGGATTTAAAAATTCCGCTCATTACCAACGTGGATGCGGCTGTCATCACCAGCGGTTCGGAAGCTAGGGAGGCGCTCATTCGCCAGGTAACCCTCCCCGTCCGCTGGGAGGGCTCCATTCGCGAATTGATCGATCAGGGCGCTACAACGTTTGTCGAAGTCGGGCCCGGCCGCGTGCTCAGCGGGTTGTTGCGCCAAATCGACCGTTCGGTCCACTCTTTGAACGTTGAAGATCTGAAGTCTCTCAAGATCGCGCTTGACCGCCTTGCTCAAATCCGCGGCGAAGAGGCTGAAGCGGGAGCCTCCTGATGCGCCCTCAAATTTCATGTTCAGCCTGAAAGAACGTGTAGCGCTCGTCACCGGTGCATCGCAGGGCCTTGGCCGTGCGACTGCTCTCGCGCTGGCGTGCGCCGGTGCGCGCGTCGCCCTCGCCGCACGAAATAAGGAGAACCTGCAAAGCGTCGCCGAGGAAATCGCCGGCGCTCACGGAGCCGCGCATGCTGTCCAGATGGATGTAGCCGAATCCGATCAAGTGAAGAGTGGATTCCGTGAAGTGATGGAGCGCTTCGGTCGCTTGGATATTTTGGTGAATAATGCGGCAATTACACGGGATGGGCTCGCCGTGCGCATGAAGGCGGAGGATTGGGATGCCGTCCTGCGGACCAATCTAACCGGCGCATATTTCTGCATTCAACAGGCGCTTGCCATCATGTTGCGACAGCGTTCTGGGCGGATCATCAATGTGACTTCGGTCGTCGCTCAGTCGGGCAACGCCGGACAGGCGAACTACGTTGCGGCGAAAGCCGGACTCATCGGTTTAACCCGAGCGATTGCCACGGAGGTGGCGTCGCGCAACATCACGGTAAATGCCGTCGCTCCCGGATTTATCGTGTCTCCGATGACAGACCCGCTACCCGAGAAAGTAAAACAGGATTTGCTGGCGCGGATTCCCTTGGGACGGATGGGCAGCGCTGCCGATGTTGCGGCAGCGGTTGTTTTTCTGGCCAGCGATGAAGCAGGATATATTACCGGCCACGTCCTTGACGTGAATGGAGGCATGCACATGAACTGAATGCGCGCTGGTTGACCTGACTCATAGCGCCGCATAGAATGGGCGGACGCTCAAGCGCTAAGCAAGTGTCTAGCGACCGGCGTGGCGGGTACCGGAGGGGAAGAGAATGGCCAGTGTAGAAGAACGCGTCAAGCAGATCATCGTAGAGCAATTAGGCGTGGATGAGGCGGAGGTCACGCCGACCGCTTCTTTTGTCGACGATCTGGGCGCCGATTCGCTCGATACGGTCGAACTGGTGATGGCCTTTGAGGAAGCCTTTGGCATCGAGATTCCCGACGAGGATGCAGAAAAAATCGCCACAGTGAAGGACGCAGTCGCCTATATCGACAAGCACGCCCAGGCGAAAAAATAGTCCCCTCGCCAATTAACCCATTTGAGGAGAATCGTACGTGAGGCGCCGGGTAGTCGTAACAGGTGTCGGCCTCGTTTGCGCTCTGGGAATCGGCACCGACCAGGTTTGGGAAAAATTGATTGCCGGCGTCAGCGGTGTCGGCCCCATCACCCAATTTGACGCCACTGGCTTCGACTGCCGTATTGCCGCGGAACTCCACGATTTCGACCCGCTCAACTGGATCCCCAAAAAAGAACTGAAGAAGATGGGCCGCTTTATTCAACTCGCTGTTGCGGGCGCGGATTTTGCGTTGCGCATGGCGGCGCTGGAGATCACGCCGGCTACCGCGGATTCCGTCGGCGTCTACGTGGCTTCCGGAATCGGTGGGTTCGATATCATTGAACGTGAACATAGCAAACTGCTGGAGGGCGGCCCTGGCCGCATCTCTCCGTTCTTTATTCCTGCGGCAATCATTAATCTCGCCTCGGGTGTCATTTCGATTCGTTATGGGGCGAGGGGCCCGAATTCTGCGACCGCCACGGCATGTTCCGCCTCCGCCCACGCTGTGGGCGATTCATTTCGGTTGATTGAGCGCGGCGATGCGGAAGTAATGATCTGCGGCGGCACCGAAGCCGCCATCACCCCCATGGGCATCGGCGGATTCGCGGCCATGAAGGCCCTTTCCACCCGCAATGAACAGCCACAGTGCGCCAGCCGCCCCTTCGATGCTGAGCGCGACGGCTTCATCGTCGGCGAGGGCGCAGGCATCTTGGTTCTCGAGTCGCTCGAGTCCGCGCAAAAGCGCAATGCTCGTATCCTAGCCGAGATCGTTGGTTACGGAATGGCCGGCGATGCCAATCACATTACCCAGCCAGCCGAAGATGGTAATGGCGCCTACCGCGTCATGCGTGCCGCGCTATGTGACGCCGGCGTCCAACCCGAGCAGGTTGGCTATGTCAACGCGCATGGCACCTCTACACCGCTGGGCGATGCCATAGAGACTCTCGCACTCAAGCGCGTATTCGGCGAGCACGTGAAGAGGATGCCAGTAAGCTCGACCAAATCGATGACCGGACACTTGCTCGGCGGCGCCGGCGGGCTGGAAGCGGGCATTAGCGTCCTCGCTTTGCGAGACCAGAAACTGCCGCCGACGATCAACTACGCGCATCCCGACCCGGCTTGCGATCTCGATTACGTGCCTAATCGTGCGCGCGCTGTTAATTTCGAATATGCGTTGTCGAATTCCTTCGGCTTCGGCGGTACCAATGCCGCTTTGCTATTCAAACGCTGGCAGTAACCGAGAGTTTGCCCTGCTCATCTCGCGAGATATCACGATGACGGTACCAGGATGAAAATCGCCGTTTGTATCAAGCAGGTGCCTGCCAAAGATGCGCCGCTGCGTATCGCCGATGACGGTACCTGGATTCGAGAAACGGATATCGGCTTCGAAATGAATGAGCCCGATAGCTTCGCTCTCGAAGAAGCCCTGCGGCTCAAGGAAAAACATACAGGCGAAGTCGTGGCGCTCTCCATGGGACCCGAACGTACCAAGCAGGTCATCAAGGAAGCGCTGGCCAAAGGGGCCGACCGCGGAATTCATATCGCTGATGACAAATTCTTTCAGCTCGACCCCTTGACCTCGGCGAAATCGATCGCCGCGGCCGTGAAGAAAGAAAATTTCGACCTGATCCTGACCGGTTTGCAGAGTGATGATCAGGGCTTTGGCCAGACGGGAGTTTTGGTGGCGGAGTTCCTGGGACTACCTCACGCGACCATCATCATGCAGATCGAAGTGCAAGGTCAGGGGCTCAGACTCAAACGCGAATTGGAATCGGGCTGGTTTCAATGGGTGGAGTTGCCGCTGCCCGCCGTTCTCACCATCCAGTCGGGCATCAACAAAGTGCGTTATGCCTCCCTCAAAGGAATCATGGCGGCCAAAAAGAAAGAGATTGCCGTCATCGCTCGCCAATCACTGGGGGTGGCGAATGAGCCCACGCAGCGTGTGGAACGCATTTACGTGCCGCAGAAAACGAAAAAAACGGAATTCATCAACGGCAGCGCTAAAGAAGCGGCCGCAACGCTGATCGAAAAGCTTCGGCATGACGCGCGCGTTCTCTAACCACTAACAACATGAAAATTTTTGCTATCACCGAGCAGCGAGAGGGTAAGTGGAATTCGGTCAGCTTCGAAACGCTTGTGGCTGCGCAGCAAATCGCCGGAGTACAGCCCGGCAGCAGCGTTACCGCTGCGGTAATCGGCAAAGGCGCGCACGGTCTGGCCGACGAATTGTCTGCCAGACAACTCGCCGAAATTCTGCTGGTCGAACATGACCTGCTGGAGCGATACACACCTGATGGATTCACGATTGCTCTGCGCCAGGCAATCGCACAAGCCACGCCCGACCTCGTTTTGCTGCCGCACACCTATCAGGTGCGCGACTATGCTCCCAAATTAGCCGCAGCCCTCGGCAAGGGTATGATCGCGGACTGTGTCGGTTATCGCGCCGAAAAGGACCGGCTCGTTTTTGTCCGCCAGATGTTCCAGGGTAAGACCGCCGCCGACGTATCGTTTACCGGAGCTCCGCCATGGTTTGTTTCCTTCCAGGCCGGCGCTTTTCGCGGAGATCAGATCGCTTCCGGCACGGCTGCCGCCCCAATTAGGTCTGTGCAGATTGATTTAAAGCCGGAACAAATTCGTACCAAGCCACTCGAGCTCTTCCGGGAAGCAAAACAAGCAGTCGATCTGACTCAGGCTCCTATTCTCGTTGCCATCGGCCGCGGCATCAAAGCTCCCGAAAATATCCCGATGGCGGAGAAGCTGGCCAAATTACTCGGTGGCGAACTTGCCGCCTCGCGTCCAATCTGCGACGAAGGCTGGCTTCCCATGGATCGCCAGATCGGCAGTTCCGGCCAGACGGTCGCTCCGAAACTCTATCTCGCCCTCGGCATTAGCGGAGCCATCCAGCATGTGGTCGGTATGAAAGGCTCACGCACGATCGTCGCCATCAACAAAGACCAGAACGCGCCCATATTCGAAGTCGCCGATTACGGCATCGTAGGCGACATCTTCGAATTGATCCCCGCCCTCACCGAAGTTCTGGAAAAGAAATAACCCTGTGTTTGCCGCAGACGGTACAGTGATTGAACACGGGCCAAATTCGCCAAAGCTTTCTTGCTAAAATCAAATCGTGAGCCCCGAACGCGAGCGGCTCGATGCCGACGTCCTGATCGTTGGCGCCGGTCCGGCCGGACTTGCCTGCGCTTTGCACCTCGCTCGATTGATCCGCCAGCATAACGAATCGGGCGGGCAGCCGGAGCTTTCTACAGAAAATATCTACGTGCTGGAAAAAGGTCGCGAGATTGGTGCGCACCAGTTGTCCGGCGCCGTGCTCGATCCTTGCGGGCTCGCCGAACTCGTTCCCGATTTTGCCACCTCGGCACCGCTGGATGCTCAGGTTACCGATGATGCTGCGTATTTTCTGACCCGCAACCGTGCCTGGAAGCTCCCGATCACGCCCCCGCCTTTACGCAATCACGGTAATTACATCGTCTCGCTGAATCGGCTGGTGAAGTGGCTCGGCGGGCTCGTTGAGCAGGCGGGCGTGAATGTCTTCACGCAATTCGCCGGCGCTCAATTAATTGACGAAGGCGGCGCAATCGCCGGAGTCATCACCGAGGATAAAGGCGTCGATAAAGATGGAAAGCCCAAAGATAACTTCACTCCAGGTTACGAGCTCCGCGCCAAAGTTACCGTTCTTGCCGAAGGCCCGCGCGGCTCGTTAACCAAGCATCTGGTTGCCGGCAAAAACCTCGATGGCTTCAACCCGCAGGTTTATAGCATTGGCGTAAAGGAACTCTGGGAAGTGCTGCCGGACCGCATAAATCCGGGGTGGGTGGCCCACACTTTAGGCTGGCCGCTCGATTCCAGCATGTATGGCGGGGGCTGGATCTACGGTATGCGCGAGAACCGCGTCTCGTTAGGCCTGGTCACCGGCCTCGAATACCACGATCCCCGATTTGATCCGCATGAGGCTTTTCAACAGTTTAAAACTCATCCGTTCGTGCGCCGGATTCTCCAGGGCGGCAAGCTGATTCGCTACGGCGCAAAAACTATTCCGGTTGGCGGCTGGTACTCGATCCCGAAAACGTCTCTCGACGGATGTTTGATCATCGGCGATTCCGCAAGCCTGCTCAATTCGCAACGGCTCAAGGGCATTCACATGGCAATCAAAAGCGGAATGCTCGCTGCCGAAACCATCGTTGATGCCATGCGTGCAAACGATTTCTCCGGCGCCAAACTTTCCGCATTTCGCCGCAAAATCGACGAAGGTTGGGTGGGCCGCGAGTTGCGCAGCGTTCGCAATTTTCATCAATCGTTCCAGCATGGTCTCTGGCCCGGGCTGGCGCAGGCAGCTCTGCAATTTGTCACCGCCGGTCGCGGTTTGATCGATCCCATGCGTATGCCTGCGGGTTACACCCAATACCACAAGATCGACGGCGCAGGTCCTGCTCCTCCGCGCTTCAAGGGTGATGGCGTGCTCACGTTTGATCGCCTGACCGACGTCTATCACTCCGGTACCCGCCACGAAGAAGATCAGCCCTGTCACTTGCACGTCCTCGACACGAATATTTGCGTCAATCGCTGCATTTTCGAATACGGCAGCCCTTGCCAGTATTTTTGTCCCGCGGCCGTTTACGAGATGGTCGAAGAAAAAGGCGTGCGCCGGCTGAAGATCAATTTCTCCAACTGCGTACACTGCAAAACCTGCGACATCGCCGACCCTTATCAGATCATCGACTGGGTGCCGCCCGAAGGTGGTGGTGGCCCGAACTACGAAGGCATGTAGCGCGGCACAACGGCCCACTGCGTTTTACTGCAGCCCAAAAACCGACAGCTCCGTTTGCGTCCCGACATACACCTTGCCATTCGCGACCGTCGGCACCGCAAATTTCACCGCCGGTCCCGCGGCTTCCGGGGCGCCCGTGGTTGCGGAACTTCCGTAAACTCGTGTAAGGTCTGTCGCCTGAAACCCATACAGAATCGCGGCCTGCGCCGGAACGGTTAAGTATCCGCTCGTATCGAGCGCCCACACTAATCCGCTGTTCGCATTGCTTCCGTCCCACGAGATCACAGGAGATGCACCGAAAAGCGCGAATGTATTTGCCGATTGCGCAGTTGGTTGCGCGGGACCGGAAGAGCAGGACTGCGAAGCAAATTTTCCATTTGCCAGCGCAAAGCTCATCAGACTAGTCCCGGCCGCGGCGACGTAAACTGTTGGGACATTATTGTTGTTCCAATAGCCTGCGGTACCCGTTAGCGCCGCGCCGAGGCAGAGTGTCTGCACCACGTTATCCACACCCGTGACACTGCTGAATTTCCCTAAATTGCTGCGATCGAGCAGATAAAGGCTCCCCGCCTGACTGCCTGCGACAGCGAGAGGAACAGTGCCGCCAGCCGAACTAGGCAGCAGTAGAACCCCTGTAGAACCAAAGGGCGTCGCACTATTCGTCAACATTGCCTGGTTCCAGGGCGTGAAATAGTCGCCAACTCCAAAAACAGGAAAAGATGTCGAATTGGAATTCACCTGCAGCTTTAACAGCGTTTCTGAGTAATCGCTCCTGCCTGTATTGGCGTCGAACTGGCCGTCAGAAGTAACCACAAAAACGTTTCCATTGGCATCTGCCGATGGTGCGGCGCCGCTCTGCCCGATTCCGCCGCTGGATCCCCCCGGCGTGCTGATGAAGACCGCGGGTGCATTTTGCAGATTCGCGGAGTCATACGCGAAAACCCATCCGTGAAACGAACCAGCATCAGAGTAAGAATCAAAAGCTACATAGATATTCCCGCCGGAGAGCAGCAGCGCCGGCCGTTGATTTTCATAAAGGGGATCGAAGCTTGTTCCATTTACATTCCCTTTGATCGTCGCTGGCGAATCGAGCCTTTCCACTCCCGTTGTAAGGTCCAATGCGTGCAGTTGTTGGCTGTAGGATGGTGTCGGACCTTGATTGATTTTCGTCTTGCTTACAATGTAAAGCGTCGCTGTATTCGGATCAATGACTGGCGTGCCGGTAATCCCGATGAACGGCATTATGTCTGTCTGTCCTTGAATGTCCGCTGCTGGAACCGCCGTAATCGCCAGCATCGGATTCGTAAAACTGACCTGCCACAGAATTTGGCATGAGCTTGAATCCGCATCGAAGGCGTAAACGCTGTCGTTCTCTGTGGCCACATACACGACATTGTGCGGCACGCCCGCGACTGTGACATTTGCCACATACAATGGCTGCGCGAATATCGCGCCGTCTACCGAGCACCCAAACAATTTTCCAAAGGTGTGGCCGGTCGAACCACTAACAGTGGCCGGGTTGAGCACTTCCTCCTGTGCGTTTTGTCCCGTAAGGCTGTTGTCATTTCTCCAGGAATAGACACCCGCCAAAGTATTTCCTGAAATGACCGTCACGCCCGCAGTTGCAGAAATCTGTGGATTCGTTTGCAGTATAGCGGTCACATTTACCGCTAACGGTACGTTCTGCGGCGCCGGGATGGGAGCGCTGTACATTCCGGACGTGCTGATCGTGCCGACATTCGAATTGCCTCCCGGAGTTCCATTGACGGCCCAGACAACAGGATCGGTCGAGTTCTGCACTGTCGCCGAAAACTGCAGCGCTTGCCCTTCGATCACATTCGCCGTGCTCGGCGAAATGCTCACGCTTGGCACCGGGGGAACGATGGTCAAGCTCGTGCTGCTCGCGATGGACGAATCGCTGAAGAGAAGCGCCGTGATCGTCACCGTGGGCGGGCTCGGAATCTGTGCGGGAGCGGCGTAAAACCCCAATGACGAGATGGTACCGAACTTCGCGCTTCCGCCCGCTATGTTGTTTACTTCCCAGATTACCGCCTGAGGCCCGTTTTCCACCGTTGCGCTGAATTGCAATGGAGTGCCCTGCACCACAGTCGCGTTTGCCGGAGAGATGCTGATCAGCGGCCCGGGCAACGGATTCACCGTCACGGTTGCCGAAGCCGACTTTGTCGGATCAGCTATCAAGACAGCCGTCACAGTGACGGTCAGCACGCTCGGCACGTTCGCGGGCGCGGTGTACGAAGCTGCCGCCGGTCCCGCTGCTGTGATCGAGCCGACGGCTGAATTTCCACCTGCGATGCCGTTTACTTGCCATGTAAGCGCCGAATTCGAGGCATTCTGAACTGCAACCGTGAATTGGAGGGTGCCTCCGGAGGAGACCTCCGCGGAAGGTGGAGAGATAGTCAGCACGGTTGAAACCGGCGGATCGACGTTGGCGTTTCCCGATGTGCCCGCGCCGCCGCTACATGAGATCTGCTGTGTGATTGCGATCAGCGCCAGCCATCGCGCCATGGACCGAATCTTGGAGCGCGGAGAGCGCCTGCGCACCAGCCGACACAAAGAATGACGAGCCAGGATTCCTGCGAACTTGGAGCGCGCACCCATGAGCACGCGTTACGACGCAGATTCGTAACGCGCTGGTAAAACCCCCCAAGAGGTGGGCGGAAACTAACATGCGGCCGTTCCGGGTGTCAATACACGGCGCCCAGCGGCAGGGGAGCTGCGGGCGTTTTTAGTTAGCAAAAAAATTACGAGCGCGCCGCCGCACTTTGCGCCTCAGGAGCTGCTTTCTGGTGCCGGAATAATCTAAAGAACCTGGCGAAAAAGTGAAGCTTTGAATGGTGCGATTCGGAACTTGGGCGCGGCTTTTCTGCGGGTGGCGCCGGCAATGCCGGACGTACAACTCCGCGAAAAGACACCGGATCGCTCACCGACTCGCGGATGATCGCCAGCGCTTCCGGAGTCGGGCCGGCCGGGGCCACAGCAGGAGCATTGAACGTCAATGGCACGTCGATGCGATAGATCGGCTCATTCGAAGGTTCAGGGGGGCGTTGAGTTGGTGCCGCACTCGCCGCGGAGCTCTTCGCTGCGCTCAGTTGTATCGCTGTTTGAGCGTTGTTCTGCGATATCAAAAGCTCGCAGGAGCATTTTCGCGACCCGCTGCGCAGCGAACGAAGCTCGCCGCGGTCAATCTGCATGTCCCCGCCCTGCGGAATAATGACGCTTTCTGACGAGAATTGTTCCTGGATTCGCGTTGCCCCCGAAGCGGCCGTTATGCAGAGATCTCCACTCTGCTCCAGCCCGATCGTGAGGTCACGATTGCGGTCTCCAATCGCTTCTGGAGTGACAATCAGCAGAGGTGTGTAGATGGTGATCTGCGAGGCTCCTGGAATTTGTAGATGTATCTCTCCGTAGTTGAGTGCGATGGTAATTGCAGGTCCAGACTTCACGATCGAAAGATCAGCCGGCCCACAGAGAATGAGATCGCCGACTCCGCTCAGATCGACCTTGGCCTCTCCGGAGTGTAGCGTAAGCTTGCTCCCGCTAATCAAGAGAGCTGTCGTACGCCCATTTTGTCTTTCAAAGCCGGCTTCACCCGTTACGGAAACGTCGTCTCCTGAAACACGTCCGATCACCTCTTGCCGCGTCGGCGCGCCCGATGACTGGGCTGCTGCACTTGCTTCGGGCAGCAAAAGCAGGATTGTTGCCAAAACAACCGCGATCCCCAAGCCGGCAGCGCTTTGGCGTCGCAGATTCACTTTTTCACGCACGAAGGCATCCTGTCATTAATTTCGCCTGCGAGGGATCGCTAGATGCATATCCAAACCTTTTGGTCGCCTATACTATAGCGCATGACCGAGTTGGCTAAGTCGCCGCCAGGAACGCGGGTGCAGCGCGCCAGTGCGTATGATTCGCGGCCAAAAGAGCTTTCCCCATTTCGACGCGCGCAGATTCCGGTTATCTCCACAGCCGCATACGTTTTCGCGCGCATTACCGGCCCCACGCTGCGCTATGAAGTGCTCGGCTGGCAACATATCGCGCGCATCCATGGCCAAAACCGCCGATGCGTCTATTCTTTTTGGCACCAGACGATTTTTCTAGCGATGTGGTGGTGGCGGTATCGCGGCGTGGTGGCCATGACCAGCGGCAATTTCGATGGACAGATCCTCGGCACTGCGCTTGAGCGGCTCGGATATGCGATTACCTACGGCAGCTCGTCGCGCGGAGGCCTGCGCGGCCTCTCGGTTTTGGCCACGCAGCTGCAAAACGGCCACGACGTCGCGTTCGCAGCAGACGGTCCGCGCGGACCGCGCTACATCGCCAAGCCCGGCCCTGTAATTCTCGCGCGACGCAGCTGCTCTCCGATCGTTCCCTTTCACCTCTTTGCCGAGAGCGCGCACATTTTCGAGAAAGCTTGGGATCGTTTTCAGCTTCCTCGGCCCTTTTCGCGGGTGGTGTTGGTCATCAGCCCGCCCATCGAAGTGCCCGACGAAATCGGCCGCGAACTGGTTGAACGCAAGCAGGCTGAGTTGCAGGACTCCTTGCAGCGCGCTCGCAACACTGCCGAAGCCTGGTTTGCCATTTCCTCCGCCGAGCGCCAGCGGCAACGCGCCGTATGGAACAATTGACCCTCCGCCCCTTTCGAGTCATGCCGCCTTGCATCCGTCGCTGTGAAGGTGTAGTAGAAAGGCTCACCCCCTGAGTTTTCTGCACCTGGAGGTTTTTTAATGTTAACTGCGCGGCGAATGAACTTCATAATCTCCGGCATTGGCTTAGCACTCTTGCCCCTCGCGTGGACAGCCCATCTCACAGTCCATGCCGACGTGCAGCCGACGAATTCTCTGCCCAGTCCCTATCGCACCATTGAGAATTGGGCGAAACTCCCGACGGGCAGACCTTGGGGATCAACCGCGGGGGTCACCATCGATCCCAAAGGCAACATCTGGGTGGCGGAAAGGTGCGGCGCGAATAGCTGTGCAGGATCGGACCTTGCGCCAATCCTCGAGTTCGATCCTTCCGGCAAGCTGCTAACGAGCTTTGGCGCAGGAATGTTTGTATTTCCCCACGGCATCACGGCGGACCACGACGGCAATATCTGGGTAACCGATGGCGACGGAAAAGATGGCAAGGGACATCAGGTTTTCAAATTCAGCCCCAAAGGCAAAGTTCTTTTAGCTCTCGGCAAGCCCGGCACCGCGGGCGACAGCGAAGATACATTCAATAAGCCCTCGGCCGTTGCCATCGCCCCCAACGGCGATATCTTTGTCGCTGATGGACACGGCGGAAACAGTAATGCTCGCATCGTGAAGTTCTCGCGTGAGGGCAAGTTCCTGATGACCTGGGGCAAGAAAGGCTCGGCGCCTGGCGAACTGAATATCCCGCACGCGCTAGCGTTTGATTCCAAGGGCCGGCTCTTCGTCGCCGATCGCGGAAACAACCGCATCCAGATTTTCGATCAGAATGGCAAGTTCATCGACCAGTGGCAGCAGTTCAGCCGCCCCAGCGGTCTTTTCATCGACAAAAATGATCTCATTTACGTCGCAGACTCAGAGTCAGGTTCGGTCGCCAAAGATCACGGCGTATGGAAGAGGGGCATTAGAATCGGGAGTGCTAAAGACGGCTCGGTAACTGCGTTCATTCCGGACCCGAACACAGATCCGAACTACACCGGGACAAGTGCCGCCGAAGGCGTGGCCGCCGACGCCAAAGGTGTGATTTACGGCGCCGAGGTCGGCCCTAAAGATTTGAAGAAGTATGTCAAGCAATAGCCGGGCTTGTCGGGAAATTCCGAACTTCCGGCGGCGCCAAACTTAAGCCACAGCCAGATCTTTTCAAGCCACTTCTTCTTCGGCTGGCTCGCCTTGCCGTTCCGCCTTCGCGTGCGCTATGACTTTTTCTGCAATCTCATTCGGCACGAAATCGTAGTGCGAAAACTCCATGCTGTAACTCGCGCGCCCCTGCGTCATTGACGTGAGATCGGTGGCATAGCTCAGCATTTCTGAAAACGGAACTGACGCCTTCACCACCACGTTCGATCCGCGCGCTTCGCTTCCGCTGATCCGCCCTCGGCGTGAACTCAAATCACCCATGATGTCGCCCGAATACTGATCGGGTGCGTACACTTCCACGTTCATAATCGGCTCGAGCAGCGCCGGCTTTGCCGTTTTCATGGCTTCTTTGAACGCCAGAGTGCCCGCGATCTTGAAGGCCATGTCGGAAGAATCCACGTCGTGGTATTTGCCGTCGTACAGCACAGCGCGGAAATCCACCACCGGGTATCCGGCCAGATAGCCGCGTTCGGCCGCCGCGCGGATGCCCTTCTCGACGGACGGAATAAAGTTTTTCGGAATCGCCCCGCCGAAGATGTCGTCCACAAACTCAAACCCAGTCCCGCGCGGCATCGGTTCCATGCGGACGCGGCACACGCCAAATTGACCGTGCCCTCCGGTTTGCTTCTTGTGCTTGCCTTCGGCATCCGCCTTCGCGCGAATCGTTTCACGGTACGGAACTTTTGGAGGTTTCAGCGTCACATCCACCTTGAAGCGCTTGCGCAGCTTGGCAACGACCACCTCGATGTGCTGCTGGCCGGAGCCCGCCAACAAAAACTCCTTGGTCTGCGGATCGCGCGAAAACCGCAACGCCAGATCTTCTTCGAGGATTTTGTGAATGCCCTGGCCGATGCGGTCCTCATCGGCCCGCGTTTTTGGCTCGATGGCAAAGGTAATGGCGGGTTCGGGAATCCGCGCCTGCGGATAATGGATGGGCGCGGCCTTGTCCCCCAGAGTATCGCCGGTAACGGTGTCTTTTAGTTTCGCGATCGCACCCAGGTCGCCGGCGTGCAGCTCCACGATTTCGCTGCCGGCCTTGCCCTGCATCACTTGTACGTGCTGAAAGCGCTCGCTGGTGCCGCGCGTGAAATTGGTCACGGTCGCGTCATTCTTCAGCACGCCCGACATCACCTTGAAATAATTGATCCGTCCCGCGAATGGATCCGACAGCGTCTTAAAAACAAAGATCGAAAGCGGCTCCGAATCCGCCACCTTGCGCTCCACCGGATTGCCTTTGCCGCCGGCTTCGCTGAAGCCGCTTACGTTTCCGCGTCCCGACGGATCAGGAAAAACATCGACGATGAAATTCAAAATGGCGTCGCTGCCGATGTTGTGCAGCGCTGAACTCAGCACCACCGGGAATAACCGCCGTTCCAGGAAGGCCAGCCGCAGACCTTTCATCAGGTCCTCCAACGGCAGCGTGCCTTTTTCAAAAAACTCTTCCATCAGTTTGTCATCGCCCTCGGCGACCATCTCCACAAGTTTTTCGTGCGCTTCCTTCGCTGCGGACTGCAAATCAGCCGGAATTTCTTCCACTTTGGCGCGGCCATCTCCGTCCGGCGTGTACACCAGCGCCTTCATCGCCACCAGATCCACTACGCCCCGAAATTGTTTTTCCGCCCCGATGGGCAGTTGCAGCGGCACTACGGCGCGGCCAAACACTTCCTGCACGGATTCGAGGGCGCGATCGAAGCTCGACAGTTCCCGGTCCATCCAGTTGATCACGACGGCGCGCGGCTGGCTGTATTCGGTGCAGTAGTCCCAAACTTTTTCGGTCACCACCTGCACTCCCGCGACGGCATCGACCACCACCAGCGCTGCATCCGCCGCAATCAGCGACGCGCGGGTTTCGTTCACGAACGTGCTGTAGCCCGGCGTATCCAGAAAATTGATCTTTGTCTTTTCGCCTTGCCCGGCCGGAGCCCACTCCGCAAAAGCCACGCCCGTCTGAATTGATATCTTGCGCGCGACCTCCTCCTCGTCCCAGTCAGTGACCGTATTTCCTTCCGTCACTTTCCCAAGCCGCGGTGTCATCCCGGCCGTATACAGCAACGACGACACCAGTTGCGTTTTTCCGGTGTCGCCGTGACCGACAATGCCCACGTTGCGAAGATACTGCGTCGTGTAGGATTTCATGGCTTTCCCCTGTTCGGGCCTGGGGCCGATCTCGCGGGGCGAAAGCACAGGCGGGATACCCAGGCGCCGTGCGTGGTTACTCTGAAAACGCGGATGCTAACATGACCGCCCCCACGGGGCAATCGCGCAGACCCCGTAGTCCTGTTCGGCCGGTTGGTCTGCTCCGTACCTTTATGCCGCGCTAAGCCTCCTCGTGGATCGTCTTCAGCTTTACCACCTCGAATTCCTTGATTCCCGCCGGCGTCTGCACCTTAACCTCATCTCCCTTCCGCTTCCCTAGCAGAGCCCGGCCGATCGGCGAAGTCGTGGAGATCAACCCCTGCGCGGCATCCGCTTCTTCGCTCGTCACCAGTTTGTATTCCACTTCCGAGCCTTTGTTCAGATCGTGCAGCCATACGCGCGAGCCGTATCCCGCGCGATCGGCGGGGATGTTGTTCAGGTTCAGCATTCCAATATCGCCCATGCGCTTCTTGAGTTGCCCCAGCCGCGCCGAAACATACCCCTGCCGCTCTTTGGCATATTTGTATTCCGCGTTTTCGGAAAGGTCCCCGTGCGCGCGTGCCTTCATCAATTCCTTTGGTAATTCGAGGTTCAATTCGTGCTCCAGCGCATCGATCTCGTCCTGAAGCTTGTGCTTGATTTTGGAAAGTGCGTCTTCGTTCATGATCGTCCTGTTTTGTCTTTTCTGGAGTGAATTTTTCGCCTAGCGTGTTTCATTCCATGGATCAAAGGCGGAAAATCGCGGGCGCCTCTTAGCAAGCGTCGCACAGATCTAATCGGCAAATACTGCGGAGACTTACCACTCAAGCGCGCCGGACTTTACCCACCGATCGCGCGAACAGTCAAATAATAACAAAGTACGCGAACAAGGAATAGCGCGCCGATCCCGAAAGTTTGCATACTCACTTCGCGCTTACTGAGACGTCGTAGCGCGCCATTTCCTACCCTTATACAGGAGAGGCCGTAGTTATCATTTCGCTCCCGATATCCCGAAACTCTTATTGACCCTTGCTGTTTACTTACTGCTAAATACATCAGAAGGCAAGTGCTCATGCCGTCTGTTTCAGGCATGGCAAACGTTGTATGCCGCATCCAACCACCGTCATTACACCTGTCTTTGGGCCGCAGCATGATCGCCGCCGCGTTCCGCGCCTGCCGTTCAGCGCCACGTCGGTTGTCACCGAGGACGGTTCGGCGCAAATCGTAGTTGCCCAGGCAACCGAATTGAGCCGCTTCGGCTGTTTCGTCCAGACGATTAAGCCGTATCCCAAGGGAAGCAGGGTGCATCTGGAACTGTCGGACGGCGGCGACGTTTTCGTCGCCTCTGGTGCGGTCGCTTACGTCACACCCGATGGCATGGGCATCGTCTTCAGCATGGTTGAAAGCCACGACTATGAGATTCTCACAAAATGGCTCGCGCGAACCCCTCGACGCTCGATTCGTTATACCCTGGACGCAAAGGCTGAGGTCACAACCCTCGGCTCACAGAAAGAGCAGGTTCTGGTTACTCGCGACTTGAGTGCAAGCGGCTGCTTCCTGAAAACGTCGGCCCCGTTGCCGAGCGGCAGCCGGATCCGCGTTCGCATCAGTCATGCGGGCCAGGAGTTCAATGCAATTGCCAGGGTCAGCGCCAATATCAGCGCCGAGGGAATGGGGATCGAGTTCGTTGAGGTTGAGTCCAATGATCGAGCGGTTCTCGAGAAATGGCTTAGTCAGGAAGCGGCTAAATAAGCTTGAGTCCGTACCTTCTCGTGGGTGGACTGCTCATGATCATTGTTGTTGGCTTTGTCGCTGCGGTTGCCCTGATAGTCTGCTAATTTGCGATCTCGGTGCGACCATACGCACGGCTCCCGCCCGGAGTGTCCCAGAAAATGATGTGACAGCGGAAGATAGCGACTTCGCAGGATAACGTGACACTGGCAAACTAAGACAATGGAAACTAATCTAGAATCTTCAAGTCATGAAACGTAGGCGTGAACTCCATCCATTGAGCGAGCACCATCACCATGTGCTTGTGCTCGCATTAGAGATTCGGCGTGCTGAGGAATCGTCGTCTCCCGATAAAGGGCAAAGGTTACGCAGATTGGCCGAGTCCTTGCTCGAATTCTGGGATGACAGTGGCAGCAGACACTTTCTGGAAGAAGAACAAGTTCTTCTGCCAAGGTATGCTCGTCACTTCCGCTTGGATGAAGATCCCGAAATCATGCGGATGCTTGCCGATCACGCTGCCATCCGGGCACAGATGGAGGACCTGAAAAACAGCTTTACTCCTGAACGATTAATAGGATTGGGCCGGATGCTCCACGACCACGTCCGTCTGGAAGAAGATCGCATTTTCCCGCGCATCGAAGAAGTGTTGAGTGAAAGCGAATTCAATTCAGTTGGTTCGCGGCTGACTCGATTACACGGCAGGAAATAGAATGCGATATCACGAACGTGAACGGAATGAGAGTTATCGCTCCCTTCCCATTTTCACCTGCATTTTCTGAATAGATTTGCCGCTCGCTTCATTGCACCGCCCCTAAACCAATCGCTGTATTGCGGCCATCGGCCTACTTTCCGGATACTGCAACGGCACAATCTTTCATAGCAGCAGAGCAGGATGAGGTCACAAATAGCTTCTCAACACACAAGACCAGGAGGGAATGCGCATGGCGGACAGAATGGGAGATTTGGAGCAGAAGATTCTTCTCGGCATCGGCTCTGCGGCCGCAGCGGCCGCAATCTTTGCGCCTGTCAGTTATCGAGGTAAGGGCGTATTAAGTGGCATAGCAGCCGCAGCGATTTTGAACGGCATCTATCGGAAAGCTCCAATCCCGAGATTGTTGGGCTTCTTCGGAGACTAAAACTCAGTCTGGCGCCATTGCGCAAAACCCAGCCTACGACAGGCGCGACAATCACGCTTGCAAGATACGTGAACTCGGCAGCAGGTGATGTGTGGACGTACGCAGTTCCGCATATTGATGCTCGGGATCATTCCTTCTAAGCTTGGGTTTTCCTCTGGAGGTCCATATGAAATATGCGGTAGCGTTTGGTGTTGGAGCAGTTCTGGGAGCAGGAGTTGCTTTGCTCTTCGCGCCTAAGTACCCCGGACGCAGGAATTGGGCAGCGGGCATAACTGACAACATCGAACGCGGGCGAGCCAAAGCTCATGAGTTTGCGGATCAAGCGATCCGGGTCGCCGGTCAAGTTAACGCTCAGGTTCAACGCGTGCAGGAAGCTGTTAGTGCCGGTGTTCGCGCTTTCGAAACGACTGTGCGTGCCATTGACGCTGGCGTACGTACGTTTGATACGAATCTACGTGCCATTGATAGCCACCAGAAGGCCCAATCTTCGGCCGATTGAAGAACATTACCTCCGAAACTGGTCGATGGCGTTTTCCGGTGTTTGATGCTGGCGGGTCAGGGCGTATTCGTCGTCGCCTTTATTGCCGCGGTGAGCGGATACCCTTCTCGGCTCGACCACGCTGTCCGGCGGAAGCCAGACTGGTGGGCAAAACTGGCGGAGAGGGGGATTCTCACGCGCCACTGAAAACAAGCCGCTTACGAGTATTGACCCCCGATTTGTCCATCAAAAATGGTTATATTTCCGCTCCAAAATGTAACCACGAATGTAACCACGGGCGTAACTATAGCGCAGAATCGGGAAGAACGGCGAAGAACCGTTGAAGGATTCAAAGAGACGCTTTTCCCCAATCGCCGATGACTTGAATGAACGCATCCCGCCCGGATGCGAATTCCTCTTGGCGGTGGCCGTTGGCACCTGAAGGATGTGGGAAGCCAAGCAGGCATCTCTTCGATTCCAACCCGCTAACTCGAATCAGGTGCCGCAACACGGAATCGACGCACCGGCCCAGCGGCACTACAAGTGCCCGAGGCAGAGTACTCAACTCCGGTGCGAGCACTCCCTCCACGTAGCGTGCCATCGCCGTATGCGAAAGCAGTTTAGGCGAGTGCCCAGTGTAGTTCTTCTGACCACGAACAAACACGGGATGTCGAACGGCTGATGTTGTGTGAATCAAATGCCGTGAGCAGCCGAATAAATCATCGCAGGATTTCAATCCCATCGCCTTAGCCAAGCCAATCTCGTTCAGCATCTTCACCAAATTTTTCCTCATCGCCCCAGCAAAACTCGCTTCCTGCTTTGCGGATTGCAACGCAGTGGCAGTGGTCCCGCCGCTTTTCAAAACCGCGCTCGCATGGCGGAAAGCGATCTCCATCTGTGTCCAGCCGGGCGTGATGCCGACAATCACGACTTTGGCCCTGACGTTCACGAAATCAAAAGGCGCGTAGTAAATTTCGAGTTCGTCGTGCGCGGAGATTAGGAACTCATCGTTTAGGAGGTCGGCTTTGAGAAGTGTGTCTCGGGCCGGTAGGGAAGCGATTGCTCTGGCGTACTGATCAAACGCGGGAGGAAAGTGCTTTTCCACGGTGCGATGTTATCAAACCAGTGATCCAAAGCCATCCCTATTAGATCGCTGCGGAATAGGCACACCTCGCTACTCTCGATCAAGAGCACCGATTGAGAAGAGTATGGTACATGCGGCCTATTGCCCTAT
This sequence comes from Candidatus Acidiferrales bacterium, assembly GCA_035650755.1. Lineage (GTDB taxonomy): Bacteria > Acidobacteriota > Terriglobia > Acidiferrales > UBA7541 > Palsa-189. The sequence goes on from DASRHB010000009.1 coordinate 119,510, forward strand.
GTATGCCTGCATGGTACCGTATGGCCATGAAACGGACAGCCCTCTTCCTCAAAGAGGAGCAGATCGAGAAGCTGCAAAAGCTGTCCGACAAGACGGGTGCCCCGCTTGCCGAATTGATCCGACGAGCGATTGATCGGTACCTGAAGGAACGCGCCAAGGGTTTGAAGTAAGCGGGACGCCGGGCGGTTGGAGCCGCCTGACGCCCCTGACCACAGCAACCTGTTTAGGAGGCTGCAATGGCTGCTCGAATTGTAACAGTCGCCTGTCCCCTCGCCTCCACGCTCCCGTTTCCGTGGGCTGTCTCGGTAGCAATCGCAAATCCCACCCAGTTCTTCGGCATGCTTCGGGGGTGCGCGTGACTCGCATCTGCGTCCAATGCCAGCAAGTTCTCGGCGAGAAGTGCGTTCGGTGCGGAACGGAAGCTCCCCCGATCCATCCCAACGGTCAAGGTCAACCTCCGACCGGAATCGAGTTCAGGTGCCCGTCCTGTGCTCACCGATTTGCGCAAGGCGACGGCGGCGAGACTGGCGGGATGTGCGAACCGTGTCTCGATGAGGCGTTGCGAAAGGCGCACGAACGGCAGAAGGCAAGTAGGCAGTGATCGCAACAGGTTTGACTCCATTCCGATCCGTGATGGAGACAAACTACTTTGGGCCTTTGCGTTGTATCAAAGCCTGCTTGCCAGAGATGAGGAAGCGACAGAGCGGCTGCATCGTGAATCTTAGTTCGGTGGCTGGCAGGTTCGCAGCATCGCCAATGGGTCCTTACACAACTTCGAAGTTTGCACTCGAAGCCATCAGCGAAGTGCTGGCTCAGGAGGTAAAAGCATTTAATGTCCGGGTCGCAATTGTGGAACCGGGCGTTATCGACACCCCGATGGCGAGACGTGCTGCCCAACCTCCCGCCGATTCTCCATATCCGCAGCACCGCCGTTTCGCAGCCATGTTTGTCGCGTCACTCGGAAATCCTGTACCGCCTTCACTCGTTGCGGAAACGATTCGGGAAATAATTGAAAGCGAGACTACGCAACTCAGACATCCGGTAGGACCGAGCGCAGCGGGCTTGCTCCAATGGCGTGCCTCGATGAGCGATGAAGATTTTGTGAGTTGGGGTGCTCTCCAAGATAGCGACTGGTACGACCGTGTTCACAAGGAATTTGGTTTGGACGCACGACCGCGGGGAGAACAGTCTTGGCGACGTCCTTCGCAGTGATTCGACTTCGGAGCGTTTCCTGTTCCATTGCGGAACCGGTTCACGTAAATGTGATTGCATACGGGGTCCGTTTCACATGTGACTGACACTTGGTGGCGTTCATAGCGTCCTTTGGTGACCGTGTGCTTACAACCCCACAATCGAGGCCGGCGTTCTTAGCAATCACCTTAAGTTTGCGGAGGAAGTGATTGTCCGGCCGCCCTTCCTCGTCGATGAAGATCCAATGCCTGTCTGGCGCATTCTTCTGCGGCGCTCTCAGGACTTCAATCAACGAATCAGGTAGGGGAATTGTGCGGCTCTCGTGTGGCAAAACACTTGTAAACTTTGGCGGAGAGGGGGGGATTCGAACCCCCGTCACCCTTTTGGGGTGAAACTGCTTAGCAGGCAGCCCTGTTCGGCCACTCCAGCACCTCTCCGCAGGAAAGCCGAAACAACAAGCGAGCCGACTTCGCAAAAGTATAGCACGCTGCCCCGGATGCGGGCGGCGATGCTCGAGCTGGCAGCGCGAATGGAACTGCTAAGGTTAATGGATCGGAGGGTCGGCGCTGGTCGCGTCGCGGTCTTCCTTCGTTGCTCGCAGGACTCCGCTGATATCGATATAAAAGCTGCGATAGCCGTAATTCCCGGCGCGCGCTTCCAACGAATAGTTGTGAATCGCCCCGTCCGCCTCTGCGGGCGCGGGCGTATATTCCAATCGATAACCGTCGCTTTGCGCCAATTGCGCCGCTTGACGTATTTGCGGACCGAGTTGCTCCAAATTGGAAGGATAGGCACCGCCGCGAGTCTGGGCGTACGACTGTAGCTGTGCGTTCACATCGTTAATCGCCTCGACTGCGTGGCTTTCTGCTTCGGCAGTGACGTTGCCCGTGCGAGGACTCACCACAAACCACAGAAAACTCCACATCGCCGCGAGCAGCACCCCCAGAAGCATGCCCCAGCGGAGAAGAATTTTCGGGAGCGTCGGTTTTTTGGCGGGGGTAGCAGACTCTTCTGGGAAGCTGGTCAGGTCCGCGCCGCAATGCGGACAGATTTCCGTGGCCTGGTTAATTTCGTACTCACATTCGCGACACGTCACCATTGTGGCGACCCTGACCTGGGCAATGCGTACATAGAATGACCAGCTTATCGCCAAAACATGCTGTGCTCAAATTTCTGGAAGCCTTTGGCTCAGTTCAGCGGCTGTCGCCGAAAGAAATCACGACTGGCGCCACCGGTGCGAGTTGAGTTGCGTAATTGACGCCCGAATCGTCAAGGAACCACACGGGATCGTGCCTTTGACCGTTCACGATTACGCTGATTGCATCCGCCGGTTTTCCTGATTTACAAAACACTTTTTCGAGACGCGCCTTCTCATTTGCATCAAGATGGAAATGCTTCGCCCCAGCATACGGGATAGGAATAGGTTGGCCATCTGAGTATGGCGTCATCAGACAGCCGGTAGGATTCGATATTTCGACGTGATATTTCCAGCGCGCCTGGTGAGCCGGAGTATTTGCCTGTTTCGCGTCCATGGCCAGCCGGAGAAATGCCTGATCCTGCCGTTCGCAAGCTGCGGTTTCTTTAGCCAGATCCAAGGGTGGGTAGAATCCGCGTCGCCAATTTTCCTGCTCCTGCCGTGTCGCGCCGGTGATGGCTTGTCTGATTAAGTACGATCCTGACACCGTGAATGCTTCGGTGATCAACGCCGGAGAAAAACCCAGATGATCTCCGTCGCAACCGCGCGGCAAGAGTTTGGTTACATCAGGGTACGCCGACATCGCCTGCCAGTTACGAATTCCCTGCGCATCCTCCGCGGCAATCGTCAGATCCCGTAATCCCATTTTGGCAGCTTGCACCCGCGTGCTGTGGTCTCGGGGGAACCGATGTGGCGAATCTCCAAAGGCGTCAACAGCCGCTCGGGCCTTGGCGATCGATTGTGAAAGCTTGTCGGCCGCTTCGCGGTCGAGGGCCGAATGCAGGTTAGCAAGCGACTGCTGCACCGCTCGCCATGCATACATGTCCGATCGGTACTGGCGGAAGCCAATGATTTCCGCCGCGGCCATGGCCACGAGAACCGATAAAAGCATGATTCTGCTGAAACGCACAAGCACACTCGAAAGGGCGGGCGGGACGTCCTTACTGGTTCGATGATTAGGTGTTCACTTAGGGGTTAGCGCTCACGCCGGGTACCGTTGTCGGCTCACCAACTGTCCGATATGCTCGTTTACGGAGCACAAATGGTTGATATTCATTGTCATATCTTGCCCGGGCTCGACGACGGGGCGAAGTCAATGGACGAGTCCGTTCGGATGGCTGAAATGGCCATTGAGGATGGCATTACTCACGTAGTCGCCACCCCGCACGCCAACGCGGATTTCCAATTTGATTATGATCTCGTGCGGCAACGCCGCGACGAACTGCAGCAAAGAGTCGGAGACCGCCTGAAACTTGCGGTTGGTTGCGATTTTCACCTGAGCATGGAAAACATCGAGCGTATTCGGAAGTCCCCCAAGCGCTATTCCATCAATCAAGGGGCATATCTGCTTGTGGAATTTGCGGACTTCGCTATCCCACCTACGGCCGATGAGGCTTTGCGCGGGCTGCAACGCTTGGGCCTGTCGCTAATCATCACTCACCCCGAACGCAATCCGCTGATCCGTTCGCAGCCGCAGCGGCTGTGGGGATGGCTCAAGCAGGGATGCTATGTGCAGATCACAGCGCAGTCTCTGCTTGGGAAGTGGGGCGAGTCGATCCGAAAACAGACGGAGCAGTGGTTCGACCAGGAGATCGTGCACTTTATGGCAAGCGATGCCCACAACACTGGCATCCGGCCTTTGTTGCTGAAGCAAGCGTATGAAGTTGTCGCGGAGCGATGGGGCGAAACGCGAGCGCAGGCAGTATTTCAAGAGAACCCGCTTGCGGCGTTCGAGGGGCAAACCCTGCCTTATCGTCCCTCAGTGCCCCCGGATCCTGACCGGATGACGCCACCGGTCCGCCGCCGCAAGCGGTTTATCTTCTTCTAGTCGTAGTTCCTGGCCGTTAGCGGCTGCCGCCCGCAGAGGCGACTGCCGTATCAGCCGAGAAGATTTTAACCTCAACCCGGCGGTTCTTCGCGCGGGCATCAGCGGTCTTGCCGTTGTCTACCAGATTGTTTTCGCCCAATCCGATGGTGCGGATCTGATAGAACGGGACCTTCTTTTCGGCCGAGAGATAGACGACGACGGCCTCGGCACGGCGCCTGCTGAGTTCGAGATTGTAATTCGCGGGGCCGGTCGTATCCGTGTAGCCTTCAACGGCGATGAAATAGCGCTTCATTCCGTTGGTACCCGCCGCGAGATCATCAAGCTGCATCTTGTCTTCGTTGGAAAGCACGGCGCTATTGAACTTGAAATGAACCGTGGCTTCCTTGCTGACTTTGTAGTCGTCGAGATTACTGATCACGCCACGAAGTTGGGCGATCTCCTGATCGTCCTTCTGCGCCTGGTCATTGGCCTTGTTGGCGCTGGTCATGGCATCGTTTGCGCGGCGATCGGTGGCGGAAAGCTTTTCCTCGGTCGCGCTGATCGCTTGCGTATTCTTTTGAACATCTTGTTGCGTCTTCTGGATATCGCCACCCTGCTTCGTTACCTGATCAGCGACCTGGTTCAGCTTGTCTTGAACCGGAGTTACGTTCTGCCGAACGTAGCCCTTGGTGGCGCAGCCGGAGACGAGTGCGGTTGCGCCCAGAATTGCAATCAAAAACTTCTGCGTCATAGAGAATCCTCCACAGGAGCGTTAGCGAACTGGATATATTTCGACCTTTAGGGGACGATGCCAGGCCGATTCAACTGTACCAAACTAAAGTCCAATATACCAGTTAGCACAACCCGTGAAATCATGTAAAAAGCTCAAGTATTTCCTCGTAGCGCTTAAACGGCGGAATCAGATAGGCTCCCGCCAGTTCCGTGCGCGCCCAATCAAGCATGCGACGAGCCAACGCGAAGCCGCGGTCTCGAGCCGTAGTGCCGGCAGATTCCATTTCCTTGAGAACGGGTTCCGGGATGAGGATGCCCGGGACTTCGTTATTCAGTCGCAGGGCCTGTTTGTAGCTAGTCAGAGGCCAGATGCCCGCCAGAACCGGTATCGGCGAGCGCCCGCCGATGCGCTGAAGGAAGAGATGCCATTGCTCCGGATCGAATAGCGGCTGTGTCATGGCAAAATGCGCGCCCGCCTCTACTTTGGCAAAAAATCGTTGGATTTCGTAATCGAGGTCCTCGGCCGTAGGATTTACGGCGACACCGACGGTAAAATTTGTGGCGCCGCCGAGCGCCTTGCCGGCCCAGTCGTTCCCCTGGTTTAAGCGGGAAGCCACTTTGACCAGGCCGATCGAGTCGATTTCATACACTCCGCTGGTTTCGGGGTAATCGCCAACCGAAGGCGGATCGCCGGTGATTGCCAGAAAATTGCGAACTCCCCCGATGCTCCAGGCCCCGAGCAGGGCAGCTTGCAAGCCGATGAGGTTCTGGTCGCGCGTGGTGACATGAGGAACGGTTTCGACGCCTCGAGCCTGGAGAGCGCCCGCAAGCATCAGCGCATCCATGCCGACGCGCGCGAGAGTGCCGCTATTGATGTCGATGGTATCGACGCAGCCACTCACGGTTATTTTGTCGACCTGTTCGAAGATGCGCTCGAGAGAAATTCCCTTGGGCGGATCGATCTCCACGGAAACAGTGAATTCACCGGCTTTGAGTTTGCGCCATAAGCCACTTTCAGGATCACGCCGCGCTGCCCGTGGCTTCTCAAGCACTGCCTCGGCAGAGACGGCGCTTCTTACGGTTTGCGCCGGCTTCAAGCCTCGAACGGCCTGAGCCATGGCGCGAATGTGTTCGGGCGTCGTGCCACAGCAGCCGCCGACGATGCGAGCCCCGAGCGCCGCCGCTTCGCGAGCGAACAAGGCGAAATACTCCGGCGAAGAGCGCGGGTACACTGTGCGGTCGCCGACGCGAGTCGGGAATCCGACGTTAGGCATGGCTGACAGCGCCCGCGTGGCGCCGGAGAAGCCTTCCAGAACCGGCAGCAGGGATTGCGGCCCGAGGGTGCAGTTCACTCCGATCACCTGCACGTTTTTGTGCGCCAGGCGGGACGCAGCATCGCCAGGACGCACGCCGCCGAGCGTAGTGCCCTCGGAAGAAAAGGTGAGTTCCGCGACGATGGGCAGGGCGGAAAACGAGCGGACGGCGTCGATTGCGGCCATCAACATATCGATATTCGAGAAGGTCTCCAGAATAAAGAGATCGACGCCGCGTTCCTCGAGCGCCTGAGCTTGCTCGCGGTAAACGTCAACCATCTCGTCGCGCGGGATTTCCCTCATCTCCGGGGCAATAGCGAGCGGACCGATGGAGCCGGCGATCAGGACCTCGTGGGGAGAGGCTTCGCGGGCTTCACGGGCGATCTTGACCCCGCGATGGTTGATTCTGCTGACCAGGTCCGCAAGGCCCAATGCGGCCAACTTGGAGCGGTTGGCGCCAAACGTGTTTGTCTCGATAATCTGCGCGCCGGCCTCGATGTAGGACTGGTGGACACGAAACACGTCTTCAGGGCGGGAGACGTTGAGCTCCTCAAACGAGCGTTGAGGACCGACCGCTTCAAAGAGTACCGAGCCCATGGCCCCATCGGCCACGAGGACGGCGTGCTGGATGCGCTGCTCGAAATCGGTAATGTTCATGATGACTAGGCACCGGGACTAAACGCGCGTCCGGGTAACTCCGTCACCCTTGAAGTATACGTTGATGCTGCAGGTACTCACAAAGGCTCAGCGAAGGCGCGCTGAACGTAAGGTTGTGCCCCACCCCGCCAAAGTCTTGTAAGTGCACATTCTAAACGAGTTGAATTTTCGATAGCACGCAAGTGCAGATTCTGCGTGGCTTGTAGCCGTCGCGCGAAAAGCCGAAATTGAAAGTTCCGATGCATAAAATACCCCGGTTTTTGTATAAGAATGATTCGATGAGAGTTATTCTGCATTTTGCGCGAGGATGTTGATTCGATGAGAGTTGGCAATAACGGCCGACGTTCAACACAGATTGGACGGAGGTCACAGAGAAGCGGGAGGAAGCTTGGGCGTTCCAAGAAAAAGCTTGAGGTACGGTGAGGCGGGGGACCCGTTCGAATAAGACTTTTCTTTTTGGCCCCGCCGCTTAGTGGGATCCGTTTTCGGCGAGACCGCGTATGCAAGGTGCAATTTGCTTCGCGAGAGTTGTACCTATTTTACCGCACGGGTCAATGGAAGGGTGGCCGTGCGGCGACTGCTTTTCAGGGCGCAGTTACACGCCGGGCGATCAGGTAGACGCAAAAACAGAAAGCGGCGGAGAGGAAAGCGAGACAGTGCCTTCGCAAGGCAAGCGTCGGCCAAGCCGTCTTGATTGAGCTTACGTGATATACAACGACCAGTCCCTCCAATGCTCCAGCCGCAGCAAGGACGGGGCTGACAATGACTATGAAAAAGTACGCAATCGCGGACGGCAGGCCTTCGAAAAAGAGCACTTTCAAGGCGCCCAGGTAGATGGTGGCGCTTGCGAGCCAGGCGCAGTTAAGCACAAACAGGCTCGTCGGAACGGAGACGCTGCGGGCCCACCGTTTGCGGGTGATGAGAAATATCAGAAAGAAGAGCGCGAAGAGCGCAAGAATGCGCGGACCGATATCGGCTTCCCATTGAGCCACGATCAGAATCTCTCGATGATCAGATGATTTGTGGAGCGCGGCCGGTCTAGCGGACTCGGTCCTGTCGGAACCAACTTGAAAGGACGGAAACGCTCGATGAGCGCGCTGAGCCGAGGTTAAGCCGTGTAGGCGCCCGACGCAGTTGGGAGATCCTTCGCTACACCACCCCAGCACGCGCAACTTTTTTGACGCGCGAGCAGTGTGTGTTGGGGACGTCGGTTTCGCTCAGGATGACAACGTGTGTTCGTTCTCATACCCTCTCATACCCTCGCATACCCTCGCAACCGCAGCGCAATCCACACACGCGAGATGGATGTATTTCAGCGGACCTGCTCGACAAGTTCGGCGATGGTGCCCATGAGGTCGTATTTGGTGAGAATTTCGTAGCGGCCCTCGCCCATCTGCACGAATACGGCGGGGCTCTCGTGGCTCAGGAGATGCGTGACACGCTCGACGGGGGCGTCGCGCGGGACCTGCGGCAGGGGTTTGCTCATGACTTCGCGGATGACCAACTTGCGGAGGTCTTTCCCCTGGAGAGCCATGTTGAGGATCTGGTCTTCGTAAATGGTGCCGACGATGTTGTTTTCTTCGAATACAGGTAATTGCGAGATGTCCTGTTGCTGCATGGTGTGCAGGGCGTGAAAGACCGTTTGGTAAGGGCGAACGATGATCAGCTCGCGAACCTTGCCGGTGCGATGCTTCACGGCCACAACGTCGGCGGCACAAAGAGGGACTTCGGCGTCGAGATAGCCGCGCTCGCGCATCCAGGCGTCGCTATAGACCTTGCTGAGATAGCGCATGCCGGTGTCGGGCAGAAATGCGACGACAAAGCTGCCGGGCGGAGCCGTGCGGGCTATTTCGAGAGCGGCGGAGACGCATCCGCCACCGGAGCCACCGGTAAATATGCCTTCAGCCTTGGCCAGATTTCGGGCGACGATGAAACATTCGCGATCGGTGACCTGAATGACGTCGTCGAGCACGTCAAAGTGCATGGTCGAGGGAAATATGTCCTCGCCGATGCCCTCCACAACGTAGGTGTGGGCTCTGCCGATTTTTCCCGTCTTCACGTATTCGTAATAGAGGGAACCGATAGGGTCGACGCCAATGATTTTGACCTGCGGATTTTTTTCCTTGAGGAATTTGCCGACACCGCTGATGGTGCCGCCGGTGCCCATGCCGCAGACGAAATGGGTGATCTTCCCTTCGGAATCTTCCCAGATTTCCGGCCCGGTGGTCAGATAATGGGCCTCGGGGTTCATGGGGTTTTCGTACTGATTGGGGTAAAAGGAATTGGGAATCTCGCGGGCGAGCTTTTTAGCGACGGAATAATAGCTGCGCGGGTCGTCAGGCTCGACGGCGGTCGGGCAGACGATGACTTCGGCGCCAAATGCTTTTAACAGGTCGATTTTTTCTTTCGATTGTTTATCGGTGATGGTGAAGATCATCTTGTAGCCGCGCACGGCGGCGACCAGGGCCAAGCCCATGCCGGTATTGCCGGAGGTGCCCTCGATGATGGTGCCGCCGGGCTTGAGCAAGCCTTTGCGTTCGGCCTCATCGATCATGGTGATGCCGATGCGATCTTTCACCGAGCCTCCGGGATTCAGATAGTCGGCCTTGACGTACACTTCGGCACGGGAGTCGCGGGCCATACGGTTAAGGCGGATGAGCGGGGTATGGCCAATGGCTTCAAGGATATTATTGAGCTTCATAGATCGATTGACAGCGCAGTGTATCACGTGGCCAGGCCCGTTCATGAAGATAGGGCGAGGCTCGATGCGAGAGTAGAATGGCAATGGCTGCAGCGAACGACGTGAGGGGAAATGAAGCGCATCAATATATCTTCGGGGACTATGTGGGAGCCGATCGTGGGGTATTCGCGCGCGGTCCGTGTGGGCAGCGTGGTGCACGTTTCAGGGACAACAGCTACCGACGAATCCGGAAGCATCGTGGGTGCGGGCAATGCTTACGTGCAGACGAAGCAGGCACTGCGAAATATAGCGAATGCGCTTCGCCGGGCGGGAGCATCGCTCGAAGACGTGGTGCGCACACGGATCTACGTGACGCGAATCAGCGATTGGGAAGAGATCGGGCGCGCGCACGGGGAAATTTTTGGCAAGATTCGGCCGACGACCGCGATGGTTGAAGTCAGCCGGCTGATCAACGGCGAGATGCTGGTGGAGATCGAGGCCGAAGCGATCGTGGCCAGCGCAGGAGAGGGGAGAAACGGAAGCCGGCCGGCACGACAGATGCGCGGGCACTCGAAGAGAAGAATTGGCCGACGCAGGGGCGCTCAGACACGCAAATGAGGCGCCAACCGCACGGGCTCTGGTTAGCCGCACGGGCGCGCTGGAGAAGGATGCGGCTGCTAAGCGTTGGTCGAACGAGCGCCGTCTGCAGGATCCGCGTTGATTTTCGTCAACACCAGCAGTTAAGGGAGGCATGCGAGATGAAGCTGGCCCCGAAGACGAGTAGCAGGCGCCTGACGGTGGCGTTTGGGCTTGGGCTTGCCACATGCGCGGGGCTCCTGCTCGCGACGGAAACGCGGATAGCAGCGGCTCAAACGGGCACTGCGCGGCCAAGTCAACTTACGGTTGAGCGCATCTATTCCGCACCCAGCCTGAGCGGCAGCCGGCTGGACGACATGATGTGGAGCCCGGATGGCAAGCTGTTGACCTACCTTGATGAAAAGGCGAGCGGGCCGGAGATTGGGGCCGTTGATGCGACGACCGGGCAAAAACATGTACTGGTGGATGCGCGGCATCTGGGAGACGTGTTGTTTCCGGCTGCTTCGCGCGGGCAGCAAACGGGGTTGGGTCGCGTAACGCCACCAAGATACCGATGGGCACCGAATGGACAGGCGCTGCTCTTTATTTCGGCGAAGGAGCTCTTTTGGTATGACCTGAAGAGTGGATCGGCGAAAAATCTGCTGGGAGGGAACGAGCAAGCTTCGGCCCAAGCCGGTGACATCGATGACGCGAAGATTTCACCCGATGGGCGCTGGGTGAGTTTTTTGCGCAACTACGATTTATGGGTCGTGGGCGTGACGGGCGGGGAACCGCGTCAATTAACGCGGGGCGGCTCAGAGGGTTTGCGGAATGGAGAGCTAGATTGGGTATATCCGGAGGAGCTTGATCTCGGTACAGCCTATTGGTGGGCGCCTGATTCATCAAAACTTGCCGTGCTGCAGTTGGACGAGCGCAAGGTTGAGAAATACCCGCTGGTCGATGAGCTCCGATACGCACCGAGTGTCACGGAAGAGCGGTTCCCCGAGGCGGGCACGCCGAACCCGGTCGCACGCGTTGGCGTAGTGGATGTCGGCGGAGGAGAACTGCGCTGGATGGAGACTGGAAGCGATCCGAGCGTGCTGTTGGCGCGAGTCGCATGGCTGCCGGATTCCCGAAGACTGGCAATCGAGCGGCTCAATCGCGTGCAGAACCATCTTGATTTGCTTTTCGCAAATGCCACAAGTGGAAAAACCGAGACCGTGCTCACCGAGCAAGACAAATATTGGATCAATATATCGGTGGGGGTGTTTGGTCCGGACACGACCGCCAACGTGTATTTTCTGGCGGACGGAAAGCATTTTCTGTGGTTGAGCGAGCACTCCGGGTTTCGGCATCTCTACGTCTATGACCTTGCGGGAAAGGAAGTAGCGCAGCTTACGCACGGCGATTGGGAAGTGAGTGGCGTGATCAAAGTAGATGAGCAGGCGCAGGCGGTTTATTTCATATCGACGAAGAAAAGCCCGATCGAGCGGCAGTTTTATCGCGTGGCGCTGGCGGGCGGCGAGCCGGTCGAGTTGACGCATGAACATGGGACGCACAGCGTGAGCATGAGTCCAGACGGCCAGCATTTCCTCGATACCTACTCGAATGCAATGACACCCCCGCAGCAGAGGCTCTATAACCGCGATGGGGGTCTCGTGGCAACGGTGGAGGAGAACCAGGTTCCGGAACTCGAGAGCTATCACATTCAGCCGGAGGAGTTTTTGACGGTTCCCGGGGCCGACGGCACGCCGCTGAATGCGGCGATGATCAAGCCCAACGGATTCGATCCCAGTCGCAAGTATCCTGTACTGGTGATGGTCTATGGTGGACCGGACGTGCAGGTAGTACGGGACGGCTGGGGAGGCACGACGTTCCTTTGGAATGAAATGATGGCGGAGAAAGGTTTTCTGATTTTTATGGTGGATAATCGGGGCGCGGCCGGGCACGGGCATAATTTCGACACGCCGATTTACCACCACTTTGGCAGAGCCGAACTGGCCGATCAGCTAGCGGGAGTGAAATGGCTTTCGAGCCAGCCCTACGTCGATAGCTCACGGGTGGGGATTTGGGGCTGGAGCTTCGGTGGATACATGACCTGCATGGCGATGCTGCGCGCGGGGGATGTTTTCAAAGCCGGCTTCGCGGGAGCGCCGGTCACGGACTGGCGGCGGTACGACACGATTTACACCGAACGGTATATGGGGACGCCGCAGGATAATCCGGACGGTTATCGCGATTCGTCACCTGTGAATTTTGCGGGGGAGTTGAAAGGCAAATTGTTGATCGCCCATGCGACGGGCGACGACAATGTACATTTCTCAAATTCGCTGGCGCTGCAGGAGGGCTTCGTCGAAGCGCAGAAGTATGCTGAATTCCTTGTCTATGCCGACCGCGGTCATGGGATCGGCGACGCCGCGGGGCGGATTCACGTTTTTAATCGCGCGACGCAGTTTTTCATGGAAAATCTGAATCACTAGCGTGCTCACCTCGGGTTCTCAGCGGATGCGACAACGGCAGCGAGGCGTATCAGCGGTGGCGCTTGCTATCGGAGTTGCGGCAGTTATTGTTTTGGCGGTGGTGGTCATCCCGAGGTTGTTGCCTTCCCATCTTTCCGCAAAAGAAGCATCGGCGGTAGACTCGCTGCGCATGCTGAATTCTGCATGTGCGACGTATTGGATGACGTACGGGGGCTATCCCAGAAGCCTCGCGAATTTAGGCCCGGGAGCCTCGGTCAGTGCGGCGACGGCGGCTTTAATTGATTCGGCGCTGGCGAGCGGAAACAGGGATGGTTACGTCTTCACCTACACACCCGGGGCAACGGGTATCAGCGGAAATGTGCTGAGCTATTCGATTACTGCGAATCCGGTGACGGCAAATAGCGGGCGACGGTTCTTCAGCGATCAGTCAGGCGTGGTTCGGGCAAACGTCACAGGAGCCGCGGACGTCAACAGCACCCCTATTGGCTAGCAGAAACTTAACTCGAGACCGATGCTGGGCGGGTTTTCGGACGCAACTGCGGAATAACCAGCCGAAGGGCAGATGATGTAATCGCCGACTACAAACCCGCCGCGCGTGTGCGGGTACTGTCCTCTGAAGGCGGAATTTCCTGAATCGAGAAGATCTCGCTAGCCGCATAAGGAGCTTCTTTGCGGCAAATATGGCAGCGAACGAGCGTTATTCCCGCGCCGAGATCCCCTTCGTCATGGGTGTCGAGGCTTGGAAATTGGGGGACGAAGGTCGGAGTCCCACAAAAGAGGCAGACGACGCGAGCATTTTCGTTTCTTCGCTTCTGGGTCATGCGACTCTCCAGAAAAGTTGGAGCCTCAGGGGAAGGTGATAATACAATCCCAATAGTAGCATGTCCAGAGGGTAAATCGGCGTATGAGGGAATACAGTGATGCAGCACACACAGCCATTATGTGCCTTATTATGAATGAGATTAGCTTAATTTAGAGATTCTCCAGCTGGGGCTTTACTTGAGCACTACTTGAGTAAAACTAAAGACCGCCGCAGTGGGCAAAATTACAGGAAACACGATACGGAGGGGTAGCCAATCAGGGCGCCCATCGCTGCGCCCACGATTATATCCGTGAGGAAGTGCATTCCAACTTGCAGGAATCTAATGAATAGAAGGGCCTGAGTATTGCTGTAATTTGCGATGCTCCGTAGTCCTACGGAAAGCTTAGAGCGCATGGCAGAGGCAATTCGGGACGCACTGCTCATCTTCAATCCAACAGCAGGGCGCGCGAGAGGTTTGCACCCGACTGCACTGGATCGCGCACGCAAGGTGCTGGCGCGGGACGGCATTGATGCAGAATTGGCGCCGACAGACGGGCCTGGCTCCGGACCGGATTTAGCCCGCCGCGCCATTCGCGAACATCGGAAAATGGTGATCGTCTGCGGGGGCGATGGGACGCTGAACGAAGTTGTGAACGGGTTGGCCCGCAGTTCGGTTCCTTTGGCCTTGCTTCCGGCGGGTACCGCAAATGTATTCGCGAAAGAGCTGGGGCTGCCCTGGAATGTGGAAAAGGCAGCTTCGCTCGTCGCACACAGCGCGCTAAGGCGGGTCGCGCTAGGACACGTAAGCGCGACGGAATTGGGGTCAGAGGGCCGATACTTTCTCTCTCTCGCAGGCGCCGGGCCGGACGGCATAATGGTTCGCGCGGTGAGCCAAAGTTTAAAAGCCCGCACCGGCACACTCGCATTCTGGATAGAAGGATTTCGGCAGCTCGCTTTGTACAACTTCCCCGGGTTTCGCGTCACGGCTCACCATGACAGTTCAGAGGCGACACTGATGGTTGCGGGGCGCACGAAGCATTACGGAGGACCGCTTCAGATCACTACGTGCGCAGACCTTTACGGCAACGACTTTGAATTGATGCTATGCAGTGCAAAGACTCGTTGGAGATACTTGTCGTACATCCCGCTGCTGTTTGCGGGGCAACTCAGGCGCGCTCGCCAAATACGGTTCGTACGCGCAACGGAAATGCTTTGCGAGCCAATTAGCGACCAACCCATTTGGGTCCAGGTGGATGGCGAGCCAGCGGGCCGACTGCCCGCCCAATTCTGGATCGTGCCGGACGCGCTTACCTTGGCTGTGCCGCAGCCGCCAAATACATAAACTCACGTATACAACTTCGTGCCGGTGCTCGGGTTTAATCCGTCCGGCCCTTTCCAGGGCCAGGTCCCCAGTACTTGAATCGGCAAACGTGTAGGTTCGCCAGGCGCGGGCCCACGCTCATAGTCCGTATCCTGACGATCCAAGGGGAGGTCAAACGATGCGTCGCATTCTCGTTTGTTCGGTGTTCGCGCTGCTCGTGTTCGGAATCGGGCTGAATGCACAATCGCAGGAGATTCTCGTGCCTGCGGGAACGTTGTTGCATTGCACCATGAATGAACCCAACTTTTCCTCCGCAACCGCCGACGTCGGCGATCCCGTGCTCTGCCATCTCAGCGGAGTGCAGGAGTTCGGCCGCGCGGCTTTTCCGCGTGGCAGCTATTTACAAGGGCATCTGGAAGCCGCTCGCGACCCTGGCCACTTTTTCGGCAAGGGGTACTTGAGATTGGAATTTGATCGCATCGGCTTACCAAGCACCGACGTGCCGGTGCCCAGCAAAGTTGTTGCGCTGCGCGGCTACCGTGTGGACCGCGAAGGCGACATCGTGGGGAAAGGACATGCCAAGCGCGATGCCGTGGAGTGGCTTTTTCCGCCGCTCTGGCCATGGAAGGTGATCGCATTGCCGGCACGCGGGCCGCGCCCTGCGCTAAAGGGCGAATCCCAACTGACGCTTCGGTTGATGGATGACATTGTGATCCCCAAATCGTCAATGCTCGAGCCGGGGTGGCATTATTTCGGTGAAAATAATTCACGCTCGGGAAGCGTGGTACCTTCATTGCCAGCGTGGCCCGGGACGGAGGCGCAACCCGCCGCACAACCGGCGGCTGCTTCACCTGTGCAGCCTGTAACTCGGCCGCCGGCTCCAGCGGATCGACCGGTCGAAACTGCATTGCAAACCGCCGTACCTGTGACTCGAGTCACCTTGATTGCGCTTAAGACCGACGAGACTTATTCAGTGGCGCGCTATCGGGTTGATGGCGGCGCAGTGAATTACATTCTTCCAAACGGCACAACGGGAGCCGTGAGCGTGAAGGATGTCGATTGGCTGAAGACTTCGGAACTGAATGGCCAACGCCAACGAACTGAAATGGTTGCCGTCGCGCAGGCGCGGTAACGATACCGGGGATTCACTCGTCGGTTGCTGAGCTTTAACGCAACATAGTGACTCTGCGGTGCGAAAGCGAGGTTCCGTCGTTCCGGCGTTCGCGACTGTACTCCGACGCATGCAAGGTCGGTATGCGTTGGGGACCGGCACGAGTTTCCTCATCCTCGCAAAAACGCGTGATTTACGTGCGGTGCTAGCCTTCGGGCCCGACAATCCCACCCGTCACACGCAACACCCGCGTGTGTTGGGGGACCCAGGAATCGCGCCGCTCGTCTTCAGAATGACAGTCAGCTTGGGTGTCACAATGATGTGCAACGCTCAATAGATAGCGTTCACCAGAAGGCGATGTCTCAGGTTCCGCATAAGTGTCTTCGGAGCGGTTCAGAATAGCGATAATTTAAGATATAGTCGGTTACTGTCCAACACATAATCTTGCTTAGGGCGAGTACGGTCGCGATGGAGCTGAAATGAAGGGTGTGGTCCTTGCGGGCGGCACGGGCAGCCGGCTGAATCCTCTTACGCGAGTCACCAACAAGCACCTACTGCCGATCTACGACAAGCCCATGGTCTATTACCCGATTCAGACACTGGTGAACGCGGGCGTGCACGAGATTTTACTGGTTACCGGAGGCAAGAATGCAGGCGATTTTCTCAGGCTTTTGGGGAATGGGCGCGATTTTGGGTTGAAGCACCTGAACTACACCTACCAGGAGGGCGAGGGGGGCATCGCTGATGCCTTAGCTCTGGCAGAGCATTTCGCCGATGGTGATTCGATCTGCGTGGTGCTTGGCGACAACATCATCGAAAACAATATCTGCCGGGCTGTAGAGAAGTTCGCGAAGCAAAAAGAAGGCGCAAAGATTTTGCTGAAAGAGGTCACAGACGCGCAACGATTCGGTGTGGCGGAAATCCGAGGGAGGCACGTCGTAGGAATCGAGGAAAAGCCGAAGCGGCCCAAATCCAAATACGCGGTCATCGGAATTTATCTCTACGACCAAACCGTATTTCAGAAGATTCGCCGGTTGAAGCCCTCGGGGCGCGGAGAGCTAGAGATAACTGATGTGAACAACTTTTATATCGAAGAAGGAAAGCTAACCTACGAAATTCTCGAAGGCTGGTGGACCGATGCAGGCACGTTTGAATCGCTGCTGCGCGCCAATATGCTGGTAGCGGAAACAGGAGCAAACAAGCTATCGGGAAGCCGGGAACACGAAGTCGGTGCCACCCGAGAAGTGCTGCGATGAAGATTCTGGTCACGGGCGGGGCGGGATTTATCGGTTCAAATTTCATCCGACATGTTTTGCAAGCACACAAGGACTACCGGGTCATTAATCTGGATAAGCTGACGTATGCGGGGAATCTCGCCAATCTCGCGGATGTGGCAGAAAATCCCAGCTACCAGTTCATCAAGGCCGATATCTGCGATGCCAGCCTGGTGGAACCGGCGATGCGCGGCTGCAATGCGGTGGTGCATTTCGCCGCGGAGTCGCATGTCGATCGCAGCATCTATGAGCCTGCGCCCGTCGTCGACACAAACGTAAAGGGCACTTTTACCTTGCTCGAGACTGCACGCTCGCTGCGGCTCGAACGATTTGTACATATTTCCACCGACGAAGTTTATGGCGATCTGGCAGCGGATTCGTTCGCGGATGAAGATTCGGCGTTGCGGCCAAGCAGTCCTTATTCAGCCTCCAAAGCCGCGGCCGATCTTCTTGTGCTCTCGTATGTCCGCACCTATGGACTCCCGGCGATCATCACCCGCTCATCGAATAATTACGGCCCTTACCAGTTCCCAGAAAAATTCCTGCCGTTGATGATTACAAACGCGCTCGAGCGTAAGCCGCTCCCCATCTATGGAGATGGAAAGCAACAGCGCGATTGGCTGCACGTCGAAGATAATTGCCAGGGAATTTTGCGTGTACTGGAAAAGGGCCGCCCGGGCCAGGTGTACAACATCGGCGGCCTCGACATTGAAGAGAATTTATCCCTGGCGCGACGGCTCCTGAAACTGACGAACGGGCCGGAGTCACTGATCACGTATGTAAAAGATCGCCCCGGACACGACCGGCGATATGCTTTACGTTGCCAAAAAATACAGAACGAACTGGGCTGGAAGGCGTCGATTCCACTCGAACGAGGCCTACGCCAAACGATTGAGTGGTATACGAGTCATACCGATTGGCTCGCCGGCGTCCGTGGCGGAGAATACCTCCGTTATTACGCCAAATATTATGAGAAGCGCGATTCTTCTTTAAGCGAGATTGTGCCCTCTGTTTTCAGGTGAACTGTCCGGGTAGGGCAGTTAAGCGCAGCTAGACCGACTCCATCCTATAGAAACCTCGTGGGCTGAAAACAATCAGAGCAGGCGTAGCTTAGTCGGAAGCCAGGGGAACGTTTGTGCGCGCTTGCTCGGAAGAACGCTTGGCGGGCAGACCTGCTTGCCGAATCTTATATAACAACGCTCGATAGCTGATACGAAGATCACGGGCAGCGCGTTTGCGATTCCAGCGGTTCGCTTCCAAAGCACTGAGAATGATCCTGCCCTCGAGTTCGCGTACGGCCTTGCGGGTCACGTTTTTCAGGTGAATGGGGCCACTAGCGGGAAGTTCAGGAGCAACCGGCGTGCGCTCCCAATTTGCGAGTTCCTGACCGATGGCTTCTTCAGAACCCAAGATAACGTAGCGCTCGATCAAGTTCTCGAGTTCGCGGATGTTCCCCGGCCAACTGTGTTTTTCGAAAAGCCTCATCAACATGGGTGAAATCGGGGCGGCCGCGCTCTTATGGCGCTTTCGGTGCCGTTCGTAGAAGTGCAGGGCGAGCTGCGGCACATCTTCGATACGAAGACGAAGAGCGGGCAACTCTACGCGGGCAACATTGATGCGGTAATAGAGATCGGCGCGGAACCTGCCGGCGGAGATTTCGTGCTCCAGGGGCCGGCCGGTGGCACAAATCACGCGGATCTGAACGCAAATATCTTCCGCGCCGCCGATGCGGGAGAATTGCGCATCCTGCAGGAGCTGGAGCAGTTTGGCTTGCAAGGGCAAATCGATTTCGTCGATGCCATCCAAGAATAACGTGCCCATGTGGGCCAGCTCTACGCGTCCCGGTTTGCTGACATAGGCGCCGGTAAAAGCGCCCTTTTCATATCCAAAAAGTTCGCTTTCGAGGAGCGTGCCTGGGATGGCGGCGCAATTGACGTTAACAAACGGGCCTGTGGCCACACTGGAGCGCGAATGAATATAGCGGGCCAATACTCCCTTTCCGGTGCCGCTTTCGCCCTGGATGAGCAGCGGGACGGTGGTAGCGGCAAATTTTTGGATTTTCTGCCGAAACTCCTGCATCAGGAGCGAGCGGCCGAAAATCACGTCTTCGGGGGGGAGGTTATCGACCCTGAGGGTAAGCGGAAGCTTCTGTGTAACAGCCACGACCACTTTCGTCAATTCCCCCCAACAGACGAAATTCCCAAAACTGTGCCGGGAGGTATGAAGCACATGAGACGCCAAACTCCGGAAAGCTGCAGCACGGCGGGCTGGAGTGTATATCGCCCGGATTAGCTAAGGTTTGCACTATCAATTAGCTGCGGCTACTACAAGGGGGATATGTCTAATCCAAGGGCAGAAAAGCGTTTGAGGGAAAACGTTTGCGTAAATGAGGAATGCCGATTCCAGCATGAGGGGAATTGAAACAATCAGCCGCATCGCAGAGCTGATTCATCTGATGTGTCGGTGCGGCTCTGGTCCGGTACGGCTCGCTTTGGAAATGAATGTGCTTGTTCGATTCCAAAGGATATCGCGGATTCAGGTTGCCAGGCCGGCCGAAACAACCATTGGTGGTGTGGGCTGTGGCTGTTAGCCGGATGACAGGCTGATTTGGTGGTGGATGGAGATGGCTACTAGTTCACAGGCAGCGGTTCGTTGGTGGTGGCGTTATAATTTTGCGAATATGCCGGGCTTCCTCAGCAACCTCCTGCGGCTCGTCCGCGAACGGCGCGGAACCGACATGGATTTTCTCTGCCATCATCTGCTTTCCGAACGGGGCGAGGCGTCTCAGACGGTGCTGGCACAGGAGATTATCAAGAGCTATAAGGCCATGGCGCCCGCGGAGCGCCACAATTTTTTTGAGATGTTGTGCCGGAACTTTGGGCCAGACGAAGCAGCCATCGTTCGTGCGGCGGCGGCATATAAGCGGATGCCGGACGCGGCTAACCTCGCAGCTCTTTCGGCGGCGGTTGAAGCTCCGCGGCAGGAGCTGCTGCGCCGGATAAACACCGCCGCGCGGGGAACCGAGACGCTGGTTGCCATGCGCGGGCACCTACTTGAGACCGCGAAAAACGGCACCAATTTTCAGGCACTGGATTTGGACCTGAAGCATCTCTTCAGGTCGTGGTTCAATCGTGGCTTTCTGCGGATGGAGCGAATTACCTGGCAAACCTCGGCCCTAACCCTCGAGAAGCTCATGGCTTACGAGTCGGTTCACGAGATCAACGGGTGGCCCGACTTGCGGCGCCGGCTCGAAGCAGACAGGAGATGCTTCGCGTTTTTCCATCCAGCCCTCGCCGATGAACCCATCATCTTCGTTGAAGTTGCGTTGACCAAAGGTCTGACGGCAAATCTCGAGCCGCTGCTCGATATCCATGCGCCGGTGCTTGCTCCGGGACAGGCGGATACCGCGATTTTTTATTCGATCAGCAATTGCCTGAAGGGCTTGCGCGGCATTGCTTTTGGCAATTTCCTGCTCAAACAGGTGGTGACCGAACTCGCGGCGGAATTCCCAAACATCAAGACGTACGGGACGCTCTCACCGGTGCCGAACCTTTCGCGCGCGCTGGAAAACCGGCAGGATGAGAACGGCTTTACGCACGAGCGGTTGTCACGATTGCTTGCCGATTATGCGCAGCCGTTAAGCGCGGCGAGCACGAGGCGCGATCCCGTAGAGGCATTTCTAACGATGTTGAAGCAACCTCTCGCCTATCGGGAGGCTTTGACAAAGCCGCTCGAGCGAGTTTCCCTTGCTTACCTGACGCAAATTCAGCAGAACGGCAAATTGTATGATCCGGTGGCAACCTTCCACCTCTCGAATGGGGCACGTCTGGAGCACATCCACGCCTTTGGTAATCTACGGCCGTATGGATTACAAGCGTCATTCGGGGTCACGGCAAACTACCTGTATGTTCCGGCCGATCTCGAAGAAAATCACGAACGGTTCGTGCGCGAGGGGGAGATTCGTGTCTCACACGATCTCGAGCGCGAGTACAAACTTGTGGCGGAAGCCTGGCAGGGTCAGTCACGAAAAGTGAAGAAGGCCTCTTCGAGCAAATAGATCGCCCCCGCTGTTTCCGTTCACTTCAGAGCCGCGAGATAGGGCAGGAGTCGTACTAAACCAGTCCCAGAGCGCGAGACATTTCTTCGGCATCGTCGATAAGGGCACCCAAGCTGCCGGTGATTCCTTCACTCCAGAAACTCTCAGTGGTTGGATCGAGTGCGAAAGGAGCAAGCAGCTCAACGACGTCTTTAGTCGATCCGGAGCGCAACAGATCCAGATACAGTGGCTCGAAATTCGAGCCGAGCTTCCCACGCTGGGCGAAAAGACTTTGCGTCAGCAACTCGCCAAACGCGTAACCATACACATAAAAGGGGCTATGGAAATGGGGGATATACGCCCACAGAAGATCCATGTCTTGATAGCGAAAGACTTCGCCATCATCGCCATAGAGTTCCCGCACGGTCGTTAGCCAAGTCGCGGCCAGTTCCTCGACGGAAAGCTTTGTGGGCTCATTCCAGATCTTGTACGAGTCGTTCATGCCATGAAGCCGGCGCTCGAAATTTGAAAATCCGATCTGGCGAACGACAGTGTTCAGCATTTTGTCGATCTTGCCCATAATCAGCGCCAGAAGCGATTTCTGGTCGCCGGACCGGGCGAGGCGGTCCTTGAGAAAAGAAAAGGTCGTCATTTCCGCGAATACAGATGCCGTTTCGCAGTAAGCGATGGGCGCGTGGAACATTAACGGGCCTTGAGCTTGGCCGGCGAGGATGCCGTGCACGCCGTGCCCGAATTCGTGCGCGAGCGTCATGACATCCGAGTTCGTTCCGAGATAGTTCAGAAGCGTGAAAGAGACCGGTGTGCCGCCAGGAAGGAGATGCGAGGAGTTGAATGCGCCGTGGCGCTTCTCCTTGTAAACAGGCGCGTCCACGCGCCGCTCGGCAAAGAAGCTGGTCACGATCTTTGCCAGAGCCGGGCTGAAACTTTCGAATGACGCAGTGACGATATTTTTGGCTTCGTCAAAGGGGATGATGGTGGTATCCGCGAACGGCATGGGGGCGTCGCGGTCACTCCAACGGAGCACCGGAAGGCCGAGGTGGCGCGCCTTCAGTTGGTAATAGCGGCGGGCCAGCGGACCGCCGACCGCAGTGACAGTATTGTGCAAGACATCGACTACGCGATCCGGAATGCGATTCAGCTTATTCCGGCGGTCCATCGGGTGTGCGTAGCCGCGGTCGCTGTCTTCCACCGCCTTTGAGCCGGCGACCATGTAAAGTGTTTGGGCGGCATACTTTGCGAAGGGTCCGCCCAATCCTGTATTGAGGCATTTGAGCACTTCGGCGCGCTCTTGCGAATCCTTGGATTTCGTGAGCAGGTGAACCAATTCGGTGAGATTTTTCGTCGCACCGCGAAAGCTGAACTGCAAATCGGCTTCGAGTTCGTCGAAGAATTCACTCCAGGCACCGGAGTCAAACGGCGAACGCTTGATGAGGGCGGACTCGACCGCCTCGTTCAGGAAATGAGGCTTGAACAGCCGCACATGCTCGATCCACGGCCGGTGTTTCGCGGTGAACGGATCCTTTTGATACCAAGCTCGAATGGTGGCATCACTGAGCTGGACCAACTCAAGTTCAAAAAAGGTGAGGTGTTGTCCCGCTATCGCGCTTAGTTTGCGTTGCACGTCGGCAAGCTTGGCTTTGATGGCTGCGTTTGCCAAATCCGTGCTCTCGCGAAGTCCAAGGTATGCGGCAATTTTCCCCTGCAGCGTATCGATTTCCGAATATTCCTGGAGGGCAGGGCCCAGGCGCTCGGCCAATTTTCCTTTGTAATTAGCCGAGAAGCGTCCAGCCCATTCGGCAAGCTTGCGCATATCTGAGTCGAGACGCGGATCCGTGATGTCGGAATAAAAGACACTCAGGTCCCAGCGGACTTCATCAGCGGCGGCAGTTGCGGCAGGTTTCATGAGTTCGATACTCCAAAGCAGGTGTGATATTTACGTGAGAAATCATCGGAGCTCGGTCGCGCCTAATCCGCGTTCGTTGGCGTAATCTTTGATTGGGCGGCGCAAGGCTCGCCGTCAAGCGCGACAACGAGCTTTTCCCAGCGCTCGGTGATCTTCTTCAGCGTGACGCGATGCTCGTCAAGCAAACCGGCGAGCCGAATCGATTCCTCGGCGCTCTTAAAGTGCCCCAGTTCGATTTCCAGATTGGCGATTTCCGCTTCGCACCTGGAAATTTGCTCGACCAGATCGTCACGTTCCTTTTCCATTTGGCGAATGGAGCTGGGATTGGTCTTTTTCGGCCGCTTGTCACGGGCGTTCTTGCCGGCATAGGCAGGCGACGGCAAGCTGCCCGTACCGTTCGAAACCGGCTGGGCGGCGCTTCGCTCCTTTTGCCACAGATAATCCTCGTAATTGCCCGGATAATCCTGCAGCTTGCCGTCTTCGATATGGATCACGCGCGTCGCGAGCTTATCGATGAAATAGCGGTCGTGGGATACGAAGACGACGGTTCCGGTGAATTTTTGCAGCGCTTCGAGCAAAACGTCTTTTGCCTGAAGGTCGAGGTGATTGGTGGGCTCATCGAGGAGCAGGAAATTTGCCGGACGGAGGAGCATGCGGGCCAGCGCGTAGCGATTGCGTTCGCCGCCCGAGAGCACGCCGATGCGCTTGAAGACGTCGTCGTCAGAAAACAGGAACGAGCCAAGCAACGTACGCAATTGGGTTTGATTGCTTACGGCTGTGGGCGCAAAAGTCGTAAGATCATCGAGCAGGCGAGCGTCGGGGTTGAGGACTTTATATTGATCTTGCGCAAAGTAATCGCATTCCACGTTGTGGCCGAGGCGCAGTTCACCGCGTGAAACCGGCTCGGCTCCGGAGAGAAGTTTGATCAAGGTGGATTTGCCGGCGCCATTGACGCCGACCAAGGCTACACGGTCGCCCCGATTGAGGACAAAGCTGACGTTTTCAAAGACTTTCTTTTCTCCATAACTTTTGGCGACACCGCGCAGCTCCGCAACCATGCGCCCGCTGGGAGAGGGCTGAGGAAACGAGAAATGAATCTTTTTCTCTTCATCCGGCAATTCGATTCGTTCAATCTTCTCGAGTTCTTTGATCCGGCTCTGTACCTGTCTGGCTTTGGTGGCCTGATAGCGGAAGCGATTGATGAATGTCTCCAGATGGTGAATGTGCTCCTGCTGGTTGCGATGAGCCGCTGCGAGCTGGGCACGGCGTTCCGCTTTTTGCTCGAGGTAGCGGTCGTAATTGCCGGTGTAGAAATAGGTGTGACGATTCCAGATTTCCAGAATTTTGTTCACCGTCACGTCGAGAAAATAGCGGTCGTGTGAGACCAGAACAAACGCGTAAGGGTAGGCGTTTAAGTACTGCTCGAGCCAATTGCGTGCTTCGAGGTCAAGGTGATTGGTGGGCTCGTCAAGCAGCAGCAGATTGGGTTTTTTCAGAAGAAGCTTGGCCAGGCCCACGCGCATCTGCCATCCGCCGGAAAACTCTTCTACGGGACGGCGGGTGTCTTCGCGAGAGAAACCGAGCCCATTAAGCACTTCTCCAACCTGAGCTTCGAGTGAATAGCCATCGTTGCGTTGGAATTCGGTCTCGATCCGATGGTAACGGTCGGCAACTCGTTCGTATTCGCTACCGTTGGGATCGAGCTCGGCCATCTTGTGGGTGAGCGCTTCCATTTCTTTTTCGATATCGAGCAGATGGGCAAAAACGGAGAGACATTCCTCGACAACCGTGCGGCCGGACAGAGATAAGCCATCCTGCGGCAAGTAGCCGGTGGTGGTGTCTTTTGCGGAGGAAAGGGAACCCTTATCGAGCGGTTCAATTCCAGCGAGCACTTTCAGCAGGGTAGATTTGCCGGTGCCGTTGCCGCCGACCAGCCCCAGACGTTCACGCGGCCCGACGACCCAGTTGAGGTCTTCGAACAAAGTCTTCGAGCCAAAATTTTTTCCTGCGGACGTAAGTTGAATCATGAGTATTGATGAGCCGAGCAGAACAGAACGCAGATAAAACTCGACAAAGAAATCATAGCAGGTAGCCGCTTGCCGCGACAGGCGCGGCTTTGCGGTGATGATCTGTTCGCATACTTCTGCTCGCCGACTAGATGCGTGAACATACGGTCAAGACACTACCTTAGAAGCGGTAGGTAACTCGATTCGAGAAAAGGCCGACAACTCAATTGCCCGCAATTGCATCGATACCTAGACTGTACAGATGGGATGGTTCAGAGATTCAAAAGCCAGCATGATGAAACGAACGGTAATGGGGCGACGATGACAGTCCGAAATCCGGCAGTTTGTATTGCGTTCGGGATGCTGACTGCGATCGCGCTGTTTCTCCCAGGTGCGGTACGGGGGCAGGCGCCTCCTGGGCCGCTGCCGACGCCAAAGTCTCGGCCGGAGCAGCAAACATCAGAACCCAAGCCAGTGACGGCAGCCAAGCCGAAAGAGCCTGAAGTCCAACCGAGGACTACAATCGCCGGAGCTTGGAGATTCAACGCAGACCAAAGCGACGATCCCCGCCAGAGGGTCCGCATGGCGGAACGTGGCAGCAGTAACTATCCCGGTGGAGGCAATCCCGGCGGCGGATATCCTGGAGGCTATCCGGGCGGCTACCCCAGAGGGCCCTGGGGCGGCTCCCCGTTTCCTGGCGGAGGGGGCGGACCATCTGGAGGACCTGGTTATGGCGGGCGGGACATGGAAGATAACCCTAAAATCCAAGCACTGCTCAATCCCGCAGTCTCCATGAGTATCGAGGTGAATGGTCCGGAGATCGACGTTGCCGGCGATCACCGAGATAAACTAGTCATGTACACCGACGGGCGGAAGCTGCCGAAATCTCCGCAAGGGAGCCGCGAGGAAGTGGCAGCGCATTGGGATGGGAGCCAGTTGGTATCGGACGAGAGAAGTCCTTTGGGCGGCAAAATGACCCGGACATTCGAGCTTTCCCGCGATGGGCGCCAGCTCGATGAAACTTTGCACATCGATACTGGCCGGTCAGGGGCCACGATTGTTATCCGGTACGTTTACGATCTTCCAGTGGCAGGAATACCGAACCGAGAAGATTCAGATCCCAACCGGCCTATCCTCAAGAGACATACTGAGGATGACAACACCGGTCCCTCGCAGTAAAGAGCGAACGAACGCCGAGCGGATCACAAAGCTGAACGCTCCTAACCTATTCCACTCTCAGTGCAATGCAGATAGTGCAAGGTGATTTCCGGTTCGCAGTTAAACCGTACGGGAACAACAGAGGCACCGAGTCCGGCCGAGGTGTAACCGACCATCGTTTCGTAACGCCATGGTCCCGCGCCTAAACGTCGGGGTAATTTAGAGGAGGAGAGGGTAACGGGAATGCCTCCAGGCAGGCAGATCTGCCCTCCATGAGTGTGACCGCTGAGGAAGAGCTGAAAACCTGCAAAAGCCGCTTGCTTGTAGATTTCCGGAGTGTGTGAAAGCAGGACGGCGAATTCGCCGCGAGGGATGCGGGACGCGGCCTTTTCGAGATTGGCGGCCGAGTAATAATGAGCATCGTCCACACCCGCGAGGTGAATGCGGTGGCGGCCGCGCACAATGGTATCCGATTCATTCATCAGCATGCGGATTCCGAGAGCTTCCAAGCCGGGGAGCATCCGGACAGTGTCATGATTGCCGAGCACGCCATAGAATGGCTCGGCCAATTGTGAGCACAATGCCGTCATTCCCCGCAGCGCCTGATCAAATGGACCAAATGCTTTGCCGCGGAAATCACCAGTCAACACGCAGAGGTCATAGTCCAACGTGCTGACGAGCTCGGAAACACGCCGCATGGCAGCTGGATTCATATCGACATGCAGGTCACTGATCTGAAGGATGGTAAATCCCTCGAAGGCATCGGGCAGCCCTGAGTGGTAAATGCGGTTGTGTCGCACACGGATGCGTTCGGCGTTTCTACTGCCGAGATAATGTAGTCCGGTCAGCTTTAAAGCGCAGGTGAAAAGAGAATGGAGCGAGTACCATTTATCGGGATGGAAGAAATTAATCCCGTGGTTGAACCTGTCTTCGTAAATCCGCTCCATGCCAAGGCGGAGGAGTGTATGTACGGGGCCAAGGCGCTGTTCCAGTTTGTCTCTGAGTTCCTCTTCGGGCTCGGTCAGCACACACACTTCTTGCGTCATTCCGGTTGTCTCCCAAGTTCTGCATACGAGTCGCCCAGGCAATCGAGAAGTGTTTCTGAACCTGCAGTTGAATTGCCCAGTGGTTTAGCAACTTCAAAGCAGCCGTGCCAGCGGATAAGCTCAAACATAAGATTCAAATGGTCCGCTCGTGGGGCAGCGTGATTCATAAATATATCGTCGGGCGCCGGCACGCGCCACAGGCGCGGAACGGTGGAAACGCGAATCCGTAAACCGAGGCGCCGTTTATGGACGGTCATTTTGGACGTGGATTTACTGGATGGCAGGGCCGAGTACATATTGCCGCTAGTTCACGCGCGACGAACTATTTGTGACGAATCTCCTCTGGAGCGCGCTGGCGATCGAGCGGGAGCGCCTGCACGTGCCACTGGACAGGAACCGATTCGGGCAGAAAGCAAATCTTACTGTCGCAAGCCTGATATTCGAGCTTGCCTGTGATCGTCAGCGGCTTGCCATCATTGCCAAGCGCGTTGCTGAACTCGGCAGCGGAGCTGATCTTGACGTCTTCGCGGATGCGGAACGCGCCGGTGAAAACAGGAACCCGTTCTTTGATGGCGGGCAGGAAAAGTGTTTTTGACGCCGGGTAGATGGCGGCGCGGAGCTCGATTTCCGATGCAGGGTCGATCACCAGCTTGATCGGCTTATAGTCTTGAGTGCCGGGCGCATAGACGTGGACGTCAGGCGGGAGCTGCACTTCGGCGGTCAGTGTGACAATCCCGCCGGGAAATGCAGTGCGGTCAGACTGCTCCAGAGCGAGGCGCAAGTGCGGAGCTTCGGTCGTACTTGCGACTTCTTCACCCAATTCCGGAAACAATTTGGAGAGGAGGTTGTTGCCAGAAAATCGCTCGCGATATTTCGCTTCAAAGAATTTCTCGCGGATAATGCCGTTTGTATCGATGAAGAAAAATCCGGGACGCGCCATGCCCTTGAACTGGCCGGTAGCTTCAGTATTCAGAACCCGGTAAGCTCGGATGGCTTTTGAATCAGGATCGGCGAGGAGAGGAAAATCAATCTTACGCCGGTCAGCAAACGACTTCAGAATCGCAGGGGTATCGTAGCTCAGGGCGGCAAGCTTCAGTCCCTGCTTTTCGAATCGAGCCTTCGCCTGTTGCAGCTGGACCAGCTGCCCTTTGCAGTAGGGTCACCAGTCCGCGGACCGAAAGAACAAAAGGATCGTACCCTTCGATCCCTTGAGCGTATCGAGCGTTTGCTGCTTGCCGAACTGATCTGTGGTTGAGAAATCCGGCGCCTTCTGTCCTATAGACAGGCCGATCCCAGTGAGCAACTTCAGGGCAGTGACCTGAATCGTGTCGCCGTTCAGCACGCCTTCTACTGTTACAGCATTCCCAAGATTACCGACAGCCTGGTTTTGAGGCTGAAGATTAAATACCTGCCTTGTGGTGTCATCATACAAAGCGAGCTTGGCGTTGGCACGGCTGTCGGTGCATTTCGCGGCTTCGGCAAAGGCTTCGTCCGGCGTGCAGTTCGCATTTACAATCACGCCTGACCACGATGGTAGCTGGCTCATATGTTCCTGGGCAGTGACGAAAATAGCAGCGCTCGAAAGCGCCAGCACAAGCAAGAACGCAGATTTACAAACGGGCGGATGGACCATGTTCCTGAAAGACTTTAGCACATCGCTGCCGTTCACAAACACAGCGCACCCCGTACCATCGCAAAACAAGAACAAGAGAGTTGAAAGGTTAGCTAACTTGGGCGGGGGTTAGGACTTCATGGATTCGTTGCGGACGATTTCATATCGCTGAATGAGGGCGGCGACGCCCTGCCGAGCACCGTTTTCAGGCGCCTTCTCTACTCGGACAACTTTGCCGATGGCTCGTATGAAAACTTCCGTGCCCCCGGTGACCTCCGCGGGCAAGGTCATCGTGAGATCCAGTTCGGCGCCGGCGGCCAGGTTATTCTCAACAACAAAATAGACGCCACGAGTGGAAATGTCGCGAGTTTTTCCGCTATGGGCGTCGCGTTCGACGGGCAGCCGAATCAACACAGGTAAAGAAAGATCATAGCGTCGTGCCGTGCGACGGTCGGTCATGTCCCCCAGGCTCCCACTAACCTTTTGATTATAGACTCCTACCCCTAGGCTCTAGAGAGTGCAATTCACCTTCCAGAAAGCGGCTAGCCTCCCTGGGTTGGCAAAAGCCGCTTGTGGGAATCTAAGGCAATGGTGGCCCGAAATAACGTAATTATTAATGTTTTGTAAGTTCCGGTAAATAAAGGGGAAAAAGGCGACGCGTGAAAATTTAGGGGACTCGCGGTAGCTCATGGTTCCCTTTTTACACGAGGAGGGAAGCAAAAGTTTTGCAACTGCGCTTCCCAGAACCCCTGTATTGCAAATGAGTTTCGAGACTGTCGTGCCTCGAATACGCAATAGATTGCACTTTATGTCCTTAGCTCTCTTTACCCACGGGGGCTAATGGTGGAGTGGCTTGGGAGCGCGATCCTCTACCGGAATCCAGGTTGAACTGGCGAATCTTGTACAAGAGCGCCTTGTAGCTAATCCCCAGCATCTTCGCGGCATCCTTGCGGCACCAATGCGTTTTCTCAAGAGCGTCCGCGATGGCTTCCATTTCGGCCTCGTCTTTCAGTCCGCGCACGAGTGCTTTCAGACCTTGCTCGCGGACGGGAGCAGATTCCTCGCGCGGCGAGGTGCGCTGACGCGCGGCGGCCATCTCGACCAGTTCGCGGAAGCTGCCCTCGTCGTCTTCGAGAATAACGTAGCGCTTTACGAAATTTTCGAGTTCACGAAGGTTGCCGGGCCAGGCATAACGAATCGCGGCTTCGATGAGATGTTCGGATGGCGTAGGCGTCTCTTTCTGAAACTTTTCACTGTATTTATTGAGGAAATGCCGGAAGAGAAGCGGAATTTCCGTGGTCCGTTCGCGCAGAGGCGGGACATTAATCGATAGGACGTTGAGTCTATAGTAAAGATCCTCGCGCAAGCGGCCCGACTTCATGGCTTCCTGAACTTCAACGTTGGTTGCCGCGAGCACGCGGACGTCGACACCGATCATATGACGACCTCCGAGGCGCGAGTATTGATGGTCCTGAAGCACGTGCAACAGCTTGGCCTGAAGATGAGGACTCATCTCTGCGATTTCATCAAGGAAAATAGTCCCCTTGTTCGCCAATTCGAATTTGCCGGGCTTGGAACGGACGGCTCCGGTGAAGGCTCCTTGTTCATAGCCGAATAACTCGGATTCGAGCAATTCGCCCGGCAGGGCAGCGCAGTTCACCTTTATGAAGGGCTGATTGCGACGCGTGGAACGCATATGAATCATGCGTGCGACGACTTCCTTACCGACACCACTCTCACCGCAAATAAAGACGGGCACATCCACGGGCGCGATCTGCAAGATTTGCTGGCGTATGCGAACCATTTGCGGACTGGCCGCAAGGAATGAAAGATCCTCGGTCAAGTGGTCGCAATACTCCCGCAGAGCCTGATTTTCTTTGCGCAGATCCATCTTTTGGCGGCACTTCAGGATGGCCGCGTCAAGCTCCGCTTTCTCAAACGGTTTGGTCAGGTAATCCTGAGCGCCCAGGCGAATCGCTTCAACAACAGTGGTGACCTCGTTTGAACACGAGAGCATGATAACGTTGAGGGTTCGATCGACCTGCATGAGGCGGCGCAAGGTTTCGAGGCCGTTCATCTCCTGCATGAGGACGTCGAGAATAACGAAATCAGGTCGATTTCCCTCCTGTACCAGTTCCAAGGCTTCGGGTCCAGAAGAGACGGCGACCGCCTCGTAGCCGTCGACCTCCAAAAGCGTTTGCAGGTACTTGCGAATGCTCGGTTCGTCATCCACCACCAGAATACGTTCTTTGTTACTCATTCAGTTATCCCTTCTTGATGCTGTCGTAAACGGCTCATTGGTTATCGATGGGCAGGAGGAAAGTGAACGTGCAGCCATGGCGCAATTCGCTATCCACCCAAATTTTTCCGCGATGAGCTTGGACAAGGCGCTTTGCGATAGCCAAACCCAGTCCCATACCCGAGGAAGTTCGATCAACACGCACGAAATCTTCAAAAATTTCCTGATGATGCTCTGGCGCGATTCCCGAACCAGTGTCGCTAACCGATACGCGTATGCAATTCGGTTCGTGTTTCGGCGCTCGGCGGCGATCGGTGGCGGTAGATTCTTTGGCTACGCGGCGTTCCCAGAAATGAAGATCTGCGCGAAGCGTGACGGAGCCGCCTGTCGGGGTATGCTTCAGGGCATTATCAAGTAAATTGGCAACGGTCTGCTGTACTTTTTGATAGTCGAACTTGAAGATTGGCAAGTTTTCATCGACGAGCGAATCGAGACGAACGTGATTGCGTTGAAAGGCTTCGTGCCAGCGCGTGACGAGTTCGGAAAGGCAATCGCGCAGGTCATTGTCCCGGAGATAGAGCACGAGCTTGCCGCTCTCCAAGGTGGAATAGTTCAAAAACATCGAGACGAGGCGGACTAAGCGTTCGCAGCTGTCTTTGGATTCCTGCAAAATGTCGCACTGCTTCTCGTTCAGTTTTCCAAGCGAGCCTGAAAGCAAGAGATCGTAATAACCCTTGATCACGGCGAGCGGCGTCTTGAGCTCATGCGCGGCCGACGCGAGGAAAACCGTCTTTTGGCGGTTCACTTCCTGGAGGCGCAGGTAAGCGGCAAGCAGGTTTCGATACGTAATTTCGCGCTCTTGCAGTAGAGACTGCACGGTCGGCTCAGTGGTTTTATCGCTCGCGGCAGCCTGCGCGGTTCCAGCCGGCTCCAGTCTGAGTACCAGCCACTCGGAATTCGGCAGGCGTTCCAAACGCGCTCGGAGCCGCCCGGAAGCGGTCTCGAGTTGCAGATCTACTTCAGTCTCGCCGCTTTCGATTTGGCCCAGCAAAACCTGAGGATCCATGCGCAAAATGTGGCCGAAAAGATTGAGTTGCCGCCAGCCTGAATCTTCCGGAAGATTCAAAGCCTGATGAGCACCGTCGTTTACGAGGAGCAAAGCTCCGCTCAGATTGGCAACCAATAAGGGGATGCCGAAAAGATCCAACAATCCGGAGGTGAGAGTTGCAGGGAGTAAATCTGAAACTTGATTCTCGACAGCAATACTTTGCCGCAAAACTGTCTCTCCTTGATTTCGTTCGCCTCAGGAGCGGGAAAGCGCGACCTCGACGGAGGTTCGAAGGCGCAGGCATAGTCGCAAAATAGGCAAAATGGAGTCAATGGTAATAAAGTTCCATTTTGCACATAGGTGGAAATTGATTGCGGTAAAGTCGTAGGAAACATTTTTCTCATATCACCTATACACTGTACAGCTAACAATACAGATGACTTACGTAAGAAGTGATGGAGACTATGGATCGAGGAAGATAATAATAGGTACTAGGAAGGAAGTACTATCACGGAAAATGTTTTCTCTGGTTCAAGAGAGGAAACTTGTCCCGAGAGACCAGGCAAAAGGGGGATTTGAGTCAGGCGGTGAAAAAGTTTTCCCATGTGTACGCAGCGAATCGTTTGCCACCTTTCACCCATGGGTTTCATGCAAAACTGGCGTTGGGCTTACGAATAGCGACGGGTGCGTTTGATTTCCGCGGACATGTTTGTGTTTTGTTGACCTCCAAAATGGCCCTTAGCGTGCTGCCAGCCAATGGAACCAGTCTGTTATCCCAAATCCCCGTTGGGGTAAGCTGGGTTTTTGGTCTGACCAAAACCGATGCCTGGCCCCAATGAACCCACACAGGGTTCTCTGCCGCCCGAGGATTCTTTTCTCGAGCTGTTGGCGGAGACACTCGATGGACTTGACCGCGTACCTCGCGGGCAATTCCTGCAACGTTTTTTCAAGACCATCGCTCAGCTCGACTTAAGTGAGACGGTCAGTTCCGAATACTGGGACCAAATCCTGGAACGCCGACGGCAGCTGTCTGACACGCTGGGCAAGCCGATTTCGCTGAAGGCGGCGATGGTAGACGTTCTGGCTTCGTCGTCTTACCTGCGTGTGCCGATCCTCATGGAATACGAAGATCTCAGGAAGCTTCAGTTCAACGCAGCCACCGATCCGCTGACTGAGTTATATAACCGACGACTTTTCGAAGAGCATTTTGAAAAAGAGCTCAACCGGGCGCAACGATACAATCAACATCTTGCGCTGGTGATCCTGGACCTTCATCAGTTCAAAGAAGTGAACGACCGCTTCGGCCATCCGCAAGGGGATTTGTTTTTGCGGACCGCTGCGGCGACGCTGCGAAAATCGTTGCGAACTTCGGATTACGCTTTTCGCATCGGCGGAGATGAATTCGCACTACTGCTGGTGCACTCGGATACAGAACAGGCGAACACTCTCGCCCGCCGTATACGAGCGAACTTCAGTTCGGCGGTTCAAAGCATGCAGTCCAGCGTTGGCCTCGGGCTCGATTATGGAATAGCCGTTTTTCCGGTTGACGGTGATCAAAAGGACGTTTTGGTACGCGTGGCCGATCAGCGGTTGTACGAGATGAAGCATCGCGAGCGCGAAGCAAAGACACAGAGGCAGGCCGCGGCCGCACCCGGCGCAAGCAGGTCTTTTATCTACCCGCCCGCCGTTTCGCCGTCTGGGCCGATGCCGGGATCGACGCCGACCTCGACTGGGCGTGCGGCTGTGCCGTCGGGGGTGCCGCCGACAGCTCCGCCGTCTCGCGGCCAAAGCGAAACCCGCAAGTGGGAACGCGTGTCGCTCGCAGGCACTCGTGCTTATGCTCAGCTTGCGGACAACCCGCAAAAGACTCTCCGAGTCATTGACCTGGGATACGGAGGGTTGGCGCTGGAGATGGAGGGGTCGGAAGAGATAGGATCGCGTTTCTCCGCCGTGCTACACGTGCCAATTCTTCCTCCGGTACGTGTCGTTTTGAAGAAACTGTATCAAGTGCCAGGGGCCAGAGGTCAAGTTAGAGTCGGGTGTGCCTTTGTCTCTTGAGGAGGCACGCCGACTAGCGATTCTGCCGAATGGCGCGAGCCAGGAAGAGAAGCGCCTGTTGTAGGCGTGCGATACCGAGCGTCCAGCGCAATCGCGCCTGTTGTTCACCTCGTCCGGAAGCACTGAGAACGAGCCTCAAGCAATATCGTTGGTGAAGGTCCGCCAGCGCGATGTGCGCAACATATAACTCCGCCTGAAGCGCATCGCCAGGCTCGCGTTCCAGCAGATCAGCCAAGCGCCGCGCTAATTCCTCGTATTGTGATTGACCATGGAATCCGCCATCCTGGTGCATCATCAGATCGATCCGGGATGCAAGTACATGGGGTTCCGCCTCGGCGCTTTGTATGGAACTCCACACCTTGCACCCAAGGGTGGAGAATGGCGACTCTTCGGAATTCAAATTAAGCAGAAATCCGCTGAGCGCCGGATGTTGACGGGCTGGGTCAATGCGCGAGATGGCACGAGGATCTTCCCGCAGATCGAATCGCTCCGAGGCGCCTTTGATTTCCTGCTTATCGCTTGAGACCACTACGCGCATGCTTTCAACTTATCCGTGCAATGCGGAGACGACAAGGGAAATCGGACACCAGGTTTCGCCGATCGGGTTCTAAGGCCAGCTTGGAAATGAAGCTGGGATCGCTTACCATTAGAAGTGATCCCGAGCTTAGCGACGCGGCTGTAGTTTCCCTAGGGAACCGTGCAGAACGGCTCGAGGAATGGAGCAAAGATGAAACCCGGAATCCACCCCGATTATCACGAGATCACCGTTCACTGCGCCTGCGGAAGCACGTTCAAAACACGGTCAACGTATAGAGGGAACCTCATGCGCGTGGAAATCTGTTCAAGTTGCCATCCGTTTTTTACGGGAAAGCAAAAGCTCGTCGATACGGCGGGGCGCGTGGAACGCTTCCAGCGCAAGTACGAGAAAGCTGCACAGGCAAGTCAGGCTGCCAAGGGCAAGAAATAGTTTGCCGTCATTGCTATCCGGTCACTCAGGCGCGGTGTAGAATTTGCCGAGCATGGCCTCGAGTCCTCCTTACAGCCCGAGTGAACTACAAGCAGCGGTAACGGTGGAACCGGCGATTGCGCGCGTCACACTGCGCAATTCTTTCGCGCACCCTTATGATTCCGCCATCGCCGCAGCCCGCACGTGCTATGCGCCGCGGCTGATTTCAGCGGAAGAGATCACCGAAAAGCAACGCATCACGATCGGCGCAGCGACCTACTACTCCGGCCACCACACGGTTTATCAGCATGCTCATTTTGAATTTGGGCTGGAAAACGTCAGCCGGCAATTTGTGTGGTCGTTTTTGCACGCGCATCCTTTCTACAACTCAGAGCAGCAGAGCCAGCGATATGTGCGGTTGGACCGCGCGGTGGCTTATGTGCCCCCGTCCGCCGGGCGATTCGGCGCGCCTGAACGTGAAATATTCGAGCGGGCGATTGCGCGCGCCTGGAGTGCTTACCGAGAACTGACCGTCCTGTTGAAAGATGACGCGCGGGATATTCTGGCGGACATATGGAACATCGGCACGATGTCGCATCCACGGCGGATCGAAAAAGTCGAGCGCCAGGCCGAGAAGCGCGCGATCGAGGTGGCGCGTTACGTCTTGCCGGTGGCGGCAGCAACGACCATGGTTCACACGCTCTCGGGTGTGGTGCTTCATCGGCTCTGGCGCATGCAGGCCGCTTCTGATGCGCCAACGGAAGCGCGGGCAATTGTCGGAGAGATGATTGCGCGAGTTCGCGAAGTGGACGCGCAATTCTTTGATCGTTTCGACAACGGGCCTCTGGAGGACATGCCGGAATGGCAAGAGCCGCGAACCGGCGACGGTGAGAAACAGTGCCAAGAGTTTGATGCGATGATTGGCGCGCATACCTCCTTGCTCGTCGATTATTCGCCAGCGGGCCCGCACGTGCTGGCACAGGCATATCGCGCTGTCGTGGGTTTGAGCGAAACAGAGTGTCCCGACAGCGAAGCGCTCGACCGTATGCTGAATCCGGCGCGGAATCCATATCGTCTGGAGACGCTCAATATCGGCGTGCACGCGCCGCTGATGCGGCCTCTACAGCATGCGAATTTCACATTTGCGAAGAAGCTCAGCCACAGCGCCGACAGCCAGGACCAGCGTCACCGTATGGTTCCCGGGTCGCGGCCCCTGCTGATACTTACAGATACGCGCGAGCCGGACTTCATCACGCCCATGCTGATTCGTGGAAACGCGAGCGCGCGGGAGGTGTACGAACGCGCGATGCACGATGCCTGGTCGGCAAAAAACGAATTGCTGGACCGCGGCGTGCCGCGCGAATTCGCGTTGTATCTTTTGCCGAATGCCAAGTCCATTCGGCTGGTGGAGAGCGGCTCGCTCCTGCATTTGCTGCACAAGTGGACGATGCGAACCTGCTTCAATGCGCAAGAGGAGATCTACCAGGCCTCGATGGAAGAAGTGGCGCAGGTGCGCGCCGCATTCCCTGAGCTGGCGAGATATATCGGGCCGCCATGTTATGTGCGCGCGGGAATCGCCACTCCGATTTGCACAGAAGGATCGCATTTCTGCGGCGTGAAAGTCTGGCAGGAGTTTCCGAATATCGAGCGGCGCATATGACGCGCCGCGGGACTCTGGCTTACTATCTCGCCGCCTGGGTGATTGGCTGTTTTGTCGTGGCGTTTCTGCAATGGGTGGGCGAGGCGATGGCGGGCGAAATTCATCCCGCGTCCATCCTGCTAACCACGTATTTTTTCTCATTGATTTTCGGCGCGCTGGCCATCCTACTGTTTGCGTTCCTGCTTCGCAGGACGCTGCGGCTTTTAAAATCGCATGCCTTATCGATGTGGCTGCTCGGGGGAGCGCTTGTCGCATTTGTCGAGATTCTGGCCCTGATCCATGCGCAAAATGCTCTGCTCTCGATCCGGTCGGGCGAGTTCGGCGAATTTTTCTTTGGTGCGGTTTTGAACGCTGCCGACACATTGTCCGGCCACAATTTGTGGCAGGCACCTGTAGATGGCGCAATTACTGCTGTGGTTCTTTGCCTGGTCGACCGAGCGTTTGCCCGCTCGAACGAAGCCGCCGAACCGAAGAACTCCCCTGCGTAGGATTCCAATCTCGCGCGATTGCTTTCGCGGCTGACTGCGATTATGCTGAGGGCAGGTTCGAGGAATGTTCACCTCGTTTTATTAGCTCCTCATTTTTGAAACCGTCACGCTGGCGGTAGCTCGCATATTTCCGGAACATCACGACCGGTGGCACGGACACTTTTTCGGCAGGCAGGGTTATGGCCTCACTTACGCTATTTGAAAAATTAGATCAAATCGAATCCAGATATCAGGAACTCACCGCGCAGCTTTCTTCCTCCGAGGTGCTCAACGATTCGTCGCGCTACCAAAAGCTCGCGCGCACACACGCCGATCTTTCGGCAATGGTGGAGAAATACCGCCAATGGAAAGAGTTGGAAAAGGGATTGCGGGAGACCAAGCAGATGCTGGTGGAAAGCGATGATGCGGAGATGAAACAGCTCGCGCATGAGGAAGAACGCCAGCTTCTCGACCGCAAAGAGATCGTCGAAAACGAACTGAAGCGGCTGCTGCTGCCCAAAGATCCCAACGACGAGAAGAACGTCATTCTGGAAATTCGTGCCGGCACGGGGGGCGACGAAGCGGCGCTGTTTGCGGCCGAACTCTTTCGCATGTACTCGCGTTACGCGGAATCGCAGAGGTGGCGGGTGGAAGTGCTGGAGAGTTCGCCGTCTTCGCTGGGCGGTGTGAAGGACCTTGTAGCCGCAATTTCAGGCGACAAAGTGTACTCCAAACTTAAGTACGAGAGCGGTGTGCATCGGGTGCAGCGCGTGCCCGCGACCGAGCAGCAGGGGCGCATCCATACTTCAGCGGCAACGGTGGCCGTGTTGCCGGAAGCCGATGAAATAGACATCAAGATCGAAGCCAAAGATCTGCGGATCGATACGTTTTGCTCCTCGGGCCCAGGCGGCCAATCCGTGAATACGACATATTCGGCTGTCCGAATCACGCATCTGCCTACGGGACTGGTGGTTTCGCAACAGGACGAGAAATCGCAGATCAAGAATCGCGCCAAGGCGATGCGCGTGCTTCGCGCACGCTTGTACGAACTCGAGCAGCAGAAGCAACATGAGCAGATCGCTGCCGAACGCCGCGGCCAGATCAAAACCGGTGATCGCTCAGAGAAAATTCGGACCTACAACTTCCCGCAGAACCGCGTGACTGACCATCGCATCGGCCTCACCTTGCATCAACTGGGCGAAGTCATGGATGGGAAGCTCTCGCCCATGGTCGATGCCCTCGTTACGCATTTCGAAGCCGAACGGCTCAAGCAGGAGTTGGTAGAGGCGTGAAGCCAGCGCTCAGTACTGATGTGATGTTGGCGCGACCGGGGCTTCGGCGAGCACTGGCCGGGGGCATGCGGCGTCTCGAATCCGCCGACCTGCCGTCGGCCGCATTGGCTGCGGAATTGCTGCTGATGCATGTTCTGCAACGTGACCGAGCGTGGCTGTATACCCATCCTGAGTATGAATTGACGCACGACGAGGCTGCTGCTTATTCCGAATTAGCCGATCTCCGCAGCCAAGGCGTTCCAACGCAATACCTGACGCATCGCCAGGAATTTTGGGGGCTCGAATTCGAGGTGGGTCCGGGCGTGTTGATTCCCAGGCCGGAGACCGAACACGTCGTCGAAGTTGCGCTCGAAAGGCTCGATGCTCACCGTGGCGAGCCGTTGCGGATTGCCGATGTGGGTACCGGCTCGGGTTGCATCGCGATAGCGCTGGCGCGCGAATTGCCCAATGCCCGCATTGTAGGTACGGACATTTCGTCAAAGGCACTCGCATATGCGCGTCGCAACGCAAAACACAATGATTTGGAAGGGCGGCTTGAATTTTTCGAAGGAAACCTGCTGGATTGCGTCAGGGACTTAAGGTCATCCCGTTTTGAGTTGATCGTGAGTAACCCGCCTTACGTTGCGCGCAGGGATGCCGCTGGTTTGCCGCGAGAAGTGCGGGAGCATGAGCCTGCTGAGGCGCTTTTTGCCGGAGACAATGGCCTCGACATGTTTGCGCCGCTCATCGAGGCGGCGGCGTTTGCCCTAGCGCCGGGCGGACTGTTGGTCGTTGAGATCGGCTATAACGCCGCCGAATACGTTGGGTCGCTTTTGTCGAGCCCGCGATGGTGTGACCTGCGCGCCACGCGAGATTTGGCCGGGATTGAGCGGGTGATTTCGGCCAGGTTATCAGCGGATTAAGAAGATCCGATCGCCAAGCAGCGGTCAGGTACGCTGAGGACGCGAAGCAACGGGAATCATCCGCCCCTTGCGCAAGCTGAAGGCAAGTCCCCGCCACTGGATTTTATTCACGCCGAAACTTACGACCCAGAGAAAGAACCAGAAGAGATCGTGCAGAGGAAGAAGCCACAAATAGCGCCTCACCACCGGATCACGCAGGCCCCAGACACCGACCACATAACCTGTGAACAGCCGAACAATCACGTAAGCGGCTACCCAAACGGCGCTTGCACTCCAGGAGCCCGCTAACGCGGCCGCCAGCGCTGCCCAGAAGATGCCCTGGGTCATCAGCAAGCCGAAATGCCCCCCAGGACGGATGTGCCGCAAGCCGATCAGCCAGCGCAGTTCGTGCCGAAGATAATCGCGAATGCCTTCGGAGGGAAACTCCATGTCCACGGGCTCTGGAGCCAGTTCGATGCTGTAACCCTTTTCGGCAATGCGGCGGCCGAGTTCGTAATCGTCGGAATGCATCTCCAAGAGCGGTTCGAATCCGCCGATTTCCGCAAGCCGCTCGCGGGTTAGCGCCATGGTCGATCCCATGGTGAATTTCAAGCCCTCAAGGCGGCGGGCAATCAACGCCGAGCTGGAGAACGACAAGGAGCCAATCGTATCCATGACAGCGCCAAATGACGGGGCTTCAAGGGCGCGATAGAGTGCGGTGACGGCGCCAATCCGCGCATCGCTAAAGATACGGATCACTCGGCGCAGGTAATCGGGCGCAACACGCACATCACTGTCGGTGACCACCAGTAAATCGTAATTGGCGTGTCGTGCCAAAAAGCAGAGCTTTGCCACTTTGTCGTTCGTGCCCTGAATTTCGCGGTTCACCAGAAGCCGGATAGGGATCTGTGGGAAATCGCTGATAAGCCGGCGAACAACAGGGACCGCGGGATCGCTGTCGTCACCCACAGCGAAAAGAATTTCGTAGGCGGGGTAGTCCTGGCGACAGAAGCTCGCAAAATTGTCGTAAGCGCCGCGGTCAAGGCCGTGCAGGGGTTTCAGGATGCTGAGCGCCGGCGTGAAATCGTTCGGATTCGAGTTTGTCGCGCGCGAGTGCCGGAAAAAGCGCCAGGCCGCCCATGCGCCGAAAGCGTAAAAAAACAGGGGTATCAGGGGAGCGAATAGGAGGACATCGCGCAAGACGGCAGCCCAATAGTGCAGGTGTACCAATGCCGGCATCGGGTCGGTCCATGCCAATGCTACTCCTAAGGAGATGCAAGCCACGCCTCCCCAGCGGATGGCGGTGAGGCGTTCCTTCAGCAAAAACTTTGCGCCGAGAGCTCCCGCCACGTAGGCGAGCGAAGTGGCCGGAACGACGAAGCTGACCGGATACCAGGAGAGCATGGTCAGGAAGGCATAAAAAGACAGAGCCATTAAGGCCACGGCGATCCACAACCAAACCTGACGCAAAGAGCGCAGCAGCACATAGGAGATGTCCGCCGGCGAGAAGTGTTTCACCTCGCCAATCTGCTTCATGGCGTGCGTAAGGCTGATTTCGCCGGATGTTCCGGTTAACACGACGAAGCCGAGGATTAAAGCCGTGCGCATTCGGTGCCGCTCAACCTGCGGAGCGGCCGGAAATGGGCTGCGTCGTACGTGGTGGCGTGCGACTGACGAGAAACACGCCAAAGATGATCAGGATGATGCCGAATCTGCGTGCGACCGGTACGTACTCCTTCAGCCAGATGTATCCAAGCAGCGGAACCAAGGCGTAGGTAAGGGCGGAAAAAAGCATGACAAAGCTGTAATCGGCCCAGGAGAGCACCAGCATATGGCACACCATAAAAAGCAACATGAAAAGGATGCCCAGCCAAATGGTGCCGTTGGTGAAGGTGTGAAAAAGCCCCTGCCAAATCGCCGAGCGGGAGGAAAAGTCGACCGGGCCGAGATTTTTCATGCCTTTGTCCAGCACGGTGTTGCCGACTGATCCGAGAGCCATCATTAAGAACAGGAGAATGTAGGTTTTGGCCTGTAACGCCCGGGTGGCAGAATTCGATTCGTCCATATGAAGGGCGGAAGGATTGAAACCGGCGGGCGCCTCCTAGTTGGCGGGGCTGACGGCCGGGCCATCGGGAGCGGCCTTTTTGCGCTCGTGAAGGAAGCGGAAAAATTCGACGCCCTCGCGCAAGCGGCGCTTCATCACTTCGGGGCTGCGCACCATGCCGCCGACGAGCGAGAAGATCTTCCGAGGACGGAAATAAAACTTGCGGTAGAACTGCTCGACCGAATCGAAGATCAATGTTGTGGAGAGGGTGGGATAGCTAAGTGCAGCTATTTGCACGCCATGCGTATCGACCAGTTCACCGGTTTGGATCTGGAGCCATCCCTGTTCTTGCGCCTGACGGTAAAGTTCCGTGCCGGGATACGGCGCCGCGAGCGACACCTGGATCGTCTCAGGCTCGATATCGCAGGCAAAGCGAATGGTTTCGCGAATCGTCTCGGGTGTTTCGCCGGGCAGCCCGAGAATAAACGTGCCATGAATGGTGATGCCCAACTGCCGGCAATTGCGGGTGAATTCGCGTGCGATGTCGATGCGGGTTCCCTTCTTGATGTTATTCAGGATTTGTTGAACGCCGGATTCGTAGCCGACGAGCAACAGCCGCAGGCCATTGTCACGAAGGACCTCCAGAGTTTTACGCGGAACATTCGCTTTAGCGTTGCACGACCAGATTATTCCGAGACGGCCCAAGCGCTTTGCGATTTCCTCGGCGCGCGGGAGATCATCGGTGAAAGTGTCATCATCAAAGAAAAACTCTCGTACCTGCGGGAAGTATTTCTTGGCAGCAGCCATTTCGGATTCGACGCTGTCGGCGCTACGCACGCGATAGCGATGTCCACCCAAGGTTTGCGGCCAAAGACAGAAAGTGCATTTCGAACGGCAACCCCTGCCCGTATAGAGGGACACATAAGGATGTTGGAGATAGCCGATGAAGTAGTTTTCGATGGTGAGATCGCGCTTATAGACCTCGATAACCGGCGGCAAAGCGTCCATATTTTCGATGGTCGGCCGAGGACCAGTAATACGAATCTGGCTGTGGTCACGATAGGCGATGCCCTGAACCTCAGCGAGTGGTTTGCCGGCAGCAATTTCGGCGCAGGTGTAGTCGAACTCGCCGAGCGCGACCCAATCCACCGCAGGCGCGCCATTCAACGACTGCAGCGGTAGAACGCCGACGTGGGCGCCGACCATGCCCACTTCGATCCGGGGATTTTCCTGCTTCAGCCGAGCGGCAAAACGCGCGTCGTTGGCAAACGAAGGCGTGCTGGTATGCAGGACAGCAAGCTCATAGTCGCGCGCCAGCGGAGCGACGTCCTCGACTGTCAGCCCGTCGGGAGGAGCATCAATCAAACGACTGCCAGGAACCATCGCGGCCGGCTGTGCAAGCCAGGTTGGGTACCAGAAGGAGCGAATCTCCCGCCGCGCCTGATAGCGCGAGCCCGCGCCGCCATCAAATCCCTCATAGCTTGGAGGGTTCAAAAAAAGGGTATGCTTCACGCCCCGTCCTTTCCAGATGCGCTTTTAAGATCTGGTCCGGTAACAAGCCCCGAACACGAGCGCCCGCGGTAAGCGCGGCCGCCCCCCATGGAACAGCTCAATTGTATCCGAGTCTGCGCCTCGCGCGGAAGCCAGTTAAGGGCCGTCTTAGTGCTACCGGAATATTTGTGCAAGTTGGCCGGTCGTGTGCAGCAGGTCAAGCTCTGCTTTCTGGCGCGCGATATCTGAGTCCAGAAAGGCGAGCCATTTTTCGTTTTCGTCGAGTTGCGCGGTTTCCAGATCGCGAATACTGACGCGGCCCTGCTGGAATTGTGATTGCAGCACCTGCAGGTTCTGCTGTGCCAACTCGAGCTCCAAGCGGGCCACTTCACGGCCGGTATCCATTTCCCTGGCTTGACGGGCCTTGTGGCGCACGTCGAGCGAAACCTGCGCGCGCTTGTTTTCCACCTGCATTTGCGACGCTGTCAAATTGGCTTGGGCAAAGGAAACCGCTGCACTGGTACGCGACGCAAAAATGGGGATTTTGACATCAATTCCCGCGATGAAGTTATTGCGCTGGAACTTATTGAAGAACTGGTCGTAGTTGTTGAATTTGGCCAGCAGGTTATATTGGCCAATCAGCCCGATAGTGGGCCAATATCCTCCACGCTCCCCTTTCAGACGTTCCTCGCTTGCCGCGCGCTCTGACTCCGCCATCTTGACGTCGGGGTTATCACGCAGCGCCGCAGCTACGAGATCGTTAATCGTTTGATCGGCGGCGGGCGGGATGGTTTCGGCGGTCACTTCGATGGGCTGGTCGGGCTCGAGACCGAGCAGAAAGCGTAGTTGATCAGCCGCGGTTTCTTCTTCATCTTCAAATTGTGCCAACCGCTGTTCCACCTGCGCAGCGGTCAACTGAGCGCGGGTAACCTCGATTGGCAGCTCGTAGCCCGCCTGCATGCGTTCTCGCGTGTAGTCCAGGATTTTTTGGGCGCTCTGGCGCTCGTTTCTCACGAGCTCAAGCTGGCGGCGAACCTTCGACAATTCCAGATATGCGGAAACGGTGCGCTCGATAACGCTATCGCGCACCGCGTCGGCAGACAACCGCTGCTGCTCGGCTTTCTGTTCGTCGGCGCGCACGTCACCGCGCGCGGGGAGATTAAAGAGTTCCTGATTGTAAGTAAGATTAAAAAGGGCGGGAGCGCCGCCTCCGGCGAGGATCGGAAACCCACTGGTATAAGCGACGCCCGAACCGGTGTACAAGTTCGGGAGAAACTGCGACCGGGTAAGGCCGGCTTCCTGGCGGGACGTTTCATACTGCAGATGGGCCAGCGAGATGTCACGGCTTTTTTCCAGAGCGGTGGCGACCGCCTGCTTGAGGGTGTACCGGAGCGGTGCAGCTTCACCTGCGGTTTGCGCCATTCCCATACAAGCGGAACCGAGAACCAGAGTCGCGGTCAGCAGTGCGCTCATCCATGCGGAGAGTCGAAGTTTTATTCGGGAGCGGAGGTACGGGTGCCGCGGAAAGATCTCTTGTACCTGCATCGCGCGGATTTCCTCCTGAAGGTGATTATTCATAACGAAGCGACTCTGTCGGTTGCAACCGCGCGGCTTTGTCGGCAGGGAGATAGCCGAAGAACAGGCCCGTTGAGCAAGCTACGACGAAAGCAACAACCACAGAGAGCCACGGAACGGGAACACGCAGATTGCCCGGCAGGAACGGCCGCACGATGACGGGAATAGCCAAAGCGATGAGAACTCCCAGGAGCGAGCCGATGCCACTGATCAGCAAAGCCTCAATCAAGAACTGCAACAGAATCTCCTGGCGCCGCGCTCCAATCGCCTTGCGAATGCCAATTTCACGGGTACGCTCGGTGACCGTGACGAGCATGATGTTCATAATC
The DNA here is from genome assembly GCA_035650755.1 of Candidatus Acidiferrales bacterium. Classification (GTDB taxonomy): domain Bacteria; phylum Acidobacteriota; class Terriglobia; order Acidiferrales; family UBA7541; genus Palsa-189. Next base: position 164,461 of record DASRHB010000009.1, read on the forward strand.
CCGATGCCGCTTACCATTAACGCAATGAAACCGATCACGAGCAACACTACCGTGAGCGCGGTTCCAATCTTCCGGGCTACATTGAGGATTTCGCTCAAATTCTGCACAACGTAGGTTGCCGTCCGCGAGTGCCGGTTTCGCAGCAGGTCTCCGACCTGCGTTGTGACCAGGGCGACGTCTTCGGGGGCATCGGCCTGCGCATACAGAATTTCGACGGCGTCATCACCGGTAAAATACTGCATGAGCGAGAAAGGCACGACCACGGTGTACCGCTGGACTTCGGAAAGGCCGAAGGTTCCGACGCGTTCGCGGAATACACCCACGACGGTAAAACTGATTTGACCGACACGCAGACTGTTTCCGATGGGGTCCTCGTTGGGAAAGACGAGGGAGGCTAACTCATCCGTAATCAGGCAGACTTTGCTGTGAGTTTGTTGGTCAATTGGATCGAGAAAACGCCCCCTGAGGATCAGCAAGTTGCGAACGACTTGGAAGCCATCGGTTGCGCCAAATAAAGTCACGGCGTGTTCAGTCCCACCGATGACCACATTGCGCAGAAGCGGTTTCGACGTGGCCGCGACGGTAACTACATTGGGCAGCGTGTTCTTAACCGCTTCCATATCGGCGAGCGTGATCTCGTCGCTTCGAACCACCGCCTGCTGCGGATTAACTTCATAATTGGCGTAAACGAGATTTGCTCCGACACCCTCGATGAGACCAATGACGTAACGTCTGCCGGTGAGCGCAACAGTCACAACCAGTACGATACACGCGCTACCGATAATGACGCCCAGGGTGGTGAGGATCGCGCGCAGTTTGTTCGACCACAGCGCCTCTACCGCGACACGCCAGGTTTCATGCGGCAGCATGCATCACCTTTGGGACGAACAACAAACGGCAGCCGATTAGCGTCTCCTCTGAAGGGCCTTCAGCGCGTCGATAGCTTGCCTATTCCGTGGATCGGCGATCAGTGCGGCCTGGTATTCTTCGGCCGCGCGGTCCAGTTGCCCTTGTCTCTGGTACAGCTTACCGAGCCACTCATGAGCAGTCGAATGAGAGGGGACATTCGCATTGTCGGGGACCGTATCCAGATAATGGCGAAGATCCTTCTCGGCATCCGAATCGCTGTGTCCCGCCAAAATCAGTGCGATTCCCCGGTAGTATTCGAGGCGGTGATCGGACGGCGCCAGGGCCGCTGCCTTCTCAACCGCTTCGGACATGTTTGGAGCGTCGCCACGGTCGCGATAATACTCCGCGATTTCAAAATAGACTCCGACGCGACTGGGCATCATATCGAGGATCGTTTGGTACACCTGGCTGGCATCGTCGAATTTCTTGTGAGAAGCATAAACTTCGGCTTGCGCGAGTGCTCCTTCGGTAGAGTCCACGGCGGCGAGGGTATGCACTCGCTGCTCCGCCGCTCCCTGGCTTCCGCCTACAATTGCCGGGGCGTTTACGAGATAACGAATGAGGTCGCGTTGCGCTTCCAGATTATGTGCATCCAAGCGGACGGCGGCTTCAAACTCCCGATGAGCTTTGTGAGCCAGCGAGATAGAAGAAAAAGCGCTGAAACGATTGGTCTCTTCGGCTTTGCGGCCATAGGCCTTGCCCAGCCAGTCGTGATATTCGGAAAGATCGGGTTCAATAATGACGGCATGTTCAAAACTGGAAATGGCGCGATTGTAGTCGCGCAGCTCATACAGACAGCGGCCAAGCCAGTAATGCAGCGATGACTCGCCTGGAGAACGTTGAATTGAGGCGTTTAAAACTTCCACAGCCTGGCGGTACAGCCCGCCGTTGTATAGCCGCTCGGCATCGGCGGGTAGATCACGGACGGCGGCGGATGCATGTACCGTTATCAACAAACCCGCCATAAGCGAGGTAATGAGATATACGATCAGGAGAGTGATAGGCCTCATTCCGAGTCGTCGGATTCGGGAATTGCCACGCGGACTGACATATTGTCTCGCAACGGGGTGTTGCCCGGAAGAGCGAGGGTATCTCCCGCAGTGACACCGGAAAGGACCTGAAATTGCGTGGCATTTGAGACACCAACCCGGATTTCCGTGCGATGTAAACGCCCGTTATCGAAGCGATAGACGTATCGATGCGCGCCGTCAATTTGAACTGCGCCGCGAGGCAGAACCAAAGCGTCGGGAATTTCGTTGATTTCGATGCGAACGTCGACCGTTGTATTGGGTATCAACTCCATCCCCTGATTTTCGATGGTGCACAGCAATTCGCCGACATTGCGCGAGCCGAGCGCGACCACCTGACGCGGCAGGATTTCCGTTCGTCCCGTCCACGTCCGGCCAGGTAAGGCATCCCAGGTGACGACGACAGTCTGCCCAGGCTTCAGTTGTCCCAGTTCCGGCTCGTCGATATAGGCACGGACTCGCAACTCATGCAGGTCGGCTATTGCGGCGAGCAGGTCACCTGTATGCACGAAATCTCCGACATGCACCGGGAACGAGTAGAGCGTGCCGTTCGCAGGCGCCACGACACGGGTTGAGTCCGCCTTAGCCTGAAGATCATTGACAAGGGTCTCCGAATGCTGCACCAGCAGGGTCAGCCGTTCTTGATCCAACTCGGCTTGATGTTCGAACTCCTGTTTGGCCTTGTGCGCTTGATCCAGGGTGGCTTCGGCGCGTTCCAGAGCGGCACGATTTCGCTCGAGCTCCTGCGACGTTGCGGCGCTTTGTGCTGCGAGCTTGGTCAGCGTTTCCTGCTGGCGTTGCAGCAGGTTTCGCTCCACTTCAGCTGACTTGAGGTCGGCGACGAGTTTCGCCGCTTGATCAGCGCGCCCGCCACTTTTTGCGGCGCGAAGCTCATCCCGTTGGGCGGTCAATTGCGCACGAGCCTGGTCAAGCTGCGAGCGAATATCCCGATCATCGATTGTCAGCAGGAGCTCGCCTTTTTTGACGTTTTTACCCTCGGCAGCGATGACGCGGTCTACGAAACCATCGAATTGGGCGCGCAACGAATACGGCCGGATGGGTTCGACTTTGCCGTTGCTGGTAATCGAAGACCGGAACGTCTCGCGTTTCGCTTGCACGACGGCAACACGCGCTGAGGGCCTGCGGCTGTTCAGATACAGCAAAACCACTACCAGAAGCACCCCGAACCCAAGCAGGAACCACACCCGTCTGCTCAGTGTTCGCATACGCGCCTCACTCTGCCGGTTCCTCCGTATAAAGGCAAGGTTCACAGAAAATTGTAGCAAAATTGGTTGTCAGAAGTGTGATCTGGGCACAGAACGAGCGCCATTTGGAAATGGAATGCGAGTCGTTTTCGTGGTTTCGGGGGAATGGGAGTTGCGCGGAGCGGTCCGGGCGGAATTGCGCGAGAGGGGGATCACAGCTTTGGGTTTGGAAACGGTGGACGACATGGCCCGGACGATTGGCGGCGGCATTGCTCCTTCGCTGGTAGTGTTGGATGGCGCTCTGTTACACGACCCGGAAAGTCTGGCTGCGGTCGACAATTTGAGTTCTCACATTCCCGTGCTAGTCGTGGACTCACGGGTGAATCCGGCTCCGCCGATGCCCGGTGCGAAGAGGATGCTCCGGCCGGTGCAGGTCAAGCAGATCGTATCGCGCGTCATGGAAATGATTCCGCGCTCCTGAGCGCCGGCAAATCTTATGCTAGAATTTCGCCATGGCTGAGCATCCGACCACTTCGCCGCATGCTGCGGAAAACGCCGAACTGCCCCGCGGCACGCGCGTGATACATCGTGTCTGCATTCAATGCAACAACATGTTTCGCGTCACTCCCGATCGTTTTGACGCGAAACAGTGTCCCAACTGCCATAAAGGCTGATTGTCCCGGCGAATTTCCTTCCGCTCGCACATCGGCTAAAATCTCCGCCGCCCACGGAGAAGCACATGCGCATTCATAGCGATTACATGACCGTACAAACGAAGGAGAAGCGCGAATACCTGAACGTCACGCCAAATGTCAAATCGGCGGTGGAAAAAAGCGGAATTCGCGACGGCATTATCTTGATTTCGGCGCTGCACTCGAATTCGGCGTTATTCGTCAATGATGAGGAGCCCGGTCTTTTGCGGGACATTACCGAGTGGGCCGACCGGCTGGCGCCAATCGGGCCAGACTACCACCACAGCCGCCAGGGCGAAAGCAATGCCGGCGTGCACTTACAGAGCTTGCTGCTCAACCAGCAGGCTTTTGTTTCAGTGGCGGACGGCAAGCTGGAATTGGGACCGTGGCAGAAGATCATCTATGCCGAACTGGACGGCCAGCGGCCGAAACGTATCCTCATTAAGATTCTTGGCGAATGATCGTAGCCGAAAGCCTCGGCAAAGAATTCCGCAATAAGAAACGAGGCGCGGTTCGCGCGGTTGATGGCCTCTGTTTTTCTTGTGATCCGGGCCAGGTTTATGGGCTTTTAGGCGCGAACGGCGCAGGCAAAACGACCGCGCTTCGCATGCTCGCGACGATCCTCGCGCCTACGTCCGGAACAGCCCGGGTGGCGGGATTCGATATCCGCAAGCAACCCGAAAGGGCGCGAGGCAGCCTGGGCTTCCTATCCACGGCCACCGCGCTATACGGCAGGTTGACGGCTTTGGAGATGGTCGAGTACTTCGGCAGCCTTTACGGTCTCGACGCGGCGAGCGTCCGGAAGCGCACCTTGGCGCTTTTCGAGCGGTTGCAGATCAGCGCGTTCGGCGATCGACGTTGTGAAGATCTATCCACGGGGATGAAGCAGCGCGTCTCGATTGCGCGCACGCTCGTGCACGATCCGCCCGTAATGATTTTTGACGAGCCTACTTCGGGTCTCGACGTCATCAGCGCCAGAACGATTGTGGAGTTTATTCGTGAGTGCAGGAAAAACGGCAAGACCGTCGTTTTCTCCACGCACGTTATGAGCGAAGCCGAAAAGCTCTGCGACCGCATCGGCATCATCCACAATGGCAAACTCCTGGCCGAAGGATCCCTGAAGGAATTGCGCGGGCGATATGGGCATGACGACCTGGAAGAAATATTCATTCGGGTGGTCGGCGGATGAATCTGCGCAACATCACTGTCGTTTACCGCAAAGAGCTAAGGGATTCGTTGCGAGATCGCCGCACAGTCGTGTCGATGATCGTGGTGCCGATTTTTCTTATGCCCGTGCTGACCATAATCGTGGGAGTTGTTTCGGCACGCTTGATTGGCCGAGCCATGTTGGAAACACCGTCAGTGATGATCATCGGCGCGGAAAACTCCCCGCAAATCGTGGCTGCCTTACGCGACTTACCCGACATAAAGATCGTTCCAGCGGCCGGGGATTATGCTCAGCAAATCGTCGATAAGAAGATCCGCGCGGCCGTCGAACTACCTTCGGACTTTGATGCAATCATCTCGCGCGGCGGCACTGCAAGCGTGCGCATCGATATGTATGAAGGTGAGATCAGTTCTGGATTCGGCGTCGATAAGCTGCAGAAATTCTTCCGTGATTTTCGGGACCATACGGTGCGGGAGCGTCTCGAAGCCCGCAGGTTGCCGCCAACTCTCTCCGACCCGATACACGTGGAAGAGAAAAACGTAGCTCCCCCAGAAAAGGTAAGCGGCGTAGTTCTAGGCGGTTTGGTCCCTTATTTCGTAATTATTCTTTCGCTCACTGGAACCATGTATCCGGCGATGGACCTGACAGTCGGTGAAAAGGAGCGCGGCACGATAGAGACGATCCTGTGCAGCCCGATTTCCCGAACGAGTCTCGTGCTCGGAAAATTCCTGATGGTGCTCACTGCTTCGCTGGCAACCGCCGCTCTTGCCATTGCTTCGATGGGACTGACATTTGCGATAGGCAGCAGAATGGTGGGCGGAATGAGAGCCGTCAGTGGAATGGGGCTGGAATTCAACGTGAGTCCCCGTGCCGTTTTCTGGGTTTTTGTGATGATTGTCCCGTTGGCTGTATTGTTTTCGGCTGCTCTGTTGGCGATCTCGCTTTTCGCAAAGAGCTTTAAGGAGGCGCAGAGTTACTTATCACCATTGACGATTGTAGTGATCGCCCCGGCTATCGTTTCGATCCTTCCGGGTGTGGAGTTGAACACGGGCTTGTCATTTGTTCCAATTTTGAGCACGAGCCTGGTCAGCAAGGAGATCGTCAGCGGAACCTTCCACTGGTACTACGTGGCCCTGATCTTTGGATCATCCTGCGTCTATGCTGCGGCCGCCCTGTGGATGGCCGTACGGCTTTTTCAACGCGAAGACGTTTTGTTCCGAATCTGACGACGTCTTGGACGGGCGGATGGATGTCATCACCGTCTGTGAGGCAATTCCGCTCAATTGCCGTATTGTTTCGCGCAGGCGCACGGCGAGATGCGCGATGGTTTCCAGACGTTCTATTGCCGGGGCGGGCAACTGGTCGCGCCTGGCCAGGAGCATTTCCGCATTTCCCAGGATTCCGGTCAGCGGGTTATTCACTTCATGACGAAGCATTTCGCCAAAATTGCTCCAGTTGTTCAGTTCGTTAAGGCTGCGCTGTTTACCGCTCCTATTTGAGCCAAGGCGGAGTTTCACCAGTCCGGCAGCGAGCGTTACGAATCCGCCTGTTCGCGCGACAAAGTCCGACAGGCCCGCAGTAAGCAGACCAGCCAAATCCGACTGCCGGTTCGCAGCCGCGACGACGGTGACCGGAGCGATGGTAACGAGGCGCTCCACGGCATTTTTGAGCGCCTTTTTCGCCCGGCCTTTGACTGCGGATTCGTCCAGAAGAAAAGCTGAGACTCTTTCCCGCAATTGCTCACGTACTGGAATGTCAGTCAGTTCACAGATATGAAGACGCTGCTTGGGCCGCCGAAATTCGGCGCAGTATTCGCTTGCCAGGCGACGGTTGGCACAAACGATGGCTATGACACCGTCAGGCTTCATAACCCTTCCAATGATTGCGCCGCAGGCGGTTCGCCTGGCCGGGAGAAGTCTTTCGATCCATGCTGAAGGTGGAATCTGCAACTCTGGCCTCTGCTTTGGCTAAGCTTCGGGACACCGCCTTTTTTAATTCTTCCACCAGAAAGGGCTTTTCCAGGTAAGGCAAGCCGCATTTCTGAAGAAAGTCCAAGGGTGCGCGGCGCCAGGATATCTCCCGTTACGAAAATCACGTTATTACGTGCAGGCGCATTCTCTGCCGCGAGGTTTCGGTAGAACGTGCGCCCGTCCAGATGGGGCATGCGTAAATCGCAGATAACCAGGTCATAAGGCCGGGCTCGCGCCATCTCAAGCCCCTCCCGACTATCGAGCACTGTATCGACGAGATAGCCTTCCCCGACAAGGACATCCGCTATGAGTTGCGCCACAGTTGGTTCGTCTTCCACAACGAGAATTCGGGCTGTGGGATGATTTTGGACCATTAGGTGAGCTTCTGGCGGAGCTGCCTGGATCAAGTAGGGGCGATCCGATTCAACCGATGCAGGCTGTATGCTCGGCAGTTCAATTGTGAACAGCGCACCTCCTCCCAGCCTGTTTTCCACCGAAACTTCGCCGCCGTGTTGATGAACGATTCCGAACAAAATCGAGAGACCGAGACCTGTGCCGAGGCCCGCGGGCTTGGTTGTGAAGAAAGGGTCGAAGATTCGCAGGATGACCTCTGGCGGAATTCCCGGTCCGTCATCGGCGACTTCTACTGCCACGCGGCCGGCAGAAGCGGCTCTCGTCCGTATCCAAATATGGCCGCTGTTTTTGTTTTGCCGAATGGCTTGCTCGGCGTTCAGAACCAGATTGAGCAATGCCTGCTGAATCTGTGCCGCATCGCCAATCGCTTGTGGAAGGTGTTCGTGAAGATCGGCCTCGAGCTTTATGTTTGCCAAGTGCAGTTCATGCCGACGGATTTCGATGGTGCGCTCAACGATTCCGTTCAAGTCCATCGGGACGCGTTCGGCTGTGCTGCCGCGAGCGAAAAACAGCAAATTACGGACGATACGACGCGCGCGTTCAGCCTCATTCAGGATGTATCCTGCCTCGGCCTCCCATTCGAAACCTCGGGTGCGCTTCCGCACAAGCTGGCCATAACCCAGAACGCTGGTGAGCGTATTGTTCAGTTCATGCGCAATTCCCGAAACCATCTGGCCGAGAGCCGCAAGCCGCTCGCTGTGGAATAAACGTGCTTCGATTTGGCGCCGCGGTGTGATATCGCGAAGTATTTCCATCCATCCGACCGGTTCTCCCGAGCGATCGAGCACAGGACGGGCGCAGCGTTCGAGGATTCTATTCTCCGGAGCAACCAGCTCCAACTCATCGCGAAAGCCCTTGCCGCTGCGAAATTGTTCGAGCCACCGTTCCGCAACTACATTGGGGCGCGAACAGCGCGGAGCCACAGTGCCGATGATTTGCTCCAGATTGCGCAGTCCGCGTATTTTTTCCGGCTCCGCCCCCACAATCTCCCCGAATCGCTCGTTGACGGCGCACAGATCACCTTCTATGCCGCAGATGAGGACTCCGCATTCGAGCGAATCAAGAAGGGTCGCCAATGCCGCATCGGGAGGAGGATCACGTCGGTCCGAGGGCGCAGGCATGCGTGATCCACCGGCCCTTGGCAGTCCTTCGGCCGGAGTTCTGGAATCGCGCCGCAGGGGTTGACTCATTGCTCTGCATCCCGGGGGGTGAGCGAGAGTGCCGGAGCATGCGGCCATCGGTCTGCGCTGGCGTTCCAGATCTTCAGCAAATTTCGAACCAAGCTTTGCGTATGCGTATGCGATGCGGCAGAAAAGAATCTGCGATCAATCATGAATTGCTCCACAGACGCGCATGCACAGCGCTGGCCAATCCTTGCGAGTTTATGTTTGCAGAATCAACGCTTTGGGCATGTTCCGTGGAGGTTCACGCTGCACCGCGTCCCACTCCGACACGCAAAAAGCAAAAGAAGTTCCCGCACGGGAATTCACAGAGTTCGAGTACAGTGAATAGCGTAGAGATCGCGGAAGAAGGGGTTGCCGTCAGTTTGTATCCAGTTCCTGGCCGTATTGTTTGAGCTTCCGATATAACGTGGTCTTGCCAATCCCCAATAATCTGGCTGCCGCCAGCTTGTCTCCATTCGTTTCCCGAAGCGCTCGCAAGATGAAGCGTCTTTCCATTTCATCGAGCGTCGTAAGTTCGTTTGACTCGAGCGACTTCTCGGTTGAACTCTGCTGCAGGTTCGAAGGGAGATCAGCGATATGCAAAATCGGCCCGGAACCAAGCGCCACGGCGCGTTCGATGGCATTTTCCAGTTCCCGAACATTGCCTGGCCAATCATGGGCCATCAGCCGCCGCATGGCGTCCTCAGAAATTGTGCGGATTGGGCGCTCTGGATCGCTGAATTTTTCCAGGAACGAATTAACCAACAGAGGGATATCACTTTTGCGCTCACGCAGTGGCGGCAGCTTGATTTGGACGATGTTGAGGCGGAAAAAGAGATCCTGGCGGAAGGCGCCGGTGCGAACGGCGGATTCCAGATCGCGGTTGGTGGCAGCGATCGTCCGCACATCGATCCGCACGCGATCTCTCGAGCCCACCGGCCGGATTTCGCGCTCCTGAAGCGCGCGCAGCAACTTGGCTTGCATATCCACCGGGAGATCGCCAATTTCGTCGAGGAAAACAGTTCCGCCGTTACCGGCTTCCAACAGGCCGGTGTGAGCGTTTTGCGCCCCCGTGAAGGCTCCTTTTACGTGGCCAAACAGTTCGGATTCGATGAGGGTCGGGACTAAGGTCGAACAGTCCACGGGAACGAATGGCTTGCTCTTTCTTACGCCCAGAAAATGGATCGACCGCGCGACGAGTTCTTTACCGGTCCCGCTCTCTCCAAGTACTAAAACGGGATGCAGGTGCTGGCTCACCTTTTCTATCATCCTGTACACACGTTGCATTTTCGGTGAGATCCCTATCAACCCTCCAAAGCCCGGGCGGGTGCGAAGCTGCTCGCGAAGGACACGATTTTCGTGATCCAACTCAACGCTCTGAATCAGCCGTTCGATCTTCGCGCGCAACTCCTCGACGTGAAAAGGTTTCGTTACGTAATCCCGGGCTCCGAGCCGGGTGGCGGCGACAGCAGTCTCGATCGAGCCGTATTGGGTCAAGACGATAACCGGCGTATTCGGCTGGATAGAGTTGATGTGCTTCAAAAGCTCCAGGCCACCCAACTCTGGAACACGCAGATCGGTGATGATCATGTCTACCGCAGATTGCTCCAGCAGGTCCAAAGCTTCATTGGTAGTGGCAGCCGTGTGTACTTCCAGCCCAAGATCAACGGAAATGTCGCGACAAAGTTCTCTTGTGGCATCTTCATCATCGATGATGAGAATCGACAAATTACTTGCGTCGGCGTGCAGGCTGGCGGGATTTTCTTCGACTTCCACGGCTATGCTTCTGCCCAATTGGCAATACGCGTGCCAAAGCACGGATACAAACGGCGTCTAAATCGCGGGCATTACCCGAGAAACTCGGTCTTATGGGCGACGGTGTATACCTAAAGGGGAATTATGTCAATGAATAATAGGTAAACTGGACCGCAAGAGCTCTGGAGAGTGGCGAGTGCAAGATTGGGAAGGGATGCGGAACCGATTTGGGAAACCGGCTAGAACGGCCACGTACTGAATCCTAACTTCATTATAAATCCGTTTCGGTCGGCAGCGTTACTCAGATTCAACATATAGCGGTAGCCGATGTCGATTGCCATTACCGGCAAAGCGTATACGCGAAAGCCCCAGATACCGTCGACGGGATCGCGCGGGCCAAACGTTGTGTTGGGGGTTGCGGCGCCGGTGAACACGAGAGCGTTGTATTCAGTCATGAACTGCAGCCGTTTGGCAGGGAATAGGATAAATCCGCTGCCCAGATGAACCTGATCGGCCTGCACAAGGTCTCGTGATCCTCCCGCGCGCGAATCGCGTGTAATCTCGTAGCCGGCATTTAGGGCGACCGTAATGAGGCCGAAAAAGCTGCGGCTGGCAGCAACGAGAATGAGGTCATCGAATGCGCCGGTTTGCGTGCCGTTCCCCAACAGGCTGGTCAATGCATACCGGGTCGGAATTATGGCATCGTTACGAATCGAGAGATTCAATGGCGCATTATCCGCTTCCGCAAGCAACCCGAACTTCACTCCCAGCGTCACGTTCCCGGGGCCGGAATCATTCCGCGATGCGAATGGGAAATCCTCCACATAGGCAGGCCGCTGTCCCGGGCTCAAGGTGCGATAGATAGTGTTCTGGTATTGCGGAAAGAGAGTAACGTCCGGGGGAGTTCGCAAGCTCAACTCGGCGGGACTGCCGATATGGGTGGCAACTTCGGGCTGGAAATTAGTATAGAAGTTTACCCACTTCCGAAATCCCCACCCAACCGTGAGTCCATAGTTAGAGACGACAACGCTGCCGGGCATCCGCGTAAAACGATTTCCGTAGGCGGAAAGAGACCAGCCGGCTTGCATCAATTCGCCCGTTTCCAAGGTAAAAAGTCCGAGAGTGCCGCTCGTCGCAGGAATGGGATTAAGATTTTCGTTTGGGAGACCCGTAGTCCCGCCGGGCTGCTGCTGCGCCCGGGCCGAAATTCCAGATAGCAGAAGCATTGCCCCAAGCAGGGATGAGAGAACGCCGCGGCAGATCCCAGGCGCTATGGAGCGCGGATTTCGCGAGCGTGACGGGTCACTTGGGGACATGAAAGAGTGAAGGCATCGATGAGATCGCGGCCCGTTCACGAGGGCGTGAGACAGATCCAAAAAAGCGGCCACAGTATAATGCACCGTGCCAAACGCGTACGACTGTAATTTGCCGGCGTTTCGAAGGCATTACTGCATCGGGATCAGGAAAGTCCGACAGTTTGCGAGTAGGTCAGGACCGCGTCTGCGCGACGCAACACTTACGAGACTCGCATCGTTGTTGGCGCAGCTTGGCATTCCCCCTTTCGACTGGTAGATTCAGTCGAGACACCCAACAGGAGTTTATGGCCACAGATCAGCTGAAATCGAACGATCGTGTGTTGATCGTAGAAGATGAAGAAAACGCTCGCCGTGGCTACGAAGCCCTTTTGCAGAAGTGGGGACTCGATGTCCTCGGGGTTTCCAGTGCGGAAGAAGCCCTAGCGCGGTTCTCCGATTACCATCCCTCGGTTCTCATTGCCGACGTGGAGCTCCCGGGCATGGATGGATTGACGCTACTTAAGCGGCTCGGAAACGAACTCGCATCCGTTCCGGCGATTATCATAACGGGCAAAGGGAGCGAAGAGCGCGCCGTTGCTGCAATTGAGGCGGGCGCATTTTGGTACATCGAAAAACCTCTCAAGGGCGCGGTTCTCCGGGCGCTGCTGAATCGCGCTCTCGGTAAAGCACGCGATCAGCAGCAGGTCGCGGCCTTGCGCCGGCAGTTGCGGGAGGCGGGCCGCATTGGCGAGCTGGTGGGCGGCGCCAAGCCTATGCAGGAAGTCATGCGGCTTGTGGAGCAAGTTGCGCCCTCCTCCGCGTCGGTGTTGATTACGGGCGAAACGGGTTCGGGAAAAGAGATTCTCGCTCGTACCTTACACCAGCTCTCGCCTCGGGCCGACCGCCCATTCGTAGCGATAAATTGTTCCGCCATACCGGAATCGCTGATGGAAAGCGAAATCTTTGGCCATGAGCGAGGCGCTTTTACGGGAGCCGCCGAGCGCCGGATTGGTTGTTTCGAGCTCGCCGATGGAGGCACGCTGCTCCTGGACGAGATCGGGGAGATGCCGGCGCCGACACAAGCCAAGTTGCTGCGTGTGCTGGAGGACAGGAAAGTTCGGCGATTGGGCAGCAAGGTCGAAACGCCGGTCGACGTGCGCGTGCTGGCCGCGACCAATAAAGACCCAGAGCAGGCCGTTGCGCAGGGTCATTTGCGGCAGGATCTCTACTTCCGCCTCAACGTATTTCACATCCATCTGCCGCCGCTGCGCGACCGCAAGGAAGATCTCCCGATGCTCGTGGAACACATTCTGCGCGACCTGAATGTCAAACACAGCCGGCAGGTCCGGGGTATAAACTCCGAAGTCACCGAGCTTTTTCACAACTACGCGTGGCCAGGGAATGTACGCGAGTTACGCAATGCGCTGGAGCGCGCGGTAATCGTTTGTGATCGCGATCTCATTGGCCGCAGCCATCTTCCAGCCGATTTTGGGCGCACTCACGCGACGACGGCTTCCGAGTTGTCGTCGCTGCGTTTTCCTCTGGGGACAACGGTGGACGCCATGGAGCGTGAATTAATCCTGCAGACACTTGCCGCTACCAATAACAAGACAAGAGCGGCGGAACTGCTCGGAATTAGCCTCAAGACACTGCATAATAAGCTTAAGGAATACGAAGCCGACCGGGCCGAGAGCCGCTGAGCTCGAGAGATGCGCCTGCGTTTGAAGACAAAAATAACGCTGACCATAGCCGTGCTGGTGCTCACGATTGTGGGCGTCACGTCCTGGCTGCACGTCATGACGTTAACTCGGCAGGTGATCCAGCAAGCCGACGGCCGGGCCAATCTTGTCGCGCAGCAGGTTTTCTTCCAAGCACAGAACGCGTTGGCTGAGGCCGCGACCGAGGCGAAAACGCCGGCCTCAAACAGCCCTGAGGACATCCGAGAGTACGTGCGCGACGCCTTGGACCAGAACTCGGCGTTGACTTCGCTGATCGACGCCGAGGTTGGCAATTCGTTTCTGGTGTATGAAGTCACGATTGTCGATCGCGACGGAACGGCGCTCATTTCGAGCGACGCGTCGCTTCCCGGCCGCAAGGTGCTGCCGCGCCCGCCGCTGAGCCAACTTGTGAACGCCGGATTCATCCAGCAACTACGACTCATTTACGGCGCGCCGCAGGCATACGACATCGCATACCCATTCAAGTTGGGGCCGCCGGGCCGGCAAGAGCCGTTTGGGGAAATTCGGGTCGCTTTGCACACCGGGCTTTTGGCTATCGAGATAACGCCAGCCTTGCGGTCGGCGCTTTTCTTTGCGCTGATTTCCGTGCTGGCATCGGTGTTCTTGGCGGCGGTCGTCAGCACTGCCATCCTGGCTCCGGTCGAACGCATCTCCGCCCAACTGGATCGCATCTCACGCGGCGAGTTTGATCAGAAGCCGCTCGAACGAGGCGATGAATTCGGACAAGTGAGCACGAAGATCAGCCAAATCGGCTTGCAATTGCGTGGAGTGCGCGAAATTTTCAGCACGTTGCGCGAAAACCTGGATCAGATTCTCGGCGGGCTTGAAGATGGCCTGCTGCTTTTCACTCGAGACGGGCGTGCCGTAATGGTCAGCCCGGCCGTGGCCAACTTCGTCGGATCGCCGGCCGATCAACTGCTCGGGCGCAAAGCGAGCGAGATTTTTCCACCGGGCCAACCCCTGCATGCGGCGCTCGGCCTGTCGGAAGATCAATTTTCGCCGGTTGCAGCCGCGGAAGTTGAGGTACCGGCATCCGATCCCAGGATGCCGCCGCAGCGGATTGGGGTCAGCGTGCAGGTGATCAGCGAACGCGGCACGCGCATGGGAGCGCTCGTTACATTGCGCGACCTGCAATCCCTCGAATCCATCAGCCGTCAACTGCAGGTTTCGGAACGTTTGGCCGCGCTTGGCCGCGTGACGGCAGGCGTCGCTCATGAGGTGAAAAATCCACTCAACTCGATGCGTCTCTGGCTGGAAAATCTCAAGGAGAACCTGCCTCCCGGCGACGGCGTCCCGCGCCAAGCAGTCGCTATCCTCGACAGCGAAATCGACCGGCTGGACTCGGTGGTGAAGCGGTTCCTCGCGTTCATGCGTTCCGAGGAGTTGCGCTTGGAAGAAACGCAGCTTGATGAGTTGCTGGATGAAATCAGCGCGATTGCGCGACCACAGATGGAGCGCGCGCACGTTCGGCTCGAGAAACAGTATGCTGATCTCCCGCCGGTCCGGGTCGATCGGCCGATTCTGAAGCAAGCTCTGCTCAATCTTGTATTCAATGCGATAGAGGCTATGCCCTCTGGCGGCAGCCTGACGCTTGGCCTGGAGCGTCGGGGTGAATCGGCCGAAATCCGGATCGAGGATACCGGACAGGGTATTGCTCCGGAGAATCGCTCGCGCGTTTTCCAGCTGTTTTTCACGACGAGGCCAGGTGGCAGTGGGATTGGGCTTGCCAGCGCCTATAAAGCGATACAATTGCACGACGGTTCCATTGATTTTGACTCTGAGCTAGGACGAGGTACAAGTTTTCGCATCGAATTACCGCTGGCGCGTCCCGCTGAACCAGTCGTCACCCGCATGCGGGAGGCAAACGGCGCGCTCGCGGGCAATGCGTCATGAAGCTGAAGCGAAACATCGCGATTGTACTTCTTCTGCTTGCTGCCACCGGACTAAGCGGCTGCAGGCGGAACATCGTTCGTGCCTCGCCGCCTTCTGTGACGACTCCGCCGGATACCGAGCCTTTTCCGCAGCCGACGGCCACGAACCAGCCTCCGGCGCCTGCGCCCGCCGAGCCGCCGGAGGTCAAATCGCCGCCTGAACCTGTACCGGCAGTGGCGGAGCAGCCGCGCCCCAAACCACCGGTGGAGACCGAAGCCGCTGCGCCAAAGCCCGAACCGGAACCCGAACCGCTTCAAATCGCTCCGGAGCTTTCGGCGAAAGCCCAGGCTGCCGCCGTTCGCACGACGACGGATGATATTCGAGTCGCCGAACGAAATCTCCAATTGGCTTATGGTCGGCAACTGAATGCGGCACAGAACGACCTCGTGGCTAAAATCGCCGGATTCCTCGCCCAGGCGCACGAAGCCATTCGCACAGGAGACTGGGTTCGGGCCCAGAACCTGGCGCAAAAAGCACAGGTCCTATCGATGGAATTGGTCAAGTCTCTGTAGATCGTTTGCCCCGCACTCGCGACGCTGAGAGATAGATTGTCTTGGTAAGATGAACCAGTGCCCGCGCATGATGCCATCGTAATTGGCGGCGGGCTGATCGGCTCAGCCATTGCCCTTCGGCTCGCGCAAGCAGGCTTGAAAGTAGCCCTCCTGGAGAAAAACACGGCGGGACGCGAAGCTTCCTGGGCTGGCGCCGGCATGTTATCTCCAGCACCCGACAGTTCGGCATCGATTCCACTGGTTCCCTTTGGCCGGGCCAGCCTTGCTCTGTATCCTCAATTCATCGCCGAAATCGAGGAGCTCTCTGGAGTCAAGACAGGTTACCGAAGCGACGGCGCGATCGATTTGCTCTTCGGCCCAGATGCGGAACGCGAGTTGAGCACGCTTATTGCCCTGCACCATGCCCTCGGGCTTCCGACCGAACCGTTGCCCGTCGACGAAGCCGTCAAAATGGAGCCAGGTATGTCTCGGCGGGCGGCGGCAGCGGCCTATTTACCCTACGAAGCCTCTGTCGATAATCGCGCGCTGACCGAAGCTCTAGTCTCGGCCGCCTCCAATTCAGGGGTGAACCTAATTCCGAATACCAAAGTTTCCGAGATTCTGATTTGGCAGGGGCGCTGCACTGGCGTGCGGACTGAACGTGGAACCAATCTCCCAGCGCACGAAGTGATCGTAGCAGCCGGTGCATTTTCGGGGCTGCTTGAGGGAATCGTTCCTCGATTGGCGACACGGCCGATTCGCGGTCAAATGGTCGCTTTGCGCGGGCAGGAACCGATTTGCCGCGTCATCCGTTGCGAGCGAGGCTATATCGTTCCCCGCGACTCAGGGTCACCTCAGAGAGTGGTTACCGGAAGCACGTTGGAGGATGCAGGCTTTGAAAAAGCTGTGACTTCAGGCGGCATTGAAAACATCTTGGCCACCGCGCGAGAGCTTGTCCCTAAACTAGCCAAGGCTGAGATCGCGGAGATTTGGTGCGGGCTGCGGCCCGATACACCCGACCATCTGCCTTTGCTTGGGCCGACAAGTATTGAGGGCTTAACGATTGCCACCGGCCATTATCGCAACGGCATTTTGCTGACTCCGATCACGGCAAAGCTAGTGCGCGAATGGGTGGTTGACAATCGCGTGTCACTGGATTGGGAGGTTTTCAGCCCTACGCGCTTCGCCGAAGGGAGGCAGGTCGTGGGCACGCCGGGATTAGGGGGCGAGGGTCGAAGGCCCGCAAATCAAGCCGGAAATAGAGTCGTCCGCAAATAACTTGTCGCCTTGCCAGAGCGTTTTTCAATCGGCATTAGAAGGGCAACCGTGTTCTTGAAGGTTGACGCGGCGGTGGGGCAGGCAGTGCCGTCGCCCGGCCGGGCTCAGTGAAGTTGATCTTCGAGGCGTCGAGATAAACAGGCCGGTCGAGCACGACATCGAGTGTGCTGCCGCGAGGCAATTCTAGCTCGGGGCCGCGCGTCATCATTACGGCGGCGAGTCCGGTGGCAGCGCCTATACCGGCACCGATCCCGGCGCCGCGCGCGCCAGATGCAATCGCCCCGATGCCTGCTCCAGCACCCGTCGTAGTGATCACGGTTCCCGCATCGGCGCCTTTGTCGCGATCTTGATTGATTTGGCCCCCTTCTTTACTCGCGTATGCGCCATTGCCGTTATCAGCATTGGTCGGCACGCCATCGAGTTTAACGGTGTAGCCATTCGGGAGGATGATCGTCGTCAGACGCATGCGGATTTCCGCTCCACCTTTGCCTTTGGATGGGCGCTTTGCTTCCGTGATCTCTCCCTGGGCATAAGATCCGACGGGGATGACAATGCGGTCGTTTACGACCACGGGAAAAGTGGTTTCGAGGTAAACCTGTGTACCCGCCTGAGCATCACGGGTGCTGATGCCATTATGTAGAACGAGCGGCAAATGCGTTCCGGCAGGCACGACGATCTGATCCGGCTTGGCTTCGGCAGTAGTATTCGTGGAAGGCGTCGTCGCTGGTACCGAATTGCTTTGGGCGGAGTCGGACGGTCTCGAGTGATTTGAAGTTGGCTGCTCAGATGGATTTTGCTGGTTGGTTTTCCAGGCAAAACTCGGAGCGCTCATGACCACACTTCCAAGAGCCACAAGCGCGAGGGTGCCGAATTTTGTTCTGCGATTCATCGCCATCTCCCAATTGCGAAATACAGTATCCGCACAACACGGATGCAGGTGCCTGAGTGTAGTGAGTATACGCCGGAAACGCTCTACGGGTGAGTTGCCGTGGAAACCGGATTAACGGTTGCCAAAGTTGTCGGGGTCGAAATCGTCGCCGGGCTGGCTCGAGGGCAGGCCGGCGTCCGAGGTGAGTACGACGCTCTGGCCTGTCAGTTCGAAGCGCTTGCGACAACGAATGTTGCGGCAGGCAACCATTTCGTCGACACGCACCATATAAGAACGAGCATTGGCGAAGCGCCTTTGATCTTCCTTGCCGGCGCCGCGCGGCAACTCCTTCTTTTTCGTGCGGACCATCCAGCGAATGGGATACGTATTTTCCTGGCGGCAATGCGGACACACCAGGGTCAGAGTCTTGGTCTCCGGTCGCTCGGTGTAAAACTGGCGTTCATCCATCGTCGTAGATCGCTAAGCACGCGTCAGCAAGTCAGCCGCGACTTGGTTCATTGTAACAAACTCGAATCCAGCGTCCCGCCACCGAGGCAGCCAGTACTCCAACGCGGCCAGGACGTGATGTCGATCCGAACCCTGCTTGCGGGCATCTCCATCGTGCAGGAGAACGATTTCGCCGCCGTTCCGTGATATGAAGTCGGCATTTGCTGAGCGCGAGGAAGCGGGTGCTGGTGGTCTTTGCTTCAGGCTAGCCGAAATTGTGCCGTTTCGCTCCACGATAATGGCGAGGCGCTCGATCAGGCGCTCAGCACTCTGCGGTTTCCAGTCAAAACATTTCAGCGACCACATGGCTACTCCGTCCAGGCCAACATTCTTAACAGCGCTCCACAGTTGTGGTCCGCGATATCCAAAGGGTGGGCGCATAAACTTGGGAGCGGCATCACGTTCAAAGCCCAAGGCTCGCAAAATGCTATGTTGGCAAGCGCGTAATTCCTCGGCGATTCGCCATGGCGGCAGCCAAGTGAGATTGACGTGTGTCTCAGTGTGATTGCAAACGATGTGTCCACGATCGGCGATCTCTCGAACGAGTTCCGGGCAATCGCGCGCGAAGCGGCCTATGACAAAAAAACTTGCGGGCGTTTGATACCGTTCGAGCAATTCTAATAACTGCGGCGTCTGCGCTGGATTCGGCCCATCATCGAATGTCAGCGCAATCTGCGACGGCTTCGGCGTGCGGTGCAGGGTCGGGCCAAAAAGCTGCGAAGTCGAAGATACCGCGCCCCATGCCGCCACTCCCGCGCAGGCTCCAAGCGCCGGCAGAACGATCAACGGCCAAGAGTTCATGCGGGCGCATTTTCCCACGGGTATTCGAATCGGGCCAGAGTAACGTTTGGCGGAAAAGCCGCGTCTAAGATGCCAGTTGCAGGCGTGCTTGGGTACGGAAAATACTGGCCGTGGGCTGTTATGTATATTGTCGGCCATAGTTAGGTCGACCAGAAACCTGAGGTCACCGCGTCAGAGGGTTTGGGGTCTCTTGCCGAAAGAATGCACGATCCGCATGAGCCGATTCGGCTTTGCGTTTTTTCTCCTTCTGCTTTTTTCTTGTGCTCCGGCGCGAGCGCAGGATACGGCGTCTCCGCCTGGTCAAGCACAGTCGGCGGATTCGGCACCCAAAGGTCGATTAAGCGGAACGGTTGGAACGTCCAATGCCGTGCCAATTCCGGGCGCGACGCTTCGGCTGGTCGAAACCAGCAGCGGACGCGCTTGGGTCAGTTGGACTGACGAAAACGGTCATTTTGATCTGCCGGGTTTGCCTTTCGGGCATTACAAGATTGAAGTCACCCAACTGGGATTTGACACCGCGACGCAGCAATTCGATCTGAGTAACACGCCCTCCGCGATTACCGTAACTCTCAAGATTGCCTCACTCGAAACCATTCAGAGATCAGCGGCAGCGCAAGATACTCAACGAGAGAACTTGATCGCACCAGCGGGCAACGAAGCACCCCCCGCTGTCGCCCCAAACTCACGCAGCAGCGATAACCCGCAAGCATCACCTCAGACTCCCAGCGGAGGCGGATTTCGCCGCAGGCGCTTGCCTGGAAGTTCACCCGGATCTGATGGACAGCAGAACGGAGACAGCGCAAGCGCACAAACAGACACCTCTGAGGTTGCAGGCGCTGGACCCCGAGGTCAAAATTTTGGGGGCCGTCGCGGCGGGTTCCAGCAGGTCCTGCTGAACAATCAGAACGGCCTCGAAGGCCGGCAAGGTGACGCCGGAGAGCAATCCGAAAACGGAAATGGCGAACAAGGTCCGCTTGGACAGGCGGCGTCATCCGATGCGGTGCTTATGAATGGCACCGTGGGGCAGGGGGATCAAAACGCCGGTTTTGGAGGTTTTCCTCCTGGCGGCGTAATGATTGCAGGCCCGGGTAATACGGGGCCGAACGGGTTCGGCGGAACAGGTGGAACTTTTAGCGGCGGCGCTCCCATGGGCAACCCCGGAGGCGCAGCGACTCCCGGGCTGCCGGGAGGAGGCTTTGCCGGACCCGGAGCGGGACCAGTGATCGCGTTTCAGCCGCGTGGCGGAGGACGGCCCGGCCCGAACGGCCGAGGCGCGCCGCCACAACGGGGAGTCGCAGCGCTTTACGGCATGCAACGCGTTCTGCGGCAAAGGATCAATCGCCTGCGGGCCAGTTTTTATAATGAATACAGTAATTCCGCTTTTAATGCGCGCCCGTATTCGCTCACTCAACCTGACGCGCCCAAAATTCCAACGTGGAGCGAGCGCATCGGCGGGAATCTAGGCGGGCCGCTTGTCATTCCTCACGTCTATGACGGGCACGATAAAACCTTTATGTTCGTCAATTTCGACGGCACATGGGCGCGCAATGCTGTGGACCAATTCTCGACCGTGCCGACGGAGGCCGAACGAGGCGGCAATTTCTGTGACCGTGGCGCGCAGCTTTATATTCCCAATCCAGCCGACCTCAATGGCGCGCGTACGCCGGCGGGTTGCGACATTTCCTCGCACTTGAATCCGACGGCGCTCGGTTTACTGCAATACATTCCCGAACCAAATCTTCCCGGCTTCGTCGAAAATTATCACCTGCAAACACGAGTTCCGACGCAGCAGGACCGGTTGAATGCGCGCGTCCTGCACACGATTTCTCCCACGCTGAACGCGCGTATTTTTTATGGCTTCAGCCAATCGACCAATCATGCGTTCCAATCTTTCCCCGGCTTTGAGAGTGACGTCGCCACCCGGGGTCAATCTGTCACGCTGGGGTTGACGCAAAATCTGTCGCGCACCTGGATCAATGACTCGCAGTTCATCTTCTCTCGTAATCGCGTGCAGACCCTGAACAACTTTGCATTTACAAATGATGTGGCCGGTGATTTGGGAATTAGCGGCGTTTCTACCGCTCCGATCGACTGGGCCGTGCCGCAACTCAGCTTCAACAACTTTACGAAAGCGGCACCCGCCGTTCCTTCACTGCTCCGAAATCAGACTTATCGTTTCGTTGACGGTGTCACCTATATGCTTCCGAAGCACACCGTGACCTTCGGAGGGGAAGTTCGGCGCATTGAAAACAATACGGCAACCGACCCGATCCCGGAGGGCCTGTTTACCTTCAGTGGCCTGGTCACTTCGCTAATCGGACCCAACGGCCAGCCGGTGCCCGGAACGGGGCTCGATTTCGCGGATTTTCTTCTCGGCTATGCCGACAGCACGAATGTGCGTTTCGGCGCTCCAAGCAACTATTTTCGAAGTTGGGGAACCGCAGGTTACGTGAGCGACGATTGGCGCGCGCGCTCCGACCTCACTTTGCAGTTCGGCGTGCGATACGAATTCTTCACTCCGCTGACTGAGCTTTATGGCCATCTTTCCAATTTGGACTACAACCCGATGCTCGGACAGGTTGCCGTGGTTATTCCCGGCCAGGCCGCGCCATTCAGCGGCGCGTTACCGAATTCGCTGATCCGTCCGGATTACAACAATTGGTCTCCGCGTCTCGGGATTGCCTGGAGACCGCCGATCAAAGCGCTGCAGGGCAAACGCAATACAGTGGTTCGTGCCGGATACAGTCTTTTTTACAACGAGAGCGTTTATACGCAACTGCTGGCGGAATTGGCGAATCAACCGCCATGGTCGAATTCACAACTGCGCATCACGGGGCCGGCGGACGTTCTTACGCTGCAAGACGGATTCCCGGCTAGCGTCGCGGCACAGAACACAATTCACAACACATATGCGGTGAATCCGAACTACAAAGTGGGTTATGCGCAGATTTGGAATCTCGCGATCGAGACGACGATCGCCAATAACACCGCGCTCGTACTCACCTATACGGGCACGAAAGGCACAAACCTGGATTTACTTTTTGCGCCCAACCGCGCTCTGCCCGGGAGCCTGTCGCCCACGGGGCCGATTGCGAATGCGGGTGATTTTATCTACGACACGTCCGGCGCAAATTCGATCTACAACTCCCTGCAGGTGAGACTGCAAAAACGCCTCTCTCACGGAATCATGATCAATGGCACTTATACCTACGCAAAATCGATTGACGATGCGAGTTCGATCGGCGGCGGCACACCGATTGTTGTGCAAGATTCGGCGAATCTTGGCGCCGAGTACGGTCTTTCGTCGTTCGATATCCGCCAGCAGGCGAGGATCAACTATTTGTACGAATTGCCGTTGGGAGAGGGCCACCGCTTTGCGCAGAAGGGGTTGACGGCGGCGTTATTCGGCAACTGGCGTTTCAGCGGCAACATCGGCGCGCAGACCGGAACTCCATATACGGCAGAAGTGTTGGGCACCTCGGCGGCAAACGTCGGTGGCGGAGGAATTTTCGCCACACGCGCTGACCAGATTTGCAATGCGAATGCAGGCGCGCTCGCCGCTCCTCTGGATTTTTTCAACACGAACTGCTTCGTGGTGCCTTCGGCTGGACAGCTCGGCAACGCAGGCCGGAATACGATCATCGGTCCGGGGATGTTTATCTGGAACGCGCAATTCGGCAAGACCTTCCCGTTCGGCAAAGACCATGAACATCGGGTTGATTTCCGCTGGGAAGTGATGAACACCACGAACACTCCAAACCTGACCGGATTATCAACCCTGGTGAATTCGGCCACGTTCGGCCAGGTGACCGGCGCCGGGGCCATGCGTGCCATGAATGTCGTGACTCGGTTTACGTTCTGAGCGCAAGCATGAAACAGCGAATCCGGCAGATCATAGCGTCCGTTGCCGCCCTGGCCTTGGTCGCGCCCACAGCTTGGGCTCAGAATCCGCAACAGCCGGCGCCGCCAACTCTACCACCGCCGCAAGTTTCGCTGAACCAGCGAGGCACAATCAGGTCGGCGGTCAATTTGGTGGAAGTGGATGTCGCGGTAACAGATCGCGAGGGCAAGCCGTTGAAAGGCTTGCGGCAGGACCAGTTCAGCATCAACGAAGACGGCAAGGAGCAGAAAATTTCCGCGTTTGACTACTATGACGTGGAAAAGCTTGAATTGGCAACAGCGGAAGAGACAGCACCCATTACCATCCCGATCGGTTCGGTCGCTCAGCCCGAAGAGGTTCGCGAGCAGGTGCGCGATCGCCGCATGATCGTTCTGTTCTTCGATCTCACTTCATTGCAACCAAACGATCTGACACGTTCCACGGCAGCAGCGAAACAGTTTCTGGCAAAACAGATGACGGCTGCGGATCTGGTCGGCGTGGTGGCGTTCGGAAATCAGCTGCGAGTCATCGCTGATTTCACAAATGACCGCGATCTGCTCGACAGCGCCGTCGACGCACTCCTCCCCGGCAAAGAAGCCCAACTCGCGGCGTTTGCCGCAGCCACCGCCACCGGTATCGATTCGGCGGTCACAGAGGATACGAGCGCCGCTTTTACGGCTGACGACACGGAGTTCAATGCATTCAATACAGACCGGAAGCTGGCCGCCCTGGAGTCATTGGCCGACTTGCTGCGAGATATTCCATGCAAGAAGTCCGTCTTGCAGTTCACCAGCGGCATCACGCAAACCGGCGAAGACAATCGCTCGCAGCTTCGTGCCACAACGGATGCGGCCAATCGCGCCAACTTGTCGATTTATACGGTCGATTCGCGCGGGCTGCTCGCGGAAATTCCTGGCGGCGACGCCAGCGTAGGAGCGACCTCAGGAAACGCCATGTATAGCGGCGCGGCTGTTTTTCAACAAAGCGGAGCGCGCCAGGATTCACGCGAAACGCTTGCTACACTCGCTTCGGACACGGGCGGGCGCAGCTTTTTCGATCTCGGCGACCTGGGCCAAGCCTTTCGTTCCGTACAGGCCGACACGGACGGTTATTACTTGCTCGGCTATTACAGCACGAATTCGGCGCACGACGGCTTATGGCGAACGATCCGCGTGAAGCTGAACGGCCTGCCAGGCGCGCGCGTCCGCTATCGTCAAGGCTACTACGCGCCCAAAGATTTTGGTGTCTATACGACCGAAGATCGCGAGCGCCAGTTGGAAGAGGCGATGCGGTCTGACAGCCCCATCGTCGAGCTGCCTATCGCGGTCGAAACTGCTTATTTCCGCCTGGATAACAAGCAGATCTTCGTTCCTATTTCCGCCAAGCTGGCCTCAAGCGCTCTGCAATGGGCGCAGAAGAGCGGACGGCGCCAGGTGGAATTCGATTTCGCCGCCGAGGTTCATGACAGTCAATCGGGGCGCGTTGCTGGAGCGTTGCGGGACACCATCACTGTACGTCTGGACAATGCGCGATACGAAGAGCTCCAGCAAAATGCGCTGGTGTACCAGGGCGGCATCATCTTGCCCGCGGGAAATTACAAACTGAAATTCCTCGCGCGCGAAAACGAATCGGGCCGCATCGGCACCTTCGAAGAGAATTTGAAGCTGCCTGCGGCACAGACGGATCGCATGCAGTTGAGCTCAGTGGTGCTTTCCAGCCAATTGGTCGAGGTGCAGAAAAGTTCTGAAGTTCAAACGAAAGCCTTGGCGCCGAACGCCAAAATCAAGCAACTGCCGCTCGATGTTGGCGGCGAGCGCATCATTCCCAGCGTAACCCGCGTTTTTACGAACCAGCAGACGCTGTATGTTTTTTTCCAGGCTTACGTGCCGGAGAAAGTCGATCCCAACCAAGTGCGCGCGGGTTTGCAGTTTTTTCGAAATGGCGCCCTCGTCAGCGACACGCCTCTCCTAGCGCCTGCGCAAGTGGACGAGAATACCCGCACCGCTTCGTTCCGAATCAGCTTGCCTTTGAGCACCGTCGCGCTCGGCCGATATACGGTTCAGGCTGTGGCAGTGCAGGCTGCGGGCACGCAAGCTGCGTTCGGGCGGAATTATTTCGCGTTGCGCCCGCAAACAGCACCGCCAGTGCCAGCACCCTCGGCGGGTTCCAGCACCGGCGGAAACTAGCGTATCGGCTGTGTCAAGGGATACTGTTCATCCCAGCACCCTGTAGCAGGGCGAGGGGCGGGACATTTGTAGCTCCGCTCAGGTTCCCGGGTACAAATTCTACGTTACTGGGAGTCATGCCCGAGCCATCCTGGAAATTGACATAATGATCGGTTCGCCCGTTCGTTACATTGACGTTGAGGTTGAGGAAGTGAACATTGCCCTCCGGAACATTGTACCCGCCGCTCCGAATGACACCCACCGCAGCGCTGTCTCCATAAACTGCGGGCCCATTCATATGCGGATTAGTCACCGTCAGGTTCTGGAAAATCAATGCTGCGCCGGTTGCTTCGTAGAAATAACCCGCCGCACCGTAACTGCCGCTCTGATCGCTGAACGAATCCTGGATGAGAATCGTCCCGGGAGCATTGGACGGGTCATTATTCTGACCTACGTAGCCGTAACGCCCGTTTCCAGTAGCATGGTTGCGCAGGATGGTGACGTCGATGGGCTGTGATGTGGGATTCATTAACCAGGTGCTGACCATAATTCCGTCACCCGCATTTCCATCGGTGTAGCAATCCTGGATTTTGAGATCGAGCAGAAAATCCTTCGGCCCATTGGGTTCGATGTCAATACCAGTCTGAGGGGCGGTGCCGTTTGTATTGGTGAAGTGGTCGCGTAGATACAAGATGTGGTTCACTCCGCCCGTTATGCTGGAACCTTGGCGCCGGTTGTTATTGAAAATGCAATCTTGGACAGTGACGTTGGTGCTGTAGCTCAGGTACAGCCCGTCGCCTCCCGAATCGTTGCAGGAAATTCCGCTAATTGTCACATTGCTCGCATTTTGGACTACCAGACAGTGCCGTTGTTCACCGCTGGTGTATTCCGTTTTTCGCATGTGGAATACGGAAAGGGTTGCGTCCGCGCCGGCAATCGTCACGTTGGAGGATTTTATGCTGAGCATCACTTGTCCATCGGCGTATCCCGAATTCGCTGTAACTGTTACCCCGGCATCGACAAAAATGTTGGCGTTATTCGGAAACGAAACCGGATTAATATTGTAGTTTCCGGCCGGTATCTCCAGAATTTGGCCGTTGCCAGCCGTGTAATTGATTGCGGTCTGAAAAATATTGGTGTCGTCCCCTCCGTATCCCACATTCCCGAAATGCAGCAGACTGACCGCCCCCGCAGGAGCGGTCGCGAGCACGGACGGCACTGACGAGGTAGGCGCTGACGGAGTCGATGCCGTTGAGCCAGTCGCCGACGAATTGGCCGTCGTGCTGGAACTGGTGCCATTTGGCGCTGCTGATGTGTTATCGACGAGTGAACTTGTTGCGGGCGAGGCTAACGCCCTGGATGCCAGGCTTGGGGCGCCTCCACAGCCCCAGGCAAAAAGCACAGATGAAATCAGGCAGCTGCACAAGAGGAATAATCGCGATTTCCCAACTTTCGTTTGAGCGGGATCGGATGCCTGGTAAGGTGTACCAGCTGCAGTAAAACGCAGATAGAAGTGCAATCTCGATCTCCAATGGGCAAATTCTGGGCGGAGAGAGCGTACAGTATTCGCCGGATGGATACCCCCGGTGAGTAGGGTAATTTGGGTACACAATTGCGTTACCCTCCGCGACTCCCTGTAGTACAGCGCTTAGGAATGCAAATTGGCGGTACGCTGTCTTGGTACAGGAGGGGCTTAGCGCCTCGAAAGCGGAGAAAGGAATACCGCCGCTGGTTGCAGGGGTTTCAGGCGCATCCAGGAAGAACGAAGGCTTGAGATTTTTTGGACAAACGAAGGCTGTGTCGCGTTGCAACTTTTGCGGCACTTAGTATCATGACAGGGCCTAGTCTTGCGGGGTTCCAAGTTGGCTAAGTTCACGTTGGTTCTTCTGATTCACGGTCACCAGCCGGTCGGCAATTTTGACTCTGTTTTCGAACAAACGTACCAGCGGTCGTACCTACCCTTTGTGCAGTGCCTGCTTCGTCACCCGGGCGTTCGAATTGGTCTCCATTACAGCGGTCCGTTACTTGAATGGCTGGAACAGCGCCATCCGGAATTTTTCAGATATCTTCAGGAGTTGACGTCGCGCGAGCAAATCGAACTCGTGGGCGGCGGCTTCTATGAACCTATTCTGGTTTCTATTCCACTCGGAGACCAGATTCGGCAAATTCAACTCATGCGGAACTATTTGCGGGAGAAGTTCGGGCGTGAGCCGGAAGGCGCGTGGCTGGCCGAACGGGTTTGGGAGCCGCAAGTGCCGTCTGCACTAGCCTCGGCCGGAGTTGGATATACCTTGGTTGACGACGTGCACTTTCTGGCGGCCGGATTCGAACAGGGGCAGTTATTCGGTGATTACGTCACGGAAGACCGCGGACTGACCGTACGTGTTCTTCCCGGTCAGAAGACACTGCGATATCTGCTGCCGTTTCGACCTAGCGAAGAAACTATCGGGTTCCTTCGTGATGCGGCCGAGCGTTATCCCGGAGGCATGGCGGCAATGGGAGATGATTGCGAAAAGTTCGGGGCTTGGCCGGGCACGCACGATCACTGCTACCGTGACGGGTGGCTCGACCACTTTTTTGCCACCCTTGAAAATTCGGCGGAATGGCTGAACGTAGAGCCGCCCGGCCAATATATCCGGGGCCATCAGCCGCTGGGGCGTGCCGACCTGCCTACAGCCTCATACTCCGAAATGATGGAATGGACGCTGCCTACCAGAGCACGGACAGCTTTTCACTCCATCAATCAGGAGTTTTCGAATCGCCCGGACGTGCAGCGGTTCCTGCGGGGCGGGCCATGGCGTGCCTTTTTCACCAAATATCCGGAATCGAATCTGCTGCACAAAAAAATGCTGCGGATATCCGAAAAGTGCCGCAGCGTTGCGTCAAAGCGAATCAGCGCACACAAGAGCTCGAAACAGCAGCTTGCGGAAAAACACCTGTTACGCGCGCAGTGTAATGATGCTTATTGGCATGGAGTTTTCGGCGGAATTTATGCGCCGCATTTGCGCACCGAACTCTGGCGCGAACTCGTGCGCGCCGAAATGTTGCTTGAGGACGTTGTCCTGAAACACAGCGATGACTTGCAAGTTGAACAAAGCGATTTCGATGGAGACGGGCGCACCGAACTTTACGTGACCTCAAAGAGCTTGGCTGCCCTGCTCCGGCCGGCCGACGGGGGCACCCTCGCTGCTCTTGACTATCGCCCGAGCGCAGTAACTCTGATCAATTCGATGCAGCGCCGGCCGGAGGCCTACCATTACCGCCTTCGCGAAGTGTCATCGGGCGGGGGCGGCGGTGTGGCTTCGATTCACGAGCAGGTCCGCAGCAAAGAGGATGGGCTCGAACGGTTTCTCCGCTACGACCGCTGGCCGCGCAATGCCTTTCGTTCATTGCTATTTCCGGCTGGCAAAAGCTTCAGAGACTATGAGGAACTAACGCTGGAGGCAAATCGCGCAATCGCGTCCGGCACGTACGACGTTGTAGAAACGGGACCCACAAGCATTACTCTTGAATGCTCCGCGGCTTGTCCTGATTGTGCGGCTCCCGGATCGGCTGAACTACTGCGGTGCAGAAAGCGTTTTTCGTTTGCGGCGGGGAAGAGGGGCTATCATCTCCATTGCGCAACACGACTTTCCTGCACCGGCAGCGACGATCGTCCCGCCTTCGTAGGTCTGGAACTTGTCCTAAATTTCCTCGCGCCTAATGAGCCGGATCGCTATTTTGAGCTGGGCTCGCACCGTTATCCCTTGAGTTGGTCCGCGGCGGTGCCGGCTTCGGGCGCTAAATTGAGGGTGATCGACGAATGGCAGAACGTGGCAGCGATCATCGAAGCGCCGTCTGCCAGCGAGTTCTGGATCACACCCATCGAAACCATCTCGGAATCAGAAGAAGGTTTCGAGCGTGTCTATCAAGGCTCGCAGATCTTGGCGGTATGGCCGGTCGATCTGTCCGGCGGCAGATCTTGGAATGGCGACGTAAGCCTTCGCGTGGAAGCAGCACGTCCAACCGGGCTACTTTCACAGCACGATTAAACTTCGGCGTGGAGCGTTGAACAAGTCTACGCAGCGACAAATAGCGTTTGCGCGAAAGGCCATTCGTAATCGACCCACTGTCTAAGCGCGCGGAATCCTGCGCGGCATCCCAGTTGCGTTACTTCCGCAGCACGATACTTATGTGAACTCTCCGTCCAAATGGTCTCACCTTCCGCGAAGGAGATGTCACAGTTGGACCGTGGTATTGTCACGCGTTGTGGACGCGTTGAAACAAGGTGCATTTCCACGCGGCGGTTGGCCGCGTCATAGCGGGCTGCATGCCGGAAGGAGCCAAGATCGAAGTCGGCGTCCAAGTCACGGTTGATGCGGGCAAGCAGATTGAGATCGAACGCCGCCGTGACTCCCAGCGGATCGTCGTAGGCCGGCAAAAGCCGAGAAGCGGGCTTATCCAAATCGGTGCTGAGAAGCAAGGCATCGCCGGATTTCAAGGGCTCCCTTATTTGGAGAAGAAAGCTTTCGGCGGCACCAGTCTCAAAATTACCGATGCTGCTGCCGAGAAACAGGATCAGCAGCCGTTCACCACACGTTCGTTCCAGCGCAGCCGAGGTGAGTCCATCGATATAGGTTTGCTGCAGAGGCTTGAACTCGACGTTGCCAAAGCGGCCCATCTCCTTGGAACATTGCTCCAACGCCTTGGCAGAAATTTCGATCGGCCGATAGACTGTGGAGTGCTTCTTCGCCAGCGCCTCGAGGATCAGAGAAGACTTCTTTCCGCTGCCGCTGCCCAATTCGGCGACAACGATGCGCTCGGCTGAGAAGGTCGCGGCGATCATTTCCGCGTTCTGCCGTAACAGGCGCTCATCGGCGCGAAATAACCCATATTCGGGAAGCACGGTGATGACTTCGAAGAGAGCGGACCCCACTTCATCGTAAAGATATTTCGAGGGAATTTCTTTTTGGCCGGCTTTCGTCAGACCCAATCGCACATCCGCGGCGAATTCAGCCACAGAGTTCTGCACCATTGTTGCGGAGAGCATAAGTCCCCCGTTCAAGCGTCAGGGCAAATCAGCGTTCGACACAGCGAAAACCGGCATAGATGTAGGGATAATTAGGCTGGAACCAATTCCGAAATGATCGCCGCAACATGCAGGCCGCAGTTCGAGCCGATCCACCCTTCATGACGTAATGCCGGTTGTCAAAGAAGTTTGCAGAGTAGCCTTGATAGAAAGGAAATGGCTCGAATCCATCGAACGGCGCGAAAACTGAGCGCGTCCATTCCCAACCGTTGCCAACGAGGTCGGTCACCCCAAATGCGCTACTCCCCGCTGGGAAGGCAGCCACGGGTGTTGGATCCCAGTAATGGAAGTCGAAATTGCCCAGCCCCTGACGCGGCGGCTCATCGCCCCAGGGATAGGCTCGTTCGGCTCCGTGGTGGGTGCCGTAAGCTGCGCGATGCCACTCGGCTTCACTCGGCAACTCCTTGCCCGCCCAGCGCGCATACGCAGAGGCTTCGGCGTGGCTCACATATACAGGCCAATCGAGCGGCAAAGGGACCTCGTCGAACATGGTACGAAAGAAAAATTGATTGGCGCGGCGAATCCAGAATGCCGGATGGAGCGTACCCGTCGCCTGCAGCCATTCCCAATCGAGGTCGCTCCAGAAAGAACGCTCTCCATAGCCGCCCTCGGCCACAAACCGCAGGTATTGCAAGTTCGTCACTTTGTACGTGTCAATGCGGAATGCAGGCACGAAAACACTGTGCTCTTCGAACTCGTTATCCCATCCGAACACGCGGGAATCCCGCCTCAACCCTAATGTAGCGAGGCCAGTGGGGATTTCGGTCATTTGCGGCCGAACCTGTGGTGGGCGTGGCGGAGTTGGAGATTGCCGAGCACACTTAAGATTGAGCGGCAGCCGATGCAGCATGTAAGCGAGCGTCTCGGCGTGCATGAGACGATGTTCAATTGCCACATGCAAAAACTGCGCGATAGTCGTCCGCCGTTCCTCAGGGCCTTCAAGCGCGACCGGCAGTTGTTCATTGATCAGCGCTCGCACACGCTGGTTGTATCGCAGAACCTCTCCGGGCTCGGGCCAGTCGCCGGGTTGGTCATCTGGGAGTTTGCCTGTGACAGGATCAATGCCGAATGCAAACAGCTTGTCCAATTTAGGTTCGAATGGTTTCAATTCGCCCAATTCGCGGCCAAAAAGATTCCAATCGAATGCTTCGAGGTGGCCTAAGTAGAAGATGATGCGGTGTCTTTCAGGGATAGGGCGTTCATAGAGAGCTTCCGGGCGGACGATCTCGAAAAGAGCGTCGCTCCGCACGCGAACCCCTGACAGCTCTGCCAGCAAGATGTCGCGTCCGGGAACACGTGTTGTAGATGCCATGAGTCCCCTGCGATTTGATGCCCCCGGGGGAATCGGGATGCATGAAGATGTTGTTAGGGCGCTCTACGACGAGATTGCCCAGGTTGTCGCAGCAGCCTAACATAGAGCGATGGCTTTGCCTGGCATCCGCCTGGTCAAGAACCAGTCATGAGCGCCACGTCTGCGCTCAGTGACCTGGCGGTCGAACTGCGAAACGTCAGCTATGCGCTTGACAACCGGCAAATTGTCAGCAATGTCAGCTTCAAGGTGGCACCGGGGGAAACTCTCGTTTTGCTGGGGCGCAGCGGCACAGGCAAGACGACAACCCTGAAGCTCATTAATCGGCTGGTCGAGCCCTCGTCCGGAGAGATTTTCATTGAAGGGCGCTCGCAGTTGGAATGGGATCCCATTCGCCTACGCAGGCGCATCGGCTATGTAATTCAAGACGTCGGACTTTTTCCGCACTGGACAGTCGAGCAGAACGTAGCCATGGTGCCGCGCCTGGAATCCTGGCCCGAGCCGCGCGTTCAAGAGCGCGTCCGACAAATGCTGGAACTGGTCGGTCTGGACCTGGTCAAATTCGCGGCACGCAAACCGAGCGAACTCTCCGGCGGACAGCGCCAGCGCGTGGGAGTGGCCCGAGCACTGGCCGCCGATCCCCCGATCCTTTTGATGGACGAACCCTTCGGCGCGGTGGACCCCATCACGCGGGCCGAATTGCAGCGCGAGTTCAGTGAAGTGGCCACACGTCTCGGTAAAGCCATTGTTTTCGTCACTCACGATATTCGTGAGGCGTTGCTCATTGGAACGCACATCGGTCTATTCACTGAAGGGCGGCTGACGGCAATCTATGAACCCGATCAGTTCCTGCACTCGACCGAGCCTGAGGCGCGAGCGTTTGTCGATTCGCTGGGTTGAGACAATGGGAGAAATGCGACCCCGCCGTAGTTAAGCAGAATCGACAAGCATCAGATGGAGGAGGCATGAGCTTCTGGACTTTTCTGGTGCGTGACCACGCGGAAATTCTTTCTCGTACGCTGCAGCATCTCGTGCTTGTTGGCGTGGCAATGTTTGCCGCCGTTCTCATTGGTATCCCACTCGGCATCGCGCTTGTGCGGCGGCAAAATTTGCGTCGCTGGGTACTGGGCACTGCAAACGTAATTCAAACGATTCCAAGCCTGGCGCTGTTCGGATTTCTTATTCCGGTCCCCTTTCTAGGCGGCATCGGCGCGAAAACTGCCATCGTCGCTTTGGCTCTCTATGCGCTGCTTCCCATCCTGCAAAACACCTACACTGGAATTGCCGGCGTCGACCCTGCCGTGCTCGAATCGGCGCGCGGGATGGGAATGACGCCGAGGCAAATTCTGTGGGACGTCCAACTCCCGCTCTCTATTGCTGTCATCCTCGCGGGCGTGCGGGTTGCCACGATTATCTGCATTGGCATTGCGACGATCGCCGCGGCGATTGGTGCGGGCGGGTTGGGCGTATTTATTTTTCGCGGCGTGGCCATGGTCAGCAACGCCGTCATCCTGGCGGGCGCATTTCCCGCGGCGCTGCTGGCGATCGGCGTGGACGTGTTGCTCGGCTTTGTCGAGCACAAGCTGACGCCTGGAACGTAAGCTTTATCGCATGCAAATGCGCCCACAGTTCACCAGACGCCATGCGCTGACCCTGCTGGGCGGGGCATTTGGTGCGCTTACGGGTTGTCGCCATGCGCGCCCGAACACCATCGTAGTTGGTTCGAAGAATTTCACCGAGCAAATCATCCTTGCCGAGTTGCTTGCACAACAGGTCGCGGCTCATACAAGCTTGCGCGTGGACCGCCGCCTTAACCTGGGTGGGACATTGATTTGTCATCGCGCCATGCTTGCCGGGCAATTGGACATGTACGCTGAATACACCGGAACAGCTCTCGCCGCCGTGTTGAACGAGCCTTCGTCCAATGATACTGAGGCGGTTTATCGCGCAGTTCACGACGCGTACCGTGACCGCTTCGGTTTTGACGTTGGCCCGCCGCTTGGATTCAACAATACTTTTGCGATCGTAGTTCGCAGCGAAGATGCAAAAAAAAACAAACTGCGCACAATTTCTGATCTAGTTCCTCACGCGCCCCAGTGGCGCGCCGGATTCGGTTATGAATTCATGGAACGCTCGGATGGCTATCCCGGTCTCGCCCGTGCTTATGGGTTACGGTTTGCTGCCGCCCCGAGCATCATGGACCTTGGTTTGTTGTATCGCGCGCTCAAAGAGCATCAGGTAGACGTCGTTGCAGGTAATTCGACAGATGGCCTGATCATCGCGCTAGGCATGGTCATTCTGGAAGATGACCGGCACTTTTTCCCGCCGTACCAGGCCGTGACTGTTGTTCGCGGCGGAACTCTTAATGATCATCCGGATTTGCGTGGCCCCCTGGACGTGCTCGGCGGGAAGATCTCTGATTCGGAGATGAGGCAGATGAATTACGCCGTGGATGCGGAGCAGCGCGATCCCGCGGCGGTCGCGCGTGACTTTCGGCGGCAGAAGGGTCTCTGAGAGCCATTGCCGCTGTGGGAGCCCTCTGCTACATTCAAAAACCGAGGAAGAGAGAAAATGGCAATCAGCCAGGAACTGCTCGATTTGCTGGTGTGCCCGGTATGTAAGACGCCAGTGAAGATGACGCCTGACGAGAAGGGGCTACGCTGCGCTACTTGCCGGATCGTCTACCCTATTCGGGACGGTTTCCCCGTAATGATTCGCGAAGAAGCCGAATCCGAATCCTAAACGATCGTCACGGCGGGAAACTGATCGACTGATCGCTTCGCTCTACCCACAGGCGAATCTCTTTGTTCCGGCCGCTATTTGGGTCATTGTTGTCAGGAAAAGGCGAAAAAGGGCTCACTTCCACTACCACGACCACGCCGCTGCCGCCGTTTGGAGGAAGCGATGCGGATTCGATGCGGTAACTTTTGATGGGCCCGTAATAACCGTCCAGCGCCCAGTCGGCTACGAAATCCTTATAAGTATATGAACCGTGCGATTTCCAGATCTCAAAAGCATGCTGATAATCCTGCGCCACGACCGCATCCATGAAATGGTCGATCGTATGTTTTTCGCTGATAAAACGCAGGAAGAAGAACCAGACGCCAAATGCGACCAGGATTACAAGTGCCACGCCGCTTACGGCGTAACGAAGCCGTTTCGAATCTGGTTCCTCGCTGGTCTTATCGAATAGCGCCAAAATTATCCTCGGCTGTATTGCTAAACGCGTGCCTTCAATGCGCGTCAGGGATGCATTGAAGCAGAAAAGCTAACAGACTCAAACAACAGAAGCAAACTCCCTGCGGCAAAGGTTTGGTTAAGCTGTCGAACAGAATTTGGCGTTGCTGGAGCCGGCTATAGCAGTCCAAGATGGTCCGGGTATCTGGCCTGCAACGAGTTCACCAGAACTTCAAATTCAGGCAGGCTGCGGAGATTCTGAAGACATGGATCGTGCAAGAAAAACGGCCAACATGCAAATCCCGTGCTGACGCTTCTCTCTAACCACTCGAAGGCGGGTTTGTGCCGCTCCAGAATTGAGAGGATGCAGGCGACCTGATAATACGTATGATGCGCATGTCCAAAAGATTTTGGGCTCGCGCAGGCCTGCGCTAGAAATCTTAGCGCCTGCTCTTTCTTACCGTGCAAAGCGGCAAAAAGACCCTGCAAGCTGATGATGAGGGGGTCGTCAGGCAAAAGTTGTACCGCCTCATTCAACTGGGCTTCGGCTTCCTTCCAGTTGCCCATCATCATCGCCGGCAGCGGAGCAAAATATACGGCATACTTGTTGCCTGGATTCTCGGCACGCCAAGCCCGAATCTCCTCACGCGCCAACTCCCATTCATTACCCCAGAGGTAAACCTGGACAATGCTGTGACTGACGACCTTTTGCGGATGAAACTGGCGCCCGCGGTCATACATTTCGCGAGCATGGTCGAGCAGTCCGATATGCGCGAGGATGGTCCCCAGCCGATTGTAAGCGTGGGGCAGATTGCTCTGCAAAGCGAGAGCCCGCCTAAGTTCGGTAATAGCTTCGAGATGTTGAAAATTCTTCGACGGACCCCACAGCAGGTACGCTTTGGAGATGTGCGCCTCAGGAAGATCCGGGTTCAATTCCAAAGCCTTGGCGCAATGGAACTCGGCTTTTTCCAGCCACGTGTTTGTCGGGTCGACCTCGAAGTGATGCGTTGCACAAACGACGGACAGCGTTGCGTGAGCGAGCGAAAAGTCGGGATCTCGGCTGATTGCGTTAAT
Source organism: Candidatus Acidiferrales bacterium (assembly GCA_035650755.1). Classification (GTDB taxonomy): domain Bacteria; phylum Acidobacteriota; class Terriglobia; order Acidiferrales; family UBA7541; genus Palsa-189. Next base: position 200,349 of record DASRHB010000009.1, read on the forward strand.
CAAGCGCTGTGCGGCTTCATCTAAAACAGCGGGATCCCCAGAAGAACTCAGACGATAGCCGCGCATGAATTCTGCATATGCCATTGGATCGTTGCTATAGCGCGACGGCGGACCGACCGCCTTTGGACGCAGCGGCCGGTTCAACGCTCTCGCGATCTGACGCGCCGTGTCATCTTCGAAATCGAAAAGGCGTTCCATAACAACGTCAGATTTTCGAGCGAGGCAAACGCGCTGCAGGTGCGTGTCCAGCAATTCCACCGAGAGTTGCCATTGCCCCTTTAAAGCTCGCATAGCGCCGTGCACCACAAACCGAGCTTGCAGGCGGGTGCCTATCTCCCAAGGCGTTATTTCGAGAGGCAGATTTAAGACGGCCGAGGTGGGCAAGACATTTATTCCCTCCAGATTGCCCAGACGAGAGATCAATGCATCCGCGAATCCCAGAGACAGACCATGGTCATCCGGGAGATCCCCGACCAGCACCAGTGGCAGAACGGCGAGAGCGGGCCGCTGCTCAAAAGCAATCGGCTGAAGGGCAGAGTGTGCTGAAGTGGCTGTTGGCGCTTGTCCGTAAACCGATGAGCCGTAACGCGGGTCGATTACACGCACGGGACCGATAAAACGATAGCCCTTTCCAACCACGGTCTCGAGGAACCGCGGCTTCGCCGAATTGTCGCCAAGCGCGGTGCGAAGTTTTCGGACGATATTATTGATGCTCGTCTGCGTGTCGATGAAAAGATCGGAGCGCCAGAGTTTTGACACAATCTCCTGGCGCGAAACTAGCTGGTCTCGCCTGGCAACGAGAAAGATGAGCAGCTCCATCGGCTTTTTCTCGAGCTTCACCCTTCGCCCGTCACGGCGGAGTTCGTAGCGCCCGAGGTCGAGTTCAATTTCGCTAGTGAGCTTTGCTACGCGCATTTAATGTCGCATTATTGCCTAAGATTCAAACATTTGCGAGGATATACGAAAGATATATAACCATTATTCCTCCTCAATTGAATTTCTCGCGCCGGCAGGCAATCATTCGCGCGCTCAGCAATGTCGAGCAGTCTCGATAATCGCAAGGAGGAGCCAATGAACCGAAAATTGTATGGTGGCGTTGGGTTACTCGCAGTTCTGTCGATCGTTTTGTTCGCCAGTTCCGGGCGCACCATTCCTTCCGAAAAAAATGCGTTCACGCCCGATACGATTTCATGGGGGCCTGTACCCGCTTTTGTGCCGCCGGGAGCGCAGTTGGCCGTAGTGGAGGGAAATCCGCTGGCGACTACCGGCGACTATACCATCCGTCTGAAGATGCCTAGTGGATATCGAATCGCGCCGCATTGGCATCCGAAACGGGAGAACGTGACGGTGATCTCAGGCACCCTCAAGTTCGGCATGGGTGATCGATTCGAGGAGAGCAAAATGCAAGGCTTTCCGGCAGGCAGCTTTGCATATCTGGATCCCAATATGCATCACTACGTGATGGCAAGCGGCGAGACAATCGTGCAGATCCATGGGATGTCGCCAGTGCAATTCAACTACATCAATCCCAGTGACGATCCCAGCCGAGGGAAATAGCGGTAATGAGTCCTTTCAAATGAGCCAGTACCAAAACAGCAGGTTCAGGCGCCAAGCGCGCCGCCTGAACCTGCCGGCAATTCAATAGAATATTTCGTGCGCTGTTTTTCGCGATGTTCAGAGAGAGCGAGCTGAATGAGCCGATCAATCAGATCGCGATACGGAATGCCCGAAGCTTCCCACAGTTTGGGATACATGCTGATCGAGGTAAAGCCGGGGATGGTGTTGATCTCGTTCAAGTAAATACGACCGCTGGGCTTTTCCAGAAAGAAATCGACCCGCGCCATTCCCCGGCATTCCAGACACCGAAAGGCGCGCACGGCATATTCCTGAAATCGGCGGACCTGCGTTTTTGTGAGTTTGGCCGGTATTTCCAGTTGCGTGCCTTCCTCGAGATATTTGGCTGTGTAGTCATAGAATTCGCGATGCGGAATGATCTCCCCCGGAAGGGAGGCTTTCGGCTCATCGTTTCCGAGCACCGAAACTTCGATTTCGCGTCCCCTGATATTGCGTTCGACTAAGATTTTTTGAGCGAACTCGGAGGCCAAATCAAGGGCGGTCGCTAATTCCTTGCGACTGTGTACCTTGGTCATGCCGACGGACGAGCCCAAGGTCGCAGGTTTAACAAAGACTGGAAATCGGAATTTCCTCGCGACTGTTTTCAAAACGTGCTCGCGCCCGGTCTCCCATTCCGAACGCAGGATGGCAAGAAATTCGCCTACCGGCAGGCCCTCCTGCATAAACAGCCGCTTGGCCATATCCTTGTCCATGCCCACGGCAGATCCGATCACGCCTGAGCCCACGTAAGGAATCCCGGCAAGATCAAGCAGCCCTTGCACAGTTCCGTCTTCACCATAGGTGCCGTGGAGGACCGGAAAGATCACGTCAAGGCGTTGTGAACCCGTGCTGCTCTGCTCGAGTGGCATCAGCGCGCCGACGTTCGGGTCAGCACTCAGCATGACGCGCTGGCCTTGGCGTAATACGTCCGGCAGCATTTTTTGCGCCGGCGTGCCGATAAACCAACGCCCGTCCTTGCCGATTCCGACCGGCACAGCTTCGTATTTTTCCGGATCCAGCGCGCGTATCACCGACGCTGCCGAAGCCAGCGATACTTCATGCTCTCCGGATCGACCGCCAAAGATCACGCCGACGCGCAAACGTTTGTTCTCCGCCATTAATCGCCGACCGTCCTAAAGAATTTTTTTTCCCAGCGCCGACAGCACCATTTCAACGGCGAGCAACGCTGTTTTATTGTGCAGATCGATCACCGGATTGATCTCCACCACTTCCAGCGAAGCCATGGCCTCGCTATCCGCAATCATTTCCATGGCCAGATGCGCCTCGCGATAGGTGATGCCACCGCGGACCGGAGTTCCGACCCCCGGAGCGTCCGCCGGATCGATCAAATCCATATCAACGCTCACGGCGATACCGTCGGTATCGTCAGTGGCAAATCGAAGCGCTTCACTCATGACTTCACGCATCCCGCGTTCATCGATATCCCTCATCGTGAACGCGTGCACGCCGGAATCCTTCACCAGCCGCCGCTCTTTCGCATCGAGATCGCGCACGCCAACGATCGACACGTTCCGCGGTTCCACTTTCGGCTTGTATCCGAGCAGCTCTACCAATTCCGGCGCGCCGTAACCGATTAGCGATGCCAGTGGCATGCCGTGAACGTTCCCCGAAGGCGATGATTCCGGGGTATTCATGTCCCCATGCGCATCCAGCCACAGGCACCCGATTTTCTTCGACTGCTTGCGAAAGAAATTGGAGACTCCGGAGCAGGTGCCGATAGCGATGGAATGATCACCGCCCAGAACCACCGGCAAAAATCCTTCGGCTAATGTCTTTTCCGTCATCTCCGCTAGGCCGCGGCAGGTTTCCGCGATTTCATGCAGATACTTGGCGTGTTTTTCGCCGTAATGCTGCTCTTCCGGCTGCTTTACAGGGATGTTGCCGATATCTTCTACCGTGTGCCCGAGCTGCTTCAGGCGCGTCTGCAGGCCGGCGACGCGCAGCGCGGAAGGACCCATATCGACGCCGCGGCGGCTCTGGCCGAGGTCCATCGGCACGCCGATGATGCGAATCTTCTGCGCCATGATGGAATCTGTTCGCCCAAACCGGCGGGCGGAAGGGCGGCGAATAGCGGTTAAGGGTACACTCTGTAGATCATGCGCGGGAAGGGAATAACCTCGCGGACGTGCTCAGTTCCACAAATCCAGGCGACCACCCGCTCCAGCCCCATGCCGAAGCCCGCGTGCGGCACGCTGCCATAGCGGCGCAAATCGAGATACCACTGGAACGCCTCTTCAGGCAGTTTTTGGTCTCTGAGGCGTTTGACCAGCAGTTCATAACTGGAGATGCGTTCTCCGCCGCCGATGATCTCCCCATAGCCTTCCGATGCGAGCACATCGAATCCCAACGCCAGGTCGGGTCGATCTTTATCCGGCTCCATGTAAAACGCTTTAATGGAAGCGGGATACCGGTGAATCATCACCGGCCGGTCGTACTGCTGCGAAAGCGTGGTCTCTTCATCTCCGCCGAAATCATCGCCCCACTTCACGTTATGCCCGTGCTTCTGCAGAATTTCGAGCGCTTGCTCATAAGTAATGCGTGGAAACGGGGGTTTGACTGGTGCGAGTTTAGAGGTTTCGCGCTTTAGGGTCTCAAGCTCGCGCGAACGATTACGCAACACCGATTGTACGATATGGCTCACGAGTTCTTCGCCCAGCGCCATCATGTCTTCGAGGTGGGTATATGCGGCTTCGGGCTCAAGCATCCAGAATTCCGTAAGGTGGCGTCGCGTTTTCGATTTTTCAGCGCGGAACGTAGGCCCGAAGCAATAGACCCTGCCTAGCGCCGCGGCGAGAGCCTCGACATAAAGCTGCCCCGACTGGGTCAGATATGCCTTTTCGTCATCGACGTACTGCACCTCGAAAAGCGTGGTCGTCCCTTCGCAAGCGGCAGGCGTAAATATCGGCGCATCGGTCAGCGTATAGCCCTGGTTATCCATGTATTCGCGCGCGGCACGAATCGCTTCGGCACGAATGCGCAGGATGGAGGCTTGACGTGGCGTCCGTACCCACAGGTGACGCCGGTCGAGAAGGAAATCTACGCCGTGTTCTTTCAGTTGTATAGGGTACGGCTCTGATTCCGGCACTCGCTGCACGACATGAACGTCTGTCACGCCGATTTCGTAACCGCCGGGAGCACGCGGTTCCCGGCGGATCTTGCCGGTGATCTCGACGCTCGATTCCTGCGTCAGGCCGCGGAGCGCCGCAAAAGCTTCGGGTGCTTCCTTCTGCGAAACCACACCCTGCATCAGGCCGGTGCCGTCCCGAAAAATGGGGAACAAAAGCTTGCCCGATTCGCGCAGATTATAGAGCCAGCCGCGCACAGTGACTTCCTGGCCCTCGTGCTCGCCGGCTTTATCGATGGTGACCAGATTCATCGCAGGGGCGGCTCAGTTCGCCTCTTCCGTAGAAGAAAGCGCCCGCTCGATCCGATCAAATGCACCGCGGGCGGCACTCAGCGCGACAAAAGCCGGAGCAGGATCGGCATAGGCGGGTTTTTCTTTCAACTCAAAAACAAGCGGGAGATCCTGAGGCAATGCACGAAGAGCTGACTTCCATTCGATGGTACCTTCATAAGGCAGCAAGTGTTCATCTTTCATTCCATTGTTGTCGTGGATGTGCGCGGTCACCAGAAACTCGCGCATGGGCTCAAGGCTGGGCAGCACGCCGTCTCCGATGTGTGCATGTCCCATGTCGAAACACATTCGCAGGCCTGTCAATCGTGTCGCGACGATCAGCTGGCGCAAGTGAGCGGGTGCGGCCATCTCTCCTGGCGTATTTTCGATTGCGACCGTGACGCCTCGTTCCTTGGCGAAAATGTGCAGATGTTCGAGCGAACTGAACGCGGCATCGAACCGCCTTTGATCTGCGGGGTCGCGTTGCGACCCGACGTGCTGCACGAGGTAGCGGAAAGGCAGATATTCCGCTACGTCTAGGGCACGCTTGATCTCGTCCACGGCTTCCAGGCGGCGCACGCGCTCGGGATCGCAAATCGACAGCGGCGCGCTGCTCTCGTGCATGGGATTAAAGTCACGCTCGGCCGGGGAGTGCAGCGCGTGCAGTGTGAGATTTTGATCCCGCAGCGTTCCGGCGATTTCCCGCACCGCATCGGCTGAGTGATAGTTGAAATGCGAGCGCGCACAGAAAATCTCGACCGCATTGACGCCATGGCGGGCAATCTCCGACAGCAGACCGGGAGTCAGCTTTCGTTTTATAAAAACATACGTGGAAAGAATCCGCTGCATGGATAGATCCCGGTTCTGCGTGCCGCAGGCTAGCCGCGGATTTGCGCTGTTGATGCGCTCCGTCTGTGGGCCTCACGCCTGCACGGGAATCAGTGAATGTAAGCGAAACGCTACGGAGCGTCAAGGCAGGAAGACCGCTATTTCAGCTAATCCGCAGCGCGCTCGTAATTCAGGTAAGGACCCAGCCAGCGCTCGATAGAGCGCAAGTCCAGTCCTTTGCGGCGCTGATAATCGAGCACCTGATCGCGGCCGATTTTGCCCACGGCAAAGTACCGTGATTGTGGATGCGCAAAATACAATCCGCAAACCGAGGCCGCCGGAAACATGGCGAAATTTTCCGTCAGTTTGATACCCGCGGCTCGTTCGGCGTCCAGCAGGGCGAAAAGGGTTGCCTTTTCCGTGTGATCCGGGGAAGCGGGATAACCCGGTGCGGGCCGGATGCCGCGATAGCGCTCGTGCACGAAATCTTCCGTTGTCAGATTCTCGTCCCGTCCAAAGCCCCAGGCATCGCGAGCCTGCTTGTGCATCCATTCGGCAAACGCCTCGGCCAGCCTGTCGGCCAGCGCCTTAACCATAATCGCGTTATAGTCGTCATGCGCCTTTTCATACCGCGTCGCGAGTTCCGAAGCGCCGATTCCTGCAGTCACCGCAAACGCGCCTAGGTAATCCGCGAGCCCGGTCTCTTTTGGAGCAATGAAATCGGCCAGCGCATATTCTGGCTCGCCGTCCGGTTTTTGCATCTGCTGCCGCAAGGTGAAGAAGGTTGCCAGCGGATGTGTACGCGTTTCGTCCGTATACAGCTCGATGTCATCACCCACGCTATTGGCCGGGAAAAATGCGCTTACACCTCGTGCCATGAGCTGCTTTTGCGCAACAATCTCCGAAAGCAGCTTTTGGGCATCGTCGAAAAGTTCCTTTGCGCGTGGCCCTACCGTCGGATCTTGCAAAATTCGCGGATAGATTCCCTTCAGCTCCCAGGCATGGAAAAAAGGAGTCCAGTCGATCAGCGGCACCAGCTTTTCGAGCGACACGGAATCCCATACTCGCATGCCGGTGAACAACGGCACGGGTGGCGTGTATCTCGTCCAATCAATGCGCGTTTTCCTGGCGCGCGCTTCCGGCAGAGAAAGCAATGGCGCGATGCGCGGCCCGCTATACTGCTTGCGAATTTTTTCCTGTTCCTCGCAGTTCTCCCGCACAAAGGAGGCCCGCTGTTCCTTGCTCGTGAGGCTGGAGACCACTCCGACCGCACGTGACGCATCCAGTACGTGAACGACCGGATGGTGATAGCCAGGCGCTATCTTCACGGCGGTGTGAGCACGGCTTGTGGTCGCGCCGCCAATCAGCAGCGGAACAGAAAAGCCTTCGCGTTCCATCTCCTTCGCGACATGCACCATTTCATCGAGCGAGGGAGTAATCAGCCCGCTTAGACCGATGAGGTCAACCTTCTTCTCACGTGCGGCCTCGAGAATTTTCTCCGCGGGCGTCATCACGCCCAGATCAATCACTTCATAGTTGTTGCAGCCGAGCACGACCCCGACAATATTTTTGCCAATATCATGGACGTCGCCCTTCACGGTGGCCAGTAAAACTCGCGCTTGCGCTTTGCGGCCGCCGCTCGCCAGTTTTTCAGCTTCGAGATATGGCAAGAGGATCGCTACCGACTGCTTCATCACGCGAGCGCTCTTCACCACCTGCGGCAGAAACATCTTCCCCGAACCGAAAAGATCGCCGACGATATTCATGCCAGCCATGAGCGGACCTTCAATAATGCTGAGCGGCGCCTTGTATTTCTGCCGCGCTTCTTCCACATCCTGTTGCAGAAATTCCGTGATTCCGTGGACGAGGGCGTGCGAGAGCCGTTCCTCAATCGTACCCTGCCGCCATCCGTCTTCCTTTGCTCCGGCGGGCCCGCGTTTCTCCACGGTTTGCGCGAAATCCAGCAGCCGCTCGGTCGCGTCCGGCCGCCGATTCAGCAGCACGTCTTCGACGCGCTCGCGCAGCTCCGGGGCAATCTCTTCATAGATCGCGAGCTGCCCGGCATTGACAATGCCCATATCCAGCCCCGCGCGAATGGCGTGATAAAGAAAAGCCGAATGCATGGCTTCGCGCACTACATTGTTGCCGCGGAAGGAAAACGAAATGTTGCTGATGCCGCCGCTCACTTTCACGCCGGGCAGCGACGCCTTGATCTGGCGGCTCGCCTCAATAAACGCGAGCGCGTACTGGTTGTGCTCTTCGATTCCCGTGCCGACGGTGAGAATCGCGGGGTCCATGATGATATCGGTAGGCGACATGCCCACTTCTTCAGTCAGGATTCGATACGCGCGCGTCGCAATGGCCACCTTGCGTTCGGCGGTGTCTGCCTGACCTTTTTCGTCAAAGGCCATCACCACCACGCCGGCTCCATACCGGCGAATTTTGCGGGCCTGATCGCGGAAAACATCTTCGCCTTCCTTCAAGCTGATAGAATTTACAATGCCCTTGCCCTGGAGGCACTTCAAACCGGCCTCGATCACGCTCCATTTGGAGCTGTCCACCAGCACAGGGACGCGGGCGATATCTGGCTCGGAGCCCAGCGCATTCAGAAAAGTGGTCATGCACTTTTCTGAATCCAGCATGGCTTCGTCCATGTTGACATCAATCATCTGCGCGCCGCCTTCTACCTGTTGGCGCGCAACGGCGAGCGCTTTGTCGTAATCGCCCTTGCCGATGAGTTCCGCAAAGCGCGGCGATCCGGTGACGTTCGTGCGCTCGCCAATGTTGACGAAATTCGTATCCGGACGAATCACCAGCGCTTCGAGTCCACTAAAGCGCGAATAGGCCTGCACTTTGGGAGGTATGCGCGGCGCGACGCCGCGAATCGCTTCGCCAATGGCACGTATATGGTCCGGCGTCGAACCGCAGCAGCCGCCCGCGATATTGACCCAGCCGCTGCGCGCGAAGCTGCCCAGATCGGCGGCCATGCGCTCGGGGGTTTCGTCAAAACCGCCAAACGCATTCGGCAGTCCTGCATTCGGGTAGCAGGTGATGGGGATCGGTGCGAGTTGCGAAAGTTCCTCGATGAACGGGCGCATCTCTTTTGCGCCTAGCGCGCAGTTCATGCCCACGCTGAAAAGCGGCATGTGGGAAATCGAAATCCAGAAGGCCTCGACCGTCTGGCCGGACAGCGTGCGTCCGCTGCGGTCGACGATTGTGACGGAAACAATCACCGGTACGGCTTGGCCCGAGCTTTCGAAATATTCCTGGATTCCAAAAAGCGCTGCCTTCGCGTTCAGGGTATCGAAGACGGTTTCGACCAGCAGGAGATCGACGCCGCCTTCGACCAGAGCCCTGGCCTGAGTCCGATAAGTGTCGCGCAGTTGGTCGAAGGTCACAGACCGCCCGGCGGGATTTGAGACGTCGTTTGAAACCGAAGCGGCCTTCGAAGTAGGCCCCATCGAGCCGGCTACGAAGCACCTGTGCTCCGGATGGGCAGCCATGTAGGTTTCCACGGCTTTGCGCGCGATCTGGGCCCCGGCAAAATTCAGGTCGGAAACGCGATTCTCGAGCGCATATTCCGCTAACGAAATGGCGTTGGAGTTGAAGGTATTGGTTTCGATGATATCCGCGCCCGCATCGAGGTACTGCCGATGAATTTCGCCGATCATCTGCGGCTGAGACAGATTTAGCGCGTCATTGTTGAGGCGCAGATCCCTGCCATGCCGCGCGAACTCCTTGCCCCGGTAGCCCGCCTCGTCGAGTTTATGGGACTGGATCATCGTGCCCATTGCGCCGTCGAGCAGCAGAATGCGCCGACGCAGCAGCGCAACGAGTTCTTCGCGAATGTGTTCTCCGCGGCTCATCGAGTCACGAACATCTCTGCTCCGCCGGCAAGCGCCGCGCGTTTGACGCGGCTCAGCCGGGCAGCCACACTGGGCCTAGGCTTAGCTTGTTTGGATGCCTGGAACTGAATCAGTGCGAAGGTGAAGGCCAGCCCTTAATTGAAAGGTTGCTAACTCCCCATAATTATAAGGCAGAAACTTGGGCCAGGTGAAGATTCGGTTAACGAATCGTCAGCTAGCCTCGGTTAGGAATTCGGCCTTCACCGGCCCGGGAATCAAGCCGGCGTCGAAGCCTCGGTCCAGCAACTCCTGCACAGCGGCGCGCCCGCGCTCGCCGTAGCTGAGTGTCCAGCTGTTCACGTACATTCCGACAAACTTATCGGCCAAGTCCGTATCCATGTCGCGCGCAAACTGCATCGCGTAATTCAGCGCTTCCTCGCGGTGTTCGAGCGCGTAGGCGACGCTTTCGCGGATGGTTCGCGAAATCTGCCTTCCGGCTTCTTCGCCAAGCGCGCGCCTCACGGCATTGCCGCCAAGCGGAAGTGGTAGCTTGGTTGATTCCAGCCACCACTGTCCCAGGTCCACAACGCGATGCAGACCCAGTTCCGGAAATTGCAATTGGCCTTCGTGGATGAGCAGACCGGCATCGGCTGTTCCCGAGCGGACCGCACTGATAATCTGATCGAACGAGATCGGCACCGGCTCGAAAGCCGGCTGATAGAGCCGCAGGGTCAGGTACGCCGACGTGCGCAGACCCGGCACGGCGATGCGAGCGCCCTCAAGCTGTTTCGCCTTCATGGGCCTATTCGCTACCACGATTGGCCCGTAACCTTCGCCGAAGCTCGCGCCGCAATCCAGCAGCACATATTTCTGATGCAGATAGGCGTACGCCGAAAAACTTATGGCGGTGACATCGTAAATTTCTCGATCCGCGGCTTGATTGAGCGATTCAATATCGGAGAGGACGTGCGTGAACTTGAGGCCGGGTGCTTTGACGCGGTTCGTCGCCAAAGCATAAAACATGAAGGCGTCATCCGAATCAGGCGAATGCGCCAATTTAATTTCCTGCACTTTGGTTGTCGCTTGCCTGGCCGGCATTGCACGCGACTCCTTTTTCTTAAACTGTTTTCGACGACCAAGCGATTTTTAACAGCAGCAGCCCAGAAACGCCAACCCTCCGCCTGGAGTTAGTACCTCGCGGTTGGCTCGCCTGGCGGAGGAAGGAAGATGGGCATTTAATTGTCGTTAGATCGTCCGCGCGCCGGCCGAAAGACTAGCACACTTGAAGCGCCGCTCCAAACGGCGGCAGCATGGCCTGGTTTTGGACTGGGATGGTTAGATGGCATTGATGAGGTGAGCGACCGCAGTGTCCATATCGACTTGCCCGTCCAGATACGGCTGCCAGTAACGACGCAGCAATAAGTCGTATTCACCCCAGCCTCGCGCGCCGAGTGTGTTGCCGTTTGCCTGCGTGGCAGCTTTAGAAGTGGTATCGGCGTCCGTCTGCGCCGTCGCACGGATGCGCCCGGTCCGTTCGACCGTCGTATAAAGCAGCACCGCATTCCACAAATCTCTGGGAACCGGCTTTTGCAATCGCCGGCACTCGCGCTCAATCGCTTGCTCAAGCCCAACGGCCAGCACGTGCGAAGCTTGATAGAAAAGCGTCTCGATGCCGCTGAGACCTCGATTACGGCTGTCGTCGCTGGCGATCATGACGTGCAAAGGCGCAAGTGATGTATAGGCGCCTTGCTGTCCTGCGTAATTCACCACATCGACGTGAATTCTTATCGGCCATTTGCTCTGATAAATATCGGCGAGTTCACCCGCGAGGTCTGCACCCATGTTCCGTAGCACTGGCGCCATGGCGGCAATCCAGGCACGATTCGCACGGTCTTGCTCAACCCACCAATTCTGGCGATAAATCGGCGCAGCCTCACCTAGCGCGGTCACTAGTTCCGGCACAATGCCCGAGGTGCACTCTGTCGCGATCCTTCCCGCGAGCTCGGGGCAGTCCTCAAGCTCAGCCAGCCGGTTGTTTATAAGTACCATCTGATTGTTCAGCAGAAGGTCTCGCGATGACCACGATTCCGCGTAAATTTGTACGGCAGAATTCCAAGCAACTCTCTGCTGAGGAGTCAATTCCTCAATCGAACGAAATGATCGGTATTGCGGCGAAACCCCTTGTTCGGGTCCGGCGTCCGCACGGGCTCGTTCGACGCGCCCTTGCTGGTAAAGAAAGTGGTGGAGGTTAACCCAGAAGCCGCTGTGAAATTCGAATACCGGCTGCGCGTCTGAGTTCTCCTCCTGCTGGGCATATAGTTTCGGGGAGCACAGTAAGGTTAAGCTCAGCAGAACTGCCACGGCAGAGACCGCGCGCATCGGGGTGCGCCAAGCCTAGCAAGATTCCGATACCCCCGCAATGCCGTCCCGGTAGGTTTATCTACTCATTTTGTTGCATAGCACTGCTTCGGTCTCCGTCAATATTCCTTTGTTCCGCAACAACGCCACGAGATCCTGAAGTACATTCACCAGACCCGCTGGCTTAATTCCCAGCGCAGGATGCTGCTGTGGAGCGCCAGCAAGCGTACGGGATCAGGAACTGTTACCGCGTTCCATCGTCTTGTATACGCGGATCATCGTCTGTGGCGACCGCTCCATTCTTGTCAGCGCCTCGCAGCACTCCTGTGCCGTCGAGAAAGAACGACCTTCGGCCGTCTTTCCCATAAACCACCGGCGTTGCAGCAATTGTAAAACCCGCGCCCCTGTTTCGCGCCGACACATCTTCCTCGCCGGTTGCCGGCACGATCGAATAGCGGAGGCGATAACCGCCGGCGACGCCCTGTGCGAGATCAGCGTCCAGCAATCCCGCTGATTCCGGTGATGCTCCGTCCCCCGGTGACGGCCCAAGCTGATCGAGAGCCTCCGGAAGATTGCCGTATGCCTTCTGGTAGGCCTTCAGGGCGCCGGCCACCTTTCGCATCGCGGCAATGGCGTCTCGCTCGCGTGCCTCAAGCTCCGACTGTTCCCACTGTTTGGCGAGTGAAGGAATATCGATGAGCAACAACCCGACCGACAGCAGTTTCCATTCGCCGCCTTGTTTGATCAACCCGAATCTGATCGACTGCGTTTGATCGCCTTCGGGCACGGCGACGGGGATAAATGCCAGGTTCTCCTGTATGTCAGTGACACCAAATCGAAGTTCCGCATCGACCCCATCGGCGCTACACCGGACAACGGTGTTCCCGCCAGACGAAGACAAGAGGGGCTTGCCCGGGTCGTCCAGCAGCACCATGCGCCTCAGCAACGCGACGCGTTGATCTTGGGTGAGCGCGCGATATGCGGCGGCATTGTCAGTTGTGAGATGGCTGGCGAAGGCGCTTTCGTCATGGCGGCACGCCGCCGTCAACATTTCTTGCAAAGCAAACGCTGGATCGGAATTCAAAGCAGCCAGCGCAGGACGCTGTGCTAAAACAGCGTGTGCTGCAGGCCCCAAAAGCAGCCCAAGGAAAATCGTGAGCATTCGCGAGCGCGTCTTTCGGCCGGCAACGCCACTGGCGAAGTAGTGAGGTTGGTGCATAACCGCTTCGCTACGATTTGGCTTGGCTCAAGATTTCCGCAAGGTTCATCGTGAATTTCGACCGCGGCATCACTTGTTTGCATCCGGCAGCTTGCGCGCGCTGCGCGAGCTCGGTCTGCACATGAGAGAGAAAGCCGATTATAGGTATCGGGTTGCCTGCTCGCTGCAATTGCTCGATTGCTTCCACCGCGCCATGCCGAGCGTTCAGGTCGACGATAATGAGCCGTGGCCGAGTGGCGCTCACCTGCGCCTCGGGTATACCTTGCAATTCGTCGACGAGCGCCGCTCCAGTGGGCACGGTCCTTAAGGAGATCCCCAGCTTTCGCGCCGTTTCTGCCATCTTGGCTTGGAAGAAAAGATCATCCACCAGCGCCAACACGGCTGAGTTACCATTCTGTTTTTCGTTTAGCATACGAATTATCGTAACAAGGTGTAGACTCGCGCGGAAGACCATGAATTCGCAGGCACACGACCCGCCGGACCAAGCTCTTGTAGTGACGCTCTACACCCGCCCCGGATGCCACTTATGCGATGAAGCCAAATTGCAGATCGCACCGCTGCTCGCCGAATTCCGCGTTCACCTGCGGGAAATCAACATCGATGCGGACCCCAAACTGCGCGAGCAATATAACGTGGACGTGCCAGTGATTTTTCTGGGAGACCGAAAAGTCGCAAAGCATCGAGTGGATCTCAGGCAATTCCGACATCAACTGATGGAAGCCGGCGGAACACGTTAGCCGCGATTCGCAGGGTTATTTCCGTCTAGTGCACGTCGCCGCCCGGCTTAACCCCGACATCGCTGTCCGGAACATCTCCGGGCCGTCCCTTCACCCGGTCGTATTCAGATACTTCACACACCGAGCCGAGAGCCTCGTTGTAGTAGGTAGGAACGCCGAGTGCATAGCGTAACTCTTCGTTGAAATTGCGCAGGTTCACCAGTTGCTGAGCTAAGGCCGGAATTTTGTTACCTTCATCGGTGATCAAAAATTTCTGATAGCCAGCATCCCAAAGCTTCGTGAACTGCCCATGGAGCAGCACAGCCGGTATTATGGTCATCTGGAAGCGGCCACCCGCGGCCTGCCGGAATTCCGCGCCGCAGCCATATTTCTCGACGCGCACGACACCGCGTGTACTGCTCACCTGAAAACCCTTTGTCGGCAACGTTTCGAGTGTCGCCGCGCCGAACCTTTCATTGACATTCCACATAAGCATTAGCATTCACGCCTGCTGCCCGCTTGTCAAACATTCCGCCGGGCCAAGAACGGTACGGCGGGACAGGTGGGAGAGTCGTTGAGCCCGCCGCCACCATGGAATCTTGAATACATTACCGTTCCCCATGCATCTATTCACCGAGCCACTGGCCTGAGCCATTGTTGACTGGCGGTCCAAAAACGGGGGAATCTATTGTAAACTCATGGTTTTCGCGCTGAGTACAGTTTTGACTACTACGCCTGAAAACGCGAAGAAGATAGGTGTCGGCGTCCTGGAACGCGTCGGCAATACGCCCCTGCTGCGGCTGGAGAGGGTCGGCCGGGAATACCCGCACGTGGAGATCTATGCCAAAGCGGAATGGTTTAACCCCGGCGGATCCGTAAAGGATCGGGCTGCTTTGAGCATGATCCGTGAAGGCGAACGCAGCGGTGCGCTGCGGCCCGGTAAGACTATTCTCGACGCGACCAGCGGCAATACGGGGATCGCCTATGCGATGATCGGTGCCGCTCTCGGATATCCGGTGCTCTTATGCCTTCCTTCGAATGCCAGCCAGGAGAGAAAGCGCATCTTGTCGGCCTATGGCGCGCAGATTGTGTTAACGGCTGCCGACGACGGCTCGGACGGCGCAATCCGCCGCGCTCGCGAGATCCACGCCAGCGATCCGCAAAAATACTTTTACCCCGATCAGTACAGCAATCCCGCGAACTGGCGCGCCCATTATCACAGTACGGCGCTCGAGATCTGGGAGCAGACTGAACACACTGTCACACACTTTATCGCGGGGCTCGGAACCAGCGGCACGTTCGTGGGCACGGCGCGACGGCTTAAGGAGTTGAATCCGCGCATTCATTGCATCAGCTTGCAACCCGATGCTGCCTTTCATGGCCTAGAAGGTTGGAAGCACATGGCCTCCGCCCTTGTGCCTGCAATCTATGACGCGCGTGTTGCGGATCGCGACCTTGTAATTCGTACCGAGGACGCATATCTCATGGCTCGGCGTTTGGCCCGCGAAGAGGCAATGCTTGTCAGCCCCAGTTCCGCTGCTGCGCTCGTAGGCTGCCTGCAATTGGCGGATTCGCTGAAACCGCACGAGCACGCCGTGATCGTGACCATATTCCCGGACGCCGCCGAGAAGTACCTCAGCGAGCGTTTCTGGGACGAAACAGAAGGCGAGTAAGGCTCGGAATTTTATGCTTATTATTAGTTCAGGGATCGCTCAAGGGATACGGGACTATGGCGCGCGCGATTACCCGAACGAAACGTGTGGCGCTATGCTCGGAATCGACAATGGCGAAGGCCGCGAGATCCGTGCGCTATTTCCGCTGGCCAATCGGCGCGACGATTCCCCGCGTAATCGTTTCTCCATTACAGCGGATGATTTTCGCGCCGCCGAGCGCGCCGCCAAAGAACAGGGATTGGAAGTGGTAGGCTGGTATCATTCGCATCCCGATCATCCGGCCAGACCCAGTGAGTATGATCGCGAGCACGCCTGGCCCTGGTACAGCTATGTCATAGTGAGTATCGCCTCCGGCGAGCCGCGCGAAATGACCTCCTGGCAGCTCACGGATGATCGTTCTGTGTTTCAGCCCGAAGAGATCGCCTGGGCCGTCCCGCCCGGTAGCGTTAAGTGATGGCAGAGCGGCCGGGGCTGCCGTGCTCGGACTTAATTTGCGGAGTACACTGGAGGCAATAGAACCTATGGCCGTAAAGCTGGAAATTCCTACCGCCCTGCGGCAGTTCGCAGGCAAACAGGCGAGCGTGGAGTTCAATGCGGCTACTGTAGGCGATGCCCTGAAGCAGCTCACCGGCACCTACGGCGATCTGCGCAAGCATCTTTACACGGAGGACGGCCGCATTCGCAGTTTCGTGAATATCTATCTGAATGACGAGGATATTCGCTATCTGCAAAAGGAAAATACGCCCACGAAGGACGGCGATACGATCAGCATCGTCCCCTCGATCGCCGGGGGCAAAGGAATCTAAACCCTGAGCCCGGGAATCTAACAGGGAATACAAGGAGAACCCTCATGCCGATCATTACCGGCACGCCCGCTGTTCCTGACACCGGGCGCACACTTTCACAGCAGGATATCCAACGCTACAGCCGTCATTTGATCATGCCCGAAGTGGGTATGGCCGGGCAGTTGAAGCTAGCCAAAGCCAAAGTGCTCATGATTGGGGCCGGAGGATTGGGCGCGCCCCTCGGGCTGTATCTGGCTGCGGCCGGCGTGGGGCGGCTGGGGGTAGTTGATTTTGACGTAGTCGACTTCACCAATCTGCAACGGCAAATCACGTTTTCGACGAGCGATGTAGGTAGGCCCAAAATTCAGGCAGCCAAGGAACGGCTCGCCGGCGTCAATCCATCGATTCGCATCGACACGTACGAGACGCGTCTCACCAGCTCAAACGCGCTCGATCTTTTCCGTGAATATGACATCATCGTCGATGGGACCGACAACTTCCCTACGCGTTATCTAGTCAATGATGCGTGCGTGCTGTTGAATAAGCCCAACGTTTACGGCTCGATCTTCCGCTTCGAAGGCCAAAGCACCGTCTTTCATTATCAGGGCGGACCCTGCTACCGCTGCTTGTATCCGGAACCACCGCCGCCCGGACTTGTGCCTTCCTGCGCAGAAGGTGGCGTGCTGGGCGTCCTTCCCGGAATTGTGGGCGCGCTCCAGGCCATGGAGACGATCAAGCTGATTCTTGGCACCGGCGAACCGCTTTCCGGCCGCTTGTTGCTGTTCGACGCGCTAGGCATGCGCTTCCGTGAACTGCGCCTGCGCAGAAATCCCAATTGCCCGGTTTGCGGTGACCATCCTACGATTCACGAACTGATGGATTACGAAGAATTCTGCGGAATCCGCGGAGAGGAGTACGTTCCCGTGACTACAGGTATTCCCGAGATCACCCCTCGCGAATTGAAAGCCCGGCTCGATCGTGGCGATGATCTTTTTATTCTCGATGTCCGTGAGCCGCACGAGTTCCAGATTTGTCACCTGAATGGCCATCTCATTCCGTTGGGTGAACTCCCGAAACGTGCGAGTGAGCTCGATAGTTCGCGAGAAATCGTGGCGCACTGCCGCAGCGGTAAGCGTTCCGCCGAGGCGGTGAAATTTCTGCAGCAGGCGGGATTCCGCAAGATATGGAATCTCAAGGGCGGCATCCTGGCTTGGTCGGACGAAGTCGACCCGTCGGTTCCGAAGTATTAAATTCGACCGCACGGGTTGATCGCGGTCTGATTTCGCGCCGAGGTTCGGGCTGGCGTAGGCTGGCGTAGGCATTCACAAAAAAGCAAACAATCCACTACGAGGCACAAATGGCACAAGTCAAAATCATCGCCAGAAAAAACGGTCCATTCCGCGTGGAAGCTCCTGAAGGGTCCATCGAACTCGTGGATGCCGATGGTCAGAAGTACGACCTCACGGGAAAGGTGAACTTCGCGCTTTGCCGCTGTGGAGGTTCAGTGAACAAGCCTTTCTGCGACGGCACCCACAGCCGCATCGGCTTCCAGGCTGCGGAAGCGGCCGTCCGCGCCCAAGAAGAGAACCAACAAAAGCCGTAAGCGCCTGTCAGCGCGCGGTGGGTTGGTCTCCCCGATGCAAGCTTCTCCGCGGCTCTAACACGCGCAAGCGCTACATTTCCACGCCTGCACTGCCGCCCTGTCTGTCCGTGCCTAATTGGTATTACAGGAAGTACCTGAATCAATCCGTAACATTTTGAAACCCAAGCGCGGCATTTTCGGGATTGCCACGAAATGCCCAGTTCGATGGATATTAGCCAATCCCCGCTTTTTCAGTAATTTGACTCCAGTTCTGCGAGAGGAACGCTGAAGGCAGCCGACGTGCTGTATTCACCAACACCCGCGTTTCCTTCCGGGGCAGCATGCGGGAATGAGTTGGGGGATTCGTGTTTGGCAAGCAAAATCTCGGCCGGCGCCTTTCTCGTTATCAATGGACGCTTGGCATCTGTGCGCTTGCCGGTGTACTTATCTTCGCTTCCTGGTTGCGGCATCGCGATTTCTCCTCGGGTTTCGTGCTTTTCTGCTATCTGGAAATTATCGGCAGCCTGCTTTGCTTCACGTTTGTTGCTAATGCACTCGTGCATTTCCGCGGCACCCGAGACCGTCTGACGCTGATTTTAGCCCTGGGTTTCCTGGTTTCCGGTTTGATCGAAACGTTTGCGATCTGGGGCGTTTACGGAGCGCCAATCACGGCCACTCATGAGGCGGCCGTGTTCTTGACCTGGATGATTGGCCAGACGGCGCTCGCCGCGATGCTCGTATCAGCGCTCGCTCTCGAACACCGGGTTCCACACTCGCGTCATCCCCGCAGCGAAGTCACGGTCTCGCTGATGCTCGTCGCGATGGTGACTTACCTGACAAGCGCAGCTTATCTCAGCGGTGTTATTAATAGCGCCACGCATCCGGCAGCTCCTCTGGCGCGCGCCTCTGAACTGGTCCCTGCGGCATTGTTCATGGTCTCCGCAATCGCTTTCAGTCGTACGAACCCGCAGCGGCTCGGCATGAGACGCACGCTCTGCGTTGCGCTGTGGATGAACGTCTGTTGCCACGTTGCGGCCAGCCAATCTCTGCACGCCTTTGATGCGCCTTTTACCCTGGCTTTGGGGTTGCGCACCAGCAGCTATGCGCTGATTCTTGGCGGCACGCTGCTCGACAACGCGCGACTGTTCGAGCAGGTTCGGCAGCTTGCCGTCAGCGATTCTCTTACGGGTCTCGGCAATTACCGCGCACTGCTGAATGCGATGGAAAGCGAAATCCAGCGCTCCAGCCGCAGCGGCCGGAGCTTCGCGATCGTTTTGATGGATTTGGACCATCTCAAGCAGATCAATGATCGGCACGGACATCTGGTCGGTTCCCACGCGATCTGCCGCCTCGGTAAAGTTCTTCGCTCGCACTCGCGGGCGATCGACACTGCCGCACGCTACGGCGGCGACGAATTTGCCTTGGTTCTTCCTGAAGCCGGCGCGCATGCAGCTCAACGGGTAGCCGAACGTATCCGCGAGCGGCTGAGCGCCGACGGAGAAAATCCGCCGGTTACGGTGAGCGTTGGAACGGCCGTTTTCCCGCAGGATGGCCGCACCGTCGAGGAGCTCTTTGATGCCGCTGACCGCAGCCTTTACGGCATGAAGCGCGGAGGGCGGCTAATGGGGCTGTCGCGTATCGCAGCTTGTCTGTAAACGGTTTGAACTGTACTGATGTCGGAGTTCGCTTGTCTGGGGGCAGCGTGGAGAAAACGTTTAGCGTCGCGCGCGGTGAAAAAAGAGTTCCCATGGCAATCGCCGTCCACATCTCGGGTAACGAGGAAATTCCCGGCGTGGAGACCACGTTTACCGAGAACGTCAGCGCTCGCGGCGCCCGTGTTCTCTCCGTCCGCCGCTGGAATCGCGACGACTATCTATCGTTCGAATCGCTTCCTGGAAATTTTCGCGCCAAGGCCCGCGTCACCTATTGCGAGCGCCTGCGCGACGACGGCTTTGCCGTCGGTCTCGAGTTCCTGGAGCCAGTGGGCCACTGGGTTCTCGGCCCTCTGTCTTCCTAGGAAAAATAACCTGCACGGATAAGGAGGACGAAGGCGAAAAGGAAAACTGGCGCAAGTAATTCCATAAATTAGCGCCGGAGACTCTGGCAGAGGGTCCCGGCGCTTTTTCTTTTCACCTAAGAGCGCGGAAGCGTCCGGTACGATACTCGCCAAGACCACCGAAGAACCACGACGTCAGTAGTCGATCGGCCCCTTCGGGGGAACGCATTCTAACAATGTGCGAGAATGAAGGTCCGTAGAGCCCCGCGTGAGGGCAAGCTCGTGCGCATCATCCAGGTAAGCCGCGCTATGACTGTCGGCGACGCTGTCAGCAACCAAATGGCGTCCATGCATGCGATTTTCCAAAGGCTCGGCTACGATTCGCAAATGTACGCCGATAGGATCGATCCGTGCGTTTCTTCGCAGGTCAGAGAATTGTCTTCTTTGAATCCCTACGAAGACAGTTTATTGATCTATCATTTTTCTACCGGGACGAAAGTCACTGCGCGAATTCTAGAGCATCCTTACCCGGTCGCTCTCTATTACCACAATATTACCCCGGCGAAATTTCATTTTGGCAATGCGTGGGGCTCCTTTTTTCATTCTCTGCAGGGACGAAAACAGCTGGCCAATTTGGCACGCAAGGTGGTTTTCGCATGGGCCGCATCCGAGTACTCGCGCCAGGAACTGGAAATCAGCGGTTTTAGATGCACCGCCGTCTGTCCCATCATCGTGGATCGGGAGAAATATCAAATCCCGATGGTTGAAGCTCTCTATCGCAAATATAACGACGGCAGGCTCAATATCCTCTTTGTTGGCCGGATGGCGCCTCACAAATGTCAGCACGACCTCATCGAAGTTGTATACCGGTATCAGAAGAAATTCGGCAAGGGAATCAGGCTATTGCTGGTCGGAGCCTCAAAGCGGCGCTATCGCGCCAAGCTGGAAAAGCTGATCGCTGGGTATGACCTGCGCGATGTGGCGATCCTCACAGGCAAAGTCTCCTTGCCCGAACTCTGCACCTACTACCGAGTCTGTGACCTATTTCTCTCAATGAGTGAGCACGAAGGCTTCGGCGTACCACTTATAGAAAGTATGATCTTCAATAAACCTGTGTTTGCGTATAGCGCTGCCGCAGTCCCGGAGGTTGTGGGCAAAGCCGGCGTGTTGTTCGCTTCAAAAGACTTCGACGCGATTGTCACCATGATTCACGAGCGGGCCGGCGACGACAGTCTTGAGCGAGAACGATGCCAGCGCCTGAACGCCTTCTGCAGTGATACCGTTTCCAGAAAGCTCGCAGCAGATCTTCACACCATAGCCGCCTGCATCGGCAAAAAATAACGCACAACCTTTTCCCCTGGACCGAACTTCCGACAGAGGCAGCACTGCGTCGCTCGCGGTGCGCGAGAAGACTAAAAGTCTCGCGCTTGCGGCCAGGAGCGCGGCTCGAGCTTTCCGCCGCGCACGAGAATGCCGAGCTTGCGGTACTTCAGCCACACGTGACGCGCCGAAGTCCAGGCGATCAGCGCGCCACGATAACCGTCAAGAAATCCAAGCTGGAAAACATATTTCTGCAGCAACGTCCAGGGCGCCGCCACGTACATTCCACCTCGCCAGCGCCGGCGGCCGCGCGCATGGAGGTCCTGCGCCGCACGTGTTGTGAACACTTCCATTTTCGCGTAATGCTCGCGCAGCGAACGCATGGTGTAATGCAGAAGATTTCCGCGCAGCCGGCCGACGGGCCCGTTGGTTTTCACGCTTTCATGCAGCGCGCCGACAAACTGCGCCATATCACGGCGGTAGAGCCTCACGCAATACTGTGGATACCACCCTGAATGGCCAATCCAACCTCCGAGATAATTCGGCTTGCGATTGAGCTGATATGCGATGTATTCAGGCTTGCTTCGTTTCCAAGTCAGGATGGAATCACGCAATTCGCTGCTGAGCCGCTCGTCGGCGTCGAGCGAAAGTACCCAGTCATGCGTCGCTTGCGAGGCAGCAAAATTTTTCTGATCACCAAAATTTGTGAACTGGCGCGATATAACGCGCGCCCCATACTGCCTTGCGACTTCGCACGTGTTGTCGCTGCTGACCGAATCCACCACCACGAACTCCTCTGCCACGCCGCTGAGCGATTGCAGCGCCTCCGGCAAATCGTCTTCTTCGTTGTAGGTGATGAGAATCGCGCTGATTGACGGCATGCTGGTGCGCACGAGCCTATCGCACAGTCAGGTATCCCGCAAAAATCTTCCACCAACGGTTCTATTGTACGAACCCCACGTTCGGAGGAGGCGCAGTCGTCGGGGTTTCACGGATAGGACCGAACTGCGCCTCGAAGCGTGCAATATTCTCACCCAGTGCGCGCCACAGCCTCTTGGCGTGTCCGGGACTGATGATCGTGCTCGCCACCAGCTTCCCATGAGTTCCGTTTGTGAAGACATAGATAAAGTGCATCGTAAACTCTTCCGGATTATGGTGAATCATAACCAGATTGCTGAAAGCGCCGACTAACTCTTTCTCGTCGGCCTTGATCTGCACTTGAGGCACTTGCGGCCCTTGCTGTTCCGCCATTTTCCCTCCGTGGTCTTTCGCTCCAAGCTACCATAACTTTCTTTTATTCCGTGGGCTCGGATGGAATACCGTCATATGAAAGTTTCATGTTCACCCGAGTTAGTTTGCGCTGGCGATGTACGTCGCGGCAAGCCCTGTCAGGTATCAACACGTGTACCTCAGGATACGCTCCCGCAACACCTGTATTGACCCTCCACGGAGTTAAGTGTAGTTTATAACTTCCGTTCATCCGGGTTAAGATGCGCCAGCCCATCGTGAATCCTGCCTCCGAATCCTCCTCTGACGCCGCGCAGATCGGATCCGATACTGCAGAACTGCCGCAACAGAACGAACCCGAACAAGCGGCGGGCCCGCTGCTGCCCTCATTGCCAGAGGTTTATCGCAGCGTGCCAATTGCGGGAGGCGCTTCGCTGCTGCGAAAGCTGCTCGCTTTCGCCGGTCCCGGTTATCTCGTCGCTGTCGGTTATATGGACCCGGGAAACTGGGCGACGGACATCGGCGGTGGCTCGCAATTCGGCTATGCCCTGCTAAGCGTGGTCATCCTCAGCAGTGTCATGGCAATTTTCGTCCAGGCGCTTTCCGCCAAACTCGGCATTGTGAGCGGCCGCGATCTCGCGCAAGCTTGCCGCGAATCCTACTCGCGCCCGACCGGTATTGCGTTGTGGATTCTCGGCGAAATCGCCATCGCCGCATGCGACCTGGCGGAAGTCTTGGGTTCCGCTGTCGCTCTGAAGCTTTTATTCGGGATACCGCTGCTCGCAGGCGTTTTGGTTACCGGCGCCGATGTGTTGATCGTTCTTGCGCTGCAAGGTCGCGGATTCCGCTGGATCGAAGCGCTGGTAATCACGCTCATCGCCACCATTGCCGCCTGCTTTGCATATGAGCTTTTTTTTGCCGCTCCCTTATGGCGCGAGGCTGCCACTGGGCTCCTGCCACCCGCGCGCTTGCTTCACGATCGCGACATGCTGTATCTCGCGATCGGCATCTTGGGCGCTACTGTCATGCCGCATAATCTGTATCTGCACTCGAGCATCGTGCAGACGCGGGCCTTCGGTCGAGGGGCACGCCAGAAGCGGGAAGCCGTCCGGTTCGCCACGGTCGATTCGACTGCAGCTTTGGGCTTTTCGCTTTTCGTAAACGCCGCGATCCTGATTCTCGGCGCAGCCGCTTTTCATCACCGAGGACTGACGACCGTCGCGGATATCAGCCAGGCGTATCAATTGCTGACTCCGGTTTTAGGCGCGGGTCTCGCCAGCACTCTTTTTGCCGCCGCGTTGCTTTGTTCCGGACAAAATTCGACACTAACGGGCACGCTTGCCGGTCAGGTCGTCATGGAAGGATTCCTACATCTGCAGATCAAGCCGTGGCTGCGCAGATTAATCACGCGCTCTCTGGCGATTATCCCCGCTGCGCTTGTGATCGGCATTGCCGGTGAAAACAAGGTGATGGCCCTTCTCATCCTGAGCCAAGTCATCCTGAGTTTTCAGCTGCCGTTCGCTCTTGTACCGCTCGTGCAGTTCACAAATGACAAAGCACGTATGGGCGAATTCGCAAACTCCCGGTCGGTGGCCGTTCTTGCCTGGTTCACCGCCGCCGTCATTATCGCGCTCAACGCGTTACTGATTGTTCTTATTCTTCGTGGCAGCGGGTAAGGCCGAACTGCTCCGGTTGGCTAAATTCGTTAGGCAAAAAAGTAAACGGGCCGCGAAGAAGGCTCTTCTTGGCCCGTGGATCTGATCGCTCGCTGGCGCTTGAATTACGATTTCGCTTTTGCCGGTGTGACCGACGTTACCATCATGGTATCGCCGCTCAGAGTGCCCTTGACCGTTACGTTCTCGGCGGCGTACTTGTCAAAATCTTCCTCGTGTCCTTGCATCTTGTAGACCTTCTGGCCGACGACAAGAGCCCACCCTGCCTTTTTCGCACAAGCGCGGGCGCAATCGGCCGCGCTCATATTCTTCATCTTGTGCTCGGCGCCGCAAGCCACATCGGTCACCTTGCCCCGTAAGGTGGTCTGCTTGCCCTGAGGAGCGGCAGTAGTGAACGCGATTAATGTGAAAGCGGCGGTTATCATCACGGACCTGAGAATCTTGTTCATTTTCGCTTCTCCTTTGAGGCTGGGAAATTTCCAAAACAGCTTACACCGATTTGGGTTTGGAGTCACGGCCAGGTGGTTGACGATGGAGGAGGCAGCATCTGTTTCAACACCGTTTTTTCCCGCAGAAGCATAGTGGCTTCCCTCTGCTTGATCTCTGTATCGCCCAGCCACTCGGGCTGGTGTCCAGCGACGACGACGACGTCAATCGGCGCGCCGACGCCGCTTACGTATTGCGCGGCTTTGGAGATGAGGTAAACGCCGAGATTCTTCGCGGCTTCCACATCCATGGATGGCGAATATAGATTCTCCGCCAGATAGCGAATCAGAGATAGCTCGCCGGCGCCGACACAGGTGATGCCGGCACCGCGATGCAAGGCACCTTCATTGAAGACGAAGAGTTCGGGAGCGCTGAAGACTCCGCCTACGCCGATCAGCATTTGCAGATTTGCCGGCCGGCCCATGGCGGTAAAGACCTCATCTGCTGTGTCGTAGATCGCCTGAGGAGTTACGCAGACGTCGCCTTCTTCTTCCGGTCCCTGCAATTCTAATAACCTGCGGGAGATTTTTTCGGTCGCCTCCTTCCACAACCCGGAACAACCCCCGTAGCTCGAAACCAACGCGGAACCGAAGAGGTCCGTGCAGGAGATTCTCTCCTCAAAATATTTGTCGCCGCCGCATGCAGGCACTTCCTGATCGGCACAGATCAGCAGCCCACCGCGGCAAGGCAATCCCAATGCGATCGTCATGTTTTTGAAATGCGTATGCTCCTGCTGAGCCGAGGGTCCACATCTAATAGGTGGACGCCTCAGATCCGGCCGGCTGCCATGCCGATGCACGCCTCCTGCCGAACGCTGTCGCACCAAGGCCGCACACGGCGGCCGTGCACAGCCACACGGCCGGAATCGCCTGGTTGCCCGTAACGTGGATCAGATACGTGCTGATCGCGGGGGTAAAGCCTCCGAACACCGCCGTGGCAAGGCTGAACGCCAGCGAAAAACCGGCTGTTCTGACATCGAGGGGCATGATTTCCACCAGCAACGGAATCATTGCGCCGTTGTAGCAGCCGAAAATACAAGAAAACCAAAGTTCAACCAGCAGCAGGCGAATAGTTGATGGGCTGCTGACCAGCCATGCCATCGCGGGGTATGCGCTGACCAATGTCGCAAGAGTGAAAAAATAAAGCAAGGGACGACGTCCGATTTTATCGGAGATGGCTCCGCCGATAGGGAGCCATACGAAATTGGAAAAACCAACGCACAGCGTTACCAGCAGACTTTCACGATTCGTGAGGCGCAGGACTTCGCGGCCGAACGTTGGTGTGTACGCGGTAATCAGGTAGAAGCAAACGGTAGTCATCGTGGACAGCAGCATCCCCACGATGACAATTTTCCAATTGCTCGCCAGCGAAACAAAAATCGCCCGCATTGTCGGTCGCGTTTTGCGTGCCTGAAATTCTCTGGTTTCCGCGAGCGAGCGCCGCAACCAGAAGAGAAGCGGGATCATGAGGCAACCGAGCAGAAAGGGGATTCGCCAACCCCAAACGGCCATAGTTGACGGCGGCAGGATATAGCTGAGCGCCACACCGAGGAACGCTGCTGTCATTACCGCAATCTGCTGACTGGCTGATTGCCAGGCGCAATAAAATCCTTTGTGTCCCGGCGTGGCGATTTCGGCCAAATACACGGAAACACCGCCCAGTTCGACACCTGCGGAGAATCCCTGTAGCAAACGGCCGATCACAACAATGACAGGTGCGACGATTCCGATGAATCGGTACCCCGGTGTGACGGCGATCGTCAACGTGCCCACGGCCATAAGAGACAATGCGAGAATCAGACCGGCTCGGCGCCCGTGCTGGTCGATGTAGGCGCCCAAAACAATCGCGCCCAACGGCCGCATGAGATAGCCCGCGCCGAAGGTTCCCAACGTCAGCATCAGCGATGCGAAGTGGTTGCTGGACGGGAAGATGTCGCTGGCGATGTACGACGCGTAATAGGCGTACACCATAAGGTCGTACATCTCGAGAAAATTGCCGCTGGCGACCCGCACAACCGAACCCAGGCTCGCGGTAGCTTCCGACTTTGTCATGGCAGGCACGTAAATTCTTGCTGCTGCGGACTATGGAGCTTCACCCTTATGCTCCAGCACTTTGCGGGGCAGAGTTAGCTCGCTTGCGCTCAGCTTGCTCGGCCGCGTACCGAAGCAATGCGGCCCCTCTGTACATTCCATGCACGAACTTGCAATACGGCAGAATCAGAAATAGTGACACTATGACACCGAGATGCACGGCCAAGAGCCAGGGCATGGCAATGGTATCCCGTGCGGCAAGCAGCAGGAGGCCTGTCGCCGCTGCTACGAACAATAGCACCAAGAAGGAATAATCGATATCCAGCAAAAGCTGAGAAGCCGGCGCTCGGTCGGCGGTCAGCTTTATATAGAGCAGCCCTGCTATGCCGACCAGCATGGCGACTCCACCAAGCGTACCCAGCAACACCGGTAGACTAAAAAACGGATACGGCGAGAGCCACCCTAAAATGTGCTCGTAAAAGGCCGCGGTGCAAGTCGACGCAAAACAAAGGAAAAAACCATAAAACAGCGCATGGTGAAAGTAGCGGCGCGATTGCGAGAAGCTTTCATCTTTGTTATTGCAGCCGTCACCTCCGCCACCCAGATTCCGCAACATGAAAATGTCTCTAAAGCCCGACAAGGCGGAACTCCGATCGAAACCGGAAGGGCTATTCGTATCGCGCAAGAAATTCAACACGCCAATTGAGAGTGCGGCCGCTGCAAACAGGAAAGCCGCGCCGGTGGTCGCGATCATTAGGCCTTCAGGGACGGCGGCGTAAAACGCTCCAGCGGCGCCGACAGTGGCTGCCGCCGATGGCTTGGTCACCCAAAGAAAAACGACGATCCAGATTAAACCCAGAACGGATGCCGCAAAACCATTAAGGCGAAAAAGCGCCGCGAGCGGCCGCGGCCACGCATAACGCCCATATGTTTCCAGCCGCAGTTGCGCGAAGGCCTGGGGCAAATTCAGCCCGAACTCATGAGGCGGGGCATATTGGCAGGAATAGTAACAGCCCCGACAATCATGGCATAGGTTCGCGAGGTAGCTCAGATCGCCGGCTGTGAATTGCCTGCGCAATTCGATGGCAGGGAAGACAGCGCAATAACCTTCGCAATAACGGCAGGCATTGCAAATCTCGACGAATTGCCGCGTTTTGTGCTCTAGTTCAGCAGAGCGCAAGCTTCGCCGCCTCTCTTCCCGCGATCCGCCCAAAAACTGCGCCAATAGCCATTCCGATCCCGGCGATATACCCTTCCCCGAGGATATTGCCGGCCATGATTTCGCCGGCAGCAAAAAGATTCCCGGAGGGCGTGTCGTCTTGCATGATCACGCGGGCTTTCTCGTTTACCTTCACTCCGAGGTAAGTGAACGTAATTCCGGGCCGCAACGGGTATCCGATGAACGGCGGCACATCGATCGGTCTGGCCCAATGTGTTTTTGGGGGCTCGATGCGCGCGGTCCGACAGTCGTCAAGCACAGCCAAATCAAATTTGCCGGGACGCACGGCCTCATTGAAATTATCTACCGTTGTTTGTAATCCCGCAGCATCAATGCCCAGCTTTTCCGCCAAGTCTCGGATGCATTCCGCGCGGATGGGAGGAAAGGCGGACGGCATAAACAGCTTTTCTGATTTGGCATCGGTAATTGCAAATGCCATTTGCTGCGGGCACTTTGCGACCAGACGACCCCAGATTGCATAGCGTTTGGGCCAGAGGTCTTCGCCTTCATCATAGAACCGCCGGCCAGCGCGATCGACCACGATGCCGAATGGAATACAGTCCAGGCGGGAGACAATTCCGCCGTCGAACTTCGGTGCTCGGGCATCCACGGCGACGGCATGGCACTGCGTGGGGTCACCGACGGGCGCGGCGCCCTGCTGAAGTAGATTTTTTAACAATGTGCCTTGTGCATATGGGGTGCCTCGAACAATAAAATTGCAAGCCGCATCTCCCCAATATTCGCGTAACCAGTCGATATTGGCTTGAAATCCGCCGCACGAAACGACCACCGTTTTGGGCCGTATGGAGACAGGCGTGGTTTTTGTTGCCGCCTTAACTTCGCGGATGATTCCGTTAACGAGGCAGAGCGAATGCACTTCCGTTTCGTATTGCACGCGCACACCGAGTCGTTCGGCAGCAGCATAGTAAGCATTCATCAGGGCTTTCCCCCCGCCGAGAAAAAAGGCGTTCGTGCGGGAAAGACTTAAGGTTCCCTCGAGTGCCGGCTGGAATCGGGCGCCGTGAGCCTGCATCCAGGGCAGAAGTTCAGCCGTCGCTTTTATGGCGAGGCGAGCGAGATGCTCGTCGGTTTTGCCGTGAGTTACTCCGAGCAGATCTCTCCAGTAATCGGCGCCGGAATAGCTGCCAACGAGAGTTGCAGCAGGAGAATCATGCATCACCCGCAGGTTGCGGGTATGGCGGCTGTTGCCGCCGCGAAAGGCGTGAGGCGCATGCTCGAGCAGCAGGACGGAAGCGCCCGCTTCGCGGGCGGTGATCGCCGCGGAAAGCCCGGCGTTTCCGCCGCCGACGACGAGGACGTCACAAGATTCCATTACGTGCGTTGCAGAAGCGGGCGGAGCTCCCGAATATCTTTCACACCTTCGAGCGCGAGCACTTTGTCGATAAGACTCTTGCTCTTTGATGCGCCGAGGATTGAGGACATCAAATCATTTGCCTTTGTCACAACTTCTTCACGGCCCATGGGATTTTCCGCGGTGCCGCGTACGGCGTCCACGCGCTCGCTTAGATGAGTTCCGTCGGCCAACGTGACCTCGACGATCGACACGCGCTTGGGCAGCAGCTTTTCGAGGTCTTCGTCAGGAATGAGTTGAATCTTAGCGCGTTCGCGCATGACGGCGGGATCGTGCAAGCGCGCGTTGTCGTGCGCCGCGCGGAACGATGCGGTTTTGTCGATCAGCATGACGGCCAGCATATACTGAAGGCAAATGTCGGGAATTTCGCGGTTATTCACGACGCTGGCTTCGTCTGTAGCGATGCGAACCGTGACCTGCTTAACCTGATCGGCGTCAAAAGGATGCTTCTTGCGGATACTGTCGAGCGCATCCAGTGGCGCTTGAATCGGCGAACCAACCGTCCATTTTTTGATGTTCGTGCGGACGACTTCATAGCGCTCGCCCAGCTTATCGACCAGTCCGGCGGGATCGGCTTTCGGCAGGCTGGCCACGAGGAAGTTATCGGCCCCAGAGAAGGCGTCGTCCACGCCAGTCCAGCCGGACTGAACCAGAAGAGCGGCGGTGATGCCGTCGCGAGCGGTCATTCCGCCAAACACAAAAGCTTTTTCCATGTGTTCGGAATCACGCATCCAGAAAGCAATGCCGGAAGATTGTTGTGCTGCATAGTCGAGCAGCCAGCGCATCTGCTCCGCGCTGAGCTTGGCGAGGCTGCCCGCGGCTGCAGCAGCGCCGAAACCTTCAGACAGGCTATGCGTGTCACGGTGCGTGGCGTTCATGAAGTTTTGTCCGCCAAGCGTCATCGATATGCGCGTGCCGACGTCATACCCGAGCGCCACGGCACGCAAGAATTGCGGGCCATCCGTGGGGAAGCGCTCGCCGGCCGCGAGTGCCGAGGGTACAACCGCACATCCAGGATGCGAAAGCGAGGGAGCATGCGAATCGTCTGTTTCGTCGGCCTGAGCGAGGACGCCGTTCGCCATGGCGGCCTCGATCGGGCCGCAGAGCACATTCGATCCAACGACAGTGCAGATTTTTTCTCCGCCATAGGTCCGCGCGAATTGAATGGCTCCGCGGCCTGGAGGAAGTTCTGAGCCGGAAACCATCGATGCGATCGTGTCGAGCACGTGATGCTTGGTTTTCTCGATCACGGCTTCCGGCAACGCGCGGTTCCGCGCGTCAGCCATGTACGCGCTGAGTCGCGCCATCGCAGGACTGATCTCATCCGCCACTGCGAGCCAGGGACGGCATGCCACCGCCGCTGCCGCAATGCCGGCGTGCTTCAATAGACGACGGCGGCTGATATCCCTTCGCACCCACTTGCCTCCGACATTTTCCTGACAGCGCATGTACCCAACCTTTCGCTGTTTATTAAACCATGCAAACGATATTGCCTGCCAATACGAGCTCACAATTTAGCTCCTGATCGGCTTACTTCAGCTCGCTGCGAAAAACGACACCGCCCTTCATCACGAATTTTACGCGTTCCATTTCGGTGACGTCAGCGAGTGGATCGCCCTCAACTGCAACCAGATCGGCAAACCTGCCCTTTTCAACAATGCCGACCTGCTTGCCCAGATCATAGTTCAAGGTTTCGGCGGCAGTGCTGGTGGCGGTTTGCAAAGCTTGAGCGGGAGTCATGCCCCATTTTACGTAATATTCAAACTGAAATGCCTGCACGCCATGGCCAACCGTATATGCGCCGCTGCCAAAAACCTCCTTCACACCGGCAGCGATGAGGCGCTTGAAGCTGAGTTCAGTGAGCCGCAAACGAGTGGTCTTGCCGCCGGTGGCCTTGAGATCGCGCACTTCGAGGTCGCCCATCAGATCCCATAACGTCTGATTGACGGCGCGAATGGAGCCGTCACTCTGCGGCTTTTTGAGCAGGCGGATGGTTTCGTCATCGAGACCTGGTTTATTAGTGATGCTTACAGTGAGGTGCATAGGCAGGTCGACTCCAGATTCGAGGCAATTGCGCAGTCCTTCTCCACCGTACGCGTGGCAAGAGACCTTTAAGCCGCGGCGATGCGCTTCGTCAACAATGGCTTGATTCTCTTCCAATGTGAGCGACGGTACGTTGATCATGGTGCCATCTGGTTTAAATGCGCCGGAGCCATGTGGTTCGGGATAGCCGCCGCCCTCATAATCTTCGGTCTCGTAAATCTTTATCCAATCGACCCCGTAGTGAGAGCGTTCTCGCACCGCCGCGCGGGCGAGCCAGGGCGAGTTGACATTACTGATGAGTTGCCAAACCGGGTCGCCTGGACCGTACCCAAACGGGGTGGGTGAGGAAGGAGCAGGATAGTAGGTTACGCCTCGGGGATCGATTTGGGGCCCAGCTAACTGGAGCCGCGGTCCCAACAATTGGCCTCTGTTGATTGCGTCGCGCAACTCGACTCCTGCATAAGTATAGGCAGAGCCCTGGTCTTGCAGGGTAGTGAAGCCGGCGTATAGATCGGCGAGCGCATAGTTTAGGCCGATGTACGCGGCACGCGCTTCGTTCGGCTCCGGATCCTGAAACAGGTGAACGTGGCGATCAATTAAGCCGGGCAGCACGGTGGCGCGGCTGAGATCGATTACTCTGGCCCCTTGCGGAATCGGTACTTTTTCGGCGGCGCCTACGTCAGCGATTCGGTCGCCCTTAACGACGATCACCTGATTCGCCAGCATCGTTCCTGATCGCGAATCAAACAGATGGCCGGCACGGATCGCGACGCCTTCATCAGGCGGGTACTGCGTCTGGAGTTTTGCGGGATCGAATGGCCCGGCTTCAGGACGGCGCGTCTGGGGCAGCGCCCGAGCCGCCATAGCCAAAACAACAGCGGTCATAACGAAAACACGGCCAGTTCTCAGCAAAGCTTTGGACTGGAACATGAACCCTCCCCGGGCGGCGCTTCTTCAGCTTGCGCACCAGTCGGAAAAACAAGATAGCTTTCTACACCGGGATCGCGCAGTTTCAAAAGAAAATGTAGAAATAGGCTGTAACAGGAGCAATCAATCGCGCTTAAGCATAGCTTCTGGCGCAGAGGAGTAAAAGCTTAGAGCAGCGCTTTTGCGCCCAACGGCGTTAGCGGGCAACTTCCTAAAAAAGAATCAACTTGTTTGCGGTTGCCGGATGATGAGTTAATCTGGACTAGGGCGAAAGAATTAGGCAAATGAATCCAGCGGAATTTGTGGCCGAAGCTCTTGCCGATTTCGGCACCGTCGGCGCAATCGCGCCGAGTTCGCGTTATCTGACCCGGGCGATGTTGCGGCCGCTTCCTTTGGAGAACGCGCGCGTAGTCATCGAGCTTGGCCCGGGCACCGGAGTTATGACGCGTGCGTTGCTGGAGACGCTTCCTCGTGACGCAACATTGCTGGCATTTGAGATCAATGATCGATTCGCGCGGCATTTAGACTCGAGTATTGCTGATCCGCGGCTCGTCGTCATTCATGCGCCTGCGGAAGAACTGGCGCGGGAATTGAACCAGCGCGGCTACAGGCACGTCGACGCCATCCTTTCATCCTTAGCCATGGGTTTAATGTCGGACCTGCAGAGACATGCGCTTCTAAGCGAAATCAGTATTCGCCTGAAGAAAAAAGGCACGTTTACCCAATATCAATATCTGCACGGGCTGCAGTTGCGGGATCGGCAGCTCAGCAAATTCGATATGTACGCACTGCTGAATCGGTATTTTCGTTCCGTGCAACGCAGCATAACGTGGCGGAATCTGCCGCCGGCGTTCGTATTTACTTGCCGAGGCGCGCGGCCGGGCGCGGCACGCGACACAAAGGGAAGAAGTGGCGCCTAGCCCAGCTTGCATGTGGATTCGCGCGCATTTGTTTGGTGTGCGCACGCAATTACACGATCTGTTTGATAAGCCGCGCATCCTCATCGGCGCGTTTCACGTCATCTAACCTGCCGACGTCGCGCCACTGATACTCGTCAGCCCGAAACGCGACAATCCTTTCTCCGCCAGCCGCGAGGCGCACATAGGGCCCAATGATTGAGAACACACCCTCCTCAGTAATCATTGGAAGCAACCGCGGCGAAATCACGTGAATGCCCGAGAAGGCGAGCGGCGTCAGGTCAGGCGAAGTTCGAAACGGCTCGCGTTCTCGTTCCGTAGTGGTGTCGCGGCCGCAAAGCTGCAAATCTTTGTCAAACAGCAAGTGTCGCGTGCTCTTTCGATCCTGAACCGCCAAGGTCGCCAAAGCGCGATTCTCGACGTGAAATCGGGCCATACGGTCAAGATCGATCGTGCTAATAACGTCCACGTTGTGCAGGATGAATGGCTCGTTTGCGGAATCGTTCAGGAAAAACCAGGCGGCTTTCTTCAGGCCACCACCGGTATCAAGCAATAGGTCGTCTTCGCGCGAAATCTCGATGCGCATGCCGAAGTTATCGTTCGATTTCAGGTAGTCGACGATCATTCCGGCGAAGTGATGCACGTTGACGATTACGTCGCGAATGCCGAAGGAGTTCAGGCGAGCGAGCGTGATCTCGAGAAGTGTGCGGCCCGCGATCTCCACGAGCGCCTTGGGGCGGTTGTCCGTCAGTGGCCGCAAGCGCGTGCCCAGGCCCGCGGCGAAAATCATGGCTTTCATTTGCCCTGCTTTTCGAGTTCCAGGTGACGGACGAGGACGTTCACGCCATTACGTGAGCGCAAATGTTTCGCCAATTCTTCCGCAAGAAACACGGAACGATGCTGGCCGCCGGTACAGCCAAACGAAACCATGAGATTCTTGAATCCGCGGCTCTGATAATTGGTCAGGCTCGAATCGACCAGTGCGATCGCGTTCGCCAGGAACTGGCGTACGGTCGGATCGCGGCTGAGATAGTCGACGACCGGAGCATCCTTGCCGGTTAACGATCTGAAACGTTCTTCGCGGCCGGGATTCGGTAGACTGCGAGCATCGAAAACGAATCCGCCTCCGTTTCCCGTCTCATCTTTCGGGGCAGTTCGGTGAAACGAGAAGCTGAAGACCTGGACGGCTAGATTTTGAGTATCGGAGACAAATCCCGCCGCGGGCGAGCCGGCCAGCAGTTTCTCGGAACTCAACATTGCCCGGAACGCGACCATCAGCGTGGGCAGGGGAATTGGTAATTCCACGTTGTCCAACAACCAATGAAGGCTTTTCAGCGCATACGGGACGCTTTGCAGAAAATGCGTCTTCTGTTCATAAAATCCGCGGAAACCATAAGCGCCCATGGCTTGCATAAGGCGGACGTAAACATACGCATAGTAATAGCGCATGAAGACGTCGCGTTTGAGATCGATGAATTTAGAGACATGCCCCAGATATTCGGCCAGCAGGTGCCCCCGCAGCTGGGGTGGCAGGTCCGCCTTGGCGTCGAATAACAGCGAGGCTACATCGTATTGCAGGGCGCCTCTACGCCCGCCCTGATAATCGACAAACCACGGCTCATCCTGCTGCAACATGATGTTCCGGGACTGGAAATCCCGGTAAAGAAAATACTCGGAATCGGCTTGCAACAGAAAATCGGTCAAGCGTCCGAAATCATCTTCCAGTGCCTGCTCGTTGAAGGGAACTCCAGCTAATCGCAGAAAATAGTATTTAAAATAATTTAGGTCCCAGGCGATCGACTGGCGATCAAAGCTCGCACGCGGGTAACAAACACTGTAATCGAGGCTGCGGCCGGCTTCGACCTGGAATCGCGGCAAAACAGCTACAACTTTGCGATATGCTTCAATCACGCGCGCAGCTATATTTTCGCCGACGCGATTGGCCGAGAGGACATCGAAAAGCGTCGTGTCGCCCAGATCTTCTTCGAGATAGGCGCCGCGCTCCAGGTCAGAGCCGTAAATTTCAGCAACGGGAAGCCCGCGAGAGCGAAAATGCTTCGAGAATGCAACGAAGGCAATGTTTTCTTCGCGAATGTCGTAAAGAACCCCAATGGCCGTGAGCCCTCCACCTGATAGCCGCAGAAGCTTCCGCCCCGAACCGCTCAAACGGCTATCCAATGCCTGAATGCGAACGGCAGGCGAGCGGAAGCGCCGTTCGAAAAGCATCTTTAACACATCGACTGATGTTTCCAGGGTTCCGACTCGGCCGGCGATTGCCATGTTTTTTTGATTAACGCTTCAGTTTTGCAGGCGAGTCATGTTCCGGCGAGTTTTCATCCGCGGGCAAAAATTCGTATTTTTCGATGGCAGCAGCCATCCCTGATTTTGCACCTTCGGTCGGCTCGCAGCGCTGAATTCGTCCCAAACAACGCACCCGAACGGGCCCGGCAAGCGTGATCTGGTTCGGTAGGGTCATTTCCACTTCCACCGACGTGCCATCTTTAATGCCTTCGGGAAGCACGAAATAGATGCCGTTTGAGCTGAGATCTTCGGATACGGTCAAAGCTTCGCGCGCCTGAGCGCCATCTTTCCAACGGACGAGCAGAGGCGACTGGATCTCAAAACGATGAGCACGACGCCGCTCAACAAATGACACGACCGTTCCTCCTGAACAGCATATCTGCGCGGAATATCGAGGTCGAATGAGCCGGAGGCGCACTTATATCCCTCATTTCGTAAGACCGCAAGCACGTCACGCCGAAATTTGTCTAATGCTCCAACTGCATCAAGCATTTCTCTCGCCGGCTAAAGAAGCCACTGTCGGGGGCCGGTCGGATTGAGTGGATCCTCGGCGATCGATCCACCACACGAGAACAAGCGCAGGTAGAGACGCTACTGTGGTCAGCAGGAAAAACGGTACCCAACCGATCGCTTCAGAAAGCGCTCCGCCAGTTGATCCCACAACTGTCCGTCCAAGCAAGGCCAGGGAAGCGAGGAGTGCGTATTGAGTCGCCGTAAATTCGGACGAACACAGACTGGAGATATAGCTGACCAGAGCGGTGCCGGCCATGCCCGTAGTCACATTTTGTGCTGTGACGCAGAACGCGAGATACGCGATTTTATGGCCGCCCACAGCCTGCAGCACATACGTCAAATTCCCAAGAGCTTGAATAATTCCGCAGATAATCAGCGAGCGGAGAAGTCCAAACCGCACGGTAACGATTCCACCCACCAAGGCGCCGACAATAACCGTGAACGGACCGAACAGCTTCGAGATCACGGCAATTTCGTTCAGGGTAAAACCCACAGCGATATACAGCGGCGTTGACATCACTGCCGCCATGCCCTCCCCCAGCTTATAGTCGAGAATCACCAGCAGGATGAGAAGCCAATAGGGACGCCGCATAAAATCCGAAAACGGACCGATTACTGCTGTCGCGAACCACTCCTCGATCGTTTTCCATGCGGTTGTTTGGCCGGCTCGCGGACGATTAGAAGCTTTCGGTGACACGTCAGGCTCGGGTCCGAGCACAAAGGTGAGCATACTGACTGCGAGCAGGGCGGCCATGATTCCGTAGGCCGCGAACCAGCCGAATCGCGCTGCGATGACCAGGGCACCGGCGCCTGACGCCAGCATTCCCAGGTAGTAGCCCGCCTGTATCATTGCCGCGCCGGGGCCCTGAAGCTCTAGGGGGAGAATTTCGATTCGCCAGGCGTCGATCACGATATCCTGGCTTGCGGAAAGGAAGGCCACCACCCCGGCGAGAATGGCCATCGTGCCCAGACTTCGTCTTGGATCCGTGGATCCTAACGCCAGAATCGCCGCCACCAAGCCAACTTGCAGAGTCAAACCCCACCCGCGCCGGCGCCCCCAAGGGATCGGCGGCGGAAGACGGTCAATCAGCGGCGACCAGAGAAATTTCAGCGCATAAAAACTGCTGGTTAACGCGAAAGCTCCGATCGCGGATCGCTTGATCCCCGCTGTTGCGAGCCAGGCGGAAAGCGTCAGATACGTGAGCATCATCGGCAGCCCGCTGGAAAAGCCGAGCGCGAGTACCTGGAGCACGTGCCGGTCTGTATAACTCGCCAGCGAATGCCGCCAGTCGGTCGGATGCTTGTTGGGCGGTTGATCCTGCATAGTGCGCTGAATTTGGCCTGGGCAGGTCTGGGCCAGATGATTATTGTAGTTGCCCTTGTCAGTTGCGGCTTGGGTTTATTCGCGGCATTGCTCCGAAAGGGGTACGCCAGGAGCATCTTTGCGAAGAAAGCGGGAAAATGAAGCCAGCGGCGTTTTAAGAGTTCTTGCTCTTGTGCCTCCGCTTGGCTGGGCGGGCGCGTTCGGAAAGCAGCGCTTTGGCTTTGTGCAACACAGCGCGCCTGTGCGCGCTGAGATTGCGACCAGCCCGATTGATGTAGAACGTTAGCATGCGCATGCCGGAGCCGGGTCCTTTGGGCGACACTTTTTTCGAGGCGAGCGTTCGGGCAATGGTGGCCGCGTCCTTGTTAAATAACCCCGAGGGTGGATGAGTGGAATCGGTTTTTACGCTGCCACTCCATTTTCTTTTCCCAGCCACAGCGGTGTCGCTCCTTTGGGCTTGAGGTGCCGGTGATAAACAGAGTCACTCGTCTCAAGGCCTGAGTCGGCTGCCGTCACGGCGTTATTCCTTGATAGTGAATCTGAGTTGAACGCCACAGATCTCGATGAGATCTCCATCGGAAAGCAGTGTCGGTGCGCCGATGTGGCTGCCATTAATCGTGGGGACACGGTCGCCACGACCGAGGTAATAGCCGTCGTCGCGGCGATTGATCTGCGCGGCCATTTTGGGCTTGAACCAGCCCTGCAAGCGGACGGTAGCCATCTCCGATTTTCCGATCACGGTCAGCTTGCCCGTAAGCGGATACTCGGCTTGTTCGATCGGTCCTTTGATACGAACCAGAGTTGCGACTTTCACGCGCGACGGCGTGATTTGCGAGCGTTCGCCGGCTGCCGCCATTTCCTGCATCAGCTTGCGACGCTTTTCGGTATCGAGAATGAACGTTTCCTCGACACTGGACCTGGACTTTGCAGCCGGCGCGGGCCGGTTTGCATCAGCCGGCAGCTCCGTCGCCTTTTCGTCCACCTGAATGGTATGTTTCCCAATAGAAACTACGTCACCATCTTTCAGGGTGCTGCGTTTTACTCGCTGGCTATTCACAAACGTTCCATTCAGGCTATTGAGGTCCTCGATGACGAGACGACCCTGTTCCGACTTAATTTCAGCGTGATGGCTGGAAACCGCAAGATTATCGATGGGAATGGAGTTATCCGGGCTTCGCCCAATCGTAATCGCGCCTCCATTTACCGCGACCTTTTGCAAAACCGAACCCTCAAACTTCACTACCAGTACAGGCATATTCCGTCCTCCGAAAAATCAAGTTAAATTCGCGCTGAACCAAGGGACGATCTTTGAAAACCATTTTCTCGACTTGTGCACACGGATGACCATTACGGTGACGTTATCCAACCCGCCGTATTCATTGGCGCGGTTAACCAGGCGCTCGGCGGCTGATGCGACATCAGGAGCTTCCAATAGAATCATCGCAATTTCGGTTTCGGGCACCATGCGCGTCAAGCCGTCGGAACAAAGCAGGAGACAGTCACGCGGAAACAATTCAATCTCATCAGCGTCTACTTCCACGTTTTCTTCCGTTCCCAGGGCGCGCGTCAGCACACTTTGGAGCTCGCTGGCGGCTGCTTGCTCGATGGTCATGAGCCCCCGGCGAACCTGCTCGGCGACCAGGGAGTGGTCGGCTGTCAATTGCTCGAGTCTTTCGGAGCGCAGCAAGTAGGCCCTACTGTCACCTACGTGGACGAGGCTTAGCCGATTGCCACGGATTCGCGCCGCGACGATGGTTGCGCCCATTCCGTGGCATGCGGGGTCCCGTATGCCTTCTTCGTGGATTTTTTGGTTCGCCCGCTTGATCGCATGTACGAGCGATTGTGTCTCTCCAGACAATTCATTCTTCTCGTTGCCGTTACCACTTGCATCGCCTGCGATGCCATTCTCGTTCAGCGCCGCAATAACCGTTTCCACTGCTATCGCGCTGGCGACTTCGCCTTTAGCAGCACCGCCCAAACCGTCGGAGAGCACAAACACATTGTGTTCGCGAGAAATGCGGTAACTATCTTCATTAATCGGA
The DNA here is from genome assembly GCA_035650755.1 of Candidatus Acidiferrales bacterium. Classification (GTDB taxonomy): domain Bacteria; phylum Acidobacteriota; class Terriglobia; order Acidiferrales; family UBA7541; genus Palsa-189. Next base: position 239,774 of record DASRHB010000009.1, read on the forward strand.
CGAACACGCCCCTTGTCGGAGAAGGCAGCCACCTCGCATCGACGCTGCTTCGCGTTTGCTGGAAAGCTCAAGGTTTGCGTTATTGAACTCATTGCGTCTGCTGAGGGTTCGTCTTTTTTAGTGCTGCAGGAATCAGAACATGCACATAACGGTCGGCTTCTTTTGCCCTGATGCCGCCGGAGTCTGCAATCTGCTGAAAAGCCGAAAGAACGCGCCCGTGAAGGACGGATGTGTTTTGGGTGGCTAACGCACGATCGAAATCTTTAGCGGCGCGCTCGTATTCGGCATTCGCAGACAAGTTCGAAGCGTCGGCGGCCAGATTGTCTTCAATCTGTTTTTCAGCTTTCGGTATGACGTTATTGATGTAATCCCTCGCGTCCATCGCAAGAGGCCCTCCCGCGTCCGCCAGATTCTTGAACTCGGACCGCAACTCTCGCAGCCCTTCCAAAGCCGCGGCATCGCCCCGTGCGGCCAGATCGCCAAACTGAGTTTCAAGCTGAGCCAGATGGCCTTCATAGCCGGGCGACAGGGTAGGATCGACCGTTCCGTTTCTGCGGGCATTCTCGCGCACGATCTCCCGGATCGCCGCATCGCGCATCTGACGGGCCTGCTGTTCGTGGGTGCCACCCGCGGCCATAACCTCGTCCAGCGCTTTGATTTCCTTGAGCACATGCCCACGCTCGGGCGAACTGGCTTCCATGCGGGCTTCGATCCAAAGTTGCTGCTCCAACCGATGTTGGGGGATCAATTGGTCGACATAGCGCTCAGCATCGGCCCAGTGGTGGCCTCCAGCAGGCAAAACGAGGAGTTCGCGAAAAGATTTTTCCGCGTCATCGAGGCGGTCGTTTTGCAGTTCGGCTATCCCCTGGTCCCAGAGCGCCTGCGCCTGGGCCGCGGCTTTCTTCAGTTCCGCGTCGTAGGCGCCCTCGTTGAACTGGCGCGTCAAATCGGGAATGAGCGAATTCAAGGGACCGTTGAGTTTGCCGGCTTGGTCCAAACGAGCACGCGCGGTTGTGAAATCGTGTGCGTCGGCGGCTTGATGCGCGAACTCGATAAGCTGGCGCTGCTGTTGTTCGACCGAAGGCGCCGAAGGTTCGGAAGGGGAGGCAGAGATGGGCGTAGGCGCCAGTGTTGGAAGAGCCGGTGCAGGCGCAGCAGGTGCAGACAACTGTGCTGGCCGGGAAGGTGCGGAGGGCGAGAACGGCGCACTGAGAGCCGAAGCTGTTGTGGCGGATGCGAGCCTGTGCTGTCGAACAGCTGCCAATGCAAGCACAAGCAATCCGACCGCCGCAGAAAAAACGACTGTTTTGGTGCTGAAACGAGCTTTTCGGGGACCCACAACCCGCCCAGGCGCGGTGTGTTGCTGCCGATTCCCCCGGATATCACCAACTGCGTTGCTCTTCGGCGTCGGCGTTGCATTCTGGATTGGTGTAGCAAGAGGACTGTTGGCACGCTGTGCGCTTCCCCCGGGCCGCGGTGCAGCGCTGGAGGTACGCACCTTTTCCGCCTCATGCACCGCTTGCATATCGAGGCGTTGTGTCGCCGCAGGTTTTTCCGGGTGCTTGCGCACAGCAACAGTCCTGGCGCTCGGCGCGGCAGAAACTCCTTGCGGCAGCGCCGCCGAAATGCTTTCCAGCTCTTTGAGCAGTTCCGCCATCGTCCGGTAGCGTTCCTTCTCGTTCTTGAGCAGCACGCGCCAAACGAACCGTTCCAGGTGGGGCGGGCATTCGCGCACAAGTTGCTGAATTGAGGGCGGGTCGTCCTGAAGAATACTCAGGAGAACGGCCGCGTGGTTATCCCCAGTGAACGGTCGCTGATAAGCGAGCAATTCGTAGAGGACGACCCCCATGGCCCAAATGTCGCAACTCGCATCTCCGGGTTGCCCGCGAAGCTGCTCAGGAGACATATAGGCGAGCGTGCCGAGCAGAGTACCCGTCTGAGTTTTTGAGTTGTCGGCTAAGCGAGCGATTCCGAAGTCCACTACTTTGACAATTCCCTCGCGCGTGACCACGATATTGGCGGGCTTGACATCGCGGTGGATGACACCCCGTCGATGCGCGAAATCGAGGGCGCGACAGGCCTGCACGATGTAATCCAATTTCGTGCTAAGCGGCAGCGTCGGCTTTCGGGAGATGAGCTTTTCCAGGCTCTCCCCTTCCAAATACTCCATGGCAATAAAGGGAGCACCGCCGGACTCCGCCATCTCGTAAATTGTTACAATATTGGGATGTTGCAGGCCGCCGGCAGCGCGAGCCTCGCGGTAAAACCTTTCGAGCAGATCACTGCTCTCGGCCACACCTGAGGTGATGGTCTTCACGGCGACGGCGCGTCCAATGAGGGGATCACGGCCCTTGAAAACCACACCCATGGCGCCGCGGCCGATCTCCTCAACGATCTCGTATCTGCCAATCTGTTGCATGGTCGAAGGCTTCAGTTCAGGTTAGTTTACCTATGGGCTTTAGGCGCTTTGGTGGGCATAAGGTACTGGCGTAGCGGAGGCGTTAACCGTAATTAGTTGGAATCGTTTAGGCTCTTTTCCGCAGGGACTATTTGTAATGGCTTTGCTTGGGGCGCGGTGTCAGCGTCGAATTAATTGAACCTTGCTGACGGAGGGAACTGATGCCGAAAACAATTATCGAGCCCTTTCGGATCAAGAGTGTTGAGCCGATCCGGCGCACGACGCCTGAAGAGCGCCGCCGGCTGCTGGAAATCGCCGGCTACAACCTGTTCTTGATTCCTTCCGACGCTATCCTGATCGATTTGCTCACCGATTCGGGAACAGCTGCAATGTCTACCGAACAGTGGGCGGCGATGATGCGCGGGGATGAATCCTACGCGGGTTCACCGAGTTTCGAACGGTTTCGGAGTTCGGCCCAAAATATCTTTGGATTTCGGCACATTATCCCCACACATCAGGGACGGGCCGCAGAACGCATTCTCTTTGGCGTGATGTGCCGCAAGGGAAATATCATTCCAAACAACACGCATTTCGATACGACACGCGCCAACATTGAATTTTGCGGCGCGCAGGCCGTAGATCTGCCGATTCCCGAGGCGCACGAGCCAGCTTTGCTGCACCCATTCAAGGGAAACATGGACGTGACCCGATTAATGGCATTAATCGAGCGCGAAGGGCGCGAGCGAGTTCCTCTCGTCATGCTGACAGTCACGAATAATTCCGGCGGCGGGCAGCCTGTTTCCATGAGCAATATTCGCGCAGTGAAGGAAGTTTGCGCTCGGCATGGTATTCCCCTCTACCTTGATGCGTGCCGGTTTGCGGAGAACGCGTATTTCATCAAGCTGCGCGAGCCAGGCTACGCCCATAAAACTCCGATCGACATTGTGCGAGAGATTTTCTCTCACGCCGATGGGTGTACGATGTCCGCGAAAAAAGATGGCTTGGCAAATATCGGCGGATTCCTGGGGACGAACGACGATGCTCTGGCACAACAAGAGAAGAACCTGCTGATTCTAACGGAAGGTTTTCCGACGTACGGAGGCTTGGCCGGCCGCGACCTGGAGGCGATCGCCGTTGGTTTGAACGAGGCGCTGGATGAGGACTATCTCAGTTACCGAATCGCTTCGACCGCGTATCTTGGTGAGCACATCTCGCGCGAAGGCGTTCCCATCGTTCAGCCTCCGGGTGGACACGCCATCTATATCGATGCCAGAGCCTTTCTGCCGCACATTCCGCCGGTTCAATTGCCCGGGGTGGCTCTCGCTGCCCGCCTATACGTCGAGGGCGGTATTCGCTCCGTCGAAATCGGGACGTTAATGTTCGGGGAGCATGCCACAATGGACCTGGTGCGGCTGGCGATTCCGCGCCGCGTGTACACACAGAGCCATATCGATTATGTGGTGGAGGTGATCCTGGAGGTCTGGCGCCGCCGCGCGGAGATCTCAGGTCTCGAAATCACGTATCAGGCACCCTTTTTGCGCCACTTCACCGCTCGTTTTCGTCCGTGCTGTCATACGGCGTCGGCGGTGTGATAATGGGTTTATGAGCTCACAAACGGCCTCCGCAGCAGGGCAGCTTCCGCAATCAGTATTCGAACAAAACCTCGACCGCTTGGCCGAAGTGGCGGTACGGGTCGGACTAGGACTCGCGCCCGGCCAGGAAATTGTGATGACCGCCACACTCGATTCCCTTCCATTGGCGCGCCGTATTACCGAATACGCCTACAAAGCCGGCGCCTCTCTCGTCACGACGCTGTTTACGGATGAGGAGTCAACGCTGCTTCGATTTCGGTACGGTCGTGAATCGAGCTTCGACATTGCTCCGGCATGGCTCTACGAAGCGATGGGCCAGGCGTTCAGGAGCGGTGCCGCACGCCTCGCAATTACGGGGAATAATCCATCTTTGCTATCCCAGGAAGATCCGGAGAAAGTGAGCCGCGTCAATCGGGCTACTTCGAAAGCGTATCGCCCTGCACTCGAGCTGATTACGCGCCACGAGATCAACTGGACTATCGTGGCGTGCGCAACCCCGGCGTGGGCCGCGGCCGTTTTCCCCAGCCTGCCACGCGATGAAGCCCTTTCCCGCTTATGGCAGGCGATCTTTGCTGCCTCCCGTGCGGACAAGCAGGATGCTGTTATGGCGTGGAAAAAACACGACGCCAGCCTCCATTCACGTGCAGACCGGTTGAATGACAAGCGCTATTCGGCGCTGCATTTTTACGGACCAGGCACTGATCTGCGGGTTGGTTTGGCCGATGATCACCTTTGGCTGGGCGGCGGCAGCACGGCGCGAAACGGATTGTACTGTATCCCAAATATGCCGACCGAGGAGGTCTTCACAACGCCTCACAAGGAGCGTGTCGAAGGACGTGTGACCAGCACCAAACCGCTCTCGCATCAAGGCACAATTATCGATGGAATCTCCGTGCGCTTTGAGTCCGGTTGCATTATCGAGGCTCATGCCGCACGGGGTGACGAAGTTTTGCAGCAGATGATCGCAACCGATGAAGGAGCGCGGCATCTTGGCGAAGTTTCCCTGGTGCCGCATTCATCGCCGATCGCGTCGAGCGGATTGCTGTTTATGAATACGCTGTTTGACGAAAACGCAGCCTGCCACATAGCGCTTGGGCAGGCATACAGCATGTGTTTCAAAGACGGCGAGAAGCTGAACCAGGAGCAACTGGCATCACGCGGCGCGAACAACAGCCTGATTCACGTGGACTGGATGATCGGATCAAGTCGGATTGACGTGGACGGAATTACTGCGTCCGGCAGAAGCGAGCCGGTGATGCGCTCCGGCGAGTGGGTTTGATCGCACCGCACTAACAAAGCCGACAAAGGGTGAATTGTGGAACGTGCAACGCGAGTATAAAATTACACCTTCTGCAGGCGGGGTAGCTCAGTTGGTCAGAGCGTGGCACTCATAACGCCAAGGTCGAGGGTTCGAAACCCTCCCCCGCCACCAGTTCCGCTGAGTCGCCGTTCCGCGTTGGGACTTGCCCTTGTCACCACCCCAGATCAGCCGCCCATGATTCAAAGATCACGGCATATCTGATCGAGCGGTCGGGAACTAAATTCCCCGAACCGGAGTCTATCAATAGTGCCCTCCCCCAGAAGATAAAACGTGTCCGGCAACCTGATCCAGAGAGTCTGTGACGCTGTCTCGTGCCACAACATGTGGCGGCCGGGCGATCATGTCGGAGTAGCCGTCTCGGGTGGCTCGGACTCGGTTGCGCTGCTTTCGATTCTGAAGGAACTCCGCCGGCAGGAAGGCATTCGCTTGACCGTAGTGCATTTCAACCACCGCTTGCGGGGCCCGGAATCCGATCGGGATGAACAATTTGTCGCAGCGCTCGCTCGCCGGTTCGAACTTCCCTTTCTTTGCGGCTGCGAAGATGTGGCGGCCGTTGCGCGGGTACAGCGCTGGAACGTCGAAGATGCGGCGCGGCGGCTGCGGTATGGCTTCTTTGATTGCCTTATTAGGGAGGCTCGCATCGATTGTGTCGCGGTGGCGCATACAATGGATGATCAGGCCGAAACGGTGCTGGCGCGAATCGTGAGAGGTACGGGACCTACAGGTCTTAGCGCGATTTTCCCCGTAAACGGCAAAGTCGTGCGCCCGCTTCTGGAGGTAAGGCGCCACGAACTGCGCGAATATTTGAGAAATTTGAGACAGGAGTGGCGGGAAGACGCAACCAATTGCGACCGTTCCCGGCTGCGCTCCAGGCTGCGACACGATGTGCTCCCCCATTTGCAGCGGGAGACCAGCCCGGCCATAGTTGGCCACCTCAGCAGGCTGGCGAGCATGGCTCGGGAGGACGACGCGTTCTGGAAGGCACTGACTGAGGCGCGGCTGGGCGCATTCCTCAAGCGAGCGGAAGGGCAAATTCAAATCCGGTGTGCGGACCTGCTGAACCCGTTATCCGCGGATTGGACGAATGGTGATATGTCCAAAGACGCTCGGCTCGCCGTAACCCGGCGCCTCGTGCGCGGCATTGTTGACGAATTGCGCGGTGATCGACGCCAGTGGACCGCCGGCCACGTTGACCGCGTGGTTCATCTGGCACGCTTCGGGAAGAGTGGCTCGCGACTGGAATTGCCTGGCGTTATCGTGGAGAGAAATTTCGATTTACTCCAATTTTATCTGCCGAGACAGGACGTGCGTGTAAATGCTTTCGGAAAACCGGTCGTGATCTCGGAATTCTCACGCACTGTGACACTCGGAAATTCGGGTGATTCGACGGTCGTCGCAGTGCCAGAAATCAGGAGACGCTTTCATTTGAAAGTGGTTGACTGGCACTCTTCGCGGAGCGACACTGATACAGAGAACACATTAGACAGGGACCTGCTTCACCCGCCTTTGGTTCTGCGCAACTGGCAACCCGGAGATTCCTTCAGGCCGAAGGGGCGGCGCAGCTCCCGTAAGCTAAAGCACTTTCTGAGGATCAAGCGTGTGGCGCTGCGCGAACGGGCTGGCTGGCCCGTCCTAACAAGCGGCGGTGATGTATTGGTATGGGTGAGGGGGTTGCCGGTAGCGGCGGAGTTTGCCACCCGCCCGGCAACTCGCATGGGAGTAGTTATCGGGGAGGAGGATCTTTGAAACCAGCCCTGGAGCCCGTTTATACGGCTCAGCAACTGGCTAAACGCGTAACGGCTTTGGGGAAACTGATCTCGCGAGACTATCAGGACCGCACGCTGGATGTGGTGATTGTGCTGGATAGCGCATTCGTTTTCGCGGCAGACCTGATCCGGCGGATCACATGCCCGGTGGTTTGCCATTTTGTCTGGGCAGAGATTCGTGATCTCCAGTTCAGCGGCTATGACCGCCGCGAGATCAGTTTCAGTCGGTCTCCCAGGTTGGAAAATCGAGATGTGCTGGTAGTCGATGCGGTGGTGCAGTCCGGACTGACACAGGATTTCTTAATGAAGCGGCTTCAGGAAACACGGCCTCGCTCATTGAGGTTAGCAGCGCTTTTCGATAAGCCTTCGGAACGAAGAGTCGATCTGAAGCCTGATTACTTTTGCTTCGCAGCGGCATCTAAATATCTAGCGGGATACGGCCTTGCGGGGAGCAGGGGATGGTATCGTAACGTGCCGTACGTGGGTGTGCAGCCCAGGCGGGCACGCCGCGTGGGCATGAGCGGGGTACCAGTAACAGTAAGGAAAGAAAGAGGCAGCGCGTGAATTCCAGTTCCACGGCAAAAACCATACTTTTCTGGATGTTTATCATCCTGCTGTGCGTCGTCCTTTGGCGCATGGTATCGGCGAGCGGCCAGTCTGCGCGCCAGGAAGAGCCCAGCTACAGCGAATTCATGAGCCAGGTGGACCGTGGTAATGTAAAAGAAGTCACGCTGTATCTCTCTCCGAATAGCTACGAAATCGAGGGCGAATGGCGCGAACCCGCAAAGAAGTTCCGGGTGACGATCTTCAAGGAAGCCGCTCCCGACCTCACCAAAGAACTGCGCGACAAGGGCGTTCTGATAAATGTTAAGGAAGTCACCCGCGCGGACTGGATCAACTTCCTGCTGACGGCTGCGCCGCTATTCCTCCTGGTCGGCTTCTGGATCGTGATGATGCGGCAAATGCAGGCGGGCGGAAACAAGGCGCTGAGCTTTGGCAAGTCCCGGGCTCGTCTGCTGACCGCACAGCAGAAGAAAGCTACGTTCAAGGACGTTGCTGGAATCGACGAAGCCAAGGAAGAGTTACAGGAAATTATCGAGTTTCTGAAAGATCCGCAGAAATTCCAAAAGCTCGGCGGGCGCATTCCCAAGGGCGTTTTGCTGGTAGGACCTCCAGGAACAGGCAAAACCCTATTGGCGCGCGCCATTGCAGGCGAGGCCAACGTTCCGTTTTTCTCGATTTCCGGTTCCGATTTCGTGGAAATGTTTGTGGGTGTGGGCGCGAGCCGCGTGCGTGATCTATTCGAACAAGGCAAGAAGAATGCCCCCTGTATCATCTTCATCGATGAAATCGACGCGGTTGGGCGGCATCGCGGCGCGGGGCTTGGCGGCGGTCACGACGAACGCGAGCAAACGCTGAACGCGTTGCTGGTGGAGATGGATGGCTTCGAATCCAATGAAGGCGTGATCCTCATTGCGGCTACGAACCGGCCGGATGTACTCGATCCGGCGCTTCTACGCCCGGGCCGATTTGACCGGCGCGTTGTCGTGCCTCGTCCGGATATCAAGGGTCGCGAGGAGATCTTGCGGGTGCACACTCGCAAGGTTCCCATCGCAGACGACGTCGACCTATCAGTCATCTCGCGCGGCACGCCGGGCTTTTCGGGAGCAGATCTGGCCAACCTCGTAAACGAAGCCGCGCTTTGGGCGGCGCGGCAAAATCGTAAACTTGTCACCATGGCCGATTTCGAAATGTCGAAAGACAAAGTGCTCATGGGCGTGGAACGCAAGTCCATGATTCTGTCTGAAGAGGAGAAGAAAAACACCGCCTATCATGAGGCCGGGCATGCTCTTGTCGCGGCCATGACGCCTGGCGCCGATCCGTTGCACAAGGTGACGATCATCCCCCGCGGCATGGCGCTCGGTTTGACGATGCAGCTGCCGATCGACGACAAACATACGTATACGAAAGACTATCTTATCGGCACGCTTACGGTGCTCATGGGTGGACGGACTGCCGAGGAAATTTTCCTGGGTCACATTACGACCGGCGCGGGAAACGATATCGAAAGAGCCACCGATATCGCGCGAAAGATGGTATGCGACTGGGGTATGAGTGAACTTGGCCCTCTTGCCTTCGGCAAGAAGGAAGAGGCCATCTTCCTCGGCCGTGAAATCGCACAGCATCGCGATTACTCCGAAGATACGGCGATTCACATCGATGCCGAAGTACGCAAGATCGTGACGCGAGCGTACGAAACGGCTCGCAACATTCTCGAGGGCAACAAAGAAACACTCGAGCGCATTGCGCAAGCCCTGCTCGACCGCGAAGTCCTTGACGCGGCCGAACTGCGCCTGCTGATTGAGGGCAAGCCGCTGCCGGAGAAGACCAAACCGGCTCCGCCGGTACCGCCGACGCAGCCGGTCCCCGGAGTCGAGCCAAAGCCCGCTCCGCGTCCGGAGTTGAGGCCCGCCCCTGGATTCAGCAAGGGATAACGGCACAAAACATTCACATAGGTCGTCAAAAAAGGAGCGCCATCTGGCGCTCCTTTTTCTTTTTCCTGATTGCGGCAGGCGTACAAAGGTTCGCGGAAAGCGTACAATGGGGCCATGGCTAAGAAATCGGCGCCTATCGAAGTTACCTGCCCGTGCTGCCAGTCGAAGCTTGTTGTGGATACGCAGTTAGCCACCGTTTTGTCCCATACACCGCCCCCGAAAGCCGCTCCGGACGTGGATATCTCCGACGCCGCGCGGATTCTGGCGGATCAGGCGAAGCGTCGCGAGGACAAGTTCCGTGAATCCTGGGAGGCCGAAAACAAGAAGGAAGATGTCCTGGCGCGCAAGTTTGAAGAGGCACTGAAGAAAGCGCGCGAAGGACCTGCGGAAAAGCCCGTTCGGGATTTCGACCTGGAATAACCTCGTATAACTAACAGTGCGACTTGCAAGTGCAGCCATGGACTTGATCCCTAAATTCCAACTGCGGCTCAGCCGAGCATGTCTGTTGGCAGTGGCGATCGTGATCAGTCTCTCCCCCTCTGTCGCCGGTCGGGCGCAAAAAACAAGACTCCCGAAAACTCGCATACTCGAGCACGAAGTCCGAATCTCACGAGATCGAGTCACGGGCGAAATGCGCGTGAGGGCTGCCGAAGATCCGGAACCACCCCCGGAAGATCTCGTGCCGGTTATCCGGTCGCGCGTTGATCTGGTTGAAGTGCAGTGCACCGTAACCGCCCCCGACGGCACGCGCGTGAGAGGCCTCAGCGAGGGCGACTTCCGCTTGTTGGAAGACGGCGCTGAGCAGAAGATCAGTTCCTTCGATGCGGCTGCGACACCCGCAAGCATCGCGCTTGTAATTGACGCCAGCCCGAGCATCTACCGGCAACTCGGGGATATGCGCGGAATCGCCCGATCGCTTGCGAAATCGCTTCAGCCTCAAGATGAAGTCGCCGTTGTCGCGTTTGCAGATGAAACTCAGGTGCTCCTGCCGTTTTCGCGCGACCGCACCCTTCTGAATGCCGCATTTGCTTCGTCTCAACTCGCCCAGGTGGCGAACTCCTCTCGATCGTTTATCTATCAGGCCGCTTATTTAAGTGCGGTTCGGCTTTTTAATGGACGCGCTGGGCGGAAAGCGATGATTCTCCTGACCGACGGGCAGGATAGTGCCCTGGGCCTAACCTGGGATGCGGAAAGCATGGAGCCGAAAGCGGGGGCGAATAGATCGCTGACGTTTCAGGATGTGACGCGGGGGATCGCGGCCAGTGGAATCGAGCTCTACGTCATTTCCACCGAGCCCAGGCCGCACGCCATGACCGACGAATGGCTTGCCTCGCATCGGGAGCAACCGCTCATTTCACCGTCCGCCCGAAATGCGGGAATCCCGCTCTATACACTCTATCTTGCCGAACTGACGCGTCAGGTCGGCGGCGAACTCTATTTTCTCAGTGAAACCGGCAGCCTCGCCGCGATCTACCATAATATTGCGCTGAAACTCGACGCCGAATATACGCTGGGCTACTACCCCGAAGCCGGCGGGGCAACATCGGGCTGGCGGAAGCTGAAGCTTGAATTACGGCAAGATGCGCATGCTCCCGCCAACTCGCAGCTTGCCTATCGCACAATGTATTACGTGCCTGCTTACGTGCCTGCCTCGCGGCAGTAGAAGAGCAAAGACGGCGGCTTCTTCGAACCAGGCGAGCCGCGACGCTTTTAATCCCGAACGCATCATCAATAGAATCGCAATATTGCCCGAATCTCCATAAGATGTACCCCTATGTTTTCGAGACTGCATTACCGTTTCCGACTTGGTTCCCGTACGTTTCTTCTCGGAGAACGCACGTTCATTATGGGCGTTCTCAACGTAACTCCAGATAGCTTTTACATCGGCGGGCGGTATCCAGACACACAACTGGCTGTCCGGCGTGCTTTTGAACTGGAAGAGGCCGGAGCCGATATTCTCGACATTGGAGGTGAATCCAGTCGTCCGGGAGCCGATCCCATCAGCGCCGATGAAGAGATCGCCCGCGTGTTGCCGGTGCTTGAGGGCTTGCAAGGCAAGTTGCGGATTCCCATTTCGCTGGACACGCAGAAAGCTGCGGTTGCCGATGTGGGCCTGCGAAACGGCGTCACGATTATTAATGACGTGAGCGGGCTTCGCAGTGATCCTGAAATCGCCAGCCTGGTGAAGAGCCGAGGTGTCGCGCTGGTTGTGGGGCACATGCGTGGAGCGCCGCGATCGATGCACAAAGGCCCGTTCGCGCGAGATGTGATTCGTGACGTTCTCGGAGGGTTGAAAAAATCGATCGCGATGGCCAAGCGCGCAGGAATATCGCAATCGAGACTCCTTGTCGATCCGGGTATTGGCTTCGGCAAGAGTTATCTCCAGAATTTCGAATTACTTGCGCGGGTGCGTGACTTAGCCGGTCTGGGCTATCCAATCGTAGTCGGTCCTTCGAGAAAGATGTTCATCGGTTGGGCGTTGGGTGCGAAGCGCGAAATCTGGCCTGCGGAGAAACGGGAATGGGGCACGGCAGCCGCGGTGACCACAGCTATCCTTAATGGCGCGCATATCGTTCGAGTTCACGACGTCAGCGAAATGGCGCAGGTCGCGCGAATCGCCGATCTGGTGCTTTCAGCTTACGAGAAGCGAGCTTACAATTGACCTCATCAAATTCTTGTGTAACCTGCTTAAGATTAGTGACATATGACTTGTCGAGCCTGTTTAAGCCGTTTTATCGGAGCGGTAATCCTTAGAAACTTCGTTCTATTCAAAAACTCGCGTCCCATTCCGAAGGCTTATAATTGAAATTATGGACGTCTGCGGTGATGTCCCGAGTTGTGGCTGAGTCTAAAGCCAGTCGTGTTCTGGCTGTCGATTACGGTCGAAAGAGGCTGGGTATCGCGATATCTGACCCATTACGCGTAACCGCCCAGCCTTACGCGACTTGGATACGCTCAAATACCAGGCGCGAGCTTGCGCGCCTGCGAAACCTTTGCCGGAACGAGGGAATTAGCCGAATCGTGGTCGGATGGCCGTTGCAGCTCGGTGGGTGCGCGGGAGAAATGGCCGCGGAAGCCGGGCAATTTGCCGAGCGAATTCGCAGCCAGCTCGGCATCCCCGTTGATCTTGTTGACGAGCGGCTGAGCAGTTGGGAAGCGCACCAGAACGTGTCAGAAATTTCCGGCAGATCTCGATCGGGTCGAAAGCGGCGTCATATGGATGAATTAGCAGCCGCCGTAATCCTTCGCGATTATCTAAATCGCGGAAGCGGAGCAAGTTAGGACAGCATATGCGCAGGCTCTTCATCCTTCTCTGCCTGGCCGTCGCCCTCTTGGGTGGGTGGATTGTGGTGTCGCTTTATGTTCCGTATCAGAGATTTCCATCGCAAGGCGTCTTTGTTGACATCCCTCACGGCGCATCACGCCGTGCGGTGGCGCGTCTGCTGGCCTCTCAAGGTGTCATTCGCAGCCGACTGGTTTTCGAAGCGCTATCCCGTTGGCGTTCGCGAAAGACTTTGCAAGCGGGCGAATATTTCTTCGATCGTCCAGTCACGGAGTTCGAGGTTTTCGATGCCATCGCCAATGGGCGCGTTTACGTCCGTGAACTGACTATTCCCGAGGGTTTCTCGATGTTTGACATTGCGGATCTCGTGCAACGAGAGGGCCTTACGAGCCGTGAAGATTTCCTGGCTGCGGCCCGCGATCCCGCTCTGATCCGAGACCTGGTGCCAGGCGCGCCTAGCTTGGAGGGCTTTCTTTTTCCGGCAACATATGAGTTCCCGCGGCATCTCAGCGCTGAACAGATGGTTACAGCAATGGTTACTCACTTCCGTCAGGAATGGATAGACATCAGTGCTCAACAGCCGAACTTGTCGGGGCTGCCAGTTGAGCAACTTGTGACACTTGCATCTTTAGTGGAGCGCGAAACACCGAAACCCGAAGAACGCCCATTGGTAGCCGGTGTATTTCTCAATCGGCTGCATCGTCGCGTTCCTTTGCAATGTGATCCCACGGTCGTCTATGCGCTGGAATTGGCGGGAGACTACGATGGCACGCTCGACGCGAGGAGCCTGCCTTTTAGCTCGCCGTACAACACCTACCGGCATATCGGGCTGCCCCCGGGGCCGATTGCAAACCCCGGCAGCGCATCATTGAGAGCCGCCCTCGCGCCGCCCCAAACGGATTACATGTATTTCGTCGCCAACACCGAGGGCGGCCACTTTTTCAGCAAGACCCTTGCCGAGCACAACCGCAACGTCGCTCTTTATCGCCAGCGGCTGGCCGCTCAGCGTAAGGCCGCTCCACCAAACGTTTCTGCAATTCCGCCGCAGCCGCATCCTGTATCATCGGACCCGCAGGGACCTCGATGAGTGTGCACGGCGCAGAGACGAAAAAACAGGCAATTTTGGAAATTGCCGAAAGCCTCGGACTCGATAAATTCACACCGGCGGAAGTTGAACAGATCCGGCGGCAGCTTATTGTCAAATTGGGTGCGTCCGGGAAAACGTCTCCGGACTATATAACCGAAGTGCTGGCGGGCGCGGGACTGCGCGTGATTCTTTCCTCTGCCGCTGATACTGAAGGACAATATGAGGAGGAGTTCCGCGACCTGCTTCATTTTGCAACGCTGGAAGAGGCTGAGATATGCCTGATGCGGCTCGACGAACTTTGGCGCAAGTTCCGCGCGGAAGGGCAAAACGCGGCAGCGGAGCGCGTCCTGGAAGTCGCTCGGCTGGGCCGGCGCAGGGCGGAAATGATCGCGCGCAACCCCCGTGTCGAGCCTCATAAGCGCCACCAAAAGCAAGAAATTCTTGAGTGGTTTCGAATCTGGCTTGAGACTCCCGATGCATTCTTCGATTGGCTGGACCTGCGCAAACAGTCTCCCGAATATCAGCAACGGTTCGGCCGGGATATTTCAGCCGAAGAGTAGGCGCGACCGAATGGAGAAGCTTTACCGTTTGGAGATCGAGTCGCTCGATTTGGGGCCGGATGTTCGCGCCGTCGGGCTTGAACTCATCGAACCGGAAGGCCGCGAGCCGGTTGTGGCGGCCGAGGGCGCTGGCATCTGGGCGGCGGTCGTGCCTGCACTTGCAGCGGGGCAGCCATGGGTGATCGATTTTTTCGCTCACATCGATCCTGTGCGCGAGTTTTGCGGCCGGTATGGGATTGCGTTCCGCGAACCAAATGCGCACGCGATTGTTGTACCCGAGCCGAAGAAGGCTCAGCTTGAGCCTTTATTTCAGCGGTTCGCAGCCGAGACTTTCGGCCTGCGAGCCGGCTCACCACGCGTGGCCGGCGATGCTGCGGTAGAAGGAGCGCTGGCGCTTCACGGCGTCGATGCGTATCACTCCGCGTTTCCGAATTATCTGTTTTGTGGAGTCTGCGATTTCGCAGGCGGGTTCCTTACGGTATTGAGTAATCAACTCTGGGCTTACGAAGTTATCCGGCGGTCGAGAGCTGTGCTGGAGAATGCCGACGTGGAAGTTAGCCGCCCGTCTTAGACGTTGTGCTCGGCTCCTCGTTGACCACATATCGGCAGGCCTGTTAATTTTTAAATTTTGCCGCAGACGAAGGAGAGAGAAGTGACGCCCGGGCGCGCTCAATTGCGTTTTCTTGGATTTATGGCATTGTCACTTGTGCTGATGGGGTGCGCCGGCACTGAGAAGCATGCCACTGCGCCGCACCCGATTCAACCGGCATTGGATGCGAGCCAAACCGAACTTGTGCGTTCTTACAATCGGCAGGCAGAGGCCATACATGCAGTGAATGCATCGGTGCAGATGAATCCTACCGCTGGTTCAGCGTATAGCGGCGTGATTCACCAGTATCATCAGGTCAACGGGTTCGTGCTCGCCGTCCAGCCAGGTCTGATTCGTGTGATCGGGCAGGCGCCGGTAATCGGGACAAATATCTTTGACATGGTGAGCGATGGCCAAACGTTTCGCATTTTCATTCCGTCGAAAAACGAATTTCTCGTTGGGTCGACACAGCTCGAACGAGCCACAAAAAATCCGATTGAGAATCTCAGGCCTCAGCACCTGCTTGATGCACTTTTTTGGATGCCGATCAAGGATAGCGACTCGGTCGCCTTGGAGCAGGTCGACGCACCGCCTGCGCGTTATTACGCTCTGAGTGTTTTACGCGGAAGCGCCCCCAATCTGGAACTCGTTCGAAAAATCTGGTTTGATCGCTCGGATTTACATGTGGCGCGGGTACAAAGTTATGGAAACGCGGGACGGCTCGATTCAGACGTGACTTACAGAGACTGGCAGGATGCGGCCAGTCCAACTCCGCAGCCGGACGCTCCGGGTGGAGCATCGCGGAGCGATTCAGCACCGAGCGCGCTCGCCTTCCCCCGCACTATTCATATCGTTCGGCCACAACAGGATTATGAACTGTCGCTAAACATCACGCGGCTTACTCTCAATACTGATATACCGGCTGACCGGTTCAGCCTGATCCAACCCGCCGGCACCGAGCTCGTTAACCTTGGCGCTGGGCGCCAGGAAGAACAACCATGATCGGCCGCGTCATTGCTGCAAACGTTCTTCACCGGCCGCTCAGAACTCTTGTCAGCATTCTCGCGGTGAGCGTTGAGGTAGCTCTCGTCATCATCATCGTCGGCCTCACCAGCGGCATGATTCAGGAAACGGCAAAGCGGATCGAAGGCGTGGGCGCGGACATCATGCTTCAGCCGCCGTCTGCGTCGATATTTCTCGCATTCAATGGCGCTCCAATGCCGATACGCATCGGCGATCGTTTGCGTCAATTAAAGTACGTGCAATATGTCGCGCCTGTTCTCTTGCAGTTCAATTCCGGAGGCGGCGTGGACATTATCTATGGCATTGACCCGGAGAGCTTTCGCGCGGTCTCAGGCGGTTTCGTGTTTTTGCAGGGCCATGATATGGCGGGACCGGATGACGTGCTGGTAGACGACTGGCAAGCGCGAGCGAAAAACATACAAGCGGGACAGACAATTCGTCTGCTGGAGCACGATTTCCACGTCGTCGGCATTGTGGAACACGGCAAAGGCGCCCGAATCTTCGTGCCGCTGGCTACTTTGCAGGAACTCTCGGGAGCTCGCGATAAAGCATCTATTTTTTATCTGAAGTGCACACGCCCCGACCATACCGCGGCGGTAATGGACCAGATGAAGAAGATTGTGCCGGGTTATGAAATCCGGCCGCTGAAGGACTTCGTGTCGCTCATGACCTCGACCAGCATTCCCGGCCTCGATGCTTTTGTGCATAGCATGATCGCGCTGGCCGTAGCCATAGGATTTCTCGTAATTTTCCTTTCCATGTACAGCACTGTCGTGGAACGCACGCGCGACATAGGTGTGCTCAAATCGCTCGGCGCTTCCAAGATCTACATCATTCAGGCGCTGCTCAGCGAAATCGGCGTCATTTGCGGAGCGGGCATTCTATTGGGCATCGGCCTGAGTTATGCCGCCCGCGCATTTTTTCTCTCGGCGTTCCCCACTTTATCCATCTTGATTACGGCTGATTGGATCGTGCGCGCATCGTCCATTGCCATCGGCGGTGGTATGCTTGGCGCGTTTTATCCCGCATGGTTGGCTAGCCGCAAGGATGTCATTGAAGCGCTCGCATACGAGTGATAATCCGTCTAAGCGTGCCTCGTGGCAAATCTCTAGTCTGTCGCCGTGGCTGCGGATACAATACAAAAACGTTGCAGTGGGACGATCTCTCTAGGGAGTGCATGGAGCCGATACTTAGGACTGAAAATCTCTGGAAGACCTATCGTTCGGGGAAAGTCCAGGTTCCGGCGCTACGTGGAGTCAATTTCGAGGTCATGCCCGGGGAGTTTGTCGCTGTGATGGGCCCCTCGGGCTGTGGTAAATCTACTCTTTTGTATGTGATTGGGGGATTGGCTCAGGCCACCAAGGGTCGCGTGCTCGTCGATGGAAACGACCTGACAGCATTGAGTGACGCGGAACGTACCCGTCTGCGCAGGCATAAAGTCGGATTTGTGTTCCAAAGATTCAACTTATTGCCTACGCTCGATGCTTTCGGCAATATCGCCATTGCGCAGCACATTCATGGAGACGGATTCGACCCTCATCGATTTGAGGTAGTGTCCACCTTGCTGGGTCTGACAGGGCGGCTGCGCCACCGTCCGGCGGAGCTTTCGGGAGGCGAGCAACAGCGGGTCGCCATCGCCCGCGCAATCGTTAATGAGCCAAAGATTCTCCTGGCCGATGAGCCGACCGGAAATCTCGACACGCAGAATTCCGAGAATGTGCTGGCGATGCTCCGTCGGCTGAATCGCGAACTAGGGCAAACGATCGTGATGATTACACACAATCCGGAAGCTGCAGCTTACGCGCACCGCGTAGTGCATATGCGTGACGGCGTTATTGTCGACGGTATGCCTGCTGATTAAATCATGCGGACGATCTGGCGCATCCTGGTGAGAATTGTCTTCTGGTCCTACGAGCGTGGCACGTGGCCCTACGATATCGCAGTCGTTGCCATCGTGTTTTTTGTTCTTCTGTCGCCCCGCTCCTGGTTTCATGACCAGCCGCCGGTCACCCCCGCCATGGATGTTTCCATGGTCGAGCTTCGCGACGCCGACGTAAGCGACGGCACCCGGACCTATCGGGTTAGCGCGAAGCTCCTGGTTGCGTCGCCCAAAATCACGGAACCGGAGCTCGAGCATCGGTTACACGACGCGGTCCGAAAGAACGTGGACACGCTGCAGAAAAGCCGGTTTGAGATCGTCAGGATCGAGCCGATCCGCGGACCCGACGGTTCGATCGCTTTTTATGACGTCTCGATCAAGCCATGATTGCGGGCCTGGATGACATCCGAACGTGTGCTTGGACAACTTAAAGCCGCTCTGGCGGCTCATTCCAAAAAGGATAGCACTCGGCCTAATGACTACGAATGCATGTGCTTTCAAATCTAAAATAGTTCGCCTCGTCTTTTGCTCGGTCGTTTTTCTGGCTTCCACCTCCGTAGCCGGTTTTAACACGTCCGTGACCGCCGCTTCTCTAAGTACCGAGGATGTTCTCAAGCAGATGGATCGCGAGGCAGGCCGATTTGACAGCCTCACTGCACATATTGAACGCACCAAGGTGACTGTTGTTGTGAATGATCGCTCTACCGAATCCGGTCAAATGGAAGTACGCCGCGACGGCAAGATGCGCATCGATTTGACTGCGCCCGATCAGAAGACAATCCTGCGCGACGGGGATCACATCTACATCTATACACCGAAAATTCGCCGGGTCGAAGAGTACGATATCGGCAAGCACCGCGACGCCATCGATCAACTCCTGCTGCTCGGATTCGGCACCAGCGGGGAAAATCTGAAGAAAGAGTATCTCATCACATTGCAAGGAGAAGAGAACGTCGACGGTCAGCGAATGGTGCGTCTGGAGCTTACGCCTCGTTCCGACGAACTACGCAAACAGATTTCCAAGATCGACGTATGGCTGAATGAGGCGAACTGGCTTCCGGCGCAACAGCAGTTCTACGAAACAGGTTCGGGGGATTACTCCATCATCCGTTATCAGAACGTGGCGCGGAATGTGCCCATTTCAGACGCGCGGTTTCGGCCCGCATGGCCGAAGGGAGTCACTCGAGTGAAGCCGCAGGATTAGGCCAAATTTCTCTGTTCAGCGCAGCTTGCGGGCTTTCGTTTTCGCTTCCGTTGCCAGCAGCGCCTGTTTGCGTTCGATTCCCCAGCGGTAGCCGCCTAAGCCGCCGTCCTCCCGCACAACACGATGGCAAGGAATAACAACGGCTGCAGGGTTTGTGGCACAGGCACGTGCGACGGCACGCTGTCCGTTAGGCAGCCCAATCGAGCGCGCGACTTCACCATAACTTCGAGTGCTGCCGGCTGGAATCTGCTTCAGCGCCCGCCAAACCCTACATTGAAATGCTGTCGCTTTGACGTCGAGCGGCAAATCCAGATCCCGTTGCTCGCCTGAGAGGTTACGTACTAGGTCCCGGATCCAACGCGAAACGCGGGATGGGTTTCTGGAAATACTCGCCGCA
Organism: Candidatus Acidiferrales bacterium; assembly: GCA_035650755.1. Taxonomy (GTDB): domain Bacteria; phylum Acidobacteriota; class Terriglobia; order Acidiferrales; family UBA7541; genus Palsa-189. Next base: position 259,368 of record DASRHB010000009.1, read on the forward strand.
GGGTACTCCCGGCGTAACTCAGCTTCGAGATGCTCTTCAGAATCACCGAGGTAAATGGCAGATACGCCTTTGTTCGTGCCGGCGACAAGCACTGTGCCCATCGGGATACGGGCAGTGCTATACCCAATGTCCATGCCTTGACCTCCGCGGCCGTAAGTCGCGGGAGTCATGCCGAGACTTTTGCCCGACTGCTCGTATAAGCGGCTTGGCGAACCATACCCTGCTTCATACATTGCACTCGTCACGTCACTCCCCTCACGTAATTTTGCCTTAAGCCGGCGAAGACGGATGGATTGAGCATAGGTCATTGGACTGATGCCCATATTGCGCCGGAACATGCGCTGAAGCCGGAACGGACTAACGTGCAACTGGCGCGCGATGCTCGCGATGCGGATTGCTTCTAGCGAATCCTGCTCAAACATGCGGCATGCTTCCGTGATCAGGCGTGAGTCCGCTGTTACGGGGGCGCTTCGCGGATCACAGCGGCGACAGGGCCGGAAGCCGTCGCGCTCGGCGGCTTCGGGTCCAGCGAAGAATATGACGCGCTCACGTTTCGGGCGGCGCGAGGGGCATGAGGGGCGGCAATAAACTCTGGTTGAAGCCACTGCATAGACGAAAGCGCCGTCGTAGCGGGCATCCCGTTCCGCGACAGCCTTCCAGAATTGGCGCCTTGTCGGCTTCGGCGACTGCTCACCCTTCGTGGGCTGTTTTTCAATCAATGTTCGAGTAATTGGTTTCATGGGTTCCAAAATACATCCGCGTTTTAGCCACGGCTATCCGATTCCTGCGCTCAAACCAAGCATCTCTTTACACGTCGTTTACATATTGGAACGCATTCGCCCCTTGATTCGTTGACCTTAAAGGCACGCGAAGTCATAGTGCACGCCAGCAGCGCCGGGAACGCGATCCCTAAGGGGGGACTATGCGCGTTTGTCGGCCTGCTTCGACACCTGGCACCGCCGAAACAGTAATTGGCGATCCACAAGCTCCATCTGCTCCCGCACGTGCTGCTGATAAGGAATGGCCCAGCCGTAGGCAGCCGCGCGGAATTAACCGAGTGCCCACGCATACGGTGGGTCGTGCCAAGGAGCGGCGAGCGTATGTCCGTGCCCGCCTCGCACTGCCGCTTCGCCTGGAACGTATCGCGGGACAGCGCCACACGCAGCATTACTTTCTGCAGACCACCGATATTAGCTCGAGTGGCCTCTTTTTTCTTGCGCCACTTCGCATTGAAGCCGGCACTCCGATCGAACTCGTGGTGAAGCTGATCGCGCAGCCGGCTGCTCGGGCGACCGTACACATGAGTGCTACAGCCCATGTGGTCCGTACCCTGCCGGCAGAAAGACCTGGATGGTACGGAGTGGCGGCGGCTTTTGATGATATCAGCTACCGCCGCGATGAGAGTCTGCTCGAATGACTTAGCCGCTCCAGCATTTCACAATATACGAATTCGTCCTTGGACAGCAGCCAGCGACGGCCTCCGTGGCGGCTGATGCACATCGGTATCTGTTACGATCGTTGGGTGCTCACGCGCAAGCCGCTTCGTGCAGTATTGTTCGATTGGGACGGCACACTGCTTAATTCTTTTAAGGCCGACACGAATGCCTACTCGCAGATGTTTCGATCTCTTGGGATTTCCTGGGATCCGGCGGCGCTCTCGCAACATTATTCGCCCGACTGGCATAACGTATATCGCGCCGTAAATCTGCCGCCCGAATCCTGGGGAGAAGCGGATCGCCTTTGGCGCCGGTTCTACGCTGCCGAGCGGCCTTTGCTACAGACGGGTGCTCGCCGAGTCGTGCAAACGCTCGCGCAACGGTTCACACTTGGACTCGTAAGCGGCGGCAGCACCTTGCGGGTGCGTTCGCAGATTCGTGCGTTGGGTTTACAGCCCCTGTTTTCTGTCGCTATTTTTGGCGACCGTGTGCCGCGTCGCAAACCCCACCCCCTTCAGCTTCAGCTTGCTATCGGACAACTCGGCTTCGAGCCGGCTTGCTGCGTCTACATCGGTGATGCTCCTGAGGACGTGAAAATGGCCCGCCGGGCTGGCGTCGCGGTGGTGGGCGTTATCGAGCATTCTCCGGTCCCGGAGAAACTGCGTGCGTCGCGTCCAAACGCATTGGTGAACACGATCGCGGAGCTTCCAAAACTCTTTGCGCAAAGCTAGTGTTGCGGGCTTGCCTCAGGCTGGTTTTGTTGAGAGCGCTTGTCCGGCGGAATGGGTGTGAACTGGTCCCATCGAATGACGAGCCGAACGGGCACCGTTACGCCCTGACTATCATAGGAGCTATCTGACCGAGAATATGCGGGGAACCAGTATTTGTTCTCCACCGGCTGGCGATAAGTTTCAAAGATTGTGAAAGGGAGCTGTGAGGGCCGCACGTCGCCAGTTTCGGTTACCCATTTGCCGTACGTCTTGACGATGGCCAGATCATGATCATCCACCCAAATCAATCCATCGAAGTAGGCGTGCGTGCGTTCGAGCTGTCGTGGCTTTACCTGAAACACATACGTATTCAGCTCGTCGAGCAACTGCTTACCTTCGTAGGTGAGCTCGTATTTGGGCAGATTGGAACTTACAAACGGAAATGTGGGAATCTTTGAGAAACCTTCCATATCATCGCGATTTAGGTTCAGAAACTTGAGCGTGGACTGCGGCTCTCCGCCTGTCTTTCGCCGCGCATCATCGGATACGGGAAGTGACGAGGAGGTGAGCTCCGCTTCGCCCGAAGGTTTGCCATCCGCGCCGATCTCCTCAAGGCGGACTCGCTTTCGGTATCCATAAGTGACGAAAAGCCGCGCGAGTTCGTCTTCCTGAGAAGAAAAACGGCGAATAATTTCGTCAGGATCAAGAGCAGGTTGTTCGGTGGGCACTCGCGGCGTGGTGGGAATCCGCACGATATCCGGCGTCTTCGCTGGCGTCTGAGGACCGGCCGGCTCCTGTGCCGCGACGGGTAGCGCCGCGACTAGCAACCAGAACGCTGCGATAGCCAAGAAAAACCGAGCGACAGTTCTTGTTCGATTCACGAATTTCTAAGATGCGCCCCGCCCTGGTCTCGTTTACTCAGGCGGACGCCACAATCTCAATTATTATATGCGACTGTCGGGGCTGGTTCCGGCCGCTACATCAATTCTCAGTGGGTGGTCTGATAAGATTCCATTCTGCGGTACCGCATGTGCCGCCGGAGAAATGGCTGCAGAGACACAAGCCAGAAGATTTTTTGTTTCGGGCAGGGTCCAAGGTGTGGGATATCGCTATTTCGCGGCTAATGTGGCCGAGCAACTTGGGATAGCGGGTTATGTTAAAAACCTCCCGGACGGCCGCGTCGAAGCCTACGCCATCGGAACCGTGGATCAGTTGTGCAATTTCGCTGATGAGTTGAGGCGCGGTCCCACGCTGGCCGGCGTGACCGATGTTTCAGAAGTGCAGGCCGAAATCTTGCCCGATTATCGGTCACGATTTTCCGTGGCTTTCACGTAATCGAATGCTCGTTTTCGGATAGCAAAATCTCAGGCGAGGCCTAGTGAATGGACAATCTCAAGAAATTGATTCGCGAGGTTCCGGATTACCCGAAGCCAGGGATTCTCTTCTATGACTTGACCACGCTGCTGAAAGATAAGTACGGGTTTCAAAAACTTGTCGATCAGCTTTGTGATCATTACTCCGCCGGCAAAGTCGACGTCGTTGTGGGCATCGAAGCTCGCGGATTCATATTCGCGCCCGCCCTGGCCTATCGCTTGGGGGCTGGATTCGTTCCGGTGCGAAAACCGAAGAAGCTGCCGGCCAAAACCGCGAAAGTGTCCTATCAGTTGGAGTACGGCACAGATACGCTGGAGATTCACGAAGATGCCATCCGGCCGGGGCAGACCGTTCTCATCAGCGATGACCTGCTGGCTACTGGAGGTACCGCAGCAGCTACGGTTCAATTGGTTAAGATGCTGGGAGGAATCGTCAGTGGTGCCGCGTTTGCGGTCGAACTGACCTTCCTGAAGGGCCGCACCAAATTGCCGGATGTGGACGTCTTCTCGCTCATTCAGTACGACACTTGAGGCGGTCAACTCCCGGTTTTGCCCTGTTTACCGCCGCGCTGGCGCACCACTTCAAACAAAACGACCCCCGCGGCGACAGAAACATTCAAGGAGCGCACCGGGCCCACGGTCGGAATCGAAACCACGAAATCGCAGCGCTCTTTCACTAACTGGTGAAGGCCCTTGCCTTCCCCTCCGAGCACGACCGCTATCGGGCCGGTCAAGTCAATGTCCGTGTGATGTTTTTCGGCCCGCTCGTCCAGGCCAACGACCCAGTACCCCGCGTCTTTGATCTCTTCTACAGCGCGCGCCAGATTTGTGACACGCGCAATCTGAAGATGCGCCGCAGCCCCGGCCGAAGCCCGAACCGCTGCATCTGTCAGCCCGGCTGCGCGCCGCTCGGGAATCACGACGCCAGTGGCGCCTGCCGCCAAGGCGCTGCGGATAATTGCGCCCAGGTTTTGCGGATCTTCGATGCCGTCGAGCAAAACAAGCAAACGCGATTCAGTGGCGGAATCGGCCGGACTGAGAAGGTCTTCGAGAGAGACAGTGGTTTCAGACGCGAGCAGCGCAACGACGCCCTGATGGTCACGCGTTCCCGCAGTTCGGTCGACCCGCGGACGCTCTTCGAATCGGACTGGGATGCCACTGGAGCGCGCTAACCCCACAATCTCCTCCAGACGTTCACCATGCCTTCCTTTGGCAACCAGCACGGATTGCACGGGCCTCCCCGCGCTTAGCGCTTCCCGCACTGCGTGGATACCGGTGAGTTTTTCCATCATTAGGAAGATCAGCGTGTTTGCGTTGCAATCCGAAGCAGTGAGTGCCTAGCGGTCGAGCGTTGCAATCGCCTGCGCGGCGATTGCTTCGCCACGCCCGACGGCGTCTACGCCTTCGTTCGTTTTTGCTTTGAGATTGATCTGAGAAGCTTCAATACCGAGTGCTCGGGCCAAGGCTTCGCGCATCGCCGAGAAGTGCGGCCCCAATTTGGGGCGCTCAGTGATCACGATGGCATCGAGGTGCATGATACGCAGGCTCCGTTCTGCCAGTAGCGTACGCATGTGTTCAAGAAACCGCAGGCTCTGAGCGTCTTTCCAGCGAGGATCAGTATCCGGAAAATGCGTGCCGATGTCGCCTAGACCGGCGGCACCTAACAGAGCGTCACAGATCGCGTGAGCCAGTGCATCTCCGTCAGAATGGCCGACTGGCCCTTTATCGAAGGGTACTTCGACGCCGCCCAGTATGAGTTTGCGTCCTGCAGCCAGACGGTGCAGGTCGTAGCCGATCCCACACCGCGTCAACGCCCGACCTCAGCGGTCATGCGCTCGCGACTCAAGTAAAATTCGGCGATGTCCAAATCGCCCGGGCGTGTAATTTTCAAATTGCGTTCCGAACCGAGCACGACATGCACGTCGTATCCAAGTCGCTCGACGAGCGACGCTTCGTCCGACGCTATGAATCCATCCTCCGCAGCGCGTGCGAATGCTTCACGTAAAAGCGCTGCCTCAAAGACCTGTGGAGTTTGGGCCAGCACAACGCGTTCACGAGGAATTGTGGCGGTAATCAGAGCCACATCCTCGGGCAAGCTAGTGCGCTTGACTTCCTTTACCGTATCCATAGCCGGGATGCCGAGTATGGCCGCCCTGCAGTGCCGCGCTTCATTAATGACGCGTTCCACCTGTTCACGGGTAACCAAAGGGCGGACGGCATCGTGTACCAGGATCCACTCCGCGCCTCCAGGAACTTCGGCCAGTGCTTTGGCCACGGATTCCTGTCGTGTATCCCCGCCGGCCAAAACTCGAACCGGACGGGAGAGGTGCTCTGCGTTAATTTTTTGATTTAGAGCTTCGATCTCGTCGGCCCGAGTCGAAATGAGGAAACTGCTGATAAGCGGAGAGGCGGCCAGCCTTCGTAACGTAAACACAACGACGGGCACGCCATCGAGCAACCGAAACTGCTTCGGGGAATCGGCCCCCATTCGGGTCCCCATGCCGGCTGCGGGTAGTATGGCAACAATGGACATATCGAGTAGAGCTGCGTCTTCAGCTAAGCATATGCGCAGAAAAGATCACGAGTTTACACCGATGCAGGGCTCTTCCACCATATCGGCCCTCAGCACCAGATCAAGACTGGCTCGGATCCGGAATGACTGCCCGCGGTAGCCGCTCGGCGGCTGGCGCAGATTCCAACGTTCTTGCCGCCGGTTCGGCCGTCTGGGAGACGTGATTACGTGACAGTTCGCGGTCATCATAGCGCCCAAATATCATTTTGCCGGCCGTGGTCTGGTGAACTGATGTGACGATAATATCGACCGTCTTGTTGATCGCGCGCTTGCCGCCATCTACTACGACCATAGTGCCGTCATCGAGATAAGCAACGCCTTGGTTGTACTCCTTGCCCTCGCGAAGGATAAACACCCGCATGGCCTCACCTGGCAACACTACGGGCTTTAACGCGTTCGCCAACTGATTGACGTTAAGCACATCCAGCCCCTGCAAGGTGGCAACCTTATTCAGATTGTAATCGTTGGTCACGATTTTCGCGTCATAACGTTTCGCTAATTCGATCAACTTCATATCCACTTCCGCGATTTGCGGGAAATCATCTTCTGCGACTTCGACTTCCAGGTGAGGCATTTTCTGCATTTTTTGCAGGACTTCCAGACCGCGCCGCCCGCGTTGTCGCTTCAACCCATCCGGCGAATCGGCCACCAACTGCAACTCCCGCAACACGAACTGAGGCACCACCAAAACTCCTTCAAGGAAGTAGGCTTCGCAAATATCCGCGACTCGCCCGTCAATGATTACACTCGTATCGAGGATCTTGGGCTGGCGCCGATTGCCTTTTTCATTGCCAAACAGGCCGCCCAGGGCTTGCAAATTCAGCATGTCTCCCTTGCGCGCCCCCAGCACCAGTCCGATATAAGTCATCACCAGCAGAACGCCAATATCCAAAAAGGATCGCGTGTCTTCCGGGATCGTGGTCCGGGTCATGACCAGACCCATCAGGTACGCTCCGAAGATGCCCAGAATCGAACCTACAGCAGCGCCGATCAACCGGCGCAAACTGGCTCTTTGCAAACGGATTTCGAACAAAAAAACAGAGATTGAAAATACCAACCCAACCGCAGCCGCGGCAGGACGGCTCAGTCCAAACGGGTGAAAATGATACCCAGCGGCAATGCAAGCGGTAGCAAATACCAGCCGCACAATCAATTGGTCCCACCACGTCCCGAAGCGTACGTCTTTGCGATAGCCGCTGAACTCTGCCGTCGGTTTAGCGCGACTAAATTCGGAAGGATGTGCTTCCGGGCCCTGCCCAACTCGGGCGTAAGAGTGAGCCATATAAAAACCTCATGAATGACTTTTTACTAATATTTTTACTAATAGACGTTCGAGATGAAGCGATCATGATTGACATATGACGCCTTCCGGGAGGACGGTACGGAAAATAAACGGAGAATGAGCCCCGGAAACAAGCTGGGAGCGGCTTTCCTTCGCCGCAGCGGAAGCATTGTATCACGCAGGTCAAGCTTAGGATGCTGTGTAGCAAGGGCTTAGGGCAGGCCCGCGGGCGATATTCAGGGAAGATAGAAACGCGGCACTCGCGTGCCCAGGGCGCAACACAATTCCGACGTTACAGTCCCGAGCAGTCCCGCTACTTCCGAGACGTACTGCGCCATATTCCCATCGGCGCCGTAAAACGTCGCCACGTCCCCGACGCTTACGTCCGGAATATCCGTAACATCGGCGGTGGTGAGGTCCATCGAGACTGTTCCTACCAATGGAGCAAAACGCCCGCGAATAATGACTTTCGCCTTATTCGTAAGCGATCGCGGCAAACCGTCGGCATATCCCGCCGAAATTACCGCGATGCGAGAGCGGCGCTGCGCAACCCAACGTCCGTTATACCCCACAGCTTGCCCAGAGGGGGTGTCGCGAAGTGAAATCAGCCTCGCACGCAATGCCAAAGCGGGCTGCAGTGGGAGTTTCGCATTGGCTTCCGCCGTCATAGCAGACGGCTCATATGATTGGTGATATCCATACAGAATGAGTCCCGGACGAACCATGTTCGCCCACGTCTCCGGCCGCGACGCAACCGCAGCACTATTGGCCATGTGAATCAGCGGGGCCGAAACTCCCAGGCCACGGAGTTGTTCCAGAATGCTTTCAAACTCCCTCTGCTGCTCTTGCACGCGATCGTCGGTGAACACCTCCGAGGATGCGAAGTGGGTGAACATGCCTTCGCACTCGATATGCGGACAGGAGGCGAGAGTTCGGGCGAAGCAGGGTATATCGCTTGCGTTCAGTCCGAGGCGGTTCATGCCTGTCTGGAACTTCACGTGAAACTTGACGCGCCGGCGCAACTTGGCCGCGGCGCGCTCGAGCATGCGCAACTGCTCGCACCGGGTAATCGCAGGCGTGAGGTTGTGGTCGATCAGCCGCTTCTCTTCGCCCGGCCAGAAACCGGTAAGGACAAGGATCGGCTTTCGTATTTTGCCTTCGCGCAGCTCAATTCCTTCTGCCGTGCAGGTCACGCCAAACCAGTCGGCTCCAGCGGCGAGAGCACGCGCTACAGGCACTGCCCCATGCCCATATGCGTTCGCTTTCACAATGGCCAGAATTTTTCGCCCACGGCCGCCGTTTGAGCCGGCGTTGCCATTGATGTGCCGCCGGATTGCCCTAATATTGTGCTTAAGCGCGCCGAGCCGCACTTCGGCCCACACCGGACGGCCATCAAATCGAATTCCCCGTTCCATAGCGGAAGAATCAGCCTAAACCAAAAACGCGCACGGGGCAAAACCGTGGTGCATTCGGGCGGTCGGGTTAGTTAACACCGTTCCTTCGAACTATTCTTCGCCGGCGATCCAGCTGCGGTCCGTTGATTGTTCGAAACGCGTATACTTTCCTATGAAGACCAACGGGATGCTGTCGACAGGTCCGTTTCTTTGCTTCGCAATCTTTAGCTCAGTCTTTGCTCGATCCTCGTCGGTGATGTCATCGCTTTTCTTCTTAAATAGGTATTTTCGATGAATAAAAAGGACGACGTCGGCATCTTGTTCGATGGCGCCTGATTCACGCAAATCCGCCAGCTGTGGGCTGCGTTCCTCGCGCTCGGGAGCGCGCGTAAGCTGGCTAAGCACAAGCACGGGGACTTTCAATTCCTTCGCGAGCGCTTTGAGTCCGCGGGTGATACTGGAGACTTCCTCATTCCTGTTCGAAAAACGGCCGCGGGCGGCAATGAGTTGCAGATAGTCCACGATGACCAGGGAGAGCCCTCGGTCGCGCTTCATACGCCGGGCTTTGGCGCCAATCTCCGTCACTGTCGCGGAACCGGAATCGTCGATCCACAGCGGCGAGGCCGACAATTGCGCGAGCGTGTGAGTCATATCGCGCCAATCCTCTCGCCGTATACGGCCGGTTCGAAAACGATGTGAGTCGATCCGCGCAACAGACGCCAACAAACGCATCAGCAGCGATTCCTTGGACATTTCCAGACTGAAGATGGCGACCGGCGCTTGGTGCTGAACAGTAACGTTCTCCGCAATGTTCAGCGCGAAAGACGTTTTTCCTACAGAAGGGCGCGCCGCGAGGATGATCAATTCCGATGGTTGGAGGCCTGAGGTCAAATTGTCGAGGTCGTCGTACCCGGTGCGAAGGCCGGTAACCTGCTTGCCTTCGTTAATGACGCGCTCGAGCCGCTCCATGTTTTCGTCCACCACATCCTTCATGGAGACCAGGCCCGTTCGAATGCGATCTTCCGCAATCTGAAAGATCGATGACTCGGCGCGGTCCAGAAGAGAATCCGCATCTTCTTCCGCATCGAGAGCCGTTTGCTTGATCGAATCCGTGGCGTGGATCAGGTTGCGCAGTAAAGACTTTTCCTTAATGATACGTGCATAGTGGTCGAGATTCGAAATGCGGTAAGCGCCGTCAATGAGTTGGGCGATGTAGGCTGCACCCCCGGCAGCCTCCAGTTCGCCCTTGCGGCGAAGCTGATCGCTTAGCGTAATCAGGTCGATACCTTGTTGCGATTCGCCGAGCTGAATCATCTGGTTGAAGATGCGGCGGTGCGCATCGTGGAAAAAATCCTCAGGCTTGAGCTTCTCAATGGCGGTATTCAGGGCGTGATTATCGATGAGAATGGCGCCGAGCACGCTGCGCTCGGCATCGAGGTTCTGCGGAAGAGGTCGTTCGAGAGCCGTTTCAGCCATCAGGTGCGATTCGCCTTATATTCGCCTAGCATTCGTTCGAATGCAAGTGCGTTTCATCATCACAAACGCGCAAGGAATATCGCAGTCAGCCCGGGCCTGACCGGGGGCATGATTTTGCGGACACGGATGCGCCCGGTCAACAACAGATGATTGTGAATTTTTTGAAGATGTTGAAAAAAAGTTTTGAACATCCTGAAAAAGAAGTCTGCGTGCGAGTGAGGAGTTCACGTGAAAAACCTGCGGACACATGCGGAAGTTCGCGGCGCCGCTCCCGCAGGCAAGATTTGAATGTAGAAGGATCCTTTAGTTCCCGGGGCGCTGAGGCCCCGGGGAAAGGCAATTCTTTGAGCTACGCCTGGCGGGCGACGTTGACCTTGAAAGTAGCGGTGACTCCGTGAACGAGCTTGGTCGTCACTTCATATTCGCCCACGACTTTGATCGGCTCTGCAAGGTCGATCCGCCGCTTATCGATTTCAAACCCTTGGGCCGCGAGTGCCTCGGAAATGTCCGCAGCCGTCACAGACCCGAAGAGTTGGTCGTTTTCACCGGCCTTGCGGGAAAACGTAAGCGTGACGTCCTTCAAAAACTCCGCCTGCTTTTGTGCGCCTTCACGCTCGGTGGCCGTGCGCTTGGCCAGAGTGGTTCGAATCTTTTCCAGGCGCTTCAGATTGCCGGGAGAAGCTTCCAGCGCCAGCTTACGCGGCAACAAATAATTTCGCGCATAACCTTCCGCGACGTTAACCACCTCGCCGCGTGTGCCGAGTTTCTCGATGTCTTCCTGCAGAATAATTTGCATTGGATCCTCGTTCGGTAACTTCCTACAGTTCGGTCGCAAACGGCAGCAGCGCGATGTTTCGCGCTCGTTTGACGGCCACGCCCAGCCAGCGCTGGTGCTTGGAACAGGTACCGGTCATGCGCCGCGGCAAAATCTTGCCGCGTTCCTGCACAAAAGGCTGAAGCATTTCGACCTTCTTGTAGTCGATGAAATCGACTTTTTCGACGCAGAAACGGCAGACCTTCTTTTTTCTAAAATACTGCCGTTTGCCGCGCCGTGGACCCGGCGGTCCACCCCCGGGCCCGGATGGGCGTCCTTCTCGCGAACCGCCCGCCGGCGCAGGGGGACGCGGTACTGGTTGTTGCTCGCTCATCGTTTTGATCTCGACTTTCTTTAGATTGAATTCTTCTGCCTAGCTTGCCGCGGCCTGCTGCTCCGGCGCGGGAGCCGCCGCCGTTTTGCGAGGACGGCGACGGGCGCGATGTTCCCGATGCGAAACCAGTTTCTGCTGCCGCTTGATCTCTTCATCCAGGCGAACGGTCATATATTTGATCACTGCGTCGGAGACCTTCAGACGCCGCTCGAGTTCCTTGATCAAGTCGCCCTGGGTGCTCTGAAGAGCCATGTAAACGTAAAATCCTTCACGCTGTTTAGCCACCCGATAAGCCATCTTGCGCGTTCCCCACTTCTCCACTTTTTCGATCTTGCCGCCATGCTCGGAAGCGGCATGCTCGAGCGTATTCACGATCTTGGTGATCTCTTCTTCCGGCGTTGTGGGCATACAGATGAAAATCAAGTCGTATAAACGTTCTGCCATTTTTCCTCATTTCCGTGCACGGCGCTGCTCTCCCGCGCCGGACACGCTAAAGCTCGGTTTCCGCCGTTCCGTCAACAGGGCTGACGCGGCGATTAAATCGATTCATCGCGTGCGCCACTCCGCGCGTGACGATCAACTCGACTGCCTCCGCGGCCTGGTCCAACATCTCCACCGCCGTCTCCAGGTCCGCCTTGCGCATCGGCCGCAGAACGTACGCCGCAAGGTCGCCGACTGGATGATCCGGTTGGATGCCCAACCGCACGCGCGGAAACTCGCTGGTGCCCATCGTGCCGATGATTGACTTCAGGCCATTGTGGCTTCCGGCGCTCCCTCGTTCGCGAACCCTCAGCATTCCCCACGGCAACGCCACATCGTCATACAACACGATCATCTGTCCCGGATCGCAATCTAGCCGCTCGAGCAACTCCCGCACTGCCAGGCCGCTGAGATTCATCATCGTGTGCGGCTTCGCGAGAGCAACTTCGTGACCGGCAAAGTTGCCAAACCCAAGCAGCGACTTCGCCTCCGGCCTTTCAACGCGAATTCCAGCACGCTCGGCGATGGCATCGATGGCCAAAAAACCCAAGTTGTGCGGTGTCCACGCGTACTCCGGGCCCGGATTTCCCAGACCGACAATCAGCCACATCGGCGCGCCATCGCAACAGCGAAAGACCTTGGCACCCGTCGCCCGAAGCCTGAGCGCGCCACTACAAGCCTTATCGGCCGGACTGGAATTGACGCCGCAGAGCGCAAGATTGACGCCTCTGACGTATCGCTACTTCTTCGTCTTCTCTTTCTCCTCGGCTGCGGGCGCGGCGGCGGCCTCTTCGCCTTCCTCGGCTTCTTTCTTGCCCTTCTTGATAACTTCCGGCTCTGCCGGAGCGGCAGCTTCGGCGGCAGCAGCTTCGGCCGGCTTCTCCTCCTCGGCACGCAGCGCCACAACGTGAGCCACTACGCGATTCGGATCGGAAACCAGCTTGATCTTGGCGGCTTCGAGGGGCAGATCCCCCGCGCGCAATTGTCTGCCGATCATCAATTCGCTGATGTCCACGCGAATCTCGCCGGGTATATCGGAAGGCAGGCACTCGATCTCAACTTCGCGAGTAACCATTTCGAAGATGCCTCCCTGCAATTTCACGCCTTGAGGCTCGCCGAACGTGTGCACGGGAACCATGACGCGCATGCGTACGTCCATGGCTACGCGGAGCAGGTCCACGTGCAAAAGCGAACCGAGCAGCGGATCAACTTGCCAATCCTTCAACATCGCGGATTGATCGCCGGTTGGCAGCTTCACTTTGAAAATCGTGTTATGGCCCGACTGCGAGCGCAGAATGGCTGCCAGTTGTTTCGCGTTCACCGCAAGCGTGAGTGATTTGCCATCGCCTCCGTAGAGCACGGCCGGAACCTGTCCCTGGCGGCGCAAGCGCCGGGCGGCGTTTTTTCCACGGTCGTCGCGCGGCTTGGCTTCGACGGTAATTTGATCCATGTTCTTCCTCTTCCTCTGAAAACTTCATCTAAATAAAAAGCTCGCTGATCGATGTCTCCTCGTGAATCGAGCGAATTCCGCGTGCCAGCAACTCCGCTACGCTGAGCACCTTGATCTTGCTTACCTTCCGCGCGGCTTCACAAAGCGGCAGCGAATCCGTAACCACCACCTCGGAAATTGCCGAGTTACACAGGCGCTCCACGGCCGGTCCGGAAAGCACCGGATGCGTGCACGCCGCGAACACTTCAGTCGCGCCTTCCTTCAGCAGGGCTTCGGCCGTTTTCACCAGAGTTCCCGCGGTATCAATAATATCGTCTATCACGAGCGCTTGCCTGCCGCGCACCTCGCCGATCAGGTGCATCACTTCACTGACATCCACATCCACGCGGCGCTTATCCACGATGGCCAGCGGTGCATCGAGTTTTTTCGCAAAAGCGCGGGCCCGTTCCACGCCCCCCGCATCCGGCGAAACGACCGTGACGTTTTGCAGTTTGCGGTGCTTGAAATATTCCACCAGGACGGGCGACGCATACAGGTGATCGACCGGCACATTGAAATAGCCCTGGATCTGCGGCGCGTGCAGATCGAGCGTCAGCGCGCGGCTCGCGCCCGCAGTTTCCAGCAAATCCGCCACGAGCTTCGCGGAAATCGGCACGCGCGGCTTGTCTTTACGGTCCTGCCGTGCGTATGCATAGTACGGAACGACCGCTGTCACGCGCCAAGCCGAGGCGCGTTTGAAGGCATCGATCATCAGGAGCAGTTCAACCAGATGCTGATCGACGGGATCCGCGCAGGTTTGAACTACAAATACATCCGCCCCGCGGACGTTCTCCAGAATCTGAAAATAGATCTCTCCGTCGCTGAAGCGGCCCAGCTTCGCGCCACCCACCTCAACCCCCAGATAGGTGCAGATACGCTGGGCGAGCTCCGGGTAACCGCTTCCGGCAAAAATCTTGAACTTGTCGTCGATCAAGTTACGTCACCGAGCTACTGCGATTTCAAACGCGCTTGGCCCACCCGCGGAACCCCACAAACGGCGCGCATAGACTCCACGCGTGAGCGTGCTGCAAAGGAAGACTTGGTCTTCCGGAAACAAACGAGCGGATCGGCGCGCCTGCGCTGGGTTTTGGAATACTCCAAACACCGCCGAACCGCTACCCGCCAGCGCGGCTTCCGCAGCTCCTCCCCGAAGCAGATCCCGGTGAATTCGAGCTAACCGAGGGTGCCGCCGGAAAACAACCTTCTCGAAATCGTTCGAGAGATGATCTTCCTGCGGGCTCCAGCACAGAGCGCAGAAACTCCATAGTCTAGAGTTGCCGGTATTCTTTGTCAATTCACGATCGAGCCAGCCATACGCCTCACGCGTATTCACAGCGATAGCACGGGGCGAGACGACAAGCAGAGCTCGACGCGGTCCGTCCGGAAGAGGATAGATCTCATCCCCGCGGCTCGTTCCAAGCGCACGGCCGCCAAAAAGGAAAAATGGCACGTCAGCACCCAAGCCGGAGGCAAGTTCCAACAATTTTTCGAAAGGAACTCGGGCTCGGGTAAGCCGCAGCAATGCCGCCAGCGTCGCCGCCGCATCGCTCGAACCGCCTCCTAAACCCCGGCCCGCGGGCACTCGTTTCTCCAGGGTAATGCTGACGCCTCCGCGGGTCTTGGATTTACTGAGAAAGGCGTCCGCAGCGTGGTAGACCAGGTTTTCGCGAGCGGAGCTGGCTGCAAGCAGCGGATCACCGAGCACGTTCAGTTCTATGCTTGGGGTTCGTGTCCGTTGGACGAACAAATTATCATGCAAACTGATAGATTGGAAAATCGTCCGCAGTTCGTGGTATCCGTCGGCTCGGCGCGCCAGCACGTCCAGGCGCAAATTCACTTTGCCAAAGGCTGGTACTCGGATGTGTTGCATTCCGCGAATCAGCGCGGAGTTTCTGCGGCGGGAGATTTCTGCTGCGCCAGGTGACGTTTAACGCTGGAAATTTTTTGCTCCAGTTCCATGACTTTGTCGGCCTCAAATTCCGCCGGCACGGCACGATGCCACTCGTTGAGCGACTTCTCCCATTCCACAGCCGCGAGTTCGGGCCGGCCGCTCTTGGCAAGCACGTCTCCAAGATGGGTCAGCATCGTGGGATCGTGAGACTCCCGACCAATGGCTTTGCGGATGTATTTTTCGGCTTCAGGCAAATTATTCTCTTTGTAATAAATCCAGCCCATGCTGTCGAGGTATGCGGCATTGCTCGGATCGATTTCCAGGGCACGCCGCAGCATATCGGCGGCTTCGTCGAGCCGCTGGCCGCGCTCGGCGAGCATATAGCCAAAATAGTTGAGTGTCGGCGCGTTGCGAGAATCCAGAGCCAGGACACTTTTGAAGGCTTGTTCAGCCTGCTCGTACTTTTTCTGCCGCTCGTACATGCCGCCGAGCAGAAACCCGACCGTCTCTTTTTCGGTCGGAGTGCGCGCCAGTTTCTCTGCTGAACGCGCAGCCTTTTCCGCATCGCTGAAACGACGGCTCTCTGTATACACCTGCGCCAGACTGGAATAAATCTCGAGGTCATTAGGGGAATTTTCGAGCAACGGCTGCAAATCCTGTGCCGCCAACTCAGGCTGTTTATTTTCACCGTAGAGAACCGCCTGGCTAATCAGCAGCCCGCGGTCGTGAGGATGCTCGCTTAGCGCTTTGCTGACTGCATCGAAAGCGTGCGGAAGATCGCGGTCGGCGCGATATGTGTCGACGATCAACAAGCGCGCGCGAAGGTCCTCTTCCGGGCCCAATCGTACCATCTCTTCGAACGTGTTTATGGCCGCCTGATAGTTTTGCTCGTCACGATAAAGCTGCCCCAGCAATTGGTAGAGGATTGCAAGAGAACGCCGGCGCGCCGGCGCGAATTCCGATTCCGATTTGAGTTCCGCGACTGCATTCGATAGGACTTGCACAGCCTGGTCGTAGCGCTCTTCGGCTTCGTAAACCGCCGCTTGGTTATAAATGACCTCGAGGTTGCCGGGCGCCAACTTCTTCGCTGCGAGGATTTGCTCCTCGGCTTTATCAAACTGGCGCATGCGCCGGTAAATCTCTGATATTCGAAGATGGTTCGTTGCGCTGTCTGGTTCCAGTTCGACAAGCTTCTCGTATTCTCCCAATGCAGCCGCGTACTTCGCCTGTTCAAACAGCGACTGTGCTAAATGCCGGCGGTGTTCGGCCTGTTCAGGGTCCAGAGCCACGGCTTGGCGATAGGCTTCCTCAGATTTACCCGCCTGCTGCATCTGCTGATATGCGTCGCCCAGACGGTCATAGAGATCGGCGCTGGGTGCGTGCTGCACGAATGCCTCGAGCAACGAAACTGCTTGCTGCGGATCGCTGCGGTCCAGGAAAAGCTGCGATAACTGCTCGACCGCTCCTTTATTTTGGGGATCCCGGGCCATCAACGCGCGCAGCACTTGCCCGGCCTGGTCATCCTCATTATCGAGCCGCAACAGGCGCGCCAGCCACAGCGCGGATTCTCCGTCCGAAGCATCCAACCGCACGATCTCTCGCAATTGAGCAATGGCCGCGGTGATGGTCTGTTGCTGTTCGGCTGAATTGTTCAGATCACCAAGAGACCGAATGTAAATGCGCGCCAGCAAACGCCTCGCGGAAAGATCATTGGGATTGCGCCGAATGACATCTTCCGCTTCCGTGATGGCCTCTCGTGAGCGGTGCGCCAGAAAATACATCTCGGCGAGATCTTCGCCAATTTCAGGACTCGCCGGGTCGATCGCGTAAGCTTTTTTGTAGAAGTCGATAGCTTTGGCGGCATCGTCGGCGTGGCCCGAGGACTCGAACTCCTGCTCATACAAATGACCCATCGTGACGTTGTAATAGGCTTGGGCGCGCTGGTCTGTTGCAGGCGAACTCTGGGCGTCGGAACCTTGGGATGGAGCCGGCGAAAGGAGTCGCTGCTGATTTTGAGCGAAAGCCGCGGCGCAGGTGGCGCTGGAAAACACAAGCGCTGCCGCAAGAAGTCGGATGTTCATTCAAGCCTCGGAAAAATCAATTATCCCACGAGTTCGGAGATGCTAAAAGACCCGGCGTCGGCTCGGTCACCCCGGGGTCGTCACTGCTTATCGGATGCTGTTTCCCCCGGGCTGGTGTCCTGGTTCCCCGTACCAACACCGTCTTTCACAGCACTGAGTACAAGTAACACGCGGCCCTAGATCGAATACGTCGCGCACCCCTCGCCGGAATTAATGGCGAAAATGACGGACGCCCGTAAACACCATGGCCAGACCCAGCCGGTCGGCG
Source organism: Candidatus Acidiferrales bacterium (assembly GCA_035650755.1). Lineage (GTDB taxonomy): Bacteria > Acidobacteriota > Terriglobia > Acidiferrales > UBA7541 > Palsa-189. The sequence goes on from DASRHB010000009.1 coordinate 276,968, forward strand.
GCTGCAATGACTTCGGCATCCCGAACCGAGCCGCCCGGCTGTATCACGCTGCCCGCACCCGCGCGTGCGGCCTCCTCCACGCCATCGGGAAAAGGGAAAAAAGCATCGGACGCGACGGCGCTGCCGGCGAGCGACTGCTGTGCTTTTAAGACGGCGATTTTGACTGAATCCACCCGGCTCATCTGGCCGGCGCCCACGCCGAGCGTCTTGCCATCACGCGCGAAGACGATTGCGTTTGATTTCACGTGCTTCGCAACTTTCCAGCCAAACAACAGGTCGCGCAATTCCTGGCTGCTGGGCTGGCGCTGGGTAACGACCTTCACATCTGATTCCGCAATGCTCAGAGTATCAGGCTCCTGAACCAGGATCCCCCCTGAGATTGGCTTCAGTTCCCAGCGCGTATTGTTTTGGCTCGGGATCGGGCCCATTTGCATCAGCCGCAGATTCTTTTTCCCTGCAAGCGTCTCGCGCGCAGCGGGATCATAGCCGGGTGCGACGATGCATTCGACAAATAGCTTCGCCACCTCCGCCGCTGCATCGGCGTCAACATTGCGATTGAAAGCGATGACGCCTCCAAACGCCGAAACGGGATCGCAAGCGAACGCCTGCCGATACGCTTCGGCGAGGATTTTTTGCTCCGCCGTGCCACACGGATTGTTGTGCTTCACGATGACACAGGCAGGATCGGAAAATTCCTGCACCAGCGACCATGCCGAATCCAGATCAACCAGATTGTTATATGAAAGTTCCTTGCCCTGAAGCTGCTGCGCTCCCGCCAAACCCGAAGCTGAAGCACCTGCGGGAATATAAAGTGCCGCTTTCTGATGCGGATTTTCGCCGTAGCGTAAGGTTGCGCAGCGCCTGAGTTCGAAATGAAATTGCGCCGGTAAATCTGGCCGTTCACCCAAAGCGATTGCGCCGTCGCTGGCCGAAAGCCGCTCGAGCTCGGTGGCAATCAAGCTGTCATATCGGGCCGTCATGGCAAACGCCTTGCGTGCTAGCGCAAGGCGGGTGGCTAATGACCAATCGTGACGCTCAGCAAATTCATCAAGCAGACCAGCGTAATCCGCGGGATCAGTTACGACCGCCACACTTTCGAAATTCTTGGCCGCCGAACGCACCATCGCTGGGCCGCCTATGTCGATATTCTCAATCAGTTCTTCCGCTGAAATGCCTGTTCGCGCGGCGGTCGCCTCAAATGGATAAAGATTCACGACCACCAGATCGACTGGAGCAATTCCGCTCTTGCGCGTTTCGTCCTGATCTTCTGTGCGGTTGCGGCGGAACAAAATTCCCCCGTGCACTTTCGGGTGCAATGTTTTCACTCGGCCGCCCAGCATCTCCGGCCAGCCCGTCAGTTCCGAAACCTCGCGAACTTTAACGCCATTTTCACGAAACAGCCTTGCGGTACCCCCGGTCGACACTATTTCTACGCCGGCGTGCGCCAGAACGCGCGCGAAGTCGACGATCCCTTTCTTCTCATGAACGCTGACCAAAGCTCGCTCGATGGGCACCGCGGCACTCCAGTGTGGGATGAAATAAGTGAGGACAAATTGTAGCGCGCTCTGGAGAAAATGGCCGCGACGATTCCAGATTCAGGCGCGAAAGGCCGGTTTCAACTCCGGACGGGAGTTCATCAGCTCTTTACGCGCGCCTTCAGGCGTGCCTTTCCATTTTCCACGCTGACCAGGAACTCGATCTCCTGCCCCTGCTGCTTGCGGATTTGCTCGCTTTTCTGGAGAAGAAATTGTTCGAATTTCTCGCGAGAGAGTTTGTCAACGGATTCACCGGAATTGCTGAGCGCTTCACAAAAGGCACAATAAAGCTCGTCCACCTTATTTTTCTCGTGTTCCAGATCCGAAGAGGTGACAGCGACCGCTTGAGGCCTGGCGGCCCGCCGTGCTTTGGCGCGCTCCGCCTCGATTTCGCGAGCTGCGGCTCCGTAATGCCGATCCACTTTGCCCTCTTCTCGCCTCTGCATACGTTTGTGGAAAATCTCGCGATATTTCGAATACGTCTGCGTCAGATTTCCGTATCGAAAACGCTGCCCATAATTCATCTCCGCGGCGCGGTCACCATAGCGTTTGATCACCTGCTCGATTCGCCATTCGATGTCGCTCGGAGGGCGTTTCCGGCCGCCTCCAAAAAACTGATCAAATTCGATCTTGAGCTGGCGGATGTCGCGCTCCAGCCGGCTGAGATCTTCGTCAGTTTGGCTTGTGGGCATGGAAGAACAGGAGATTTCATGCTAAAAGAGCCGCGAAAAGGCGTCAATTGCCCGTTGGCCGTTTGCACCCAATCATGCACGGCGGCGCCGATTCCCGTATTGCCCATGCCGCTCGGCATGTGCTGAAATGCGGTCCATGAGTTCCGCCGCAGATCCTGCGCGTGACGATCGTGCCAGTTTGCTCCGTAGCATCCCTTCCGTGAGCGAACTGCTGAAGTGCCCTGCACTTTCATCCCTGGCAGATCGCGTCGGCAGTAACCTGGTCGTCGATATTGCGCGTAACGTGCTCGAGCGCTTGCGTCGCGATATCGTACAGGACCAAACCACCAAAGGGCTGGAGCCGAATGTAATCGCGGCGCAGATTGCCGCGCAAGTGGCTGCTTTGCTCACGCCGTCCCTGCGGCCCGTAATCAATGCGACCGGCGTTATTCTGCACACCAATCTCGGCCGCGCGCCGCTTGCCGAGTCCGCCATCGAGCGCATCCGCCAAACGGCGGGCGTGTACAGCAACCTCGAATACGACGCGGCACAAGGGGTGCGGGGCAGGCGCGATGTGCACACCACTGCATTGCTGACGCGATTGACCGGCGCAGAGGCTGCTTGCGTCGTAAACAACAACGCCGCCGCTGTTTTTCTGGCGCTCTGTGTTCTCGCGCGCGGCGCCGAGGTGATCGTTTCACGTGGTGAACTGATCGAGATTGGCGAGTCGTTTCGTATTCCGGACATCATGACCGAGAGCGGCGCCGTTTTGCGCGAGATCGGCACGACAAACCGCACATCCATCGCGGACTACGAGCGCGCCATCAATGAACGCACGCGGCTCTTGTTGCGCGTGCACCGGTCGAATTTCGCTGTCGTGGGATTCACGGCCAGGCCAGCGCTCGCCGAACTGGTCGAACTCAGCCGGCGCAGCCGCATCCCCCTGTATGAAGACTTGGGTTCAGGCTGCCTCGTCGACCTTTCTGCGCAGGGTATTGACGAACCCGTCGTAAGCGCCAGCATAAAAGCGGGCGTGGACCTTGTATCATTCAGCGCCGACAAGATGATGGGGGGACCACAAGCCGGCATTCTCGCCGGCCGGCGCGACCTGATTACGCGGCTGCGCAAGCAGCCGCTGTTTCGCGCTTTGCGTTTGGATAAGCTCGTAATCGCTGCGCTCGAAGCCACGTTGCTCGCGTATTTGCGAACGGACTTTGACGCGCTACCCGCATTGCGAATGATCCGTGCGAAGGCCGACGACATTGGCGCGCGTGCGATGAAAATTGTCGATCGACTGAAGCCACTGATCCAAGACCTCGGCGTAGAGATGCAGATCCTGGACGGGCAATCGGTCATAGGCGGCGGTTCGACACCGGCAGAATACCTGCAGACACGATTGCTGGTAATCAGCGCCAGGAAATATTCAGCGGCTCAGATCGAAGCGCGGCTGCGCACAGGGGATACTGTGCAGGCTGGGCAGCAGATGCCGGTCCTCGCACGTATCCTTGAAGATCGGCTGGTGCTCGATTTGCGCACCGTGTTTCCCTGGCAAGATGAAAGTCTCACCGCCGCACTCTTCGCCACTCTAACCTAGGCTGCATCTTTCAGGAATTAGTGCGCCGTGGAACTTTCCTCGTGGCTGATCTTTGCTTCGGCCATGATCTTCTCGATCTCATCCGGGCTTCGCGGCAGCCGGGCCGTCAGCAGCTTGTAGCCGGTGGGCGTAATCAGCGCGTCATCTTCAATCCGGACTCCGATTTTCTCTTCGGGAATATAGATGCCTGGCTCGTCCGTGATGACCATTCCGGGCTCGAGCGGACGATTGGGATCGCCGGCATCATGAACTTCAAGGCCGATGTGGTGTCCAAGGCCATGAATGAAATACGGTCCCAGGCTGTGGCCTTCACGGTCTGTCCCGTGCGTATTGATATAGTCGTAAGCGATTTTGTAGAGGCTGTTCGGCCCCTTGCGGCCAAGCGTCGCGCCAGGCTTCATCGCGGCAAGCACAGCATTTTGAGCGCCGAGAACGATCTCGTAAATCTCGCGCTGTCGCGGTGTGAAATGGCCATTCGCGGGAATGGTGCGCGTGATGTCAGCCGTATAACCGGAATATTGGCCGCCAACATCCATAAGCACGACGTCGCCATCTTGAATGAGTTTGTCGAGTTCGTTGAAGTGCAGAATCGTTGAATCCAAACCGGTGCCGACGATCGGCGCGTATGCTTCTGTTTCGCACCCACCGTAGGAGTGGATCTCCACCATGCGAGCCGCAACTTGATATTCGTACAAGCCGGGTCGAACCATGCGCATCGCTGCGAGCTGGGCGTCTACGGAAAGTTCGATCGCTTTTGTAAGCAGCGCGATTTCGCCCGGCGACTTCATCTGACGCATGGCCCCCAGCGCAGGCGCAGCGTCGTGCAAGGCAATGCCGGGCGCCGCCTGCATGATCCAGGCCGACCATTCGCGCGCATGCGGGTACCCGGTGTCGTCCGAGTGCGGCGTTAATGTCCAAATGTCGTGATAGCTCTGGACCAAATCCGCCAGACTCGATTTCAGATTCGAGAAAGGCTCGATCGCGGCGAAACCCGTCTTTTGCTCTAGATCCGGATCGCCCGGCGACATGCGCGGGCCGTTCCATTTCTCCTCTTCGGGATTACGTGGTGGCAGAAACAGGATTTCGTGTGGCCCCTTCCAGCCCTTGTCTGCAGATTCCGCCGGGACGAGCAGAATCGCGGCGCCCTCTTCGTTGTGACCGGTCAGATAGTAAAAATTGGGTTCCTGGAAAAACACGTAAGAAGGAGATGAGTTTTCGCGTCCTGTGTAGCCGAATAGCACCACGGGACCCTTGAGTTCCGCCACCAGACGCGCGCGGCGGTCGGCATAGACGCTATTCGCTTCCCGTTCTCGTGCTACCAAAGGTGCGCCGAGGCACAGCGCAATGAAAACCACCAACATCGCGTGAAGCGCTCGCTCAAATCTTACGGCTTCACGCATTGCGACCCTCACGTGCAAGTCGCCGATGATGTGGTTCGCCGGATGCGAGCTTTTCGAGCCGCTCACCTGTTACACGAAACGTGGTCCAGTCATCCATGGGAACGGCTCCGAGCTCCTGATAAAACTCCATCGCCTGTTCGTTCCAGTTCAGGACAGACCATTCCAGACGGCCGCAGCCGCGTTCCCGTCCTAGTCGCGCCAGCGTGACGAGCAGCGCCTTGCCGATTCCACGGCTTCGAAATTGATGCTCCACAAATAGATCCTCGACGTAAATACCGGGCTTACCCATAAAGCTCGAAAATGTGTAGGAATAAACGGCAAAACCCGCAGGCTCGCTCCCGATATAGGCAAGAATAGCCGCCGCTATGGGTTCCGCACCAAAAAGCGCGGCGCGCACGTTCGCTTCGGTGACGGTCGCTTCGCTTGAAATATCGCCGTATTCGGCAAGCTTTCTGATGAAGTCGACGACAACCCCTGCGTCCGATTCTTTTGCAGGCCGGATTTGCAGATCAGCCGCGGACGGCATAGCTGGATTCTCGCAAAAGGCTCCGGCATAAGCCAGTCTTGCGAGTAGCCCAAATCGAATTGGTTTTTCCCACCAGCGGTAGTTTGAGTCAAACTGAGCTGAAGTGGATGGCTACGGTTGCAGTGAAGCGACGTACGCAACGATCGCCAGAATATCGTCGTCACTCAACTTGGCCACAACCGGTTGCATCATCTGTGCGCCCGGGCCGACGCGCGTGAAGTGCTGGAAATCATAAAGCTGCCGCGCCAGATAGCTCGGCGAACGGCCTGCCAATGACGGGAAGTTTCCGTTGCCCTTCAGCCCTTCGCCGTGGCAGGCAGCGCATGCGACCGTCTTGCCGGGGCCGCCGTGCAGCACCAAAGCCTCGCCTTTCTTCAGAGTGCCGGGCGGAACATAAGCATAGAAACCGGACCGCGGATTGCGCAGAGGCTCGGTATCTTCCGGGCTGATCGGAGTTTCAACGATGCGGTCGCCGATAGGCTCCATTCCCGCTTCGTCTCCCTTCAGCGGCATACAAAGCCCGCCGCCGCCGCCCACGAAGCGAGTCTTGGGAACCATGTCCGTCTCGACGACTTTTATGTACGGCGTCCATTTCATGGATGCAAAGTATTCTGCTGCCGCCTTGGCTTCTTCAGGGGTCAGTCCTTTCGCTATGTCGATCATCTGGCCGGTATTGCGCTTCCGCTTATCCCAACTGGTGCGTGCGCCGTCCTTGAAATCCTCGATTTGCTGCAGGATATACTCCGCGGGTAATCCGGCAGGCCCGGCATTGTTCGCCCGGCCTTTGCCATTGGGGTAGTGGCAAAACCCGCAAGCATTTACCTTGTTCGCTTTGTCGCCGTGCGCCACGATTTCCGGCATTTTGGGATGGTCCTGTGGATACCAGTCTCCGGGAGCATAGTTGTTGTCGATGTCCTTAATGGCGAGAGAGATGTTGGTCCCAGGCAGATGCCGGGGCGTTTCGCGGTCTTCGGGTTCAGCGGCAGGAGCAGCCCCCGGCGCCGCAGCGGCACCACCCGCTCCTCTCGGAGTTGGCACCGCCGCCGGGTTATAGGGCGTCGCGAAACCGTATGCCCACGGAATACCCCGGTTCATGTTTTTCTCTTCTGAATCTTGTTGCCCGCGCTGCGGTGGCGCGGCTTTGATCGCCAGCGCGCTCACTAGCGCAAAAACGGCAATGAGGAGAATCCCCATGCGAGTTTTCATGAAATTGTCTCCCCAGTTCCTGGTAGATGCCGAATCGACGCGCCCGATTTGATCACGATTCTGTTGCTGTTTCAATAGGTGTCAGAAACCGGGTACGCCGGACGCGGCTGCACGAATCTCTTCGCCGGGTTGCACGCGGATGTGCAAACGTTCGAGCCAGACCTGCCCCAGCGACATTAAACCGGTGTACAGATACCCCCAGACAAACAGAATCAGGAAAGGCGCCGTAAAGTAATTCTCGTTCTGAATTGAGTAATACACAGTCGCTGCGAAGTATAACCCCAGACCCACCTCGACGTATGGCATCCATCCAGCCCGGTTGCGGTAACTCTTGCGACGCCAAGTGCCGCCTTGGCCCTCGATGCGGTACTTGGGAGTCCGCGCGAATTCGGATTGCACACCGAAAATCGCTTCGAGCACGGCTTTGGCATTGCGAACCGAAAGGCCGATGCCCACGGCCATTACAAATGGCAGGTACATAATCGTTCGTGTCCACGTTTTCGGATACAGGGCGCGCTGGGCCGTCAGATAAAATCCCGAAATTGAGCAGCTCGAAGCCAGGAATAACGGCAGGTCAATCAGCAGCATCTGCACCCAGCCTTGATAGAACCGCACGATCATGGCCGGCAACAAAAGCGTTGAGAGCACGACCATCAACGGGTAGCTGATATTAGCCGTGAGGTGAAAGAAAGCCTCGGCCTTTACCCCAGCGGGGACGTCCGCGCGCAAGACCTTCGGCAGAATCTTTTTCGCCGTCTGCATCAGCCCTTTGGCCCACCGTGCCTGCTGTGACTTGAATGCGTTCATTTCCACCGGCAATTCCGATGGGCACTCGATCTCCGGCAAATACAGGAATTTCCAGCCGCGAAGCTGCGCACGATACGAAAGGTCGGTATCTTCCGTGAGAGTATCGTGTTGCCAGCCGCCCGCATCGTCTATTGCGTTGCGGCGCCAAATGCCGGCAGTGCCATTGAAATTAAAAAACCGTCCGCTGCGTGCGCGCGCGCCGTGCTCGATTACAAAATGTCCGTCAAGCAGAATGCTTTCGACCTCCGTTAGCGGTGAATAATCCCGGTTCAAATAGGTCCATCGGGCCTGCGCCATGGCAATGTTTGGCTCGCTGAAGTAGGGCAGTGTACGGCGCAAAAAATCGGGGCAGGGCTGAAAATCCGCATCGAAGATGGCAATGAACTCGCCGCTGGCGGTCTTGAGTCCTTCCGCCAGCGCCCCAGCTTTGTAACCTTCGCGGTTTGCGCGGTGAAGATAGCGGATGTCGAGCCCAAGCGCGCGATAACGTTCGACGCAAGCCCGCGCAACCTCCTGTGTCTCGTCATTCGAATCATCGAGCACCTGCACTTCGAGCAAACCTGGCGGATACTCTAAGCGCGAAATCGCCTCCACCAGCCGCTCGATGACGTAGCGTTCGTTGTAAATCGGAAGTTGTATAGTTACCTTCGGCCACTCCGCTGGCGCAGGTGGCTCGGCAGGGATATTGGAACGATATTTCGAGTAACAATACACGAGCCAGTAGCGGTGCAGACCATAAGCGGCGAGCACCCCTAAAACCAGAAAATAGGGAATCATGATCGCCAGGTCGAAGCCATTGAGCTGATAAATGCCCCGGAAAGGATCACGGGTGGAATCAGTCAGCCGCGACCAGTAGGTCAACCAGCCTTGGGCCATCACCACTGTCGAAATGAGATCAGCGCTGAACAAGCCGTGCACGCCTCCCGAAGGTGAACTCTACCCGCTGGAACTTACTATTCACGTGACGTCCGCTAATTTCTCAACTCGCGTTTATGCCTAAGCTCAATCGATCTTTTCTGTCGCTGGCGCGTGCTGCATTGGCTGCGCAGACGCCTGTAGCCATTGCTGCTGCGACCATACTGGAAGCGCTTTTTGCAACAATGGCATCGCTCGGCGATCTAAAAATCGAGGTCATTCAGACCATCAGCCTCGGTTTAGCCGCCGGCATAGTTTATTTCGTCGCGCTATACCTCCTGGAGCACTCGCCCACAACGCGGACCGCGCTTTGGATCGTTCTCGCCGGGGCGCTGCTGTTTCGTCTGACACTTTACTCGCTAACGCCTTCCCTTTCCACTGACATTCAGCGTTATCGCTGGGACGGCCGGGTTCAGAACGCCGGCTGGAACCCGTATGCCCTGGCCCCAAACGATCCGCGGCTGGCTTACCTTCGGGATCCAGGCTGGGCTGTCATGCCCGGTCCCGAGATTCCGTCGATGTATCCGCCGCTGTCGCAACTCGTTTTCCGCATCACCGCCCGCTTTCTTCCGGGCACAGTTCCACTCAAGCTGCCATTCATCCTGGCTGATCTTCTCGTGTTGGTGATGCTGGCAAAATGGCTGCAGTCCTACCCAGACGCAAATTATCGGCTGGCGATCTACGCTTGGAATCCGCTCGTCATCGTCGAATTCGCGGCCAGTGGGCATAACGACGCCCTGGCGATTGCCGCCATGATAGCCGCTTTGATGATGATAAAAAGACGGCCCGGCGCTTCCATGCTCACTCTAACCGCCGGTTCGCTGGCGAAGCTCTTTCCGGTCACGTTGCTGCCACTGGCGTTGCGATTTGCAGCCTGGCCGCGAAAGCGTCTAGGCTGGTTCGCGTTGGGCGGCAGCGCGCTTTTCACCGTCGCCTCCATCTGGCCGTATCGTTCCGCGTTCGCGCAGATGCCGAAGATATTCGTTCAATATCAAGCCATCTGGCAAAACTACAATCCCAGCATATACGCGATCCTGTTGTGGTTTTCGGGTCACGGTGAAATCGCCGCCGGAATCGGCGAGGGAGTCGTTTTAGGTCTGGCCGTTTGGGTGGCGTGGCGCAGGATCGAACCGCTGCGCGCGGCATTCCTGCTGGTTGGAGCAATTCTGATGCTCCAGCCAAATACGTATTCCTGGTACCTTACGTGGATTGTCCCAGTCCTGTGCTTTTTCCCAAATCCCGCCTGGCTGCTCCTGACCATTTTGCAATTTCTTTCCTATAAGGTGCTCATCGAATATCAGATCAATGGCATCTGGCATTTCGATCCTTTTTTCCAGTGGCTCACCTATGCGCCATTTTATGCTTTCCTGCTCGCCGACGCGGTTTTGAAGAGGCGCGGCAGGCCGGCATCAGCAGCGTTGATCGAGGAAGTTATTCGAGAGCGCGCTCAGCAAACGATCTAAGCAGCTTGGCGGAACCGATTTCGAAAACACCGCCTAAGCAATGATGGAAAGAGTGGCTCCGGGAGGTTGCGGGGGCGGCATCTTCGAGGGGTCGATGGGGCGATAAAGAGTGTCGCGCTCGATTGGAATTCTGCCGGCTTCGCGGATCAGTCGCTCCAGTTGGGAACGCGACGTAAACTGTGCCGTCGTAGCGCCTGCATCGTGGTAAATCTTCTCTTCCACAACTGTCCCATCGATGTCATCCGCGCCAAAGCGCAACGCAATCTGCGCTACCCGTGGCGTGAGCATGATCCAGTACGCCTTGATGTGATCAAAATTGTCGAGCAGCAGCCGCGAAATGGCGATGCATTTCAGGTCCATCCATCCGGTCGGTTTCGGTAAATGCGCAAGGCCCGTGTTTTCCGGATGAAACGCCAGCGGGATGAAAGCCACGAACCCGCGTGTTTCGTCCTGCAAAGTACGCAGGGCGAGCAGATGTTCAACGCGTTCCTCGTCGGTTTCGATGTGACCGTAAAGCATCGTCGCATTCGAATGCAGCCCGACCTGGTGCGCCGTCCGGGCGATAGTCAGCCACTGCTGGCCGCTGACCTTGTGGTCGCAAATGATTTTGCGCACCCGCGGATTGAAAATTTCTGCGCCGCCTCCGGGCAACGAATCGACCCCCGCCTCCTTCAGCGCAAGCAATGTGTCGCGGATGGAGCGCTTCGAAATGCGCGAGAAATAGCCAACCTCGACCATGGTAAACGCCTTCAGGTGCACCCCTGGACAGCGCGCCTTCAATCCGCGAATCAGGTCCAGGAAATATTCGAACGGAAGATCAGGATGCAGGCCGCCGACCAGGTGAAACTCCGTGGCGCCCTGGCGCACTCCTTCCTCCGCCCGTTGCCAGATCTCTTCCAGTGCAAATGTGTAGGCGCCCGGCGCATCCGGACTGCGCCCAAAAGCGCACAGTTTGCAATGCGCGATGCAGACATTCGTCGGATTGATGTGCCGATTGACGTTGAAATAACAGACGTCCCCATGCCGCTTTTCGCGGACGTAGTTCGCCAGCCACCCGATACCCAATAGATCAGGCGAACGGTAGAGCGCGACGCCATCTTCAAAGCTGAGTCGTTCGCCGGCGAATATCTTGGAGGCAATGCTCTCAAGGCGAGCGTCATCGATTACCACAGTGGAATTTTTGAAGTCAGAGGATTTCCCCAGGTTCATACACCCGCCCGATTGAGTTGTGCGCCGCCCATGAGATCTTGTCTATCGCGATACAGCGAGGGCAGCGCCCCAAAACAACAGAAATAATAAACTAATATAGCCGTTCACTGTAAAAAACGCAGCATTGAGCCGTCGCAGGTCATCGGCGTGCACAAGCGAGTGCTCGTAAGCCAGAAGCGCAGCGACCACTCCAATCCCTGCCCATGCCGGCCATGGCAGATGGAAGCTTGCCGCCAGCCAGGCGAGCAGGCAAACCATGATGACATGCATCGCGCGGGCTATTACCAGAGCCCGGCCAATGCCAAAGCGCTTTGGAACGGAATACAGTCCGGCGCGGCGGTCGAACTCGAGATCTTGGCACGCGTACAGCACGTCGAAGCCGCCCACCCACAGCGTCACCGCGGCGCAAAGGATCAGCATGCGCAGGTCAAGCGCTCCGGTAATGGCGATCCACGCTGCCGCGGGAGACATGCCCAGGCAGAAGCCGAGCACAACGTGCGACCACATCGTGAAGCGTTTCGTATACGAATAGAGAAAAAGAATCGCCAACGCCACCGGCGAAAGTTCCAGCGCCAGGCGATTCAGTTGCCACGCCGCGACTACCAGCGCCGCAGCGCTGACAAAACCAAAACCCCAGGCGAATCCGACCGAAAGCGTTCCCGTGGGAAGGGCGCGTTTGCTGGTGCGCGGATTCTCGCGGTCATAATCGATATCCACGATGCGGTTCATGGTCATTGCAGCCGAGCGGGCGCCCACCATGGCCACAACGATCCAGACGACCTGCCGCAGCGAGGGCCACGATGCGTCCTCGCCGTAACGCGCGGCGAGCAGTGCCCCGGTTAGCGCAAAAGGTAAAGCAAAAACGGAGTGCTCGAACTTGATCATCTCGAGCACGGTACGGATGCGGCTTTGTTTCGCGATGGCCTTCGCCTTTGCAGCTACTTCCATCGGCTGGACCTAAACCTTTAGCATCTTGCGCGAGGGCTGGCCCTTCCAGGCGAATTGCTGGTTTTGCGGCAGCCCAAGTTGGGCCAGCACGCGGCAAACGTACTGCGTCACGAGATCATTGATCGTCTGGGGGTGGTGATAAAAAGACGGAATCGCGGGCATGATCACCGCGCCCGCCTGCTGCGCGCGCAGCATATTCTCAAGGTGAATGCGATTAAACGGCGTATCGCGGATACAGAGCACCAGCCGTCGTCCTTCCTTGAGTGTCACGTCGGCCGCGCGTGACACCAAATCATTACTGGTGCCGCCGGCGATCACAGCAAGCATACCCATCGAGCACGGAATCACGCACATGCCATCGGCGGGATAGCTTCCCGAGGCGATCGAAGCGCCGACATCGGTATTCGGCAGGATTTCGATCTTGTAGCGCGATTTGCCGCCTGCCCAGTCGAGGATCCTCCCGGGCACATCAGCCAGCGGCGCATTGATCTGCAATTCGTGCTCGAGCAAACGCATCCCGGTTTCCGTCACGACCAGATGAATCCGCGCAACGCGCGGATCGGCCTCGAGCATTCGCAGCGCGCTCTGCGCGAACACGGCGCCGGAGGCACCGCTCACACCGACAATGATGATTTTGCCCTCTGGTGGTTCCATGCACTCTCTCTGTGGCGTGGCTGCCCGGGCCGCCCTATGGGCAGCGCTTCGACGCAGTTTTTCGCGACGCCTTCACCGCGAAACGAGCGAGTGTAGGCAGCCGCTTAAGCCGAAGTCAAGGCAATGCCGCCTGGATGCGATCACCTAGGGAAGCCTAGGCACATCGTATCCCCCTGAGTCGTTCAGGTAATAGTCCAGGAAGACGGGCGGGAGCAAGCAGAGTTCGAGCGGCGAGCGCGGAGCGAGCCGCTCGATGATCTGCCAGGGACTCTGATTTTCTTTGT
>DASRHB010000010.1:0-153102 GCA_035650755.1 Candidatus Acidiferrales bacterium
GTTGAGCGATTCAAGCTCACCGAGCAGTGGCAAAAAGAGGGCGGCAAATATATTCCTTACCCGAGTAGGTTTCTCAATGGCCGACGATGGGAAGATGAGATTCTGACTTCCACCGCGCAAATTCCTGCCGAGTCCAATGGCCGTGCTCCCCGCATTCCCACCGCAGCAGATTGCAGGCCGCGCATATGAGCCCGATGCAAAACGAAATCGCGAAGCCGTTGCCTCAAAACACAGACGCGGAGCGTGCGCTATTGGGAGCAGCGCTTACCGAACCTAGCGCAGCGATTGAAATACTCTCAATGATTCGGCCCGAAGATTTTTTCCATACTCATCACAAGACGATCCTGCGGCAGATCGAAGCCGTTCACGCGAGCGGCAGCGCACCGGATTTGGTCACCGTAACGGACAGCCTCAGAACGGCCGGCAAACTTGAGGAAGCGGGCGGAGCAGCGTACCTATCATCCCTGCTAGACGGTGCATACAAGATACGGAACATCGCCCATTACGCGGACCTGGTTAAGCAAAAAGCGCAACTGCGCAAGTTGATTTTCTCCTGTAACGCAATCAGTCAATCGGCATTGAACGGCACGGAAAGCGCAGAGCAGCTTATCGAGTCTGCGGTATCGCAGGTATTGAGCGTGGCGGATGACGGCGGCAGTTCGATTGTCTCGCGGCAGTGGGATGACGTTGCGCAGAGCGCCCTAAAGGCAATCGAGAAAGCGATGCGCGAGCCGGAAGCAGCAAGGCGGATCAATTTCGGCCTGACGGATTTGGACGATATGACGGGCGGATTACGCCCGAAGGAATTAGTTTTAATCGTAGCTCCCACCTCGAACGGGAAAACACTACTCGCATCCCAATGTGCGCTCCGCGCCGATCGGGACGGTTTCAAAACTCTGTACTTCAGCGCCGAAATGCCGGGTGAGCAGTTAGCCTTGCGGGAGATTGCGTATCAAGCGGGAGTGCCGTTCTACTTCGTCCAGCGTCCCGAAAAACTCAACGCCGATAACTACGCCAGCTTAGTCAATGCGGCGAATCGCGAATGCTCCATGCGGATCATTGACCGCGACATTACGCCTGCGCGTATTTTTGCGATGGCAGAGGCAGCGAAGCGCACACACGGGCTTGATATGGTCATTGTCGATTATGACCAGCTCGCAATAGAGGCGGGTATCGATCCTGACTCTGACGATGAAAATGTATTCCGGCATCAGCGGGGTTTTGTCTTTCGCGCAAAGAAGCTCGCGGAGCGCCTGAATATATGCTTCGTGCTCATCTCGCAATTACGCAAAGGCAAGCTTTCGTCCGCAGTGCAAAAGGGAGCGCATCCGCACCTAGATGACATTTGGGGCGATAGCTCTATTCGGAATACGCCGCACCTGATTCTCTGGCTGTCACGCGATTTCTTCACACACAACATGGACCTCGCGTACGAGCGGCAGGCACACGTTTATGTGCTGAAAAACAGGAACGGACGTACGGGAGTGGTCACGCTCGAATTTGATCCTGAGCGCGTGCGGTTTTTCGACGCGCCACCTACGGAAGCGGATTCAGTAGCGGAAACGGTTGTCTGCGGCAGGGACGGGTATTAAATGGCAACCGTTACGCAACTGGCGACGCCACGGCCCGTGTTAGACCCTGGCGACATTCTCACGGCGGAAGAGTTGGCAGAGCGGCTTAAGGTGCCTGTGAGTTGGGTGAATGAGCGGACACGTACACGAGCGAAAATCCGAAGCAAAAACCCTATGCCGTACATGCGACTGTCGGACAAAGTTGTGCGTTTCAGTTGGCGTAAGATTTCGGAATGGCTCTCAGAAAGTGGTGATTGACAATGCTAGTTAGCTGTACTATATTTATACCAAGAGAACGCGATGGCGAAGCGAATAGGCAGACCACCAATGCAAGGCCCTAAGCGGGAGACGATTTTTAGATTCGTCACCACCGAAGCCGAGGCCGCGAAGATTCGCAAGGCGGCCAAGGATGCGGGCAAATCGTTGTCTGACTATTTGCGCTCCGTCGCGATCCCTGCGAAAGACTAGCGGAGGTCAATACCGATGGCGCAAAAGGGATTCGTGTTCAGGCAGGGCTCAAGCTGGTTTCTGAGATATAGGGATAACTTCGTCGTGAATGGGCAACTCGTCCGCAAGCAGAAATGCGTCAAGCTCGCTGATTATGGCGACCGATACCGATGCGTGCGGGACCTCGATGATCTGGTTGCAGAGAAGATGCAGCGCGTACGGGATGCCCGCAAGTGTACCCACTCTTCGGAATTGTTCGTGACTTACGTCAATGAAGTGTATTTGCCTTATGTTCAGCGGACAATGAAGCCAAGCACGTATGCGGGTTATAAAACCTATTGGGAGCGCTACATCAAGCCGCGAGTTGGCAAGTATGCGCTTCGGGATTTCACCATCGCTATCGTTTCAGGGCTTCTCGATGAGATTGCAAGCAGCCATGAATTGAACCGCGATACAGTGGGTAAGATCCGCTCCCTTCTATCCGGCATTTTCACTTATGCGATGGGTAAGGGACATTTTCCTGCCCGTTCGTCAGATGACAACCCCGCGTCGTGCGCTCTCATTCCTGAGTCAGCGGTCAAGCCGACGCGTACCGTCAAAGCTACGCGCAAAGAAGTGCAAGGCATCCTCGCGGCGCTCAAGGGAAAGCCGATGGCCCGCGCAGCGGTTGCGATTCTCGCTCTAACTGGAGTACGGCCCGGCGAAGCTCGCGGGTTGCGATGGGAAGAGTGGGACCGGGCAGAGAAGCACATCGCCATCAAGCGCGCCGTCTGGCATACGATTGTAGGCACGACAAAGACAGAACAGAGCGAGCGCTTTGTGGCCGTCACTGAAGAGCTACGCGAGATTTTGATGGACCTGTGGAAAGCGCAAGAGATGCCGATTGGCGGATACATCCTAGCTGGAGAACAGGGCCAGCCGATCAACCTCGACAATATGGCGAAGCGGGTTATCGTCCCGTCTCTGAAGAAATGTGCGGTGTGCAGCGCTCTCGAATCCGATCACAAGCCGGAAGATGGCCACGCGTTTGAACTGGATGAATCGCTTCCGAAGTGGCACGGATGGTATTCGCTGCGTAGATTCGTAGGGACTGAGGTCCGCATGCACGCCAACAGCAGCGAGACGGCAGCGGAGGCACTAGGAAACTCTAAAGAGGTCGCCCGCAAGCATTACATCGAACCTACGGCAGTGCTTCCAGACGTGAGAAAGGCGGTTAACGATGCGCTCACTGGCTTGGTTCAATAGCCGTTGCACAAATCGTTGCACAAAGGTGAGCCGACAGGTACCACCAATGCCGACAGGCTCCGCCACGATACCGCGTAAGTCGTTGATGCCGCTGACGCCAGTCAAAGATTTGTCGTCTGTCACGGCAGAGGTCGCGGGTTCGAGTCCCGTCGTCCCCGCCATTTCTTTTCACCCATTTGGAGGAATGGCACTCCCCTTGAAATGCTTTTTGTGACGTTCTCTCTCAGGCGGGCTCCATTTAACTCCTGCGCATCTTTTTTCTTCTCCTTGCAAACGCACCTAGGCGTCTTTCCGCCTAGTTTAGCCACATCTCTATAATCAGCCGGCAAAACGATCTCAGCTAGGTCCTTGTATTAATGCAAGTTCCGCCAACTCATCCTGATCGCTTGTAATTTTATCGGGAGAATTGTCACGTCAGGGGTCGCGGGTTCGAATCCCGTCGTCCCCGCACCTTACCAAGTTGGGAAAATGGCACAGTCTAGAAATGCTCGTTGTGACGTTTGTTCTGAGCCAGGCTCGTTTCACGCCTGCGCATCACTTTTGTGCCCCCTCTGCCTTTTCTTTTTTCTCTCGGCAACTCTTCTGCAAGTCTCTCCCTCTCTGAGCTTGAAACCGAAAGAGCACGGCACGCGTCGTTAGAATAACCACAAGCGTGTGTCGGGCGTGCGCGTGATTCGGTATACGTGCGTGTCGCGGGTTGTAATTGACAGGACGCTCATAAACTGAGAAATTCTCGCACTGTTGGAGGCTGAAGATGAAAAGACTGTTTGCCGTTACCGCCGTCGCTGCTTCCCTGCTGGTTTGCGCTCCCCTATTCGCGCATCACGGCTTTGCCGGCCGCTATGACGAAGACCATCCGGTCACCGTGAGTGGCACCGTGGTGGAGTTGCAATTCATGAATCCGCACTCGTTCATCATTTTCGAAAACAAGGACGCCGCCGGAAAGACCGAACGCTGGCAGGCGGAACTCGGTTCGGCGAATCTGCTGGCGCGCGAGGGATGGACGCGCGCGACACTAAAGGCCGGCGATCACATCACGATTATTGGTCCTCAAAACAAGAACGGCTCAGCGGATCTGAACCTTTCGCACGAGAGCAAAATCACCATGACCGACAGCGGCAAGGTGATCCACAACAGCATCAAAGCCGAGCAGGGGCAGAACGGGCAGCCGCCATCCGGCAGCGCAGCCAATTAAATCGGCGCCATCATCACCGTGGCGTAGTGCAGCGCGACGCTGCCTAATCGCGGAGTGCCGGGCTAAACCCCGGCTCTACATCTTGTCGTCCGCTTCAGGGGGCTTTGGCTAATGAATAGAGCATATTGTGCCACCGTCGTCGCTGCGGCGGCTGCCATGCTGGCCGCGCCGCGAGCGGGGCTGGCGCAAGCGCAGCATAAGATGCAGCTCAAGGTAATGCCGCCAAAGGCCGTGGTCATGCCCACGGGCACGTGGCGGCCCAAATCCATGGCTTACATCAAGGCTTCGAACACCAGCAAGGAAGATCAATTCGGCAGCGCGGTGGCCCTCAGCGGCGATGGCAGTACCTTGGCCGTGAGTGCGATTGATGAGGATGGCGCGGGCAAGGGCGTCAATCCGCTGGTGAAGGGCAAACAGATGGTGACCAACTCCGGCGCGGTTTATATCTATACGCGCACGCCGGCCGGCTGGAAGCAACAGGCCTATCTCAAGGCATCGAACGCGGGCGAGGGCTATCAATTCGGCAACGCGCTGTCGCTCACCAATGACGGCAACCTGCTGGCGGTGGGATCGATTGGCGAAGCGAGTTCGGCCACCGGGATCAACGGCAATCAGAATGACAGCTCCATGCCGGGAGCGGGAGCGGTTTACGTTTTTGCACGCAAGAATGGAGCCTGGTCGCAGCAGGCCTACGTGAAATCCTCAAATACCGGCGGGCCGGTGGTCGGATATCAGTTTGGGTATTCGGTCGCGCTGGCAAGCGACGGCGGCACCCTCGCGGTGGGCGAGACAAGCGATCCGAGCGCTGCAACCGGCATCGATGGCGACCAGAAGAATAGTTCGGCGCCGGATTCGGGCGCTGTCTTTGTATTCGCACGCGAGGGCGACAACTGGAGCCAGCAGGCCTACGTCAAGCCGTGGAACACCACCCAACGCGGCGCGCTTTTCGGCTATTCGGTGGGTCTGAGCGCCGACGGTAACACCATGGCCGTGGGCACCTACGACGAAGATCGCGGGCGCGGCGCCATCTATGCGTTCGTGCGCAGAGACGGCAAATGGGCGCAGCAGATGCGCCTGGTAGCGTCAAACGCGGAGCCGGGTGATTCGCTGGGCTGCGCGGTGTCCATCAGCGACGACGGGAACACGATTGTCGGCGGTGCGTTCGATGAAGATGCCATCCTGCCCGGCATTCAGCCGCCGAATGCCGGCAACAACGATGAGCCGAGCGACACATCCAGTGGCGCGGCATATGTCTTCACGCGCAAAGACGGCAAATGGTCACAGCAGGCTTACGTAAAATCGTTCAACACGCGCGACAACGATCAGTTCGGCTGGGCGCTGGCGATCAGCCGCGATGGTAACACCATCGCCATCGGTTCGCATCTGGAAGACAGCGACGCGAGCGGCATCAACAGCGACATGAACGGCACTGGAGCGGAAGATTCCGGCGCTGTTTACATCTACAAACGCAATGGCGACACGTGGGAGCCGGCCGCGTACGTGAAGGCTTCAAACACCAAACCTGCGGAGGAGTTTGGTATTTCTGTGGCGCTCAGCGCGGATGGCAAAGTGCTGGCCGCGGGTGCTACCAAAGAAAATAGCGCGGCAAAAGGCGTGAACGGAAATCAAAAAGATACGACCGCGACCAATGCCGGCGCAGCGTACGTCTACTACGATGGCGCCTCGGACTCTGCAACCACCTCACGCAAGTAACCGGGTCTGACCTGTAATTTGTGCGGGCTACTTCCAGGACTCCATGGCTTTCCGCATGAGCGATCCGGAAGGCTGCTCAACCAGCTCGAGCCGGATGTCGTTAGGGTCGAGAACGTTCGACAGCCGTGAGCCGGTGCCGCCGCCGGAGCGGACGTCGGGGACATCGGCGCCGCGCTGGCGAAGTTGGGTGACGCTGGCATTTGCATCATCGGTCAGCAAACCGATGTGCGTGAGGCCAGGGCGCAGCTTATCGTTCGCCGGAGCCATTTCAATAAAAGTGTCTCGGCTGATCTGGAGGAAGGTCGTGGTCGGTTTGCCGTCGGGGCTAGGCAGCGCGTAGGCGACTTTGAAACCCAGTACCTTCGTATAAAAATTCAGCGATTCCTGGAAGTCCTTGACCGCGATGCCCACGTGATTGAGCCGAACGCTTCCGTCAGTGGGCTGTTGGGCGCCCGCCGGCTGTATGGCGCTGCCCGCGAAAACGCCGGCCGCGAAAAGGGTGAACCCCCAGAGATATGACAGTGGCCGCATAGCGAAACCTCCTGTTCGGACCGGTCAGTTTCCCGCTCCCTTGAAGGGCGACGCGTAATGTAAAGTTTTGCCGTCGGGCAGAACGACTTCGAGCAGGCGGCCGGCCGGTCTGCCGTTCTTTACCGGCTCAACAGTCGCAGTGATCTCATCGCCGGGCTTGAACGTCTCCTTGCTCCAGCCGCGATTGATCATATCGGGAGGATTACTGGTTTCGGCGACCCAGTGCGTGACGCCGCCATCCTCAGCCTTTACGTCAAAACTTAGAAAACAGTGCGGGTTCGCCCAATACCAGCGGGTGACAGTCCCCTTCAGGACGACTTGCTTGCCGACGTCAAACGCGGCAGAGCCGTGATGCGCGGAAACCGGCGCAGAAAAAATCAGTAACCCGAGAGTGGCAGCAACAAACGCCATAAGCATCGCTTTCATGGTGCATGCCTCCACAGATTCCGTAACAACTCTTGTCCTGCTACTTCGTTCCGGCCGTTGAGTCCGCGTTCCCGGCATTCCGAGCTGGAGGCGCGCCAAAACCGCCGTCAAGGGTCTGCCCATTCGGCAAGACGACTGCGGTAATGCGGCCAATCGGCTTTCCGTTTTTAACGGGTATGAGCGTCACCGTAACCCGGTCTCCCACCTTCAACATGTTCTTGTTCCAGCCATGGTTGATCATGTCCGGGGGATTGCTGGCTTCGGCAACCCAACGGCTGACGTTGCCGCTATCATCCTTGACCTCGAACTGCAGGAAACAATGAGGATTGGCCCACAACCATTCTGTAACTGTTCCCTTCATGGTTATGCGTTTATCGTTATCAAAGGCGGCGTTTCCGTGGTGGGCCAGTAAGGGAGCGGCAAACACGAGAGCGCAAAGCGCCAGAAAGACTAATCTCACGCCGTCAATTTTCATAATCGCCTCCGCAATTCCCGGTAACGGGGCCGCTCCTACTGCTCGCAACCGCCAGTGCCTACTTCGAATCAATTCCCGCGGCCGGATCCGCAAATTCCTTATTGTACTCTTCCGTCTCTATCGGGGCGCATTCCATCTCCCGAATGTCAAAGCTGGGCGCCTGCAGCCGGAGGCGCAGTTTAACCGCCACCCACGGCTTCGTATACATCTTTGGATCGTCAATCGTAATGGTCATCTCCAGATGATCGCGGTCCACGCGACGATATTCCTCGATCACGTGGAGGGCGTCACTATGCGGACGGCCCGCATTATCCAGCCACGTCCGATCGTCAAAACCGTTCGATTCCGCAACGAACGTGTAATCATCGACCCACTTGCCGACGGAATATCCCCACCATCGCGATTCCGGCGGATCCGGCGTTCCCCAGGTGGGCTCCGTCGGATCTTTAGGCAGTTGCCGCCCGTCAGTCCAGATCACGCGCCATTTCTTATTGAACTCGTAGAGAATGACCACGTTCTCCGGGGTTTGAATGATGCGGCTGGTCCTGAAATTGTGAAGAACGACGCGCGGAAAGCCCTGTGGATTACACGCGGGCATGGGATCATTGGTCAGCGCGGAAGGAACTTGAGTAATTCCAAATGTGGGTTTGTGAGCCATGAAAGTCTCACGCCCCAACGGAGTGAACGGCAGGTCGTGCTCCGGCTTACCGTCGGACGGCATCGCGCCGGCGCCATTGGCCTGAACGCCCGCGCTCGGGCCCGCAGCAGGCTCCCAGACGCCGGTCAGGTCATGTTTTGGTGCGGGGAGTGGCTTCTCGCCCTTCTTATCGAAATCATACACGGCCCCCGGCTGCCGCGTGACATCCTGCGCATGCGCGTGTCCGCAGAAGGCCAACGCAGCCGCAAGCGCAAACCCCGAAATCGCCAGATCACTTCTCATAGGCGCCGACCTGTCGCCATCTCTCGACCTCCCGGCATCTCGGATTACGCCGCGAAACGAACCGAAATCACGCGCGACGGCCTGTACCTATCGCTCTTTTGCAGGTTTTTCCGGATCCGCCCGTTTCGGATACAGGGAGTTTAGAAAAACGTGCCCGCCAAATGCAAACCCAATATTGCAGCGCATGGGGTGGTCCGATTGGACTCACGCACAAGACGACGGGTCGCCGATTTACAAAAGATGGAAGCCCACCAATGACATGGCCCTGCTCATCTGGGCATTTTTCATGAACGTTTTCCAAACGAATTCTGTCTGATAGTTCTCTGCCATGAGGGCAGAAATACCTGCGGCAATTCCGACGACATCGGTATCGTACCAACCGATGAGAGGGTTGAAAGAATCAACAAATCCGTAGCGCGTCCATGCCGCGGGAAAATGATCGTGGATGTTCTGCAGCACCGCAAGCGTCTCCGAAGGCAGGAAAGGAATTGACCCTGCGGCGGCGGAGGGGACGATCGTCCCGTCAATCGGACCGATCACCGGAGGTCCGCCCCAAACGACAAAGCCTTTCGGAGAGTCCGACGACGAAATTCCCCACAAGTTTTCGTCGTAATCGGCAAATTTGTGCGCCAGCGAAAGACAGAAGAGTTTGTGCGCCTGCGTAGCCGTGACGGAATTGATGAAATAGTTCGCGAAGGCGTCGCGTTTATTGCGGAAGTCCACCCAGGCATGGGAAAACTGATGCACAAAGAGAGGAGTCGCCGCGCTAATGTACCTTAGGCCCCGATACTCCATAACCGGGCGGGACCACGCATTCCAGCTGGCCGGTGGAATCGGATAGGTGCGTGACCCGATCGCCAGCAGGTATAGCATCATGAGTTCGCAATAAGTGTCCCAGCGCTCGGGGAGGAAACCGCTTTCTGGCGTCCAGCCATGCGAAAGCGTGGGTCGCCCGTTCAACATCCATTGCCAATTCACACGATCATAGATGCGGTCCGCGAGACCGGATATTTGCGAATCCTGGAAGTATTCACGGCAGATCAGGCAGCCGCAGAGAAGAATGGCGGTATCGATGGATGATATTTCGCTGCCGACGGCCCTGGCGCCGCCGTTCATGTCCATGTAATGGTAAAAGAAACCATTTACCGCGGGCGCTCTTGTGAGAAGGAAATCCAGCGTGGTGGTCACGCGTCGCTTGATTCGGTCGGGGGACTGATACCGGCGAGAATCCGCAATGCACAAGGCTGTGAGGCCAAACCCGGTCGCGGCAATGCTCGAAAGCGTGCGCTGATCGCCTGTCCGCCCGGACGCGCGGTCTTTCACAAGGCCGGTTATCGGGCTGGCTTGCTCCCAGAAAAAGCGAAAGCTGGCCCGCTGTAAAGAATCCAGCAAAGCCGGGCGTAGAACAGTCGCAGGGCCAAGGCCCAGGTTGCGATCTTCACCCCAGGCACCGTGAAGCGTGCCGGCGCCGCCAGCGGTGACGGCAACAGCTGCAGTTTTGCCGATCAGAGACAGCGCATCTCGCCTGGATAGACGAGCCCCTCGCCTCAGCATTCGTCGCTCGCGAGCGCGCTGCCCACTCGTCTGTACCCCATCCTAATAATGAGATGCACGCTGGCGTGCTGAGCATGACAGGATCGGCGATCAAACAAGCTGCCAATCTCAGACTCAGGACGAAAGCCGAAAACGAGGCCGTGGCGGCAGCTTGCAAGCGGCCTAGAGGTAAAGCACCTGATGCTTCGCGCCGCCGAGCTTGATCCGGCCTGTGAGTTCGTCGAGAAATTGCATCCCCTGCTGCGCAAGCATGGGTAGGAGGCAATGATGCCGTTCTTGCAGTTCACCGTCGGGGTAAAGCTGAGCGATCAATTCGCCTTCGTGGGCGTCGAGAATGGAGGTGCGCACCGCCGTGGCATGTGCGGCTTTTTCTTTCAATTTTGAGAATTGAAACAGCATCTTGGATTCCGCCGTATCCATGGCGCCGCCGAGCGTCGCGTCAACTCTGGTAACCTGCTCGCGTAACTCGCTGAGCATTTTCCGAAGCGATTTTTCTCCGCTCTCAAACCGGCGAGTCAGCGCCTTTGGGAGCAGCTTGCCTTCCATTTTGGCGCGCAGCTTGGCCCTGCCCTGCACTACGTCAACAAACTCCAGGTTGTATTTCCGCAACAGTCGAGCCGAATGTGCATCAACCAAAGTGAAGCTGGCGCGCGGCAAAACGACCGGCATGCGGCCCAGCAGGCGGTTATAGATCACCGATGCCTGCGCAAAATATGCAACTTCCGAAGGGCCGCCCACATAAGCCACGGTCGAAAGCAATCCGTCTTGAATCGCGGGCCGCAAAAGCACATTCGGACTGAAATCGAGCGGCGATTTGGAGAGCAGGTCCAGCAGTTCCGAGCGGGAAAAGCTTCGCCTACCTGCGATGAAACCGTCATCTCGCGCGCGAACCGGAACCCGTTTTCCATCAAGGTTCAGAAAAAGAGCGGTGCTGCCGTCGGCTACCTTCACTTGGGCGTGGAATCCACGGCGCTCGAGTTCTCCGGAGCGCGAGAGTAGTTCGTTGTTCAGTTCGGCATGTCGCTCGAGCGCCGTCCGATATAGCGGCTCGGCCAGCTCATGCAGTTCTTGGGAAATGGGGTCGAGCAGGATCAACCCTTTGCCCACAAAGAGCCGCGCAAGTAATTTGCCGAAGCCAGAACCGTACGTATCGGAAGGCGAGTACGACTGCGCAAGAGCGCTGCGGATCTGATCGGCGGCCGGACCTTCAAGGTTCGCGGTAGCCCGCTCGGTAGCATCACGAACGGCATCGCCAAGGGGCACGTCGCCCGCGCGGCTTCCTTCATGATTGGATGACGAGATGTCGATCCTTTGGGTGCCCTCGCGTGAGGGCCAAAAACAATGATTGATCTCGGCAAGGTCGTGGTCTTCGGTCGCGAGCCAGAAAATGGCCACGGCCGCAATGCCGGCCGCCCTTAATTCCTCCGCGACCCGAATCGCGGTCGCCGCCTTATAGATGGTGTAACTGGGGCCGGAGAAAAGGCCGACCTGCTGGCCAGTGACGATCGCTACGGCGCCGGACGCAAACGCGTCGAGAGCGGCATCCACGGAAGCGTCGCTGCCAAACGTCCGGTTCTGTACGCGGAGAATTTCGGCAATCTTTCGCCGCCCGGCCGGATCGGGCCGTATTTCGCCAGCGACTTGCTGGATTGAGGCAAAGCTCGGCGAATGCGAATAGAAGGCGGCAACTGACGCGAAATCCTGAAGATAGGAGGAATAAAGAGGCGTGGTGCCAGGGACGTCAACTGCCCGTATACAGTGACACTCCATAGGGTAGGCCCGCCATGATACACGCCGGGAAACGCTTCGGCAATTTAGTCACGTACTCGGTATAGGATGTCTCGCAAATCCGGCTGGTCGCAACGAAATCAGGGGTTCGTCGTTTCTATCCAGCCGTACCCACTTTCTGGCGAGCCAACGATTCGGCCAGAACAGACTTCACGGTTTGCTTCTGTGCGTCGGTTAACGGCAGCAACGGCGGGCGCGGCTCGCCGCCGTAGTAGCCAACGCAATCCATCGCGTATTTCACCCCGGTCGGACCAAGTTCGCCCGCGATTTTGCGCGACGCCGCGAGCAAGGCCATCTGCATCCTGCCGGCCCGCGCGACATTACCTGCGTGGGCAGCTTCATAAATCTCAATCGCCGGCTCCGGCAGAAAGCACGCCAGGGCCAGAATGCCTCCGGCAGCGCCGAGAATCAAAGACGGGAAGAGCGTGGCCGCGGATCCGACCAGCGTTCTGAATTCCGGCGGGGATAGGCGCACGATTTCCGCCGCGAGTTGTACATTCCCGGAGCTTTCCTTTATACCGACGATATTGGGATGCTCGGCGAGCCGGGCAACCCAATCGGCGGTTATGGATATGCCGGTATTCTGTGGAATCGAATAGATCAAGACCGGCAGGGGCGATGCGTCGGCCACGGTCAGATAATGCCGCTCGAGCGCGGCGGGAGTAAGCAGCGCTTTGAAGTAGTGCGGCGTCTTGATGAGCACCGCATCATAGCCCAGCTCTGCGGCCCTTTGTGCGCGAGCGATTGTGTCGCTCGTGCTGTCCACGCCTGCGCCGGCGATGAGGATCTTGCCCCGCGCCGCGGACTCGCGCGCTGTTTCCCAGAGGCGCGCGACCTCGTCAAACGTGAGCAGCACCGATTCGCCGGTCGAACCAACTACCACGTACCCGCTCAAACGTGTGCGGTTATACCGGGCGACGTTCTCGCGAAATTTGTCCAGCGCCAGCGCGCCATCGGCAGCGAAAGGCGTCGTAAGCGCGGCAAAAATTCCTTCGAATCTCATGGTAAAAGTTTAACCTACCGGCAAATCGGGGCAAAGCCGCCACGCAGACTATTTGATCGCCTGAATCTAATCGCCAGCCGTAGTGCGATGAGTTTGGGCGGCGCTTGGCGCGTGCAGGTCCTGGAGCGCGTTGACGCCAAACGAATGATCGATCAGGGCGCGGATGCCGCGCGCGGCAGCCTGCGCGGCCGAAAGCGTGGTGATGCAGGGCACTCTGTATCGCACAGCGGCACGGCGGATCGATTTTTCGTCGTAGAACGACTCGCGGCCGAGCGGTGTATTGATGATCAGATCGACGCGCCCGGTTTTCACCAGGTCAATGATATTCGGGCGGCCTTCATTGGCTTTATAGACGGATTCAACAGGGATTCCCGCGGCATTCAGCGCGGCCGCCGTTCCTCTGGTGCCCATGAGTGTAAATCCGAGATCGGAAAGCTCTCGGGCCAACGGCAAAATCTGCCGCTTGTCATGGTCATTCACGCTTACGAAGATCGTGCCCTTGCGGGGCAGTTTCTGCCCGGCGGCAAGCTGCGCCTTGGCGAAGGCCTCGCCAAAGCTTGGGGC
The DNA here is from genome assembly GCA_035650755.1 of Candidatus Acidiferrales bacterium. Lineage (GTDB taxonomy): Bacteria > Acidobacteriota > Terriglobia > Acidiferrales > UBA7541 > Palsa-189. The sequence goes on from DASRHB010000010.1 coordinate 13,453, forward strand.
TACTCCCATGACCTCGCCGGTGGAACGCATCTCCGGGCCAAGAATCGTATCCACGCCGCGGAACTTATTGAACGGAAACACGGGTGACTTGACGGCGTGATAGTCGCGGACGCAAAGCTCGGCAACTCCATTCGTCTCGATCAACGGCAAACTCATGGACGACAGTTTGCGTCCGGTCATTAGTCGAGCGGCCACTTTTGCCAGCGGCACCCCTGTGGCCTTGCTGACGTAAGGAACAGTGCGCGAGGCGCGCGGGTTGACTTCCAGCACGTAAACGGTGTCGCGCTGAATCGCATACTGCACGTTCATCAAACCGATGACGCCGAGCGCCCGCGCCAGGCGATTGGTGTAATCACGAATGCGCGCCAGGGCCGAAGCGGTCAGCGATACCGGGGGCAAAACACACGAAGAATCGCCGGAGTGCACGCCCGCTTCTTCAATGTGCTCCATGATGCCGCCGATCACGACTCCTTCGCCGTCGGCCAGCGCATCAACGTCGACTTCCGTAGCTTCCTCGAGGAATTGATCGATCAATACCGGGCGCGCGGTTCTTCCCTGGCTCGCCAACGGCCCCATCAGCACCGCTTGCGCCACATATTCACGCACGGTCTGCAGATCGTACGCGATCACCATGGCGCGGCCGCCGAGCACGTAGCTTGGGCGGACCAGAACCGGCAGTCCGATTTCTTTGGCCACGCGCACGGCCTCTTCCGGCTCGTGCGCTGTCGCGTTGCGCGGCTGTGGAATCTTCAATTCCTCGAGCAGCCGGCCAAAGCGGCGGCGATCCTCAGCCAGATCGATGGACTCAGGCGGAGTTCCGATAATCGGAACGCCATTGGCTTTGAGATCGAGGGCGAGATTCAGCGGCGTCTGACCGCCGAATTGCACGATGACGCCCTCCGGCCGTTCGCGATCCATGACCGCGAGCACGTCCTCCAGGGTCAGCGGTTCGAAATACAAGCGATCGGACGTGTCGTAGTCGGTCGAGACGGTCTCGGGATTGCAGTTGACCATGATCGTCTCGTACCCATCTTCTCGCAGCGCAAACGACGCATGGCAACAGCAGTAGTCGAACTCAATTCCCTGACCTATGCGGTTAGGACCGCTGCCGAGGATGGCAATCTTGGGCCGCTCGGAGACATCCGCTTCGTCTTCTTCCTCGTAGGTCGAGTAAAGATACGGAGTGAAGGACTCAAATTCAGCCGCGCAGGTATCCACGCGCTTGAAAACCGGCCGCACACCCAGCTCGAGCCGCCGTTTTCGCACCGACGGTGAGTCAACATCCCACAGCTTGGCAATCTCCTCGTCGCTCGCGCCGGAACGCTTCGATTCGAGCATCAATTCGCCAGGAATGCTTTGCAGCGATCCCGCTTTCACACGCGCATCAATCTCCAGCATCTGTTCAAGCTGCTGAATAAACCAGGGATCGATTTTCGTGAGCGAGCAGACTTCCTCACGGGACATGCCGCGTTCCAGCGCCTCAAAAAGCCAGTGAATCCGGTCCGGATTCGGGACGTGCAGCCGCTCACGGAGCAGTGCCGTTGTCACCTCGCTAGGGGGGCGCCAGGCCGCGCTCGGTTCGAGAGCGCGAATCCCCTTGCAGAGTGCTTCCTGAAACGTGCGCCCGATGGCCATGACTTCGCCGACAGACTTCATCTGGGTGCCAAGCACGGTATCCGCACCTGGGAATTTCTCGAATTGCCACTTCGGAATTTTCACCACTACATAGTCAATGGTCGGTTCGAAACACGAAGGCGTCTTCTTTGTAATGTCGTTGGGAATTTCGTCCAGCGTCATGCCGACAGCAAGGCGCGCGGCGATCTTCGCGATCGGAAAGCCCGTGGCCTTCGACGCCAGCGCCGAACTGCGCGAGACCCGAGGATTCATCTCGATGACGACCATCCGCCCGGTCGAAGGCTCAACCGCAAATTGAATATTTGATCCGCCGGTTTCCACGCCGACTTCGCGGATGATGGCGGCGGCGGCGTCCCGCATGCGCTGATATTCCTTATCCGTCAGCGTCTGTGCCGGCGCCACGGTGATGGAATCGCCGGTGTGAATTCCCATGGGATCGAAGTTCTCGATCGAGCAGATGACCACGAAGTTGTCGCGGACGTCGCGCATGACTTCGAGTTCGAATTCCTTCCAGCCGAGCACAGATTCCTCGACCAATGCTTCGTGCACTGGGCTGGCATCAAGCGCCAACGCGATCGCCTCGGAAAATTCTTCGCGGTTGTACGCGACCGAACCGCCCGTGCCGCCCAGCGTGAACGACGGCCGAATCACCACCGGATAGCCCAGCTCATCGGCAAGCTGCAGCGCATCCTGAACATTATTCACAACGGCTGACGCCGGCATATCGAGGCCGATTTTCCGGCAAGCATCCTTGAATAGCAGCCGGTCTTCGGCCACCTTGATGGCCCGCAGCGAAGCGCCGATTAGTTCGACTCCGTATCGTTCCAGGACTCCGGTTTCAGCCAATTCAACTGCGAGATTCAGTCCCGTCTGACCGCCAACGGTCGGCAGCAGAGCGTCCGGCTTCTCACGCGCGATCACCTGCTCAAGCATCTCCCGCGTGAGCGGCTCGATGTAAGTTCGGTTGGCGAGTTCAGGATCGGTCATGATCGTAGCCGGGTTTGAATTCACCAGCACGACTTTGTACCCGTCGGCGCGCAGTGCCTTGCAGGCCTGCGTTCCCGAATAGTCAAACTCGCATGCTTGACCAATGACAATCGGGCCAGACCCGATGATCAGAATTTTTTTAATGTCTGTGCGTTTCGGCATTAGTGAACGATTTTAATCCCACACCCTGAATGGGCACACACCGTAGCGCGAATGCGAGCCAGCCGCAATGGCGATGCCATTCGCATTCAGCTTTTACGGTTTTCACCCATCATGTCGGTGAACCGCCGGAACAAATAATTCGAATCGTGCGGGCCAGGAGACGCCTCCGGATGATATTGCACGCTGAAGAGCGGCAGCGAACGGTGCCGCATGCCTTCGTTGGTGTAGTCGTTCAGGTTGACGTGCGTGATCTCCACCTCGCTGGCGGGCAGCGAATCAGGGTCGACCGCGAATCCGTGATTCTGCGCGGTGATCTCCACGTGACCGGTACTCATATTTTTAACGGGGTGATTCGAACCGTGGTGGCCGAATTTCAGCTTGTACGTGCGTCCTCCCAGTGCCAGGCCACAGAGCTGGTGGCCGAGGCATATGCCGAATATCGGCACCTGGCCGAGCAGCTTTCGAATATTTTCCACGCCATAACTGATCGGCTCCGGATCCCCGGGCCCATTCGAAAGGAAGACGCCATCAGGCTTCATCGCCAGGACGTCTTTTGCCGCAGTCCGTGCCGGGACGATCTGCACGTCGCATTGCGCATCCACCAGCAGGCGAAGAATGTTTTGTTTGATGCCGAAATCGTAAGCCACTACGCGAAACGGCCGCGCCTGTTTTTTGGCTTCGCTCTTTTCGTCTGGAGACGCGGAAGTCAGAATTGAACCTTTTTCCCACCGATATGGTTTCTCGCAACTGACGCGGCTTGCCAATTCCAGGCCGCCCATCGAAGGCACCGCGCGCGCTTCCTCGACCAGCCGCTCGGCCGGCGTTCCGTCGGTCGCGACGATACCGCGCAGCGCACCCATTTTGCGGATGTGTCGCACCAAAGCGCGCGTATCCAGATCCCAAATTACCGGAATGCGATGACGCTCGAGATACTGCTGCGCCGTTTCGGTGGATCGCCAGTTGGAAGCCAGCGGAGAGAATTCCCGCACCACGAGCGCTTCGATGAACGGACGCTGAGATTCCTGATCATCCGCATTCGTGCCCACATTCCCGATGTGCGGGTAGGTGAGACAAACAATCTGGCCGGAATAACTGGGATCGCTGAAAACTTCCTGATAGCCGGTGAGACTCGTATTAAAAACGACTTCCCCGCCGCGCCGTGTGACGGCGCCGGCGGCGCGCCCGCTAAAAACTCTTCCGTCCTCGAGCGCGAGAACGGCAGGGCGTACCGATATTTCCGCCAGCGGTTCCTCCCAAAAGCCTCATGGCCAGACCCAGATCTGTTTAACGGCTGTTTTCAGACGCGTTCACAGACGAAATCGAGCCGAACTGATTCCAGGGCCAGTAGGCAAATACGGCCTTGCCATAAATAAATGTCGAGGGCACTGGCCCAAAGATGCGCGAGTCATTGGAACTGATGCGATGATCGCCCATCACAAAATATTCATCGTGCGGTATCTGTACAGGACCATAGGCCGCCGTGTCAATATATTGTGACGGAACGTAGGGTTCGTCCAAATTTTTGCCGTTGATGTAGACGTGCCCCTTTCGAATCTCCACTTCGTCACCCGGCAACCCGACCACCCGCTTGATAAATGATTTTGTCCGGTCGAGAGGATACCAGAAAACGACCACGTCTCCGCGTTCGATTGGCTCGAAATGGTAGACGAACTTGTTGATAAAAATGCGCTCCTGGTCCGACAGCAGCGGAGCCATGCTGGTCCCCTCAACTTTTACCGGCTGGTAGAAAAACACGATGATAATCATCGCCAGCCCCAGCGCGATGACCAGGTCTCGCGCCCAAACGCGCAATTCGCGGTGGAATCCGGTAGCGGATTCGCGCTCGCCATGTCCGCGCGAAAACTCTTTTTGTTCGTGGTCTTCGCGAGGAGGTAGCGGACTAGGGTGAACCGTCTGCTCCATGGATTCGAGTGGATCGCTCATTTATACCACGCCCCAAACCCCATACGCCAGCGGCCGGCATCGTTATACCGGAATAGGGGTTCGGGAGACTTCCATACGTCAGATGCATGCACGGATGCGCAAGTTCAAATAAAATCCGCCTCCTTAGCTGCTGCGCGGCGCGCCTCACGGCTGACGATTTGAGACTACCCTGCGACCGCCGAGATACAACTGACCGCGGCAAGTCCAGCAACTACGGCGGTTTCCGTGCGGAGAATATTTTGGCCGAGCGAGGCTTCTTTGAAACCCGCTGCTGAAGCCGCCGCAAATTCCTGATCAGTCCAACCGCCCTCGGGACCGACCGCCAGCGCCATCTGCGACGGCGTCTCTCTACATATTTTAGACGCAACTTCGCGCATCAAAGTTTGCACTGGAGGAGCGGTGCTACGTTCCGAAAACAAAAGTTTGATGACGCCCGGAACCCGGCCGAACGCCGGCGACGCCCGCTCCGGCGCTTTGAGTGATGGCGGCCGCAGGCATCGGGCCTGCTGGGCCGATTCCAACAGGATCTTCTGCCATCGAGCGGCTCGCTTCGGAGCTGCGGATACCAATGCTTTGTCGCTTCGTTCCGCGGCTACCGGGATAACCGTATTCACACCTAATTCGGTCGCTTTCTCGAGCGCCCATTCGAAGCGATCGAATTTAACAATCGCAATCAACATCGTGATGTCGAGCCAGCTGGTTGGACAGGAGACCGGTTCGATCAACTCGAAGTCAATGCGATCGCGGGAAAGACGGTCGATACGGCCGACAAAGACGGCATGGCCGTCGCTCAATTCGTACACTTGGCCTGGCTCGGCACGCAGGACGCGGCCCAGATGATGCGCGGCATCGCCGGTGAGGCAGGCTTTTCCGCCGGAGAATGCCTCCACAAAAAATCGCCGGCGCACTCCTCACCTCCGGTCGGGGGAAGTCTCAGCCGAAGATGTCTTTTACTTTTTCGAAGAAAGACGAGTTCCGTTCGGCCGGCCGATTTTCAACCTTGAGCATTTGATCCAATTGCTGCAGCAAGGCGCGCTGATCGCGCGTCAGCTTCGTGGGCGTGATCACGCGGACATTTACGTAAAGATCGCCTTTGCCGCCTCCATGCGGATCCGGCAGTCCTTTCCCTTTCAATCGAATTATGGAACCGGTTTGTGTTCCTTCCGGGATCATGACTTTTTCTTCGCCGTTGAGCCCGGGCACACTTAGTTCGGCGCCGAGCGCGGCCTGCGCTATGCTCACCGGCACGGTGCAATAAAGGTCCGCTCCGCGTCGCTCGAAAAACGGATGCTCTTTGACATCCAGAACAATATACAGGTCGCCGGGAGGCGCTCCGTTCGCCCCGGGCTCTCCTTCGTTGGGCACGCGGATGCGTGTTTGTGAATCGACGCCCGGCGGAATCCGCACCTCAATGGTACGTGTCCGCTCCGCGCGGCCGCGTCCACGGCATTCCGGACATTTTTCTCGGATCATCTGACCCGCGCCCTGGCATTGCGGGCACGTGCGCGAAATCGAAAAGAAGCCTTGCTGGTAGTGCAGTTGTCCTCGGCCTTTGCACGTCTCGCACGTCGAGAGGCCGGTGCCGGCCTTCGCGCCAGTGCCTTTGCAGGCGTCGCAGAGTTCCTGCCGTGGAAGGCGAACCTTCGTTTGGACACCGCCAGCGGCCTCTTCGAACGTCAGTTCCATGTCGTAGCGCAAATCGGCGCCGCGCTGCACGCGTGAGCGGCCGCGGCCTCCGGTGCGTCCGAAAATATCCTCGAACCCAAAAAAATCGCCGAAGATATCCTGGAATTCCTCAAATATCGAAGCATTGAAGCCGGCATCGGTGGAAACACCGGAGACGCCGGCGTGTCCATAACGATCGTAGGCTGCACGCTTTTGCGCATCCGAAAGGACGCTGTATGCTTCTGTTGCCTCGCGAAACTTCCCTTCAGCGGCCTCTTTCTCCTCCGGATTGCGATCCGGATGCCATTTCAGGGCGGCCTTCCGGTAAGCAGATTTAATCTCGTCCTGCGCGGCTGTGCGGCTCACGCCCAGGATTTCGTAATAATCACGTTTGGTCTGACGGCTCATGCTTCGCTCTTATTCTCCTCAGCATCAAGTGCCGGCTGCACTCGGTAAATTGGATTGCGGAAAACCAAATCAGTTGCTGTGTCGCTGAGCGGCGGACGATTTGCTGCCCCCGACATGGCCCGCGTTATGGGAAACGCGTACCACGCTCGGCCGCAGCACGCGGCCATGAAGGAGAAATCCGTCCTGCAAAACCTCCACAACGGTTCCGTCCGGATACTCGTCCGTCTCTACGCGCTCGATGGCCTGATGAAAATAAGGATCAAATGGCTTGCCCGCAGCCGCAATTCGCTCCAGCCCATGTTTTGCGAGCGTCTCCCAAAGCTGCCGATAAATCAGTTCGAGCCCTTTCCGATACTCCTCGTACGCAGGGTCGTCATGCGCCTTGAGCGCCCGTTCGAAAGCATCCAGCACCGGCAGAAGATCCTCAACTACGCCTCGCGTGCCCTGACGCCGATCTTCCTGGCGCTCGCGATCGATGCGCTTGCGGTAATTCTCAAAATCCGCCTGTCGCCGCACCATCGTCTGTGTCAGCTCGTCTTTTTCAGCCTGCAGTCGGGCAACCTGCTCGGCAAGAGCGGCGGTGGCGGGACTCTCGGCGGCCAGAGGGTCAGCCGCGTCCTGAGCGCTTTGGGAACCAGAGGCAAACTCAATCACTTCGCCTTGCCGTTCCTTTTCTCGATTATCGCGTTTGTCCATGGCTTCTGACTTTGCTTTTCGCTGCAAATCGATTACTTGCGTTCAAAGATGGTCGAAGGCTTGTTGCGTCCGCTCGTTGTTGTTGACTTCGCTCCGTAATACGGCGTGGAAAAGGGTACCCAGGGATTTAGCCGCGGCTCATGGCTTCGCTGAAGGCGCGCGCCATATACGCTATTGCGGTAATCGCGCGCTCGTATTGCATGCGCATGGGTCCCAATACCCCCAGCGAGCCCTGCCCCTGATCTCTCACCAGGTACGGAGCCGTTATCACCGACAAATGTTCTCCCGCCCCGTTGATCTCTTTCACGCCAATCTGGACGTGTACGGGCTCAGGCGCCTCGATGCAGCCATTCAGTATAGCCACCAGTCTGCTCTTCTCTTCAATCGCGCTGAGCAATTCCCGCAGCGAGTCGGCCCCGGCGAGTTCCGGCGCCGACGCGAATTGCGCCGCACCTTCGACGTAAATTTCACGACCGTGATTCGCGTCGAGAACGGCCGGATCGCAGAGTTCCAGCGCGACCGGCAAAAGTTTGCCGTAGCGCTCCTTCTCCGATGCCAGTTTGGCCAGAAGATCCGCCCGAATCGCCTCGAGAGTCCAGCCGTTGTAATGCCGATTGAGGTGGTCCGCTGTGCGGTCGAGTTCAGCTTGCGTAAACTCATGCTCAGGGCGCAATATTTTGTCCCGCGTGGCGCCGCCCGCCGAGATTAACACCACTACCACCCTGCCATCGGGCAGCAGGAGAAAACGGATATGCTCCAGAACCGTATGCGCCAAGGGCGGCATAACAATAATGCCCAAGCCCTTCGAGACGGCGGCCAGCATGTGGCCGGCTCGCTCGGTAAGCTCCTCGGCCGTAGTCGCATCCTCTAACTGCTTGTGAATCCAGCTTTTATCCTCGTCGCTCAGGGTAGCCTGCCCGGCAATCTGCTGAACGAAAAACCGATATGCCGCCGCCGTCGGCACGCGCCCGGCAGAGGTATGGGGCTGGAAAAGCAAACCGGCATCCTCGAGATCGGCCATAACGTTGCGAATACTTGCCGAACTGAGCTGCTCCGAGTGCGATTTCGAGATGGCGCGGCTGGAGACAGGTTCACCTGTGGCCACATAGGCCCGCACGATATCGGCAAGAATCTGCTGATTCCGCTTTGAGCTAAGGACCGAATCCATCGTCGTTTCCCCGGCCAAAAGGCGCAGTTACCCGCAATTATTTTACCATTTTATTTTAGCTGTCAATTTGGGCGCGCTGCAAGCGATTGGAATAGTCGATGTAGAGTGTCTTCCATTCGGAGTAAAAATCCAGCGCGGCGTTCCCTGCCTCCCGATGGCCATTCCCGGTATCCTTGGTGCCTCCGAAAGGCAAATGGATTTCGGCTCCAATCGTGGGAGCGTTGACATAAACAATTCCAGTATGTAAATCGCGCATGGCCTGAAAGGCGCGGTTCACGTCTTGCGTGTAGATGGAAGCGGAAAGCCCATAACGAACATCATTCGCGATTTCTATGGCTTGATCGAAATCGTCAATCGGAAGCACGGCCACCACAGGCCCGAAAATCTCTTCCTGAGCAATCCGCATGCGGGGATCGCAATCGCCAAAAATCGTGGCCTCGTGAAACCAACCGTTGGCATACGGCCCGTCCGCCAGACGACGCCCTCCTGTCATCAATTTCGCGTCTTCCGTTTTCCCGATGTCCACGTATTCCATCACCTTATTGAGTTGCTCCTCGTTGATGCACGGCCCCATATCCGTTGCCGGGTCGAGTCCATCTCCCACGCGCAATGACTTGGCTCGCTCGACGAATCGGTGCAAAAACTCCTTGTAGACTTTCTTGTGTACGGCCACCCGGCTGGCGGCGGTGCAACGCTGGCCCGTAGTACCGAAACCGCCCCAGATCGCTCCATCGATCGCCAGTTCAAGATTCGCGTCTTCCAGCACGATCAGAATGTTCTTGCCGCCCATCTCCAAATGACACGGCCGAAGCTTCGGTGCGCAGGTTTCGCTGACGAGCCTGCCCACTTCGCTCGAGCCGGTGAAGCTCACTGCCGCGACCAATGGATGATTCACAAGCGGGGCGCCCACATCCGGACCTGTGCCATTCACGACGTTAATAACACCGCGAGGGATACCGGCCTCCGCCAGGATCTGGACAAGAGTGTAGGTCGAGAGCGGCGTGTCTTCGGCGGGCTTGATGACGGCCGTATTGCCGCACACCAAAGCGGGCATGAGCTTCCATGCCGGGATCGCCATTGGGAAATTCCATGGGGTAATCATCGCGCAAACGCCCAGCGGCTGCCGCGCGCACATTGCAAACTTGCTTGGCAATTCTGATGGCGTGGTTTGGCCGAAAAGACGCCGTCCTTCGCCGGCCATGTAATACGTCATATCGATCGCTTCCTGGACGTCGCCCCGCGCCTCGGCAAGCACCTTGCCCATCTCTCGAGTCATGTCGCGAGCAAGTTCGTCTTTTCTCCTCACCAACGCTTCCGCCGCGCGATACAAAATCTCCGCGCGCTTTGGTGCGGGCACCAACCGCCACGATTGGAAGGCTTCCGCCGCGGCGCGCACGGCAGCATCCACGTCCTCTGCCGTTGAACGCGGGAACATCCCGACCAATTCGCGCGTGTTTGCGGGGTTATGATCCTCGAATGCCAGTCCACTCGCGGACTCAACCCATTCGCCATTGATGAAATTCTTGAAAACCGTAGGACGAACCGCGGTGGCCATAAACTCCTCCGAATGTCGTGCAACAGCTATGGGGTCTGCTGGGGGGTGGACTCGTTCGCGTCCCGCGTCTGAGACAAGGGCGCGGGCGCCGCACGGCCGGCGATTTCCGAACCGAGCCCGAGCTTCTGTAACGTGAGCGCGTCGAGCTTACCCGTAGCGGTCAGCCCATGCGATGACTGAAAGTCGCGCATAGCCTGCATCGTTGCGGCGTCCCACTTTCCGTTCGGCTGCCCCTTGTAGGTGCCTTGCGCAGCTAGGGCGGACTGAATCTCGGATATGCGTTGCGCCGTCGGCGCCGTTTGCACCCTCTGGCGAGGCTTCCGTTTCCTCACCACACGCGAGCGCGGCACCGTCTTCTTCAGGGGCGCCGTTTTCGCTGTCGTTGCTGAGCTTGAAGTCTGCGGCTTCGCAAATACAGGCGCGGCCAGCGCAACTGCCGCTGCCAACAGCAAAGCCACGGTACATTTTGAGGATTGGACGACGCGCATTTTCCTAATGACCAAAATCAAGTTCGAGCCTGATTCTACTTCAGTGCAACTGGGGAACGATACCCGCCAGAAAGACCGTCAGCATGCGCTCGTTGTCCGCATGCCGGAGAACCTTGAACACCACATCCTGTCCGGCTTTTAGCCCTCCAGCCAGCCTGTGATAATCCGCAGCGGAATTGACCCGCTGATGGTTCATCTCCTGGATTAGGTCTCCCCGCATAAACCCGACGTCTTCGGCAAACGTTGCGGGATCGACTTCAGAGACCACGGCGCCACGGCTGTCGCGAAAATCCGCGCGCCGCGTCCCATTGGAGCCAACGTCATCGACTCGCAAACCGAAATCGGCTGGCGCAGCCTGAGCGGGCTGGGCCGGAACCTGATCGTCATTCAAGCTCGACACACGGTCGGGGAAGAGCTTGGCACGATCTTCGACTGTCACTTCGGCGTCGTGCTGAGTGCCGCCACGCATATAAACGATGTGCACTTTTGTCCCGACCGGCGTTTGCGTAATCGGGTCCACCAAGTCGCTGCCCGACTTCACGGTTTTTCCGTTTACGCTGGTAACCACATCACCTGCCTCAATGCCCGCTTTCGCTGCGGGGCTGTCGGGCTCCACGTACTGCAAAACCATGCCGTTCGAAGCGCCGAGTTCATGCAGGACAATGGGATTGCTGCTCTGCTCTTCGGTAAAAGTAATACCGATCGAACCGCGCGTCACTTTTCCACGCTCGACGAGTTGATTGTAAACGTTAATGGCCATGTTCGAGGGCAACGCAAACCCCACACCTTCATACCCTCGCCCTCCTGTCATGATGGCGGTATTGATGCCGATCACGTTCCCGCTCATATCCACCAGCGGCCCGCCGGAATTACCGGGGTTGATGGGCGCATCCGTTTGCAGGAAGTGCTGAAACTGCCGGCCCACGTTCCCACGGTCTTTCGCGCTGATGATGCCGGCTGTGACTGTAGCTTGCAGTCCGAAAGGACTGCCAATCGCCAGCACCCAGTCTCCCACGTGCACGCCGCCCGAATTTCCAAGCTTCACAATAGGCAGATCGCGGTTGGCCTCGATCTTGATGACTGCCAGGTCAGTCTCTTTGTCGGCGCCGATCACTTTTGCCGTATAAAGCGTAGGCGCCCCGTTCAACTGCACCTGGATTTTTGTGGCCTGCTCGATTACGTGGTTGTTCGTTAGGATGAATCCCTTCTTATCTACGATCATGCCGGAGCCCAGGCTTCGCTCGGCATCAGGACCCTGATTCGGGGAGTCGAAAAATCGGTTAAAGAAATCGTGAAAAGGGTCCGCCCCTCCCCCATGTCCCGGCCCCTCTCCTTTTCTCTCAATCACTTGGGTGGTGGAGATGTTCACCACCGCGGGCTCATCCCGCTCCACGATGGCGCCAAACGCGTTGGAAAGAGAGACCGGATTGGGCAGATCAAGCGGCGTGGCTCCATTTGGCAAAAAAGCGTGCGTCGCGCTTACCCGGCCAGACACAACCGTACCAATGATAATGCCGATGCATAAGGTCAACGCAACCAGCAAGCCGGCAACTAACTTTCGGTTGCCAACCCAACTGGCCAATTCCCTTAACTGAATGCGCATGACAACTCCCGGGGGCCGCTGAAATGACGGCATAAATGGGATGCTCGATTATAGCATCCGTATACAGGGCGGTCGGCAAATCCCTTGCCCCGCTTGCCTGAGGACAAACACCGCCCCGCTGCTGGATTTATGCTCCCCTCCTGCCGAATCGGCGTGTGCAACGGCGTTTCCGGCTGTCGTCTGGCCCACAAGCGTTGCGTTGCCCAAGATTCGCGGTCTGTCTCCGCCCATATGCTAGAATGCAGACGATATGGCGCCCCGAACGATGTACGACAAAATCTGGGAATCGCATCTTGTCCGGGAGGTCCCCGGCGAACCCAGCCTTATCTATATTGATCGGCATCTGGTCCACGAGGGCACTTCGCCTCAAGCCTTTGCGGGAATTGAAGCCGCCGGCCGCAAGGTTCGTCGCCCCGACCTGACATTTGCCGTAATGGACCATTCGGTGCCGACAAAGAACCGCGAACTCCCCATCGTCGATGACAATGCGCGGCTGCAATTCGAGGCGCTCGCTCGCAATTGCAAAAAGCACGGTGTGCACCTGTTCGACATGTTCAGCCGCAATCAAGGCATCGTGCACATCATCGGCCCCGAACTCGGAATCACCCAACCCGGTCTCACCATCGTTTGCGGCGACAGCCACACCTCGACGCACGGCGCCTTCGGAGCCCTGGCGTTTGGCATCGGAACCAGCGAAGTCGAGCACGTGCTGGCCACGCAATGCCTGCAGCAGGATCGCTCGAAAACGATGCTCGTAAAGTTCAACGGCAGGCGTCCCAAGGGCGTCTCGTCGAAGGACCTGATTCTCACGCTTATCGGAAAGATCGGCATTTCCGGCGGCACCGGCCATGTTATCGAATACGCGGGCGACACGATCTCTTCGCTTTCCATGGACGCCCGCATGACCATCTGCAACATGACCATCGAAGGTGGCGCGCGCGCCGGCATGGTCGCCCCCGATCAAACCACGTTCGAATATTTGGAGGGCCGCCCCTTTGTGCCGCGCGGGCGCGAGTTCCACCAGATAGTGGATCAGTGGATGTCTCTGCCCAGCGACCATGGCGCCAAATTCGACAAGACCGTTGAACTGGATGCCACGAAAATCGCTCCGCAGGTGACCTGGGGCACCAATCCAGGGATGGTCACCGGCGTGACCGATCGCGTCCCCGATCCGAATTCATTCCGCGACCCCGATGAGCAGAAAGCAGCCGTTCGCGCCCTGGAATATATGGCTTTGCGTCCCGGAACGCCCATCGTTGATATTCCCGTGGACCGCGTTTTCATTGGTTCATGTACCAATTCGCGCCTGGAAGACCTGCGCGCGGCCGCGCGCCTGGTGCGCGGTAAGCACGTAGCGCGCACGCTCAAGGCGGCACTCATCGTGCCTGGCTCGCGCATGGTGAAAGCCAAGGCCGAGGAAGAAGGCCTCGACCGCATCTTCCGCGATGCGGGATTCGAATGGCGCGACGCCGGTTGCAGCATGTGCATCGGTATGAATGAAGACGTATTGCCTGCGGGCGAACGCAGTGCCAGCACATCGAATCGCAACTTCGAGGGGCGTCAGGGAAAGGGCAGCCGCACACATCTCGTCAGCCCAATCATGGCGGCTGCCGCCGCGCTTGCCGGCCATTTTGTGGACGTCCGCGAACTTGGCGTGGACGTCACCGAGTAAATCATGCAGCCGATCTCAACCCACACCGGCCTGGTCCTGCCCCTCGATCGCGTCAACGTCGACACGGACCAGATGGTTCCGAAGCAATTCCTGAAAGCGCTTACGCGCCAGGGTTTCGGGCGCATCCTCTTTTATGATTGGCGCTATTTGCCCGGCGAGGTTCCGAATCCTGATTTTGTCCTGAATCTCCCCCGCTATCGCGGCGCATCCGTGCTGCTGGCCCGCGCCAATTTCGGATGCGGTTCGAGCCGCGAGCATGCTCCCTGGGCAATCCTTGATTACGGCTTCCGCGTGATTATTGCGCCAAGTTTTGCGGATATCTTCTACAACAATTGCTTCAAGAATGGCATCCTGCCCATCACCTTGCCGGATAAAGAAGTGGACGAACTCTTTCGCCGCGCGGAAGCCAACGAGGGCTATAAGTTAACTGCTGATCTTCCGAATCAGACTGTCAGCGACGCGCAGGGACTCAAATATCACTTCGATATGGACGATTTCCGCAAAACCGTCCTGCTCGAGGGCCTCGACGATATCGGCTTGACGCTGAAACACGAATCCGACATCACGGCATACGAGCAGCGTCACCATCCTCAGGCGAATCTCTATCAGCCGGTGGATTTCACGCAGTAGGCCGCCTAAACCGGCCGCTTCTGCGCGTTCATTGAATTGGCCTGGGTTTTGTTGTAGCCTCCGCCTCGACCGGCGCGGGCATTCAATCGATTGAAGATTTAAGTTCTTGCCGAGGTGGAACGCGAACCACGATGGGGTCGTGGCGTAGTTCGAAGTTTATTGCTATTTGTTTTGTCACCACCTCACTCGCACTCGCTTCCCCCACAGTCCTCGCACAGGACCAGGCGCCGGAAGCGAGGCCGAGTTCACCCTGGCAATGGCTGAAACGCGGAAGCATATCCGGGGAAGCTCGTTTTCGTTTTGAAGCGTTCGAACAGGACGGCCCCCCATTTACGGCTCCTGCTTATGCGCCGACGCTGAGGCTGGCGCTCGGCTACGAAACACCGTCATTTCGCGGCTTTAGCCTTTTTGCACAGGGTGAAGCTGTGATCATCACCGGCCCGGCCGATTTTAATGATCCCACCCTGCCATCGCTTCGCCGGCCTGATCGTCCCGCGATCTTGGATCCCAGAAGCCTCGAACTGAACCAGGGCTTTGTAAGGTGGCGCCACACCTTTGATCACAAACACGTCGAGCTGCGCGCCGGACGTCAGGAGATGACTTTGAATGACGGGCGCTTTCTGAGTAACTCCTTCTGGCGCCAGGTGCACGGCAGCTTTGACTCCGTCAAGTTCGATACCGATCTGCCGCACGATTTTTCTTTTACCTACGCGTTTATCGGCCGCTTCAACCGTGAGGTAGGCTATGACGCCATCGACGGCCACCCACCCATGCACACGCATGTGGCAAACCTTGCGTGGGCCAGACATGATCAGGTCAACCTCTCTCTCTATACCCTGCTGCTCGACTATCTTTCGCCGCCTCAGTTTTCGTTGTCTACCCAGACCTATGGCTTGCGCGCAACGGGCCCTTATCGGTTGAGCCCGCGTTGGAGCGTTCTCTACACGGCCGAGTTTGCCAAGCAGATGAACTACGGCACAAATCCGTATCGCGTGGACGCCAACTATTATCTCGGTGAGTTCGGACCTGGATGGCGTGGCGTCGAGGTGAAGATTGCCTGCGCCCTCCTGGCTGGCAGAAGCAGTACGGACTTGTTGACGACGCCGCTCGCTCCGCCGCGCAATGGCTTCACGGACTTATTTTTTAATAATCCCAGTATTCCTGCGGGCAGCGGACTCCAAGCGCGTTACCTGAACGCGACGGGTCCGCTTCCATTGATTGGGCAGATCACGCTCATCTACTACGACTATCACTCCGACTTTCCTCGCGTGCACTACGGCAGCGAGTTCGATTCGCAAGTGTCGCACCGATTCAAAAAGACCGGCAACCGCCTGGAAATTGGCTGGCGCTTCTCGCGCTATTGGGCTGATCGCCTGTTCACCAACGCGATCCGCACGTCGCTTTATACGAGCTTTACTCTTTGACTTTCGCTTATCCCGGAGAGCCTACCGCCTTCGCTGTCATTCCGAATGGAGCGTAGCGCAGTCAGGAACCTGCCTTTCGCCTTTCAAGTGTGTGGCCTTCTTCGCAAGCCTGATGACGTGGTGAACCCTGCGCCCTCGTGGTTACGCCTGCACGCGTTCCACGGGCGGAAGCGACGACTCTGCCGCCGGAGCGGGTCCCAACAGCTCGGCAATAAGAATTCCGGCCAAAATCAGGGCCGCACCTGCCAACGCACGTGCGCCGAGCCGTTCGTGATAAAACGCGAATGAAGTCAGTCCGGCGAATACGGGCTCCAACGTAAAAATGATCGCCGCGTGATTTGCGCTCGTATACTGCTGCGCCCAAACCTGCACCGAAAAGGCCAGCGCGGTGGCGAAAATTCCCGTGACCAGCACCGCCACGACGAGACCGGACGTCCAGGCGATACGCGGCTTGTCGAGCCCGGCCAGCGCAAAAATCGGAACGCACAAACATGTAAACAGCGCCGTCACGGCCACCTGAATCAGGGTGAGAGCCCCAGCGGAATAATGCACGGTGTAATGGCCAATGGTGATGACGTGCAGCGCAAACATCAATGCACACCCGAGAACCAGCAGATCGCCGCGGTTCAGGGTTGCCAATCCCGAGGGCGGCACGGCGAGAAAGTAGAGTCCCGCAAAGGCCGCGAGCGCGCCCACCCATAACCACAACTGCACTCGCCGCGCGCCAAAGAAAGCCAGCAAAACCGGCACAAGCACCACAAAGAAACCGGTAATGAAGGCCGCCTTCGAAGGAGTGGTCAGCGCCAGCCCTGCTGTCTGAAATGCGTATCCGCCAAACATGCAGCATCCGATGATGGCCCCGGCGCGCATTCCGCTCGCGCCGGCTTTGCTGAGTTCACGGCCGTACATCAAAAACAAGACTGCCGTAGCGAGCAGAAAACGCAGCGCCAAAAAGACAAATACCGACGCGGCAGCCAGGGCATCTTTCACCAGAACGAAAGTTGCTCCCCAGATCAGCGTGCAGCTAATCAGCAGCAGATCGGCTTTGAGTTTGCGACCCATGGACGTATGCTGTTTTCGCGAGAGCGCCAGGCCTCTGGATTGGCGCTAACCCCTTATATCTTTTTTGGCTCTCTGTGTCGCAGCTATCTGGACCGCATTGGTGACATTTGTCTATTGGTTGAGGGGCAGTCGCTTGCCTTCGCGGTGGTTATCTTCCTCGCAAACAGGAGCCCTATACCGATGCCAGACAATAGCAGCAGAATCGCTGGTGGTTCAGGCACTCTGTGAAGATTCGTTAGAAAACCTCCGACATCGATATGATTGCCGTCGTAAGTGTACAGTCTCGGCCTAGCAATGTCGTTCAGCAGAAAATCCGAGAAAACGAAATGATCGAGAGAGAGTTCAGGAAGGAGTCCGGGGCTCGGCAGGCAGTCGTGGCATCCCACCATGGAGGCGTCCATGTATAGTCCGGGTGCGACTTCACCAAAAATTACGTACCACTGCATCACCTGATCGCTGTGATAGTCCAGGATGGGATTGGAGACGGAAAACGTGAGATTTCCTATGGTGGCCGTAAAGCTGTCCACCAGGAAATCCTGCTGAAAATTGGGATACCCGGACACGTCGAAAGTCTCGGGGATCGAATAATAGGGTAATTCGTTCAGGTTGTAGGAAAAGGAGCCCGAGAAGTGGTCGCCTATTTGCACCCCTGGGAATCCCAGTGACGTTCCCAGGGTTCCGTCGAAATAGAAGGTCGCTTCGTCAGCGTGTGCTGCGGTGCAGGATATCAGTGAAAGAAGAACCACCGAGGCAAGCGCACCGAGAACAGGCGTGGCATGGCGACGCATATTCAAAAAACCATTCTCGGAAGGGCTGAAGCAAGTCCGTCGCCATCCTGTCCGTATTATGAATACAGTTACTTCGCTCTAATGTAACCGGTACGCTCGCAATCTTCTGGATATACCGCTTCTGTTTCTCTGCAAGTTATTGCAATGTCGCCAGTCGCTCCAAGGGAGCAGACCAACAACGCTTCAGCAAGTTGCGAGGTACACGGGCGAGGATTAGTCGCTCGGCGGGTTGAGGCCGGCGACTTGCAGCAGCGTGAGCAGCACGCGCTGCATGCCGATCTCACGGCCGGTGGGATCGTACCACTCCTGCAACGAGTGCGCGCCGCCGGAGGTGCCTCCGGCGCCGATGGCAATCGCCGGTATGCCCACCGACAGGGGAATATTCGCGTCTGTGGAAGATCGCTCGATGCGCGCCCGATTGCCGAGATAGTCGTCCGCCGCCTGCACCGCGGCCAGAAGCGGCGAATTTTCCGCCAACTCGCCTCCGGGCCGCACCCCCAGCACCTTCGTATCGATAGATAATCCCGGGCCACTTGTAACGCCATGTTCGCGGGCAGCCTGCATCTCTTCGTCAACACCCAACTGGATCGAACGCCGTAAGGCGGCTTCCAGTTTGAGGATTTCGGACTCGGCCTCGGAGCGCAGATCGACTTTGATCGAAGCTTTGGCGGGGATCGAATTCACCGACGTGCCGCCCTCAATGCTGCCGACGTTAAACGTCGTCCGGGGGCTGTCGGGTGTGGGCGTTTTCAGGAAAAGCGCTATGCCGCGGGCCAGCGCATTGATCGGGTTGGGCACGCCAAAATCAGACCAACTGTGGCCGCCTGGACCGATAATGGTGATCTCCACGCGGCGCGAAGCGAGAGCAGCCGTGGTCACATAGTCGATGGACGCGCCGTCCACCGCAATCACATACCGAAGCTGTTTGCGGTAGCTCTCCACCAGTTTGCGAATGCCGCGAAGGTTCCCTTCTCCTTCTTCGCCGACGTCGGCCACAAAAAGAATCGAACTGCGCGTGTCGAGCTTGGCATCGCGCATGATCCGCGCAAGCGCTGGCAAGGTGGCGAGGCCTGCGCCGTTGTCAGAAATCCCTGGTGCAAAAAGCTTGTTTCCCTCGCGCCGCACCTGTACCTCCGTGCCTGCCGGAAAAACCGTGTCCAGGTGGGCCGTGACGATAACGAACTCGCCTTTGGCGCTGCCGGGGCGCTCGCCAATCACATTTCCCGCCTGATCTGAATGCACCTTCAGGCCGGCATCCGCGAATAATTTCGCCAGGTGTGTTCCCCGCAGAGATTCGCGAAAGCTCGGCGCCGGAATTTCTGTGATGCGGATCTGATCTTCGGTCACCACCGGGACCTCGGTCGCAAGCTTCGCCAATGCCTGCCGCACGCGGGGATCGGTCGTAATTGCTGCCGCGGAAGCGCGGCTGGCGCGAACTGTGTTGCGGGTCGAGAGCACGCCCATGGCCGAGAGCATAACGCACACAAGGCCCCAAGTCATAACCCGCTTCGGCCGTATGGGCGAGCCGCGCATTCGCCCTAACCTGCGAGCCTGCACTGAAAAAAAACGGCTCCAGAGCCCCAGAGGATAACGAGCAAGAAAGTCCGGTTCTTCATTTTTCGATCGCTACGCGGGCATGCAGAGCGCCAGAATCTCCTCATCCGTTAAGACGCGAGAGGCCTTTTTGGCCGTATCGAAGATGCGCAAGACAAGTTCTTCCGTAACAGGAATGTCATGCTGCTCGAGCCAGTATTGCACGTTCGACCGGCCACTCAACGGGCCTATCTCAATAATCTGTTCCAGGCCGAAGAGATGCGAAGGCACGCCGCTATAAACCGTATTCGCCAGCATGGTATCGGATTTCCTGAACGCTTTTATGATGGCCGCTGCATGCACTCCCGTGGCAGTCCGGAATGCATCCCGGCCCACGACTGGATAATTCGGCGGAATCGGAATGCCGGTCGCCCGGGCTACGGTTTCGCAATAGCGCTTCAGTTGCGAGAGATCGCGGTCGATCAGCCCGAGCAGCCGCAGGTTGACGAGCATCAATTCCATCGGCGTATTCCCGACGCGTTCGCCCAGCGAATTGGCCGCCGCGTGCACCTGATCGGCGCCGGCAAGAATGGCCGCGAGCGAATTCGCGATTGCCAGCCCCCGGTCGCAGTGCCCGTGCCAATCGACGCGAACTGGCACTCCTATCGGCGCTATGACCTTTTCGCAAACGAATTGCACCAGGCTGTAAGCCCCGAATGGCGTGGCGTGGCCCACTGTGTCGCAGAGAACCACGGACTTGGCGCCACACCGGATGGCCGTGGAATAAAGCCGCTCGATCGTCTCGGGATCGGTGCGAATCGTGTCTTCGGTAACGAACATGGCCGGCAACCCCTGCCGCACCGCAAACGTGACCGCCTGTTCGACCGTGCGCTGCAGATGATCGACCGTCCAGTCTTCCACCAGCCGTCGTATGGGACTCGAACCAAGAAATGTCGAGGCCTCGATGGAAATTCCCGCGCTTTGCGAAATTTCCGCGATGGGCCGAATGTCATTCTCGTGTGTCCGTGCCGCGCAATTTGGCCTGATTCTCATGCGCGAACCGACAATTTCCTTCGCGAGCGCTTTCGTATCGGCATAGGCGCGCGGCCCCGCGCCCGGCAAGCCGATATTCACCATTTCAATTCCAAGAGCCTCCATCAGGTGGAGAATCTCGATTTTTTCTTCGATGGAAGGATCGATTACGGAGGGATTCTGCAAACCATCACGCAGAGTCTCGTCGTCCAGCGTGACTTTCCGGCGCGTGTCGAACTGAATCGGGCCGACCTTGTTCCAGTCGTAGATCAGTTCTGAGCTCATGGCGATAACTCAACTCAGGTCTTCTTCCGCAACGCCAGCGCCCAACCGAAGCTACGCTGCGCCGAACGGCCCTTAGTATCGCAACGTGAAGCTGTGCGGCAACTGCTCGGGATCCGGGCGATACAGCGTCTTGCAGAATTCGCAGCGATAGATTTCCGCCTTAGGCCCGACGAGGCGTTCGACGTCTTTGGGATAGTCGTACCATCGCTTCAAATGGCCGGCACAGAGCTTGCCCTTGGCGTCCTTTTCATCGCACGAGCGCTGCCGGTGCTTTCGAATTTTTACCTTGGTCACCGCGGGTGCGGTCTCTTCCGCAACCGAGGCCGCGGTAGCTGTTGCCTGCGTGCTCGCGGTGACTTTTTGCGCTGCGTCGGGTGTATCGCCCATTGGATTCTGATTTCTCCTGCCGGGTGTACCGGTTTGTATTCTAACCGTATTTTACTCGAAGCCGCCCGCCTATGCGTCCCTCGCGTAACCTTCGTCACGCATTGATCCCGGAATCGCCGGAGTCGCGCCGCCTCACTCTTCAATGTTGTCGATCAGCGACGCCGTGGGATCCGGATATTCAACCGATTGCAGGCACAGACCCTGAGGCGGTGCGGTAGGCCCCGAACAGGCGCGATCACGCTTTTCAAGCAACCGCGGAATTTCTGCCGCTGCGAGCCGTCCGCGACCCACCCATATCAGAGTGCCGACAATTTTTCTCACCATGTAGCGCAAAAACGAGCTGCCGCGAACACAGTAGGTCCATTCCTCATCGCATGGCGTACGATCACGGTTTGAAGGCTCTATGGCACGGCCCCAGCCGTTCTCTCCTTTGACGATCTCAGAGCGAAAGATGCACCGCACCATGGTTCGCTCGCGGTCCTCTTCTTCTGAACCGGTGGACGCCGAAAACGATGTGAAATCGTGTTCGCCTTCGAAAAACCGCGCAGCCTCAGCCATCGCTGCGTAATCCAGTTCCTGCGGAACATGCAAAATGTAGCGCCAGCGAAATGGCGGAACGACCGGGCCGCGATAAATGGAATACGTATAGGTCTTCGCGCGGGCCATCCAGCGCGCGTGAAAATTGGGGCCGACCTCTTCGGCCTGCCTCACCCGAATCGCTGGCGGAAGCAGCGCATTGCAACCGCGGAGAAACTCTTGCGGCGTCAGTTCGGAATGCGTCTTGAAGCTGACTACCTGTCCCCAGGCATGCACACCCGCGTCGGTGCGCCCAGCCCCTTGCAAGATCGGCCGTTGCTGCGTCAACTGCTGCAGCACTTCTCCAAGCGTGCCTTGTATCGTGGGCTGGCCCGGCTGCATCTGCCAGCCCCGATAATCGGTGCCGTCGTAGGCAATTGTCAGCTTGATATTGTGCATCTTCTTGGTTCGATATCGTAACGCAGGTACATGCGCGATAGGCCGAGAGTCGCGTTGTCAAAGCCGGAGCGGCGCTGTAGACTTGCCTGCCGCCCAGGCAAGTCTTTCGAAAGCCGCGCCCCCCTGCGCATCGGAATCTCGTTAAAGACGAGCCACAATTGTGAAACATTTCGGAGCGGCCGGACGTTACACATAGACGTTGGAACTATTGAGCGGCGTGGCGTGGTGCACTCGAAGTTCGCTGCAAATCAGGAACTTCGGGGGAAATGGGCCGCCCGAGCGACCGCAGCAGTTGAGTGCGCTGACAGAATAAGTTGCAGAGGTGAACTATCACGCAACGGTGGGAGGGTTGGAAATGAGGAGAAGCCTCATCATGTCTGGAGTTGCGGGAATCCTTTTCCTGCTTGGCCTGGTGCCGCCGCGGTTGTGCGGCCAGGCTCCTCGAGACAATGCATTCGTCCGCGATTATTCCAAGGGACCGGGTTGGTTTACGCATTTCACCGCTCCTTACAAGCAGCAGGCGATTCCTCCGATCTCCCTGGAAAACTCGCCCCGCCTGAAGGAACTGATTCACGACGGCAAGCTCGAGATCTCCATGGCCGATGCGCTGGCGCTCGCGATCGAGAATAACCTCGATGTTGCCGTTGAGCGCCAAATCGTACCCATGTCTCAAACCGATGTTCTGCGGGCTTCATCGGGATCAGCCGCCCGCGGATTTTCCGGAGCGACCATCCCCCTGGGCCTCACTGCAGGGGCTCTCGGCGTCGGCGTCAGCACGGCCGTCGCTGGAGGAGGCATCGGCAACGCAGGAGGAATCAGCGGCGGCGGCGGCGCCGTCAACATCCCTCCCGTGGGCACGTTTGATCCCACGATCAACTACAACTTCAGCTGGGACCGCACTTCGGAGCCTCTGAACACCCTCGTGGTCGCCGGCGTTCCGGCCGTTACCGGGTACTCTACTTCGCATAGCGGCAGCTACACCCAACTCCTGCCGACCGGCACGAGCTTTTTTGTCAGCCTCAACGGTTTGCGCGCATCGTCCACACAGCAGAGCCTGCTCTTCAATCCCGACGTGGCCACCCGCATGTCCATGGGATTTAACCAGCCTCTGCTGAGCGGTTTTGGCCTGAAGTCGAACCGGCGCTTCCTGCTGGTTGCACGCAACAACGAGAACGTTTCCGGCGCCATTTTCCAGAACCAACTGCAACAAACCATTACTCAGGTCGAGAACGCCTACTGGGACATGGCTCAATTCCAGGCAAACGTTAAGGTCGCGGAGCAATCTCTCGCCACGGCGCAACGTCTCTATGAGGACAGCAAGAGGCAAGCGGAAGTCGGCGCGCTGGCGCCGCTCGATGTGGTTTCGGCCCAATCAGCCGTCGCCGCCAGCCAGCGCGATCTCGTGGTTGCCCGGACCAATCTGCAAATTCAGGAAATCACGTTAAAAAATCTGCTCGCCAAGCGCATCGATGCCGATTTGGAGTCCACCCAAATTGTCACTACCGATCCCCTGCCGGAGCCGCGTGATAGCGATATTCCTTCCATCCAGGAAGCTCTGGCTGATGCCTACCGCAACCGCCCCGACCTGAAGACTGCGCAGATGAATGTCCAGAACGAGGAAATTTCCACTCAGTACACAGCTAATAACCTCCTGCCCACGGGAAACGTCTTTGGACAATATGCTGCCGCCGGCCTGCAGGGCAATTGCATCGTCACCGCGAGAACAACCTGCAACACAACCGGCCTTGCGCCCGGTACCGTTGTGCCGGCGGGAACGGCTGGATCGCTGATGCAAATGGCTCAGGGCACGTTCCCCGAAGAGTCCATTGGCTTCTCCTTGACCCTCCCCCTGAAAAACCGCGCCGCCCAGGCGGATAACCTGCGGGCACAATTCGAGTTGCAACAGAGCCAGATCAGCTTGCAGGCCCTGCGCAATCAGGCCGAAATCTCCATCCGTCAGGCCATGATTGGGCTGGTGCAGGGCAAGGCACAGGAAGAGGCGGCCCATCAGGCGGTGAGCCTCGCGCAACAATCCCTGGATGCGGAGCAAAAGAAGCTGGCAGTTGGAGCTTCGACTTTCTATAACGTCGTCCTGCGGCAGCGCGATCTCACGACTGCGCAATACGCCGAAATACAAGCCGCCGACGCCTATGCCAAATCTCTGGTGGCCATCGATGAAGCGCGGGGCGCCACGCTCGACCGCAATGGAATCAGCTTCAGTGATGCGGTGAGCGGCACGATCACCAGAATGCCCGCTCCTTCTTTCAATAAGGGATCGAACTTGGGGAATAGTCAGTAAATGATGATTTTTCGCATTCCTTGCGATAACACCAAATTGTCTTGGAGGTCGATCTCGACTCGAGCTCCGTTCCGGATTGCCGTCGTTCTCATCGGCCTGCTGCTTGCATCGGTCAGTTCTTCGGCGCAAAGCTCCGCGTCGAAGATCACAGATTACAGCGCAGATCCTAAGGGCTTCCCCAATCTATTGTTTCTTTATAAATCCCATCCCGTTCCGCCGGCCGACCTGACGAATCCAAAATCTCTGGAGCAGATGATTCGCGACGGCAAAATCGAGCTATCGCTTACCCAACTCGCCGCCGCAGTCGTGGAAAATAATCTCGATCTTGCCGTCGACCGCTATTTTAATTATTCGGCCCAGGCGGACCTGCTTCGGGCCAAATCAGGACAGGCCGCCCGCGGTGTGGATTCAGTGGGGGCCACGATTCCGAACCCGCTCTTCGCGTCGGCGATTGGGGCGGGGGTGGGCGCCGGCGGAGGCGCATTTGGCGGCATTGGCGGCGTCGGTTCCATCTCCGGCGCCACGCGATCGCTCAGCATACAGCCGCGCGGTTCATTTGATCCGGCTTTCACAGTCGACTTTAGCTTGGATCGCACTTCGAGCCCCTTGAACACCATCATCGTGGCAGGGTCGCCTGTCGTTACCACGAATACCACGTTCTTGTCGTTCGGATGGGTGCAATCCTTCACCACAGGAACGAGTTTCAGCGTCGATGTCGCCAACCAGCGGCAAAGCAGTACCCAGCAATCACTCATTTACAATCCCGACGTCATTACCAGAATGACCGTTACTGCCGTGCAGCAAATGACCAATGGCTTTGGCCGGGCTTTCAATCGGCGATTTCAGACTGTGGCACGCAACAACGTGCGATTCGTTCGCGAATGGTTTTTGCAGCAGGTCGATACAACTCTGGCCCAGGCCGAAAGCAGCTATTGGGATCTGGTTTCCGCGCAGGAACAAGTCAAGGCCACTCAGCAGGCCCTGGAAGTGGCCCAGCAACTCTATCAAGACAATAAGAGACAGGCCGACATCGGAACTCTGGCGCCTCTCGATGTTGTTTCCGCACAAGCTCAGGTGGCCTCGACGCAGCGCAATTTAATCGTGGCCCAGACCAATCTCCAGCAGCAGGCCTTGGTCCTGAAAACCTTCTTCAGCAGACAAATCACGGATGCGTTGGGAGACGCCCAGATCGTGGCCACCGATCCCCTGCCGGAGCCTCAAGATGCCGTTATTCTTCCTCTGGACGAAGCCATTGCCACTGCCGCAAAGAATCGTCCCGAAGTCCCGCAAGCGGAATCCAGCGTTATGACCAATCAGGTTGCGGTCAAGGCCACGCACAACTTTCTCAAGCCCACATTCAATATATTCGGACTGTTCGCTACCGCCGGTCTCTCAGGAAATCAGTTGATTGCGGTTCCGGGTTCCCTGCCCCTCGTCGTTCGGGGAGGCCTGGCGCAGGAATTGAATCAGCTTATTCACGTGCAGTATCCCGAATACACGATTGGTTTCAATCTCACGATTCCTATCAAGAATCGCTCCGCCACTGCCGACAATATTCGCGCCAGGCTTCTGGAGCAGCAATCCGAGGTAACCCTGCAAAGGACGGAAAATCAGATCTCCGTCGAAGTCCGCTCCGCGAATATCAGACTCATACAGGCCAAAGCGGAAGCCGCGGCAGCCGCTTCCGCGGTGGAGTTCAGCAGGCAATCTCTGGATGCGGAAAAAAAGAAGCTGGCAGCGGGCCTTTCCACTTCCTACAACGTCATTCTCGCCCAGCGGAATCTGTTGGACGCTCAATTAGCGGAAGCACAGGCGCATGCAGCCTTTGCGAACGCCATGGTAGAGATGGAACGTTCCATGGGCACCCTGATGGAAACGAGCCACGTTGACCCCGATCAGGCACTCGCCGGGCGCGTGACACAGTAGAGATCATACGAAATCACTGATTTGCGATCAGTGTGCTTGGATTCCAGAAAGTCCCCCCGTTCTTTATTCCGAGCGCCGCTTGCGCGTGAGGCCCGCTCCTGTTATCAGTAGAAATATGCCGACGATGAACCGATCCGCGAAACCGAGGACTCGTAACACGCGCTCGCTGTTCATAGCGGCATTGGTTCTGACCCTCGCAGCCGCTGCGTGCCAGGGAAGAAACGCAAACGGCGTGCGCCGTTACCACTTACAGGGCACAGTTGTGCAGGTGGATAAAGCGCAGAACCGCCTTGTAGTGGATCACAAAGAGATCCCCGGCTTCATGGCGGCCATGGCGATGCCCTACCCCGTTGCGACCGCGCAAAGTCTCGACCAACTCTCGCCGGGCGATCAGATCACCGCCGATGTCGTGGTGACCCCTGGCGAAATACATCTCGAAAACATCGTCGTAGTTAAAAAGTCGGACGGGAAAAGCGCGCCCGGGGCGCAGGTAACGCCTTCCGGTCAAAATCAGCCGGTGCCCGACTTTGCTCTTGTAAATCAAGATGGCAAACGCGTTCACTTCGCGGAATATCGCGGCAAGGCGGTTTTGCTCACGTTCATCTATACGCGATGCCCTCTGCCCGATTATTGCCCGCTGATGAGCCACAATTTCGCGGAAATTGAAAAGCAGCTCGTAAACTCGCCCGATGTTTATGCCAAAACGCATTTGCTGAGCATCAGCTTCGACTCGGCATACGACACGCCCAAGGTGCTGCGGAACTATGCCAAGGCATTTATCGCCGATCGCGGACCGCGGACCTTCGCGCATTGGGAATTCGCGACGATACCGGCTGCGGAAAAAAGCAAGGTGACCAGCTTCTTCAACGTGTTTGTAACTCAGGAACAGGGGCAGATCACGCATTCCATGGATACGGCCATTATTTCACCCGATGGCCGTATTTATAAGACCTATAACGGCAACGAGTGGAAGCCGGCCGACGTCCTCGCGGATTTAAAATCCTGCGCGGCCGACGCGACACAATCCTCGCAAATTAGCCAATCCCTCCGGCCTTAATACTGTCGATTCACCGGAACAACAAAGCTAAAAGCAGATTCCTCACCGCCATCCGCAATAACCGCGGCTGGGTTCGGGAGGACAACGGTAGGCCGCGACGGGAGCGCATCCCATCACGGGTGCTTTGCTGCGCGTGAAGGCGGGCCTACAATAGAATTCCGGGCGAAATCGTCGCAAGGCGCAGAAGACGCACAGCGCGCCCGAAAAGCAACGCGAAAACAGCTCCATGAGTGACGAAAACCCCGCAAAGCCGTCCACCGAAGTCGAAGCCCGGCGCTCCGCCGGAGCCCATCCGCGGAGCTTCACCACGGTCTCCGGGCACCCCATTCGACAGCTTTATACCTCGGCGGACCTCAAAAACTGGGACCCGCATCGCGATTTGGGCCCGCCCGGCGAGCCGCCGTATACGCGCGGCATTCACGAAACGATGTATCGCGGGCGGCTTTGGACGATGCGGCAGTTCGCCGGCTTCGGCACTGCCGAGGATACCAATGCACGCTTCCGCTATCTCCTGACGCAGGGCCAGACCGGCCTTTCTGTGGCATTCGACCTGCCAACATTGATGGGTTATGACTCCGATCACCCTCTCTCGACCGGCGAGGTCGGCAAGTGTGGCGTGGCCATAAGTTCCCTGGCGGATATGGAAGCCCTTTTCGACGGCATTCCGCTCGGCGACGTCACCACCTCGATGACCATCAACTCCCCGGCGGCCGTCATCTGGGCCATGTATTTGGCTGTAGCGGAAAAGCAGGGTGCGGATTGGAAGCGGCTTTCTGGCACGCTGCAGAATGACATTCTCAAGGAATACATCGCGCAGAAAGAGTACATCTATCCTCCGGAGCCCTCTCTGCGGCTGGTCATCGATACATTCGAATTCGGCGCGCGCGCGACGCCTCGTTTTAATCCGATCTCCATCAGCGGCTATCACATCCGCGAAGCGGGCTCGACCGCAATTCAGGAACTGGCCTTCACGCTGCGCGATGGCATCGAGTATGTCGAACGCGGCGTGCAGCGGGGTCTCGCAGTGGATGATTTTGCTCCGCGCTTGTCGTTCTTTTTCAATGCGCATAACGACTTCTTCGAAGAGATTGCCAAATACCGCGCCGCGCGACGCATCTGGTACAGCGTCATGCGCGAACGATTTGGCGCAAAAAATCGGCGATCCTGGAAGCTTCGCTTCCACGCGCAGACGGCGGGCTGCTCGCTCACCGCGCAGCAGCCTTACAACAACGTGGTGCGCACCGCCATTCAAGCGCTTGCCGCCGTCATGGGCGGCACGCAGTCGCTGCACACCAACTCTCTCGACGAAGCTTGGGCGCTTCCCACGGAATTCGCGGCCACGCTTGCGCTGCGAACCCAGCAGATCATCGCCTATGAAAGCGGGGTCACAAATACAGTCGATCCGCTCGGCGGTTCGTACTTTGTCGAATCACTGACCAATGAGGTCGAGCAGGGTGCGTGCGAATACATTCGTAAAATTGATGCGCTGGGCGGCATGGTCGCGGCCATCGAACGTTCCTACCCTCAGCGCGAAATTGCCGAAGCGTCTTACCGCTATCAGCAGGCTGTGGATCGAAAAGAAAAAATCATCGTCGGCGTAAACGAATACGTGAGCGAGGAGAAGCCCATCGAAGTTTTGCAAATTGACGAAACTGTCGCTCAGCGCCAGGCCGAACGGCTGCGCACCTTGCGCACCGGGCGCTCGAACGATGAAGTGCGGCGCCGGCTCGAAGCGCTCAAGCGCGCCGCCCAAGGCACCGAAAACCTCATGCCGCACATTTACGAAGCGGTCAAAGCGTACGCCACTCTCGGTGAAATCTGCGATGCCCTGCGTTCGGTGTTCGGCGCCTACGAGGAAGTCGCCATTACGTAAGTTCGCGTCGAAAGTTTAGATTGAGGCGTAATTCTTAAACCCCGCCGCTGCCGCACTGGCCATAACAGAGCCACCGGCTGCGATTCTTGCCCTTTGTGTTCATGTGAATGCCATATGTCCTTAACTCTGCCGTGTTTCCCCTCTGTGCCCTCTGTGTCTCTGCGTCTCTGTGTTAAATTCCTATCCGGAAATGTCAGAACGAAAAATCCGTGTACTGATTGCCAAGCCTGGGCTCGATGGCCATGACCGTGGCGCCAAAATCATTGCCCGTGCGCTGCGCGACGCCGGCATGGAGGTCATATACACCGGCCTGCGCCAGACTCCCGAAATGATCGCCTCCGCCGCCGAACAGGAAGATGTGGACGTCATCGGGCTTTCCATTCTTTCCGGGGCGCACAACACGCTCTGCCCTCATCTGATGGACCTGTTGCGCGCCAAACACATGGAAGACGTGACCGTGCTTGTCGGTGGAATTATTCCGGAAGCGGATATCCCCGCCTTGAAAAAGGCCGGCATCGCCGAGGTCTTCCTCCCGGGTACTTCGACCCAGGAAATTGTAAATTTCGTTCGCAGCCACGTCCGCACTCACGACTAACCGATGGCCCTGCCACGTCCGATTCGGATAACCTGAGAACATGAGCACTCTTCTCGGAACCCGCATTCAGCGCAACTCCCCCGCTTTCGAACAGAATACGCGCCATATGGTCGATTTATTGACGGAAATCAAAAATGAAGAAGCGCATCTGCATGACGGAGGAGGCGCAAAAGCCGCCGAGGCGCAACACAAAAAAGGCCGCCTCACGGCACGCGAGCGCATCGCCCGGCTTGTCGACCCCAAAACAGATTTCTTCGAGCTTGGAATTTACGCCGCCTACGAGATGTACCAGGAATGGGGCGGAGCTCCGGCGGCGGGCACGATCACCGGTCTCGCGCGTGTGGCTGGCCGGCTGGTGATGATCATCGCCAATGACGCCACCGTAAAGGCCGGGGCTTTTTTCCCGATGACGGCAAAAAAAGTCATCCGCGCCCAGAATATTGCCATCGAAAATCACATCCCAACGATTTACCTCGTCGATTCCGCGGGCGTTTTTCTGCCTCTGCAGGAAGACGTGTTCCCCGACACGGACGATTTCGGCCGCGTTTTCCGGAATAATGCCGTGATGAGCGCCCTGGGCATTCCGCAAATCACGGCGATCATGGGCATGTGCGTAGCCGGCGGGGCGTATCTGCCGGTGATGTGTGACCACATTCTTATGACGGAAGGCTCGGGACTTTTTCTTGCCGGACCGGCGCTGGTTCAGGCCGCCATCGGCCAGCGCGTCTCCGCCGAGGAACTGGGAGGCGCGAAAATGCACGCCCAGGTAAGCGGTACCGTGGATTTCCGCGAACCGGATGACGCCGCATGCCTCGAACGCATTCGCGCACTCGTGAGCATGGCCGGCCATCCCGCGGAAGCGCGTTTCGATCACATCGCGCCACAGCCGCCTTCCTACCCCGCCGAAGAGATCTACGGAATCTTTTCCTCCGACCCCGCGCGCCAGTACGACATGCGCGAGATCATCGCCCGCATTGTGGATGGCAGCAGCTTCGACGAATACCGCGCCGAATATGGCCAGACCGTGCTCTGCGGCTATGCCCGAATTGGCGGCTGGGCTGTAGGAATCGTTGCGAATCAAAAAATGAACGTGCCCACGATCGATCCAGCCACGGGTCAGCGGCGCGTTGAGTTTGGCGGCGTAATCTATACGGAATCGGCCGAAAAGGCGGCGCGTTTCATCATGGATTGCAATCAGAATCTGGTGCCGCTCGTGTTTCTGCACGATGTGAATGGATTCATGGTCGGCAAGGAAGCGGAGTGGAGCGGCATCATTCGTGCCGGCGCCAAAATGGTGAACGCCGTAGCCAACAGCGTTGTTCCGAAAATCGCTGTCATCCTGGGCGGCAGCTTTGGCGCGGGCCATTACGCCATGTGCGGCAAGGCCTACGATCCCAGGTTTATTTTTGCTTGGCCGACGGCTCGCTATGCTGTCATGAGCGGAGATTCGGCAGCCGGAACATTGGTCGAGATCAAAGCCAAACAGCTTGCACGCGAGGGAAAAAAGCTGTCCGCGAAAGAACTCGACCAGTTGCGCGAATCCGTCCGGGCTACATACGAACATCAGAGCGATCCGCGTTACGCCGCCGCGCGGCTCTGGGTGGACGCCATTTTGGATCCTGCGCACACGCGCGACGCGCTGATCTGGGCCATCGAGGCCGCGGCGTTGAACCCTGAAGTCCGCGAGTTCAAAACCGGAGTTTTGCAAACATGATCCATACGCGATGAGCCGCGACCTCCACGATAAATCGGTAAAAATCATCGAATGCCCGCGCGACGCCTGGCAGGGCCTGCCGCAGGTTATTCCGACGGGTGTCAAAGTGGCGCATCTATCCGCCCTGGTCGGCGCCGGCTTCCGGCACATCGATGCGGTGAGTTTTGTTTCACCGCAGCACGTCCGCCAGATGGCCGATAGCGAAGAAGTGATGCAAGCTTTTCTCGCATCCCTGCCCGCAGGCGCCAAGGCTCCGGAAATTATCGGTATCGTGGTGAACGAGAAAGGAATGGAGCGCGCTCTCGCAACGCCCGGCGTGACCACGCTCGGATATCCATATTCCATCTCCGCGTATTTTCGCCGGGCGAATGCCAATATGTCGCGCGCGGAATCCCGCGCACTGGTGGACAATTTGAGAAAGGCTACAAAAGAAGCCGGGCGCGGACTCGTCGTTTACATCTCCATGGCCTTTGGCAATCCCTACGAGGAACCCTGGGGACCGGAAATCGTGGAAGATACGCTCGTCTGGCTGAAAGATGTTGGCGTGCGCACTGTTTCTCTCGCTGATACGGTAGGAACGGCAACCCCTGAAGCGGTTGGCAAGCTTTACGCCGAAGTAAAAGACTGCGTCGCCGGAATCGAACTGGGCGTACATCTGCACAGCCGTCCGGAAGGCATCGCCGAAAAAATCATGGCCGCATACAATGCCGGATGCCGCAGGTTCGATTCAACGCTTACAGGACTCGGCGGGTGCCCGTTTGCAGGGGACGAACTCGTCGGCAATGTCGCGACCGAAACCGTGGTGCGCACGCTCAGCGACCATGGCATCGAATCAGGGCTCACACTTTCCGCGATCACGCCCGCGCTGGCACAAGCCGCGGAAATTCGCGATCATTACGCGCACGTCTGAGATCTGTTCCGCGATGCTCTCCTTCACCACTATAAAGACCGACGGCGATGGCACGATCGCACTCCTAACGCTGAACCGCCCGGAAAAACGCAACGCAATATCCGCCGCGATGATTGCGGAACTGCTGACCGCGCTCGGCGCCATAGAATCTGGTCCGGAACGCGTAGCCATCATCACGGGAGCCGGCAAGGCCTTTTGCGCCGGCATGGATCTCGATGCACTGAAAACGCTGGCGACGCTATCCCCGGAAGAAAATCTGGCGGATGCGCGAAGAACGGCTGCATTATTCCGGCGCTTGTGGAGCTTTCCCAAACCGCTGATTGCCGCAGTGAACGGCGCTGCTCTGGCCGGAGGCTGTGGAATCGCAACTCTCTGCGATTTCACGCTCGCTGCGCCCGAAGCTAAATTCGGCTACACGGAAGTGCGCATCGGATTCATTCCGGCGCTCGTATCCATGTTTCTGGAGCGTCAGGTCGGCGAAAAAGCAGCCCGCGATCTGCTTCTGACCGGGCGTATCATCGATGCTGCCGAAGCCGAAACCATCGGACTGGTCACAAAAGTCGTCCCGGCTGAAGAACTTCTCTCTGCTGCACGGGAACTCGCCGCCACTCTGATCGCCAATAGTCCCGCAAGTATCCACACCACAAAACGCCTGCTGGTGCATGTCACTGAGGCGGAAATCGACCGCCGCATCGAGCTGGCCGTGGAGGCCAGCGCGGCCATTCGCTCAACGCCCGATTTTCGCGAGGGGCTCGCCGCGTTTCTCGAAAAACGCCAGCCTCGCTGGTCCGGCGGGCAAAAATCATGACCGAATTTTCCGAAACACTCGCGCGCGTGCGGTACAAAGACACCGATCAGATGGGTATGGTCTATTACGGAAACTATTTTACGTTTTTCGAGATCGGCCGCGTGGAATACATGCGCGAACGTGGCGTCGCCTACAAAGAAATGGAGCGCGAAGACGATAGCTTTATCGTCGTCGCCGAGGCCTGTTGCCGTTATCTGCGGTCAGCCCGTTACGACGATCTGCTGCGGATCAGAACCCGAGTGAGCGAATCGCGCCGGCGCAGCATCCGGTTTGCATACGAAATCTTGCGCGACGAAGACGGCGAGATGCTGGCCACTGGCGAAACCCTGCACATCATCTGCAATCGCCACGGCCGGCCCAAATCGCTGCCCGAAAAATACCGCCGGCTATTCCCACTAACCTCGCGAAACAACGAAAAGTAATAACTGCGCTCGCTCTGGACGGACCGCCAAACGCCTCGCTCGTCAGGCGAGAGCCTGAAACAAAAACGAGCCCATGCGAAGAGCGGCCGTGTAACTGAATGGCGCAAGTTCCAATGAGTAGTGGCCGCACGGCAGCATCAGAACCTCGCTTTCCATGCCCGTCTTTCGCACCTCGCGAATGATGTCATTCGAGAACTGCGGCAAGAACGTGGGATCGTAGCGCGCGCTCACCATCAACATCTTCTGCCTGCTTCCACGCATTCGCGGCACATACGGAAAAGGACTGATCGGCGACCAGAAGCGCCGCAATTCTTCCCCGGTAACATGGGCGCGCAGGCCCTCCCACACGTGCGCCGTGTTCATCCCTGTGCGGACAACATCCGCAAAATATGTCGAAACGTGCAGGAATACGCCCGCGCGGACCAGCGGATCATGCGCCATGGTAATGAACCCCACCGCCGAGCCGATGCTCGTTCCCACCAGGCCAAGTTTGCCGTAGCCCTGTGATGCCAGCCATTGCAGTGCCCCGCGCACATCAACCACGGCCTGACGGTTCGCCTGGAGCGTAAGTCCGATATTCGGTCCCACCAGATGGTCGGCGCGTTCATGCCCCGGGATCATGCGGCGATCGTGATAGGGCATGGAAAGCCGTAGCGCGCTGATGCCCCAGCGATTGAGCCAACGGCAGATTTTTACTTGCACATCCCACTTCGCATTCCATTGTGGCAGCACCACGACGGCGGGTCCTGAATTGGCGGCGGCGAAAAGGCGCGCGTGGACGCGATTATTTTCCGGCCAGGGCGAGATCACAGCGCTCGTGAACGTGAGCACACGCCCGCTATTTGCTCCATTTTCCGGCGGATGCAAAACATAATCACCGGCAGGGCTCTTCTGGAACCATTCGTCGCTGTTCGCCAGGGTTTGCGCGACCCAGTCGTTCAGGAATTCGCGTGGATGCGCGTCATGCGAACTGCCGCCGATCTGCTCGAGGCCCCAGGCAAACGGATGAACGCGGCGATTGTCGTCGTTCGTCCAACGGCGGTGCTCGTACCGGCGAATCCTCTGTTCAAGCCAGGACATGTCCGAAATTTGAATTTAACACAGAGGACACAAGGCCAGAGAGGTTGCGAAGAAAATGCGCCGCGTTGATGTAGAGTTTACAGTTGAAAAAGAGTTCACAGCCGGTCGAACCGGCTCTCGTTGTGTTTCGACTCTGAACTCTTGGCTGTGAACTGACTCAACTCACATGACCGTTGCCGCCATCATTTTCATCTTTGGCCTGATCATCGGGAGTTTCCTGAACGTCTGCATCCTGCGTATACCCGCTGCGGAATCGATAGTTTTGCCATCCTCGCATTGCCCGAAGTGTGGGGCGGCGATCAAGCCCTATGACAATATTCCGGTTGTGAGTTGGTTCGTGCTCGCCGGCCGCTGCCGCAAATGCAAAGCACGCATCTCGCCCATGTATCCAATGGTTGAATTGGCGACCGGGCTGCTCTTCGTCGCCTGTTATTTCGCTTTCGGATTCTCCGCGGAAGCGGTGAAGTGGGCCGTCTTCGCCGCACTTCTTGTGGTGCTGACGGTTACTGACCTGCGCGAGCGCATTTTGCCGGACAAGGTAAACTTCGTGGGCTTGGGACTGGGACTACTCCTGAGTCTGTTTACGCAACCTACCGACGGTACCGCCACCTGGCTCGCCAATCATTTTTTTGCTTATCCACCTCCCGAACCGGCGCTCTCTTTTGCTGACGCGCTGATTGGCGCGGGCGCCGCGAGCGGACTGCTGTGGCTTGTAGCCGAAGGGTATTTCCGCGCGCGCGGCCGCGAAGGCATGGGCCTCGGCGACGTCAAAATGATGGCCATGGCCGGAGCGTTCTTGGGTTTGCAGCGCGCACTTCTGACGATTCTGCTTGGATCCTTGTTGGGAAGCGTGATCGGCGCGGTGGTGATTTCGGTTGGCCGAAAGGGGCGCGATTTCGAGCTTCCATTCGGAACTTTCCTCGGCGCCGGAGCAATTCTCGTGGTCTTTTTTGGTTCTGCCGCGATCGGCTGGTACCGCGCATTCGCACATGTTTGATCCAACGGCAACGCCATTGGCAACGGCTTGGGTGCGATTGCAATCGCCGTCATTGCGCTTCGGTGGCGTGGCGGCGGCGTTTACATTCGTACTGCTCGTGGTCGGCGCCGCGGCGCTGCTGCTGTTTCTGATGCGCCGAATAATGCGGGGACGAGAGCCGCGGGATTCTGAGGATTTTTCCACCCCCAAACCTTCTCTCGACAACCCCTCCGCTTTTATGACTGCCTCGATGCAGGCCGTGATCCAGAAACTTCGCGAACAGGAAAAAGAACTCGCCGCTCTACAGCGCCGCGACCGCGAACGCGCGCAATTGACCGAGCGGCTGAGCGAAGCTGTGACGCGGAATATGCCTGCCGGCTTGCTGCTGATTGGTTCTGCAGGGCTGATCACCAGCGCCAATCCCGCGGCAGAAGCGGCTCTCGATGTCCACGCCCTGGTATATCGTCGCTATGCTGAAGTGCTTGGGAAAGAATCCAGGTTGTCAAAGCTGGTCGCTTCGTGCCTGGGCGAAGCCCGGACCTTTCGGCGCGAAGAGGTGGAATATGTCACCCCTAAAGGCGAACTCCGGCGGCTTGGTGTAACGATTTCGCCCATTCTCGGCAAATCGAGGCAGGTGTCGGGCGCTCTCTGCCTGCTCAGCGATCTTACGGAATTAGTGGCTCTGCAACGCCAGGTACAAGTCAAAGAAAACCTCGCTGCGCTTGGCGAACTCTCCGCCGGTATCGCGCATGAGTTCAAAAATGCTCTGGCGACCATTTCGGGTTACGCCCAGATGATACGCCGCGAGTCTCAGGGCGATACCGCTGAGAACGCTCAGCACATCGTGGACCAGACTCGGGCGCTGACCCACGTTGTTACCGAGTTCCTGAAATTCGCCCGCCCGCTCGACCTCTCCACCGAAGATGTTGCCCTGCCCACGGTCGTCGAACGCGTAATCGCGGAAATACATGAGGCTATCCCTGAGGTGGCGATTACGGCATCTGGCGAATTCGAAAGTATCGCAGGCGACGAGCGCCTGCTGCGTCAGGCCCTGCTGAATCTGACCCGCAACGCTGCCGAAGCGGCCGATGGGCAGGCGTTCGGCGGCCGTGTGGAGGTTCGGGGCACGATAGAACATACGCCTGGGGGCGACTTTCAGCGTATCGCCGTCCTGGATAATGGACCCGGCATTGCCACCGATGACCTCTCGAAGATCTTTGTTCCCTTCTACACCACCAAATCTAACGGCACCGGCCTGGGCCTTGCCATCGTGCAAAAGATCATCGTGCAGCATGGCGGATCTGTGGAAGTCCGCAACCAGCCGCAGGGTGGCGCGGAATTCGTCGTGTCTCTGCCACTTAGCAGACAGGACACGGCCAGCCATGGTGCGGTTGATTCACACGCCGCCAGCGTCTAAGCTGGGCGTAGTTCTAGTACCCAGCCCTTCTTCGCATTGAAAGGCGGCCCATAATGCTTTCGCCAAAAATCTCCCTGTTGGCAGTCCTGGCGTCATTTCTTCTGTTCGGCGGCGCAAGTTCGGTCGTTCGTGCTCAAGGCGACTCCAGTACAGTGGGTTCGCAATCGGCTTCCTTAGGGGACGCTGCGCGAAAGGTCCGCGCTGAGAAAAAAGGTTCGGGCAAATCGGCGAAGGTATTCACGAACGACGACCTTGGCGACCTGAAGGGCACGATTTCCGTAATCGGCAGTGAGCCGCCTTCGGCGGACGCTAGCGCCAAACCTGGGTCTGGCGCGGCCGCTGCCGGCAAAGCTGAAGATAAGAAGACGCCGGGCGCCGATGCCAAAAAACCAGCAACAGAGAACGGAGAAGCCTATTGGCGGGGCAAGTTTGCTGCGGCACGAAAAACGCTGGCGGAAGATTCCAAGGAACTCGACGTCCTCCAGCGTGAATATAACCTTAAACTGACCCAGTTTTCACAGGACCCGAACTATGCGTTGCACGAGCAGTATAGCCGCGACGACTTAAATAAGACGCAGAACCAAATCGATGCCAAGAAGCAGGACGTGGAGAAGGATAAGCAGGCGATCTCCGATCTGGAAGACGATCTGCGCAAATCCGGTGGCGAGCCGGGCTGGGCAAGCGAGCCTTCCGGCGGCGGCTCTTCAAATTGAGCCGGGCAAATCGATTCGATAGTTTCACGGCAGCTTTGCCGGCCCCATTTCGTGATCCCGGTGTCCTATCGCTATTTGCCGAACCTGACTGCATCCGTTGAGGTCACCCGAGTTGCCGAAATTTGCTACGTTGCCCTCTTTGCACACCGCTGAACCCGAAGGGAAATCCGCCGCGGCAAACCGTGATAGAAAAGAGCGCGTGGAACCCCTTCTCCTGGTTGAAGACAAGCCTGAACTCCGCGCCATGCTGCGAAAGGCGCTGGAGCGCGCCGGTTACACCGTCGACGAGGCTGCCGACGGTTCCAGTGCGGTCAATAAGATCAAGTCACGACGCTATTTGCTGGTCCTCAGCGACCTCAAACTTCCGGGATGTTCGGGCCTTGATGTCTTGCGTGAATCGAAGCAAGCCGACGAGACCATCCCGGTGATTCTGATTACTGCTTATGGTTCCATTGAGGAAGCCGTGGCCGCCATGAAAGATGGCGCGTTCGATTTCATCCAGAAGCCTGTAGATCTTGATCACCTGAATTTGCTTGTCGCACGCGCGGCTGAACAACAGGTATTACTCCGCGAAAATCTTCTGCTGCGCGAGGAATACACCGCGCGTTACGGTTTTCCGCGGATTATCGGCGAACATCCGTCGATGCAGGACGCCAGCCAGCAGGTGCAGCGCGTCGCCGCGACCGATTCCACCGTGCTGCTGCTTGGCGAAAGCGGCACGGGCAAAGAACTCTTTGCTCGCGCCATTCACGCGCTCTCAGCCCGCCGCAGCCAGCCATTCGTGGCCCTGAATTGCGCCGCTATTCCCGAAGGCTTGGTTGAAAATGAGCTTTTCGGCCATGAGCGCGGAGCTTACACCGGCGCGGGCGCCAGGAAAATCGGCAAAATGGAATTGGCTCATCACGGAACGATTTTCCTGGACGAAATTGCCGAGTTGCCGACCGCCATCCAGTCCAAGCTGCTGCGAGTTCTCGAAGAAAAGCGTTTCGATCGCGTTGGAGGGACACAGGGCGTCGAAGTGGATGTCCGCATCCTGGCCGCAACCAACAAGGATTTGCGCGCTGCCGTCGCCGCACGCCTGTTCCGCGAGGATCTGTATTTCCGCATCGCGGGAGTGCCCATCACCATTCCGCCTTTGCGCGAGCGGGGCAATGACGTGCTGCTCCTCGCCGATGCTTTCCTGGAGCGCTTTCGAAAGGAGTTTCGCAAGCCGGGCCTGGAATTGGCCGAAGAGGCGCGGACAGCCCTACTTAGCTATGGCTGGCCCGGCAATGTACGGGAACTGCAAAACACCATCGAGCGCGCCGCCATTCTGAGCGACGGCAACGAAATCGGCCCCTCCGAACTGCAGCTTTCCGCTCCGCGCCCCGCCGACGGCGAAATGCCTTCCGGCATGCTGGCAGAAAGTTTCTCCTGGGAAGGCAGCTTACAGGACGTGAGCACGCGAGCGATCGAGCACGTCGAGCGCTTCAAGATCGATCAAGCTTTACGTGGCGCGAAATGGAATAAGACGCGCGCCGCCGAACAGCTCGGCATCTCGTATAAAACTCTGTTGACAAAAATTCGTGCCCTGGGTCTCGAAGAATAGCCGGTCGAAACTCCTTACACAGCAATTCAGTTCACCTCGGAATCCCTCCGGTAGCCGTCGCGGGCTGTTTTGGGGAGATACGGGCGATTGCGGTAATCAAGCGATCTTCCCCGGGCCCCTCGATCCGGAAACCCGCGCGCGCGGCAATCTTGCGCATGGCATCATTCTCAGGCGCCATTACCGCAAAAACTTCATCGAGCTTTTCGTCTCTGGCTACTTCCATAAGGCATCTCAGCAATTCCGTGCCCAGGCCGCGCGCCTGAAAATCATCTCTGATCAGTAAAGCGAATTCGGCTTCGTTGCGACCGTGTGATTTGCTCAGGCGGCCAACGCCTACGATTTCATTATCCGTGGACCAGGCCGAAGGCAATTCGGCGATAAGCACCATTTCGCGGTCGTAATCGATGAAACAAATGCGGGTGAGCCGTTCGTGCGCGATGCGCTGCTCGAGCTTCAAAAACCCGAGATAGCGCATATAGACGGTATTGTCGGAGAGCTTCTTGTGAAATTGCACCATGGCAGGTTCGTCTTCCGGGCGTATCGGGCGAATGCGAACCGTGGTGCCATCCCTCAATTGAAACGGGGATATATATTGCGCGGGATATGGGCGAATCGCCAGATCGGGAATCTGCGAGTCAGCGGCGTGCAGGACCACCCGCGCATCGAGCGCAATGATCTGATCCTCCGACGCAAGCAGCGGATTGATATCGATCTCTTTGATCCAGCGCTGCTCCGCGACCAATTGACTGAATCGGACCAACACCGATTCGAGCGCAGCCATATCGACCGGCTTACGTCCACGCACGCCCTGGAGAGCACGATAGATGCGCGTGCGTTCCATCATTCGGCGAGCCAGAGTGGTGGTAAGCGGCGGCAAGCCGAGAGCTCGGTCCCGCCAGACTTCCACCAGTTCGCCGCCGGCGCCAAAGAGCAAAACGGGACCAAATTGCGGATCGATGCTGCTGCCCAGAATCAGCTCGTAGCCGCGCTGTAGGACCATCGGCTGCACGGTTACGCCCAGAAAATGCTGGGCGCCCGCTCGTTCGCTAACCGATTGGCGAATCTTATCGAATGCGCTGCGCACCGCCTCGTTTGTGTGCAAATCCAACTGCACGCCGCCGACATCGGTTTTATGCGAAATCG
The DNA here is from genome assembly GCA_035650755.1 of Candidatus Acidiferrales bacterium. Taxonomy (GTDB): domain Bacteria; phylum Acidobacteriota; class Terriglobia; order Acidiferrales; family UBA7541; genus Palsa-189. Next base: position 54,073 of record DASRHB010000010.1, read on the forward strand.
TTTCCGAATGCAGTTTGAGGACAACGGGATAGCCGATCCCTGCGGCAAGTTCCGCGGCTTGCTCTGCGCTTTTCGCCAATTCCGTGCGCACCGTGGGAATGCCGTAAGCCGAGAGAAGTTGCTTCGATTCCCACTCCGTCAGCAGCGAGCGGGCGCGCAAACGGACCGAATTCAGAATCTGCGAACCCTTGGTTACCTCGAATTCCGAGGGTTCCGCAGACGCCAGCACGGGCGTCTCGTTTAGAGCACGAAGGTTGGCGCTGTACTGCCACAGATACGTGAAGGCGCGCGCCGCTTCGTCGGGATACGCAAACGCCGGGATTCCCGCACGGCTGATCAGGTGCATCCCTTCGGCAACGGAATCGCCGCCCATCCAAGCGGCGAGGACGGGCGCCGAAAGCTGTTTCACATGCGAGACAACCTGGCGCGCGACTTCGGTCGGATTCGTCATGCCCTGGGGAGCCAAAGCAATGAGAAAACCATCGGTGCCAGGGTCTTGAAACACAGTTTCCAGCGCCTTACCGTAGCGCTCCGCATCGGCGTCGCCCAGGATGTCCACGGGATTCGCATGGCTCCAGTGTTTGGGCAGAAAAGAATCCAGCCGCTCAAACGTCGCCGGCGCCAGCGATGCCAGCTCGCCGCCCGCGGCCAGCAAGGCGTCTGTCGCCAAAACGCCAGGGCCACCGGCATTGGTGACAATCGTCAAGCGCCGACCGCGAGAGCGCGGCTGTTTGCTCAAAATGTCGGCCATTTCAAAAAGTTCGGCGATGCGGTTGACGCGCAGCACGCCGCAGCGCCGGAAAGCCGCGTCCAGCACTTCGTCGCTCCCGGTGAGTGCGCCGGTGTGTGAGGCGGCGGCTTTGGCTGCTGCCTCGGTCCGGCCGGCTTTGATTACGATGATCGGCTTGGTTTGCGCGACTTCACGTGCCGCGGAGATGAAAGAGCGCGGGTCGCCGATGGATTCCATATAAACCAGGATGCTCCGCGTGCGGTAATCATCTCCAAAGTAGTAAATGAGGTCGCCCCAGCCTACATCGAGCATCGATCCGGTCGAAACAAAGGCGCTAAAACCAACGCCTTCGCTCAAGCTCCAGTCGAGAATCGCCGTGCAGAGCGCGCCGCTTTGGCTCAAGAAGGCCACATTTCCAGCAAGGGCGATTGTTTGCGCGAATGTGGCGTTCAACCCTATGGGCGGATTCATCACGCCCAGACAGTTTGGCCCGATTAGCTGCAAGTGGCCGCGGCGCGCTTCGGCGAGAATTTCCCGTTCGAGGCGAGCGCCTTCCGGCCCGACCTCTTTGAAGCCCGCTGAAATAATGACCGCGCCTCTCACGCCGGCCGCTACGCATTCGCGAATCACTCCCGGGACTGTCGCGGCCGGGGTCACGATGACGGCGAGGTCGGCGCCACCCGGTATATTTACGACCGCCGGGTAGCACTTTGCGCCCAGCAGCTCCACATGCTTAGGATTGACAGCGTAAACGAGCCGGTTTCGAGCCGAGGCGCCCTCCATCAGGTTTTCGAGGACAGTGCGGCCAACGCTTCCCGGCCGGTCCGTGGCGCCAATCACGGCGACGCTTCTCGGCCGAAAAATAAAATCCAGCGGATGCCCTTCCGAACGCAGGATGTCGTGTGCGGGTTCTCCGGCGATGCGCGGTGCGTCAGTCATTTTGCGGCCTCAGAGCAGGACACCCCCTCCCCTTTTTCTTGCAAGTGTTCATTGCAAATCGCTTAGCTCTTCAGTATGCGGGCCCTGACGAGCGTCGTCTCTGTTGGTGCTCCTGTGCGCCGAAGAAAGCGAAAGATCGATCATCAAAGTCCCGGAAATCCGAAACGGAAAGAACTTGCCATTTCATTCGAAACGCACACCTTTGGTAAACCGGGCTTTGAAGGGGAGTAAATTTTTTGGCGAGCGTTGCCAACGCCATGTTGAAACGGAACTTCGCCGGGCACAGTCGCCAGGATCTACTGGCTAAGGCCGCCTGATCCAATGCGGCGCCTTTATTTTACCGTGCCGGTCAAATGGAACTCCGGAATTCGTTTCAGGGGGTGCCCGATGTACGGCGACATGCCCAAACAGCGTTTTTACCCAAAGCGTGCTTTCAGAAAAACCTCGGGATTATTCACAAGGAGCGGGCTGCGGGAGCGGAAGGCCTCGGCATACTGCACGCCTACCAGGCTGCCGACGTAGCGATCCTCGGCATTGTATTTATCGAGCAGCGCCGCCTGATTGCCGCTGAAGACAGACTCATATACACGAAGCGCCGCCAACTTGCGGTCATACACCTCGGTAACATCAACCGCGAAATCGAATCGCTCCCAACTGGGCTCCATGCGGCAGTGCCCGAAGAAAAGCCGGTCGATCTCCAGCGGCTCGGTGTCGTTTAGCTGATCGATAATGCAAGACCCGTGGTCCCCAAGCTGTACTTCATCCCATTTCGGCAGCCGCGCATAAAAGACACCATTGACGATTATGTCTGTAACGGCTCGGTGGTCCGGGTGTACGCCGGAACCTGAGGTCGTAAATACGAGCCGTGGCCGGTGTACGCGTAGCAGATACGCTACCTGAAGTCTCGATTCCACGGTATCGGAGATGAGCCGGTCTCGCAGGGGCAGCGTCACGCGGGCGACGCCCAGAATTTCCGCCGCTTTCCTAGCCTGACGATGCCGCTCACCCGCGGCGGCATAGCGCGCGGGTTCGCCGTCGCAAAGATCGACAAACAGAACAGACAGGCCTTTCCGCGCCAGTTTTAACGCCGTGCCCCCCATGACGGCTTCAAGATCATCAGGATGGGCAGCAAACGCCAGGACGTCGAATCGTCGGCTCACTGCCCCGAACCGCTGGCTCTAGACTGCACATGGCTCGACCTGGAGGTGTTGATTCCGAACGGCACCCAAGCCGGGCAATAAGCGAATACCGCCGTCGCCAAAGCGATTACGCCAAAGAGATAGGCGAGAACCGCCAGGGTGCCGGCAACAACATGAAAAAACCCGATCCCTAACAGGGTTAAGCCGACGATGACCCGTACTGCTCGGTCGATGCCTCCTACATTACGTGCCATTTGAGCTGCTCCCTTCCTCCCGAATAGGGGCCCCTTTGTAAGCTGCAATCACCCTATTCGCAAGCGGCCGCCGGTTATGTGTTCTAGATCACGAGATACCGTACCGCTGGTCACATCGCGTCCGGCCAGCCCAGGCCATACTGCGGGCCGGGGCACACATATGCCAATGACTCAAATCGAATATACGGTCGAAACCTCGAAGCCTTTTGACGCGGCGGTAACAGCCGTTCAAGAGAAATCGGCGGCAAAAGGCTTCGGTGTCCTCCATACACACGACGTTGCCGCTACGCTGGCGTCGAAGGGCTTCGCCCGCGAGCCGCTGAAGATCATTGAGATCTGCAACGCGCGATACGCAAACGAAGCTTTGGCGAAAGATATCCACTTGGCTCTACTGCTGCCCTGCCCGATTTCGGTTTACACCGAGCAGGGGAAGACATTCATCAGCGCGTTCCGGCCGTCTGCAATGCCGCAGTTCTTTCCCAATGCCGGTATCGAAGCAGTAGCGGATGCGGTCGAAAACGCCGTCCTCGAAATCGTAAACGAAGCCAAGTAGCCGGTCAGAAAGGCCAACAAGGCCGCAAAGGGGAAACTCGATGAGCACCTACAGCAGCACCGCCACATGGACGAAGAGGCGAAGCGGCATTGTAGATACCGAGGCCGTTCATCTGCCGATTGTCTTCTCCGCTCCGGTGGAGTTCCAGGGCGAACCTGGCGCATGGACTCCGGAACACTTCCTTGCCGCGGCGGCTGCCGGCTGCTTCGTGACGACATTTATGGCCATCGCCGAGCTATCGAAATTCGAGGCGATCGCGCTGAAGGTAACTGCGGAGGGGGTTCTCGAAAAAGTGGATCGCGGATTTCAGTTCACGCGCATCGTGATCCGTCCTGAGCTCACGATCGCGCACGAGGCCGATCAGGAGCGCGCGCTCCGGCTCCTCGAAAAGGCCGAACGGGCATGCCTGATCTCGCGTTCGCTGCGCAGCGAAGTGGTTTTAGAGCCGCGCGTGTTGCTCGAGGCCCCAGTGCCCGCGTAGGCTCTCTTTCGGAGCAGCCCCGCATAGAAGCGCCGCGACCACGCAAATGCTTGACTGCCGGTTCACGGTTCCGCTGGAAATTCTGCGAGAGATAAATCACAATTGGCGCATTCGCTGGGCGGACCAGCAATAGACCGCGCGCAAGGGCGGAAAGCCCAAAGCTTGGCGCTGCGATATGAGTCCGCTCGCCGCCGGGGGAATCAACGGCGAGTTGTCACGAAGGAGCTTGCCGACATGAACGAATTCGTACGCCGAATCACGCCTCTGCTTGGAATGCTGTGTTTGCTGCCCTGTGCCGCTTTGGCCCAGTTCGGCGAAGTCCACCGCACAACGAATGCTCCGCCCAAGCCGTCAGGCACAACGCCACGAACTCCCGACGGCCACCCCGACCTGACCGGCGTCTGGAACGGGCTCGGAGACAATCTGCTTGGCGTTCCCAACCAGATGGCAAACGACGGTATTTCGGTCGACAGCGAATACTCCTCGCACGATATCGCCACGGGAATAAAAATTGCCACGTTCCCGCGAACCGCAGACATTGACTGGAACGTGTCGGCCGAAGGCGGACAAGAAGGCGAGCGCGCAGCCTCTTTGCTGCGGCGGGTAGGCTCGAACAGGCCTGTCTACAAGCCGCAATACTGGGAGATGGTCAAGGAGTTCGACGCGAACGCCAACGAAGAAGATCCTTCGAACAACTGCATGCCCGCGGGTATCCCTCGTGCCGGAATTCCCTCCTATATCGGGCAGAAGCCAAACTACTTCATTTTCATCTATCCCGGGCAGGGCGGCCTGATCGCGACGCAAACCATGTATCGGCTGATTCCGGCGGACGGGCGCAAGCATACGCCGCTGGACGACCTCGATGGCACGTATACCGGCGAAGGGATCGCCCACTGGGAGGGTGACACGCTGGTCGTCGACACCTGGGGATTCAACAGCAGCACCTGGTTTGATCAGATTGGCGGCTACTTCCACAGCGAAAACATGCATGTGATCGAGCGCTTCCATCGCGACGGAAACACCCTCACATGGACGGCAACGGTGGAGGATCCAGACGTGCTCCTGGAGCCGTGGACCAGCACCCCCCGTGTAGCTTTGCTGAATCCCAATCCTCACGCCATGCTGCCGGAATCACAGCCCTGCAGCGAGAGAGATTTGGCCCATACGGTTACCAAAGAACATCACTAATTTTTCGAAGCAATCATTGACCCGATCAACCGGGCATCGCCACCGGGTCGTCTGCTGGCGGCAGAGTGGGATCGCAAGGCTTATGCCGGGATTCACAGATCGTTATATACTCTCAGCCACAAAGACGCCCAAACCTAACTCCCGAGGTGAGCTATGGCAATGAATGGCCCGGGCTATCGCGGGTTACGTGTACTCCTGTTGTCGGTCGCTGGCGGAGTGGCTTTCTTTTTCGCTGGAGGCATCGTGTGGCTGGGAATCGCGCATGCCGCCGCGGTTCCTAAGCCTGCAGCCGACGCCAGCAAAGAGGCCCTCGGAGACAATTTGCAAAGATCTTTGCTGCTCGACAGCTATCGCATTGACGGCGATAGCGGCCCGGCGCGCGGCGAAGTGATTTACGCCTACAAATGCTGGATGTGCCACAACAAATACGCCAAGACGGGACCCTATCTGGCTGATCTCTACGATCGAAAAACGCTGCTGACCGGCGGCGCGATTAACGACGAAAACGTTGCCGCGAAGATCAAGAATGGCGGCCCGCTGATGCCCGCGTTCCACTTCAGCCTGTCTGATGCTGATGTTGCAGACCTGATCGCCTACATTCATTCCGGCAAGTGCTGCGTTGAAGGCGAAAATCCGCCGATGAATCCCTGGTACAAAGCGGAGACGCACAAATGGCCGGTTCAGAGCGGGCTCACCGGGGGAGCGACGGGTGTTGTGCACATAAAGAGCGGCGATTCGCCGGAAGGCGTGGGCGTCCAACTGATCGCGCCGAACGGTGTGCGGACGACTGTTTATACCAATGCCGACGGCAAATTCGAATTCCCCAAGATGCAAGCGGGTTCGTATATCTTGCGCATTCCCTCGCCCGCTCCATTCAAACCCTATGTCCGCGACTCTATCTCGATAAACGGCGCGACCAAGCTCGATGACATCGTGCTGGAACGTGTTGCCGATTCCGACGATCTGCCCGCCTCGGCGCTTTTGGAATCGCAACTGAGCGGCGCGGAGATCTTGTGGAACCTGCCCGGCTCGGCGGAAGAAAAGGCCATGCTGCAGAAAAACTGCTCGGGATGCCATTCCTGGCAGCAGATTTTCCGCAACCGCTATGACGAGCACAGCTGGGCTCTGATCGTCGACCGCATGATGCACTTTACCGGCACGGCGATCGCCGTGCGCAACAAGCCCATGAACGCTCCCGATCCGGAAGCCGAAATGCTCACGAAGTTTCTCACGCGGGTGCGCGGCCCCGAGTCTCAGGACATGCCCATTCGGCTTTTCCCCCGTCCTCGCGGCGAATCAACGCGAGTCGTCGTCACTGAATATGAATTGCCGCGAAATCTGCTGATGCTCCATGACGCCGCGCTCGATAATCAGGGAAACGTCTGGTACACCAGCCACAAGACCCGCTACGTGGGCTATGTCGATCCCAAGACCGGCATCGCCAAGGAATACACTATCCCGCTGACGCCCGGCGCCATGCCGGGCACGCACCACCAGGTGATCGACAAGAACGGAATCGTTTGGATTTCAGAAAACTGGGCGCACCAACTCAACAGGCTCGATCCAAAAACGGGAGACGTGCACCAAGCCAAGATTGAGAGCACCACTCCAATCAATGCTCCCAGCTTCGGCAATTTCACTCTGGATCAGCAAGGATACGTATGGGATGGGCGTCACAACTTAATTGTGAAAATGGATCCGATGACAGGCAAGGTCCTGCAACAGTGGCCATTGCAGGCCGAGAGCACGTACGACAATACCATCTCTTACGACGGAAAATATTGGGGCGGCAGCGGCCCCGCAAACTGGGGCAATACCGTGGAGATCATGGAAATCGCCACCGGGAAAATATTCAACCTGAATAGCGGGCCGCATTTCATGACGGCGAAGCGCGGCGGCTTCGATCCCTTCGGAAACACCTGGTGGGGCGGCGCCGACGGCCATCTGATCGAATTCAATTTCAATGCAAAACGCATCGACGAATTCACTCCGCCGATTGCGCCGCACCCGTACACCGACTTCTACGAAGCCATGCCGGATAAGAACGGCGAAATCTGGGCGGGAGTGCTGCACGGCGCGCAGATGCTTCGCTACAACCCGAAGACCGATCACTGGACCGTTTACCAGATGCCCGAGCCGTATTCCTATGACCGGCGAACCGTCATTGATACTTCTACCAAGCCGGCCACGGTGTGGTACGTGGATTACAACGGCTATTTGGTACGCGTTCAACCTTTGGACTGAGCAACAATCAGTTTTCGCAGCCAGGAAGAAACACGGTCCCTTAAATTCACAAATTGGAGTCGGAAATGGGCAAAGACAAAGGGCGCGGTGTGAGGAAAGGTGTGTCCAAACTATGCCGGCGCGACGTTATGAAGTTGGGCGTGGGTGCCGGTGTGGCAGTTGCGGCACTGCTAACAACTCCGGCGGCGTTCTCGCAGCAGGCGCAGATTCAAGGCCAGCAGCCCGGCCCGCCGACCTCCGGTTTGGACAAAGCTACATCGGACAGAGTGCAGCATTTCCCCGACATTACGGAGAGCGAAGAAGTCATCACCACGGTGCAGCCCGGCTATATAACCAAAACAGGGCCCGGGTGGGTGAATAACTCCGGGCGTGCTTACGGCAACGGGCCCATGGACGAGTCCAGCCGCCGCATCGTGGAATGGGTCCACGGATTTTCTGAGTCAGGACTGACCGATTCCTGCATCGAGACGATCAATTACCTCCAGCACGACACCCTGGGCAGTCTCTTTGGCGGATTCGAAAGCGAGCCCGCGCGAATCAACGCGCGCTTATCGCAAACAATGCCGGGCCCGTGCACAGTGATGGGCTACGGCATCAAGACCACCTACGAGATGGCCGCCTTTTCGAACGCCGCGATGATTCGTCACACCGATTTCAATGCCACCCCGCACAATAACGAGATGTTTGGCGGCGTTTTGGCGGTGGGGGAGGCGCTTCACTCCAGTGGTATGGAGGTGCTGGCGGCGATGGCCATCTGCTACGAGGTCGTCACTGCAATCGGAAACACTGGCCAGGGCAGTTATGACCCTGCCGGCTGGGACAGCCCATACCACAGCGTGGGCGTGGCCATGGCTTGCGGAAAGCTGATGGGCCTGAATCAAGATCAGCTCGCGAACGCGCTGTCGCTGGCGCTGGTTCCTCACATGCCCATGTATGTCTGCCACATTGGCACACAATCGATGTGGAAAGGTACTCATAGCGCCGAACAGGTGCGGAACGGCGTCTGGGCCGCGATGCTGGCGCGTGAAGGGATGACCGGGCCGTGCATGCCTTTCGAAGCTCGGGACGGCTTGATCGCGCACATCGGTCCCTTCACGAGTGATCTGAAGCTTCCCACCAGCCCCGACGGAAAGCTGGCTATCGAGACGATACATGGAAACGGCGGCGGCTATAAGCGCGTCGCCACCGAAGGCAACAACCAGAATTTTCACCAGAATATAGCTCCGCAGATCCTGGCCTGGACCAAGCCGGAAGAGATCGAATCCATCGACGCCAAGTTCCATTATTTCGGATGGCAGGAGATTTGTGATCCGCCGAAGTGGGATCCCCGCAACCGTGAGACGGCCGACCACAGCGCGCCCTATAACGTCGCGCGCATGCTTTTGGACGGCTCCATTTACCTCGATTCTTTCACGCGAGAGAAGTACATGGATCCGAAGGCGAGGGAACTCATGGGGCGAATCACCTTCTCGCCCAACAAACATCCGGAGTATGGCGGCGACATTTTCACTGTCCGGAAAAAATCAGGCGAAGAGCGCACCTTCTACGGCGGGACGATAAAGCCCATGACTCGTGAGGAGCTCAAAGCCAAGTATTACCGCTTAGTTGAATTCACCGGCGTGGATAAAGCTCAGGCGGACCGCGCCATACAGCAGTGGACGAATCTGAAAGCGGTCAAGGACATTGGAGACGCCATTCAGACCGTGGCGAAGTTCGGCCAGCCCAGGCCGCTTTCAGACAGGAGCCCCGCGCGGATTAGCTGAAGCTGAGAATGGTTCCAAGGCACGAGAATTCATCTGCTTCCTGAGGTCCGTTAAGTCCTGCCGGTTTTCTGGTAACTGGCTTCTTGCGACTACCCAGTTGATGAAAATCCCGTTGGTTATCGAGAGTTACTTGCACTGGGCGTCGGGCCGTTGCTTACCGTGGTTCCCTTCGTAGGCCTGAAGGCAGGACAGTCATTGCCAAATATCATTGACCATATCATTACCGTGAGGAAAACGAACGCGAATCGGAAAATTAAGGAGAGCAGCCGGGTCAAAAACGAAATTCGTAGCGCTCCTGATGCCGCGTCTCATTGCTGTGATCCCTTGCAAGCCACTGCTCCAGTTGTTCCTTCAACTGCTGCATGGGTCTTATCGCGGCGATGGCGTTTTGGATACCAAAATGTTCGCCACATTCCTTACACGAAACAATTTCCGTATTCGGACGTTGGGCCACATCGCTCTGGCTTAGCTTCACAGCCACTGGCCACAGATGCTCGCCGGGATTGAACGTTTTCTTGTATTCGAGCGGCATTTATCCCTGTCGCTGCGGTTAAGTGCTGCTGTTCCTCAATCATATACCCGTTCCGAGATTCACCGAAAATCCGTTTTGTCGCGGCTGACAAGGACCGTGAAATCTCCTGGGAAAATGGCGTTTCGGACCTGGTGATTCGCGCCTGGGCGCCAGTTACGGGGTCTGAACTTGACAGGGAAAGAGCTACAGGTCTAAGGTTTGCATAAAGATCATCAAAACAAGGTCGGCATCGGAAATTCGGCCCAGGTGTACTTCGAGCAAGTGTACTTCTAGGAGGTCCGCGATGAAGGCCACGCACCTCGCTTCTGTCAGGAACGTTCTTGAGGTTTTGATCGCCATTACTGCAACTGTAATGACCGCCGGGGCGCAAACGCCGGCCAACGTGGCCCTCACGCAGGGACACGTCACCTTCGCCAAGGATGTCGCCCCGATTCTGCAGGAAAAATGCCAGGAGTGCCATCAGCCGAATTCGATCGCGCCGATGTCGCTTATCACCTATCAGGAAGTGCGCCCCTACGCCGCCGCAATCAAGGAGCGTGTGGTGGCGCGTCAGATGCCGCCCTGGCACATTGACCGCAGCGTCGGCGTGCAGAAGTTCAAGAACGACATGTCGCTCACCGACGAACAGGTGAATACGATCGCCGCCTGGGTTGACGGCGGCGCGCTGCAGGGCGATTTGAAGGACCTGCCGCCGCCGAAGCCGCTGGTCACTGACAATGAGTGGAAAGCTGAGAGAGATGGCTTTGGGCCTCCCGACCTCGTCATCAGGTCGCCTGAGTACACGATGCCCGCGGTACACCAGGACGTGTGGTTCCGGCCCATGTCCGACATCCCGATCACTGAGCCCCGCTGGGCCAAGATGGTGGAGATTCGCCCCACGAACTTGAAGGGCCGCAGAATCATTCACCACTCGATTGCCTATCTGGTGCTGAACAACGACCCCGACGCGGTCAATAAAGGTATAAGCAACGGCGGTGTCCGCGAGGAACTCGACGACCTCGTCAGCGGCCGGCCGCAGTTGATGGAGTGGGCCATCGGCAAGGGCTACGATCTCTTCCGGACGGGCACAGGGAAGCTGATTCTTCCTGGCGAAAAGATTTCGTGGGACCAGCACATTCACGCGGTCGGCGAAGAGATTACAGCCGGCTCTGAAATCGGAATCTGGTTCTACAAGAAAGGCGAGGAGCCGAAGAAGCGGAGCTACCTAACCGCGTTCACCGGGCTCAGGGCGCCTCGAACGGTCGACATCCCGCCGAATTCGTTCGCGGAGACCGAAGGCTTCACGGTGTTGAAAGAGAACACGCTCATCGAGAATTTTCAGCCCCATTTTCATCTGCGCGGCAAATCGATGGAGGTCCAAGCGATTCTGCCCGACGGCAGCTCGCAGATCATCAGCTACGTTGGAAACTTCAACTTCAACTGGATGACGAATTACATTTACGCCGACGACGCCGCGCCGGTTTTCCCAAAGGGGACGGTGATTCACGTAACCGCGTGGTACGACAATACGAGGGGGAACAAGAACAACCCCGATCCGGATCAGTGGGTCGGCTACGGCGACCGGACAGTCGATGAGATGGCGCACGCCTGGATGAACGTTGAATATTTGACCGACGACGAATACAAAACGCTGGTAGCGGAACGCAAAGCGAAGACCGTGAACGCGGCGCCAGACGGCGGGCTCTAGAGTCTGCGTGAGAACTCGCGAATGAGGACTTCAGCGGCTAAAGCCGCTCTGATTGCAAAAAGCTTAATGTCGCGGCTGAAGCCGCGACCCATAAATCCTTCTCGTTCCGACACAAAGTCTCTAGCTGTGAAGAGCCTGGTGAGCTTGTGCGCCGTCGGCGCGATTGTCGGCGGCGTGCTGCTTTCGGCCCAGCAGATTCCCCAGCCGCGCAAGCAGTTTGGAGCCAGCATCACCGGCGCGTTCGAAGGCTGGTTCGCCAACGCGGATGGCAGCCGCGGTTTTCTGGTCGGCTATTTCAATCGCAACACCCAACAGGAGCTGGACATTCCTATTGGGCCCAACAACCGGATCGAGCCGGGTGGGCCTGACCTCGGACAACCGACGCATTTTCTTCCCGGCCGGCAGTTTGGGATGTTCGTCGTGCCCGTTCCCAAAGAGTTCACGCCGCAGGACAAATACACGTGGACGATTGTAGCCAACGGCCAGCCCACCTCCATTCCTCTTCGCGTGAACAACGATTACGTCGTCAACCCATTCCAGGAAATCGCCGTTGGCAATACACCTCCCGTCATTCGGTTCGATCAAACCGGATCGACAATCCAGGGTCCAATCGCCACCCTCGCGCAGGCCGTCACTCGCATGGCCTCGTTGTCGGCGCCGCTGCCGCTGACCGTCTGGGCCACCGACGACATGAAGTACACCAACAACACCAGCGCGCCGATGACGAAGCCGCGCCCTCCAGTGACGATGACCTGGTCGAAATACCGCGGGCCCGGGACGGTGGCGTTCGATAAGGCGAAGCCTGACGTCGCGCCCTTGCCGTCTTGGAGCGGCGGCCCGCCCTTCAGCGGGAAGGCGACCACGAACGTCACCTTCAGCGAACCGGGCGACTACGTGTTGCACGTCACCGCAAACGATTACTCCGGCGACGGTGGCGGCGGCTTTCAGTGCTGCTGGACCACCGGCCTTGTGAAGGTTTCCGTCAAGCCGTAAGTTGTGCTCGCGCGTCGCGCGAGCATCGCATTCCCAGCGGACCCTGCCTCCCGGAAGCCGCCTGAGAGCAAATCCTGCATTCCCAAAATCCGTTTCTCAGCCAATAGCGACATCTTCCGGTGTTCTTCGGATACGCCGCCGGGAAGTGGCACAAAGCGATGCTACCGCCATAGGGGGCAGACTCCCAAATCCCGGGAAGCCGGTTTTCGTCCACTCGTGGGAGCCGAAGCCCAGCTAAGAACGTGCACTCTTACTTGGCCTTGTCCGTTCCGGTATCGGCGCCTGTTTGGCTGCCAAAATATTTGTTCCAGTGCTCCTGATCGGAAGGAGAGCATTCCATCTCCTGAATCTCGAGATGGGGCGATTGCAAGCGCAGCCGCAGCTTGTCGAGCGCGACCCACGGTTTCGTATACATCTTTGGATCTGTAATCTTGATGGAGAGCTCCAAATGGTCGGCGTCCACCCGATGATAGGTTTCTTCCACCTGCATCTCGTCGCTCTGCGGCAGGCCTGCGTTATCCAGCCAGGTGCGATCGTCGTAGAAGCCGTTTGTCTCCACGACAAACGTATAATCGTCGGCCCACTTGCCTACGGAGTATCCCCACCACCGTGATTCCGGGGGAAGCGCATCGGCGCTATTCGACCATGCGGGATTTTCAGGATCCTTCGGAAGCTCGCGGCCATCGGTCCAGATCTGCCGCCAGCGATGTTGGAACTTATAGAGGATCACCAAGTGAGTCGGCGTCTGGAGAATTTCGCTCGTGCGGAAATTGTGCAGGTTGATCCGCGGGAATCCGCCCGGATCACACTTGAGAATCGGGTCGTTTGTCAGCGCATCCGGCACCATGCGGTACCCCTCGACCGGAATGTGCGCCTTGAGCGTTTGCCGCCCCAATTCCGTGTAGGGCGGCTCGAGATCGGGTTTGAGGCAATCGGGAGTCGCGTAGCCGGTGTCGGTGACCGGCGCTTTGGGATCGACGGCGTACTTCCCTGTCTTCGGGTCACGCTTGCACGATTCCATTGCTGCGGCACCTTTACCCTGAATGCCGGCAGAGAGGCTAGTGGCCGGTTCCCAGATTCCTGAAATATCGTGGCGCGGCGCGGGTCCGGACTTCTCGCCTTTTCGGTCGAAATCGTAGACTGCTCCCGGGAGGCGGGCCTGAGCACGCAAAACGGAGGGCAAAACGGATGCCACAAGAAGGGACAGTGCCGGAAGCAACAGGCGCGTTCGCATTGACGGTTCCCTCCTCATTGCCGTTTCTGTTTTTGTCCGACGGCTTCTCCAGGGCGATCCAACGCGTCCTTGGGCCGGCCCTTCTTTACTGTGAATCGTCGCGAGCCGGAGTATCTCCCATGCTGCCGAGCTTCTTACCATTCGCGAGCACAACGTAGATAATGCGGCCGAGCGGCTTGCCATTCCTCACTGGCGTGAGCGTAACGGTAACTTCATCTCCTGGCTTGAACGTTTGCTTGGTATAGCCGAGCGGAAGAATGTTAGGCCCGCTTTGCGCCTCGACCACCCACTGCACGGTTTGCCCGTTTTCGTCCTTGACGTCAAACCTCAAAAAGCAATGCGGATTGGCCCAGAACCATTCGACGACCGTCCCTTTAAGGGTGAGCTTTTTTGAGGTATCGAATGACGCCGCGCCGTGGTGCGCCAATAACGGAGTACTCAGCGCCAGAAGGCATACTGCCGCAGCTACTTGCCAAAAGTGCCGGTACTTCATGGCATACCTCCACACGAGAATCATTCGCGAACAGTGGCCTGACCTTACTACATGCAAGCTCAAGCCGGATCCCAAGACCCGCTGAGTTCACAACAGGTGAATAAGAATACCGCGCATCCCGCGGTTTGTGGTGCGATTCACAAAACAGCGCGCTCACTCATGCGGATGCAGCCGCGATTTACCGTCGCCATTCGTGAGAATGAATTTCTGAATCCGCTTCCCCGTTTCCACCTCACCGGTGTAAAGGTTTCCCTTCGAATCCATGGCAATGGCATCGATCCAGTGAAAATAGCCCGCCATTCGGCCGTTATCGCCGATCGAACCTTTCAACTCCCCTGTTTTGCGGTCGTGAATCCAGATCTTATCGTTCGTGCCGTCCGCGATCAGGACGTACTTGCCATCCGGATCATGCGAGAAGGTGAGGTTATAGGTTGTGCCGCACATGCCGTACATGGTCGTGCCCGGACCACCGCATTCTGTTCCTCTGGACGGTGTGGTCGGATGCACGAAAAAGCTGGTGACAAACATGCCTTGTTTGGTGAACACCTGAATGCGGTCGCTCCCTCGCTCGCAGACATAGACCAGACCATCGGGTGCGATGTGCACGCAGTGCAAAGCAGGCACGAAAGTCTTGAGATCGGGGGGGGTGGCGCCCGATTTCCAGTCGTACGCTGGAACCGGATCGTTGCTGATTTCGCTCAGGGGCATGCCGTGACCACCCCAGCCGCGCTTGAAAGCTCCGCTATCCATGTCATAGACGGTGACGCGTTTCTGTTCCACGACGTACATCTCGTGCGCGTCTTCATCAAGATCGAATAACTCCACCGGCATAACGATGTGATCGACGTCCTGGTTATTTTCCGGGACGCGGCCAGTTCTCTGCCCTTCCGGCTCCTTGGGGTGGCGGTGGCCGAAATCCCACAAGAATTTCCCGTCGTTTGTAAATTTCTGTATGCCGTCGTAGCGGGCGTTGCCTCCAATCCAGACGTTGCCCTGGCGATCGACAACGATGGCGTGCTCCGCTCCTGCTCCGGGTCTGGCGATGCCCTCCGCGGGCCAGCCGGGCACGTAATCCGGACCGCCCCATGCTTTTAGCAGGTTGCCCTCCGTGTCGAATTCGAGAACTGCCGGCGCGGGAACGCAGCAATCGGTTCGCGGCGGCTTCATCGCCGCGCCGGTTTCATCCGGATTGGCGTCCCGAGGGCGGCTCACCACCCAGATGTGGTCATCTTTATCGGTGACCATCACCGGAATGCCTTGCAAAATCCAGTGGTTCGGCAGCGGTTTGGGCCAAAAGGGATCCACTTTATAGACCGGGACGGGCACGTCTTTGCCTGACTGCTTGGCCGAAGATTTGTTTTGTGCATTCGCTGGCCTTGCCATGCCGGCAAACATTCCGGTCAGGGCTGCTGTCACCACAAACGTTCCCGCGATTCTATTGGAAATGTGCATGCGTCCTCTTTTCGGCCCGACTCGATCAAAAGTAACGCGAGTCTATTGTCGGCATTCCTCCTTGTCAATTTGGCATTTTTCAATCCGGGACGATGCGCTCAGCGCGTCCTTTGCCGGAACGCAGTTCTCTCTCCCGCATTTCGACGGCGCCGCGGCCGAAATGCTCGATGCACAACTTCGCTTCGTTTACCTCCCGCTCAGTTGTTTCTTGCGCTTCTGCAATCCCGCCTGCGAAAAAACGGCGCCGGCTGCGCTGCAATTTTCCGATTGGCTCACACTATCGATTCTCAATGCAGGTCGAGAAAACGCGATAAGCGAGTTCCTATAAACCATCAACCGAGCACACCCGCGGTGGCCTCGTTCCTCCATCACAATCGTCCGCAGCCTTGTACCAGGCGCATAACGTGAATCTGAACGCGCACGCGCATTTGCCGTTTTCCACAGGCGCTTACTGATAACTCTGTACGGCATACATGCTCACACCGATTGCCGCATTTCGGCCCAAAAACATAGCGTGCCTTATCGGCGCTTGAAAATCATTTGCGCGGCCGGAGGCAAACCATGTCTACGTTTACGAAGACAGTAGCTGCGGCGAGCGTTGGCGGACTCCTGGTGTATTTTCTCGATCCGGATACGGGCAAAAGACGGCGCGCCCAAATCAAGGATCAAGGCGTGAAGCTATTGAGAGAAGCCGATGAGGCGATCGAAAAGGCTTCGCGCGACATGAGCAATCGTGCGCGCGGCGCGATCGCGGAAGCGCGTTCGCGCTTACCGATCGGCGGTGTTTCCGACGAAGTGCTGGTCGAGCAGATCCGCTCTCGCATGGGCCGCGTAATCTCTTTTCCGCATTTCGTGGAGGTAAGCGCCCGCGATGGCGCCGTTACGCTCCGCGGCGGCGTTTTACAATCCGAAGTAGACGACCTGCTCTCCTGCGTCGCGTCCACCCGGCACGTCCATTCGGTTCGCAAGGAACTGCAAACCTATCGCGACGCTCGCGACATACCCGGACTGCAAAACGCCCAGGTCCGCCGCAGAACTGCCGCAGCCGGCTGGACTCCCGCAGCGCGCCTCGCCATGGGCATGGCGGGCGGCGCGCTCACGATCTATGGAGGCGGCCGCAGCGCCTTCGGCAAAATTGCACGACTCGCCGGCCTCGGGTTGCTCGCGCGCGCAGTCACAAATATGCCAGTCGGCGAATTGCTGGGCATCACTACCGGACGCGGAATTCATATCCAGAAGACGATCACGATTCATGCGCCGGTAAATGAGGTCTTTCAGTTCCTAAGCAACTATCACAACCTGCCGCAGTTCGTTTCACATCTGCGCGAAATTCGCCGTTTGGGCAATAACACTTCCCGTTGGGTTGCCAACGGGCCGGCGGGAACTTCGGTCGAGTGGGATGCGCAAATCACCCACTATGAGCCCACCAAACTGCTGGCGTGGAAGAGCCTGCCGGGATCGACGATCCGCGCATCGGGAATTCTCCGCCTCGAACCGCTTCCCGGTCCCGCCACCCGCGTGACGCTGCACCTCTCGTACGTTCCTCCCGCGGGTGCACTGGGCCATGCGGTTGCTTCCTTGTTAGGCGCGGACCCGAAAAAAGCTCTGGACGACGACCTCAACCGTCTCAAGGTTCTGCTCGAATCAAGTCAGAGCGGGGGGAATGGCGGCGTGCCCATCCACGGCTTTTCTCAAGGCAACCAGCAGGCCTGGGAACAAGCCACGTAATTTGCCGGGTCTCGAAACGAAGGGCCGCGCACGAAAAACGCGCGGCCCTTTTCGTCAAACTCTCCTGCTAGCTGTGATGTGCGAATTCTCGTTCGGCGCGCGACAATAGCTGGCGGACTTCGGCGTCGGCCGTCTGCGGAAACTCGATATACCATTCGCCAACAGCGCGAAATGGCTCCGGCGACCGCGCGCAAACGACGTCGTCGGCCTCTTCGCTCATTTCGGCGCAGGTGGCACGCGCACCTACCGGAACGGCGACCACAATTCGAGCAGGCTGGAGTTTGCGTAGTGCCGCAACGGCCGCACGCATGGTCGATCCCGTCGCCAGTCCATCATCGACAACAATCACCGTGCGGCCCCGCACTTCCGGTTCCGGCCGGTCGCCACGATACTCGTGCTCCCGCCTCAGCCGTTCCTGCTCCTCGCGCGCGGCCACATCGATCAAAACGTCCTGCGGGATCGCGAGATCTTCCAGGACTTCAGGTTCAATGACCAGAACTCCGCCGCTGGCGATTGCGCCCATGGCCAATTCCTCGTGGCCGGGAACGCCGAGTTTGCGAACAACAAACACGTCGAGTGGCGCATGAAGCGCTCGTGCAACTTCGAACGCGACCGGCACCCCGCCACGAGGCAACGCCAGCACGATGACGTCGTCGCGGCCGGCGTACTGCGCTAATTCCTCTGCGAGTACCCGGCCCGCTTCAACTCGATCACGAAAAGGGTAGTTCGTTGTATCCATACTTATACGATTTACGCCGGCAGCAAACCGCGACCACTAGATATCAGCCTGTCGAGTCACACGGTTTTGGTCATGCCGCCGTCGAGATCGATCAGCGCGCCTTGCAAAAATCGGTTCTGCGGCTGCAAAACGAAAATGGCGAGATTGGCGATGTCTTCGGGCTCGCCGAGCCGTACGATATTGGCGCGCGTGACCATCTCGCGCGCTGCGGCTTCCTCATTGCCGCCGTGCTGGGCCGCGGTCGCACGCAGCCAGCTGTGGAGCCGGTCGGTGCGAATGAAGCCGGGATTGATGGCGTTTACCTGCACACCGTCGCGAATGCCGATATCCGCCAGCGCTTTGGTGAACGAAAGACAGGCGCCATTGACAGAGCCGCCGATGGTGAAAAGCGGCCCGGGCGTGCGCCCACCCGTGCCGATAATGTTGAGCACCGCGCCTTTGCGTTCTTTGAGATAAGGCCAGGCGGCGCGCACCAGGCGGACCGCACCGAAAAATTTAAGAGCGAAGCCATCGGTCCAGTCTTCATCCGAGAGTTCCAGAAATTCGCCGCGGCGCGTCGCGCCGGCGTTATTCACGACGATGTCGACCCCTCCGAATGCGTTCACGGCGGCTCGCACGAGCGCCGGCGGCGCTTCGCGTTCGCGCAGATCAGCGGCAAAGGTTTCGACGATGCCACGCGCTTTGCTGATCTCATCGGCTACGGCCGCGAGAGCGCCCTTGTCGCGCGCGGCGATCACCACCTGGGCGCCTTCGCGCGCCAGCCGCAACGCAATGGCGCGGCCGATGCCGCGGCTGCCGCCGCTTACGATCGCAACTTTGCCTTCCAGACCTTTGGTTGTGTCCATTCGTATTTTTCCCGTAATGCAGATCTTTGTTAGCCCCATTCCGCAAATACCGAGAGGAATTCTTCGGCGCGCGGCTGCGCGGAATGCGCGCCATCAGGATGACGTACAAGCGACCAAGAGCTCAAAAAGCAGATTCCTCGCCCTCGTCCACAATCAGGCCGGGCTCGGAATGACATCGTCATACCCCAGGCCCGCCGTTTTTCAGCGGTAAAAGTGAACGTTCGCCGGCGGCGGCCTCGGGTGACGAGGCCTCGTGTGACCAGCGCCATCGCCATGCGAGCCTAATGCCAGACACGGCGCGCGGTTTCGACGACAAGCGCGAGCTTCGCCCACTGATCGCCTTCGGTTAGCAAATTGCCTTCCATGGTGGAAGCGAAACCGCACTGCGGGCTGATGGCCAAATTCTCCAGCGGTACAAATTTCGACGCTTCGTTGATACGGCGCGCCAAGACGTCTGGTTTTTCGAGCTCAGGCCGCTTTGAGCTGACTAATCCGAGCACTACGGTTTTGCCCTTCGGCACAAAGCGCAGAGGCTCGAACGTGCCGGAGCGCGCGTCATCGTATTCCAGTAAGAAGCGATCCACATTCATCATGCCGAACAGCTTTTCGGCGATGGCATCGTAGCCGCCCTCGGCATACCAGTGGCTGCGATTGTTACCGCGGCAGAGATGGATCGCCAGAGTGACGCCGGGATGGCGCGCGGCGTGAAAGCAGGCGTTGTCCGCGCGAAGGGCTTCGTCGAGCAGCGCGTCGGGCTCGGCTTTCATCTCGTGGCGAATCCACTGGCGCCATTTTTCGTCCATGAAGTAGCTGTAGCGCGGCGCGTCGATCTGAATGTATTTCACGCCTTCCCCGGCAAGCTTGGCGAGATCGCTTTTCATGATGGCGACGATATCCCACAGCAGATCGGAATGCGTGCGGTAAACCTTGTCGGTCACGCCGCGCTTATAGGAGATCGCCGGGAATTGCGTGGCGCTGGGCAGAGTCATCTTAATGGCGCCGGGGCTGTGCGTTGTGAGGTAGGGCAGTTCGTGCCCGGTCAGCGGGCGAACCTGCTTCAGTTTCGAGGTCACGATGCCCGCGACGCGCAGAGTGGCGGTGCTTTTCGATTGGCTTGCTTCCCAGGTGCGGTCGAGGGAATCGCTCAGATCGAAACCTTCGACGGCGTCGGTAAAATCGCTCATGAAGTTGCGGCGGCGCAATTCGCCGTCGGTGAAGATCTCAAAACCAAGTTCCTTTTGTCTGGCAAGAACGCGCGAGATGTGGCGGTCTTCGAGTTCGCGCAGCTTCTGCGGATCGCTGCCGTTACGGCGCGCTTCGAGCAGTTCCGGCGGCCGCAGAAAGCTGCCGACGTGATCGGCCCTGTATTGCGCTGCCATTGATTCCCTCCTTATGGACGGCCCGACGCGAGGCCGGAAAAACCAACTGCGGGGTCGTCGGGCCGGCGGCAAGTAGGCGCAATCCGAAAACCCTCAGGTCTCGCCAACCAAACATTTTGGCGACGACCTGAGCGGCAAGTGACGCCGCGACACCTCCTGCACCGCTACCTGCGCTTTTGCGCGAGCAAACCGCGGGCACGCCGGGCGGCCTCGGCGACGAGGAAACCCATTTTCGGGTGTTCCGGCTCGAAATCGACCGGCAAACCATGCTGCCGCAGGGCTTCCGAGGTCATCGGGCCGATCGAACCGACGACGATCCGGCTGAAGGCCTTCTTTAACAGCTCGGCCGCCCCCTGATCGCCGGCAATCCGCAAGAGATGCTGCACCTGCACGGACGTAGTGAAAAAGGTGATGTCCACGCGGCCGTTGACGATGGCCTGCACGCTATCGCGCAGCGGCCCGGTATCGGCTGGGAGCGCCCATTCGTAAACCGGGACCCGAGTCACAGTGGCCCCGCGTTCTTTGAGTCCGTCGAGCAGTTCGGGGTTACTCGCGCCGTACTCCTGGACGGCCACGCGGCTGCCATTGAGCGCGACCGAATCCTTGCGTGCGTCGAGGGCGGCGAGCACCTCACGCCAGGTGTTGGGCTCCGGCACCGGCACGGTTACGGGCACACTCAATTCTGCCAGCGCCGCGGCCGGTTTTGGCCCGCGTGCGACCACTTTCACGCGTTTGAGCGCCTCGACGAATTTTTGCTTCAGGTCGTGCGCTTCCACCAACCGCACCAGCGCGCGCGTGCCAACCCCGGTGAGAAAGATGACGACGTCGAAGCCCCCTTCGGTGAGCTTACGGGCGAAGCTCAGCGCTTCGGGATTGTCTTTCAGCGTGACTTCCTGCATCGAGGGAACGACGACGGGTTCGCCACCATAATTGGCAATCAGTTTGGCCATCTCCTGGCCGCGGCGGCTCTCGAAACCCATGACTCGCAGGCCGGCGAGACCATTTTTCGCGGGGTCGTTTCGCGTTGCGTCTTGCGGCTTCATGTCATTGGCCATAAGGCCTGTAGATCAAAGCCCGCCATTTTACCCTGACGAAGGGGCGGGGCGGCATGAAAACGGTACCCACCCCCCTCCCTCTTATTTGTGCAAGTGCACATTCCGCTGGAGTTACGGCAGCGGCCGAAATCTTCTTCGTTACCCCGAAGCAACGTTGCTCGTCGACGTGCGCAGAAAGCGTCTGCACAAGTTGCGCCGCACTGGCCCGGAAATATCCATGCTTCTGCCAAGTGTCTCTGATCGTTGCCTCGGCGAATTGATTCAGCCAGCCGGAATCGCCGTCGAACTCCAGTTGTTTAGCCTGCTCAATAACCTCATCCACAACAGCGGGCAATGCGTCTACAGGTCGATCAAATGTCACTGAATCGATGATGGCCTTATGATTGCTCCCCTGAGCAGCCTGAGCAGCCACCACTGGATTATTGTTTTGTGATTTCGCAGCCGTGCATGGAGGTGCGGAACCGGGCAACTGAGCACGAAGAACAGGACAGAGACAAAGCGCGGCTAACAGGAGGCCGGGCGAAAGTGCTGTCGGCCAACGCATGCCTTCGAATATAGGCCCAGCGCACCGAAAGAGACAAGATTGGTGAACTCTGAATCTTAAGGCCTGGAAAACGGGTTTGTCGTCAACTGAGGATCAGGACGATAAGCCGAGCAGGGCGGGTCAGGCGGAGAGGACCAGTTTTTGGAAGCGGCCGTCCGACCAGTAGTAAAGCACGGCGCCTTTGTCGATCAAGCCGAAGCGAACGCCATCCAGCGTGGTCGTGACCGATGACGTAGCATCGACCTGGGAGTATTTTCCGGGCGGCGATTTGGAAATAACGGCTCCGGAGTAGGTGCGCGCGTTCGACTCGTCGATGAGTTCCCAGCCGTAAGCGTCCGTTCCCGCGCCTTTTTCGAACGCGATGAGCTTAAAGCCGCCGACCGGATCGGATTGAGGCACAAGAAAAACCGCGAAGCTGAGACGATCCGCGTTCTCAAAATGGCCCTCGGCCACGCCAGGACACTCATGGGGGTGGCTGAGCGCCCAAACCTGGCGAGCGTCTTGATCGAGATCGGACAACTGTTTGGCCCGCCAGCCGGGAAATTTCGTCGCGATGAGCTTGAGAACCGGCTTTGGGAGAACGGCGCAGGGATCGGGAGGTTTTGCCGGAGCGGAACCGGCGACAGACAGCACGATGACCGCAATCGCCAGAAGTTGAAGACTTCGCCGGATTCGCTCGGCATTTGACAAATTCGCGTCGGCAAACTCTATATTGTCAGATGCGGGAAATCAGTCGACAAGGTAGCGGGAGGACAGTGCCGACCCCTGCAAAAAGGCGGAAAAGCAGATCCCTCGAACTACGTCCCGCGGCCGCATACAGCGCGGCAGAAGACAAAAGCTGCGCGGGACTGCGCTCGGGATGACACCCCTTCGTGCGACCACGCAGTTTGATTCGATAAACGACGCCGATTTATTAGTCGAGGCGGAAGCGGGCGACGGCGGGTTCGTTCCAAGTGACGCCGGTGCCGGGGACGGCAGGCGGCGTCACAGCGCCGTTCACGACACGCAGCGGTTCAGCAAGGACGACGCTGGCCCAATCGACATATTCGAGCCAATGCGCGGTAGGACTGACGCAGAGCAAGGCGGCACTGACTTCGGGCAAGAGATGGGATGAAAGCGGAATCTTTGCTTGAGCCCCGAGCGAGGCGGCGCGGAGCCACCCGGTGACACCGCCGATACGCATGAGGTCGGGCATCATGTAATCCGCAGCACAAGCAGCGATGGCGTTGGCCATGGCGTACGGTCCAACGAAGTTTTCGCCGATCTGAATGGGCGTGGCGAGCTCGCGGGCAAGGCGCGCGGAACCGGCGTAATCGTCGTGTTCGATGGGCTCCTCAATCCATGCAAGGCCCTCGGAATCGAGCGCGCGGCCACGCGCAAGGGCTTCGCCGGGCGTGAGAGCCTGGTTGTAGTCGGCCATCACGGCAATGTCAGGCCCCAAGCGGTTTTTCACCGAATGCAATGCGGCGAGATCTTCGGCCAGCGTCGGATAGCCGAGCCGCAGCTTGATGGCACGAAAACCGTTTTCCAGCAGAGCTTCAGCTTCGTCCGCGAGCTTTTCGGGAGGCATCAGGCCAAGACCATTGCTGTTGTAGGCGGGAATGGCTCGGCGCGTGCCGCCGAGGAATTCCACGAGCGGCTGGCTCGCGGCGATGGCCAGCGCGTCCCAACAGGCGACATCGACGGCTGAAAGCGCGAGGCCAATGGCGCCTCCTGTGGAGATGAGACGAAAATGGCGCGCGAGCTTCGCGACAATGGCTGCCGGATGTACGGGGTCGCCCTTGATGGCGGATTGCGCTTCGTCAAGCACGCGCGTGAGGAGCGCGGCGCCGAGCGGCATGTAACAGAAGATGTAAGTACGGCCGGTGACGCCCTGCTCGGTTTCCAGGTCAATCAGCAGTAGCGGCGCGGCGCGCACGGTTTGCGCGCTCGTGCCCAGCGCAAAGCGCATCGGCACGGAGACCGCGCGGCTGCGGATGGAGCGAAGCGTCAGAAGGGGCGGCATGCGGCGGTTATCAGTTTAGCTGTTTTGTTAGCTGTTTTGAGCCGGCACGGAATTTCACGGGCCTGCGACCGTGCGCGGCACCGGCGCGAGGGCAGGGGCGCCCGCAGCGTAAACAGAGAGGATCGCGGTGATGGCCCGATTGACGGGCGTGTGCACGCCGACGGCCTTGCCCAATTCGACTACGGCGCCGCTGAGCCAGTCGATTTCGAGGCGCTTGCCGGCTTCCAGATCGTGGTGCATCGAAGAGGTCATCTCGGCGGGCAGAGTATCGACAAAGGCCATGCGCTTTTCGGCGAAATCCTCGGGCAGATTGACGCCCTGAGCGCGGCCCACGGCAACCGCTTCTTTCATGACTTCGAGCAGCAAGGCGCGCGAGCGCGAGTCGGCACGCACCGGGCCGATCGATTTGCGCGTGGTGCTGGTGAGCGCCGAAAGTCCCACAATGAAAACGAACTTCTCCCAGATGGCGCGGCGGATGTCAGGGCTGATCTCGGCGTCGATGCCGGCGCGCGTGCAGGCCTCGAGCAAAGCGACAGCACGCGAGGAACGGGTGCGGTCGAATTCGCCAAAGGCCAGCCGCTGCATCGTGCCGGTGTGGCGAATGACTCCGGGGCGAGCGATTCCGGCACCGATATAAGCCACGCCGCCCATGACGGCGTTTTCGCCGGCGACTTTTCGCATCAGTTCGTCTTTTTGCACTCCGTTTTGAAACGAGAGCAAGGTTGTCCGCGGCGCCATGACATTCGAAAGCGCGCGCACCGCTGCTTCGGTATCCCATAGTTTCACGCAGACGAAAACGTAATCCGGCGTGCCGAATGCGGCGGGATCTTCACTCACGCGGACATCGGGAATATGGATATCACCAAGCTGGCTTTCGACGTGCAAGCCGTTTTGCCGAATGGCGGCCAGATGCGCCCCGCGCGCGACGAAGCCGACTTCGCAGCCGCTTTTCGCCAGCTTTGCGCCGTAGTAGCCGCCGACACCGCCGGAACCGATGATGGTGATTTTCATCTGGCTACTTGGCCGTCGGGCGCGGCTCACCCGGACCGGTGTACCGCAAAATGAATAGCCCCCATTGCTTGTCGGTGATGTAGATATTGCCGCGGGTGTCGACAAGCACGTCTTCGGTCTGGTTCACAAGCTTGGCGGGCAGCGGGCCGATGCGCTTTGTGGGGGTCGGCGGGATGAACCAGCCGGCTTCTTTGGGCAGGCGCGGCTCGCTGATATTGAAAATCCGCAGGCCTGCATTGAAATAGGTCAAGTAGATCAAGTCGGCTTGCTTCTCGACGTCGGGCAGGTGGTATTCGAGATTGGTATTGTGGGGGCCGAACCTTCCGCCCTTGTCGCAAAAGCTGGTGAATCGCGCACCGGGCGGAGGCGCCGGCGTGGGGAAAATCGAGATCAGCCGCGGCTTCATCAGGTCTTTATCTTTTATGCTCAGCATCCCGACAAGATCGATCGGACCGGAGCAGGTCGGCGGCTGGCTGGGCGTATCGCCGCCGCTGCCCTCGGAATGCGCGAAGAGCAGATCTTTGCCTGGAATGAGCGCGACATCGTGCAAGGTAATGCCGCCTTTAAACGGAGGCACAAAATCGAGGCGGCCGAGCATTTTCGGATGCGCAATGTCGCTGATATCCAGGGTTACCACGGAAGGGCCATAACCGAGATAGGCTTTGTCGCCGTCGATAATGGCCGGGCCGTGGAATCCGCCGACAGGCCCGGCGGGCGTCTCGCCTTCTTTCTGGCCGGGGAGCCACCAGCGGCCCGCTTCTTTGGGATTCTTGGGATCGCTGATGTCCAGGAAAACGAGAATTTGGCCGCGATATCCGGGCATGTTTGCGGCGAGATTGGCATAGCGCCCGCCGGGGTAGCCGACGCGGTGCACACCGGTGCTGCCGGTCTTCCAGTGCGAGAGTTGCTTCGGATTCAGCGGATCGCTGATATCCCAAATGAGCAAGCCTTCGTCGTTTGGCTTGCTGGGATCGTTGCCCCATTCCGCTGACGACTTCTGCAAGGCCGTGAGCATCAGGTTATCGTGCAGCTCCATCTGAATCGTCCAAGTGTTATCCGGGCCGGGAATGAATTTCGCGACTTTCGGATTTGCAGGATCGGTCACGTCGAGGATGCTCCAGCCGTGATTCCACAAGTGCGCCATGTAGAGGTACCAGCGGCCATTCACGTGACGGATGGCCATTTTGAAGCCACCACCGCGACCGTCAAGATCGCTGTAGCCGACCGGCTTCATATTGCTGGCCTGCCATCCGGTGGGAATTTGATCCGCGCGTGCGCTTTTCTGTGCGGCAAAAGAGATGAGTGCGACCCCGGCGATCATCAGCACCCTGCGCCAACAAATTTGTGGCTTTACCAAGACGGTCCCTCCTTGTGTCCCGGTACCAAGTGACGAAAAGTTCTTACCACCGAATTTTCCTTCCCGCAAATGTGTACTCCGTGACAATTGCTGCGCCACCGCGCGTACCAAGTCGGCAGTCCGTGCTTCTGCCTGCATAGTTTGCGTGCCCGGAAAAGGCTTTCTATCTACAATGGGTTTGCTGCTTTTCAGATTGTGGCGCAAGTTTGCGGAGGGCTCTGGATGCGATGGTCGGTGCTCGTGGCCATAGGCGCTATCGCATTCGGCATCGCCGGCATTATTGCAGTGATCTTGGGTATCGATTTGAGCGCAAGGAGGCAACCCGGGCGCGTAGAAGAATATATTCGCACCAGGGTAACGCGCGGGGCGATTCGCAGGCGAGCCGCGCGCGAGGAAATCCCGCCTCCGCCGTCCAACCGCTACACCAGCATGAGCCTCGCGGCCGGTAAATCAGCCTACGATTCCGATTGTGCCAGTTGCCACGGTTCCGACGGCCAGACGCCGACAGCAATCGGTCGCGGCATGTCGCCGCCGGCTGTCCCCCTTGATTCGAAGAGCATGCAGAGTTATTCCGACCGCGAGCTTTTCGCCATCGTGCACGACGGCGTGCGCTTTACAGGAATGCCCGCATTTGCGGGATTGGAGACGAACGACCAGATCTGGGATGTGGTCGATTATTTACGGCTCTTACGGTCAGCCGACAGTCGTTAGTTCAGCCGTTAAGCTCCTCAGTGTGCGTTATTTAATACCGCGAAGCGGCCCCCGTTCCAAGCTCCCCGATTTGCTGCCCGGCGCGAATACGACTTCTCCCGATTCGCTCTACACCACAATGGATTCCGCACTAAGCAAGCTGCCTGATTAACCTGAGGGCCGACAGCCATCTAAATTTTGGAGGGCGGTCGTTACCGGCGTTCGACAACCGACGTTGGACAACGATGGAAGCCTGAGAAAGGAGTACGCATCCGTCACGATCCCGATCCAGCCTTCTTTCAAATCTCAACAGTCTTCAATGGATTGACATGAAACCCAAGCACTTATTTCTAATCTTATGTTCAGTTTTCGTGGTGTGCCCCATATTTGCACAAGAACTTCCCGGCGACCTGCGCGTCCCGGTTCTCCATCTGACGAAAACTTCGAGACGCGTCTATGCCCAGACTTACCGGCATGTCTCGGAAACGAGCGTCGATTTTGCCGGCACGGCGCTCATGCCAAAAGCACACGGCAGGGCTGAGGTCAAAACGGCCCGCGGCGGGATAGAAGTTGAACTCCACATAGAAGGATTAGGCCCTGCTTCGCAGATAGACCCTACGTGCCTGACCTACGTGCTATGGGCCATACCCACGAATCAAGGCAAACCGCAAAACCTGGGAGAATTAGTTCGCGACGGCGACGAAAGCAAGGTGGCAGCTTTCACCGATCTTCCCACTTTTGCCATGGTCGTCACCGCTGAGCCGTACTTCGCGGTGGAGCAGCCGAGCCAGTTTCTTGTTTTGCAGAACATTCTACGAAACTCCGAGAATCCGAACATAATCCGCGCGGACCTGCTGCCACTACGCATGGACTCTAAAACACCACTGGACATCTACGAAGCGCGTAACGCAGTGCGCATCGCACGCATGGCCGGCGCCGAGCGCTATGCTGCTGAGCCATTCCACAAGGCCCTGCAACTTCTGCAGCAGGCGGAAAGCCTTTTCGCTCACAAGAAGGGCGGAGACATTCCCAATGTGAGGCAAAAGGCGCGCGAAGCGACTGAAGCGGCCGAACAAGCCCGGGCTACAGCGGTAGCACGGAACGGCGAGTCAGATCCGTCGCACCCGCTGCAAAATAATCCCTGATCTCACCCCGCAGATGCGTCTCTTTTGAAGCGTGCAGGGGACCGGCTTGTATGACGATATGCGGGCAAACTGCTCGGGATGACAATGAGAAGCCGGCAAGGAACGTTCCGCGCCAATATGCATAAATCAGGTGCTGGGACCCCGGTTTTGAGAGACGACGAAATTGCGTCCGTGTACCGTACTAACTGTAGTTAACAAACCGCAACGGAGCTGACACTTAGCGCCGCTGGCGCGCGATAATATTGTACGTTGGTAAATGACGTATGCGGTGGGGCATGCGACAGGTACCGGCGCACAATTCACGCGCGGCTTGGGCCGCGGTAGCGTCTGCGGTCGTCATTTTTGGCGTCGCGCTACGCCTGCACAGCGTCATCTTTTCGGCCGATCCCTCCCTGTGCGCGAGCATCGACACAATCGGCGCGTTTCTGGCGTTTACATTCACCGCTAACGCTCTGGTCC
The DNA here is from genome assembly GCA_035650755.1 of Candidatus Acidiferrales bacterium. Lineage (GTDB taxonomy): Bacteria > Acidobacteriota > Terriglobia > Acidiferrales > UBA7541 > Palsa-189. The sequence goes on from DASRHB010000010.1 coordinate 82,712, forward strand.
GGACGCGCGGCACACGCGACCTGATGTCGCTGATCCTGGCTGTGGGTTTTGGTGTAGTCGGACTGATGCAGTTGGCCCTGGCGCTGCATCTCTTCCAGAACCTGGATTCCGCGCTGCGCGTGCTTGATTCTCTGCGGCCATTTTGGCTGCAAAGCAACATGCTTCTAGCCGAGGCGATGCTGCTCGCGGCAATACTCGAGCGGCCATTTCCGCATTCGCCGATTTCACAACGCAAAGCCGTAGTGCTCGTGGTGCTCGCGGGAACGATCGTTTACGCAGCGGCGGCGTTCTATCTGCTCTTCGCGGGGGAGCCCGAAATTCATGGCTCAGGCGTGCTCGCACAGCCACTGGAGTTGCTGCCTGCGTTTTTGTTCCTTCTGGCGGCCGGCGCGTTTTTTGAGCGGCTGAAAACAGTTTCTACTGGGCTGGATAAGGCGCTGGCGATCGGGGCGTGGATGAACGCCGCCGCACATCTTGTGCATATGGCGTCGGCGCAGCCGCTCGATGCGCCGTTCACGCTGGCACAAATTGTGCGCGTTTCGAGCTACGCGGTCGTCCTCGGCGGCACGCTGCTTGATAATTCACGACTGTTTAAGCAAGTGCAGCAACTGGCGATCAGCGATCCGCTCACCGGGCTGGTCAACTACCGGCACCTGATCGACGTTCTGGAATCGGAAATCGAGCGCTCCGGCCGAACCGGGCGCGAATTTTCGGTACTCTTGCTCGATCTCGATGGGCTCAAGGGCATCAATGACCGGTTTGGGCACCTGGCGGGAAGCCGAGCTCTGTGCCGATTAGCCGACGTACTGCGGGTCCATTCGCGCGCGGTCGATACGCCAGCGCGCTATGGAGGCGACGAATTTGCCCTGGTGATGCCCGAAACCGGAGAGGCGGCGGCGCGCCGGGTTGCGAGCCGCATCCGCGAGCGGCTTGTCTCCCAAGCGGAGGAGCCAAAAATTACGGTGAGCGTCGGGGTGGCAGTTTATCCTTCGAGTGGCATCACGGCAGAACGGCTGCTGATGGCGGCCGACGAGGCGCTTTACGCAATGAAGCAGGACAGGAATACGCGTAACGGGTGAGATGTGGATGGCGCCCGGGGACGCGGCGCCGACCGAGTCAGTCCCACCAATAGCCGGGGGGAGCTTCGAAGATGCGGCGGAAGGTGACCCGGCACAGCTTGCCACCAACACGATATTCGAAAACGATATCGCGCGCGTTTACGAAGTGCCCCATGCCACGCCGCTTCGAATGTGACAGCAGTAGCCAGCGCCCCTGAACTACTTCGTAAGTCCCATGTTCTCCCCAGATTTCGTAACTGCCGTCTCGGTTCAGGACGAGGGGCGGACTCTGGCAGGGCGCCGACTTTCCTGCGAATTCCAGACGCACGCATTCGTAATTACCGTCGAGAGGCTGCGCTCTCGCGGGACTGACTGCGGCGACAACGATCAACAACAAGGCAGCAACTGAAACAGGGATGATCCGTGGGGCGCACATGTCGGTTGGCTGGGCCGGCCTCCGATGGAGCGATGATTACTGCACCGAACTGGTGCAAGCCGAATTCCATCCCCGCTTGCGGCCCATCTGCCAAGCGCCATTAATTCAGCAGCTTAGCTGGGGGCGAGAAAATCCTTTCCTGCGGATGTGCCTTATGAGTGAATGTCGTTTCCCTAGTGTTGCAAACCAGTTCCGCCGCGGTTGAACATGCCATCGCTAAAAGGAAGGCGCAACTGGTGCCGCCACCAACCACACGCCAATACGGCGCGCGTTGGGAATCCCCGGCGCCAGTCGCACGCGCCGGGGTCGTCATTCGCGCTGATAAAGAACACGAGCGGAATTCCGCCGGGATAGCGAATCTCTAATTCTTCCCCTGACAGAGCGCCGCGGTTCGAAAGCAAAGCTGGCGGCCGATCAAGGATTTGAAGCCGGAAGTTCGGGGACTGCGGCGCCGTCTTTACGGGGATCGGAGGCGCCGTAATTCACGCCGGCCGCATAGTCGCGCATGACGGCCTGGCCGCCGCCAAAGCGGTTCGAGTAGCCGTTATGCATTCGAACGAGGTGGCCTTTGGCTTCGAGTTCGGCTTTGACGTCGGCGCCAACGCGGTTTTCGAGCTCGACATCGCAGCCGTGAAAGGTCAGTTTGGTAAAGCGCGCCGTCTCCATGGCAGCCTGGATATTCTGGTTGAAGTCCACGATATGAGAGACGTATTGGGCATGGGCCTGGGACTGATTCCATCCGCCCATGATGCCAAAGGCGATACGCGTATTCCCCTTCTCCATCATGGCGGGAATGATCGTATGCAGCGGGCGTTTGTGCGGGGCAAGCGCATTGGGCGACGACGAATCGAGCGAAAACAGCGCGCCGCGATTGTGCAAGATGAAACCAGTGCCGGCAGCGACGATTCCGGAGCCAAAATCATCGAAATTGCTCTGGATGAGCGAAACCATGTTGCCTTCGCGGTCGACGGCGCTCAAATAGATAGTGCTGCTGCCCGGCAGCGACGTCGCCGGGCCAACGTTGCAATTAGCCTTGTTGGGATCGATCAGCTTGGTGCGCTGGGCCGCGAAATCTTTCGATAGAAGCTGCTTCACCGGCAAGGTGGAAAATCGCGGATCGCCGATATAACGAACGAGATCGGCATAGGCAAGCTTTTTGGCTTCGATCATGGCGTGCAGGGTGGCTGCGGAATTCAGTCCCCATTTGTCGAGCGGAAACGTTTCCATAATGTTGAGCATTTCGAGCGCGGCGAGACCCTGGCCGTTGGGCGGCAACTCGTAAACCGTCCAGCCGCGGTAAGTGGTCGAAATTGGATCGACCCATTCGGAGGAATATTCGGCGAAATCCTTTTCGGCATGGGTGCCGCCGTGCCCGCGCGAAGTCTCGATGATCGCCTTGGCGATTTCGCCTTTGTAGAATGCGTCACGTCCGCCCTGGGCGATTAGCTGGAGCGAGTGCGCGAGATCGGGGTTGCGAAAGATCTGTCCTACGGCGGGCGCGCGGTTCTCGGGCAGATAGGTATGCGCGGCGGCTTCATTGCCGCGCAGGAATTCGGCATTGGCTTGCCACAAACCCGATATCCATTCGGTGACCGGGAACCCGTCTTGGGCCATTCGAATGGCGGGGGCAAGCACCGCAGCTAATTTCTTTTTGCCGAAGCGATCCTCAAGCTTCTGCCAGCCGTCGACTGCGCCGGGGACGGTGACGCTTTGAATGCCCCGCGCCGGCATATCCTGAAATCCCTGCTTTTTCAGGAAATCGATGGTCAATCCCGCGGGAGCCCATCCGCTGGCGTTGAGCCCGTAAAGCTTGCCGCTTTTCGCGTCATAAACGATGGCGAAAAGATCGCCGCCGATGCCGTTAGACATGGGCGCAACAAGGCCCATCATCGCGTTGGCTGCCACGGCTGCGTCAATGGCATTGCCCCCGCGTTCGAGCATCTGAACACCCGCCTGCGCTGCCAGCGGCGATTCCGCCGCGACGATGCCGTCGCGGGAGATCACCATCGATCGGGCTTGCGTCCGATCCTGGGCTAAACCTTCGGAGCCGCCGCCGTAAGTGGTCACCACGAGGGCCGCCGCAAACAGGACAAAGAGCAAACCTCGAAAGCGCGAAGGATCAAACCGTGTCCACATGGCACCGCCGCCTCCCTCGGAATTCTCATTTGTGATGAGCCGCAATGTAGCGCACTCGTGATGGCAGACGCAATCAACGCCCTGCGGACCAAGGCCCCGCGCACATGGTTAGTGCGGTAATCGAGGTATGCGTCGTCAGGCAAAAACCGGATTGAGACGTAGGTCCCTATTGGCTATCGTCTCGTCTTTCCTAAGTTACCCATACGCTTCCTAGTGGAGCGCTCAGAGGAGGCACATGTCCGAAAGCGCGAAGCGCGCCCGTCTGCTGTTTGTCGACGATGAAGAAAGCATCCGGTTAACTCTGACGGCTGTGCTGCAAAAGCATGGGTTCGATGTAACGGCGGTCGGGACGGTGGCGGATGCCCTCGTTCAGATCAACTGCTGCGATTATGACGCCTTGTTGTGTGATCTCAACATAGAGAAGCCGGGAGACGGATTCGCGGTGATCGGCGCGATGCGTTACTCCCAGCCGCAGTGCGTCAGCATGGTGCTCACAGCTTATCCCTCATTTGAAAACGCCATGAACGCTTTGCGGCATCAGGTCGATGAATTTTTCACGAAGCCGGCTGACGTCGACAGCCTGGTGCGGAGCATTCGAAAACGGCTGGATGGCCGCAGGTCACAACTGCCGGTTCCCTTCAAAACTCTGACCGGCCTCTTGCGAGAAAAGTGCGGCGTGATCGTTGAAGGCGCGGCCGCGGCCGCCAAGTCGGATCCCCTCCTCGGCCGCACTCATTTAACGGAAGAGTATGCCGGGGAGTTCGCGCGTTTCATGGATGTTCTGATCGAATACGTCGACGTGGGCCGAAATGGTCTGGGACCCGAGGTGCTGAACTTGGGCATCGCTTACGGGCGCAGGAGGAGAAAACAAGGTTGCGACGCGCGGGTGGTCGTTCGCGAATTCCAAGTGCTTCAAGAACGAATTTGCCAACTGATTGCCTCAACCCCACTGGGATTGGCGCCCGACTTCGTGAAATGCATGAAGGGCTTAAACAGTCTCGTGATCGCCGCGCTCCGGCCATACGGAAAGTCGCGCCACGCGGTCAGCGTGCCGAGGCGCACCAGCCGATAAATGCGCAGCAGAACGGCGCCGGCCGGGAAATCGCGACGATTCGCCCGCGTACGCCTTCGTTCATCGATTTTACCTGGCGCGGCTGGTGTTAGTGTGCCGCAGTACGATTGGCCCGGTATTTTTCCGGCAGGAAGACGCGGATTGCGGGGATCAGCTTCTCGCCTGTGTCTGATTTTGGTATGAAGTTGCCATCCCCAAACAGGCGGGCGAGAACGGCAGCTTCCTCTGGCGTGTAGTGGCTGCTGATGAGGATGATCTTGGGAGCGTCGTCGAGCCGGCGAATTTCATAAGCGAGTTCGACGCCATTCATCTCCGGCATGACCAAGTCCAGCACCACGACGTCAGGTTGTATATCTCGAATGACCTTGAGAGCGCGCGCGCCGCTTTCGACATCGAATACATCCCAGCCCGGTTGGCTCTCCAGAAGGCCGCGCAGCTTCGTCCGCACGAATTCCTGGTCGTCAACAATAAGAATTTTGACAGAAATGGAAACATCTCCCTCGCGGCTGGGAGCTTTTGCCGCCGTATATATAATAACGATGGCATTGTCTGCACAATACGGGACATGCCGTACAATAATTTGTGAACGTTTATTTGCAATGAAATCCGGGACCTGCCATTAACTGTTTGAGTATCCGGGGAAGCGCCGACAAACGAAACCCGACACTTATCACCTCGCCTCAAGCGTGTATCTTCGCGCAGGCCGCAACCAAAATCCCTGAGAGGTGCTAGGCCGCGCGGGCACTGGGGGAATGCGGAAATGATGCTAATAACCGTGAATGCTTCGAAGATACTGACGTTGGTTTGCGCGCTCGTGGGTCTGGGAGCGCCATCGTTCGCACAGGTAAAGGTCATCACATCCGGCGGATTTTCGGCGGCGTTTGAAAAGCTGCAGCCAGAATTCGAGAAGGCGACGGGCGTGAAGGTCGCGGTCAGCCGCGGAGCATCGCAGGGATCCGGCGCGAACACTATCGGAGCGCAGTTGCGGCGCGGAGTGCCGGCGGATGTGGTGATCATGTCCAGAGAAGGACTCGATGACCTCGTCGCCGAGGACCGCATCGTGGCTGGAACAGATGTGAATCTCGGGCAGACGCCGCTGGGCGTTTCGGTGCGAGCGGGCGCGCCGAAGCCGGATATCAGCACTGTCACCGCATTCAAGGAAACGATGCTGCGCGCCAGGTCGGTCACATTCCCGAGCAGCACAACGGGAATCTATATGGTCGAGAAGCTTTTCCGCAGCTTGGAATCGGCAAAGAGATGGCGGCGAAGACAAGCGATACCGGCGTTGCCGCCGTGGCCAAAGGAGATGCGGAGATGGCGATCCAGCCGGTGAGCGAGCTGCTCCACGTCCCGGGAACGGAATTCGTGGGCACACTGCCGGCAGAGATTCAATACATCTCGATTTTTTCCGCCGCCATCGTCAAAGGCGCAAAAGACCCGAAAGGCGCGAGACAGTTGCTGAAATTTCTGGTGTCGGACAAGGCAAAAGCGGCAATGAAAGAAACCGGCATGGATCCGGTGAGCCCCCATCGCGTTCACACAGGCGCCGGCCGGCCGCGCGCGCGACCTGAAAGCCGATAGCTTCAAGCCAACACGCGCGAATTTTTCAACTGCGCGTTGCTCGCACCGAAAGAGGTGATTTTTGGGGCAGCAAAATGGAGCAGCTTCAAACGTCTTTCATCGCGAGGCCGGTACCGTCTCCGAACGAAAGCTCGGTGTAGCGAAATCCGTTTTTCGCGTCCCGCAAATAGGCGAGGAAATCGGCCAATGGTTCACGAAGGTTGTTGGTCCCGTCAACGACGACGATAGCGCCGTCTCTGAGGCGCGGCCGGATGAGCCGGAAGACTTCGAGCGAGTAGGGCGGGAAACCATCCATCAGGCACAAATCGACTCCCTGCGGGAGCTCCCGCAGGGTCTCGCGGGCATCGCCTCGCTTGATATCCGCAAAAGGCGCGAGGCCCGACGCCTCTAGGTTGCGCTGCGCTTCGACGACTTTATCCGGAACGAACTCGGTTCCGATGACTTTGCCGCCGCCGTTATCGCGAATGGCGGCGGCCAGGTAAATGGTTGAGAGGCCGTGCGAGGTGCCGAATTCCACAATCGTTTTGGCGCGAATCGAACGGGCAAGCAAATACAAGAAAGCACCCTGTTCGCGGTGAATGGGAATCATTTTGTCTTTGAGGAAAGCCGGCCCCCAGGTGACGTTCTCATAATGCGGCGGATGGGCCGCCATCTCCTCTTCCTGTTGATCAGCGGCGGCATGCAAGCGCGCCAGTACGGCTTCGATCTTCGGATCGCGAATTGGTGTCGCGAAGCCGGTTGTGGTCGAGTCTGGTGTTATGGGATTCATTCCGCGCTCCTGAGGCCTGCTGGCGGCATTAAACTGTAAGAAACGAAAACAACCGCGAAGCGCATGGCCAGCCGAAGATAGTACTTCGTGGGCGCAAATGCGAGCCCGGGAATTCTGTGACGACTCGCTCATCGGATTGAGCTTGGGCCAAGTACCGGCAGCAATACTTGACAAACTCTCACATTGGATATATTCGAGATAGTTCGTGGACGCCGAGGCGCTCAGACAATCCTTGGAAGACAGCGGGTTGCGGTGCACTCCGCAGCGCTACGCCGTGCTGGCATTTTTGATGGAGCACAACAGTCATCCTACGGCTGCGGAGATCTTCAAAGCGGTGAATCGCGTGGATCCGCGGTCTTCCAAAGCCACAACTTACAACAACCTTAAGGCGCTGGTGCAAGCCGGCCTGGTGCGTGAAGTGGCCGTCGAGGGACGCGCGGCTCGATATGACGCGAAAGGCATGCGGCATCACCATTTCGTCTGCGACCGGTGCGGCAAGGTTGAGGACATGGCATTCTACGACGTGCCCAAGCCCGCATCGCGTTCGCTGGGCAAACGTGTGGTTCGCGAATGCGAAGTGATTTTCCGTGGGTTCTGCGCGAAGTGCGCTCCGCGGCGCGCTTCCCGTTAACCGTTGAGCTTTTTGTTTCGTTGACGACAATTTTTCATTCATTTCGAAGGAGCGTAAAGGATGGAGAAGGAATTCAAAGCAGCATCAGCGTCGGCGTCGGCTTCCGGCAGTTCAAGCGAAGCGAAATGTCCCGTCGCCCACGGAATGCGCGCACGCAGCAATCGTGAGTGGTGGCCCGGACAGTTGAATCTTCAAGTGCTCAATCAACATGGGCCGCAATCCAACCCGATGGACAAAGAGTTTAATTACGCCAAGGAATTCAAAAGTCTGGACCTGAATGCAGTGATCAGGGATCTGCACGCTTTGATGACGGACTCGCAGGACTGGTGGCCGGCCGATTTCGGCCACTATGGCGGCCTGATGATCCGCATGGCGTGGCACAGCGCGGGCACCTACCGGGTCGCGGATGGGCGCGGGGGCGCGGGCGGCGGGCAACAGCGGTTCGCTCCCCTGAATAGCTGGCCCGACAACGTGAACCTCGACAAAGCGCGGCGACTGCTCTGGCCGATCAAGCAGAAATACGGGCGAAAGATTTCCTGGGCCGATTTGATGATTCTCGCGGGCAACGTCGCACTCGAATCGATGGGCTTTAAGACGTTCGGTTTCGGCGGCGGCCGGGTGGATACCTGGGAGCCTGAAGAGCTTTACTGGGGTCCTGAAGGAACGTGGCTGGGCGACGAACGTTACAGCGGCGAACGCCAATTGCAGCAACCTCTCGCCGCCGTGCAGATGGGCCTCATCTACGTCAATCCGGAAGGGCCCAACGGCAAACCCGATTTCGTGGCGGCGGCACACGACATTCGCGAGACCTTCGCGCGCATGGCCATGAATGACGAAGAGACCGTGGCGCTGATCGCGGGCGGCCATACTTTCGGCAAGACCCACGGCGCGGGCGACCCATCATTCGTCGGTCCGCCACCCGAGGGCACGCTGATCGAGGCACAGGGTCTCGGTTGGAAAAGCAAGTACGGCAAGGGCTTCGGCGGAGACACAATCGGCGGAGGTCCCGAAGTCACCTGGAGCCAAACGCCCACGAAGTGGAGCAATTATTATTTCGATAATCTTTTCAAATACGAATGGGAGCTGACCAAGAGCCCCGCCGGCGCATATCAATGGAAAGCGAAGAATGCGCCCGCTAACGTCCCGGACGCGCACGATCCTTCCAAGAAGCATGTGCCAACGATGCTGACGACCGATCTCTCTCTGCGCTTCGACCCCACCTACGAGAAGATTTCGCGGCGCTTCTACGAGAATCCGGATCAGTTCGCGGACGCATTTGCGCGCGCCTGGTTCAAGCTGACGCACCGCGATATGGGTCCGATCGCCCGCTATCTCGGGCCGCTCGTACCCAAAGAACAGTTGATCTGGCAGGATCCGATTCCGGCCGTGAATCATCCGCTGATCGGCGAAGCGGATATTGCAGCTCTGAAGGCGAAAATCCTCGGCTCAGGACTCTCGATTACGCAATTGGTCTCGACAGCCTGGGCATCGGCGTCTACATTCCGTGGTTCCGATAAGCGCGGCGGCGCCAATGGTGCGCGCATTCGCCTTGCGCCTCAAAAGGATTGGGAAGTGAACAATCCGGCGGAGCTCGCAAAAGTGCTGCAAACGCTCGAAGGCATACAAAAGGAGTTCAATGCCGCGCAGACGAATGGGAACAAGGGCAAGAAGGTTTCGCTTGCGGACCTGATCGTCCTCGGCGGCTGTGCGGCGGTCGAGAAAGCCGCTAAAGACGCGGGCATTGACGTGCGCGTGCCCTTCACGCCGGGCCGCATGGATGCCTCGCAGGAGCAGACCGATGCCGCCTCTTTCGCTCCTCTCGAACCCCTCGCGGACGCTTTCCGCAACTACTACCGCGGCCCGCAACTCATGGCGCCGGAGGAAGCATTGGTGGATCGCGCGCAATTGCTGAAGCTGACCGCGCCTGAGATGACGGTTCTGATTGGCGGACTGCGCGTGCTGGGCGCCAATGCCGGAAAATCCAAACACGGCATATTCACCAAGCAAGCCGGGAAGCTGACGAACGACTTTTTTGTCAATCTGCTCGACATGCGAACGGAATGGCAGCCCGTCGATTCCACTGGTGTGTATGAGGGGCGCGACCGCAAGACGAAGGAGCTGAAGTGGACCGCTACGCGTGTGGATCTGATCTTCGGTTCACACTCGCAACTGCGCGCGCTCGCGGAAGTCTACGCATGCAACGACTCGCAAGAGAAGTTTGTGAAAGACTTCGTGGCGGCGTGGAACAAGGTGATGAATCTCGACCGTTTCGACCTTGCGGCTGCCTGAGCTGGAAATGAAGGCCCCAATATCACCCAAGGCCTTCAATTAAACTTTTTATCTCTCTGCCTCCTGTCGAGGTGCGAACCGCATGCATCTTCTGGGGCGATAGGTTTGCGCCCTGCCTCCAAGGCTATGTCGGCGTTCTCGTGCTTGCTGGGCAAGTGGCGCGGAAGTCCTTGGGCCTGACATTTGAGGCGTTTTGGGCCGTGGTTGGCGCGCTTTTTGTAATCGGCGGCGTTTCGGAGACACTTAACGTTCGCGTAAATCTGCGCGATACCGATCGTGGCCATTGTTGCGGGTGTCGGAATACTTGTCTCCGCGTTTCGGAACAAAGCAAAAGAATAATTTTGCCGGTCGCCCGCGACATCAAATGTGCGCATGACGCAGATCTGTGACAGAGGCGGGTTCCCTTCCCAGCGGCTCGTTTTCTCAAGCTTCAGCGCCGGTTGTATTTGAGCCGGGCACGGCAAAACGCGGTTTGCGGAGATGCCGTTTTTCGACCCGGGGGAGAGGCATATGTCCTTGGGGAGCAGCATATAGCCTTGGGAACCTCAATATCAGGGATCACTGACAGGTTCCATGGTGGGAACAAATACCGTGATCTAACGATGGAGCGCGACTGCCGGGGTGTTATCATAAAGTATGAGCCGAGCTTACAGAATAGTATTTGAGTGTCCCAAAGGCCACCACATCAACTTCCAGCGGAAGTGCTCTGCGGCATCACTTTCCGAAATCGAAGCGATCGAAATGTTCGGAGATGAGCAGATCTCCTGCACGTGTGGATGGCATGCCAAAGCATCCAAAGCGAAAGTTCTACGAATCCTGCCTTTCACTTGGGTGCTCTCGACGAACGATTTGTAAAGATGCCCGCTTGATTTAGGCCGCCGAAATCTGCGGTCTAAGCAAACGTGAATGCCTGAAACCGACTCAGACGAGGAGTTCCGGCCCGATTCCCAGGCTGCCGAAAACGCTCAAATGTCGCGGCACGACATTTTGCTTGACTTCCGTCGCCCACAGAGTCAGAGTGCCCGCATTGAGACCCCGGTAAATGTGCCCCGCTCGGTCCCTGTGCCGGGCGGGGTTCTTCTTTAGAAACGCCAACTCCCGTGAAGTTCTCCTCGAAAGCTGAGTTTTTCAGCTCATCAGCAACAATGGAGGCAGAGCGTGTGGCGAGCGGTGAGCATGCTCACCGACGAAACGAGCAGCGACCGTAAGGTCAGTACAAAAAATTGAAGGTCTGATTTTTGGGGTGGCACGAAGAACCAAATGAAAGTGGCGCGCCCGGAGGGACTTGAACCCCCAACCCGCGGATTAGAAATCCGCTGCTCTATCCAGTTGAGCTACGGGCGCGTTCGGTCATTGATTCTAAATTAGTTATGTCCCGCAAGACACTGGTTTTGCCTCTTGACCTTCTAACCGTCAGGCACAGGCTCGATAAAGCTACAAGCGGCTCCTGTCTAAATCATTGAGAACTCCATCGCTCGCGCCATAGTGGACGAAACTCCGCAGGAGCCTTTTCCGTGCAATCGGTGTAACTGAAGCCGGAATCGGCGGCTTCTTGTCTCGGCCTGCAAACGGTCGCAGATGGAGGTGGTGTCCCGATTACACGACATAACACGCTACGGCCGTTGGGGCTTGCCGCCGTTCCGGCGCCGAGATTCCTCATCCTCGCAGAACCGCGCAATTTCCGCGCAAACGGAGGCCCCATTCGCGGAAATCGCGCCGCTCGTCTTCGGAATGACACTGGTAGGCGCCAATTTTGTGGAATTAGGACACCACCGGATGGATGTTTTGGGCACCGACCTATTTAGTATATTCATAATTTCGCATATACTATGGGACATGAGTGATGCTTTGCGCCAGTTCAAAAGTGAGATCTTTCAAGGCCTCGCAAACCCTACCCGGATTGCCATTGTCGAACTCTTACGTGACGGCGAACTATCGGCCGGAACTCTGATTGAAAAACTCCGCATCGAACAGGCCAACGCCTCGCAACATCTGGCAGTTCTGCGGGCCAAACAGATCGTGGTCAGCCGGAAGGTAGGCAATCAAGTCTACTACTCGATCCGCGACCGCGCCCTGATCGAAGTCCTCGATACCCTGCGCCGCTACTTTTACGCTCAACTTGACAATACGGTGAACCTGTTAAGGGAAGCGGCGGGCGAGCAGTCGAAATCACGTCCAAGGACCCATCGATGACCGGCCGCAGTTCGGCCAGAGTGGCGCGCCTGGACAGACTGCGAGGCGCAGTAGAGCACGCCGCGCACTTGCTTCCGGCGCAGGGGCCCATCGGGGTTTTTGTTCATCACAACACCCTGCACGCCTTTGAACACCTGCCGTTCGAAGAAGCGGTCGTACAGGCGTGGCAATTGTTCGGCGCTGAGCCCTATATGAGCGAAGCAGCGTACCGGTCCGAGTTGGTTCGGGGGCGGATCCAGTTGGTGGATGTCGATGCGGTTCTGGACCTGGAACCCGATTCGGTCATCTTCGCGCGCCTGAGTCGAAGCTCTTTGCGGCGAGCCATGATTACACCCGGGGTCAGGGAGTTCGATGCCGCAACGATTATTTGGCGCGCCGAACAGGGCGACCTGGCCAAAGACTTTCGCCGTCCGGCATTGCGGGCACTCTTCGAGGCCTGCTTTGCGCGCGCCGTGGCTCACGAAGAAGAACCAGTCCCGGCGCGGCCTGTAGACGAAGTCATTCACCCGTGGCTGATCCGGCTGTGCTCTGTGTTCTTGGACCAAGGCACGGCCTATTGGCCCATGCCCAACCGCGACAAAGGCTTCTATGAAAGCGTCCGGACACTGTTTTCACGCCCTGGCGGAATATTCCCCAAGTATCTCGTGGGATTAAACGACGAATTTAGAAAACAGGAGCACCTTTCCTTCTCCGCATCAGACATCGTCCTGGATTATCTGGAAAGGCAGCCTATCGGAGAAGCTGAATGGCCTGAAATCCTTCAAGCCGAACTTCTGGCGCTGCCAGGTTGGGCCGGCCTGATGCACCGACTGGAGAAAGAACCCGCTCTGGCACCGCATCAAAACCTTCCTTGTTCATTGATGGATTTCCTGGCAGTGCGACTGACAATGTCCGAGATCGCATCGCGCAGGGGCGCGGCGGACACTGTTCCGCAGGAAAGTTCACTCAAGACGGAGGAAAAGCGGCGCCTGAGCCGCGCGGCCCGAATCTATGACGCCGCTCGCGTGCTGAGACTTTCCGCGACAGAAATCAATCGTCTATCGGAGCCGGAGTGGTCGGCGTTTGTCCATGAAGTCAAAGCGTTCAACGGTTTGGAGCGCAGGCGGATTCTACATCTCGCCTACGAACGCTGGCACGAACGCGAGACCCTGCGCGGAATAGCGAGCCACAGAAAATATCGCGGTCTTTTCCAACAGCAAGGGAGACCCCCTGCACAAGTTTTCTTCTGCATCGACGAACGCGAAGAGTCGATGCGGCGCGCTCTCGAAGAGGCAGACCCGCGGCTGGAGACCTACAGCGCCGCCGGCTACTTCGGAATCGCAGTGGATTACAAAGGAATTGACGATGCGCACGGGGCGGCACTCTGCCCTGTGGTGGTGAAGCCCGAGCACGCCGTTTTCGAACGGCCGAAACCGGAAGACAGCACCTTGCTCGAAAGCCGCCGCTCACGGCGCAAAATTCTCGGCCTGCTCATGCGCAGTTCATTCATTTCGTCGAAGACGCTGGTGAGGGGCTGGCTTTCAACTTCCATGCTGGGGCTGCTCTCGGCAGTTCCGCTGATCGGTCATTTGCTGGCGCCTCGGCGGTACGCACGATTGCGCGACTGGCTGAACAGCAGGTTTCTTCCCGAACCGCGGACGGAACTGACGTTGATGCGCAACACAAAAGAATCGCAAAGCGCGATGGAAGGGCTTTTGACGGGATTCGCTCCGGATGAAAAGGCCGAACGGATCGTGAGCGTGCTGCGTCCGGCGGGTCTGGTGACCGGATTCGCCCGCTTAGTAATCATTTTGGGCCATGGATCGAGCAGCCTTAACAATCCGCACGAGTCGGCTCACGATTGCGGGGCTTGCGGCGGGCGCCGGGGCGGACCGAACGCACGGCTTTTTGCCGCGATGGCCAACCGGCCGGAGGTGCGCACGCGCTTGCGGGAACAAGGCATCGACATTCCCGCGGACACCTGGTTTGTCGGCGGTTATCACGACACGTGCAGCGACGACGTGGACCTCTTTGACGTGGATGCCATTCCACATACTCATCGAGCGGATTTGGAATCAATTTGTAATTCTCTCGATGAGGCGAGAGGGCAGAATGCGCGCGAGCGCGCGCGAAGATTCGAATCGTGCGCGCCCGGCGCAAACGAGCAGCAGGCGCTTCGCCACGTGGAAGAGCGCAGCGAACATCTGGCGCAGCCGCGACCCGAATACGGACATTGCACGAATGCAGTTTGCGTCGTCGGGCGCCGCAACCTGACGCGAGAGCTGTTTCTCGACCGCCGTGCGTTCCTGGTCTCCTACGACGCCAGTCAAGATCCCGATAATCGCAGCCTGGCATTGCTAATGGCCAGCGTGGTTCCGGTGTGTGCTGGAATCAGCCTTGAATACTACTTTTCTTTCGTGGACAACGACCGCTACGGGTGCGGCACAAAACTTCCACACAACGTGACGAGCTTGATGGGAGTCATGGATGGCCACGCGAGCGACCTCCGCACCGGACTGCCCTGGCAGATGGTCGAAATTCACGAGCCGGTGCGGATTCTTTTTGTGATCGAAACGACGCCCAAGCGATTGGAGCGGGTCATCGAGGCCAGCATCTCGTTGAAGCAGCTCGTGGGCAATCGCTGGATTCGGCTTGCGACGATTGATCCGGACTCGGGACGCGTTCATGTGCGACGGGATGATGGATTTGAGGAGTTCACTGAGGCTTTGGAACGCCTCCCTGTCGCGCTTACGTCGAACGAGTGGTATGCAGGCAAAGTACAACACCTTCCCATGGCCTGGATTCAAACGCCTCAGGTTGCGACGGGGAATGCGCGATGACTTTTTTGCACGCCATTCTGGTTTTCGTGGTGGTCGCGCCGGGCGCTGCCTTTGCCATACTGGCATTGTTGTGGATGGTTGGCTGGAGTCCCCGCGAGCGCGTTGTGTCGTGGCTGACAGGCCTGACATTTCTGGGGTGCACGCTCGGGGTCGGGGCGCTTGCCTGGATCATGTTGTGGTCGCGTGATCGTTCCGCGGTCGTGGTCACGTTCGGCAACTGGTTTGGCGTCGGAGACTACCATTTCCCGCTGGTGCTTATCGCGGACCACCTTTCCCTGCCATTCCTGGCGCTGGCAGCGGTGCTGTCCGGACTGATCGGGCACTTCTCGGCAAGTTACCTCCATCGAGAGTCGGGATTCCTGCGGTTTTTCCTTTTGCTGCATCTTTTCGCGTTCGGATCGTTGCTGGCGTTTGCCTCCGGCTCGTTCGATCTGTTGGCGGCGGGATGGGAAATCGTGGGGATCACATCGGTTTTGCTGATCGGCTTTTTTCAATTGAGGGCGGCGCCGGTCGAAAACGGTCTTCGCGTGTTCAGCATCTACCGCGCTTGCGACATAGGGCTGTTGGTCGGCGTATTCGCGATGCATCACTGGGCGGGGACGGCATCGTTCGATCATGGTTTTCCAAATCTCACGGGGAATCAGGCGTTCATCGCCTGCTTGCTACTTCTGCTGGTTGCGGTAGGAAAGGCTGCGCAGGTCCCTTTTTCAGGATGGCTGCCGCGCGCGATGGAAGGACCAACGCCATCGAGCGCCATCTTCTACGGAGCAATCTCCATTCATGCCGGCGCATATCTTCTGCTGCGGGCGCAGCCGCTGCTCGCGCGGTCGGCCCTTGGTTCCACGCTCGTGATCTTGATCGGTGCGGCCACGGCCATCCACGGCACCATCGTCGGGCGCGCCAGTTCCGACGCAAAGACTTCGCTGGCCTATGCCACTTTGACGCAAGTCGGCGTGGTGTTTATGGAGATCGGACTCGGATGGAAATGGCTCGCGGTAGCGCACATTCTGGGGAACGCCACCGTCCGCACCATGCAGTATCTGCGTGCGCCATCGATGCTTCACGACTATCACCAAATGTATTCGGCTATCGGAACCAAGCTGGCGCCGACCGGAAAGCAGTTTGAGGAGTTGTTGCCCGAGCGAGTTCAGTTATGGCTCTATCGCTGGGCTTTCGACCGCGGCCATCTCGATACAATTCTGGACCGTTGGGTGATTGATCCTCTTCTGCAGGTATCCAGCTATTTTGCAAGACATGACCGCATCGGAATGAGTTGGACTGCCATGCAGCCCCGCAATACTGCGCCGATTGCCTTGCAAGGTCAGGCGAAACAGGGGAGCGACTAGTGCCGGTGCCCGGATGGGTTTTTCAGAAGCCGTTTTTGACCAGCGCCTGCATTGGCGTGCCGTGGTTTGCGGCTGCTCTTCTAACGGTTTATCGCCGGCACGCGCGCATCGTCGGTTGTATAGCAGCATTTGTATCGATCGTTGGAAGCGCAAGACTTGTAGCGGACGCACCGAACAGCGAGTCCTTGTATCCGGCATTGATGCTGCTCTTTTCTTGTCTCACTTTCGGCGCGACTCTGCTGCTTCCGCGCCGTGATTGCACCCCAATAACGATCGGCGGGATCCTCTTTTTGCTCGGCTCGACGCTCTTGGGTTACTCGACAGAAAATTTACTTGTTCTGCTTGCGGCATGGATTTTGTCCGCAATCCCGTTTTTGTGGGCGGGGTGGTTACGTGCCGACGCGTGGCGGCCACTGGCCGGTCTTCTGCTATCGACTCTAGCGCTGGCGCTAGCCATAGGATTCATTTCCACCAGCACAGGCGTCATTTCTATTAGTAGCCTCAAGGGCCAAAATCCGGGCGG
Source organism: Candidatus Acidiferrales bacterium (assembly GCA_035650755.1). Taxonomy (GTDB): domain Bacteria; phylum Acidobacteriota; class Terriglobia; order Acidiferrales; family UBA7541; genus Palsa-189. The sequence continues at coordinate 99,565 of DASRHB010000010.1, forward strand.
AGCCGCAGCGTTCGTGCTTCTGGTAACCGCCGTAATCTTTCGCAAGGGAATTTGCCCCGCGCACGCCTGGGTCGCAGATGCGGCTGAAACGGGTCCGGCACTGCCAACGGCGCTTTTGCTCAACGGACATTTCGGAGCACTGCTGGTTGCCAAGTTGATCGTGCCGTTATTTCCGGGCACGGACGCCTTATTCCCGGTACTCTCCTATCTCGCCATCGCAACCGCGCTGTATGTTGCGATCCGCGCGCTTGCGGAGAATTCTCCCCGCCGGCTGCTCGCCTTTCTGGCGCTCAGCCAGTCTGCCTGTATCTTGAGCGGGCTGGAAAGTCGAACCGCTGAAGGAATTGCCGGCGCGATCGTGCATTGGTTCGTGGTCGCGATCTCCACAGTGGCTCTTTTCGGAATCCTGCGATTGCTCGAAGTCCGCTTTGGTGAAAACCTGACCGCGAGCAAGCACCTCGGCTTGGCCGAGCACGCGCCCCGCCTCGCCGTATCGTTTGTGATCTTTGGGCTGGCATTGGTTGGTCTGCCGGGCACGCTTGGTTTCTGTTCTCAAGATCTTTTGATTCACGGGGCGCTCACATCGCACCGTCTCATCGGATTGCTGCTGCCCATTGCCACGGCGCTGAACGCTGTTACTTTCTTCCGCTTGTTCACGCGACTTTTCCTGGGCAAGCGTCGAACCGGGTTCACAGTGAAGGCCGATGCCTTGCCACGCGAGCGTTGGATTCTTGCTGCGGGTGTGTTGTTCGTGGTCTTCGGAGGCTTATTCCCAAACGAGATCATCATTCAGCGCTCTTCGGACGCTACTTTAGTCCGCGAGGCCATGCGCGGCGCAGAGGGTCTTAACGCCATTGGAACCGTTGACGGGCAGCCCGCGAGAAGACCGATCACTGCCTACCGCTGAAAGCGAGACGACGGATCTCGGGATAAGTTCGGTGCAACCACGGACGAGATTTCAAGAGGAAGAGGCTGAAGCAACGGCCAGCACCGCATTTAGATTCAACGACCTCATGTCGAAGCTGGAGACGCGACACCGGATATGGATTCGCCTTCTCTTAGAAGGCGGACCTCAATCCACCGGACAGGTGGCCGGTCACATCGCGGCAGCCATGGCGATTCGCTGCTCGCCGGAGTAAACAATAAAACGGCGACCCCGCAGAAATCCGATCAAAGTCAGGTTCAACTCGCGCGCCAACTGCACCGCCAGAGTCGAGGGCGCCGAAATGCTGGCCAGCAGCGGAATGCCGGCCGAAAGCGCCTTCTGCACGATCTCGAATCCGCCACGCCCGCTAACCATCAGCGCGTGCCGGGCCAGCGGCAACTTCCCCTGTATCAGCGCCCAGCCAATCACTTTGTCAACGGCGTTGTGCCTGCCGATATCCTCGCGCAAAACCACAATTTCACCGCCGGCCGTAACAAGCGCGGCGGCGTGCAATCCGCCGGTGCGGCCAAAGATCGCCTGGGTTTCGCGCAACTTTTCTGGCAGCCCACAAAGCATTTCCGGATCGAACTGCGAATCCCGGTCAGGGGCATGAATGCCCCTGCGGCGCAACTGCGCAATCGATTCCTTGCCGCAAGCGCCGCACGCCGAACCGGCGGAAAAGTTGCGCCGCGCCGCACGCAACCGCACATCTGCTTTAAGCTTCACGCGCACGACGTTGCCGGCGGCGCCGCGCGAGCGCGGCGCATCCTCGCCTTCCAGGGATAAAATCTCTTCGCGGCGGGAGATGATTCCTTCCGTGAAGAGAAACCCGGCCACTAACTCGCAATCATTTCCTGGAGTGCGCAGCGTCAGACCGATGCGCTGCCGGCCCGCGCGCATTTCCAGCGGCTCTTCACCGGCCAGATAGTCCTCGCCGCGCCGCACATCGCCATTATTCCACTCCACAACTTGCGTCAGGCCTATGCTGCGCGGGAATGGAGTTCGTGCCGTCATGCAATTGGAAGAGCGTAACTTGGTCGATTGTACGCTACTCCTCTACGCGCGCGAAAACACGCGCGGATGCCAAGCACGTCTTTCCCTGCTGAAATGCTTCGCAGGCCACCCACAGATCAGTAGAAGCGATTCAGTGAAAGCGATTCAGCGGAAGAGATCCTGTTCGGGGCTGCGGATCAACTCCTGGGCGGAGCCCGCGGCGGGTTTCCATTCGAATCCGCGTACGATAACTACGGGAGATCCCGCGGACTTGCGCATCAGAATCCCGGCGGCGGCGGCGAGTTGATCGGCAACAGCGATGATTGTGCCGCTGAGTTTGCGTCCACGACGGTCCACAGTTCCCCGCAAATCGTCCAACGCGCTGAGACCTGCGAGACCGATTGTCACGTCGACGAGGCCTTCGCGCCATGGGCGCCCGAACGTGTCTGTGATGATTACGGCGCCGCAGCCAAGTTGCTCGCGCAGGCGCATGGCAGAGCCGTCCGGATCTCGGGGAAGCACCGAGGCAAAGTCATCGCTGGCAACATTGGATTGGTCGACGCCGGCGTTTGCGCACACATAACCGAGCCGAGTTTCGCTGATGAGGATGCCGCGGTCCATTTTCACGATGCGCTTGGATTCGGACAGAATCAGCTCGACCAGACGCGCATCTTTGCTCCATTCAGCGGCCCAGGAGCGAGCAAAAGGAGATGGCTGAATGCTGCGCAGGTCAATGACCGCGCCTTCGGCTTTAGAGACGATCTTCTGGGCGACGGCGACAATAACAGAAGGATCTATAAAGTGATGCTCTTTGCGTGCGGCGTCGCGAATGAGCGCGCCAACATCGTCGCCCCGATGTACTTCCGGCATCGTGGAGAGCGCGACTATTTCGAGGCGCATGCGGTGCGGAGAAAGGCGGCGACTTCGCTGGTATGCGAGCCGGCGAGAAATTCGGCGACATCGGCGGGCGTATCGATGTCGAACATCAGCCCAGGGAGGCGCAATAGTTCGGCGTGAACACTTTTCGCGCGAGCCTGATCCAGATGCGCGCGGCAACTGCCGGGGCCGAAGCGGCTGTCGATCACGTTGGGTGGAGTGCGGGCGAGCGCGTTTGTGCCGGTGCCATCGGCCGAGGGCACTACAATGAGCTTTGCTTGCAGCGCAACTCGATCGGCTGATATGCCGCCGGGTTGCGCCAGCGCATGAGCAGTGGACCGGGCAGCGGCGGCGGCGAGCTCAGCGAAGTCGGCCGGGGTGGCCAGAGGCACATCGATCGGCACGAGCAAAACTGTGGCCGCGCCCATTTCAATGGCTCGCAGGCAAGCGGCGTCGGCGGAAACGCTGTGACTCACCTGCTCGACTTCGTCAAAGACGAGCGCGCCGGAACGGCGTGCATGCTGCGCGATTTCGGCATCGGCGGTCATCACAACGACGCGGTCGATGCCTTCGGCGCGGCAAAGCGATGCGAGAGTCTGCCGGTAAAGCAGCCTCGCGAGAGTCTCCCGCTGCTCCGCCGAAAGTAATCCGCTGAGCCGCACTTTCGCGTTCTGCGGGCGCTTTACAGGCAACACGGCAAAGATCACGAATCGATCTCCATTTCGCGCACGACAACTCGCGCCAGCGATTTTCGTTCCCGCAAGCCGCGCATCACCGTATTCGTCACGATCGGCCTGATCCCCATCTTTTCGACCTGCGCGGCTTGTGATCGGTCGAGTTCGTCCAACACGAACGAGCCGGCGACATCGGCATACATGCGCGCCACTTCCGCCGCGGCGGAATGCATGTGCATGCTCTTCATCATATGCGCGGCGGGGCCTTTCAGCGCGCGACCCCCGACGATAGGAGAAATGGCGATAACGCGGTCGCGCCTGCGCTGAATCGCTTCACGGATCCCGGGGACAGCGAGAATGGGACCGATGCTGATGAATGGATTTGACGGGCACAAGATGATGAAGCCGGCGTTTGCAAGTGATTCGACGACGCCGGGGGCGGGCTTCGCTTCGGAAGCGCCGTCAAAACGCAGGCTGATGACGCGATCGCGCGCGCGGCGCTTCACAAAATATGTCTGGAACTCAAGCTCGCCGGCGGGCGTACAGATGCGTGTCCGGACGCGGTCGTCAGACATGGGGAATATCCGCGAGCGCACGCCGAATGCCGCAGTCGCTTCAGCAATGATCTCGCTCAGCTTCGCTCCCTGGCGCAGACGCTCGGTGCGATACACGTGGGTGGCAAGGTCGCGGTCGCCAAGCTGGAACCACGTGTCTGCGCCGAGGCGGCCGAGCGCTTCGAGACAGCGGAAGCTATCGCCGCGAAGGCCCCATCCACGCTTGGGATCGGACAAGCCGGCCAACGTGTACATGACCGTATCGAGGTCGGGCGAGATGTGCAGACCATGGATATCGGCGTCGTCGGCGGTATTTCCAATGACGAATATGCGCTCGGGCGGCAGCACGCGGGCGAGACCATCGAGAAAACGGGCTGCACCGATGCCGCCGGCCAGCGCGACCACGGGTGAGCTACTCATAAGCGAGGTTCGCCGAGGCCAAGCCCGGTGATGCGCAACCCGGAGTGACTTACCTTGTGGCGCAGATTGAGGGCTATGAGCAGCGCCGCGGACGTTTCGAGGTAACGGGCATGATCGAGCGGGCCCGCGTCAATGGCACGTACGCCCGAAATGTTTTCGGCGAGGGCGCTGACGGTCGCTTTGGCTTCGGCGTTATCGCCACAGATCAGGACGTCGCAATCGACGCGCTGGTCGAGTCTGGCGAGGGCTTCCGCCGCGAGCCCGTGGAATGCCGCCACAACAGAAATGCCGGGCGGCACGAGACGCGCGGCCTGTTGGGCGGCCGAGCCATCCCACAAATTTAATGTGCGAGATAACCGGCCGCCAACCGCGATTTCCAGCGGCACCGTGGCGTCAACAAAGATTGAGCCGGGCACGAAGCTTGTGCGAACGGACTTGAGGGTTTCGACCTGAGCGGAAAGCGGCACAGTAAGAATGATAATCGCAGCTTTGCTCACGGCTTCCGGATTCGCGTGGCCGGTGACGTCGTTTGCGCGGCTGCGCTCGGCGATTTTCTTGGCTGTTGCCTGCGCTTTTTCCGGGCTGCGCGAGCCAATCAGGACGCGCATGCCGGCCTTCGCAAAACGAAGCGCGAGGCCGCTTCCTTCCGCTCCGGTGCCCCCGACCACTGCCACTGCTTGTTGCACGTGTATACCCGTGCTATCACCCCGAGGCACGCCAGTACGGCGCGTCTTGCGGACCCCGAATGGCGGCTAAGGATTCAGAAATATGGCTGCTTGCGCCGACTTGCGCGGGTTCCTCAGACGCTAAAAGAACTCGTATCCGGCAACTCGCGCTTTAGTGTAACCTCTAATTTATTTTCAGAGGAGAACAACATGGCAGCGATCCCGGAAAAGTATGTCGACCTCTTCAAGAAGAAAACGTTCGCACAGCTCGCCACGTTAATGCCCGACGGGAGTCCCCAGGTATCGCCGGTTTGGGTGGATTACGACGGGAAACACATCCTGGTCAACAGTGCGAAAGGACGCGTCAAAGATAAGAATATGCGCCGCGATCCGCGTGTGGGATTGGATTTGATGGATCCGGAGAATCCGTACCGGCATCTTTCGGTGCGCGGGCGTGTAGTGGACATCACCGAACAAGGCGCCGACGCCCATATCGACAAAATGGCCAAAAAATATCTCGGGCAGGATAAATATCCGTATCGAGGCCCCGGCGAGGTGCGCGTTATTTATAAGATCGAGCCGCAAGGCGCGCATGTCATGGGGTAGGAAGCTCACGGGAATCCGCGCACTGCAGGCCTATTTCCTAGAGGCAAGGAACCGCAGATCTCTCGTTATTTGACCCATGGCGACAGAGGGCAAATTTCGTAGGGATGACACCGGTGGAGGGTGGGCGTGGGATCAGGTCAGACCACCATTCGTCCGGGAATACATTCTTAAATTCAGGAGCAAAGGATGAGGACGTTTTTACGAACTCTTGGAATCATTGTGGTCTGTTTGATCCTGGTGCTGGTAGTGCTGAGCATCACCGGCTTCGGACCGCATAACAGAACGCCAGGGTTATGGCTGAAGGGGAACGTCGTGACCACGCCGGTGACGGACTGGTCATTCACGAACGACATTCCAGTGGTTCAACTCGAGACGCACAGTTGGTATTTGCTCCCGCACTCAGTGAACATCAATTGCCTCGACTACAACGGGCAACTCTATCTCGTATCGGTTTATCCCGCCGGGACGAAGCACACGTGGAATGACAATGTTATTCGCGACCCGCATGTGCGGCTGAAAATCGGCAACAATATTTATGACCGCACGCTCAGGCTGGTTACCGATCCTGCCGAGCAGCAGGGAGTGATGGAGGCGCGGCACGCCAAATACCCGCAACTGAAGGTCCCCCCGAATTCAACGGTTCACGTCTTCCACGTCGAGGGATGATCCGCTTTGGCGTCGGGGCACATGAAGGTCGTCGTCACCGGCGCGAATGGAGCCGTAGGCCGCGCGATCCTGAGATGCGGCCGGGAATCCGCGCCAAGCCCCCTGAGCCTTGTTGCTGCGGTGCGCTCGGATCGCGCCGCAGAACAGATCCGAGATCAGCTGAGCAACACAGATTCGGTGGCCATTATCTCGTACGCTGATGCTGCCAGCCTGAATGCGGCGTTCGACGGCGCCGCTGCTGTCATTCATTTACCGGGAATTCTGATTGAACGCGCGGATTCGACCTATGAGCAGGCAAACGTAGCATCGACGCGCGCAGTAATCGAAGCCGCAAAAAAGGCCGGCGTGCAGAAATTCGTCCTGGTCAGCGCCATCGGCGCGGACGAAAAATCCCCCAACCGCTATTATCGCACCAAGGGCGAAGCGGAACTTCTGGTTGCCAATTCGGACTTGCCGTACACCGTGCTGCGCGCGCCACTGCTGCTGGGTCCGGATACAGCGGGCGCAGCGGCGCTCAGGCGAAATGTAACTTTGCCGAAGGCAAGGCTGATCGGCGGCGGGCGCAATCTTCAGCAGCCGTTATATGTGGACGACCTGGCGCGGGCGGCGGTGCTCGCCGCTACGGCCCCTTCGGTGGCCAAAAACATTGTTTTGGATCTTGTTGGACCTGCTTCCCTGCCGGAACGCGAACTGGTTGAACGGGCGGCTCGCATGCTGGGACACGAAGTTCGAATTGGCTCGATTCCAAAAAATTTGCTGGCGCTGGCGCTCCGGATTCGGCAACTGGTGGCCGGACCTGGGTTTTCGTCGGATGCTCTCGAAGTCGTCACGGCCGATACGCATCTCGATCCGCAGCCTGCGGCGTGTAAACTGGGCCTGCAACTCACGGGAATTGATGAGATGATCAGGGGCAGCATAGGGGCAAAATGACACGATGAGCCAGACGGCTCCATCAGCGAGCATTCCGACTGCCGTAACAGCGAAAAAGGCCAAGCCGTGGCAACGGCTTTTGCCTGTGCTGATCACCATTGGATGCTTTGCCTATCTTTATAACCGGCTCAGCCACGCGGCGGCAGCCGAAGGCACGAGCCTGCTCGCGTATCTTTTGAAAAGTTTCGAAAACGTCAGCTGGGGATATTGGCTGGCGATGATGATTCCCTACTGCTTTCTGTATCTGTTCCTGGATAGCGCCGCTGTCTGGGGCGTAATCAATTGGTTCAACACGAAGATTCGCTACGCCGACATTTTGCCCATCCGCGCAAGCGCCTACATTCTTTCGCTGGTCAATGAGCAGGTCAGCAAAGGCGCCATTGCGCTCTATCTGAACCGGCGTGACGCCGTGCCCGGATGGGAAGTCGGTTCCAGCATGCTCTTCCTGATGTTTTGCGAATACTACAGCTTGATCTTATGGGCCACGATCGGGGTCATGCTGCAGTGGAACGCAATTCAGCCCGTCTTCCATGTAATTCCGTGGGTTGCGCTGGGCTCGGCGATTTTCTTTGCGCTGTTTCACTTGTTTTTCAGCGGCAGAATCGGCGCGGGGATGAGGATACGCGAGCGCCCGATCCTGCGGGCGTTCCGGCTGGCGAAGGTCTGGCATTACGCCGCGATCATCGCGATCCGCGCGCCGCTGGTGCTCGCGGGAGTCGTCGTATACACGCTGGCATTGAGGCTGTTTGGCGGCTCGGTAGGGTTCAAGGAGATGCTCGGCTACCTGCCAGTGATCTTTTTTGGTGCGGCCATGCCGGGGCCGATGCACTCGGTCGCCATTCTTTTTTGGGTCTTGCTGTTTCCCGATAAGCCCGGGCAGATGACAGCGTTCGGATTTGTCATGCACAACTTCTTTATCGTATTCAATGCTGGAGTCGGCTTGCTATTTCTGAGGCGCGCGACCCGCGAGGTCTTCGGCGGCGGCTAAACGGGTAAAGATCAAGCGCTGGACCATGGAAACGAGCGTGCTCACAACCAGTGTCCATACCAAAATCGTCAACAACCGCTGAAGCACTCTCGCTCCCAGGCGAATGAGGATCTCCACAATGGGCGGGACGAAATAAAGCATTCCGTTGTAGCGGCCGAGTTTGCTGCCTCGGAATTTGATCTGCCGGTGCAGCCAGTAAGAATCGATCGCGTACTGCAGAAATGCCGCGGTGATGCAGACCGGCAGGATCCACGGAAACACATCGCGGGATGCCCCCGCAAATATGCCGGCCACCACGAAAATAAAATCGCTGGTGTGATCAAAGACTCCGCTGAGCGGCGTCACCGTACCTTGCCGACGCGCGATTGGGCCATCGGCGAAATCGGTTGCGAGCGCGACCATCCAGACAATCAGGGCCAAGGCAGCTGAACGCGCGTCCCCCCTCGCCATAAGGAAGGCAAACGGAGCAACGAGAAGCAGGCGCAGCGCGGTCAGAGCGTTAGCCATGGCGGTGAGCCTTAGAATAAAGTTGCAGGCTAGTTCGCATATCGTCATTTTACGCGCACCAACAAATGCCGGGCTGAAGCCCGGCGCTACGCCTACCCCTGGGGCCGCACGCACGGCGCGCATTGACTGCAAAATTACGCGAGCATATGCTTTTGAATGAACTGACATCAGCGAGCATTTCACTCGAGAACGCTTCCAAATGCCGCCATTGGCCATTGCCGATCATGTCGACGCCGCTCTGCAAGCTGGATTAGAGGGCCGCGGCGTTTCGCGCGAAGAGGCCCTGTGGCTCCTGAATGACGCGCCGCTTGGCGCGTTGCTCGAAGCGGCGGGCGCGGTGCGCGACCGATATAAGGGCACGTCGGTCAGCTACTCGCGCAAGGTTTTTATCCCACTTACGCATCTCTGCCGCGATTATTGCGGCTATTGCACCTTCCGCGCCGACCCGCAAGCCGGAGTCCAGCCCTATATGACTCCCGATGAAGTGCTCGCGGTAGCGGAGGCCGGGCGGCGCGCTGGTTGCAAGGAGGCCTTGTTCAGCCTCGGCGACCAGCCCGAGCGCGTTTTTCCCGAGGCGAAGGAGTTTCTCAAGAAACTCGGCTTCGAGCGCACCCTGGAATATCTCGCCGCCATGTGTGATCTGGTGCTCGAAAAGACGGGCCTGCTTCCGCATTCGAATCCCGGCGTGATGGCGTTCGATGATCTCCGCCGGCTGAGGGAAAGCAACGTGAGCGCCGGACTCATGCTGGAAAGCGTCAGCCCGAGGCTTCTGCGGCCCGGCGGAGCACATTGGAAGGCGCCGGACAAGGTGCCTGCGGTTCGCCTGCGAACAATCGAAAATGCCGGACGATTGTCTATGGCGTTCACGACAGGCATTCTGATCGGCATCGGCGAAATGCCGGAGGAACGCGTAGACTCGCTGCTGGCCATCCGAGCCGCGCATGAAAAGTATAGGCACATCCAGGAAGTGATCATCCAGCCGTTTCGCGTGAAGCCCGACATTCGCATGTCGCAGGCGGCCGAGCCTTCGAACGAAGACCTGCTGCGGACCATTGCGGTGGCGCGCCTGATTTTTGGCGGCGACATGAACCTGCAATCGCCCCCGAATCTGCTATCGCAGCATTATCCGGATTTGCTGAAGGGCGGCATCAACGATTGGGGCGGCATTTCCCCGGTCACAAAAGATTTCATCAATCCGGAAGCGGCTTGGCCTCAGATCTCTTCGCTGGCGGCTCGAAGCGCATCGGCCGGATTTCTGCTGCGCGAGCGACTGGCGATCTATCCGGAGTTTTTGTCGCGGCCGGAATTTGTGAACGACCGTCTCGAACCGCACGTGCGAAAATTGCGAGGCGATGACGGGTACGCACGGGGCGGTGCTCAATGCTAAGGCTGAACAATTCGGAATGGCGAGAGATGCCGTGGGACCACGCGCTAGCGGCGGCGCGCCCAATGGTGGCGAGCGCGCTGGAAAGAGTTCTTGGCGGCCAGGAGCTTGGGTTCGAAGAAGGGTTGCTCCTCGCAACCGTTGATGACAAGGACCTGGTCGCCCTGGTCAGGGTCGCGGATGAGCTTCGGCGGCGCGTCGTTGGCGAGCGCATAACCTATGTGGTGAACCGGAATTTGAACTTTACCAATATTTGCATCGTGGGCTGCGCTTTTTGCGGTTTCAGCCGCGGGCCGGAGGCTTCGGACGCTTACTTTCATTCCACCGATGCCCTGCTGGCAAAATCTATCGAAGCCGTGAGGCAGGGCGCGACCGAGGTCTGCATTCAGGGCGGCCTCCCTAAAGATCTCGACGGTTATTATTACGTGCAACTGTTGCGGGCTATCAAAGCGCGGCTTCCTGAGCTTCACGTGCATGCCTACTCGCCGATGGAAATTACCTATGGTGTGGAGAAAACCCACTTGCCATTGCACGAGTATCTGCTGATGTTGAAAGAGGCCGGCCTGAACAGCATTCCGGGCACGGCGGCCGAAATTCTCGACGACAGCGTCCGCCGGTCACTCAGTCCGAACAAGCTGAAGGTGCGGCAGTGGATCGATGTAATCCGCACGGCACATGGCCTGGGGATTCCGTCGACGTCAACCATGATGTATGGCCACACGGAACGGCCGGAGCACTGGGTGAGGCATTTGCTGCTGTTGCGCGATATTCAGAAAGACACCGGCGGGTTCACGGAATTCGTTCCGCTGGGCTTCATCCATTCGCAAACGAAGCTTTTCCAGATCGGCGGAGCGCGCGCCGGACATTCGCAACACGAGGACCTGATCGTACACGCTCTCGCGCGCGTGATGCTGCACGGTTACATTAAGAATATTCAGGTCTCGTGGGTGAAGATGGGATTCGCGCAATCGTTGGCTTGCCTGGAAGCGGGAGCGAACGATTTCGGCGGAACGCTTATGGAAGAAAGCATTTCGAAAGCGGCGGGCGCGAATTACGGCGAGAATGTTTCGCCTGCAGAGTTCCGCGCGCTCATTCGCGCCATCGGCCGTGTGCCGGCAGAGCGCTCAACGACGTACAAGATCCGCAAAATTTTCGAAGAACCTGATTCCGAGGAGCGGCTGCCAATACCGCAAATCCCGGTGTTGGGCACCGCGACGAGTCATGCGCCGGTGGGCGCGACCGGTTACTGAAAACATTCTGCCGCTGAACCCGGAAACGGTCTGAAGCTATAAACTGCAGGTCCATCGCCATCAATCTTTTGTGGGCGGATTCGCGACGGCAATTTGCTGCCCGCGTCCCGCCGCCGTATAATTTTTCGTTTACGTATCCCTCAAAATCCCGGCTGTATAGAACCTCGTGCCAGAAAAGCCCGAAATTGTCGAGAAACCTGTAGCCGTCGATGAACCCGCGTCCATCGCCGTTTCCGGCGCGCGCGTCCATAACCTGAAAAACATCAGCTTCGAAATCCCCCACAACGCCATCAGTGTCGTAACAGGAGTTTCCGGTTCCGGAAAGTCCAGCCTCGCTTTCGACACGATTTATGCCGAAGGCCAGCGCCGCTATATCGAATCGCTCTCTGCCTACGCCCGCCAATTCCTCGAGCGCATCGAAAAGCCTGATGTAGATGAAATTTCCGGCATCGCTCCGGCCATCGCCATCAAGCAAAAGAACGCCACCCGCAATCCACGCTCCACCGTCGCGACCGCCACCGAAATTTACGATTACCTGCGCCTGCTCTACGCTCGCGCCGGCCGCACCTTCTGCACGCGATGTGGCACCGAAGTTCGCCGCGACACCATCGATTCCATTACCGAACGGGTTCTGGCGCTCCAGCCGGGCCTGCGTTTTTACGTACTTTATCGCCTGATCATTCCGGAATCACCCCGCAAAACCAGCGCGCGAAAACCCGCTCGGCCCGCGGCCGAGAACCTGCGGCAAGCTTTGCTCGATTTGCAGAAGCGCGGCTTCAACCGACTGTATCAGGCCGGCACCGTCCATGAATTCTCTTCTCCCGAAACGCTGCTGGATCTGGATTTTTCGCAACCAATCTACGTCCTGGTCGACCGCCTCGTCATCAGCCCCGAGATTCGCTCCCGCCTCGCCGATTCCATTGAGATCTGCTATCGCGAAGGCAAAGGCGAAGCGATCCTCGAATTTCTTCCTTGCGAGCCCGGCTTGGATCCGCACCCCGCGCCGGATTCGGCCTCCAGCCCCGCGGCCCAACCCGTACCCACGCGGCTGGTCTTCAGTGATCATTTCGAATGCAAAATATGTGGCATCGGCTACCAGGAGCCTGAGCCGCGCCTGTTTTCCTTTAACAACCCTTATGGCGCTTGCCCGCGCTGCCAGGGATTCGGCAATACCATCGATTTCGATATTGATCTCGTAATTCCCGACCGCGCCAAATCCATAAACGAAGGCGTCATTCAACCCTGGACCAAACCGCGCTATCGCCCGCTTTGGCAAGAGTTAAAGCGATTCGCCCGCTCGCGCGGCATTCCCCTGGATATTCCCTTCCGCCAACTTACCGCCGAGCAGCGCGATTCCATCATCGAAGGTGACGAAGAAGCCGGATTCTCCGGTGTTAAAGGCTTTTTCGCCTGGCTCGAGCGCAAGAAATACAAGCTGCATGTTCGTGTCTTTCTCAGCCGCTATCGTGGCTACGCGACGTGTCCCGACTGCGGAGGCACACGCCTGCGAACTGAAGCCCGCGCCGTGCGCATCGACGGCAAATCCATCACCGAAGTCTGTTCTCTAACCGTCACTGAGGCGCGCCAATTTTTCGATTCCCTCCAATTGGCGCCGGAAGCAGCAGCTATCGCTGAAAGAATCCTCCAGGAAGTTCAGCAGCGGCTCCGCTTTCTCGACGAAGTCGGACTCGCTTATCTCACCCTCGATCGTCTCACCTCTACTCTTTCCGGCGGCGAAGCGCAGCGCATCCAGTTGGCCACTTCGCTCGGTTCGCAACTGGTCGGCGCGCTCTACGTTCTGGATGAGCCCTCCATCGGTCTTCATCCTCGCGATACCCACCGTCTGATCGAGATCCTTAAGAGTTTGCGCCATCTCGGAAACACCATTCTCGTGGTCGAACACGACGCTGAAACCATCGCCGCTTCCGATTATGTTCTCGACCTCGGTCCCGGCGCCGGCGAACTCGGCGGTAAACTGCTTTATTGCGGCCCGCGCGAGAAACTCCTCGATTCATCCGAATCGCTGACCGCTCGTTATCTCAGCGGCGAACTCCGCATTCCCGTTCCGTCGCTGCGCCGCAAGCCTTCGCGCCGTTTTCTGCGCATCTTCGGCGCGCGCGCTCACAACCTTCGCAATATCGATGTCATGTTTCCGCTCGGCACGATGGTCGCCGTCACCGGCGTCTCCGGCTCGGGCAAATCCACGTTGATCCACGACGTGCTTTACAAAGCTGTCGAAGCCAAACGCGCCGGCCTGAATTTCAAGGAACTCTGCGAACGCATCGAGGGTGATTCGTTCCTGGACCAGGTCGTTCTCGTCGATCAGACTCCGATCGGCCGCACTCCGCGCTCGAATCCCGCAACTTATCTCAAGGCCTTTGATTCCATTCGCGATGTATTCGCATCCACTCCGGATGCCAAGCGGCGCGGCCTGACCGCAGGCCATTTCTCATTCAATATTCCCGGAGGCCGCTGCGAAGTCTGTCAGGGCGACGGTACCGTCACAGTCGAAATGCAATTCCTGGCCGATGTGGAACTCATCTGCGAGGAATGCCGCGGCACTCGCTTCAAGAGTTCCGTCCTCGAGGTGCGTTATCGGGACAAAAATATCCACGAAGTCCTCGGCCTGACGGTCCATGAGGCGTTGCAGTTCTTCTCCGGGGTGCCGCGCGTCACCTCAAAGCTCAAAGTGCTTGCGGAAGTCGGTCTCGGCTATCTGCGCCTCGGCCAGTCCGCCACCACGCTTTCTGGCGGCGAAGCGCAACGCCTGAAACTCGCGGCTCATCTGATCCACACCGCCAATCCCGGCGTCCTTTATATTTTCGATGAACCCACGACGGGCTTGCATTTCGACGATATTCAGAAACTGCTTACGGCCTTCCGCAAACTTCTCGAGGGCGGGGCTTCGCTCATCATCATCGAGCACAATCTTGACGTCATTAAGTCCGCCGATTGGGTTATCGACCTCGGCCCCGAAGGCGGCGCCCAGGGCGGCATGGTCGTGGCCACCGGCACTCCCGAGCAGGTTGCGCGCAGTCCGCATTCGCACACCGGCAAATATCTCGCCCGCGTCCTTAAACATGACAACGGCCGCGCCAATCCGCGCAAACACTTGACGATCGATTGACCCAGACCTCGTCATTCCCAGCTCCGCACGCTTTTAGGGACGGTGGCGAAGACGCTGATCTGAGATGTGCTCATCCCACAAACCACAGAATCTCTTATAATTGGGTCACTGCCGAGCGTAGCGACACAACAGTGACCCGTTCTTCCATGCGATTCGTCTTTGCGGCCATCTTGTTCTATATCGGGCTAACCCTCTCCGTCGCAAATGATCAGAACTCTCGTGCCCAATCCGAAGCGGGACCTGCGCGATCGTCGAAGCCGCAACAAGTGTCCCCTTCGCCCGCCGATTCTCTTGCGCCCCTGCTTTCGCAAGCCCAGGAGGCGCTCGATCGCAAAGATTTTGCCGCTGCCATCCCGTTGCTCGAAAAAATCGCTGCCGCTAAACCGGGCGACGCTCTTCCGCATTTCGAACTGGGCTTCGCCTATTCCGGCCTGAAAAAGAATGAAGAAGCAATCGCCGAGTACCGTCGCGCCATCTCCCTCGATCCCAAACTTGCTCCGGCTCAACTGAATCTCGGCCTGGAACTGCTGGACTCCGATCCGCTGTCGGCAGCCGAGTCGTTTCGCCGCGCCGTGGAGTTGCTTCCCGGCCAAGCTCGCCCGTTATATCTGCTGGGCCAGGCTCTCGAACACGGCGGCAAGCGATCTGAAGCCATCCAGCAATATCACGCCGCACTCGCCCTAACTCCCAAAGACGACGCCGTGCTTTTCGCCCTTTCGCGCGCCCTCCTGGCCGACGGGCAATTCGGCCCGGCCGAAGCCAATTTCCGCCAGTTCCTTCTGTTGAAGCCTGAGTCCGCAGCGGCGCAACTCGGTCTCGCCGAATCTTTGCTCAGGCAGCAAAAAACTGCCGCGGCAGCCGACGCACTGGCCCAATATGTGCAAAAGGTCCCGGACGATGCTCACGCCCGCTTTGAGCTCGCCGCCGCCCTCGAAGATCTGAACCGCTTCGACGAATCCCTCCAGGAACTGGATCAACTCGAGCGGCGCGCCGCGCCGACCGGCGATTCGCTCAAGCTTCGCGGCAGCATCTATCTCCAGCAGAAGAAATGGTCCGATGCGGCCGCGTCGCTCGAAAAAGCCATCGCTGCTTCTGCAGCCGATCCTCAACTGCACCTGTGGTTGGGTCAGGCGAAAATGGAATTGCGCGATTATGCCGCCGCCGAAAAAGAACTGCGGCGCTGTCTCGAACTTTCGCCCGGCAATCCCGATGCGCTTCGCCAGCTCGTGTCCGTCTATTATCTGTCCGGGCAGTACGAGCCGACCATCTCGACTCTGGATCTTCTCGCCCGGCGCGAAACACCTGGCGCGCTCGACTGGTTCTTTCGCGCCTTGTCGTGCGATAAACTAGGCCGGAAAGCTGAAGCGGCCGACGCCTATCGAAAATTTATCGAGATGGATCGCGGCGAGCGCCCCAATCAGGAATTTCAGGCCCAGGCGCGGCTTACGCTCCTGCAACGCGAGCTATCACGAACTCGCGGGAAATAAATAAACGTGAAGGGCGACCTCTTTCAGATTTTCCTGGTACTCACGAGCATGGCCCTTGGTGCGATGCTCGCCATTGGCGCTGCTGACCAGGAGTCCCGTGCCAGGTACGAAGCACAATTTCAGTTGGAGCGCGATCCTGTGGCCAAGGCTAAAATATTGGCGAAATTAGGGCGCTTCGAAATTGACAAGGGTCGCGCGGACTTAAAAGCTGACAAGGACGAACAAGCGCTCGCCGATCTTGAGCATTACCGCGACGAAGTCGAAAGCACCGTGCAGGCGCTCTCCGCGACAGGCGTAAACGCCGAGCAACATCCTTCCGGCTTCAAGGAACTCCAGATCAGCCTGCGAGAAACGCTTCGTCACATCGACGACATCATCAATTTGCTTCCATATGACAAAAGGCCGTGGTTCCAGGCGGTACGCTCGGACCTGGCCAAATCCCAAAATATGCTGATCGAGGCGCTCTTTCCGACCGTAGGCGAAAAACGTTCGAAGAAAGGAGATCCGTGATGACGCTGCCGACGCGCTCTTTCATCTTGATGCTCGCGTTTGTCGTGTGCCTCGCGGGAATCGCCGCCCCCGCTGCTCCCGCGTTCGCTCAGAAGAAAGATTACCTGAGCGAATCCGAGGCAGACAAAATTCGCGACGCCGACACCACTTCGGAACGCATTAAGCTGTTTATCTCTTTCGCCGCCGATCGCATCAAGAAAATACAATACGAGTTCGCGCATCCCGGCGAGCTCCATCGCGAGGAGCGCGTCAATTCGCTGATCAACGCCTATTCCGGCTGCATCGACGACGGTTCGGACCTGATCCAGCTCGGCGTGGACAAACAGGAGGACATCCGCGATGCCATCAAGGAAATGCAGGGGCGTGCGCCTGAATTCCTGGCATATTTGAAAGGATTGTCGGCCAAGGGGCAGGCCGTGGCCCCCTATAAGGACAATCTCGACGACGCCATCGACGCCACTAATGACGCGATTAAAGATGCCGCCGAAGCTCTGAAAGAAAACGCGCCGCCGCCGGTGCGCCGCAGACCGCAATGAAAAACTCTCCCCGACCCCGCACCCCCGTCGCCGGCGGCGCCGCAATTTTCCAGCGGCTCTATACGCGCCTGGGTTGCCGGGGACGCCCTCCGCATTTCGAAGTGGAATTCTATCCCTACGCGAATTTGATGCATACCATACGCATTCGCGAAGAAACGGCATGGGTGCGGCTGTCGGACGCTTTGCGCGGCGCGCCGCTGCCGGTGCTGGAGTCGGCGGCCGCCATCCTCTTGTCCCGACTTTACCGGCGACGCCCGCCCGCTGAACTACTGCGCGCTTATCGTGAATTTGTTCTCATGCCGCGCACCTGCCGGCGCGTCGCCCGGCTCCGCGGCAGGCGTGGCCGCCGCGTCGAAACCGGTCCGCGTGGAATGATTTACGATCTCAGTCCTATGTTCACGCGTCTGAATCGCCGCTATTTCCGGGGCCGTCTGCATCGTCCGCGACTCGGCTGGAGCACCCGCACCTGGCGCGCGCAATTGGGCTGTTTCGACCCCGCGCTTGATCAGATCGTCATGAATCGCTGGCTGGATCGTGCCTCTGTGCCCCGTTACGTCGTCGAATACGTCCTCTTCCACGAAATGCTGCACGTCAAACATCCCCTTCGTGCCGCGCGCTGCGGCATCGAAGCTCATTCGCTCAAATTTCGCATGGAAGAAAAGAGGTATCTGAATTACGAGCGGGCACGCAAATTTCTCGATCGCCACCCCTGATCTCGTTGCTCCAAAATTCAATCCTGTCATTCCGAGCCGTCCCGCGAAGATCCTTTCCTTGTGGCCCGCTCGCATTAACCCTCCGAACCGCGCTCCGGTGTCATCACGAGGAAATTCGCCCTCATGTCCTTCATGAGAATGGCGAGGGATCTGCAGTTGCGTTTGGATTGGCCGCGGCCGGCTTTTTGCAGTCTTACCCTGCTTTCTCCTTCGTTTGCGTGCGGCCCGCCTGCCCTTCCAACTTCGTAATCTTCTTGAGGATTTTCTCCCGGTCCGGCGCGCTGCGATAAACATCGAGGTACTTCTTATAGCTGGCTAAAGCGTTGTCGAATTCCCCTTTCTTCTCATAGGCCTCGCCCAAAAGGGCGTAAGGCCGCGCCAATTTTGGCTGGAAATGCGTCGCGTCTTGAAACCGTTCGATCGCCGCATCGTAATTCCCGCGCTTCATATAAAAAGTGCCGATCTCGACGCTTTTCTGTGCGCGCAGCGGATCATATGTGGGCTCAGGGAGAGGGGGGGGAGCTGCCGGCTCGACATAGGGCGGAGGCGGTCCCTTATCAAGCGCGGATTCCTGACCCGCGAGAGGCGTCGGCCCAAACAAACACGCAATCATCACCGCGATACCTGAAACAAAAAGAATTGCGGCGCGCCAACGCATCGCTTCAGCACCGGTTTTCATGGTTTTCGCAGGTGTGATTCGCTTTGCTATCATCAATGTTGCCTGCGGCATGGCGTCCCGAAAACGGGAACTCCCCCGCTTAGAATTGTAACTCCGCCCATGGAACTCAGGGAAAAAGTCGCCAATCTCCCTCGCGATGCCGGTGTCTATCTATTCAAGGACGCCTTAGGGACGATTCTGTATGTCGGCAAAGCCGGTTCCTTGCGCTCCCGTGTGCGTTCCTATTTCCTCGAGACGCGCTGGGCGGATGCCAAGACCGGCTCTCTCGTTCGCGAAATCGCCGATGTGGACTACATCGTCGTCGATAACGGACGCGAAGCCCTGGCGCTGGAAAATAATCTCATCAAGCAGTATCAGCCGAAATTCAACGTCCTGTTGCGCGACGACAAAACCTATCCGTACATCCGCTTCACCGCGTTTGAAAAATATCCCCGTGTTTACGTCACCCGGCGGCTTCGCAAAGACGGCTCGATTTATTTCGGCCCATTTTTCCCGCACAGCCTTGCCTACCGCATCGTCCATTTCATCCACAAACATTTCCGCATCCCCTCCTGCACGGTGGACCTGGCGCGTCAGCACCCGCGGCCTTGCCTCCAATATTACATTCAGCGTTGTTGGGGCCCGTGTGTCCCCGGGCTTGTTGCCGACGAGAAATACGCCGAAGCCGTGCACGATACTCGCACCTTTCTCGAGGGCCGCCGCCACGACCTCATGATCAGCCTCCGCGCGCGCATGATGCAGGCTTCCGAGGAACAGCATTACGAGCAGGCCGCCGGCTACCGAGATCTCCTGCGCACCCTCGAAGATATAGAAGAGCGCCAAAAGATCGCCGCCGCCGCCGGCGACGACACCGACGTTCTCGCCTGGTACGCAGAACCTCCGCAAGTCGCCGTCAACGTGTTTCACATCCGCGCCGGCCGGGTCGTCGATCGCCGCGATTTTTATTGGGAAGATCTCGACGAATTCGATCCCGGTGAATTCCTCTCCTCTGTTCTGAAGCAGCTCTATCTCGATGCCGCTTACCTGCCGCGCGCCATTCACGTCATGCGCGATTTCGAAGACCGCCAACTCCTCGAAGAAATCCTCTCCGAGCGCGCCGCCGCTCTCGACCTGCCCTACCGTCGCGTGGAAATCGCCGTGCCTCAGCGCGGCCCCAAACATGCCTTTCTCGATTTGGTGGAAAAGAATGCGCGTCACTCTTTCGAACAACGATTCCGTGTGCTCAAGCCCAATTCGAAAGCCATTTCCGATGCGCTCGAATCCACGCTGAATCTTCCCGCCCCTCCGAAACGCATCGAGAGCTTTGATATTTCCCATCTTCAGGGCACAGACACCGTGGCCTCGATGGTCGTGTGGGAAAACGGCCGCATGCGCAAATCCGATTACCGCAAATTCATCATTCGCGGCGAATGGGGCAACGACGATTTCGCCAGCATGCGCGAAGCCGTTGAGCGCCGCTATCGCCGCGTCCAGGCCGAACACAGGGAAATGCCCGGCTTGGTCCTGATCGATGGCGGACTCGGGCAGCTCCATGCCGCGGCTCAAGCCCTCGAAAAGCTCGAAATCATCAATCAGCCCGTCGCGGCCATCGCCAAACAGGAAGAGATACTTTATGTGCTCGGCCAGGAGGACGAACCCATTCGCCTCCAGCGGCATTCGCCCTTGCTCCACCTGATCCAGCAGATTCGCGACGAAACTCATCGTTTCGCCGTCGGTTTCCATCGTCAGCGCCGCTCTCGCCGCACTCTGAAAACGGAACTCGACGATATTCCCGGCGTCGGTTCGCGCACAGTGCAAAAGTTGCTCCGCGAATTCGGAAGCGTCGCTCGCGTGCGGCTCGCCAGCGCGGAAGATCTCAGCCGCGTCGTCTCACGGCCCGTGGCAGCGCGCATCATCGAGCACCTGCACGGCGCTCACGCCGCTACCGCGCCAAAATCCGATTCCCCTGCCTGACGTCGATAATACCCATCAGTAGCTCGCGTTTACCGGCGTACCAAAAATTCCGAATTTACCCTCGCCGCCGCTTGGTTGCATCGAACCTAACGGTATGCTAGCTTGAGCCGAACGGGGGTTTAGTCAAATGGGCGACAGCACCGGATCCAAAATCAGCTACTTCATGGTGGGACTCGGAATCGGCGCGCTTGTGGGAATTCTTTTTGCTCCCAAATCCGGCGACGAAACCCGCGAATATCTGAGCCAGCGCGCGGAAGAGGGCAAGGAATACGCCCAGCGCAAAGCTCGCGAATTGCGCGAACGCGCCGAGGAAATGGTCGAGCGCGGCAGGCAGGCCGCTAATAAGCAGAAAGAGTCGCTCTCCGCCGCCGTTGACGCGGGCCGCGAAGCCTATCAGCGCGAAAAAACCAAGGAGATGTAAGGCGACTTAGATGGCCAGCTGGGTCATGCCGCTGTTCGTAATCGTTGCCGCAGTATCTCTATTCATTCAGATGCTGATTTTCGCAGCGATGTTTCTGACCATCCGCCGCCTTAGCAAACGGATGGAAGACCTCGCCGATGATATGCAGAGGCGCGTCAACCCCATACTTTCCCGGCTGCAAATGCTTGTGGAAGAGGCACAGCCGCGCATTGCCAGCATGATCTCTGACGCCGCGGAAATTACCCACGTCGCCCGCGGCCAGGTGCAACGCGTCGATCGCATGGTCACCGAAGCCGTGGACCGTCTGCGCATGCAACTCGTGCATGCCGACCAGATCCTCACTGGCGCGATGGAAACCGTCGAAGAAACCGGCGCCCGCATCCGCAGCAGCGTTTGGCGGCCGGTGCAATCCTTCAGCGCGCTTGTGCGCGGCATCCAGACCGGCCTCGAGTTTTATCGCGGTCGCCGCCGCCAGGCCCAGGGCGCCGAACAAGACGAAGAGCTTTTCATCTAACCTGTTTTCTCCGCCCGGTTACTCATCGCGACCTATTTCCCTGCCGGTGAACCATCGGCCGAAAAACTGCACTGCTCATTCGAGCCTCGATGCCGAGGCAATCAAAGTACGCGCCGCGGCGAAAGGCAGAAGCGTGACGCGTAGCGTACCTTACAAAATCCACCCGCCGCCGAGCACCTCATCCTCGCGATAAAAAACCGCCGCCTGCCCGGGCGTAATTGCACGCTGCGGTTCATCAAACCGTACTCGCACCCTCGTCGCATCACCCGCCGGCTCAATGCGCGCCGGTGCGGGCTCATGCCTGTATCGAATCTTGACTGCCGCGTCCACAGCTTGAGTCAATTCGGGCCAGGCGATCCAATTCACGTCGCGAACCTCGCAGCCCTCGCGCCACAACTCCTTCTCTTCTCCTACCGTGATTCGCCTCGTGTCCGCATCAATCTGCAAAACATACAGCGGTTGCGCAGCCGCAATTCCCAATCCGCGTCGCTGTCCGACGGTGAAGTGCTGGATCCCCGAATGGGTACCCACAACCTCGCACGAGGTTGTCACCAACTCTCCCGTTTCCATTCGCGGAGCGCTCGCAACGCAACTCTCACGGTCTGCTTCGGATAAACCACCGGCAGGCGCCTCTGGGGCGCGTGGAGCCAGCGCCCGATAGGCCTCAATGAAGTCCGTGTACTTTCCCGTAGGCACGAAGCAAATCTCCTGACTCTCGGCCTTTTCCGCAACAGGCAGGCGCGCCCGGCGGGCCGCCTCTCGCACCTCGTGCTTGGATACTTTCCCCAGCGGAAACTCGGCATGTGCCAGTTGCTCCTGCGTCAATCCGAAAAGAAAGTAGGACTGGTCCTTCGAGAGATCAGTGGCGCGAAACAGATTCCAGCGTCCGGTCTCCGGATTGTGCCCGATCCGCGCGTAATGCCCCGTGGCAAGCCGCGAAGCGCCAATCTGCCGCGCCGTCACCAATAACTGATCGAACTTCACATGATTATTGCAAAGAGCGCACGGAATGGGCGTGCGGCCGGCAAGATAATCTTCCACAAATGGGCGCACCACCATTTGTTCGAATTGCTTTTCGAAATTCACCACATAATGCGGAATACCGATGTGTTCGGCTACTCGGCGTGCGTCGTACACGTCGTCCAGCGAACAGCATCGCTGCGGCGCGTGCTCGCCGGCGGAAAGTTCCGGGAAACGGCGCTGATCCCACAACTGCATCGTCAAGCCGACCACCGGCACTCCGGATTCGTGCAACATTGCCGCAACCGTGGAGCTATCCACTCCGCCGCTCATCGCGACAACCGTCAGTTCTCGACTATCGTTAGTTGAACTCATCGTGCCGCCGCTGCTTCCTCGCCCGCCCTCCATCTGCGCGCCCAAAACCTAAAATTGTCATCCCGAGGAGATTCGCTCGCATGTCTTCACGCGAGCGAATCGGCGAGGGATCTGCTTTTGCTTCTCGCGTGTGAGGCTTTCTTTCCTACGCTCGTCGCTATAGTACCTTGTCATTACGAGGATTCGCTGTCACCTCCTCGTGACCGCGAATGACGAGGGATCTGCAGTTTATTCCTCTACGACCTCGCAAACGCTCGATATGCCCCGACCCCGCGCTGCCGCGCCACCACCGTGACGATGATCTCCACCGCCTGATCGATCTCTTCGGGCGTGTTCGTTCGTCCCACGCTAAGCCGAATGCTCGATCGCGCTTCGGCCCTGGTCAATCCGATTGCCGTAAGCACGTGCGAAGGATCGACTGCCCCCGACGAACACGCCGCCCCCGCCGAGCAAGCGACTCCCGCCAGATCAAGGGCGATCACCAGAGACTCACTGTCGATGCCCGGAAACATCAGGTTCGAAGTATTCGGCACGCGCCTCATCGTGTCTCCATTCACGTGCGCGTCGGGAATCCGTGCAAGCAAATTTTGCTCCAGCCGATCGCGCAATTTCCGGAAATAGGCTGCCCGTTCCTCCAGTTCGCCGTGTGCCAGTTCAGCGGCTTTGCCCAAGCCCGCGATAGCCGGCACGTTTTCCGTACCCGCACGCCGTCCCCGCTCATTTCCCCCACCGTTCAAGAACGGGTCGAGTTCAGTGCCCTTGCGTATAAACAGCGCTCCGCAGCCTTTGGGCCCATAAAACTTGTGCGCCGAGAGTGACAGCAGATCCACTCCCAACCGGTTCACGTCCACAGACACTTTTCCTATGGCCTGCACCGCATCCGTGTGAAACATGACATCAGTCTCCGTGGCAATTGCGCCGATCTCCTCGATCGGTTGCACGCTTCCAATTTCGTTGTTCGCCTGCATCACGGAGATCAACGCGGTTTCCGGCCGAATCGCAGCACGAATCGACTCCGGATTGACAACGCCATTGCAATTTGCAGCAACGCAAGTGACCGATACCCCCTGCTGCTCGAGCGCGCGGCAGGTGTTCAGGACGGCCTCGTGTTCGAGTTGCGTCGTAATTACGTGCACAGGCGCTCCCGATGATTTTCCCTGTGTCCTCAACGCATGCTCGACTACGCCGATGATCGCGGCGTTGTCCGCTTCCGTGCCGCCGCTCGTAAAGACAATCTCACTCGCTCGCGCGCCGATCAGCGTGGCTACCGCTTCGCGTGCCTGCTCGACCGCCTGCCTCGCGCGCTGTCCGAAATAGTGCGCCGAACTGGGGTTGCCGAATTCGCCGCCGAAATACGGCAGCATTGCTTCCAGTACGGCCGGATGCACGGCCGTCGTCGCGTTGTTATCGAGATAAATCCGCTGCATATTCTTCCTATGTTATAGCACCAGGCGAGACTTTCGGTTTGTAACGGCAGGGCCACTTAGGAGAGGTTGTAGAAAGTACGGCTCAGGCAGTCCCGCTGCTACACGCTGCGGGCCATGGCCGCTTTCTTGCTCGCCCTGGATTCCGCGCAGGCCCGCAGATAGCCCAGTATGATGGGGTGCGGCTGCTCCCCCCTGGATGAAAGTTGCGGTTGAAAAAGAGTTGCCACGAAAAACTGCTTCTCGGGCAGTTCGAATGCACGCATTTCCCCGCGCTCGCCGCGGGCGGCGACGCGCACTCCGGCAGCCTCCCATCGTGGAACGTATTCGGGATTCGTTTCGTAATTGCAAAAGTACATGCCCTGTAACGTCTCCGACCGGCACAATTCGTGCACCAACGTGCCTTTCACCGGATGGACAATGTCGCCCCCGTACATTTTGGGATAACCATCCGTGCTTTCCGGCAGTGCACAGGCTGCCGGCGTAATCACAATGTTTTGCGAATTGGAACGGCTTTCAGCCGTATCCGCGTCCGCCAGACCGAGAACGTTGCGGCTGAACTCGATCAGCGCATACTGAAATCCGGCGCACGTCCCCAGATAAGGCAAATCCCTCCGCCGTGCAACTTCGATTCCGCGCAATATTCCTGATGCGCTCCGAAACGGACTGCCTGGGGCGCCCCACACTCCATCAAAATGCGCGAGGTGGTCCTGCGCGTCAGGGCTTTCCAGCGACAAGCTCGGAAACCAGCGTGGCTCGATGTCGAATCCAAGCCAGGATGCTGCATGAAACAGCGCCGCCTCCGTGGCCCAATGCGAATGCTTCTGTGCGTCGAAGTCGCCGAGTATTGCAATCCGCACCGCTTGTCTCATACGATCCCACCCGGTCTGTGTGGCAAAGTAACAGTATAGGCCAAATGCCGGGCGGAATTACAGACGAGACGACTCGTTTCACGCTGTTTGCGTGGCGGGCACGGTCCTTCAAGAAAAGCCGAACAATTCTGGAATTTGCGGCTACGCTGGAGTCCTTCGGCGTCCCGGGTCGCGGTTCTGGGACGAACTTATCGGCCGGCTCGCTCGCGAGCGGCACTTTGAGGGTTGGACTTGTCGAATCCAATCATCACGCTTACCACCGATTACGGAACGAATGACCACCTCGTGGGCGTTCTGAAAGGCGTCATCTTGCGGATCGTGCCAAACGCCACGATTGTTGATATCAATCACCATGTCGTTCCTTTCGACGTCCTGGACGGCGCGCTTACAATCGCAGCAGCCTACCGCTACTTCCCTGCTCGTACCGTCCATCT
This sequence comes from Candidatus Acidiferrales bacterium, assembly GCA_035650755.1. Taxonomy (GTDB): domain Bacteria; phylum Acidobacteriota; class Terriglobia; order Acidiferrales; family UBA7541; genus Palsa-189. The sequence goes on from DASRHB010000010.1 coordinate 125,008, forward strand.
CGTCGTGGTGGACCCGGGAGTCGGAACCGCGCGGCGACCGATCCTTGTGACCGCCGATCAATACTATTTTGTTGCTCCCGATAACGGCGTGCTCTCTCTCATCTACGAACGGGAATCGGCCGTTTCTGTCCGTCACATCACAGCGGAACATTACTTTTTGAGTCCTGTCAGCAATACCTTCCACGGACGTGACATTTTCGCACCGGTAGCCGCTTGGCTGGCAAAAACGTACCAGACTGATGCCATGGGCGAGGAAGTGGCTGATCATGTCCGCTTCACGCTCCCTCGGCCTAAAGCGGCTGGTACGGCAAAGAAAGGCCTGGTGTTGCGTGTGGATGCCTTCGGCAATCTCATGACAAACTTCACCGCCGAGGATCTGCCTCAAGGCTCCGCCAACGGCAAACTCAATCTCCAGGTCGGCGGTAAACGTGTCGAAAAGTTGGCGCAAACCTTCGCGCAAGGTGCGGCAGGTGAGCCAGTCGCCATCATGGGCTCGAGCGGATTTCTCGAAATTGCCGTAAACAAAGGCCACGCAGCGCGAGTTTTGGGCGTGAACCGCGGCGCCGAGGTCATCCTCGAGTTGGGCTAGATCTGTTTCTCCATTCCCGGCAGACGACGTGTGCGCACGCTTGTAACTGTAGATGCCGGCCTTCGGGCGGGCACGATACTAAATTTGTACGTCGCGGCCGAAAAGAGGTCATTCCGAGGAGCGTTGCCTCTAGGCTCCGACATGCATCCTCCCGGCGCGAAGCGCGACGAGGAATCTTGCTTTGTAGCTCAGGTCGGCCGACGCCCGGCGCGTAAGCGCAAGCATTAAAGATAAGGCGCCGGCAGACCTGAGGCCTCGCGTGACACTCTCGCCATGCGCATATCACACTTGTCATCACGAGGAGCGATGCGGCAGGCGCGCTCCTGCGCGCTCTGCCGCGAGTTCGCGTGTGTGCCACGCTAAAGCGCGGCGCTGTCGCGACATTTTTTGAGGTTGTCATCACGAGTCCGCCGCAGCGGACGAGGGATCTGCGGTTGCTTAGCGCCCGTGCGGCTAGCACCGGATCGCCTTTCGCTGGCCCTGGAATTCCCTGCTTCGGCGCTATCCTGCCGAAGCCGGATGCCGCACGCCCCGAACAGCCGATGACGGCACGATCAGCCGCTGCAGCTTAATCCGCGCCACGCGGTGCCGTTCCATCTCCAGTACGGTGAACCGATATCCGGCAAAATCGAAACTTTCGCCGCCACGCGGAATAAACCCCAGTTGCGCCAGCACGAATCCGCCGAGCGTCGCATACGCGGGGTCTTCCGGCAGGCTGATCTCGTATTGCGTCTCCAGATCGCGCAGTCCGACGGCTCCGTCGAAGACCATCGCGAGTTCGGGGCCCGAGCCGACAATCTGTGGCGCCTGCACGATGTCAAACTCGTCGTGAATTTCTCCCACCATCTGCTCCAGCACGTCTTCCAGCGTCACGAGCCCCAGGATGCTGCCGAATTCGTCCACGACCATCGCCAGGCTGATCCGTCGCGTACGCATCTCCAGCAGCAGATCGCCCGCAAGCTTGCCTTCAGGAACGATCAGTAATTCCCGCAAGAATCGCCGAAGGCTGAAATCCTGCATCTGCCGGCCTGAAGCGTTTGCTGCCGTCGCGCTTCCCGCTTGCACGAACTCCTCACGCGAAGAAAGCACCCCCAGCAGGTCCTTGATATGTACGAACCCCAGCACGTGATCGAGACTTGATTGGTATACCGGCAGACGCGAACGTTGCGTTTTCGCAAAAAGCGCCAGCGTCTCTTCGAATCCCGCTTCCACCGGAAGCGCATGCACGTCAGGCCGCGGGATCATAATGTCGCGCACCCGAATCTCACGCAGGTCGAGAGCCCCGAGGATCACCCGCTCTTCACCGGGAGCGAGCAGGCCGTGTTCCCCCGCCTGCCGTATTTGCACCTGCAACTCCTCAGCCGAATGTGGAATCGTGTGCCCCGCCACGAGCCCGCTCACTCCCAGCCAGCGAACCACTTTGCCGCTGATTCCTTCGAGCAAAACCACGGCCCAGCGAAACGTGCTCAGATACCAATAAAACGGCCGGGCGATCAGGAGCGAAGCTCGGGCTGCGCGCTCGAGGGAAATTGTTTTGGGAACCAGTTCGCCGAAAACCACATGCAACAGTGTCAGGCAGGCAAAGGCGAGAACGATCGCAACTCCGTGTGCTGCCAGCGCCGCCCGGCCGCCCGGCAGCCACTCGAATAACGGCCGAAACAGTTGCGCGAATAGCGGCTCGCCTATCGCGCCGATCGCCAGGCTGGTCAGCGTGATGCCCACCTGCACGCCCGACACGACGCGATCGAGTTGCGTCAGCAACTGCTGCACAATCCGCGCCCGAGGATCGCCTCGCTCGATCAGTTGGCGCACTCGCGACGCTCGCACCGCGACCAGCGCAAACTCCGCGGACGCGAAAAAGCCGTTGATGGCCACCAGCATCAACACGGCCAGCAGGCGAAGCCCGATCATGTCCTATGATTTTAGCAGGGCTGGTTTTCCTGGGACTTCCGATTGTGAGCGACTTCCCCTGGGGTGTAGCCCGGATCGGCCGGCACCCGCCGCCAAGCGCACATAAGAAAACGTGGCCGCCGGCGCGCGGTAGTTATCCCCTCACGCCGAGCTTGAATATCGCTCTTCTTTGAACGGGTCGCCATAAATGTGGTAGCCGTTCCGCTCCCAAAACCCCGGCATCTCGCGGTCGATCAATTCGATCCCGCGGACCCATTTCACGCTCTTCCAGGCATACAAGTGCGGCACGACTAGCCGCAGCGGGTAGCCATGTTCGGGAGCAAGCGGCTCGCCGTCGTGACGCAATGCAAAAATGGTCGAGGGCCGCAGAAAATCCTCGAGAGGCAAATTCGACGTGTACCCATGCTCCGCATGCACCATGACCTGCCGCGCGCCCGGCTGCGTCGTCACGTGGCTCATCAACTCCGTTGCCAGCACGCCTCCCCACTGGTTATCAAAGCGGCTCCAGCGCGTCACGCAGTGCATGTCGGCGAGCACTTCGCTTTGCGGCAGCGCCGTAAATTCTTGCCACGATAACCGCAGCGGTTGCGCGACCCGTCCGTACACCCGGAAATCCCACGTCGCTGGATTGAACTCCGGCACCGGCCCTTCGTGCAGCACCGGCCACTTCAGCGTCAGAGATTGACCTGCCGGCAACCGCCCGGCCGCGCGCATCTCGCGCTCGCGCGCTCGCCGTTCGTTCGAAGCCTCAAAAATCGCCATCGCAGGAAAGTATATCGTGCGAATCCGCGGTTGTGCGCTCCGAACAGCGTGCATTAAAATGCCGCGATGCGCGCGGGGAGATGGGCGTGAATTCTACTCCAGGCAAAAAGCCGGAACCGGCCAAGCCTGAGCCGGCGAAAAAGCAGGCCTTCGAACAATCTCTGGCGCGCTTGGAAGAGATCGTGCGCAAACTGGAAAGCGCCAATCTTCCACTCGAAGAAGCCATGAAGCTTTTCGAAGAAGGCATGCAACTCTCCCGGGACTGCCAAAAGCAGCTCGAGCAGGCCGAGGCTCGCGTCGAAATCTTGCTGCGCAAGGCAGGCGGCGAAATGGCCGCTCAGCCGTTTGAGCCGGAGGGCGAAGAGGAGAGCTGACCGCCTCGCTCGGATGAAACTCCCTGCTTTTTTTGAACAAGACCATCGGCTCGTCGATGCCGAGCTTGACCGCCTCCTTCCGCCGGAGAAGGCCCGTCCTCCATTGATCCATCGCGCCATGCGCTACAGCATATTCGCAGGAGGCAAGCGCGTTCGCCCAATCCTTTGCATCGAGGCCTTTCGCATCTTCTCGGACGAGATAACTTCCGTCCTGCCGGTTGCCTGCTCGCTCGAATTTATTCACACCTACTCGTTAATTCATGACGATCTGCCCGCACTCGATAACGACGATCTGCGCCGCGGCCAGCCCACCTGCCACAAAAAATTCGGCGAAGCGATGGCCATTCTTGCGGGCGACGCCCTGCTTACGCTCGCCTTCGAAAGGCTTGCTGCCGCGCCAATCCCACCCGCCCAAGGTGTCGCCCTCATCAAGGAAATCGCCTCCGCTGCGGGTACCATCGATGGCATGGTCGGCGGTCAGGTGGCCGATCTCGAGGCCGGCGGCAAACAAGTGACTCCCGAGATGCTCCAGTACATCCATTGCTCGAAAACCGCCGCTTTAATCCGCGCCTCCATCGTTTCAGGAGCGATTGCCGGCGGCGCCTGTCCGCAGGATTTGGAACGGCTTCGTACTTTCGGCGGCCTCATCGGCTGGGCCTTTCAGGTCACCGACGACATTCTCGATGTCGAGGAATCTTCCGCAGCGCTCGGCAAAACCGCCGGCAAAGACCAGGCACAGCAAAAAGCCACATATCCGGCGCTCTTCGGCCTTAAAAAATCCCATGAATTTGCCCGCGATCTGGCCACCCGAGCCATCACCACGCTCGAGCCCTTTGGCGCCCGTGCCGCCAATCTTCGCGAACTGGGCGAATTTCTCGTCCTCCGCCGCGCCTAAGTTGCGGTGGTTCGGCGGCAGATGTCGATGCCATCCTCCACGCCGGCACGATGGTGAATTTGTACGTCGCGGCGGGAACAAAAAGATGTCATTCCGAGGAGCGCTGCCCATGGGCTTTGATACGCGCCCCGGCTCGAAGCGCCGTGGAGAAAGAAACACCGCGCGTGTCGGCAGCGCGACGAGGAATCTGCTGTTGAGGTTTTAACGTAGCCGCTGTGCGAATTTAAAATCGGCCTTTAGCGCCGCATGACATACGCGCCCGGAATCGTGAAAATCCGCCCTCAAAACGCAAAAAAACGCCTCGATCTCCTCCTCGTCGATCGCGGCCTCGTCGAATCCCGCCAAAAAGCTCAAGCCATCATTCTAGCCGGCGAAGTTCGCGTCAATCGCCAGCTCGCCGATAAGCCCGGCTCCTCTTTCCCGACCGACGTGCTGATCGAAATTACCGGCAAAGGCTCGCGCTTTGCCAGCCGCGCCGGCGAAAAGCTTGAAGGCGCGCTCGCCGACTTCAACGTCAATCCTGCCGGCCGCATCTGCCTCGATGCGGGCAGTTCCACCGGCGGATTCACTGATTGTCTGCTTCAACACGGCGCCGCGAAAATCTATGCGATTGACGTCACCACCAATCAACTCGCGTGGAAACTGCAGCGCGATCCGCGCGTCTCGCTGCTGGAAATGAACATCCGCTATCTGAAACCGGAAAACCTGCCCGAGCCGCCTTCGCTCATTACCGCTGATCTCTCTTTCATTTCTCTCGCAAAAGTCTTGCCCGCGCTGGCTGGCGCCGCGCAACAAAACACCGAATTCCTCCTTCTCATCAAGCCGCAATTCGAATTGGAGCGCGCCGCGGTCGGCCGCGGCGGCATTGTTCGGGAACTGGAACTGCAACAGAAAGCCGTCGAGCGCGTACGCAAGGCCGCCGAGTCTTCAGGCCTTTCAGTTTTGGGAATCAAACCGAGTCGTCTGCCCGGCGCCGAGGGTAATCAGGAGTTTTTCCTTTACGCTGCACGCCGAAGCGCCTGATTCGCGCCGCGGCAGAGCCGTAAGGTAAAATGCCGCTTCGGCCTTCATCAGCAACTCGATGAAGCCAAGCATAGCAATGAGCAGCGCTACTACACCTCGGACTTCCGGGGCCGTTCAGGCCGTGGGCATTATTTCCCGGCCGCGCCGCACCGATATTGCCCGCGTCGCACCAACCCTGCTCGACTGGCTCCAGCAACGCGGGTTAAATGTCTTCTGCGATACGGAGACGGCGGAGTGCGTCACCGCATCCTGCAAGGTTCACGCGCGCGAAGAAATTCCCGGCCTTGCCGATCTGCTCATCGTGCTTGGCGGCGACGGTACGCTGCTCGCTGCGGCGCGGCTGTTGGGGGACCGCAACATCCCCATTCTGCCGGTGAATCTCGGCGGCCTCGGCTTTTTGACCAGCGTCACGCTGGAAGATCTTTATCCCGTCCTGGAACAGGCCATCAAGGGCGAGGCGCGCTATAGCGAGCGCGTGATGTTGGAATCGCGGATCATACGCGAGGGCAAACCCTGCCATTGTACTCGCGCGCTGAATGATGCCGTGCTCAATAAGGCCGCACTGGCGCGCATCATCGATCTCGAGTTGCGCGTCAATGGCGAATTCGTCTGCAACTACAAATCCGACGGCCTGATTGTCGCCACGCCTACGGGCTCGACTGCGTATTCACTTTCCGCGGGCGGACCGATTATCTATCCCATAGTCTCCGCCTTTGTGATTACGCCCATTTGCCCGCATACCTTAACGAACCGCCCGCTCGTCATTCCAGACAGCGCCAAAATTGAAATTGGCTACATGGCCGGCGAAGCGCCGATTTATCTCACGGTAGATGGCCAGGTGGGAGTGGAACTGCACCCCAAAGACGTCGTCTCGCTCAGCGCGGCGGCACAAAAATTGCGACTGGTGCGCCCACCCGAGAAAACCTACTTCAGCGTCCTCCGCGACAAACTCAAATGGGGCGAACGCTAGTCTCGTTGTGTGGCGTCTCCAGCTTTTTCGGGTGCCCCATCCTTCGCGTTTCCCAGCGAAGGGTGGGACCTCCTTCGGCGCGACAAACTCAAATGGGTCGAACACTAGGGCTAGGCGAGCGCCCGGCCCGGTAACTTCGCTTCTCGCCCCGATTCCCATTTTCCGTCCCGAATCTATTCCCCGCGGATGAGATCCGACAGCGACTCGCGACGCCGAATCAGGCGGAAGCTATCTCCTTCCACCAATACCTCCGCCGGCCTCGGGCGCGAGTTGTAATTCGAACTCTCGACAAACCCGTAAGCCCCTGCGCCCCACAGCACCAGCAAATCGCCGGCTTTTACCGGGGCCAGCGGCCAATCCTGAATAAAGCAGTCGCCAGATTCGCAAACCGGTCCCACGATATCGACGCGAGTTTTCACTCCGTTACTGCTTCCCTGCGGCCGCTTCGCCGCCGTGATCGGATGGGTCGCGTTATAGAGCGCCGGGCGGATGAAATCGTTCATGGCCGCGTCCACAATCACGAAAGTCTTGCCGCGATTTTCTTTTGTATAAAGCACGCGCATCAGCAAAACGCCGGCTGGCGCGATGATCGATCGGCCCGGCTCGATGAGCAGATGACATCCCAGCGGACGCACAATGCTGGTGATCGCCTTGGCGTAATCAGCCGCCGAAAACGGTTTCTCGTTCGCATATCGCACGCCGAGTCCGCCGCCCAAATCGAGATACCGCAGCTTGATTCCAGAATTCCCGAGCTCGCGAAAATAGCGGGCGAGCCTCGTAAGCGCCTGCCGGTACGGCCCCAGGCTCAAAATCTGCGACCCGATATGGGCGCTGATGCCGCGCCATTCCACCCACCGCGAATCACGATACTGCAAATACAGCGGCAGCGCATTCTCCCAATCAATTCCGAATTTATGAGTATGGTGGCCGGTGGAGATGTGCGGGTGGCCTCCCGCGGCCACGTCCGGATTCACGCGAATGCCCGCGGGCGCGCGAACGCCCGCGCGGGATGCCTCGCTCGCGAGAATCTCGAGCTCGGCGGCAGACTCCACATTGAAAAGCCCAATGCGCGCGCGCAAGGCTTCACGAATCTCTTCGCGTGATTTCCCCACGCCGGAAAACACCACATTGGCCGCATCAGCTCCGGCCCGCTGTAAGCGGAAAAGCTCTCCCACCGAAACAATGTCGAATCCGCTGCCCAGACGCGCCAGCAGCCGCAAGATCGAGAGGTTGGCATTGGCTTTAAGGGAATAGCAGATCGTGTGCGGCTGCTCTCCGAGCGCCTGATCCAGCCGCCGATACGCGCCGCTGATGCTCGCCGCGCTGTAAACGTACGCGGGAGTCCCGGCCTGCGCGGCGATATCCTCGAGGCGAACGCCTTCGCAATACAGTTCCGTGCCGTGCCACACAAATTCGGGCGTGTAGCGCGCAGGACCAGTTCCTGCATCTCTCGAGGAGCGTGATGGCCGGGAAAATGTCCGGCGAGCCGTAGCGCTCACCGGACTTTCATCACCACAAGCGTTCGGTCGTCAGTGATCGCCATGCCGCGAGTGAAATTGTGGACTTCCGCAAGCAGGCGATCGGCAATCTGATCCGCGTTGAGCCCGGCATTCTGTTCGATCACCGACGCGATGCGGGGAATCCCAAAGAAATTCCCATCCGGATCGGTCGCCTCCGAAAGGCCGTCGGAGTGGAAGAGCAGAATGTCTCCGGGGTCGAGATTCATCACCCATTCTTCGTAAGTCACATCTTCGTAAATGCCCAGCGGGAACCCGACCAGCTTGAGCTGTTCGCAATGACCATTCCTGTAGAGCAACGGCTGCGTCTGCCCGGCATTGGCGACGCGCAGTTTGCGCGTGGGCTTCCGCCATGTCGCATAACAAAACGTCATGAATCGCCCTTCGATACGCCTCTCGCCGATGAGTTGATTCAACTGCCGCAGCAATTCCGCCGGCAGCAGCTTCTGGGGCGCGATGCTGCGCAAAATGCCGATGGCCACGGCTCCATAGAGCGCTGCCGCGGACCCTTTACCGCTTACATCGCCCAACCCAAATCCCACTCGCGTGGGCCCATAGCGTAGGAAATCATAAAGGTCGCCACAAACTTCGCGCGCCGAGAGAATTCGCGCGGCCAGATCGACGCCAAAATCCTCCGTTGGAACCGGCCGCAGCAAAGCGCCTTGCATGCGCTGTGCCGCTTGCAGTTCACGCTCCATCCGCGCCTCGTCTCGCGCCACCTGCTCATACAGCCGTGCGTTTTCGAGCGCAATGGCCAGTTGCGCCGCCAAAATTGACAGCGCCTGCGCGTGATCGTCGGTGAAATAATTGAGTTGCGGACTCTCCAGATCCAATACGCCAATGACTTTGCCCTTATGCGTCATCGGTATGGCCAGTTCCGAGCGCGTTTCAGCGTTGACCATGCGATACCGCGAATCTTTTGTTACATCCGGCACGCGTACGGGCAGCCCGCTCGAAGCCGCAGCGCCGATGATCCCTTCATTGAAGCCTACGGCCAGCTTGCCCTGCCCGCTCTGGCCGTATTTCACCGCCAACCGCTGCAGAAAGAGCTTCGTAACTTCGTCGTACAGCATGATGCTCATGATCTGGTAATCGATCACGCGCTTCACCAGTTCCGCGGCACGGCGCAGCAGCGCCTCCATATCCAGAATGGAACTGGCCTCGCGTCCCACCTCGTGCAGCAGCAAAAGAGTGTCCGCCTGGCTTCGCGCCCGCTCGAAAAGCCGTGCATTCTCGATCGCCGTCGCCAGCCGCCCCGCCAGCAGCGTCAGGATCTCCTGCTGCTCGGCAGTGAAATAGTCGAGCTGCGAACTTTGGATGTCGATGACCCCGATGACCTGATTCTTCAGCACCAGCGGCACGGCCAGTTCAGAACGAACGCTCTCGATCGCGCTGATATAACGCGAATCATTGCGCACGTCCGGCACCAGAATCGGCTGGCGGGCTGCCGCTGCCGCTCCTGTAATGCCCTGCCCGACGGGAATGCGCCAGTTTTCGGTCACCTCCGGGCTGTATCCCACCGCGAACCGGCTGAAAAGCATCTGACTTCGGTCGTCGAGCAGCATCACCGTAAAAATCTCATAGTCGATCAACCGCTTGATCAGCGCTGCCATCCTGGAAAGAACGCGGTCCAGGTTCAGCGAGGCATTGATCTCCTCGCCAATTTCCGCCAGAGTGGCGAGCACGCTCTCGGGCAGTTCTTGGCTAACCCTGGTTTCCACGTCAGGCATCGTTCGCCTCTCTCACGCCGGAGAATCAGTATAACAGCAGGCGCACAACCTCCCGTCTTCGCCTCCTCAGTTCAGTTCGATGCGTACCAAGAACGGGCTCGGTAGAGAGAACTGTAGCTCAGGCCGACCCGGCGGCGGGCGCGAAGCGCACCCATTCAGGGTAAGGCGCGAAGAGACCTTAGGGTTTTTGCGGGTGCCCCACCCCTCGTATCTAGGGGTGGGTCTGATCGGCACGAAGCATCTCGCTCTAACCCGCAACACAAAACAGTTGTGACCACTTTGCCAGAGAGCCATCGACGTCCGATCAACGCTCGCGCCCCCCGCGCAGTTGCAACACGCAGATATCGCGCAAGTTACGATACCGCTCGGCAAAATCGAGCCCGTAGCCGACAACAAATTCGTTGGGTATCTCAAACCCAACATAATCGGGACGGATCTCCTTCACGCGCGGCGCGGTCTTGCTCAATAGCGTCGCAACCCGCAGCGACCGCGGGTTGCGTTGCAATAGCACCCGTTGCAAATAGGCGATCGTCAAGCCCGTATCCAGAATGTCTTCCACCAGAATGGTGTGCAACCCTTCGATGCTGTTGTCCAGATCCTTCGTCAGCCGCACCTGGCCCGAACTGCGCGTCGACTGGCCGTAGCTCGCCACCGCGATGAAATCCAGCGATACTTCCAGCCGAATCTCTCGGATCAAGTCCGACAGAAAAATCGACGCGCCCTTGAGCACGCCGATCAGGTGCAGGCGCTCGCCCCGAAAATCCGCGGTCATTTCCCGCGCCATCTGGCGGATGCGCCGCTCGATCGTGCGACGTCGTAGCAGGACCCTAAGTCGTTCGTTGTCGCGCTCAGCCTTCACCTGTGTCTCCGTATGCGCCTGAAGCCTCGGCGCACACCTGCCGTATGTCCAGTGCTAACGAAAACGGGCCGGTACTGTATAGTAGGTCCGCCCGATACTGAAAGAGTATGGCCGGTGCTGAAAAATCAACTGGATGGCAGGGACGGCGAGTGCTCGTCACCGGCGGCGCCGGCTTCATTGGCAGCGCCGTTGTCTGGGAACTAAACGGCCGCGGATGCACTCACGTGGTCATTGCGGACTCCGCCCCGGAAGCCGAGCGGAGCCCCTACCTTCGCCACCTCACCTTTACCGACTATCTCGCGCCGGAGCAAGCTCTGTCCTGGCTCGGCGCGGGCAAGCTGGGCAGGTTGGATTGCATTTTCCATCTCGGCGCCTGTTCTTCGACCACTGAGACAAACCGCGAATATCTCTATCACAATAATTTTGAATTCTCCCGCGACCTCGCCGCCGCCGCGCTCGCGGCCGGAACTCGCTTTGTCTACGCCTCATCGGCCGCGACTTACGGCGACGGCACCGCCGGCATGGACGACTCCAGTCCGGAGAGCCTCAAAAATCTTAAGCCGCTGAACCTCTACGGCGAGTCCAAGCACCTGATGGATCTGCACGCCTGGCGTGAAGGCTGGCTCGAACGCATGGTGGCCCTGAAATACTTCAACGTCTTTGGCCCCAACGAAGACCACAAAGGCAATATGCGCAGCGTGGTGAACAAGAGCTTTGCACAGGTCATGCAGACTGGAGTGATTCGCCTGTTCAAGAGCTATCGCCCCGAATACTCCGACGGCGAGCAAAAACGTGATTTTCTTTACGTCAAAGACGCCGTCCGCATGACCGTTCATCTGGCGGAAAACCGCGGCGCCTCGGGCATCTTCAACATCGGTTCAGGCGAAGCCCACAGCTGGAATGAGCTCGCACGCGCTATCTTCAGCGCCCTCGGCCGCGAGCCGCATATCGAATACATCGAAATGCCCGAGCCGATCCGCGATAAATACCAGTATTTTACGCAAGCCAAAATCGACAAGCTGCGTTCCGCCGGCTACGCCCGGCCAATCGCCCCGCTCGCGCAAGCCGTCCGTGATTACGTCCAGAATTACTTGCTCCCTGGAAAAGCTCTCGGCCAGGGCGATTGCGAACGCAACGGCTGCTAACTCGCCGCTCTCAGCCGCGGCCCGCCGCGCATACCACGCGGGCCTTTGTAGCTCAGGTCGGCGGCCACTGCCCCGCGCGTGAGCGCGCGTACAAAGAAAGCCGGCCGCAGACCTGGGGCTTCGTTTCCCATGGCACAAATCTAAGTTGTCATTCCGAGGAGCGCCGCCGTGGGCGGTGCGACCAGGAATCTGCTGTTTATCTTCTCAACTCGCGGCGCTCATTCGGCGAAGTAAGGGCGTATGCAACAGCTTCGCAACACGCTCGATCAAGCCCTGCGCGTCCGCCGGCGCGCGCACTTTGGCGTCATTGTCGAAATACACGTACACATCGCGTTTGGCGCGCTTCGCCGCGCGATCGCGCGAGGCGAATTCGCCATTCGGAGCATCCCAACCGCGCGCCCATGCCGTCACGCATGCAGCCCATTCATCCAGCGCTTCGCCGTCGTATCCACTCGCGTAAAGCTGCTCCGACCCATGCAACCGGCAGTAAACGAAATCCGCTGTAACGTCCATCAGCCGCGGCCATGAAACTGCGTCTGTGCAGACTAACGCAATCCCATACCGCCGCAGCAAGCTGACAAATTCGGCGCAAACAAAACTCGGATGCCGCACTTCCATCGCGTATCGCAGCGGGCGATTTTCGTCCACGCGCAGCCAACTCCTGCCGCTCACGCGCTTGTCGTGCCGCCGCGCCAGCGCACAAGCCGCGTTCAGATCGCGCGGCAGAAGCTCAAAAAACGCCGCGATCTTCTCCGCATTGAACCGAAATTGCGGCGGAAACTGCCACAGGATCGGCCCCAGCTTTCGCCCGAGCCTCAACACGCCCGAAGCAAAAAAATTCGCCAGCGGCTTGCGTATCTTCGTCAGCCGCAGCATGTGCGTGATGTAACGCGAACCCTTCACCGCAAAAGCGAACTCCTCCGGCGTCGCCTCGGCCCAGCGCGCGAAACTCGCCGGCCGCTGCAAAGAGTAAAATGTGCCATTGATTTCGATCGAACCAAAAATCGCAGCCGCATATTCGAGTTCACGCCGCTGCGGCAAATCTTTCGGATAGAAAACTCCGCGCCACCCCTTATACCGCCATCCCGAGATTCCGATCCGCACTTCGCCGTATCGTTTGGATTGCTCGCCCACGTCTATCTGATGGCCTTAGAGGAACAACGAAGCTCCCCCGCGCCCAGCAAAAGGTAAGCTGTCGTTCCCGAGGAAATTCGCCGCCTGTCTTTATGCGGGTGAATAACCGGGGATCTGCTCTTGCTTTTCCGCGCCCGTGTGACGCGCACCAGTGCCCGTGCGGCTAGCACTCATCGATACGCCGCCGCAAACGTGCTCGTATCGTTTCCTGCGAGGTCGGAGAGAAACTGCTGTCGAATTAGCGCCCCGTAAACCACCAGATCGCGCCCCATCATCCGCAGGCGCGCTTCGAGCTTTTCATTCTTCAGGATTCCGTGGTCGTCGAAATCGGCCCGGCCATCAAACGAAAGACCGTATGGCATGCTCCAGCCGTAGCACTGGCGGACCACAGTGCGCATTTGGTCCATTACGGTTAGGCCTTTTTCGTGCGACGAACAGACATACCCAAATACCTTGCCTGCACACTCTTCCCAGTTGTAATCGAGAAAATTCTTCATCGTGCCGGACATAGAGCCGTGGTAATCGGGCGAAGCCAACACCACCGCGTCCGCCCAATGCATATCTTCGCCCAGCCGAAGCTCTGCTGCCGATCCGCCGGGCCGGTCCGGCCGGTAGAGCGGCAATTCGATCGTGCGCAAATCGAGCATGCGCGTCTCCGCACCGTGCGCTTCCGCAACGTTGAGCAGCAAACGCAGCGCCAGCGCCGTGCGCGACTTCTCACGCAAGCTGCCGCTTACGCCCAAAACGTGAAACGTCCCCGCCGCCATGTACCCCACCTTACAACACGCCAACCTTTACGGACAATTCGCGTTTCCCATCACTAAGCTCGTTCTGCAACGGCGCCGCCAACCTGCATCCCCTCGCGCGCATTTTGTGCCCGACTAATGGGCATGGTATCGTGGCAGACTACGATACGCAGCGAAACTGAGGTTAAGGATGCCCATAGCGACCATCAATCCAGCCACTGGCGAAACTCTTAAGACATTCGAGCAGCTCTCCGACCGCGAGATCGACCGCAAGCTCCAAATCGCCGCGGACGCCTTCCAGAAATACCGCAAAACCTCCTTTGCCGAACGCGCGGAACTGATGCAACGCGCCGCCGAGATCCTTGAAGACAAAAAAGAAGACTTCGCGCGAATGATGACCACGGAGATGGGCAAGACTTTCCGCTCCGCCATCGAAGAAGCCGTCAAATGCGCCTGGGTTTGCAGGTTTTACGCCGAGAATGGCGAAGCCTTTCTCGCCGACGACATCGTCTCCACACCTGCGACTCGCAGTTACGTGCGTTACCAGCCTCTCGGCACCGTTCTCGCCGTTATGCCCTGGAACTATCCCTTCTGGCAGGTGATCCGCGCCGCCGCGCCGATCCTGACTGCCGGCAACGTCATGGTTCTTAAGCACGCCTCCAACGTTCCCCAGTGCGCGCTCATGATCGAGGAACTGTTCCGTCAGGCCGGCTTTCCCGAAGGCGTATTCCAGACCCTGCTGATTGGTTCGCAAAAAGTGGAAGCCGTTTTAGGAGATTCCAGGGTCATGGCGGCGACCCTGACCGGCAGTGAAGGCGCCGGAGTACAGGTCGCAATGGGCGCCGCGCGTAAGGTGAAAAAACTGGTTCTCGAATTAGGCGGCAGCGATCCCTTTATCGTCATGCCCAGCGCCAAGCTGGACGAAGCTGTGGCCACCGCGGTGAAGGCGCGTATCTCCAATAATGGCCAATCCTGCATCGCCGCCAAGCGCTTCATCATTGCCGAACCCATCGCCGATGAATTCCAGCGCCGCTTCGTAGCCGCGATGGCCGCCCTCAAAGTCGGCGACCCTTTCGACGAGAAAACCGACCTCGGCCCGCTGGCCACCAAAGATGGCGTCGAGAGTCTCGATCGCGCCGTTCGCACCACGGTCGAATCCGGCGGCGAGGTATTGACCGGCGGCAACCCACTTCCGCGCCCCGGCAATTTCTTCGCCCCCACGGTCATAACAAAGATTCCGAAAGGTTCACCCGCCCATTGCGACGAACTGTTCGGACCCGTGGCAAGCGTGTTTATCGCCAAAGATCTCGATCATGCGATTCGCATCGCCAACGACAGCCGCTTCGGGCTCGGCGCCAGCGCCTGGACCAACGACGAAAAAGAACGCGAGCGCCTGATCAACGAAATCGAATCCGGGATGGTATTTATTAACCGCATGGTAGCATCCGACCCGCGCCTGCCCTTCGGAGGCGTCAAGTGGTCCGGATATGGGCGCGAACTGGGCACCTTCGGCATCCGTGAATTCACAGACATCAAGACCGTCTGGATTCAATAGAGCAGCGCTCTATCAGCGCTGCCCATCATTAGTTGTCAGCCCTTGCGAGCGGGATCGCAGCCCGCGCTCCTGCGCGGAATGCGATGCGACCGAGAGATCTGCTTTTGATGCCTGTCGGCTAACTGCGCCGCCGATTGGCAAGGATTTAGAATGTGAGCGTTGTCATGCTGAGGAGCGGAGCGACGAAGAATCTCTCCGAATTAGTATCAACTAAAATTCGCAACATGGATGAGGAGGTCTCGTTCCTTTGGCCAATCTGGGATTTGTAGGGCTCGGCGTCATGGGCGGTCTCATGGCGCAGCGACTGCTCGAAAAGGGTCACACTGTCACCGGCTATAACCGCACTCGATCCAAAGCCCAGCCGCTCATTGATAAGGGGCTGAAATTCGCCCAAACGCCGCGCGCCGTCGCCGAAGCCGCCGACGTTATCTTCTCTTCTGTATCGAATTCGGCAGCGCTCACCTCCATCGCCGAGGGCTCCGACGGCATTCTTGCCGGACTGAGCAAAGGCAAGCTTTTTGTGGACATGAGCACGGTCGGCGTCGCCACCAGCCGTGCCCTCGCCGCAAAGGCCAGAGAAAAAGGCGCCGACATGATGGATGCGCCCGTCTCCGGCAGCGTGGCCACCCTGATGGTGGGAAAGCTCTCGCTGATGGTCGGAGGCAAGCGCGAAAGTTTCGATCGTATCAAGCCCATACTCGAAGATTTCTCCGATCACCCGACCGCCGGAACCGGCCCGAAGGTCACCTACGTCGGCGAAAATGGACTCGCCCTGGTCATGAAGATCGCCACCAACTCCAATCTTGCCGTTCAGATGCTGGCGTTCTCCGAAGCCGTGCTGCTCGCCGAAAAAAGCGGCATTCCCCGCAAAACTGCGGTCGACGTCCTGACCCACAGCGCCATCGCCTCACCCATGGTCCAGTATCGCGGCCCATTCGTGTTGAAGCTTCCTGAGACGGCCTGGTTTGATGTAAACATGATGCAGAAAGACATGCAGCTCGCGCTCGAACTCGGCCGCCAGGTAGATGTGCCGCTGCCTACTGCCGCCGCCGCTAACGAGATGCTCACCAGCGCGCGAGCCATCGGCCTGGTCCATGAAGATTTCGCCGTGATGTTCGACGCATTGGCCAAAATGTCTGGGGTATCCCGATGACGAAAGCTACCGCTAAAAACGAAGGCCATGCGGCGCTGGACGCCGCGTTAACAAAAGACCAACTGCTGCGCATGTATCGCCGCATGTGCCAGATCCGCGAGTTCGAGGAACACGCCAACGATCTCTACCTGCGCGCGCTCATGCCCGGCCTGACGCACCTCTACGAGGGCGAAGAAGCTGTCGCCGTCGGAATCTGCGAAGCGCTTCGGCCGGACGACTACATCACCAGCACGCACCGCGGGCACGGTCATTGCCTCGCCAAGGGCGCTAAACCCGACCGCATGTTTGCCGAACTGCTCGGCAAAGAGGAGGGCTACTGCCGCGGTAAGGGCGGTTCGATGCACATCGCCGATCCTGCCACAGGAAACCTCGGCGCCAACGCCATCGTCGGCGGCAGCGCTGCCATCGCCACTGGCGCCGCGCTTTCGGCCAAGAAGCTCGGCAATGGCCGAGTTTGCGTTTGTTTCTTTGGCGAGGGCGCGCTCGGGCAGGGCGTGCTCTACGAAGCCATGAACATTGCGCAACTCTGGAAGCTGCCCGTTGTCTATGCCTGCGAAAACAATATGTACAACGAGTACACGCACTATTCGGAAACGACTTCAGGCGACATTCTGGCTCGCCCGGCGGCTTTCGGGATTCCCGGCGAAAGCGTGGATGGCCAGGACGTTCGCGCCGTGCATGCGCTGGCCTCCCGCTTCGTCGAACGCGCCCGCGCCGGAGCCGGCCCCGCATTCATGTTGTGCAACACATACCGGTACCGCGGCCATCATGTCGGCGACATCAATCGCGAATACTACCGCGCCAAACAGGAAGAGCAGCGCTGGTCCACCGAGAGAGACCCCATCAATATCCTTGGCGATTGGCTCATTCAGCAAAAGCTCGCCGACACCGCGCAGCTTGAAAAAATTCAAACCGAGGTGAAAGCGGAGATGAACGCCGCGGTCGAATTCGCCATCGCCGCTGCTTATCCTACGGTCGATGAAGCGGAGCAGGACGTCTATGCCTGAAACGGCGACTCAAACCACAGTCAGAGAGCTCACTTTCGGCGAAGCCATCCGCGAGGCGCTCGCCGAAGAGATGCGCCGCGACTCTCGCGTGTGCATCATTGGTGAAGACGTTGCCGAAGCCGGCACGCCCTTCAAGGTCTTGTCGGGATTGGTGGACGAATTCGGCAAAGATCGCGTGATCGATACGCCGATTTCCGAGCCCGGCTTTACCGGCATTGGCGTGGGCGCCGCCATGACCGGCCTTCGACCTGTCGTGGACATCATGTTCGGCGATTTCATGACGCTGATCATGGACCAGATCGTCAACCAGGCCGCCAAGATTCACTACATGTCGGGCGGCACGTGGAAAGTTCCCATGGTCCTGCGGACGACGATGGGCGCGACGCGCCGCTCGGCGGCCCAGCATTCGCAATCTTTGCATGTATGGCCAAGCCATATTCCAGGGCTCAAGGTCGTCGTGCCGTCCACTCCGTATGACGCCAAGGGCTTGCTGAAGACCGCCATACGCGACGATAATCCCGTTGTTTTCTTTGAAGACAAAATGATGTATCGCCTCAAGGGCCCCGTGCCTTCGGAGGAGTACACCATTCCGTTCGGAGTCGCCGACATCAAGCGCCTGGGAACCGATATCACCCTGGTCGCCACCAGCAGCATGGTCCAGGTTGCGCTCGGCGCCGCAAAAATGCTGGAGGAAATCGGAATCAGCGCCGAAGTCGTCGATCCCCGTACCATGTGGCCGCTGGACGAGAAAACATTGGTCGAATCCGCCAAGAAAACTTCGCGCGTGATCGTCGTGGATGAGGGCTATCATCGCTACGGAGTGACGGCCGAGATTGCGTCCGTCATTGCGGAGGGTGCGTTCTACAATCTGGACGGGCCGGTGAAGCGAATCGGCGCCATGCACGTGCCCATTCCCTTCTCGCCTCCCCTCGAAGACGCGACCGTACCGAGCGAGCAGCAGGTATTCGCCGCCGCCAAGGAGCTTTGCCGCAAGTGAGGTCGTCCGGGTTTGTAGCTCAGGTCGTCCGGCGCCCTTTATCGGAGACCTAAGGGTTTACCTTAGCGTCATTGGTAGGCGGCGGTAGGCGCGTGCCCTGCGCCTTCCGCTTGGGCGGCTTGCTGCCGGGGCACGGTCATTGCTTTTTCGTCATCCCGAGGCCAGCCGCGCCGTTTGCGGATGGGGCCGAGGGATCTGCTTTTCACGTTTACACTCGAGGATTACGTCATAACGAATTCGGAGGGACTCATGGCACTGAAAACTTACGGAACAATGGCGGTCGATTGGGAAAACCGCGTCGACTTTGATCGCTTGCGCCGCGAACGGCTGGCGCGCGCCCGCGCGCTGTTGCAAAAATCCGAAATGGGCGCGCTGCTTTGCTTCGACATGAATAACGTCCGCTACATCACCGCGACGCACATTGGCACCTGGGCCCAGGACAAAAACAGCCGCTTCACGCTTCTGCCGCAAAATGATGAGCCTATACTTTGGGATTTCGGCTCCGCTGCCAAGCACCATCAACTGAATTGTCCCTGGCTTGGCGAACGCTCTCGCGCTGGCATCCCTTTGCTCCGCGGCGCCATGTCGCCGGAGATGGGCCGCGCCGAAAACGTCGCGCGCAAGATCAAAGTCGAACTCGAAAAACGCAAACTGCAGCACGAACCGCTCGGCGTTGACATCATCGAGCCGCCCATCCTGTTCGCGTTGCAGAAAGAAGGAATCAAGGTCATCGACGGCCAGCAGATCATGTCCGATGCGCGCGTCATCAAGACGCAGGACGAGATCACGCTCCTGAACATGTCCGCCATGATGGTCGATGCCGCCTATGACGAGTTGTATCGCGCCATGAAACCCGGCCTGAGCGAAAACCAGGCCGTGGGCCTGGTGAGCAAAGCCCTCTACGACATGGGCTCGGAATATGTCGAAGCCGTGAACGCTATTTCTGGCGAACGCTGCAATCCGCACCCGCACGTCTTCTCCGATCGCATCCTGCGCCCCGGCGATCCGGTGTACTACGATATTCTCCATTCCTACATGGGCTATCGCACCTGCTACTACCGCTGCTTCAGCATCGGGTACGCATCGCACGCCATGGTCGATGCCTACAAACGCTGCCGCGAATATCTCGATGCGGCCATTGAATTGATCCGCCCCGGCCGCACGACAGCGCAGGTTGCCTCGGTCTGGCCGAGAGCCCAGGAGTTTGGCTTCCCGGATGAAGAGGCGGCGTTTGCGCTGCAATTCGGCCACGGAGTCGGTCTGGCGATCTGGGAAAAGCCGGTGATCAGCCGCCTGGTTTCGCTCGAGCACGCGCATGAACTGAAACCCGGCATGGTGTTTGCGCTCGAAACGTTCTGGCCTTCCACCGACGGCTGGAGCGCGGCGCGCATCGAGGAAGAGATCGTCGTCACCGAAACCGGCCACGAAGTCATCACGCGATTCCCAGCGGAAGAGTTGCTCGTCGCCGGCGCCCACTACCACACGGTGAACGGTCCCCTGCCGACGACCCGCGAGAGCGAAGCGTCGCCCAGCCAACGCGTGCTCGAAATGGTCGAAGCCGGCGCGAAGACCGAAGGAGTCGGCGTCCGCTAGAGCTTCTCTTCGGTTTTGTTGTCGTCTTGTAGCTCAGGCCGCGGCAGCAGCTTGGTGCGGCCGAGACTTGAGGCGTTTCGGCCGCTGGTTGCGGCTTAAAACTGTGCTGAACATAGTCTAAAATTCGTCATTCCGAGCCCGCCCTCGGCCGCGTGGTCGGCGGCCGAGTTCCCCATCGGCGGGCGAGGAATCTGCTTTTGCCGGTGCTTTTGCCGGTGCCCCACCCTTCGTTTTTAAGGGTGGCTGGCATTTAGCCCCTCAAATTGAGGAATCTCGCATATGGCCGTCAGCGTCGTAATGCCCGCGTTGGAGATGGCCCAGGAGACAGGCAAAGTCGTCTCCTGGCGCAAACGGGAAGGCCAGCAAGTGGCCAAAGGCGAGCCACTGCTGGAAGTCGAAACCGATAAAGCCGTCGTCGAAGTCGAATCGCCCGGCGACGGCATTCTCTCCGCAATCTCGGCCCATGAAGGCGCCGTCGTCCCGGTCGGCCAAACGATTGCCTGGCTGCTCGCCCCTGGCGAAGCCGCACCCGTAGCCACGGCGCCGGCGCAAACCGGCCGCCGCAGCGATAGCGCACCCTCTGCGGCTACCGCCGCAACCGCAGCGGCAAGCGCCCCGGGCGCGACCGCTTCTTCTGAAGTTCGCATCTCCCCCAAAGCACGGCGCCTCGCTCGCGAACACGGCGTCGACGTCACGCGCCTGCGCGGTTCCGGGCCGGGAGGCGAAATTCTTGCCGAAGACGTCATGCATGCGGCCAAGGGTTCCGGCGCAGCAGCCACAACGTCGGCAGGAAGTTCTGCCGCCGGAACTGCGGACCAAGCGGCCGCAACGAACGTCGAGGAACTGGGCACGGTTGGACGGCTGATGGCGCAACGCACGGCGCAGAGCTGGACGACCATTCCTCACTTCTTCGTTACCCGCGATGCGGATGCAAGCGGCTTGCTCGAGTTCCACGACCGCGTCTCCGTTGAAGTCGAACGAGCGCGCGGTTTCAAAGCCACTTTGACCGATGTGCTGGTCGCGCTGGTCGCGCGTGTCCTCGCCAGGCATCCGAGAATGAATGCGAGCTGGACCGGAGACGGCATTCGTCGCAACAGCGACGTCAACCTCGGGCTGGCAATTGCAGTAGAAGAAGGCGTGGTCGCACCTGTGGTGCACAAGGCCAATCTCACCACAATCGAGGGCATTGCGGTGCGGCGCCGCGAACTGGCCGAGCGCGCCAAAGCCGGCCATTTGCAGCCTGCGGATATCACCGGCGGCACATTCACCATCAGCAATCTCGGCATGTACAACGTCGATGCCTTCACCGCGATTATCGTGCCGCCACAAGCAGGAATTCTGGCGGTTGGCCGCGTAGGCGATCGCGTGGTTGCAGTTGATGGCAAACCCGCGGTGCGGCCCATATTGAGTTTGACGCTTTCCACTGACCATCGCGTCGCCGACGGGGCGCGGGCGGCTCAATTCCTGAATGATGTGGTGGACGCGATTCGCGAACCGCGCAAATGGATGGAGTGATCAGCAATCAATGTCGAATCGATTTTCCAGTGCCCGTGCGACAAGCACTACGGCAGGACCTCGGCCACACCCGGGATCACCTGCTCGGCCGAAGCGAGAGTCATAACGGCTTGCTCGAGCTCCGTCGCCGACGACGCATGCTCGGGGTAATTCACGACCTTTAAATCGAAGTCGAAGCGACGCGCTGCCCCCGCCGCATCTGCCAAGGCTTCCTTCAAACGTGCATTCACATTTTCAGCGTTGACCAGGTCCACATCCGGCAGAACGACGCCGAAACAAGCCGGAGCCAAACTGTAAATGGAATCCTGCTCTCGCATCCGGCGAGAGATGACTTTGGCAGCATCACCGAGAGCCGAAGCGGTTTCCGATGGACTGGAATGATTGGAAGGAAATTTGATGCTGATAACGATGATGGAGAGCTTTTGCGTGGTGGTCGCCATGCGGCGAAATTCCATGGGCAGCCGATCCTGAAACGAGTTCATGTTGGGCATGGTCTTGAGCAATTCCACGCTGGCCTGCCGGCGCGTTTCAGCAATCTGCCGGCGCCCCTCCGCCATCTCCTGCCGGAGGCGGCGGATCGTTGCGTGCCGATCCCAGACGTATATTCCCAGCAGGACGCAAATGGCGCAGAACCCCCAGAACGCCGTGCGCATGGTGCGGTCGCCTGGGGTCTCGTGGGAAAAAACCACCGGATACATGAGCACGACCATGCCGACAGCAAGCACCGCAACCGTAACAGCGACGAAAAGCCCCAGTTGCGCTTCGCTGTGCTCGAGGTTTTCGACCTGACCGCGTTTAGACATTTTCATCGCCACAATTCCACGAACGCGTAAGTTCCTGCTTAGTACTTTATAGTTAATCGTCACCATCACCTGATCTATTTTCGGCAGCGGTGACCCAAGAGCTACTTAACCGCCGCGAAACCTGCTCAGCCGGCGCTGGCACGCAATGGCGCATTCCGTGATCCACGATCAGGGGTCGCGCAGCACGGTAATGGCAGCATGCAAAGCGCGTAATGTCGCTGCGATTTCCTCGTCATTCTTATAGGCACGCCGTGGCCAGAAAAATCCCTTCAGGCCGTCGCCTTTTCTCCTGGGAACAATGTGCACGTGAAAATGGGGCACACTTTGGCTCACGCGATTGTTGATGGCAACAAATGCGCCCTCGGCCTGCATGGCCTGGATGACGGCGCGGGACAAAAATTGAACATTCGTAAAGACCGGTTTCACCAGGGCCTCGGGCATATCCAACAGCGTTTCGATATGGCTTTTGGTGATGAAAAGCGTATGGCCGGCAAAGAGCGGGCGATGGTCGAGAAAGGCCAGCGAAACGTCGTCCTCGAAGACTTTGTGAGCGGCGACGCTGCCGCGGACGATCTTGCAGAAGATGCAATGTTCGTCAAAAGCGAGCGCATTTTTCATCTCGGTGTCTGTTGGCCGCGAGCCGGCTGAGCATCGCTCGCGCGAAAAGCTGCGGAATGAAAGCGCAAAGAGTTCGGAAGATGGCCGGAGAAATAGGACCAGTTGTGGCCGCCCGGATCGAGATGAAATTCGTGAGCGATGTGGCGGGAGCGCAGCAAATTGTCCAAAGCCTGAGCTCCCGCCTCGAAGCCGTAATCATCCTGCGCGCCGCAATCGAAATAGATCTTCATGCCCGCCAGGTCTGCGGTGCGCGCGATGTTCAAGGGATTATTGCGGTCCCAGAACTGGCGGTCCGGGGGCGAACCGAACACGTCGCCCAAAATTTGCAGACGCCCGGTTTCCTCTCGATTGCTGACCGAAATGGACGGAACCCTTTGCATCAGCGCGGCGCTATGGGCGCTGACCGCCCCAAACAACTGCGGGTGAAGAAAGGCCATGCGCAAGGCGCCATAGCCGCCCATGGAAATTCCCCCGATGCCGCGGGAATCCCGGCGTGCGATGATGCGATAAGACCGTTCGATCCAGGGCATGAACTCCTGCAGGAAGAAATCCTCGTAGCGGAAGCGGCCGTGGTAAGAATTCATGAAGAAACTGGCATAACCGGCGGGCGTGACAATGATGAAATCGCCAAGTTCGTGCTTCTCCCAGAGGTCTTCGATCAGGTCGAATCCGCCGGAACGCACGAACATCTGCTCGTTGTCGCCGAGTCCATGAAAGTAGTAGAGCACGGGATAGCGGCGGTTCGGTTGCTGCGCATAAGACGGCGGCAAAATCACGCAGTATGGGACCGCGCGCCCGAGGATGCGGCTGCGCAGGACCTTGCATTCGCCGCGCGCCTCGGACGGCCCTGTTGAAGCTGCGCCCGCCGGCAAGCTGATCATCAGCAGGCAGCAAGCACCGAGCGCAGCGAGCACGGCTGCAATGGACCACATCTTTGCGGCGACTCTCATCGATTTTCAACTCAGTCTAACGCATCGGTGCTACCCCGCACGGGGACTAAGAGGACAATTGTGAGCGCACACACGGTCCGTGCAGCGCCGCAGAGACATTTGACTGAATTCGTCCGGTCTTGGCAGAGTGCCGCCTCTCATTTTTTCTGTAAGTGTTCATTGTAAGGCGGTTAGGCGCCACGATTTCGTAAGTGTTGATTCTGCGGACATTGTGGGTTTGTCACGTCGTGCTGATTTTGCGGGAGTTGCCGAACATTCTCCAGGAGCGGATGATTTTGCGGGACCTCCGAGCGCGGTGCCGTCGAGCCGAGTGCGGTGCGCGACGCGGAGAGCATGCTGGCGAAGTCCGGGACAGCGCGTTTGTAGGGAGCGGCGCTACTGTGGCAGGTGCCTGGGCTCGCTTCGTTGGCGGCTGAAGCAGGAGCGCTTGCATGGGGTTGGAGTGGGAGGCGTTGTGCGGTCGCAGGGGACGCGTGTGATTGAGGCTTGGTGGCGCATTGGCAATTAACGGCGAGCGGGAGTTTGTTTGCCAATGGCGGGATGATCTCCTCTTCCACGCTGCCTTGCTCACGTAATGTGACGGATTGATATGACAGAGGGGTCCTTGGCTCACGTTGTTCGCTCGGGACGCCGATGCTGGCAGCATCAGCGCTTTCGGAGCGCATGGCGGAGATGGTTCGCAGCAACAGTTGGGCGAGGTGGCCGAAGGTCGCGGCTTCCTGGCGGGTGATACGCCTGAGCGCGAGCATGCGGAAAACATGCGCTAACGCGCGGTTCACGCCGACGGCGGTACCGAGGTCCTCGCAGGCGCAGTAGAGTTCAGGAAGATCGGGACGAGTATTGATCGGCCCACGCCGTGGAGGCTCGAACAGTTCGTCTTCTCGCGCGGCATGAAAGGGGCAGAGATTGGGATGGATTTCGGAGCGAAGCATGCGGCATTGGCGACCTCCGGAGAAAAAGAACTGACAACGGTCGGGCAAGGGAGTTGTGTCTATGTCGATTTCGGAAGCATAGGGATCCGTAGGTGTTGAGATCCGCCGTTTCAACGGATAGGAGTAGCCAAGATATTTTTCCTTTATCGGCGGGACGTCAGGCGGATTGTGCGACGCCGGATTCTCGACCGAAAAGGGAGGCGGAAGAGGGTGGTGGCCGTTGGGTGTTACTTGTGTGGTAGTCATATGCCATGTTATTGAAGAAGTAAACTACGGTCAATATGGGTACTATGTGGATAACTGCGGGGCTTGTGGAAAACGCGGCCGCGCACAGTTTACGGAAGGGCGGGCGATCTCAAGGGGTCGATGCAACACCCGCCGAAGACTGCTCAAAATGTGGACTTTTCAAGAAGATCGATCCGGACAGCTTTAGCTTACAAAAAAGGGCCAAGAATCAGGTTTTCTGTTGTGAGGCCCTAAAAGGACCAAAACCTCCTGTTCAAGAGGGACTTCTGACTCGCCAGGTGGTGTTGCATCGACCGGTTGAGCCGGCACGACTTATCAAGACTTGGGATTTATGAAGGGGGTGACGGACCGGTTTTTCTACGCTTGGACTTTTTCAAGGATTGTGTGTGTGGCCCAACATTGTGCACCTCAATCACACGGTCATCGAGACGTGCGGCTAACACCCGGAGTTGCTGTTCCTTTTCTAATGCAGCCTCTGCCGTCCGTCTCCATTCGATCAGGTCTGCAGCTTGTCTGGCAAGCACGTCGAATATGCGCAAATCGCGTTCCGATGGCCTGTGTTGTCCACGCCAATGCGTTGAGATCATCCCGACGATTTGCCCTATACGCGAAAGAAGTGGCGTACTTTGCACCGCTCGGATACCCGTTTGCCTGTAAATGCGCAGGTCCTCGGTTCCAGCCATAAAATCGCAATTCTCGATGTCGGAAACGATTACGCGCTCACCAGTTCGCAAGGCGGCGGCGCATGTGCTCCCGGAATCGGCAGGAACCCATTCCCAGAATCGCGCAGCCTCTGCGGTGAAGCCCCGGAATGCCAGCAGGAGGAGCTCGCCGGTTTTGCCGCGTTCAGGGTAGAGCATCTGCATACTCGCAAAATCCGAATGCATCACCGCGACTGCGGCATCCGCAATTTTTTCGTATAAATTGCTGATACTTTCTTCCTGAATCAGTTCGGTACTAATCCGTTGCAACAGCTTCAAATCCGCAACTTCCCTACGAAGGCGTTCTTCGCTCTGGCGTAACGCTTCCTCAAACGCTGCACTGCGCTGCAGGATTTCGTGTACATCCACATTGACATGCGTACTTCCAAACACCTCCGGAACGGAGGGCTCTCCGTTATCCTGAATTTTGTCTAGAGCTGCAACCAAGTCAGTCGCAATAGCGGATTTCACTACGTAGGCATGCGCACCAGCGTTTAAAGCTTGGCGCATCATCTCGATAGAATCATGCTGGCTCAGGATGACGATGTGGCTTTCGGGAAGCAGATGCCTAATCTCTCGCGTGGCCTCAATCCCGTTGAGATTAGGCATGCTGACGTCCATCACAATTGCGTCTGGCTTCAATTGCCCCGCTTGTTTTATGGCATCGCGCCCATCAACGGCTTCGCCGCAGATTTCGAAATCCTTCTCGGCTTCAAGAAGACGGCGGACACCGTGCCGCACAATTTGGTGATCGTCAACAATCAGAATCCGCATATGTGTTCCGGCTGAGCGGTCTTATATTTAAATTAACGGGTACACGCCGCCCTATCCGAGGAAACGAGGCATACTATCTTCTAGGCTCCGCGTTCAGTATCAGGGAAACCATGTAGACTTTAGGCTAGTGGTTTCTGATCAGCCGGGATTTTCGTCAAATGGGATTGTGGGGCAGATTGGCTACGCGTTTGCGTTGGCCTCAACGTGTGTTTTCATGCTCGCGTGCTTTGTGCGGGATTTCCGCACAAAAGCCAGCTGCAAAAGCGGATCTTTGGCAGTGCCCCCAGAGCGCTGAAACAGGAGCTGATTCAGCACCTGCGAACCAAGCGGCGGATCCGCCGCTCGCGGCACGCCAGCGTGCACGGGCACTCCCAAGGACGAATCGTTGATGCCATTTCCATCCGGGAACGACCTGCGGAAGTGGAAGATCGTGCTATTCCCGGCTATTGGGAGGGCGACCTGTTGCGCGGGGCGCGCAACAGCCACGTGGCCACGCTGGTCGAGCGTCGTTCGCGTTTCTGCATGCTGTTGAAGGTTCCCGGCAAGGACACGGCGACCGTGGTGGCCGCCCTGAGCCAGCACGTGCGAGGGCTCCCGGCGACGTTGCGGCGCTCGCTGACTTGGGATCGCGGGCTGGAGATGGCCCAGCACAAGGAGTCTACAGTTGCTACCGATGTGCAGGTGTACTTCTGCGATCCGCAAAGTCCCTGGCAGCGTGGCTCAAACGAAAACACCAACGGATTGTTGCGGCAATACCTGCCGAAGAAAGCCGACCTGTCGAGCTTCTCGCAATCGGAGGTGAATGAGATCGCTTTGCGACTCAATACTCGCCCGCGACAAACCTTGGGATTTCGGACTCCGGCGGATAAGCTGCAGGCCAGTGTTGCATCGACCCCTTGAGACCACCCGACCTTCAGTTGGAATACGGACTTCGCAGGAATAGCAATATCGCGACCGCGGGTGTAGGATGCCATCAGATCGTCCAACCGGAGCAATCGCATGAACGTCCGCCACCTCGTGCTGTCCGTGAGCCTCCTGTGCGTGGGATCCCTCATGTTGGTGTCCGGCCTGCAGCAGCGGGTTCACGCGTCAGGCGTAGACCGCTCGAAGTTCAAGCGCATCGAGCCGCAGTTCATCGCGGCGCTGGGAGACCCCGGGGCCACTTCCGGCAACGGCGCGCAATCATGGGGCTACTGGAACCAGGACCCGGGACCGCGCGCTTGCAAGCTGGACCATTACGATCAATTGAAGGCGAACGGCGGTGTGGCACCGTCACAGTGGAAATTCGACCCTGCGGACTGGTGGCTGGAGGAACACGGATTGATCATGGAAAAACCGACGTTTCCACTGCCCCCAGGGAAATATCTCGTCACGGGCGACCGCAACGTGACGACGGTGCTGACAATTCAGCCCAAGGACAAGGACGGCAATCAGCGGTGGGAACTCGCCGACGGCGCAACTCTCTACGATGTCACCCATCTCGGATGCCGCTCCGCACGCTACACGCCGTCGACGGCTAACAATTCATGCTCGCCCGCCAACGCGCGGCCCACAGGTTTTCCGGTGAATCCAGGGGCGGCCATGCCCGTCGTGAAC
>DASRHB010000011.1:0-25813 GCA_035650755.1 Candidatus Acidiferrales bacterium
CAAAGAAAATCAGAGTCCCTGGCAGATCATCGAGCGGCTCGCTCCGCGCTCGCCGCTCGAACTCTGCTTGCTCCCGCCCGTCTTCCTGGACTATTACCTGAACGACTCAGGGGGATACGATGTGCCTAGGCTTCCCTAGAAACCCCCCGCGCACATGAAAAAACTGGTCTTCTAAAGGAGCGCCGGTAACCGAAAAATATCTTGGAAGGGTTCGAATCGTCAGTGGCTCTAGACTATTTCCACGCGAGGGCCGGCGCCTGCTGCGCTGGCTTCGGCGACGCGCGCCGCCACCGCTCGCGCCATGGCATAAAGGCTGCGCGCTTGCGCCGCATTTTCGCCAAGCGCGGCGACCGGCTTCCCGCTGTCGCCGCCGGCGCGAATGCCCGGATCGATCTCGATCTCGCCGAGCAGCGGAACTCCATAGCTTTCGGCAATACGGCGGCCTTCGCCGTGTCCGAATACATCGACGCGCTCATGGCAGTGCGGGCAGCTAAAGTAGCTCATGTTCTCGACGATCCCGAGCACTTCCACATTGACCTGCCGGAACATCTCGATCGCCTTGCGCACATCGGCCAGGGCCACTGTCGAAGGCGTTGTCACCACCACCGCCCCCGTGAGCGGAACGTTTTGGATCAAACTCAGTTGCACGTCCCCGGTCCCGGGCGGCAGGTCGACGATCAGGTGGTCGAGTTCACCCCATTGCACGCTGCGCAAAAACTGCTGCACCACGCTGTGCAGCATGGGACCCCGCCAGATCATTGGCTTATCCGCGGGAGCGAGCAAGCCCATGGAGATCATCTTCAACCCATAGGCTTCCACCGGCACGATTTGCCGTTCGCTGATGGCGCGCGGCTGCTCATCGGTGCCCAGCATCAGCGGCACGTTAGGACCGTAGACGTCCGCATCCATTAACCCGACCGCCGCGCCCAGGCGCGCCAGAGCGATAGCCAGGTTCACGGCAACGGTCGTTTTGCCCACGCCACCTTTGCCACTGGCGACGGCAATCAGCGTCTTGACGCCAGGAATGGGCATTTTCTCCGGCTGTCCCATGGGTCTCGGAGGTGTTGGAGGCATCGCATTCTCATCATAGGCTGGCCCCTTCGGCAGAGCAAGCGACGTTCGGCCGCGCGAATTGTATGTAGCTGCCGAGCAGGGGCCAAAGCGTCACAATGCAACTCATTTCCCTATACTTATTCACGCCAAGCCCGTACCTTTTTTTGCACCCTGCTAGCCCCATGGATATAATTATTTTTTCATGGTGCCTGCGGGTATGAAGGCGGCGCGGGCTGAAGCGCCGCTCCCTATCGGAGCATCCAAAAAGGAACATGCGCATAGAAGATATGGTGGACCGGGTTGTTTCCCGGTTTATCGGCACCAAACACGAGCGCGATATCAAGCGCCTGGCGCCCAAAATCGTCGCGATTAATGATCTCGCGGCCGAATACGAGCGCTTGACCGACACTGAAATTCGCGAAAAGTCCGCGCTGTTGAAGACTCAGGTGACCGACCGGCTCGGCAACGCAGATGCCGCCGAGCCTGAGTACAAGGAGCGCGTGGCGGAGGCACTCGAGCCCGCCATCGTTCCGGCGTTTGCTCTGGCCCGCGAAGCCGGGCGCCGCGCGCTTTCCATGCGCCACTTCGATGTACAACTGATTGGCGGCATGGTGCTGCACGACGGCAAGATCGCCGAGATGAAAACGGGAGAAGGCAAAACGCTCGTAGCCACGCTTCCGGCCTATCTGAATTCGCTCGCCGGCCGCGGCGTTCACATCGTCACGGTCAACGATTACCTGGCGCGGCGCGACGCCGAGTGGATGGGGCCGCTTTACCGCGCGCTCGGGTTGACCGTCGGTGTCATTGTGCATGATCTCGACGACGCGGAACGCAAGGCAGCGTACGGAGCCGACGTCACCTACGGCACCAACAACGAATTCGGCTTCGATTACCTGCGCGACAATATGAAGTACGACCTCGCCGATTGCGTGCAGCGAGGCCATCAGTTTGCCATCGTCGACGAAGTTGACTCCATCCTCATCGACGAAGCCCGCACGCCGCTCATCATCTCCGGTCCCGCGGAAGAATCGACGGACAAGTACTACCGCATCGACAAGATCATTCCCAAGCTCATTCAGGAAATCGATTACACCATCGACGAAAAGCACCGTACCGCTACACTTACCGAGGAAGGCGTCTCCAAAGTCGAACGGCTGCTCGGCCTCGGCAATCTGTATGATCCCGGCCACATGGAGACGATTCACCACGTTTACCAGGGGCTGCGCGCGCACACACTTTACAAGCGCGATGTGGATTACGTCGTCAAAAACGGCGAGGTCATTATCGTGGATGAGTTCACCGGCCGCGAAATGCCCGGCCGCCGCTGGTCGGACGGATTGCATCAAGCCGTCGAAGCCAAGGAAGCCGTGAAGATCGAGCGCGAAAATCAAACGCTGGCCACGGTGACCTTTCAGAATTATTTCCGGATGTACCAGAAGCTCTCCGGAATGACTGGAACCGCCGAGACCGAAGCCCCCGAATTCAACAAGATTTACAACCTCGACGTCGTGGTCATCCCCACCAACCGCCCGCTGCTGCGCCACGAGTATCCGGACGTTGTTTATCGTACGGCCGAGGAAAAGTATGAGGCCGTAGTGAACGGCATGATCCAGGATGACAATTCAAAAGCCAACGGCATTCGCCAGCTTCATGAAAAAGGCCAGCCTGTGCTGGTTGGCACGATTTCCATCGAAAAATCCGAGCTGCTCTCTGACCTTTTGAAAAAAGCCGGAATTCCCCACCAGGTGTTGAATGCCAAGCAGCACGAGCGCGAAGCGCACATCGTCGCTCAGGCCGGGCGCAAAGGCGCGGTCACGGTCTCCACGAACATGGCCGGCCGCGGAACAGACATCCTGCTTGGCGGCAATCCCGAGGCAATGACCCGCGATTATTGCCTGAAGAACCGGCTGGCTATGCCCTTTGCCGCTGCTTCTGCCGTAATCGGGGCCGACGGCGATGGGACCGGCGGCAGCGCGGCAAACATGGTGCTGTTCCAGATTGAAGGCAAGATCTTTCAGGTTCCGCGCGAACAGTGGCAGCCGATCTACAACCAATTTGTGGAGCAATGCCGTTCGGAGCGAGACGAAGTAATCGCCTTGGGCGGGTTGCACATTCTTGGCACCGAGCGCCATGAGGCCCGCCGCATCGATAACCAGCTGCGCGGCCGCGCAGGACGCCAGGGCGACCCGGGGTCATCCCGCTTCTTTCTTTCGCTCGAAGATGACCTGCTGCGCGTCTTTGGCGGCGAGCGCGTAAAAGCCTTGATGTACCGGCTCGGCATGACTGAGGGCGTTCCCATCGAGTCGAAGTTGATCTCCCGCCGCATCGAGAACGCACAAAAAACCGTCGAAGCGCAAAACTTCGAAGCCCGCAAGCACCTGCTCGAATACGACGATGTCATGAACAAGCAGCGCGAGACGATCTATGCGATCCGCCGC
Organism: Candidatus Acidiferrales bacterium; assembly: GCA_035650755.1. Classification (GTDB taxonomy): domain Bacteria; phylum Acidobacteriota; class Terriglobia; order Acidiferrales; family UBA7541; genus Palsa-189. The sequence continues at coordinate 3,492 of DASRHB010000011.1, forward strand.
TCCGCGCTTGAAGGCAAAGACCAAAAGGAATACGCGCTCGGCATCGCGGAAGATATCGCCCGCGGTTTGGTCGATACTTTCTGCCCGCGCGAAGAACATCCGCAGAAATGGAATCTCTCCCAGTTCTCTGGCGAAGTGTTGAGCCAGTTCGGAATTGATCTGAAAACGGTCGGCCTCGATCCTTCCCAATTCAACCACGATCAGTTGGGTGATGCGCTGGTCGAAAAAGTTCGCGAGCGCTACGAACAGAAAGAAGCTCTTTTCGGCACGCCAATGATGCGTTGGCTTGAGCGCCGCATCATTCTGGATATCGTCGACACGCAGTGGAAGGACCACCTCCTCAGCCTCGACCACCTCAAGGAAGGCATCGGCCTGCGCGGTTACGGCCAGAAAGATCCGCTGGTCGAATTCAAGAAAGAGGCATTTACATTATTTGAGGACATGATGGAGCGGATCGATAGTGAAACTATCCGCTACCTCTTCCTCATCCAGCCCGCGCGTCCCGAGGACGAAGCGCGTGAAATTGAGCGCCGCCAGCGCCGTCAACAGCAGCAACTGCAATATCAAACCGGCCCTGCTCAAGCCGAGGCCCCCAAGCCTGTTCGCACGGGTGCCAAAGTCGGGCGCAATGATCCTTGCCCCTGTGGAAGTGGCAAGAAGTACAAAAAGTGCTGCGGAAAAGCCGCGTAGCCGCCCTGGCAGCGCCTTCCGCTAACGGATAGTTTCTACCCCTTCCTACAGAATAGGTTGCCACTGCTCGCACGCTCTTTAAGCATGTCCTTTGCCTTCAATCATCTGCGCTACATCCCGGCTGGCTACGGGCGTGCTCCATCTACACTGCCGCGATCGTGCGAGCGAAAGGATACGTGTGGTTGTCATCGCACCTGTTCGGAGTTGTCGTGTCGGAGCGTGTTCTGCGCCCATTCCTACGCAGCTCCTTCGCCAGGGTGTGTGCCTCACGCATTACCTGGACGACGTCTTTACCCGCATTTCCGCCGTGCAGGAAAGATCACGCCACAACAAGCCTCCGGATGCTCGTACGATCGCCTGGCTTCGACAACAGGGCGACTTTGCCGTGACGCTGCTCTCACGCGACAGCCTGGACGTCGCCGACGACCGCGCTCGCTTGCTCGAACTTCTGCTTTGTCTTGCCAATCTTCATGAGTCTTTACGGAGGCTGCAATCGCCGTGAGCCCGCGACCTTTGCAACACGCCCCCATTCAATCGACCCAGCCAAAAATCGCCCCGGAGATGCCGCGCATTCCTGGCGTGCCACAAGCAACGCCCTCGGCTCCCGGCCTTCAGCTCAGGCCGCTCCTCACCGTCATTACCATTGCTCTTGTTTGCGCCTCCGGGTTTGCGTTTTGGCTGTTGCATAGGCGCAGCGCTGACTCACAGACGGCGATGACCGGTGCGGCGGCGGCCCCTCAGGCACTCCCAAGCGCGCCGCCCGACACAGATGCTGATCAGGACGCAAACGCGATTGGCACGCTTTACGAACTCGCCGCCCCCTGGTCTTCGAAGAAGTTTCTGTTCGTCGACCCGAACACTCACCAAAGCGTACCGGCGATGGTCATTCACCTGCCCGGATCTGCTGAAAAACCCCTCTTCTGGGCGTTCGCATTGACGAATGAATTTTCGCGCTGCCAATTGCAATATGTGACGGATTTGACGGCGATTTCACAACGGTTCGCTTTTCCCGCGGATCATCCTATGGTGGTCAGCGATTGTGACGGCGTCTTGTACGACCCGCTCAAAATGGGCACCTTGTCCGACGGAACCTGGGTCCGCGGCGAGATCGTTCGTGGTGGAGGGATCAGGCCGCCCGTTGCAATTCAGGTCGAAGTACGAGGCCGTAATCTTATAGCCAAGCGCATCGAATAACACACGTCGGGCGCAAATACCCCGCCCCCGTTGTGCATCCTCACTCCGAGCGTGCCGAGCACGTTTTGCTCAAACAGCCCTTTCTGCCTTTCCACGCATCGAAGCACTATCGGCTCATTCTATAAGCGGGCATCAGTGCTGGCGTATACAGCGGTTTTAGCTACAATGAACGCCACCTGGTCCGCAAAATCAACTGCCCTGATCGCCAAGGGCGGGAGGAACGATGCGCCAGACTGTGCTTGCGGTGTTCGCAGTTGGGTTTGGGTTGGTTCTGGGCTGCTCGAAAGCGCGGAACGACCAAACGATCGCGACGGATATTAAAGCCGCCCTCTTTTCCGACTCGCAAACCAAGGGAGCCAATATCGACATTACTGTCAAGGACGGTACCGTCACGCTTACCGGCAATGTGCCGGACGAAAACACGCGTTACGAAGCATTCAAGGTCGCAAAAGAAACCTCGGGTGTCCTGAACGTTGAAGACCGCATGAGCCTGCCCTCGGCACCGGCAACCGTCGCGACGCAAGAGGCAACTGCGGCCCCGTCGAAGAAAGCCGCCGCCGACCCCAAGCCCGCACGTGCGCACCGCCTGGACTCCGATTCACTGCCTGTCAGGCCGCTCACCGGATTCAGAAACGCGTCGAGCAACGATTCGCCGTATGCTTCAGCGCCACGAACGCAACAGGAACCAGGCGCCCTGCCGGCTCCTGTCAACGATACTCCGGCCCCTACTGCAACCGCTGATGCTGCGGCGGCAGCTCCTGCAAATCCGGAGCCCGCCGCGCCACCCGCGCCTGTCGTTCGGCAAGTCAGCATTCCCTCGGGCACGCCGGTCCATATTCAAATGATTGACAGTGTGGATTCCGCCACCAATCACACCGGCGATCTATTTCGCGCATCTCTCACATTTCCAATTGTGGTCAATGGCGAATCGATCGTTCCAACTGGAACGGATGTCTACGTGAAGCTTACGAATTCCAGTTCCGCCGGCCGCCTCACCGGCCGCAGCGAGCTGACACTGCAACTCGCGCGGCTCGACTTCCAGGGCAAGTCTTACACGCTTTCGAGTGATGATTACCAGCAAACTGGGCAGTCCCGCGGCAAACGTACGGCGATTGGCGCAGGAGTGGGCGCTGCCGTAGGCGCCGCACTCGGTGGAATTTTTGGCGGCGGAAAGGGGGCTGCTATCGGCGCGGGAGCCGGCGGCGGCGCGGGTACGGCCGGCGCAGCGACTACAGGCAATACACAGGTACGGATTCCTTCGGAAACGAAACTGGATTTCACTTTGCAGCAGCCGGTCGATGTTGCCTATTCGCCCGATAAGAACACGAATACTTCCACGCGTTAGCTCGATTTTTCCAAGGGTCGATGCGCTGAACCGAGCTGGCCATCCTTGACCAACGCTGGCCCGACCCATACAATCTCTTTTTATTCATGACGCCGGAAAATTGGAACGAGCTGTCCTCAGCCCAGTGGCTCGCCGCTGGGCTGTGACGTTTTTCCCCTTGTTTTCCGAGCCGTTACGAGCAAGCAACTAGGAGAAAGATGGAAGGCGCCATTATCGAAGGGCTCACGTTCGATGACGTTCTGCTGCTGCCTGGAAAATCCTCCGTGCTCCCGGCGGAAGCGGACACTCGCACCTGCCTGACTCGTGCGATCCCGTTAAACATTCCCATGGTCTCGGCGGCAATGGACACCGTCACCGAAGCTCATCTGGCCATCGCCATGGCGCGCCAGGGCGGCCTCGGTTTTGTTCACCGGAATATGAGTATCGAGCGGCAGACCGAAGAGGTCGACAGAGTAAAACGTTCCGAGAGCGGAATGATCGTCGATCCAGTCACGATTTCACCGGAGCACACTGTCCGGCATGCGCTCGATCTGCTGAACAAATATCATGTTTCCGGTCTGCCGGTGACCCGCGGTACTAAGCTGGTCGGCATTCTGACCAACCGCGATCTGCGCTTCGAAAAAGATCTCGATCAACCCGTCAGCAAAGTGATGACGAAAGAAAATCTCGTCACCGTCCCGGTAGGCACAACCCTCGAAGAGGCCGAGCGGCTGCTGCAGCAGCACCGCATTGAGAAGCTGCTGGTTGTGGATCAACACTTCAATCTCAAGGGCTTGATTACGGTCAAAGATATCCAGAAAAAACTGGAATATCCAAAGGCCACTAAAGACCAGCACGGCCGCTTGCGTGTAGGTGCAGCCATTGGCGCCACAGGCGATTTCCTCGAACGCGCCGTCGAACTGGCGCGCTCTAACGCGGATGTGCTCGCGCTCGATACAGCCCATGGCCATTCCACGCGAGTCATGGAGGCAATCCGCGCTGTAAAACAGCGCCTGCCGAATATGCAAGTGGTGGCGGGCAACGTCGCCACATACGAAGGCGCGCGCGACCTGATCGCGCTGGGCATCGATGGCCTGAAGGTCGGCATCGGTCCCGGTTCGATCTGCACCACGCGGGTGGTCACCGGCGCCGGAGTTCCCCAGGTCACTGCAATCGTCGAAGCATCCCGCGCAGCGAAGGGTACGGGCGTTCCTATCATCGCCGATGGCGGCGTGAAATATTCCGGCGACATCACCAAGGCAATTGCCGCCGGAGCGTCAGTCGTGATGATCGGCGGTCTTTTCGCCGGCACCGAGGAGGCGCCCGGCGAGACAATTTTGTATCAAGGCCGCACCTTCAAGTCTTATCGGGGCATGGGTTCGATCGGCGCCATGGAAGCGGGATCAGCCGATCGTTACGCACAGGAAACGGCGGACCGCGGCAAATCCGTCCCGGAAGGCGTCGAGGGTCGCGTGCCCTATAAAGGCCCGCTCAGTGGACTTGTCGATCAGCTTACAGGCGGCCTGCGCAGCGGAATGGGCTATTGCGGAGCGGCGAATCTGCGGGAACTGCAGGAACACAGCCGCTTTGTGCGCATCACCTCCGCCGGCCTGCGTGAAAGCCACGTTCACGACGTGATCATCACCCGCGAGGCGCCCAACTATCAGGTGGAATAATCCCGGATTCGCCCGATTCCGGGCATGGCTGCTTGTCGCCATCTGGGCAAGCGTCATTTTTACTGCTTCGACAGACACCTTCTCGAGCCAACATACACAGGGCCCGATCATCGGCATTTTGCACGCACTGTTCCCGTATTTCGCCGACAGTACCCTGCTTGTCCTGCATGAGTTCATCCGCAAGTGCGGCCATTTTTGCGAATATTTCATCTTGGGTCTGCTGCTCTTCCGTGCGATTCGCGGCCCGAATCAAGGCTGGCAATGGCGCTGGGCATTCCTCGCTATTCTCTTCGCGGCTTTTTATGCGTCATCGGACGAAATCCACCAGATTCTTGTGCCCAGCCGTGGTGCATCTGCCTGGGACGCGCTGCTGGACACCTGTGGCGCTACGGTCGCGCAACTGGCATTGTGGATTTTAAATCAGGGAAGCCGCCCTGAAATCGAGCGGAACGCCCGTGCTCGCATCTCTTGACGAACACAGCCGGAAATTTGTCATTCCGAACGGAGTCGCGCGCTTCTTCCCGCCCTCTTTCGGGCGGCGCGTGACGGAGCGAGGAATCTGCTGTTGGTTTTCTTTCGTGCTTCTTCTATGAAGAACGGGCCCTGATACCTGCCCAGTTTCAGTTACCCTTTGGTTTCAGCCTTTTCAGCTGATTCCTCGCCTTGAGCCGTTGCCTTCTGCTTTTCCTTCTTTTCCTTCTTCTTGAGCTTGGAACCTAGCAATTCCAGGATCGCAAGCTGCGCGCCGTCTCCGATGCGGAATCCGGCGTGAATGATGCGCGTGTAGCCGCCGGGGCGGTCGGCGAAACGCGGCGCGATATCGTCGAAAAGTTTCCGCGTTGCTACCGGCGTGAGCAAATAAGCGGCTGCCTGCCGGCGCGTATGCAGGGAGTCGCGCTTGCCGAGAGTAATCACGTGTTCGACGAGCGGCCGCGCAGCCTTGGCGCGGCGAATGGTCGTGGTGATCCGTTCTTTCTCGATGACGTTGGTCACCAGGTTGCGCAACGTCGCGCGCCGATGCGCGGGATTGCGCCCCAGCTTGGCTCCTGAATTCAGATGTCTCATGTCTCTGCCTTTGCTTAAACCTAACTTGACGTGCGTTTCAACGGCGCGCGTTCCACGCTCGCGTGTTGCCTTGGCGGTTTACAGCCCCGCCGTCTCTTCCGGCGTAGGCGGCGCGGTCTGACTGGGCAGCGGAGGCCAGATAATGCGCCCGTGCTCGTCGAACTTCATCCCGAGACCCAGGCCCATGCGCGTGAGAATTTCCTTGATCTCGTTCAGCGACTTGCGGCCAAAGTTCTTGGTCTTCAGCATTTCGTTTTCGGTCTTCTGCACCAGTTCGCGAATCGTCTGAATATTCGCGTTCTTCAGGCAATTGTAGGAGCGCACGGAAAGCTCGAGTTCCTCGACAGAACGATCGAGATGTTCGAGGCGAGGATCGTTGTAACTTTCGACTGATTCTTCCGGGAGTTCCGCGGGCTCCTCGAAATTGATGAAGATGCTCATGTGGTCTTTAATGAGCTTGGCGGCCAACCCGATTGCATCCTGCGGCGTGATGGCGCCATTGGTCCACACTTCCAGCATCAGGCGGTCGTAGTCCGTCATCTGTCCGAGTCGCGCCGCTTCCACCGAGTAATTCACCTTGCGCACCGGAGAGTGGACGGAATCGACCGGGATGTAGCCGATGGGCAGATCCTCATCGAAATTGCGGTCGGCCCCGACGTAGCCGCGCCCGTTCTTTACCCGCATTTCCAGCTGCAACTTGCCGCCTTCGCTTACGGTCGCGATGTAAACGTTCTTGTCGAGCACCGCGAAATCCGCATCCTCCTCGATCATCGCCGAGGTCACCACACCCGCATTTTCGGCATTCAGCGTGATCGTCTTCGGCTGATCGTTGTTCAGCTTCAGCGGCACCTGCTTCAGATTGAGGATGATGTCCGTCGCGTCTTCCACCACGCCGGGAATCGAGCTGAATTCGTGCAGCACGCCCTCGATTTTGACGGCGGTAATCGCCGCGCCTTCAATCGAACTGAGCAGCGCACGCCGCAAGGCATTGCCGACGGTGGTGCCCCAGCCACGCTCGAACGGCTGGGCCGAGAATTTTCCATATTTGTCGGTCAACGAATCCAGCTCCGCCGCCAACCGCTTCGGTTTCTGAAACCCTTTCCACATAGTTCCTTATCCTTCCTCCCCGCGTGGCGGGGCACAAAATTCCATTCGCAGCCGCCGCAGGGCTACTTCGAGTAGAGCTCCACGATCAACTGTTCGTTGAATACCGGCGTCTGAATATTTTCGCGCTTGGGCAGAGCGACGACCCGCGCCTTAAAGTTATCGCGATCGATCTCCAGCCAGGTAACCGTGTTCTGGCTCTGCGCCACGTTTCGCGCCTCGAGCACCATCGTATTCTGGTGCATCTTGGGATTGACGGTGATCTCTTCACCGACGGCTATCAGGTACGAGGGAATGTTGACCTTTCTGCCGTTCACGTTCACGTGTCCGTGCAATACCAGTTGGCGAGCCTGTGCGCGAGAACCCGCAAAACCCGCGCGGTTCACCACGTTGTCCAGCCGTCTTTCCAGCATCACGATCAGATTCTCGCCCGTCGGCCCTTTCGCTTTTTCTGCCTTGCGGAAATACGTGCGGAACTGCCGTTCGAGAAGCCCATAGGTGCGCTTCACCTTCTGCTTCTCGCGTAACTGCAAGCCGTACCCGGCAATCTTCGCCCGTCGCGATTGCCCGTGCTGTCCAGGCACAAAATTCCGCTTTTCGATCGCGCACTTCTCCGTAAAACAGCGCAGGCCCTTCAGAAACAGCTTCTGGCCTTCCCTCCGGCAGAGGCGGCATACCGCTTCTCGATGTCTCGCCACTTCGCTTCTCCTTTAGTATCCGGCTCTACACGCGGCGGCGCTTTGGCGGCCGGCAACCGTTGTGAGGCACCGGAGTTACATCCTTGATCTGGGTAATGTGCAATCCCGCGGACGCGAGCGCCCGAACCGCCGATTCGCGGCCCGATCCGGGGCCTTTTACGCGAACTTCGATGCTCTTCATCCCGTACTGATCGCGCGCTGCCGCCGCCGCGGTGACGGAAGCCTGCTGCGCTGCATACGGCGTGCCTTTGCGCGAGCCTTTGAAGCCGATCGACCCGGCGGAAGACCAGCAGACGGCGCGCCCATCAGGCGCGGTGATGGTAACGATGGTGTTGTTGAACGTGGCCTGAATGCACGCCATTCCGTGCGGCACGACACGCCGCTCCCGCTTTTTCTTGAACTCCTTCTTGCGCTTTGCAGGTTTCCCTGCTGCCGGTGCTGCTGCTCCCTCGACTGGTTCCTTGGCCAATTTCGTCTCCCTCTCGCGTTACTTGCGAGCCATCACTTTCTTCTTGGCTGCAACGGCGCCCTTGCGCGGTCCCTTCCTCGTGCGGGCATTTGTATGCGTGCGCTGCCCGCGCACCGGAAGGTTCCGCCGGTGGCGCAGTCCGCGGTAACACTGAATTTCGATGAGCCGCCGGACATTCATCTGAATCTCCTTGCGGAGATCGCCTTCAACGCGGCCCTCGGATTCGATCTGCTGGCGAAGCTGATTCACCTCTTCTTCCGTCAGATCTTTCACCTTTTTGGTTTCGTCTACCTTCGCCAGCGCGCAGATCGACCGCGCGCGGGGCTGCCCAATCCCGTAGATCGAGGTGAGGCCGATCCACAGCCGCTTGTTGTTCGGTAAATCAACTCCTGCAATACGCGCCATGAAAAACTCCTAACCCTGGCGCTGCTTGTGCTTCGGATTGCTGCAAATCACCCGAACCACGCCGCGCCGATGAATCACTTTGCACTTATCGCAAATCTTCTTGACCGAGGCCCGTACTTTCATTTTGCTCCATTCTTCCGTGCAACGTTGAAAGAGATCGCTCGCCGCGCTCCCTCCGGCTCGAAGGGTCACTTGTACCGGTAAACGATTCGCCCGCGTGTCAGATCGTAAGGCGAAAGCTCGACCGCCACCTTATCGCCCGCCAGAATGCGAATGAAATTCTTCCGCATCTTGCCGGAAATATGCGCCAGCACCTGGTGCTTATTGTCCAATTCCACCCGGAACATCGCGTTCGGCAACGGCTCGATAACCGTGGCCATCACCTCGATCGCGTCTTCCTTCGGATTACCCGAATCCGATTTTTTCTTCTCTGACTGCGGCGGTTTGGCCATAAGCTCCGATTCTACCAGGATGCTCCCACGACCTCGCGAGGCCGCGTCAGAATCCAGGGACCATTTGCGGTAACGGCGACTGTATGTTCGAAATGAGCGGACCAGCTTCCGTCAGTCGTCACCGCGGTCCACTTATCGCTAAGAATCCTTACTCCCGGGCCGCCTGCATTTACCATGGGTTCGATGGCGAAAACCATGCCTTCTTCCAATCTCGGCCCATGCCCCGCATCGCCATAATTCGGCAGATTCGGTTCTTCGTGCATCTTGGTCCCGATTCCGTGGCCGACAAATTCACGCACGACCGAAAAGCCATGCTTCTCCACCCACTGTTGCACTGCGGCGGAGATGTCGCTCAGCCGGTTCCCGGGCCTGACTTTTTCAATCGCTTTGTCCAGCGATTCCCGCGTCACGCGCAACAGTTCACAAATCTCCGGCCGAATTTTACCGACCGGCACCGTCAGCGCCGCATCGCCATAGTAGCCGTTCAGTTCCACTCCAAAATCCAGCGAAATAATGTCGCCTTCCTTAAGCCGCCGCGCTCCCGAAGGGATCCCGTGCACAACCTCCTGATTGATGGAGGCGCACAACACGCACGGATAGCCGCGATAGCCCTTAAACGCCGGCCGAGCGCCATGCTCTTCGGCACCCTGAACTGCAATCCTCTCTAAATCCAGCGTACTCATGCCCGGCTGCACGGCTTCCCGCAGCCGCTTCAGTACATCCCACACAACTAAACCCGCGCGGTGCATGGTCTCCAGTTCCGCGGCGGATTTACAGACAATCATTATTTCTGCCCGAGCAACTCCAGCACGCTCTTCGTCACCGCCTCGGGCGATGCCATGCCGTTCACATCCTTTAGCACGCCTCGCGAACGGTAATAATCGACGAGCGGGCGCGTCTGGCGCTCATATGCCGTCAGCCGCTCTGTGATTACGTCTTCGCGATCATCGGGGCGCTGCACAAGCTCTCCCCCATCGCGGTCACAGCGGCCCGGCACCTTTGGCGGGTGGTCATAAACATTATAAATCTCGCCGCCGATTTTGCACGTCCTCCGCCCGGTCAGCCGCCGCATTAACTGATTCTGATCGACCACGAAATGCACGACCAACGGTTCGGTCTCGAATCGCCTCCGCAGAATTTCGTCCAGGGCCCCCGCTTGCGGCAGCGTCCGCGGAAATCCGTCCAGAATGAAACCTTCGTTGCAATCCGGGCGGGAGATCCGGTCCTCGATCATGCTCAAAACCAGATCGTCGGGAACGAGCTCACCCCGTTCCATTATGGGTTTGGCCCTCAAACCCAGCGCTGTTCCGCGACCAACGTGCTCGCGGAACATGTCCCCGGTGGAAAGATGTGGCACCCCGTAGGTTTCAGCAATCTGCCTGGCCTGCGTGCCTTTGCCTGCGCCGGGGGGCCCAAGGAAAATGACCGCGCGGCCCAAGCCCCTTGCGGCGACACTCGCTTCAGGCATATCGCCGGCTCCGCAGTTTTCCTTTCTTTACGAAGCCCTCGTAGTTGCGCATCACCAGCTGCGCTTCGATCTGCTGTACGGTATCCATGGCCACGCCCACGACGATCAGCAGCGACGTTCCGCCGAAGTAGAACGACACGTTCAATCCCTCCAGCACAAATCGCCACATGTGCTCGTCGAACCAGCCGCCTAATGCCCCGGGCAAGTGATTGAGGTGAATACCCGCTATCATCCATTCCGGTAGCAGGCATACGGCCGCCAGATACACGCCGCCGACGAAGGTTAACCGGCGCAAGATGCGATTGATGTGCTCGGAGGTATTCCGCCCGGGACGTATGCCGGGGATAAATCCGCCGTATTTGCGCATGTTGTCCGCGAGTTCAGTGGGGTTGAATACGATGCCCACATAGAAAAACGCGAACAGAATAATCAGCAAAATGTAAATCACCGTGTAGAGCGGCTCGCCCCAGGACAAAGCCTTCGCCACTTTGTCGAACGAGGGGAATCGCTTTTGCATTACCAGATCAATGGTCCCGGGGAACGTCAGCAGAGAGCTCGCAAAGATCGGCGGAATCACCCCGCCTGCGTTCACGCGCAAGGGCAGGTAGGTCATCTGCCCGCCCATAACGCGCCGGCCGACCACTCGCTTCGCATACTGCACAGGGATGCGCCGCTGGCCGCCTTCCACGAACACGATAAAACCGATAACCGCCAGCATCAGCGCGACAAGCACCATCAGCGCCAGACCGGTGAACGGCCCCCACTGCTGCGTCGAAGCCTTCTCCCACAGATCGAAGATGCCTCGCGGCAATCCCACCACGATGCCCGCAAAGATAATCAGCGACATGCCGTTGCCCACGCCCCGCTCGCTGATCTGTTCACCCAGCCACATGATGAAAGCGGAGCCGGTGGTCAGCGTCAGGATGGTCATCAGAGTGAACCCGATGCCCGGGTTATACACAAGCGATGCGCCGTTGGGGCCCGACTGATGCTGCAGCGTGAAAGCAATCGACAGCGACTGCAGCACGCTGAGCAAAATCGTCAGATAGCGCGTGTATTGCGTGATCTTGCGCCGCCCCAGTTCGCCCTCTTTCTGCAGCCGCTCGAGATACGGCCAAGCCACAGTCATCAGCTGCAGAATGATTGACGCCGTGATGTAGGGCATGATGCCCAGCGCGAAAATCGTCAGGCGCCGGAAATTGCCGCCGCTGAAAAGATCGATGATCCCAAGGACCGAGCCCTGGTTCTGCTGGAAGAGCTGCGTCAGGACATCGGTGTTGATCCCGGGAGTCGGGAGAAAGGCGCCCAGCCGGTACACGGCAAGAATTCCCAACGTAAACAGGATCCGCTTGCGCAGATCCGGGATCCGAAACATGTTTGTGAAAGCTTCAAAAAACTGGTTCATGATATCCGCTCTATCTTGCCGCCGGCGCGTGTGATCTTTTCCTCCGCCGAACGGCTGAAGGCATGCGCCCGCACGGTGAGCGCCGCATTCAACTCACCATCACCGAGAATCTTGACCGGGCGCGTGGCGCTGTGCGCCAGGCCGCGTTCGCGCAACGATTCGGGGCTTACCACCTCGCCCGCCGAAAACACCTTGAGAGCCTCGAGATTGACCACAGCGTATTCTTTGCTGAACGGATTATGAAATCCGCGCTTCGGTATGCGCCGGTGCAGCGGCATCTGGCCGCCTTCAAACCCCGGCCGCCGCGAGTAGCCTTTCCGCGATTTCTGTCCCTTATTCCCGGCGCCTGCCGTCTTCGGCATTTTCGAACCGATGCCCCGGCCCACGCGCACCTTGCGGTGACGCGAGCCGCGCGGCGGCCGCAGATTTGACAAAGTGGATGCCATGCCTACCTCAATCTTTCCAGGGAATTCCCACTCACTCGACCACAATCACCAGGTGCCGCACCTTATCGACCATGCCGCGAATCGCAGGCGTATCTTCCCGTTCCACAACCTGCTGCAAGCGGCGGAACCCTAAGCCTCGCACCGTCTGGCGCATGTCGCGCGTGCAGCCAATCGCGCTGCGCACCCACTTCAGTTTAACCGTTCCTGATTTCTTCGCCATAAACTCTGTTGTGCTCCTAACGCAGCTCTTCCACCGGCTTTGACCGCAATTCGGCCACCCGGCTCTCATCCTTAAGCCGCAGCAGAGCGTCGAACGTGGCCTTGATGACGTTGTGCGGATTCGAAGTGCCGATCGACTTCGTCAACACATTCGAAATCCCCGCCACTTCCATGACGGCGCGCACCGGCCCGCCGGCAATGATGCCGGTGCCTTCCGAAGCAGGCTTCAACAGAACCTGTCCCGAACCATAAAACCCGATCACCTGATGGGGTATCGAGGTCCCCTTCAGATTTAGGCGAATCAGGTTCTTTTTCGCCTGCTCGATCGCCTTGCGAATGGCCATGGGAACTTCCCGTGCCTTCCCCATGCCGAATCCGGCATGGCCGTGCTGATCTCCGACGACGACCAGCGCGGAGAAGCTCAGGTTCTTGCCGCCCTTCACCACCTTGGTCACGCGCTGGATCGAAACCACCTGATCCTTCAGATTGTTCGCGCTGACCTCCACCGGACGGCGCACCGACAACGTATCTCGCAGAATGTGTTTGGACATGTTAGAACTTTAATCCCGCCTCGCGGGCGCCATTCGCCAGCGCCTGAACGCGTCCATGATACATGTAGCCCCCGCGGTCGAATACCACCTGCCGAACCCCCGCGCCGAGCGCGCGCTCCGCGATTGTCTTTCCCACGATTTTTGCCGCCGCGATATTCCCGCCGCCCTTCATCGCCGCGCGCGTGCCCTTGTCCAGCGAACTGGCCGACGCTAGCGTACGCCCGCTCTGATCGTCGATCACTTGCGCATAGATGTGATCCAGCGAACGAAAAATACACAGGCGGGGGCGTTCGGCTGTGCCGATAACGCGCTGGCGCACGCGCCGGTGTACCTGCTGGCGATGCGCATTGCGTGAAACCTTCAGAACTGATTTTGTAGCCATTCGTTCCTTTCAGCCTGCCTGTTCCATACCTGCTCTAGGACGCAGATTAAGCAGCGGTCTTCGCCGCGCCAGCCTTGCCGGCCTTCTTCTTCAAGCGCTCTCCGACCAGCCGGATACCTTTCTGCTTGTAGGGATCCGGAGGCCGCAGTCCGCGAATATTCGCCGCCGTCTGGCCGACCCGCGCGCGATCCGCTCCCGATACCACCACGCGCGTCTGCTTTTCGACCGCGATCTGAATCCCCTCGGGAATAGCAAACTCGATAGGATGCGAATATCCCAGAGTGAACACCACATTCTTACCTTTGACTTCAGCGCGATATCCCACACCGACGATGTCCAGTTCCTTCTTGAACCCCTCGGTAACTCCGCGCACAGCGTTGGCCACCAGGGCTCTCGCAAGCCCATGCAGGGCGCGCCGCTCGTCAGAGTCGCGCAGCGCCAATAGAGTGCCGTCCTTTTGTTCGAAGCGAATTCCCTGCGGCACGCCGATGCTCAGCTTTCCTTTCGGCCCTTGAACTTCAATGGCCGCCGGCCCGATCTGGATCTTGACCCCCCCGGGCACCGCAATCGGTTTTCTCCCAATCCGTGACATAAACGTTTGCCCCTTACCAGATTTCGCAGAGCACTTCGCCGCCCAGACGCTGCTTGCGCGCGGCGCGCCCGGTCATCACTCCGCGCGGAGTGCTCAGGATGCTTACGCCCAAGCCGCCATAAACCCCGCGAATCTCCAGCGCTCCGACGTAGCGCCGGCTACCCGGCTTCGAAACCCGGCGGACGTCGCTGATGACCGAACGCCTGTCCGGCGTGTATTTCAGGAATACGCGCAACGCCTTCCGCGTCTTCGATTCGTCCACTACTTTATACGTCGAGATAAACCCTTCTTCTTTAAGCACGCGGGCGATCTCAATTTTCAGCTTCGAAGCCGGCAATTCCACGCGGGCATGCCGCGCCTTTGAGGCATTGCGGATTCGCGTCAGCATGTCGGAGATAGGATCGGTCTGCATGGCTACCAGCTCGCCTTTACCACGCCAGGAACTTCGCCGCGCAATGCGAATCCGCGGAAGCAGATGCGGCACATCTCAAATTTGCGGATAAAACCGCGCGGCCGACCGCAAACACGGCAGCGGTTCCGCATGCGGATCTTGAATTTCGGCTTCTTTCGGGTCTTCGCAAATTGCGAAATTCGCGCCATATCTCTCCTTAGCCGCGCAGCGGCACTCCGATCAGTTTCAACAGCTCGCGGCCTTCTTCGTCATTCCGCGCGGTGGTAGTCAGGGTGATATTCATGCCCTTGATTTTGTCGACGCGGGTGTAATCAATCTCCGGAAATACCAGTTGATCGCGCAATCCCATGGTGTAATTGCCGCGCCCATCGAACGCGTTCGGACTGAGCCCTTTGAAGTCGCGCACGCGAGGCAGCACTACGTTGCAGAGCCGATCGAGAAATTCATACATGCGATCGCCGCGCAGGGTCACGCAGCAGCCGATGGGCATGCCCTTGCGAATCTTGAAATTGGCGATCGATTTCCTGGCGCGCGTGATCACCGCTCGCTGGCCGGCAATCTGCCCCAATTCCGCCGCGGCTACATCGAGCAGCTTGATATTCTGGCTGGCCTCGCCCAACCCAATGTTGACCACCACCTTAGCTACCTTGGGAACCGCCATGGGGTTCTTGTATCCAAAACGCTTCATCAGCGCCGGAACCACTTCACTTCGATATCGGTCATGCAATCGGCTCGCGGCCATGCTTATTTCTCCAGTGTCGTTCCGCAGCGCCGGCAGATGCGGACCTTGGTACCGTCAGGCATCAGTTTCTTACCCGCGCGCGCGTGTTTATTGCACGAGGCGCAAAAAAGCAGAACGTTCGAGATCCTTATGGGTCCTTCCTTCTCCACGATTCCGCCTTTGACATTCTTCGAAGGGTTGGCGCGCGTATGCCGCTTGATGATGTTGGCGTGCTCCACGGTCACCGTGCCCCGCCGCGGATTCACACCCAGCACGCGTCCGGTCTTGCCTTTGTCGCGCCCGCTCATCACGCGCACCTGATCGCCCTTGCGGATACTTGCATTTGTTGCTGTTGCGTTCATGAACTCTTCTCTTTCCTCAGCTTTCGGTTACCAAACTTCGGGCGCGAGAGATACGATTTTCGCGAATTTCTTTTCCCGCAGTTCCCGGGCGACAGGCCCGAAAACACGCGTGCCCACTGGTTCATTGGCGTCATTGATCAGCACGGCCGCGTTATCGTCAAACCGTATATAAGTACCATCGCGCCGGCGATGCTCCTTGCGCGTGCGCACGACGACGGCGCGCACCACCTTGCCTTTTTTGATGGGACTCTCGGGCGTGGCTTCCTTCACCGCCGCAGTAATGATGTCGCCTAGGCCGGCTCGGCTGCCGATATCGCCGCCAACCGGCAAAATGCACATCAGGCGACGCGCCCCTGAATTGTCGGCCACCGTCAGCCAGCTTCGCATCTGAATCATTGCCGTGCTCTCCTCGCCGTAACGGCGCTAATCCACGCTCGTGCGCCGGGCGAGCACTTCCGCCAGCCGCCATCGTTTGAGCTTGGATATAGGCCGCGTCTCGACGATGCGCACCACGTCTCCCGGCCGCGCCTCGCCTTCCTCATCATGCGCATAGAATTTCTTCACCACATGGACGTAACGGTCATACAACGAATGTTGAATCTGCCGCGTCACCCGCACCACGATGGTCTTTTGCATTTTCGAACTGGCTACCACGCCGATCACTTCATTGCGCCGGCGGCGCTTCTGCGGCGCATTGCCCACTGCTGTGGCCATCAGCTTTTCCTCAATTCCTGCTCGCGCAACAGCGTCTTTACGCGCGCGAACTCCTTTTTCGCGATCCGCAGCCGGCCGACTGCTTCAGCCTGTCCCGTGGTGAGCTGAAAGCGCAAGCGGAAAATCTGCTCGGCCAGCTCCCGTTCGCGCGCCTGCAACTCAGGCTCGCCCAGATCCCGCAACTTTTCGACTTTCTTGGCCATTACAGCTCTCCCGTGCGGCTGACGAACTTCGTTGGTATGGGCAGCTTGTGCGCCGCCAACTCCATCGCCTGCGTCGCAGTGGCCAGATCGACTCCCGCCATCTCAAACATCACGCGTCCCGGCTTCACCACCGCGACCCAGCGCTCCGGAGCCCCTTTGCCTTTACCCATACGCGTTTCCGCCGGTTTTTTCGTGAACGGCTTGTCCGGGAAAATGCGGATCCACAGTTTGCCGCCGCGTTTGATGAACCGGGTGATGGCTACGCGAGCGGCCTCGATTTGACGGTCGGTAATCCAGGCTGGTTCGAGAGCTTTCAGACCGTATTCGCCGAAAGACAACTCGCCGCCCCGCCAGGCTTTGCCTCGCCGGCGCCCGCGCTGCTGTTTCCGGTACTTCACTTTCTTTGGCATCATCATGACGCGTTTCCCTTGAACCCTAATCCGCCGCTACCGCGGCGGCCGCCGGAACTTTGCGCTTGCTGCGCTCAGGGATGTTTTCGCCTTGGTAGATCCAGCACTTCACCCCGATGACGCCATACGTCGTATATGCCTGGGCGAAACCAAAGTCGATCTCCGCGCGTAAGGTCTGCAGCGGGAGCCTTCCTTGCAGATACCATTCCTTGCGCGCGATTTCCGCCCCGTTCAAGCGCCCTGCCACACGAACCTTGATTCCCTTGCAGCCGAAGCGCAACGCCGAATCCACCGCCTTGCGCATCGCCCGCCGGAAAGCGACGCGTTTCTCCAGTTGCAGGGCGATGGACTCCGCCACAAGCTGCGCATCGAGCTCCGGCCGGTGAACTTCCTGGATGTCGATGTGCACTTCTTTCTTCGTGCGGTTCTGAACTTCGTTCTTCAGCTTGTCGATTTCCGCCCCTTTGCGGCCGATGATAATCCCCGGGCGCGCGGTGTACAGCCGGATGACCAGCTTATTGGCGGCACGCTCGATGTCGATGGCGCTGATGCCGGCGGACTTGAGCCGGTCCTTCAGCTGCTTTCTGAGCACAACATCTTCGTGCAGCAGGTCTGCATAATCTTTCCCCGCAAACCAGCGCGACCGCCATGGTTTGTTGTACCCGAGCCGAAACCCGTATGGATGTGTTTTCTGTCCCAAGCAATTCCTCCGAAGTTATTCCTGGCTCTTTGGCTTCCGTGCCGGGGGCTTTTTCCCAGCCAGCGCTTTCCGTGCTTTCTTGACCGCGCCGCGAACACCCTTCTCCGATGCCGCCGCGGCTTCGGCTGCCGCTGTCCGTTCGGCCACGGCTCGGTGGTGCTCCTCAACCGCTACGACAATATGCGCGGTTCGCCGCTGGTACCGGTAAGCGCGTCCCATCGGAGCAGGCCGCAACCGCTTCCACCGCGACCCTTCGTTCACGAAGCAGCGCGAAACGTAGAGTTCGTCCACATCGAGCGAAGCTCCCGCATCCTCGGCCTTGCGTTCCGCATTGGCAATGGCGCTGCGCAATACTTTCTCGATGTCCCGTGCCGCTCGTTTTTTCGTATAGCGCAGGATCTGCAGGGCATCTTCGGCGCGTTGCCCGCGGATCAGGTCGATCACCAGGCGCGCCTTCTGCGGAGACATGCGCACGTGGCGCGACAGCGCACGCGCTTCAATCGCCGGAGTAGCCGCAATCGTGACGTTTGTAGCCATTGTCGGTTATGCCTTTGGACCAGGAGCGGCCGGCGCTGCACCGCCCGCCGGAGCGCCGCCACCGGCACCCGCCGGAGCTCCCGGCGCGCCCGCCATGCCTGCCGCTTTCTCGAGCGCTGCTTTGACCGCATGCCCCTTAAACGTCCGCGTCGGCGCGAATTCGCCCAGCTTGTGCCCGATCATCTGTTCGGTAATGTACACCGGAATAAATTTCTTGCCGTTATGCACGGCGATGGTGTGGCCGATCATCTCCGGGACAATGGTCGACCGCCGCGACCAGGTCTTCACCACTTTCTTTTCGTTCCGCGCGTTGAGTGCCTCCACACTGTTCCGCAGAGGCGCGTCGACGAACGGTCCTTTCTTCAACGAACGAGCCATTGACGTCCTTCCTTACCTACCTTCGGCCAATCACAAACTCTACTCATCCACCCGCCGCAGCTTGATCCATTGCGCGCGCCGCACCTTGCGGAAGCCGCGCACCGGGCCGGATACGCGGTGCGATTGCGGGCAAAATGGGCAAACAAAACGCGTGCCCTGCTGGCTCGGTTGCCGTTCCACCAGCACCGCCCATCCCGTCTTGCAGAACCGGAACAACACCGGCTCCACCGGAGCCGTATGCGCCTTTGTGGCCTTCCTAGCCGGCTTTGAAGTTCGCGATGACCTGTCCGTCTTGCGCGCACCTGAAGGGCGTCGAGCGACCGATAAACTTCGCGATGCTCTCATGGTTACTCTCTCCGTGACCCGCCGCGCCCGGATCATGATTGCTTTGTATATCCTCAGATCAATTTTACTAATTCGTACTGATTACTTCCAAGCTCCGCAGCTAGGGCTTCCGACGCTGAACGATCATGCGCTCGGTGCGGCGGTTATGCCGCGTCTTTGCTCCGAGGGTCGGGAAGCCCCAGGGCGTCTTGGGGTGATTGCCCTTCACCCGGCCTTCACCGCCGCCATGCGGGTGGTCCACCGGATTCATGGCCACGCCTCGCACCGTCGGCCGCTTGCCATGCCAACGCGTCCGCCCAGCCTTGCCGTAGGTAACGTTTTCGTGGTCCAGATTGCCGACTTGGCCGATGGTGGCCATGCAATCGACGCCAAAGCGCCGCACTTCACCGGACGGCAGCTTTATCAGCGCCAGATCGCCTTCCTTGCTCAACAATTGCGCCGAGCCGCCGGCCGCTCGCACGACTTGCGCACCTTTGCCCGGCGAAAGCTCGAGATTATGAACCTGGGTGCCGGGCGGGATAAACCGCAACGGTAGGGCGTTTCCGGGAAGAATGTCGGCCCCTTCGCCGGTCTGTACGGTCATGCCCACCTCGAGCCCGATCGGATGCAGAATGTACCGCTTCTCACCGTCCGCGTAATGCAAAAGCGCCAGTCGTGCCGAACGGTTTGGATCGTACTCAATGGCCGCGACCCGAGCCGGAATCCCCTTTTTGTCCCGCCGGAAGTCCACCACTCGATACTGTTTCTTGTGGCCTCCGCCGCGATGCCACATCGTGAGCTCGCCCTGCGAGTTCCGCCCGCCGGAACGCTTCTTCGGTTCGAGCAGAGACTTTTCCGGCGTCTGCTTGGTAAGTTCGCTCTTGTCGAGCATCGTGACAAAGCGTCTCGATGCGGTATAAGGGTTGAAGCTTTTCAGTGCCATTTCGAGCTACCTTCCTGCGGCGCCATCAAACTGCACGGCGCCTGAATCTCCGCGGCAAGAAATTCGTCAGAGATTCTCCGCGTATTCGATCATCTTTTCGTCTTTGCCCAACCGGACATAGGCTTTTTTCCAATCGCGCCGATGTCCTTCCGAACGGCCGCGCCGCCGGAACTTGCCGTGATAAATCGCCGTGCGTACATCGTCGACTTTCACTTTGAAAATCTGCTGCACAGCCTCTTTGATCTGCGTCTTGGTGGCATCCATGGCCACTTCGAAGACGACCGTGTGCTGCGTCTCTTTCACGCCCAGACCCTTTTCCGTGATGATCGGACGCCGAATCACTTTATAAACGCTCGAATCCATGCTCTTTTCCTGTGGGTCTTAATTCCTTCTTAGTCCTTTTCCTTTTCCTTACTCTTACTCTTGCCCTTGCCCTTCGCCCTGGACTTGCCCTTCGCTGCCGCGGAGGATTTCGCCTTGCCGGCAGACTTTGCTTTCGTCTGCGTGGCGGGCTTGCTCCGGCGGGATTTAGCCGCAGGCGCCGGCGCTGCCGCCGCCTCAACTGCTTGAACACCGCCATTCTCGCCAGCCGCTTCACCCGTTCCCGCGCTTTGCGGGTTCAGCGAACGGCCCAGCCGCACCGCCGTATCCTGTGAGAGCAGCAGCCGGTCGTGCCGCAGAATGTCATACGCCTGCAGCGCAGCCGGAGCGACCACTTTTACTCCCTCGAGATTGCGGCTGGCCAATTCGAGATTGCGATTGCCCGGTCCTTCCACCACCAGCATCGTCCGCGTGTCACCGTCGAGCTTGTTCAGCGCTGCCCGGAACTCCTTGGTCTTATGCGAATCGAGTTTCCAGCCGTCCACCACCGTCAGTTTCTGGTCCGCCACCTTTGCAGACAGCGCCGAACGCAGCGCGCCCAAAATCATTTTTTTCGGCAGCCGGTATTCATAACTGCGCGGCTGCGGGCCATGGACCGTTCCGCCCTTGCGCCAGATCGAAGAGCGGATGGAACCTACGCGCGCGCGCCCGGTGCCCTTCTGCCGCCAAAGCTTGCGGCCCGAGCCCGAAACCTCACCTCGCCCTTTCGTCTTGTGCGTTCCCGCGCGCTGCCCGGCCAGATACCAGCGCACTGCTTCATGCAGCAGGTGTGGATTCACCTCCGCCGCAAACACAGCGTCCGCCAGTTCCACCTGGCCCACGGTCTTGCCCTGCAAATTTCGAACGTCAACGACGGCCATAATCCCTGGGCTCCTTATGCCCTACTGCGCGGCTTTCTTGGCCCGCTTCGATTTGCGGATCAGCAGATAGCTGCCGGTCGGTCCCGGAACCGCTCCCCGCACGAGCAGCAGATTTTCTTCCGCATCGATCTTGACCACGCGCAGGTTCTTGATCGTTTTGCGCTCGTGCCCCATGTGCCCGGGGAAATGCTGTCCCGGCCAGACCCGCGAAGGAAACGAACTCGCGCCAATGCCGCCCGGCGCGCGGTGGAACATTGAACCGTGCGTCGCGTCACCGCCGCGATAGTGCCAGCGTTTCACGCCGCCCTGAAATCCCTTGCCTTTGCTCACGCCGGTAACGTCCACCAGTTCGCCGGGAGCAAAGCGGTCCACCAGAACGCGGTCGCCCACTTTCGACTCGTCGTTCGATTCATCCAGCCGGATCTCCCGAAGCATGCGCATGGGCGCCAGATCCGCTTTCTTGAAGTGGCCCGTCATCGCTTTTGTTATGCGCTGCGGCTTCACAAATTCCACCAGGCCCAGTTGCACGGCGTCGTATCCGTCGCTCTGCCTGCTGCGGCGCTGCACCACCACGCACGGTCCCGCCTGCATGACCGTGCACGGCACCATGGCCCCGTCTTCCGCAAACACCTGGGTCATGCCCAGCTTGATTCCAATGATTCCGTTCACTGCCATTCGAATCGTCCTTTAGGCTGCCTCTTGGCTACGAGATCCGTCGGTCGCGATGCTCCCTCGGGATGAGCACCCTGATCGGATGCTCACTTGACCGCGTGCTCCCGCCCAAACGCCTTGATCTCCACATCCACGCCCGGAGGCAGATCGAGCTTCATTAGAGCGTCCACCGTATCCGGTGTCGGCTCGAGAATGTCGATGAGCCGCTTGTGCGTGCGCATTTCGAATTGCTCCCGCGACTTTTTGTCCACGTGCGGCGAACGCAAAACCGTCCAGCGGTTGATGGTGGTGGGCAACGGAATCGGCCCCGCCACGTCGGCGCCGGTGCGTTTGGCCGTATCCACGATCTCGCGCGTGGACTGGTCGAGAATGCGGTGGTCGTACGCTTTCAGTCGAATGCGAATTCGTTCTCCGGCTGGCATAGGTTACTCGATGATCTCCGTTACAGCTCCCGCGCCCACGGTGTGGCCGCCTTCGCGAATCGCAAACCGCAACCCGCGCTCGAGCGCCACCGGCGTGATCAGCGAAATCTCCGCCGATACGTTATCCCCCGGCATCACCATCT
>DASRHB010000012.1:0-270608 GCA_035650755.1 Candidatus Acidiferrales bacterium
CACAAAGAAAATCAGAGTCCCTGGCAGATCATCGAGCGGCTCGCTCCGCGCTCGCCGCTCGAACTCTGCTTGCTCCCGCCCGTCTTCCTGGACTATTACCTGAACGACTCAGGGGGATACGATGTGCCTAGGCTTCCCTACCGCAACTAATTGCCCGCCAATCTGCCACGCCGCATGACGAACTCCCGGTCCTTGCTAATCACCTGGCGACGTTTGGCGTCTATTGCTCGGCCGCTGCCTATTTGGGATACGGATGGCCGGAGAGAATCGCAAAAGCACGATAGATCTGCTCCACCAGCATTACGCGCGCGAGTTCGTGCGAAAACGTCATGGAAGAAAGCGAAAGTCGCACCGACGCTCGCCCCGCCAGTGCTTCGGGTACTCCCTCGGCAGCTCCGCATAGAAAGACCAGTTCGCGTTCCCCGCGATCGCGGCATGATCGAATCCATTCGGCAAACTGCTCTGAACTGAACTTCTTCCCCGCAGCGTCCAGGAGCAGCACAGTGCTGCCGACGGTATCGAGCCGCCTGAGGCTCGCCGGTGATTCCGGCCGCACCTCACGCACGTCGATTTCGGCAAACCGTGCGATGCGCTGTACGTAATCGTCCACTAACGCCCGAACTTCGGCGCGCCGTATCTTGCCCAAAAATACAAGCTGAATGCGCATGCGTGGATGTTGCCGGATCCGGTAGTTCACTTTGCCCTGCCACGATGCCATCATGGCAAGGAATTGTCATCCCGAGCAGGCGGGGATCAGGGCACATACCATGTGGAGCGAAGACCCTGGTTTTCAACGTTCGGCGAGTCCTTACTGCAGACCGTACTTTTTCCGCTTATCGAGCAGCGTCTTCCGGCTGATACCCAAAATTTCGGCGGCCTTTGTGATTTTGTAGCGCGTGCCCTCAAGCGTCTTTTGAATCGCCTCCCGTTCGATCTCTTCAAGTGACCGCATCCCGGCCACTACTCCCGAATCCGCAGCGCGGATGGCCTCCGGCAAATCCTCCGGGGTGAGAAACGCGCTCTTACCGAAGATCAACGCACGCTCGATAGCATTCTTGAGCTCGCGGATGTTTCCGGGCCACTGGTAATTCTCGATGGCATGCTGCGCCGCTTCGCTCAGCGTGGCGCCCTCGCGCCCGTGGACACCCCCAAGACGCGCGAGCATGTGCCGGGCAAGTGGAACGATGTCGGCATGCCGCTCGCGAAGCGCCGGCACATGAATGGCGACGACACTCAGACGAAAATACAGGTCTTCTCGAAACCGCCGCGCTGCAACGGCGCGCTGCAGATCCGCATTCGTCAGCGCGATGAGGCGCGCCTCAATCGTTAGCGTCTCGGTTCCCCCCAGCCGTTCGAACGTGCGCTCTTCCAGCACGCGGAGGAGTTTGGCTTGGGTTGCAGGCGAAAGCGCGCCCACTTCATCGAGCACGATCGTACCGCTATCCGCCATCTCCAGCCGCCCCAGCTTGCGCTCCACCGCGCCGGTGAACGCGCCGCGTTCATGCCCAAACAATTCCGATTCGACTAACTCCTGCGGCAGGCTGGCGCAATCGATTTTCAGGTAAGGCGCGTCGCGTCGAGCGCCTAGCTGATGGATGAGTCGCGCCAGTTGATCTTTGCCGGTCCCGCTTTCACCCGTAATGAGGATCGTGGTGGAGGTCTCCGCCACCTTGCGCGCTATCTCCAGTACATGCTGAGAAGCGGGGTCCTCGGCGATCCACACCTGGGGCTCGCTCACGAGGAGCCGCCTTCGGCAACGTTTCCCGTTCTGCCCAGAGCAGAACCAGGCTCGTTTTCGCCGAAATCGATGCGCCGCGCCATGCGCCACAGGCGCTCAAGGTCATAGAACGCCCGCAGGCGCTCCGACAATATGTGCACGATCAAAAAACCGTAGTCGAGCAGCAGCCATTCCGCGCCAGATCGGCCCTCGCGGTGCTGCGGTCTCAGCCCGCGGGCTTTGAGCGCCTCTTCGACCGCTTCACTGATGGCTTGAACCTGTGGAGTGCTATATCCGCTGCAGAGCAGAAAGTAGTCGGTGAAAGCTCCGAGGCCGGTGAGGTCCAGGAGCGTTATCGCGCCCGCTTTCTTATTTTGAGCGGCTTCGATCGCGGAGAGAAGTTCGGGGCGAACGGTTTCCGTGCTCAAGTGTAAAGGGCCCGTGTGTAGAGCGCCTGCTTAGTAATGTATTCCTCTACGCCGGGCGGCACAAGCCCGTGCACCGACTGGCCGTGTTCCACGCGACGGCGGACATCCGTTGCGGAAACGTGACTGGCCACTGTTTCCAGCACATAGACAGACGTTTCGCGCAATGGAATGACGCGCGGGTCGCGCTCTCGCTCTGCGCCTTCGGCTGGCGACGCCAGTAAGTCAGCCGGAATTATGCTGCGCAAAGCGCGAATGCGGAATCCCGGCCGGTTCGCCACTACAAAGTTGCACAATTGCAACAGTTGGTCGTAATCCTTCCAGGCGTGCAGATCCAGAAACGAATCCGCGCCCATGATGAAAAAAAGGCGATCGCCGGCCTTGTTAAAGCGCTCCCGGAATCGCCGCACGGTATCGATCGAGTAGAAAATTTGCGGGCCGGCGCCATTGCTGCAACCCTCTGCCAGCGAGGGCACAAACCTCGGATGCGCCGAGCACGCCAAGGCTACCATCGCGAACCGGTGCTCGAATTTCAAAAGCTCTGAAGCCGGCTTATGCGGCGGTCGGCTGGACGGAATGAAGTAAACGCAGTCGAGGTGAAACCGCTGTTCGGCGGCGCGCGCCACGGCGATGTGGCCCAGGTGAATGGGATCGAAAGTGCCGCCGAAAAGCGCGATGTTGCGCCCTCGTGCGTGACTTGCGCCGCCCCTGGCGGCTCTTGTCGTTTTCAAACTCCCTCCGCCGGTGTTCAACGATTTTCCGCACCCGAAGCTCTTCTGGCTTGCTCGCCGGGCGACTGTGGGTCCGGCTCTATTTCCGTCTCCGAATCGCCTCGGCTCTCGGCCGGCGGCTCCGCGGGCGCAAGCCGCTCGAGGACGTCGGCCATGCCGCGTACAAGTTCTGGAACACCTTCGCCGGTGGCCGAGGATACAGCATAAAAATCGAGCTTGCGTTCAGCGCAGTGTTGGCGCAGCCGTTCTAGACGCAAACGATCGGTGGTCGCATCCAGCTTGGTCGCGGCCACGATCATGGGCTTTGCCGCCAGAGACTCGCTGAACGCGGCGAGTTCGTTGCAGATAATCTGAAAATCGCGCACAGGGTCGCGGTCCGAAGCGTCACTCGTATCCACCAGATGCGCCAAGAGGCGGGTGCGCTCAATGTGCCGCAGAAATCGCGTCCCGAGCCCAACCCCCTGGTTTGCGCCTTCGATCAGCCCAGGAAGGTCCGCCACCACAAACGTGCGCCCCAAATCGCGATGGCTGCCCCCGGCGTTTTTTTCGGAGCCGGCGGCGGAAAGCTCGGCTGATACCACGCCTAGGTGCGGTTCAAGCGTAGTGAAAGGATAATCCGCGATCTTCGGCCGCGCTGCGGAAATGCGCGAAATCAACGTCGATTTGCCAGCATTGGGGAACCCCACCAGCCCCACATCGGCCAGCAAGCGCAGCTCGAGTCTTAAGTGGCGCTCCTCGCCCGTTTGCCCTTCTTCGGATTCGCGCGGCGCCTGATGCCACGGCTTGGCAAAGTGCTGGTTGCCCCGTCCGCCGCGTCCGCCGTGCGCCACGGTGATCCGCTGTCCGGGGCGTGTCAGATCGGCCAGACGTTCGCCATTGTCTTCATCGATCACCACGGTACCCGCGGGGACTGCCAGAACCATGTCGGCACCGGAATGGCCGGTGCGGTTCGAGCCTTCGCCGTGCCGCCCTCGGTCGGCGCGGAATTCGCGGTTGAAGCGGTAGCGCAGCAACGTATTATCGTGCTGCGTGGCCTCTAGAATCACACTCCCGCCGGAGCCTCCGTCGCCGCCCGAAGGGCCCCCGCGCGGCACGTATTTCTCACGGCGAAATGCGACGCAGCCGTTCCCGCCGTCGCCACCTTTTACGTATATCCTGGCTTCATCGACAAACATGTTTTTCTGCCACTTTCATTAGAAGAATACGATACCCGCCCGGCGAATTGAACCGCGTCACTGACGGAAAGCAGGGTAGCACCCCCGGCGCGCGTGCGGCACTGTAGCCCAGGTGGACCGCACCCGACGTGCGAGCGCACGCCAAAAAAAGTCCGGGGCCCTAACGTTTTCATTTGGATCGAGCGGAGAGCCAAAAACAAAAGGCCGCGTTTTCGCGCGGCCTTTGAAACCACAATACTGGGATCCCCAAACCGCGTCTCTCAGCGCGAACACTGCTCGTCGAGGGCCAAATAAGAGCCGTCTGTGGGGATGGAGGTCAATCTGCCGCAGGTGCTTCCAAAGGTGCCGCAGTTGCGGGTGCAGGCTGCTGTGCAGCCCGGGCCGCGCTCTCAACGGGCTCTACGCTGACAAACCTGCCCGAGCCGCCTTTGTCTTGAAACCGCACGTATCCGGTCACGCATGCAAACAGGGTATCGTCTTTACCACGGCTGACGTTCAGCCCTGGCTTGTGCTTGGTGCCGCGCTGGCGAACCAAAATCGTCCCCGCATTGACAAGTTGGCCGGCGAATCGCTTTACTCCGAGCCGCTGCCCAGGAGAGTTCCGGCCATTTACTGATGATCCGCCACCTTTTTTGTGTGCCATATGCCCGCCCGCTCTACAGTTTTGGTCTCATTCCAAGGTCGCCGCGCGCCGCGGATTTGCGGCGCATACGTTGTGCGCCTCGCCCGATAATCGCATTGATCCCGGCGAGTCGCCTCGCACTGTCACCCGGAGAAAATCTGCTGTTTCTTACCTAGAGCGCGATCTCACTGACCTCGACAGCCGTGTAGTTCTGCCGGTGTCCCCGTTGGATCTTGTACTGGCCGCCGCGCTTGTACTTCAGCACCGTGAGCTTCCGATGCCTTCCCTGCGAGACAATCTTGCCCGTAACCTTCGCTCCGGCAGCGTCTTTGCCCATCAGAAGCTTCTGATCGTCCGTTCCCACGGCCATCACTTCGCCGAAGGTCACTTTTCCGCCCACTTTGCCGGGAAGCGTTTCCACCTTTACGGTCTCTCCCGGCGCGACACGGTACTGCTTGCCTCCACTGCGGATAACGGCGTACATCCTGCCTCCAGTAGCAAATGGGAAACCCACATTATACGGGCACTGCGCGCCTCGGTCAATTAACGGTACGTGGTTGCGTCCTCATCTGAGAATTTGGTCCAGATGATGGCGCAGGTGGCGGACGTAATCGCTCATCAGCCACTCGAGCGTGACCGGCTCACCCTCTCCGATCACGCATTTCGTCCCCAGACGTTCAGCGGGCACATTTGCCATAACATGCGCCAGATGCCGGTTCAATTGCTCCCACAAAATGACAATCTCTGCCCATGAGCGCTCCCGGTATTTCTGCACGGCAACCCATCGGTCCTGCTCATACCCTGGCCAGACGAGCCGTCCGCTCAGTTGCGCGCGTACGAACCGCTGATGATTATTCACCGCCGAGTCGATCAGGTGTCCCAGAATCTCCTTCTTCACCCATTTGCCCGTGCCGCGACTGCGCATCACCTCTTCTTCCGACAGCGTCCGCAGTTTCGGCAAATTCTGCGCAACAACTCCGGTCAACTCTTCCGCCGCCGTCGTCATTTTTGTTTCGCTCGCTCGTCCATCCATGCGTACATCCGGCGCACGCCACGAACGTCTGCGCCCGCACCTGTGATCTGCGGAAAATCCGCCTTATGCGAGGTGAGATCGGCCTTCTGCGCCGCCTCTTCTGCCGTCAGCCCTTGCGCCCGCAGCTTGGCTATTTGAGCTGTCAGATCTTTCAAATAACTTTGATATGCCGTGATGAGCGATTTCCCGTGAAACGGCACACCATGCCCGGGCAGAACGATGTCGAAATCAAGTTTTTTCAGAGCATCCAGCGTCGTTACCCACTCGTCGAAAATGGCGTCGCCCATGTACGCCAGCCGCGACTCCATCAGGTCGCCTGTGCATACAATGCGCTCCTTGGGCAAAAAGACCACCGTATCTCCCGGCGTATGGCCGCGTCCGAGAAAGAGCAGCCGGATTTCACGCTGGCCCTCATACATCAGCATGGTTGAGGCGTAAGTCACGGTCGGCGGCACGGGTTTGATCTCCGCAAACTGCTTCCGCTCGAGTTCGGTGGCGTCGAGCTGCTGCTGCAGCTCCGCCCGCCTGTGCGGATCTCTCGCATCGCTCACCTGTCTCTTCAAATCTTGTATTTGAATCGGCAGATTCGCCTCTGCCGTTTTGTAAGGCTCGCGGTGCAAAACATCCAGATTCTGGATGGCATAGCGGACGTACTCATGGCCGATGATTTGCACCTCGGGCCCGAAGATCGAATTACCATCGGTATGGTCGTAATGAAAATGAGTATTCACCACCCAGCGCACCGGCTTATCCGTGAGCAGTTTGACGTCTTGAACGAGCGCCCGCGCCACCGCTGGAGTAACTCCGGCATCCACCAGCAACACGCCAGTGTCGTTGACGATCACCACATCATTGCTGCCGGTGATCATCGTCCCGTTCGCTGTCGCGTAATAAACGCCATCGGCAATCTTCTCGAAGTTGAAAACCTTGGCCTTTGTCACGGCTCCGGAGGTATAAGTGACTCCCGCATTGCCCTGCGCGTGCGCGCGAACCGCGAACCCGTAGCTCGCCGCCAGCAAAATGGCCAGAAACAAGGTGATTTTGTGCGTGTTCATTTGATCCTCACAGCCGGCTGAATTCTTCGTGGTACATCCCTGATAAATCGTTGGCTACTGACATTGTCATCGTTCGTAAATCGGGCTCCCCGAACGCGCGGCGCGCCGCGTTACAAAAAGGGCGCTGTTGGGGTGGAATTCTACTCAGTTGCTGCTTTCGCTGCTATTTGAATTGCTCGTCGATTTCGACCTGATACCCCGCCGCCAGCCGGTTGGTTTCGTTGGCCATTCCGACAACCGCCATCAGTTCGGCAAACATCGCATCGTTCATGCCTTTCTTGCGTGCCGCTGCGGTATGCGAAGCAATGCAGTACCCGCATTGATTGGTCACGCTCACGGCGACGTAAATCATCTCTTTGGTGAGCGCGTCCAGGGCTCCCGGCGCCATGATCTGCTTGATCGATTCCCAAGTCCTCCGCAGCGTCACGGGATCGTGCGCCAGCGCTTTCCAGAAGTTGTTTATCCAGTCGGTTTTTCGCGTGGCCATGATGTCATCGTAGACCGCGCGGACCTGCGGGCTGGCGTCTTCGTATTCGATCAAGCCATTCGTCGTCATAAATGAGCCTCGATTCGACACTACGTCTTCAGCTAATGGTGAATGCGAAAAAACCTGGCAGGATCGGCGGCGAATGCGGGCCGCTCTTTCGCTCGTCTGCCGGAAAACTCAGGAATTCCCGGAGCCGCCTTGGCGATTCGGCGCGGTGTCGGTGCGCTCCTTGGGCTTGCGAATATCGCGTGAAAGCATCAGCTTCAACGTCACTTTGTCGCTTCCGGAGGTCATGCCAAAACCGATGCCAGCCTCCACATCCAGAATTTTGCTCGAGTGATCCACCACCGCCCACATGGTGTGATATTGATCGTCGACCGCCTCAAATTGATGCAGAGGCCCGTAACCCGCATAGTGTTCCGCGGCAAAGGTCCATTTCTCAGAATAGTTATAAGCGAGTCGTATGGCCGGATTGAACTCATAGTTTCTGAGCCCGGTCCAATCGGTGTCCAGAATGGGATTCACAATAATATCCCACGGCTTCAAATGCACGCCGATGATCGGACGAATCTCGGAAGTAAACCGCCGCGCTTCCCAATGCGAGGCGTTATAGCTGAATTCGAAATTCACCCCATAGAAAAATGTGTGGTCGGCTGCGTGCGGCCGCACGAAAAGCTCGCGCAGCTTCACGCTATCCAGCGTTGAGCCCCTGCCCTTGGAGATGCTATACACGGGAATGTACAGTCCCTGCTCGAACCACGGAGTGATGCCGAAAGCAAACTCGGGAACACCGTTATAAGACTTGTCCGAAATGATCGCGCCCGGAAACGCCGGAGTTTTGATGCCGTCCGGAGTGAAGTTCTGATGCCACATCAGGTTGATGACGCCGGGTTCGGCAATCTCCGCGTCATACACCTGAATCTCGTCAGTTTGAGCGACACTGTTTTTCGGCGCCCCAATGAACATCAAAACCACAGCCGATAGCATTAGCGCTCTTCTTACAGATAACGCGCGTATCACGAAACCCCCAAAATTTCGGTTCATGTCGATTACACCCCAGCCTGAGCCGCGCCAGCATACCCTAAGAATGAGAATTTTTCTCTGTTAAATGGCCGTAAAGCGCGCGTCCGGCGAGGATGCTCGTCCTGAGTGGCGCTTTTTCACGTGCTCTGGCTGAACGAGCGACCTCTCTGGCTTCGTCGCTCCGCTAACGTCATGCGTGAGGATGCGCCTTGTCGTATATCTCCATCAATTGCCGGATGGAGGAATGCGTATAGCGCTGTGTGCTTGACAGGGAAGCATGCCCCAGCAGTTCCTGTATGGCGCGCAGGTCGGCCCCATCGGCCAGCAAGTGGGTGGCAAAAGCATGGCGCAGCGAGTGCGGGTGAAGATCCCAGTTGATGTTCATCAGGCGCACGTATTTTTTCACTAACCTTGCGATCGCCTGCGTCCCGATGCGCTGGCCGGTGTGCGTGAGAAACACCGCCAGTCCGTTTCCCTTGCCTGCTGCTCGTGCCAGCAACTTGGCGCGCACCGGCCAATAGCGTTCGAGTGCCTCTTCGGCTTTGGAGCCATATGGAATGATTCGCTCTTTGTTGCCCTTACCGAGCACCCGCAGCATCCGGTCGTTACGGTTGATGTCCTCGACGTTAAGCCCTACAAGCTCGCTCACGCGCAGTCCCGAAGCGTAAAGCAGTTCCAGAATCGCCCGATCGCGCTCGATGAGCAGACCTGCTGAATCGCTTGACCTGGATGAACGGGCGCGCCTTCTCGCGCTCTCGGGTTTCTGCACTGCGGCCAGGCCATTCAGAAAATCGTTCATCTCCTCCGCGCTGAGAATCGAGG
This sequence comes from Candidatus Acidiferrales bacterium, assembly GCA_035650755.1. GTDB lineage: Bacteria > Acidobacteriota > Terriglobia > Acidiferrales > UBA7541 > Palsa-189. The sequence goes on from DASRHB010000012.1 coordinate 9,091, forward strand.
GCACGTGCTTCGGCAGCCTCGGCGTTGAGACCAGGCGCGCCGGATTTTCTTTTATCAAGCCTTCGCGCGCGCAATATTTTAGAAACGAACGCAGGGCGGCTAGCTTGCGCGCCATCGAGCTTTTTTGCAGTTTGTGGTCGTGCAGGTATCCGAGATATTCCCGGATCACGCGGTGATCGATCTCCTTGATCTGCACAGGAGGGCTGTCAGGCGGGTTCAGATACGTGTGAAACTGCTCGAGATCGCTGGCATAACTCCGCAGAGTATGTGCTGAAGCATTCCGGACCGAACGCAGATAAACGACAAACTTCTCAATCGCCTCTTTCATCGAACTGCGCATTTTGCCGCCAGCAGCTTTCCGGTAACTCCCTCTTCCTTTTGTCAGGTCAGCAAAAGCGCCTCAGCCTCTTGAAGCCAGGCCGCACAGTCTGGCGGCGACATCTCTTTCGATTTGCATCCGACCCAACCAACCGGGTAGAACTGCCTCGGCAGTCGTCAGCCCTTGCCCAATGCGCCGACCTCCTGTGGTACCGCTTCTTTCTGCTCGGAGTCCGGCGCGGCGATCTCCCAATCGCAGCCTTCTTTGATGCAGGTGCGAACGTGCTCGGTCTTAGTGCGCTTCTCCACGATGAACGGAGCGCCGCACTTGGGACATGGCTCGGCTATCGGCTTGTACGGGGTCGTAAAATCGCAATCCGGATAGCTGTTGCAGCCATAGAAAACCCGCCGGCGGCCCTTCTTCGCACGCCGCTCGACGAGTTCGCCGGTCTCGCATTTCGGGCACTTGATTCCGAGCGTCTTGGCGCGTATGAATTTGCACTTCGGATAGCCCGTGCAGCCGATGAATTCCCCATAACGGCCGTGTTTGAGCACGAGTTGTGATCCGCATTCGGGACAATTCTCATTCAGCGGCACGTCCGGCTGCAGCGCCTTCCGAGTTCCGGCGGCCAACCGACGCGTAGTCTTGCAATCGGGATAACCCGAACACGCCAGAAACGGACCCCAGCGTCCCTTCTTTATAACCATCTCGCGGCCGCAATTGTCGCAAGTAGGAGTCTCCGCATCGCCTTCCCCGCTTGTCTCCGGCGAAAGATCCTCGATAAAATCGCAATCGGGATAGCGCGAGCAGCCCAGGAAAAATCCCAGCCGGCTGATGCGTTCCAGCAACTCGCCCTGGCCGCACTTTTCGCATTTGCGGCCGGTGGGAATGCCTGCCTTGTACGACTCCATGTCGCCCTTGGCCTGCTCGAGGTCCTCCTCGAACCGCGAGTAAAATTCCTTAACGGAATCCTTCCAGCGCAGCCGGCCTTCCTCGATTTCGTCAAGTTCCTCTTCCATCCGCGCGGTGAAGCTTACATCGAAGATGTCCTCGAAGCTCTTCACCAGCAGATCGTTCACCTTTTCACCCAACATCGTCGGGGTGAAGCGCCCCTGGTCTTTGTTCACGTACTCGCGCTCCACAATCGTGGAAATAATCGACGCGTAGGTGGACGGCCGTCCAATGCCCTTGTCTTCGAGTTCCTTCACCAGTGTCGCTTCCGTATAGCGCGGCGGCGGCTCGGTAAAGTGCTGCTCTGGCCGCAGCGTTTCAAGCTTCAGGATTTCGCCTTGCGCAACCGGCGGCAGCCTGCGCCCCTCGTCCGTCTCCGCAGCTTCGTCGTCCTCGCGTTCCGCGGAGATCTGATACGCAGCCAGGTAGCCCTCGAACTTCATCACCGATCCCGTGGCTCGGAAAATGTAATCGCCCGCGGCGATGTCGATGCTGGTCTGATCAAAGATCGCCGGAACCATCTGCGAGGCTACGAATCGCTGCCAGATCAACTGATAAAGCTTATATAAATCGTCGCTGAGATAAGCTTTGACGTCCGCTGGCTTGCGCGAAACATCCGTCGGACGGATTGCTTCGTGCGCCTCCTGCGCCTCTTTCTTCGCTTTATAGAAGTTCGGTTTTTCCGGCAGGTAATTGGGACCAAAGTCGCTGCCGATCAGGTCCCTCACTTGTCCGAGCGCCTCATTCGACACGCGCACTGAATCTGTTCGCATGTAGGTAATCAGTGCCACCGACCCTTCGTTGCCGAGGTCCACACCTTCATAAAGGCGCTGCGCCAGCGCCATGGTGCGCTTGGCGGTGTACCGCAGGCGGTTATAGGCCGCCTGCTGCAGCTTCGAAGTCGTGAAAGGGGGCTGGGCGTGCCGGCGCTTTTCCTTTTGGGTAACTTCCGAAATCTGCCAGCGAGCTTTCTCCGCCGCCGCGATAATCGCGTCGGCTTCAGCCTGCGTATGCACTTCGATATCTTCGCCCTTGTACTTGGCCAGCTTGGCCTCGAACGAGGGCGGTTCGGCCGCCGCAAGCTGCGCGTGTAAACTCCAGTATTCCACCGGCGTGAACGCGCGAATCTCGCGCTCCCGCTCCACGATTACCCGCAGCGCCACGGTCTGCACTCGTCCCGCAGAAAGTCCGCGCCGCACTTTGTCCCAGAGCAACGGCGAAATCTTATAGCCCACCAGGCGATCAAGCACTCGCCTGGCCTGCTGCGCATCCACCAGGTTTTCATTGATTTCGCCTGGATGTTCAAATGCCGCCCGAATCGCTCGCGGCGTGATCTCGTTGAACATCACACGGAAAATATGGTTCCGGCGCAGTTCGGCTTCCTCTTGCCCCTTGCGCGGCTTCCGCTTCTTCTTGCCGGCGCCATTGGATCCGTTTTTGCCGTGCTTGCCATTCTTTGCGGCCATTGTCGGCTTTAGAACTTCCGCCAGATGCGCGCAGATGGCTTCGCCCTCGCGATCCGGGTCGGCCGCCAGATAGATGGCTTCGGATTTCTCCGCGGCCTTTTGCAGCGTCTCAACGACATGAGTTTTGTCGGGACTTACCTCGTAGGTGGGCTCGAAGCCCTTCTTGACGTTGATGCCCAGCTCTTTCTTGGGCAGGTCCATGACATGACCGTACGATGCCTTGACCGTATAGTTGCGGCCCAAATACTTGTTGATGGTTTTCGCCTTTGCGGGCGACTCAACGATGACCAGTGATCGTGCCATAAACTCTTCTTTTAAACCGAAACGCCCTTTCGCGGGCGACTATGTGTCTTTCCCGCTACCTAAAGCAAACGTGACTAAAGCAGAACGCGCACAAACTGCTTCCCCGGCATCTGGCGGATAATCCCCCGCATTTCCATCTCGCAAAGCGCCGCCAGCGCCTCGGACGAACTCAGCCCCGTCGTCTCCACCAGTTCATCGACGTGAATCGGCTCTTCGATGCGTATGAGCTCGAAAAGTCGCTTCTCCACCGGCGAAAGGTTCCCCTCAAACAGGGACGCTCGCTCCTCTGGCGTGGTTGCTTCCACCGGAAAAAGCTCGGCGCGAATCTCGGTCGGCAATTCCTCCACCACGTCTTCCCAGCCAGCTACGAGCTTCGCGCCTTGTTTGATGAGCTGATTCGGCGCAAAGCTCACCGGCTCTGTTATATTTCCCGGAACGCCATAAACCTCGCGGCCAAACTCCATTGCCAGCCGGGAAGTGATCAGCGAACCCGAATATTGCGCGCCTTGCACCACGATAACTCCCAGCGCCATTCCCGCGACCATGCGGTTGCGCACTGGAAAATTCTCCGGCGCGGGGTAGGTGCCCATTGGAAATTCCGTGATAATGGCGCCGCGCTTCTCGACCTCCTCGAAAAGCTTCCGGTTCTCTTTCGGATATATGACGTCAATTCCGGAACCGAGGACGCCGATCGTTCCCCCGCGTGAGGCGGCGCACGCGCCCCGGTGCGCTGAGCTATCGATCCCGCGCGCGAGTCCACTGGCTACCACCAGGCCGTGTTCGGCCAGATCGCGCGCCAGTCGTTCCGCTATTTGATTCCCGTAGGGCGTCGGGCGTCGCGTCCCTACGATGGAAATCGTGTGCCGGTTTAGAACTTGCTCATTTCCCCGGACATAGAGCAACGGTGGGGGATCGTAAATCTCCAGCAGGCGCTTCGGATACTCGCTCTCGTCCCAGTTTACCAGCCGCGCGCCCGCTTTGCGCACGCGGGCAAGTTCCTTTTCCGCATCTCGGAAAGCCGCCTTCGAAAAGACCGCTTGCGCCACCGCTGCCGGCAATTGGCAGGCCTCAAGTTCCGTCAGTGACGCGCGGAAAATTCCCTCAGGCGAACCAAATTGCCGCAGCAGCTTGCCTGCCAGCCGCGCGCCCAGCCCAGATGTCAGGCGCAGAGCCAGCCACGGAAGGGATTGGTCCAGGTCCACAGCGCGCGAACGCTATTGCAGATTCTTCACCCATGTCAAGTGCACAAGTTCACTCAACTGTCGCACACGCTCATCGACGTCCGCCTGAAAGCGCATTTCTGCGATGAAATCGCAGCCCACACCGAAGCCGCACTTCTGCCATGAAATCTTCGGCAGGAGCTGAGCGGCTTTAGCCAGAGGGTTCTTTCACCCCTGGAATCTGAAATCTCTTATTTGAAATTGCCTTCAACGGCTTTTGTGCGCTCGCCGGGTGTATACTCCGCGCTGAACCAAGGACTCAACCAAAATCCCTTAGCTGCCGGAGAGAAATCATGACTCCACTTCTCCCCATCCGTCGGCCAGCCACCTTTTTCGTTTTTGCGCTATTTGGAATTGTCCTGACACTGCCGGTGACAATTGGCGCACAGGAGACCGCACCGCTCGGTCACAATCAGAGCCAACCGCCCCCGCTGGTGCCATCTGACAAAGCAATCAAAGTGTCGGATCATGTGTATGTCATTCCCGACGGCCGCGTAAACCTCGTTCCTAACATCGGTCTGATCATCGGCACCCGCGCCACGCTCGTTGTCGATGCCGGAATGGGTCCGAGAAATGGCGAAACGGTGCTGCGCCAACTCGCGAAGTTCAATAAGAATTCCGACCTTTACTTCACCACGACCCATTTTCATCCCGAACATGTCACCGGCGTCCAGGCCTTCCCGGCAAATACGCTCATCATTCGCTCCGAAGTGCAGGAAGAAGAAGTAAGGAAAAAGCAGCCTCAATTCATCGCCAACTTCAGCAAGCGCACTCCAGAAATCAAGGCCCTCTTGCAAGAAGTCAAGCCGCGCCCGCCGGATATTCTTTTTGATCACGAACTGAAGCTCGACCTGGGTGGCCTGACCGCTCGCATTTTCCAGGTCGGCCCCGGACATACCCGCGGAGACACCGCCATTTACGTCGAGGAAGACAAGGTCCTTTTCACCGGTGATGTGGTGGTCAATCGTTTCTTCCCCATCTTTCCTGATCCTGACGCCAGCGGGAAACACTGGCTGACGATACTCGATGGCTATCAGGCTCTGCAGCCGCTCAAAGTTGTGCCGGGACATGGCGAGGTTGGCGACGCTTCTCTTATTACCGCAGAGCAGAGTTATTTAAAGGCGCTGCGAGTCCGCACGGGAGAACTCAAGGCGCAGGGGAAGTCTGCCAAAGATACCGCGGAATCGCTGACGCCGGAGTTTCAGAAGAAATATCCAGATTGGGAAAATCCGGGCTGGATTCAGGATGCCGTCGAGCACTTCTATTCCGAACCCGACTAATCTCCCGTAATGAATTCAGCGGCCGAAAGCGATTGCGCACACCGGTCGCAAAACCGGCGCGCGCTCTTTACCTGTAAACTGCTTTTCGAAAGCGTTCTGAGCAAACCTAACGCGCAGCCTCGGTTGACGCCGCCGGATAAACCGGCAGAGTGACATGATCGCCAAAGGCGGCCTTGAGCCCTTCGACAGCGCACTTCTCGTCTCCGCCGATCTGCTCTCCACCGCCGCCCACGCCGACCGCACCGATCATCTGCCCGTCGACCACGATCGGCACGCCGCCCGCATTCCAGAAAAGATTGAAGTACGTCGTTTGCCGCGGAGTCATTGCCGGATTGTTCTTCAGATTTGCGCCAATTGCGGAGGTCGGCTGCCGGGTCTTGAGCGATGTCTGCGCTTTCAAGAGCGCCGTGCGAATGTTGTTGTACATCTGCCCATCCATGCGCTCCATATGCACGAATTCCCCGGCATTATCCAGAACGTAGATGCTGGCCGAGCCGCCTTTTGAAGCCGCCCACTCGCGGCATCCCTCCGCGATCTTTTTTGCCGCCGCGAGTGAAATCTGGTTGCCATCAAAAACGTTGGAGGCAGCTTTGCCGGTCAAAACATAATCGGCCGGCAGCGTTGATTTGGGTGCGGCAGCCGTCTTAAATTGCGGAACGGGTACCTTGGCCCCCCCACCATTGCCGCGCGCCGGCAGGTCCTGCGCCAAAGGCGGCACGGAATCGCCGAATACTTCCTGCAACGCCTTGTGCCCGCAAATTTCGTCGCTCCACACCGGGGGTTTTGGCGCCGAGCCGCCCACGCCCACAAAGCCGATCATCTGATTGTTTACCGCGATCGGCAGCCCGCCCGAATTCGCAAACTCACCGATCTGGATGAACTGCAGTTCCACCGGCGGGTCCTGAATGGCTCGGTTCATCAAAAGCTTGCTGGGGGCGCGCGTCATGAGCGCGGTCCGCGCTTTCATCTCCGCCGTGATGATGTTCAGATAGCCCTGCCCGTCCATGCGATCGAAATACACGTGGTTGCCGTCTTTATCGAGTACGATGATGCTGATCTGCACGCCCTGTGCCGTGGCGGCTTTCTCGCAAGATTCCGCGATGCGCTGTGCCGTGGCCAAATTGATGGTGCTGAAATCCTGAATTTTCTCCGCCGCCTTCCCGGTGATGATGAATTGCGCCGGCACGTTCTGGGCCGGCGCCGCACCGGCCAGCAGGAGCAATCCCACAGTGGCCAGCCCCATTCCCACCAGCAGTCGAACCATTCGAACTTTCATTGTTTCTCCTCCCCGCATTTAGCGCCCAAGTCTGCTCCCGCCCGCTGCGCACTGTCAACCGGACGATACGTTGTGGACGATACGTTGTGTCGCAGCAAAATGAGAATGTCCGGTTTCATCCAGGGCGGCAGGCGGGATGGGACGGGAACGAACCCTTTGGCTTTCCGAGTCCGTGTAGCTCAGGTCGGCGGCCCTTGTTTGCCGCAGCCTGAGGCTCTTAGTGTTCTTCCACCCCAGGGTGCGGTTGGTCTTGCCCGCCCTGGCGATTTTGTCGCGATAGCGCACACCCAGTAGAGTTCGGTCGCTGATGTTGACCTCGCACCGCCACAGGGCTACGCTCTGCCACAACAATTCTGCGCACCCGAGTGAGGTTGCGAGATCACAACTATGACCAACTCCCGCCGCAGCCGTAGAGAATTCCTCGAAATGCTCGGCGCCGGTGCCGCTAGCGCCAGCAGTCTGCTCGCCGCGTCCACACTCGGTGCCGTCGCTCCGCAGGCGCAGCAAGTCACCGCGCCGCGAACTCCCGACCTTGTCGTTTTCAATGCGAAGGTCTACACCGTCGACCCGCGCCTTCCGCACGCCGAAGCCTTTGCCGTCAAAGCCGGCCGCTTCGTCGGCGTCGGCACGACGGCCGACATTCGTGGCCTCGTCGCCAAAGGGACCGAAACCTACGACGCTCGCCAGATGACGATCGTGCCCGGCTTTGTCGACTGCCACAATCACGCGCCTGGCGACGTGCTGCTTTACGAAGTCCTCGTCGGCAATCCCTACGAAGTCGAATTCGTCACCATCTCCAGCATCATCGACAAGCTGCGCTCCAAAGCCGCCAAAACTCCGCCCGGTATGTGGGTCGAAGGTTTTTTTTTCGACGACACCAAAGTCAAAGACAAGCGCCAGCTCAACATCAACGATCTCGATCAAGTCTCGACCGAACAGCCCGTCGCCGTCCATCATCGCGGCGGCCATACAACCTATTACAACAGCAAGGCATTCGAACTCGCGCACATCACCAAAGCCACTCCCAACCCACTTGGCGGTACATTTGACCGCGATCCCGGCGGCGCGTTCAACGGCCGCGTCACCGATCGCGCCCGCGCCGTGTTCGATTCCGTGGGCCAGCGACCCACTTTCACGCAAGCCCAGCGGGAGCAGCGCGACCGCGATGCCCTCGCCTTTATTTCAAAGCAATTCGTCCGCTATGGCGTCACGAGCGTGCATCACGAAGCCGGCAATCTCGCCGCGCTCCAGCAGGTGCGCTCGCGCGGCGAACTCCTGCATCGTGTCAGCTACGAAGCCTCCGGCAAGGTCCTCGACTCCATGATCGCCGCCGGCATCATGACCGGCTTCGGCGACGAATGGATTCGTTTTGGCGCCACCTCGGAACACACCGTCGATGGCTCGTTCTCCGAACGCACTATGGCGCTCAGCATTCCCTATCCCGGAGTCACGCCGCCCTACAAAGGTAACGTCACCGAATCGCAGGATGACCTCAACACCTGGATCGAACGCGTGCATCGTGCCGGCATCCAGCCCAATTGCCACGCCAACGGCGACGTCGCCATTGATATGGTTCTCACTGCTTACGAACGCGCCCAGCACGCCTTCCCGCGCACAGATACGCGCCCCAAGATCACGCACTGCACGCTCATCAACGACGATCTCGTTCGCCGCATCAAGGCGCTCGGAGCCGTGCCCGCCGCGTTCACGTCGTACGCCTACTACAACTCCGATAAGTTTGTTTTTTACGGCGAAGAGTTGATGAAGCGCTGCATGGCCTATCGAACTTTCCTCGATGCTGGGATCCAGGTGGCCGCCGGCTCGGACTTCAGCCCGGGGCCATTCGATCCCCGCATGGCCATTCAAGGCATGGTCACGCGCACCGGTTGGGACGGCAAAACCTGGGGAGCCAATCAGCGGATTACTCTGGAAGAAGCCCTGCGCGTCCTGACGCTCAACGGGGCGTACAACTCACACGAGGAATCCATCAAAGGCTCCATCACACCCGGCAAACTCGCCGATTTTGTAGTCCTTGCCGATGACCCGTTTACGATGCCTCAAGACAAAATCAAGGACGTGCAAATCGTCCGCACCGTCGTGGGCGGAGCCGGCGTCTATCACGCCTGACGCTTGCGCAGCACGCGAGATCCGCCGCTCCTCTCATAGAACGCGCTTGACGACGCCATCGTTCTTCAGAAAATTAATTTCAGGCCCAGCTGAATTTCCCGTGAAGGCACCGCCGGCGTCGGGATCTGCCCGGCGTTCGAGGCCCGGCTCAGCGGTGGCACTTTTCCTGGAAGACCAGGCGTTCCCTGAAACAACATAGCGAACGGTAACGACAGGTTTGTGTGGTTGAGAACGTTGAAAAATTCCGCCCGGAACTGCAAAGTCATGCTTTCTCGGATCTTGGTCGTTTTCAGCAGGGCCGTATCCAGGTTGGCCAGACTCGGGCCGACCAGCCCTTCTCTGCCAAAGTTGCCAAGCGTGCCGAAGGCTTGTGGGTTGAAACAGTTTGGATTGAACCACATCGCGGCCGTTCCGATGATCGGGTGGTTGTTGCACGCCGGATAACTGATGCCGCCGATCGTCGCGGCCGGATTATCCGGCGCATAGTCGGGCCGTGGAAACTGCTGCGCGTTGATCTGATTGCTCTGATCGACATTGTCAATCACGTTGAATGGTAAACCGGTGTTCGCAGCAAAAATTCCGCTCAATTGCCAGCCCTCCACGAACTGATTGCCGTGGAAAGGCAAGGTGCCCAGCATGTTGAGCCTGAACGCGTGCGTCACATTGAACCCGCACACACCTCGGTCATACGACCGGTCGTACGGATTTTCATAGTTCGAGGGTGCGTTGCCCGAGAGAGTGGCCAGCGTGCCATCGCCGTCGCTGATGCACTTTGAGTAGGTATAGGCCGCTTGCGCCTGAATATTGCGCGCGATGACGCGGTTCAGGCTCGCCTGCAAGGAATTGTAGCGCGACGTGCTTCCGTTCACGGCCATCGAGAATGTTCCGATCTTCGGATTACGGCGGCCCGAAAGCCCTCCACAAGCCGCGGGGTTGGTGGCGCTGGTGCCACCGCAGAAAACGTACGTGCCGTTTACGACGACAGCCTGCACCGGGTTCTCCTCCACCAGCGAGTAGTTGTCCAGACCGTGTGATCCCACATACCCGATCGAAGCGACCATTCCCCACGGGAGTTGCCGCTCCACGTTCAAGTTGTATTCCATGATGTAGGGCGTGCGGGTATCGTTCCAATCCCAGCCCGGACTCAGGTTTACGCTGGCCGTACCCGTCCCTCCGGCAAAGGGCGTGGGGAAAGTCGTAGGATTCTGCTGCTGCAGGATCCGCCACGGCGGCGAGTTGATGTAGCCGATCGCATATTCACCCGCAAACACCACATCGTGGAACATCCCAAACCCGCCGCGTATCGCCGTCTTGTGATCGCCAAAGATATCCCACGCAAAACCGATCCGTGGATCGATATTCTTCAGTGAAACGTTGGTCCTGAATACGTGCGGCACGTTGGTGAAATCCGTATCGCTATAAACGTTCACCATTGCATATAGATTGTTGTCGGCCTCGCTCGGGTTCAGCGCGGGCTCGTAGCGCAGGCCAAGGTTCAAAGTCAGCCTGGGCAGCACCCTCCAATCATCCTGAGCGTAGATCGAGAAATCCAGCTCGCGGAAATTCCGCACTGGATTATTTGTGGGTGTATTTGCGCCCGCCGTCACTTGAAACGGAGTCCCCGACAGGAATAAAGCCAGGCTGTTGAAGCGCCATTCCGCTCCTCCCTGGAATGGCCACAACGTTTGCGACTGGACTCTCTCCAGCCCGCCCCCAAACCTGAAATTATGTGTTCCCCGTGTCCATGAGAAATCGTCGCCTGCTGAAAACCGGTTTTGCAGTTGTCGTTCCGGCTCGGGCGATGCCGCCATTGTGCCGATGCTGCTGATACCGCCGCTGATGATCACGCTGCCATCTGCGCGGCCCGAGCCCGGGAAGAACTGCATGGCCGGATACGAATTGGTTGCCACGCCGGTCACCAGCACTCGCGAAAAGCCAGCTCGCAGCGTATTTATCTTGCTGGACGAAAAGATGTGCCTCTCCTCCATGTTAAAAAACTGGTTACGCCCATGATCCAACTCGCCCCACAAGCCGGTCTGCCCTCCGCCGCTGAAAGGATATTCGGCACGCTGCCGGTCGAGGAAATATCGGCCGAAAAAGGAGTCCTTGTCCGAAATGGTGTAATCGATCCGCCCAAGGCCGTAGTTTTCGAGCGCTGTGTTGCGCCCAACGATGGTCGCTTGGCCGGTGCCCGCAGCCGCGTTTATGTTGAAGGTTGGCGCGGGGTAAAGTGCCAGGATGCCGTTAATCGCCGCGGCCTTCACCAGATCAGTGGCGGTCGCGGTGCGCGAGAGCGGCACGGTAGTCACATTCGACACGCCCTGCACATAGTTGAGCCCTTCATAATTCAGAAAGAAAAATAACTTATCCTTCTTGATTGGGCCGCCTAAGGTCGCCCCGTACTGATTGCGGCGATAGATAGGAACGGTCGCTGGATCATTGAAATTTCGCGCGTCCATCCCGCTGTTGCGCAAAAACTCGAATACCGAGCCATGAAAACTGTTGGTGCCCGATCGGCTCACCGAATTCATGACCGCGCCGTTGCCGCCGAATTGCGCACCATACGTATTGGTGAGCATCTGAAACTCGGCGATCGCATCCACCCCCAGAGACGTGCCCGTCAGCGACCCGATGCCCCGATTGTAAAAAGTTGCCAGGCTCTGGTCATCCATCAGAAAGGCCGCGCCCTCCGGCCTCGATCCGGCCACAGAAATCGCCGGATCACGCCCCTGCCGCACATTCGCACCCTGGCTGCCCGCGACCGAACTGCTGCCGGCGTAATAGTTCTGCACGCCTGGCGCGAGCTGGATCAATTGTTCAAAGTTGCGGCCGTTCAACGGCAACTCGCGCATCTGCGTGGGCGACACCAAGCTCGAAATCTGCGAAGAAGTTGTCTCGACCTGCGAGACTTCCCCTTCGACGGTTACCGTTTGCGCCACTTGCCCCACCTGCAGCGAGAAATCAACGACCTGCTCGGCGCCGACGCTCAGTGTTATCCCGCGATGTACTACCGTGGCAAATCCGCTTTTATTCGCCTGCACCTCATACTCACCCACCGCCAGATCCGCTACCCTGAACCGGCCTTGTGCATCGCTTTCAGTCGCCTGCGTCTGGCCGGTCCCTGTGTTCTTCACCTGCACGGTCGCGGCCGGAATGACCCCTCCGCTCGAATCCGAAATTGTGCCGAGTATTACCCCTGTCGTTTGCTGCGCTGCCAGGCGCGTACCTGTCGCGACCAACAGCACCATGCTTACTACAAACACACAAATGACCTGGATCCCCCGCGTGCTCGGCATTTTGAGCCTCCGTCTGCATTTGTCTTCCATAACGACCCATGCCCCGACTCCGACAATCGCGGAATGGTCGTTACAGCAACACGTCAGAATTTTCTTGTTGGACTTCCCCGGATAGCGCGGACATTACGCCTTCAGCCGGTAAAGTCAAGCTGAATTTCTCATTTTTGAAGGTGGCTCCGCTGGCCGCAGCGACGGCCAGGCCTGCAGTCGGTGTTCGTCTATGAATTGCGTGAGCGTTCGCATCTTGCGCACCGCTCTCCTCATCGCCGCGCAACGTCACACCTAATCGTCTCGAGCAGCAGGTGGACCTTGCTTAGGCTCTTTACTCGCGGGGTAAAATAAGGAATGCTCGAAATTTGCGCAGGCAGATTCGGGTTTCACTCCGGTCTTCTTCTACTTCTGCGGCGCTTCCGCTCCGAAAGGCTACCGTGAATGCCGAAGCTTTTTCGGCCGAAATGGGGACGAGATCGAGCTAAGTGCCATAGAATGATATCCTTGTGCAAAAACGAGCAGCAACCCCTTTGAATTGATATCCTTAATACGAAAACCCGGGGGTAGGGGTACCCCCAAACACTTCACGTTCCAAAGTTTGGTTTTTATGAATAGCGCCATTCGCAATATCGCCATCATCGCGCACGTTGACCACGGCAAGACCACCCTGGTCGACGCCATGCTTCGCCAAAGCGGCATCTTCCGCAGCAATCAGGAAGTCGCCGAGCGCGTCATGGACTCGAACGAGCTCGAACGCGAGCGCGGCATCACCATCCTCGCCAAGAACACAGCGCTTTTCTACAAGGACACGCGCATCAACATCGTGGATACGCCTGGCCACAGCGATTTCGGCGGCGAAGTCGAACGCGCCTTGCGTATGGTTGACGGCGTCCTCCTTCTGGTCGATGCCAGCGAAGGCCCGCTGCCGCAGACCCGCTACGTCCTGCAAAAGGCGTTGCAGGCCAAGCTGCCCCCGATTGTCGTGCTCAACAAAATCGATCGCTCCGACGCCCGCCCCGCAGCCGTCCTCGACGAAATCTACAGCCTCTTTATTGATCTCGACGCCACCGAAGACCAGCTCGATTTCCCGGTGCTCTACACCAATGCCAAAACCGGCGTGGCCCACCGCAACTGGGGCGCGTCCGGCGCCCCCTCGGAAAAGGACGATGCCCGCGATCTTACGTTTCTATTTGATGCCATTCTTAATACGATTCCCCCGCCCTCGGGCGATCCCGAAAAAACACTGCAGGTTCAGGTCACGAATCTCGATTACAGCGATTATCTCGGCCGCATCGCCATCGCCCGCGTTTTCCAGGGCACCTTGCACCGCGGCGATGAGGTCGGTATCGTCAAGCTCGACCGCTCGTTGCAAACCACGCATATAACGAAGCTTTTCACCTTTCGCGGCCTCGAACGCGACGAAGCCGAAACCGTCTCCGCCGGAGACATTGTGGCTATTGCCGGCGTTGAAGGCATCCAGATCGGCGAAACCATCACCGCCCCGCTAAATCCCGCTCCGCTCGAGCCGCTGCTTATCGACGAGCCCACGCTGGCCATGATTTTTACCGTGAATAATTCGCCGCTCGCCGGCCGCGAGGGGCAATGGGTCACTTCACGCGACCTGCGCGATCGCCTGCAGAAAGAATTGCTCACCAATGTGTCCATTCGCGTCGAAAATACCGACACGCCGGAAGCGTTTCGTGTCCTCGGCCGAGGCGAATTGCAGCTGGCTATCCTGATTGAGACCATGCGCCGCGAAGGTTACGAAGTCATGGTCGGCAAACCTGAGATCGTGGTGCGAACCGAGAATGGCCGCCGCGTCGAACCGCTGGAAATGCTGGTCATCGATTGCCCGGAGAATTTCATCGGCATCGTCATGGAAACCCTCGGTACGCGCCGGGGCGAGCTCACACAGATGATCAATCACGGTTCCGGCCGCGTGCGCATGGAGTTCCGCATCCCGTCACGCGGGTTGATCGGACTGCGGGGGCAGTTGCTCACCGAAACGCGCGGCACCGCGCTCATTCATTCCATTCTCGCCGGCTGGACTGATTACGTCGGCGAAATGGCTTCGCGCTCGACGGGCGCGCTTGTGGCTGATCGCACGGGCGTGACCACCGCTTACGCTATCTGGAATCTTCAGGAGCGTGGCGAGATGTTTGTCGGTCCGGGAACCGAGGTCTACGAGGGCATGATCGTCGGCGACAATTCGCGCGAAGCCGACATGGACGTCAACATCACCAAGGAAAAGAAGCAAACCAACATGCGCGCGTCCACCGCCGATGAAGCCATTCGCCTGATTCCGCATCGCGAACTGAGCCTCGAACAGGCCATCGAGTACATTGCCGAAGACGAATACGTCGAAGTGACGCCCAAATCACTACGCCTGCGCAAAAAAGTCCTCGACGCGAAGAAACGTCCCAAGCGCTGGCAACTCATTCGCGCCAGCGCGGAAACAACCGCCTGACATGCAGGCCGGCGCGCCATGCGGCCGCCACACAGGCTCTCATCACGAACCACAGGGGATCTTTGTTGTTTTGGAAAAGCGGCAAAGAATGCTATGAGGAGTAGACCGATTCTCTGCTGTCCTTCTTAGCCGCCGCCGCGGCGCGCTGTTTCCGCCGCTGTACCTCATAATGAAGAATACGATAACCCAGCAGCACTGCGGCCACGCCTGCGAAGCGCAATGGAACCGTTTCGTCTGACTTCACCAACCAGTAATAATGAATGACGCCGGCGACGATGCTGATGTAAATCAGCCGATGAAGCATATTCCAGCGCCGGCCGCCCAGCCGCCGAATCATCCCGCTCGTCGAAGTCAGCGCCAAGGGGACCAGCAGGACGAAGGCGGTAAAGCCGGCCGTTATGAACGGCCGTTTGTAAATGTCCGCGATCATCGCGTGATAGTCGAATTGCTCGTCCAGCCAGATAAATGTCGTGAGGTGCAGGCAGGCGTAGAAAAACGCGAATAGCCCAAACATGCGCCGGAAGCGGATCAGCCAGTTCTGATTGAGGATTCGCCGCAGCGGCGTGACCGTTAATGTCACGCAAAGACCGACGAGCGCCCACGTGCCTGTCGAGTGCTCGATGTACTGGATCGGATTTGCGCCGAGTTCCTGCTGAAATCCCATCCAGACCAGATGCGCCAGCGGCACCAGACACAACAGGAAAATTGGCGGCTTGAGCCACCGCATACTGATGTGCCGGGATAAGTCCTTCATTGTTGAACTAGAGATACGAAGGAAACAGCCTCAGTACCATTTTCGCAGGTCCATACCGGCATACATGCTGGCGACCTGGTCTCCGTAGCCATTGAACATGAGCGTCTTGATGCGCTTGCCGAAAAACGAACCGTCCAGACGCCGTTCGGTCGCCTGGCTCCAACGCGGATGATCCACCGTCGGATTCACATTGGAGTAGAAGCCATATTCGTGCGCGTTGGCGATGTTCCACGTGGTCGGTGGCATATCTTTGACGAATCGGATCTTCACAATCGATTTGATGCTCTTGAATCCATACTTCCACGGGATCACCGTGCGCACGGGCGCGCCATCCTGGTTCGGCAGCGTCTCGCCGTACATCCCGAAGGTCAGCAGGGTCAACACGTTCATGGCTTCGTCCATGCGCAGCCCTTCGACGTAGGGAAGCTCGATTCCGGCGCGCGGCCCGAGCGGCATTTGCTTGATATCGTAGTAGGTCTGAAACGCCACGAATTTTGCCGTGGGTTTAGGGTCGACTTGCTTGGCGAGCACGTTGAACGAATAGCCAATCCACGGAACCACGATCGACCACGCTTCCACGCAGCGGTGCCGATAAATGCGTTCCTCGAGCGGCGCCAGTTTGCGAAGTTCTTCGATATCGAACTTGCGCGGCTTGTTGACTTCGCCGTCGACTTCAACGCTCCATGGCGAGGTCACGAATTTCGTGGAATATTTTGCCGGTTCATCCTTGTCGGTCCCGAATTCGTAGTAGTTGTTGTAATGCGTCACGTCCTGCATCGGCGTTTGCGGTTCACTGGTCGAAAACGGACTCTTGGCGAGCGGGCCCAGCTTCGTTGTGTCGGCGAATACAGTTGGCGCCTTCAGCAAATCCGATGCGGCGCCGGCCCCAATGGCCGCAGCGCCCGTTGCCGCCGCAACACCCGTCAAAAACTTCCGCCGGTTCATGTAAACCGACTTCGGGGTGATCTCGGAATAAAGGATGTCGCTGCCTTTCTTTATCAACATGCCTGCCTCCTGACGCGCCGTGTGATTATTTTAGCGCGTTTGCGACGGACCAGCGCAGCGATCTTATCTTCGATGGTCCGAATTGTCGCCTTTCAGAACCGCGATATTTATGAATTTCCGCCGAGTACCGCGCGCGGCAGCGTGATCTGCTTCGCATAAAGTTGCCGCACACGGTCGATCGTATCGATCTGCGATGGGGTTTTGTCCTGCCGAATGCGCAGAATCCGCGGGAACCGCAGCGCGAACCCACTTTCATGCCGGTTCGAGCGCTGTATGTTATTGAACGCTACTTCGATCACGATTTTAGGCTCGACAATACGCTGGTAACCGTTGTCTTCGAGGGTGTGTTTGAGGAAATAGGCAGTGAACTCACGAATTTCCGCGTCAGTCAATCCAGAATACGCCTTGCCTATATTGAGCAGGCGATCGGCGTCGCGCACCGCAAATGTGTAATCGGAAAGCACGCCATGACGTTTGCCGTGGCCGTATTCAACCGCGGTAACCACCACATCGAGAGTGGCAAAAGGCTCCTTCAGCTTGAACCAGAAACGCCCTCGGCGTCCCGGTGTGTAGAGGGAATGGGGCGCCTTGGCCACGACGCCTTCGTGACCCGCCGCGAGCGCCGCGCGAAACGCCGCTTCCAGCGCCTGTTGTGACTCGCAGAGGCGTTCCGGCGCCACCTGAAGCTGCTTTGATGCTCCGGCTAGAAGCTGTTTCAGTTGCGCGCGCCTTTGCATCAGCGGCGCGTCGAGCAGAAGTTCGCCGTCGCGATACAAGAGATCGAAGAGCACAAACCTGACCGGAATTTCTTCGATGAGCGATGCAGTGGGTGTCTTGCGCCCCAATCGCCTCTGGAGGTTTGTGAACGGTAGCGGTTGGTCGCCATGCCAGCCAAGAATCTCGCCATCCACGATGTACTCGCCGGGGACAGATGCTAAAGGTTCGCGCAGTTCGGGAAATTCGAAGATTTCGTCCAGAGTGCGTGAAAAAATCTTAACACGATTGCCGCTCTTGTGTGCCTGGGCGCGGATGCCATCGTATTTCTCTTCCACGACCATAGACTCCACAGCGTCTTCGAATATTTCCGCAGCCGCCTCAACCGGAGTCGCCAGCATAAAGTCAATGGGATGAAAAAGCCGGAAGCGCACGGTTTCAAGTTCATTGCGAAATGCGCATTGCAGGGTTCCGCCGATGTCGCCAAGAAGCATGTTCGCGCGCCGGATGGAAGCAATCGGACGTTCAAAGGCTTTGGCGATGGCTTCCTCGACCAGGCTCTCACGCAGGCCGATACGCAGATCGCCGGTCATGATCTTCACGATGTATTTCACTTCGGCGGGCTTGGCTTTCGCCAAGAGACCACGGAGCAAATCCGCTTTTGCCGCTTGTCCGCGGATGGACGCCAGTTCGTGGAATGCATTTCCCACTTCCGCAAGCGACACACCAGGAACGTCGCGGCGCTCAGCCAACAACTCTTCCGCCATTTCCCCGAGATCACCGTGCTTGCGATAAACGCCGCCCATCGCTTCGCCAGTGATTGCGGCGAGTTCGCCAATGAGACGTGCGAGTAGCCCGGTGCCAACCCGGAGCACGCGTTCTTCCCAGCGGGGAAACGGTCTGCCAGTGAGAAAAATCGCCGCCTGAGTGGCGTCTTCGAGCGGCAGCGACTGGAAAAGGCTGCTCACTAACTGAACTTTTTCCGTTTTCTTCGTAGTAGCTGCGACGGCATCGCAGGTTTGGGCGAATCGCAACATAGATTTCAGGCGCAGGCGATTTGATCACTTTAGAGTGCCGCAGACACGGCGGCCATCGGTGGTGCAGGATCAATAGCCGCGCCGTCGCGAAACGTGACGAATGCTCCCGAATTGGCGGCGACGCGATCACCAGGCACGACAATTCCGACCAGATTCAGCGGATCGGCTGCCGAAACAATCACTGTTTCGCCGGTTTGGGCTTCGCGGCGCAAGGCGCGAAGAGATTCCACCGCGATCGGAAGGGCAAACTGCTCGCCGAGGAAATCGGTGACGAATCTTCCGCCGCGTACTTCGCCGCGACTTTCGAGGCGGCGCAGCATAGCAATCAGCTCGCGCCAGGGCGGAAGAATGCTTTCGCGCGCCAGAACTTCGCGAAATACCACGCCGTAACGACGCAGAAGAACATTACAGATTGCTTCGAGCGCGCGATCGCGGCCAGCGTCCTGCTCGCTGAGGCTTTGCGTGTGCAGGAGCGCCCATCGGCCGCTGCTATGGCGCGGGCGTGCGCTGCGGCCTGTGCCCTGACCGGCGCGGCGCCTGGGATCGATCAGCGCCCGCAGATTGTCGAATCCGTCGGCGGTAATCAGACCCGCCGTTACGAGTTCCCACAGTCCGGTTTCCACCTCGGACTTGAGCCGGGCGGTGCCGCGGACGATATCCGAGAAAAACGAAGCTCCACGGCTGCGCAGAAACGTACGGACCTCGCGCGCCGCCGGGCTCAATCCCTGCGCCTGCTGTCCGCCTTCATTGTGATAATGGCCACGGGGTGCGAGCATCCAATCGGCGTCATCGCGAACGAAAAACGTAATCGGGGCAACACTGGTTGGCATTACACGGCGCCCGCCGGAAGTGACTGTTTCGAGCGTTGCCGGATGAGGCGACAGACGCCCCCAACCGACAGCGCCCGTGAGACAGAGTTGATCCAGAATCTGCGGCGTGTAATTGGAAATGCGCTGCCGCAGAATGCGATTTTCCCAAGAGTTCGCCGGCGCCTCAAATCCCTGCATCTGCCGCAGAATTTCGAGCGTGCCGCGCTCCCCGGTGAGTTGCGTGCCGGGAGCGGCGTGCTGCCAGCGCAAAAGCCAGCGCATGAATTGCGCGGGCGTCACGGGCTGCACCTGTTTCCGCAATTCCCCGAGAGTGAGCCGATGAATGCGCGCGAGCAGGCGGCGCTCGCACCATTCTGTTTGTTGCGCAGCAGCGGCCGTGAATTGGCCGCGCAGTATGGAACCGCCAGCTTCGAGCCGCAACAGGGCTTTATCTATCTCAGCCAGAGCGACGCCGAGCAGTTCGCCCAATTCCGCGGCCGTTGTCGGTCCCGCGTGCGACATCCATCCGGTGACCATAGCGACTATGGCGTCTTCCCGCGATGCCGCAACGTTCGCAATTTCCGGCAGCGGCGATGCAAAAACAGCAGTGCCGAAAATCTGCTTAAAAACGGAGGCACGTTCGGCGCAGACCCAATACGGATGGCCGCCGCATTGGGCGCGAGTGACGCGGTTCTGTTGAGCCAATTCCGTAAAATGCGCTTTCCACCGCGGGAGAGCGACTGCGACCCGCGAGGAGAGAGCACCCGGGCGTGAAGAAGCGTCCGGTTCGGGTTCGGGCAGCGCCACGAGCGTGAGCAGCGCATCGTGCAGTTCGTCGGCATCACGGACGTCGGGCCAGGCGTCGCGGCGAACTTCGTCGATGGCCCCCGGATCGAGCCGGCCCAACTCCGAGGCGAGAGCTTCGGGCAAGGCGCGGCGCATATCCACGGCGCGGGCGCGGCGCTCCTCGAGGGGAGCGTCGTCGAGATAGGCATATGGATTGGCGTTGAGAATCTCATGCGAGAAGGCTGAAGGGATGGGCGTATCCACCGCGAGGCACTTGATCCGGCCTTCGGTGAGATCGGTCAAGATCAACTTCAAGCCGTCGATGTCGAGCGCCTCGGTGAGCACATCCTTCATGGTCTCGCGCACCAAGGGATGATCGGGGATCTGAATATCGCCGACAATGTTTTCCAGACACGCGAGCGCCTGCGGAAATACCGCGCCCAGCAGATCCTCGGCGCGCATGCGTTGAATCTGCGGAGCGATTTTCTTCCCGCCCTGAAAACGCAACAGGGCGAGCGCACGGCCCGCATCCCAACGCCAACGAACACCAAAGAGAGGCGCCGCGAGCACCGCCTGTTCGAGAATCTGCTGCACGGAAGCCGGATGCAGATAGAGAAAAACGTCGGCCAGCGGAAAACTGTGCTGTTCACTGAGAGAGATGTTGAGGCCGTTGTCGGTGGCGGCGGCCTGTAACTCGAAATTGAAGGAGCGGCAGAACTTTTTACGGAGCGCAAGACCCCAGGCTTTGTTGATTCGCGCGCCGAATGGCGCATGAATCACGAGCTGCATGCCGCCGCCCTCGTCGAAAAAGCGCTCGGCGATGATCATTTTCTGCGAGGGCACGGCTCCGAGCACTGCGACGCCTGCCAAGATGTACTTGATGATTTGCTCGGCGCCGCCATCGTCGAGCCCGCACTGTTGTTTGAGCCATTCCCTGGTAACGGCGGTAACAGACTCCGGGCCGCTGGAAATTTGCGCGGTCATGCGCTCGGCGACTTCCTCGCGCAGGCGCGAAACCTGCGAGGACAGCTCGGCCGTGCGCGCAGGCGCCTCGCCGCGCCAGAACGGCACGTTGGGAGGCGCACCCTGCGCATCTTCCACGAGCACGCGGCCCAATTGCACGCGGCGGATACGCCAAGAGGTGTTGCCCAGCAGCATGATGTCGCCGGCCAGGCTCTCGACGGCAAAATCTTCGTCGACGGTTCCTACGGGAGTATCGTCGGGCGCGGCGACGACGGTATAAAGCGAATTTTCAGGAATTGCGCCGCCGCTGGTAATGGCCGCCAAGCGGCTGCCGCGGCGGCCTTTTATGCGGCCGTTCACGCGATCACGAAACAAGTAGGCGCTGTAGCGTCCGCGGCGCGCCGCGATACCTTCGGAAAGCATCTCGAGGATGGCGTCAAAATCGGCGCGCGGCAGATCACGGAATGGATAGGCGCGCCGGACCAGCGCGAAGAGATCCTCTTCGCGCCATTCTTCAGCCGCACAGGCGGCGACGATCTGCTGCGCGAGCACGTCCAGCGGGTTGGCGGGAATCTCCAGACGATCGAGCTCACCGGCACGAATGCTGCGCACCAGCGCGGCACATTCGACAAGCTCGTCAAGCGAAGTGGCGAAGATGCGTCCCTTGGGAACGGCGCCACGCCAGTGGCCAGCGCGCCCGATGCGCTGCAGCGCGACGGCGATAGCACGAGGCGAACCGATCTGGCAAACGAGATCGACGAAGCCGATGTCGATGCCGAGTTCAAGGGAGGCCGTTGCCACGAGCACGCGAACTTCGCCGGCCTTCAGCTTGCGTTCCGCCGCAAGACGCAATTTGCGCGAAAGGCTGCCGTGGTGGGCCGCTACGACTTCTTTACCGAGGCGCTCGGCAAGGTGATGGGCGACACGCTCGGAAAGCCGCCGAGTATTGACGAAGACGAGTGTGGAACGATGCTGCGATACGAGCGCCGCGATGCGGTCGTAGATCTCGCCCCACATTTCGTTCGAAGCGACCGGGCCCAACTCGCTGGGCGGCACTTCGATGGCGATATCCAAAGGGCGGCCATGTCCTGTATCCACAACAACCGGCGTTGGGCGATGGCTTCCAGCAAGAAATTGCGCAATGGATTCGATGGGCTTCTGCGTAGCTGAAAGGCCGATACGCACCGGCGGTTTCGGGAGCAGCGCCTCGAGGCGCTCGAGCGAGAGCGCCAGATGAGCGCCGCGCTTGTCGTCAGCGACCGCGTGTATTTCGTCCACGATGACGGTGTCGATATTCCGCAGGATGGCACGGCTTCGCTCGGCGGTGAGCAGGATATAAAGCGATTCGGGCGTGGTGACCAGAATGTGCGGCGGCCGCGCAATCATATTGCGGCGTTCGTGCATGAGCGTGTCTCCAGTACGCACGCCGACGCGAATTTCGGGCATAAGCAGCCCGCGCTGGGCAGCCTTGCAGAGAATTTCACCTAATGGGACTTCGAGGTTTTTTTGGATGTCGTTGCCCAGCGCCTTGAGCGGGGAGATATAGAGGACTTCCGTCGCGTCCTGCAGCGCTCCGGTCAACGCTTTACGAACGAGCCGGTCGATGCAGGCAAGAAAAGCAGCCAACGTTTTGCCTGAGCCAGTGGGAGCCGAGATTACCGTCGTTCGACCAGCGAGGATGTGCGGCCAGCCAAGTTCCTGAGGCTCGGTCGGTGAGCTGAAGCGCTCCAGAAACCATTCGCGCACGATGGGATGGGCCCAGTCGAGCGAGACGGGAGAGCTAGGAATAAAAAGATCGCCTGACGGATTGGCGGGCGGCATCGTTTCATTGTAGCGCGCCGTCGGGGGCGAAGAAAGTGCGAAGGCGTATCCAGCGTGCGGTTGAACCAGCGAAAAAGAAGCGAGCCAGATTCCTGGCGCGCGTCCAGACTACGGCCGGGCTCAAAATGACATATTTTGGCTTTTGTGGTGCGTGGTTTCGGCTTGTTTGGCGGCGGAAAGAAGCTCCTCGGCGTAAAGCGTGCCTTCGGGCGTATCTTCGTGCTTAAAGTAGGTGAACACGTCGCCTGCTCGCGACAGTTCGAGCGCTTGCTTCGCCAGTTCCGCGCGCTGCTGTGGGGAATAGCTCTGTTTCCGCAGCCGGAAGTAGGTGAAATCGGCGGTTTGCACACGAGGCGTCTCCAGCTTTTCGCTCTCGGCCTGACACAAGGCGGCGTTGGTGGCGCGCAACGCGTCGAAAACCTCGGGCGTGAACCAGGATTCGTGCCGAAATTCGAACGCGGCGCGTGTATGGCGCGGCAGTTCCCGCAAGAAATCGCTGAGCCGCTTGAGATCACACCGCAAAAACGGCGGCAGCTGGAAAAGCACCGGACCGAGTTTCCCGGCTTGATGCAGCGGCGCGAGCGCTTCGAAAAAGCGCGAGGTCCACTCAGCGGCGTCTTTCAGACGCTTGACGTGGGTGATGTTCTGGTGCGCTTTTACGGCGAACTTGAAGCGTTCCGGCGTGGCAGCGACCCAGCCGGACAGCAGTTTTTCCGTGGGGAAGCGCCGAAAAGTGTAGTTCAGCTCAACTGAATTCAGCCGGCCGGAGTAATACCCGAGGAATTTGGCAGCGGGAAGCTTTGGCGGATAGAAGTCCGGCTTCCATTGCGGATAGGCCCAGCCAGACGTGCCTGCATAAAGCTTACCCATGTAGTTTTCGGTTCACGGCGCAGTAGGCGTGGCGGCTCGAGTGGCGATCGCGCTTAGTTTCGTGCGGCAAGTTCGAATTGCTCCAAGGGGAACCTTTCGGCATTTTGAGTCTCTAGTTGCATACGTCGCCAATCCGTCCAGGCGATCAGCAGGCCCGCAGTCAGAATGCAGGCGGTCCAGAAATCGACGCCGACGATCTGAAACAGGCGCTGCGCTTTGGCAGCCGAAAACAGGGGCTCGACCGCTTCGATGATCACGGCCGTATAAATCAATGTTTTCGAGGCCGGCGAAGCGAGTCCACGCCGCGCCAGCAGCACACCGGCAACCATCGCCGGCCAAAGCAAATCCACGAAGGCGATGCGGTGGGCAAACGGCGAGAGCAACGGCAGAGCGCAAAATGCCAGCGCGTCGGGCAACCACATCGGGGATTCGGCGCCGGTATTCCTGCGGCTCTCGCGCGCGAGCCACAAAAGCGCGAGGTACGCGGCCCCGGCAAGCGCGTACCAAATTATCTCCACAAGGCGCGGATTCAGATTCAGCAAATGCAACTGAAGGTAATGGCGATCCGGCCATTTCGAGTAATCCATGTACGTCAGGTATCGCTCTAAGATTCCTGCGAGGGATTGGCCAGGGAACCAGGTTTCTGACGCGAGCCCGCGCAGGCTCCACTCTTGCGCGAGCCAGTCGTGGATCAAACGAACATTTCCAGACCAGCCGAAGTATGCCGCCGGTACAATCATCAAAGCGGCGATGGACGCGAGCATCAGCGCCGCTGCGCGGAAACTTTTTCGCACGGCGAGATAGGGCAAGAAGAAAAGCGGCCAAATTTTTAACGTAACACCGAGCCCTAATAAAGAGGCGCCGCGCCACTGATTCTGTTCGAGATTGAGAAAACCGACCGCGCAAACCGCAAAGATCAAAAACTGTGCGTTTCCCAAGACGAGTTCCTGGATCCAGAAACCCCCGCACAGGGCCACGGGCACGAGCCACCAGAAGCCCGATCGAGGAAAGTTCAGGCGGCGACCCAAACTACACGCTACCAGATAGAGCGCGACGCACTTCAGCGCGGCCCACACGGCGACAGCGACCTTGTACGGCAATAGCCCGAGCGGCAGGACGAATACCAGGAACAACGGAGGATAGCGGAAAAACTGAGGCCAACCAATTCCGCTCGCAAGACCATAGACATGCCCCGCCTGCATCCCCATGGCAACGCGCGCCGGGTAGTAGTAGGCCATGAAATCGACCGCGCGGCGGGATTGCGAATAGGAGAAGGCGACGGCAAACACGGCCAGCGCCAACCAGAGCGACTGGAGGATTCGCGAACTCAAACGCAACTCCAAAAAGCGGCCTCCTCCGCACTATAGCAGGTTCCGCAGCGGATCATCGCGGGCGTCGGCAAACTTCGTTGACAGGCAAACTCGAAGGAGTAAACTTCGCTGGCAATTCAACAAAAATGATATTTGTCCGCGGACTAAAGCCTCTGGAGGACCCATGCGTAGAGCCGGACTGACGCTATTCGCAATTGCCTTTGGTGTAGTAATCGGATTTTTTCTCGCCAACCGCTGGACGGTTCGCGGACAGGGCCGGGCCGGCTCCGGATTCGCCGCGGTCCCGGGCGAAGTAGGCGGCTGGGACCTTACGGGGCCGTACGACGTGGTGAAGGATTGGCCCAAGCCGCTCAGTCAACTGCCAGGACACGAAAAATGGACGTGGGGTTCGGTAGAAGGCGTGTACGCCGAGAGCCCGAATCGAGTTTTCATTTTTCAGCGCGGTGAACTGCCCCTGATGAAGCGGCCGCAGAGCAAGCCGGTTCCGGAGTTCGGACCAAGCCTTTCGTTCCCCGTGGGACAGGTTCCATTCCGCAACGCTTCGCAAGGTCCGGTGTCGAGCCCGCCGGGAGCGGGCGCACCGGGAGCGGATCCTTCCGACCCCGCGCAGGCGTGGAAAGGCAAAATGGGCTACGACGCGCGCTGGGAACATTTGCTCGTCGCCGTGGACGCGAACGGCAACATCACCGAGCAATGGACGCAGTGGGATTCGCTTTTTAAGCGGCCGCACGCCATCTACATCAACCCTTACGATCCCGACAAACACGTCTGGGTAGTGGACGATCACAATCACGTGCTTTTCAAATTCACACATGACGGCAAGCAACTCGTGCAGACGATCGGCACAAAGGGCGTGGCGGGCGACGACGACAAGCATTTCAACCGGCCCACCTACATCGCCTGGCTGCCGGATAGCACGATGTTTGTTTCCGATGGTTACAACGGACATCGCGTGGTGAAGCTCGACAAAAACGGCAAATTTCTGATGGCCTGGGGCGAAAAGGGGAATCCGCCGAACGAAACGCGTCCCGGCTATTTCAACGTGGTGCACGGCATCGCCGCCGATCCTGTATCCCACTACGTTTACGTCAGCGACCGCGGCAACCGCCGCATGCAGGTGTTCGATGAAAACGGCAAATTCATCAAGCAGTGGAAGTTCGAAACGCCGTCGTCGGTGAATTGTCTGTACATAGGCGCCGACCGCAAAATCTGGGCGTTCGAGGATACGACGTCGAAGGTGGTCGAGTATGATGCCGACGGGCATCTTCTGTACGCCTGGGGCACGCTGGGCGATTGGCCCGGAGGGCTTTTCAACATGCACGGCGCGAGCGTCGATCAGGAAGGGAATCTATATATCGCCGAAGTTGCGGGCGGGCGCGTCCAGAAATTCCGGCCGCGTTCTGGTGCGAACCCAGCGTATCTGGTCAGCAAGCCCGTGTACGCGGCCTGGAAATGAGCATCCGACGAGGATGATCATCCCACGCGATCCGGGACCCGCAATGTGCGCCCGTTGCAGTGGTGAGCCACAAGAGCGAGTGATCTGTATTGTGACTGCGGCATCAACTTTCGGCAGCCGCAAAACGGATGAACTAAAATAAAGCGAGTGGATCGCAAATGGCCACGCGTTCGGGGCTTCTGGCAACGCCTGAATGTTGCCGATATGGGCGCGTGTGTGGTCGTACTCGCATACCTGCTGCTGGCCTTCTTCGGGCCGCCTCTTCGCCTGCCGACACTATGGTTCTCACGCGTACTTGCGCTGGTAGCCGGCAGCTACCTTGTTGTCCGGATGCTCGGGGCGCGCAAACATTGGCTGTGGAGCCTGCGCAACCAACTCGTGGCAGTCTATTTTTTCCTGTCGATACTTCCCATTTCCCTGCTCGTTGTAATGAGCGGTCTCGCGCTTTATCTGCTCTATTGGCATTTCGGCGCCTATCTGGTATATGCCGATCTTCAGCAACGCATCGAGCAGGTCGCCTCCACGGCGGACACACTCACCACCGCGTATGCATTGCAGATGGCGTCCACCGGCGCACTCGCACCGGCCGGTCCAATCTCAGAACCACCTCCTCGCACGGCGATATTTTTCTCGGCAGCTCAGGAAAGCTTACCAGGCCTCAAAATTGAGGTGGGTGCCGGTGAGCCGTTGCTCGTTCGAGCGACGGACCGGCGCCATTTCCGGTTCGCGGGCCTGGTGGCGGACCATGACGGTTTGGAGTTGCACGCGGTTATCGAACGGCGTGTCAATGGGCAAACGCTTATCGTGTCGGCCATCGTGCCAGTCACTCCCGAGTTTCTCGCCACCATCGAGCCGGGCCTCGGCCCTGTCGAAATGGTCATTACGCGGGCTGCACAGCCAGGGCAAGTCCGCGGAGCGATTTTTCGCAGCCATGGGTTGATGCTGATTCCTTTGCGCGACGTGCAGGGGGCCAACCGAACACTTGCGTCACGCGCGCATTGGTTCGACTACAGCGTCACCGGGTTCACCGCGTTGGATGCGGTGAACGCCGCGGATCCCTCGAATTCCGCCGCCGACGTGCCGGTAATCCTGCGCTACACGTCGCGGGCCTCGCAGCTCAATTCGCGTCTGCTGGCCCTGGTGGGGCAATGGGGCGGTGTCGCGGTGACGGCGCTGCTCGTCGTAGGCGCGATGTTTATCGTTATTGAGCTCACCGCGCTCGGCGGCAGCATCGCTCTTACGCGTTCGATCACGCGCGCGGTGAATGATTTGTATCAGGCCACGCGCTACGTGGAATCCGGCGATTTTGCGCACCGTATTCAAATCCGGCAGCCCGATCAGCTTGGTGCGTTGGGTGAATCCTTCAACTCAATGACAGCGTCGGTGGCTACGCTTATCACCGAACAGCGGCAGCGACAACGGCTCGAACACGAACTGGCCATCGCAAGACAGGTTCAGGCGCAACTCTTTCCCAAGGAAAAGCCCGCAGTCCCGGGGGTGGAGATCGAAGCTACGTGCCGCCCGGCGCGTGTTGTGAGCGGCGACTATTACGACTTCCTGCCGTTGTCAGCGGGCAAATTGGGAATCGCGCTGGCGGACATAAGCGGGAAAGGCATTTCCGCCGCGCTCATCATGGCCAGCTTGCAGGCGGCGCTGCGCAGCCAGGCGCTTTTCAACGGGCATGCGCCAGGGGGCACCGCGGACATCGTCGCCCGCCTCAACCGGCACCTTTACCGCAGCACAGCGCCGGATCTTTACGCGACATTTTTTTATGGCGTATATGACACGCAGACTCATCGTCTGGAATACACCAATGCCGGTCATCCGGCGCCCTTTTGCATCGCCGGCCAAAACGTGCGCCGTCTAAGTGCGGGAGGCACGGTGCTCGGACTCTTCGATAACTGCCGGTATGAGTCGGAGATCATCGACATACCGTCCGGCAGTTTGCTCATCGCGTTCAGCGATGGGCTCACGGAAGCGGAAAATGCCGATGGGCAGGAGTTCGAAGACCGACGCGTGCTGGAAGTGGCTTTACGTCAGGGCCAGGCTCCCGCTGGCGTCGTGCTGAAGAATGTGCTCGAGGTAGTCGAGCAGTGGACCGGCCCAGCCGAACAACTCGACGACATCACCCTGATCGTGGCGCGATTTTGCCCATCTGACCACGATGGTCAGCCTGATGGAAAAACGTGAGCGTAGCATCCAAGCGTTGGGATATTATCGAATCGTGAAGCCTCGATTTCAATTGCGGCGGTTCAGGCTCTCGTTTGTTTAATCGCGTTTTTGTTCGCAGCGCTTGGCCCGGTCAGCATCGTCAACACACCACGGACCTGTGACTCGTAATCCTGACCAAATCATTCCAAGGACGTCACCTGTATTCCGGAAGTGTGAGGTTGTCGGCTAGCTCGCGACCAGCGGCGAGGTCTGCGACCAACGGGATTCTCATGAGATTCATAACCCGATTGCGCAGGAACATCGAGAACTTTGACTTCGGCGCAAATGTGCCCGCAAAGCGCAATGCCGACTTCTGCTTCTGAAGGACAAGGGGCGCAAATCTTTGCTGGTATCGCGCAAACGCCGTCGCGTAGTCTAGCCCCGCAGTATGAAGTTCACCCGCAAGAATGTAAGCCGCCGTCATCGCCAAGGAACAGCCCTGTCCAGCGAGCAGCGACACGCAGAACGCCGCATCTCCGACCAAGGATACGCGATTGCGAGTCCATGATCCGGTCTGAGACCCCATGACAATCTGGCTGACTCTGTCAAAGTAGAGTTCCTTGACACCGTCGAGCGCCTCCAGAATCTTGGGGCATTCCCACCCGCTCTTTCCAAAGCGTTTTCTCAAGAGAGCCTTTTGTGCCTGAATATCGTCAATCGCAGTCTCTTCGAATTCTGGAGCCGACCAGGTAAACAGAAACAGCGTTCGATCTCCTCGCATGGCGAACCGCCCCACCTGTTGACCAACTTCCGTGTACATCACGTAGACCAATTCATCTCTTGGCTCGTAGCCGTCCACCTCAAAGGCGGCGACTTTGTATCCCAAATATTTTTCAAATTCATTCTGCGGGCCAAAGACAAGCCCGCGCACTAGCGAATGTAGCCCGTCAGCCCCGATGACCAGGTCGAAATCGCGCACCGTTCCTGATTCGAACGTAACGTGGACTCCGTCTTCGGTCTGTGCAATGCGAGCGATGCTGTCGTTGAAGATAGTTTCGACCTTGCCTTCGATAGCGTGGTAGATGGATGCGGCGAGGTCTGATCGAGCGAGGCTAATGTAGCGTCCTTCGACAATCCGCGAGAACGATTCGACACTGAAGCCCGATATGCGCTTTCCGCTCCCGCTGACAATTCTTACCTCCCGAGCCACGTATCCCTTGCTGCGGATTTCCGGCAGCAACCCCATTCGATCAGCGATGTCGAAGCCCAAGCCCCAGAAGTCAATGATGTAGCCGCCAGTTCGCAGTCGGGGAGCCTTCTCTACGATGGTAGGCTCAAGACCGTAATGCGAAAGCCAAAAAGCAAGCGTGGGCCCTGCCACGCCCGCGCCGGATACTAAGACTCTCATCGGACAAAAGGTACACTTTGCGTGCTCTGTCAACAACCGACGCGTGCGCAGAGGAACAGGCACGCTGCGCCTGTCCGGGGGAATCCCTGTCACGCTTTCTCCCGGTCCAACCGGAGGATCACGGTGTTCGCCTCGACCGAGAACCCGCTGGACTTGAGGCCCGTTCCGAGGTTCACGAATCATCTCCACGTCGTCCCGCTTCAAGCCTTGGATGAAAATCTCCGACTTCACCAACCGAGGTTTGCGGAGCAGCGGGCCTTCCAAAGCTGGGTGAAAGCAAAGTTCACGCCCGTGGTTCCTCTAAGTCGTTGGTTGCCGAGGCAGCCTTGGCTTGAGCTTTAGCGTTTAGCAGCGCAGCCGAACTGGTGGCCAAAGTCCCAGCCCGCTTCAAAGCAGTCAAGGGTGCAAGCGATCTACTCCGTGCGATGTTGGTTAGTCCAGCTATCGAAGCCATCACGCTTCGGCTTCTCGCCGCGAGCGGTCTTGATGGTTTTGGGTTTGTCTTGTCTTTTATCCGGTAACAAGCCCGAAGCCCCAGCGGGGTTGGTTTTGGTTTCCGGTTTTGCTGTTGCTATTCCCTGCGAAGCAGGGAGGAGTGTAGCGACCTTCACCTTCCCCGAAGCCGCAGGCGAAGGGGGCGTACTAAGAAAACGTACTTCGACACCCAACTCAGAAACCGCACTGCAAACCCCCTTCTGTGACCGTTGGTCACTAGGTTCCGGCTTTTTGGTCACTAGGGCTTGTGACTATTGGACACGTGGGCTTGTGACCGTTGGCCACATGGTTTTCGTCAGATTTGTTGTCACTTTCAGAGGCTAGCTCAGCGATCTTGGCGTCGATGAACGCCTCGTCGGGAAAGTACTGCACGTGCCATGCGCCGCCCTTACCTCTGTACTTGCGAGTCTTGAGGTAGCCGTCCTTGGCGAAAGTAGTCCACCGGCAGGAAGACTGACCGGAAACGCTGGAGAATTAGAGGCTTAGAAAACCTTGGTAGCGATACCGGGATTCGAACCCGGATTTCGGCCTTGAGAGGGCCGCGTCCTAACCCTTAGACGATATCGCCGTGGAGGAAAAGCATAGGAATATTCGCATGACGGGAAAAGCATCGCAAGCGAAGCGGACGCAGGGACACAAAAGAAAGGAGGGATGTACGGAAGCCGGCGCAGAAGGGACGAGCTTCCCGTGCCACTACAGATCCAGAGAGATCCTTCGCTCGCAGACTCGCTCAGGATGACAACGTTAAGTTAAAAGGTAAAGGCCAGAGTCGCAGAGCTAATGCATGCGACAGAGGCGAGCATTACGAATCGGTTAGCGCGCGCGACAATGGTGATACAAAGGCAAAAGCCTCAGGCCCCGCAAACAGAGCGGGCACCCTGGGCTAACAAAAACCTGGCGCAATTCCACATCACTCCCCGAAAAGATTGAAAGGTTTCTGGTGGGTTCGCTCCTCAGAATGACACCTGGCGAGAACGGCGGCGCGTCTGCGAATTTTACCTTTGCGTGTTCGTGCGGATGAGGTGGGAGCGGTCTTTTTCATTTTCTTCGCAGGAATAAGACATGATCTCCGTGTTCTGGCGCTTGATGGGGAGCGTGACGGACCAAGGCTCGGTGTAAAACTTGGGATCCTCGAAGGTGACGGTCCACTTGATGTTGTCGTTGTCGATCCTCTGAAAACGCTCGACCAGATGCAGTTGATCGCTGTGCTGATGGCCGGCGGTATCGAGCCAGGTGCGGTCATCGAGCCCGACGGTATCGACGACCAGCGTATTTCCTTCCCAGTGTCCGACGGAATCGCCAAACCAACTCGGATCGATATCCTTCGGATGGCTCCGTCCGTCGGTATTGATGATGCGGAAAGTATGCTGATTTTCAAATAAGATGGCGATGACTTTGGACGTTTGCACGATCTGGAACGGCATCAGACCCGCCTGAATTCCCCGCGCGGGGCCGATCGGCAAACATTTGGTCAGCGGGTCATCGATCTCGTCTTCTTTTTTGAAAAGGCCGGCGGCATACGGTGTGAACGGAGGCTGATGACCAAGAGGCTTTGAAAGATCCGGAACGAAAGGCCCGGACCAAACACCATTCAGATCGGGAGCGGCGGCGGCAGCCACGGCACCGGAGGTGCGGCCCGAACACGCAGACAGAAACGGAAGCACGAGAAAGATACCGAAGAGTTGCGCGCGGCGCAGTAGATTCATTTTGTGCAGTCCAAAATCGGATTTTCCTCGAAATTAGTCCCCCAAGTCAGAGAGATCCCTCGCGCACGCGCTCGGGATGACCATCCTGACCGGATCGTCAATTCTTGCCGTAGGCCTTGACGTTTCCCGCTCCGACTTGCAGTTCGTGTCCATCCTGGAATTTGACCTTGGTACAAGCCACCAGATGCGCGCCGTCGCGCGCGCGAAACCCGTCGGCGGTTATCACGTCGCCCGGCTTGATCGTATCTTTGCGCCAGCCCTGACGGTAAAGAATGTTCGGCGGGCTGCCCTCAAATGCCCAGTTGACCACCTTGCCGCGCGCATCCTTCACGTCCATATAGAAGTAGATGTGAGGATTCATGAATTCCATCCTGGTGACCGTGCCCGTAAGCGTTAGGGGCTTGCTGTCATCGAATTCCACGCTGAAGCCGTGATGGGCCGCGGCGGGGCGAGCGAAGGCGAGTGCGGACGCAAGCGCCAGGGCCGCGAACAAACTGCTGCGCATGAGTACCTCCGGGAGCCGATTCCTATGGGGTTTATATGCCAGCGTTAAAGTGTGGTCAAGCATCGCAGGAATCGCACCGGTGATATCTGACGCCGCTTCGGCGGGTGGAATCGGAGGAAGCGACGCGTTTGTGGATTTGTCAGAACCGATAAGTTCCGACCATTTGCAGAAGATGTATCTCGGGCGTGCTGTGCACGAGTGTAATGCCGCCTCCGGAAATTGTCGGGCCGCTACTGGTCACATGCACGAAATCGTAGCGGCCGCCGAGTGAAAAGTGTTTGCTGAGCGCATAATCGATTCCGGCCAGTGCGCCAGCGGCAAAACTAGCAGAGCCGCCCCTTAAGCTCAGGATGACGCTGCCGCCTGGCCGCGAATCGACCAACCATTCGAGTCCTGCAGCACCAATGCTGGGGCCGAAGTAGGGAGCGAGGCGGGCAGTCGCGCGGCGCGGCCGGTATTCGAAGTTCGCCAAACCAACCCAAGTGTGCATATCTCCGTTGAGCGGAATATCGCTGGGCTGCGGGCCTAGAGCGCCGGAAAATGTCCCTGTGAGGTCGTGCGAGTCATATAACGTCCAGCCGGCTTCGGCATCGATGGCGAAATGCGCGGTCGCCCGATAACCGCCGACCAACCCCACAAAGCCCGAGGCGTTGAATTCCACTTTGCCGCTGCCGGTAATCGCGCCAGCCAGATTGGAGGTGACGGCTTGCGGCACGATCGGGCCGACGCCAATGCCGAGGTAGAGCTTGGCAGCTTCGCTAGTTTGCGCCGTTACAATTTGAGCGAACGATGAAATCGTGAGAACGATGGCGAGACGGACGATTCGTTTGCGCGTGGCTTTCACCGCAATCGTTATATCAGCCAGCGAGCGCGGTATTTGTCATCCATTCGTAAATTCTTGGCGGGCTGGATATCGTGTACGAAGTCAACATGTGCCATCGTCGACGGCGCGCCACGGCCATTCGCCCCGGCGGAACGAGCGTACGAAGTACAGTGCGAGCCCAATTACGACCAGAACGATGGCGTATCGAATCTCCCGCAAGAAATTCGGACGCGAGATGAGCATGTACATGAATCCGGCGATGGCACAGAGCACCGGCAGCGGGTATAACCACATGCGGAAGGGCCGTGGCATCTCCGGTTGCCGCACGCGCAGGATCAATAAGCCGACCTGCTGCAACAAAAACTGCAGCAGGATGCGAATGATTACGAGTGCGGCGATCACGTCGGCCAGTTGCAGAAAGCAAAACGCCGCTGCGACCACACCCATGACGAGCAGCGAAACGTAGGGGAACTTGTGTCGCGGATGCAGGCGCCCGAACACCTCGAAGTAGTTGCCGTCGAGTGCGGCCGCGTAGGGAACGCGCGAATATCCGAGCAGCAACGAGAAGATCGAGCCGAAAGCAGTCCAGAGAATCAAGACGGTGACGAGTTTGCCGGCCCATCCGCCATAGATCTGCTGCATGAAGACCGAAATCACGGATAAACGAGCATCGGCGCTCGTCTCCCCCTGAAGCTGCTGCCAGGGAATGACACCGAGGACGCTGACGTTCATGACCAAGTAGATGGCCGCGACTACGCCGACGGAAATGAGCACGGCACGCGGCAGGTTGCGCTCAGGCTTTTCCACCTCGCCGGCGAGATAACAGATATTGTAATAACCCCAGTAATCATAGGCAGTGACAATCATTGCCGCGCCGAGACCCGTAAAAAAACCGATCGAAGGCGTGAACGCGCCGGGCGGAAAAGCAAACGCTTGTGAAGCGTGAAAATGCGTCGCGCCCGCGGAGATCACCCACGCCACGGCGACGAGCACGCCACCCCAGAGCCATTTCGAGAGGCGGCCGATGCTGGTGATACGCCGATAAAGCAAAACCACCGCGAAGGCACATGTGCCGATCGCCAGCCAAGTTCCCGGCGTGACGACCACATTGGCTTCGAGGCGGCCGAGGAGTGGAATCGCCATGTGCAAGTTCCGCTGCAACACGACGCCGCGCAGGTTCGGCCATAGAAAACCCGCATAGGCTGCAAGGCCAATACAGCCCGAGGCAATCGAAAGCGGCGCGCTGAAGGTCAATTGCCAAATGAAAAGAAACGACATCATGCGCCCGAGTTTGTTCGGCCCGTAGATCTGCTTGAGATATTCGTAAGGGCCACCGGCGCGCGGCATGGAGGCGCCAAGTTCCGCGACGACCAGGCCGTCGCAAACCGCCAGGGCTGCTCCGAGAAGCCATCCGAGCAGCGCCTGGGGACCATGCATGGCGGCGACGACCAGCGGCAGCGTGATGAATGGGCCGACGCCAATCATGTCCAGCATGTTCAGGGCGACGGCGCTGCCAAGTCCCATGCCGCGGATCAAGGTGCCCGATTGTTCTTGTGGTTGCAGTGTTGACTTCGGTTTGAAGTGCTGCGCTGCTGAAGAACTCGCCGAACTATTATCGGGTGCGCCTTTGGCGGAGGGAGTCACAGCGTCCGCACTCAGGCGCCGGCGGTGACGGCGGTTTCAAGCACGCGGCGGTAGTAGGCTTCATAGCGTGGGATGACGTCTTCGGCGCAGAACCTGCGGCGCGCGTCTTCGCGGGCACGAAGGCCCATCTCCCTGCCGCGGTCCGCGCGAGAAAGAATTTCGACGGCATAGCGGGCGGCCGAAGCGACGTCGCGCGGTTCGACTAGATACCCATCGACGCCATGCTCGACCACATCGGGCATGCCGCCGGAATTCGTGCCGATGACGGGGACTTCGCAGGCCATGGCTTCGAGGGCCGCCAAGCCAAAGGCCTCGAGATCGGATGGCAGCAGGAAAA
Organism: Candidatus Acidiferrales bacterium; assembly: GCA_035650755.1. Taxonomy (GTDB): domain Bacteria; phylum Acidobacteriota; class Terriglobia; order Acidiferrales; family UBA7541; genus Palsa-189. Next base: position 44,402 of record DASRHB010000012.1, read on the forward strand.
GATCGGCGACGCTGAGCTTTTCATAGACACGATCCTGCTTGCCGAGGAAAAAGACGTCTTTGGTTAGCCCCTTTCGGCCGACGCTCCACTCGGCGGCTCCCCGGTCAGGGCCATCGCCGATGAGCACCAGCTTGGCGGGCATGTTGCCGCGTACAATTTCGAAAATATCCACGACATCGGAGACACGCTTGACCGGCCGGAAATTCGAGAGGTGCATAAGAATCGGTTCGCCCTTCGGGGCGAATTGGGAGCGAAGCGCCGGATCATCCTTGCGGCAGTAGATGTCGCAATTGACGAAATTGGGAATGACCTCGATGGGGTGCTTGATGTCGAAGACTTCGATGGTTTTTTTCTTCAGGTAATTCGAAATACAGGTGACGCCATCGGATTGCTCGATTGAAAAACGCGTGATCGGCAGAAAGCTGCGGTCGTTGCCCACCAGGGTGATATCCGTGCCGTGCAGCGTGGTTATGAAGGGCAAACGCCGAGGTTCGGCCATGGAGCGTGCGAGAATGGCGCTCACTGAATGCGGGATTGCGTAGTGCACGTGGAGCAGATCGAGTTTCGCCGAGTCGGCAACTTCCAGCATTTTAACGGCGAGGGTGAGCGCGTAGGGCGCATGGTCGAAAAGCGGATAATTGGAAATTTCAACTTCATGAAAAGTGATGCGCTCGCTCGCGGTCAAGCGCACGGGCGGTGCATAGCTGATGAAATGCACGTCGTGCCCGCGGGCCGCCAGTTCCATGCCTAGCTCCGTGGCCACGACGCCAGAGCCGCCGTAGGTTGGATAACAGGTAATTCCAATTTTCATTTTTGCTGCGGACTCGTACGCCGCCAACAACTGCGGGTGCGAAAGACGATCATGTTATACCATCGCGCCACTCGCGGAAAATCGCACCCGGCGCGTTTTTGCAACCACCGTCAGGCATACATCCGTCTAAGGCACATGTTTTGCGCTTTCTGGGCGTCGCCAGTGGCAAAGAGCAGGGTATGTTGTATCATCCGCGCGTTTCAAAATCATTTCGAGGAGGGGAAATGACCCGCTTACGAGTGTTGCGCAGTCTGCTGTTAGTGATGGTGGGGTTCCTGGCAGGGTTTGTGTGCGTCACGCTTTGGCAGCACTCGACCGCCTCAGCACAACGCGAAAACGGTGCGGCAGCATCGAATCCGCAAGCCGATGTGGAACGGCTGAAGTCGATCACGCCTCCGATGTCTCACCCCATGGTAGAGGTGGGATACCACGCGGCAAATATGTGGTTCGCGGTGGAAAAGAAGAATTGGCCTCTGGCGAATTACTACTGGGGCGAGACGCGGAACCGGCTGCGATGGGAAGTGGCGTTGAATCCCGGCCCCAAAGGTACTGACGGCAATCCTGTGGATATGAAAGGGACGCTTGACGGAATCGAGCACGGCTCGCTCGCGAAGGTGAAGGAGACGATCGACAGCAAAGATACAAAGCAATTTACCGAGCAATACAAGCATTTGCTCGAAGATTGCTATTCCTGCCACAAGAACGTGAACCGACCCTATCTGCGGCCGATGGTGCCCGCCGCGGTGGGTGCTCCCATCATTAATACCGATCCGGCGGCGACGTGGCCGCAGTAGGAATGACCCAGGCGTTAGCTAGTTACCTATAGGAGTAAAATGACTGCTTCGGAAGGGGTACAAGTTTTAATTTCTACCGTTTTCGTTCTTGCGTTTACGTCCTTTTCCTTCGCTCAGACGCCCGAAAGCTCAGCTGCGCCGCACAGTTCGAACGCGATACCGGCAGCGCTTGTATTACGCGCGCTAAGGGCGAACCGCGTGTTCAACGGCAATTCTTTTCCTGAACTGTTTAGCGACGCCGCTGTCGAATCCTCCAGCCCCGCTTCCGGAAACGTTTCGATTGATCCAGGAGCATCAACTCAGGGTCAACGAGATCCTCAGCCGAACGCGCAGGGACAGGCACCTTCCAATCCGCAGGCGCCTTCGCTCGAGGATTTAGGCCTCTCTCCCGAGCAAACGAAAGGCAACCCCCAGCTGCAGGCGAGACTCGACAGGCGCACGCACATGCTGAAGATTCATCAGCGGCTGGGTTTGATCACCGCAATTCCCATGATCGCGACCGTCGCCACCTCGTTTGGTGCAGGCGGCAGGGCCACCAGCACAAGCGACCGCTGGGCACATCTCGCATTGGGAAGTATGACGACCGGCCTATATTTCACGGCGGCGGCGTTCGCAATTCGCGCTCCCGGTATTGCGGGAACGAAGCGCCGCGGGCCCATTCGCGTGCACCGAGCCCTGGCGTGGATCCACGGGCCTGGCATGATCCTGACTCCGATACTGGGGGCGATCGCCTTCGATCAAAAAAGCAAGGGAGAGAAGGTTCACGGTATAGCCAGCGCCCATGGGCCTGTGGCCATTGTGACAGCGGGCGCTTTTGGCGCGGCTCTTCTCTCTGTTTCGCTGAAATTTTGAAAACCCTCGACAGGCTCCGCACAACGAATATGAATCGAACAGGTTTTGTAGCGCTGTTATTGTTCGCCGCAGCGTCGTTTGCCCAGACCAATCAGCAATGGATTCTGCAACAGAGCACGCTGAGCTACCACGTTTCGCATCCGCTGCATCAGACAGATGGTGTAAGCCACGAGGCGAAAGGCAAGGGGGTATGTCACGAGGGGGAGTGCGATTTCCTGATCGCGGCTCCCGTGAAATCATTTAATTCAGGCGACAGCAACCGCGATCTGCACATGCTGCAGGCAACGCGCGGCGCGGAATTCCCGCTCGTAACCGTGCGCACGCGGTTGCCGGAGAGCGAAGCTTCAATGACGATGATTCAGGCGGACCTCGAAATTCAATTCGCGGGCCAAACCGCACAGTACAAGCAGGTCTCTCTCCAGCTTACGAAAGAAGGCGATTACGTGCGTGTCATCGGAACCGTCCCCGCCACGCTATCGGATTTCAAAATTGATCCTCCCTCACTTTTGGGTATCGCCGTCAAGAACGAAATTCCCGTACGCGTCGATATGACCTGGCGCGAGCAGAAATAAACCTGGCAGCTAACTCGCTGCCGGCTTGGAACCGCGCGCCGGGGGCTAAACTTCCTGGCGACTGTGGGATATGCTATGCGGGCAGGATCGTAACGCCCGACATGAATATCCCAGTCCAGCGGTCACAGCCCGGGGTCGCCCGGCTTGGTTCGATGGCGCTGACTCTGCTGAGCGCCGGCGCGCTTGCATTCGCACTCTCGATGGCACTACGGGGGCAGGCACCCGCCGCGGCGAACTCGGTTTCCACCAGCGCGAGCGATCCCGCAAGAACACCCTCGGAACGGCCCACGCCGAATGCGAGTCCTCTCGAGATTGACCGTGGCACGGCCGGGCTTTGGCAAACGCTGCTGAAGCTGCATACGCGTGCGAGTCTCCTCATGTTAACCGCCCATCCGGACGACGAAGACGGGGGCATGCTCACCTACCAATCGCGCGGGCAGGGAGTGCGGACGATTTTACTGACGCTCAACCGGGGCGAGGGCGGACAAAACGTCATGTCCGATAACTTCTGGGACGCCCTGGGACTTGTCCGCACGGAAGAACTGCTGGCCGCCGACCGTTATTACGGAGTGCAGCAATTCTGGACAACAGTGGCCGATTTCGGTTTTTCAAAGACTCGCGACGAAGCGCTGCAAGTCTGGGGACACGACCGACTGCTCGAGGATGCAGTGCGCGTAGTGCGGATGACGCGGCCGCTCGTGGTCACTTCGGTATTCGTCGGCGGACCAACCGATGGCCACGGCCAGCATGGAGCCGCGGGGCAGATTGCGCAGGAAGTGTTCACGGCCGCGGGCGATCCGAATGTCTTTCCGGAGCAGATTCGCGCCGGGCTGCGGCCGTGGTCGCCGGTGAAGATGTACGCGCGCGTGCCCATTTTCCCAATCAGCGAGAAAGGGATGTTCGATTCGGCCACGGGCAAATACCTTCCCGTGCGTTTCTACGACTTCATTCATAAAACGTGGTCGGAGGGTCCGCTCAGTACGACGCTGGAAGTGCCCGAAGGCAGCAGCGATCCCGCACTCGGCGAAACGTACGTGCAAATCGCGAGGCAGGGGTGGTCGCTTCAAAAATCGCAAAATGGCGGTGGAGGCATTCCCTTAGCCGGCCCGCTTAACTCACCCTACCACCGCTTTGGCACTTCAATTCCCGCGCAGGACAAGGAACAATCGTATTTTGACGGAATCGATATATCGCTTGCGGGAATCGCCAATCTGGCCGGCGCGAGTGATGTGGCGTTCCTTAAAGAAGGCCTGGCGCACATCAATTCCTGCGTGGAAGGCGCTATGGCTGGCTTTTCCGTCAGCAACCCGGAAAAAATCGCGCCGGTTCTGGCTGACGGCCTGAAGAACACGAATGCGCTGTTAGCGCAAGTTGCCACCAGTGCACTTTCCGATCAAACGAAATACGACGTCAGCTTCGAATTGCGGGCTAAACAGAACGAATTTCAACAAGCAATCATTCAGGCACTGAACCTTTCGCTAGAAGCGACGCTTGTTCCGGCCAAAGAGCCGAGACGCAACAATCCCCTTTTTGCCTTGCCTGCGGAGACATTGAAAACGGTTGTTCCGGGCGAGCAATTTCCCGTGCGCGTGCATCTCAATAATCCTGGAACCAGCGCACTTCTGCTGAACCGAGTTTGGCTTGAAACCCCGCCCGGCGAAGCCTGGAGCGTCGCATCTCAAGCTACGCCGCCGACGAGCGTGGGAGCACGGCAAGCGCTCGATCAGCGGTTCACGGTGAAAGTTCCGGAAAATGGCGCGCCCACGCGGCCATATTTTTCCCGCCCGACCGAGGAAATGCCTTACTACAACAAGGTGGACGAGCGGTACCGTGATCTTTCGTTCGCTCCGTACCCGCTGGCCGCGTGGATTGAATTCACCTATATGGGCGTGCCGGTGCGGCTTGGGCAGGTAGTGCAGACGGTTCAGCAGCAGACTGGAGAAGGCATCGTAGTTAACCCGCTCGTGGTGACCCCAGCCGTTTCGGTGAGGATCTTCCCCGATGCGGGAATCACCCCGCTCGGTTCGAAATCGTTCATGCTCTCGGCGCAGGTCCACACCGAAGCGGAAGCTGGCGCCAAAGGCATGGTGAGACTCGATCTACCCCAGGGCTGGCATTCCGAGCCAGCATCCGTCCCTTTTGCGCTTGAGCGCGCGGGCCAGGAGCAGATCGTGCGATTCGAAGTGATCGCGGATCGACTGGAGACGAAGCCGTACACGGTTACCGCTGTGGCGGAATCAGGAGGAAGACAATATCGCGAAGGCTTCATCACCGCAGGCTACCCAGGTTTGCGCCCCTATAATCTTTACGTTCCGGCGACCTATCGCACCTCCGGCGTTGATGTAAAGATTTCTCAGGGACTACGCATCGGGTACGTCATGGGCACTGGCGATACGGTCCCACAATCGCTGGAGGACCTCGGCGTGCACGTACAGTTGCTGAACGCTCAGGATATCGCCAGCGGCGATTTGCAAACGTACGATGTAATACTCGTGGGGGTGCGCGCCTATACAAACCGGCCCGAGCTCGCCACCAATCACGCGCGCCTCCTCGACTATGTGCGCAACGGCGGCGTAATGGTCGTGCAGTATCAGTCGGTGCAGTACGATCACAATTACGGCCCGTATCCCTACACGTTGCCCAATGATGCCGAGCGCGTGGTGGACGAACATTCGCCGATCGCGTTCGCCGATGCCAAAAGTCCTGTGCTGACCTGGCCCAATCAGATCAACCAATCGGATTTTGCGGGATGGGTCGAGGAGCGAGGCCACAGCTTCATGAAGACGTGGGCTCCGGAATACGTCGCGCCGCTCGAAACACACGATCCGGAGCAGGCGCCGCAGCGCGGCGGCCTCGTCTATGCGCGCTATGGCCGCGGCGTTTACGTCTATGTCGCTTTCGCGCTCTATCGGCAGTTGCCCGACGGAGTTCCTGGCGCCTATCGCCTCTTTGCCAATTTACTGAGTCTGCCGCGCAACCCCGCATTCAAACAGCCCGCCGCCACTAATAGCGCGGGGCGCTAAGATTCCGGCTGCGGTGGACGACGATTCAAAATGTCCGGTGAGCGGCAAACGAAAGTACGATACTGAAGGCGAAGCGCTCTCGACCGCCGCACATCAGATGGCAACTGCCAACGCGCCTGAGCTTAAGGCTTACCGCTGTCAGTGGTGCGACTCCTGGCATCTGACGAAGGCCTCAGGTAGGAATGCAAAGAACGGATAATTAGCGGAACAATGGTGTCCTGCTATACAGTGCGTATCACTACTTCGGTGTCTCCGAATCTTGGGGGGAGTTCGATTGGAGCTTACCGCATTTCGGCTCTCCTCCAAGTGAATCCATGCAGTCGAATTGCCCCTCTGCTTTCGACCAACCCGTGGCGCCCTGTGGAGTTTTGACCTGAACCCACCATTCTTTTTTACCCTCGGAGCTCGCAGTGGCAGCGCAGTCGCGGAGGCACCCTCCATGATTCAGTTCCGTAATAAAGGTGCAGTCGTACTCCTTCTTCCATTGACCTTTGGCCCAGAGGTCACAGAATCCTTCGCCGTGATACATGTAACGGAGGATGATATCGCCCGGCTGAACCCGGAGTTCGGGGATCGCCTCGCGAATCAAAATGCGATCCGGTTCATAGGTGATGTGTACACCCGTCAGACCCGTGACAATCTGTTCCTTTTTGAGCGTTACGCCGAGAGCTTCTCGGCCTTCTCTCCACGTGGAAAAAAGTGACGTTTCTCGCGTCACGATCCACTTTCCGAATGTACAGCCTTCAAAAGGGCAGGCATTGTAGTCAATGACCGGTAGCGACGGAGCGCTTGCGGGCGAATCTTGTGCAAGCAACGGCCGGCCGAAGAGCAGCGTTCCGGCCAAGTACAGCAACACTAGAGATCGCGTTTTGGTCATAGAAATTATGCTAGCAGGACTTTCTATATGGCTGCCGCGGCTGTGTCGAGAAGGCCAGTACGCCTTTGGCGAAGGATTCAGGCGCGCTCGTTGAGCGTATAGCATTGCTGGCGAATGTGGTAGACTCCGCGGAGACCGGCGCGTGGAGCAAGCCCAGGGCGATTAGGCCCGATCACATCTTCTTACTTGCTTCCCGCCAAGCTGACGCAACACTCCGAACCAGGGAGACTTGATTATGGCCACACCCAATGCCGAATCTTCTCCGCGTGCAAACGCCCGCAAAAAGCCCTTTTACGCCACCCTTTGGGGGCAGGTCCTTATCGGCGTAGCCGTTGGCATTTTGCTCGGCTACGTGCGGCCGCATACGGCCGTGGCGATGAAGCCGTTAGGTGATGCGTTTATCCGCGTCATCTCGATGATCATCAGCTTGGTGATTTTTTGCACGATCGTAACCGGCATCGCGGGCATGGGCGATCTGAAGAAAGTCGGCCGCGTGGGCGGCAAAGCGTTGCTCTATTTCGAAGTCGTCTCGACAATCGCCCTGCTGATGGGCATGCTTATCGGCAATCTGGTGCAGCCGGGCGCCGGATTCAACGCCAACCCTGCCGCCCTCAACGCCGCAGCCGTGGCGAACTATGCCGGCGCGGCTAAAACGCAATCGGTTACCGATTTCCTGATGCACATCATTCCCACCACGGTTGTCGATGCGTTTGCCCGCGGCGACATTCTCGAAATCGTTTTCATTTCCATCCTGTTTGGCCTGGCGATGGCCACCATGGGCAAGCGCGTCAAGCCGCTGGTCGATGCAATCGAAGGGCTGACGCAGGCCGTCTTTGGCGTGGTGAATATCGTGATGAAGGCCGCTCCGATTGGCGCGTTTGGCGCCATGGCCTTTACCATCGGCGCGTATGGCTTGCGGTCTTTAGGACCGCTGGCGAAGCTCGTGGGCTGGGTCTGGATTACGTCGATTCTCTTCCTGCTGATCGTGCTGGGCGCGATCTGCTGGGCTTCGGGATTCGGAATTATCAAGTTCCTTTCCTATATTAAAGAAGAGATCGTGCTCACCCTTACGTTGAGTTCTTCCGAACCAGCACTGCCCACATTAATGGAGAAGATGGAAAGCCTGGGCTGCTCGAAGGCTCTGGTCGGCCTCGTCGTGCCTACGGGATACACTTTCAATACGGACGGCAGCAGCATCTACATGACCCTGGCGGCGCTTTTTGTCGCGCAGGCGACGAATATTCACCTCACGCTGGGACAGCAATTAACAATTTTTGCTGTTGCTGTGCTGACGTCGAAGGGCGCAAGCGGCGTTCAGGGTGCGGCGTTCATCGCGCTGGTCGGCACGCTTATGGTAATTCCGACCATCCCCGTAGCTGGAATGGCGCTAATTCTTGGTGTAGACCGCTTCATGAGCATGGCTCGCGCAACGCTGAACATGATTGCCAATGGGGTCGCCACTGTTGTTCTAGCACGCTGGGAACATGAACTCGACCGCGCCACCTTGCGGCGAAATCTTGGCTTGCCGTTCGCTGTTGCAACCTCGCCGACTTTCGAACCGGCGCCAGCAAGGAAGTCCGCCGACTGACTGCCGAGTGTCGGTGATCGCCGGAACACGGTCTATTATTTGGGGGACTGCGTTTTGTGCAGCTTGAGCCGTTTTGGGAGCGCAGCGCTGTGCGCCCGCGAAATCCCACACCCAGTGAGGCACCTCTCTGACGCGGCAACTGCCCCAAATTAGAATCCAAGGATTCCCCTCGTGAAGCCCGCACCGGTGATTTTTACATTCCACAAAATCCGGGAGCAAAGCGAACAGGGAAATGGCGCCGCATGGCGCGCCTTGCTGGACTTTTATGGCGCGGCGCTATTCCGGCTGCTCGAAATCCATGCGGCAATGTCGACGCCGGAAGCATTTCTCATTGTGCAGCAAACGATGGCGAGGCTTTCCGGCAATAAGTTCGAAAAGCTACGGGCCACTTCGCGACAATCAGAGCGCGAATTTCTGGGTGATCTTCGTGGCCTGCTGCTGGAAGCTGCACTCGGGTCAGCGGCGTTCAAGGAAACAAGCACGCACGGTAATCCGTTCACATCGGAGAAGATTACCAAAGTGCTGGATGGGCTTCCGCTGCTCCACAAGGAGATGCTCTTGTTCAAGCTCGGCGGGTACACCGAGCAGACCATCGAGCGCATCATGCGCCTCTCGCCGCGTGTGGCTGAAAAGGCGTTTGAACGGCTGAGCGGCGAGTATCAACCAGTTCGCCAACTGCAACAGGATCGGAATCCTTGGCCAGCGGCATGGCTCGCGTTTGTAACGCAGGTCCAGGTTCTCAAAACTGAACATTGCACGCCCGCGCACGAGATGGTACGCATCCACGATGGACAAGTGAGCTGGTACGAAAAAGAGCCGGTCGAAAAACATGTCTCCGAGTGCTTGCGATGCCTCGAAGCATGGACAGGGCTGCGCGAGGTCGGGTACTGGCGGCGGGCGGCCGATCCGCTCTCGTCGTCAGAGATCGAGCGACTGATGGGAGTCATTCCGGTGGAGAAAACACCGGCAAAGAACCGATCATTCTTTGCCCGGCTGCGACGCTAGCAGCGTTTACCGGCGCGCAGTAAGATGAAATCAGCGAGGCTGTTGGAATGACGTCTGTTTCCAGGCGTTGCGATGGAAGATCCAATCGAAAATCGGCAGGAACACATTATAGCGGCCTTCGAATCCGCCATGGTGCAGCATGTGGTGGTGGCGAGCGCTGCGCATCCAGCCCGGCAGCCAGCCGCCCAAATGAAACCGCCAGTGAATCTCCTCATAGGCGATGAAATAGAGCGTGAAGCCAGCGAGAATTCCTGCGGTCAAAGCGGTGTGCAGGAAAAATTCCAAAGACAAAACCGGAACCGCGTTTAACACGAATACCAGCACGACGACCCAGGGTGAAGTTGCGAAATTTACGTAGCGCGGCTCTTCCGCCGCGCCCGTGGTGTCGTGGTGAAGACCGTGGCGCTGCACCAAAAAACCGTGGCCCCAGTGCAGGGCAAAGCGATGCAGGATGTATTCGAAGGCATTGGCGTACAGCAGTCCAGCAAAAAATCCGGCCAGTAGATGCAACGGCCCGAACGCGCGCGCTTCGAGCGGAACAATGCGCATGATGAGAATGGTGAGAATCGTCCCGATCAGCAGAGCCGTGATTGCATTGCGCCGCTTTACCGCGCGGGCGCGGGCAATTTCGGCGGATCGGGAACCGATCGGACGAACCATCACGTCACTCCAGTGGTTATTTTACTCTATTCATTCTCGCGAAACGGTCACGGAGGCTCGTTTTGCCGACTCGGCAGAAAGAACAGTAGATCCCTCGTCGTTCGCTCGCATGGAAGTGCGAGCCAACTTCCACGGAATGACAGGTTCTTGGATTATCGCGTTGGTGGAGGAATTCTCTCAGAACCGGAGGGCGCGCTCATTGTTCAGCGAGCAGACGGGCCCGCAGGCGTTCCTCCGTATCCGCGCTTAGCTTGGCACCGCCGAAGGTGAGGTAAAACGTATCGAGCGCGCGCTGCCCCTCGGTATCAATAAGCGCCACTTCGATATTGCAGCCAAAATTCGCCAGGGTGGAACTGAGGTGAAAGAGCAGACCGGCCCGGTCCTGGGTGACAATCTCCATCAACGTAGAATGCGGAGAACTGTTGTCGTCAAACCGAATCTGCGTTGGCACGCTGATCTTTGGCTTCGATTTGAATTGCGCCGATGCCCTGCCGCGCAACAGAGTGTCGCGCGGAACGGCCCCGGTGAGCACGTCCTCGAGATTTTTTTGCAGGCGCTCTAATTCCGAAGGATTCAGTTCCAGAGTTCTGTGAGGATCGGTGAAATGGAAGGTATCCACCACGATACCGGCGGAGTTTGCAAACGCTTCTGCTTTCCAAATATCCATTCCCCACGCAGCTAGAGTTCCGCTCACGCCGGCAAAAAGGAAGGGGCGATCCTTGGCCAAAAGAGTGAGCGCGTACATTCGCCCCCGATTTTCAATGCGAAGTTGTACCCCGCCTTCTTTCAGGTTCCGCGCCATGTGGAAATGAGCGCCGATCTCTTCCGCCGAATGGGCAAATACGTACCGGCGTGGCAGACCTTCAAGAAACGCAGCCAGTTCTCCGCGCGGCGCGATTCCGCCAACCAGCGGTAAGATGCGATCGACAAATTGCACGTCCGACGCGTCAGTTCCCACGCGTTCTTCATCCACACTCCGAGTTAAATAATTGGCGGTTTGGACGTAAAGCTGCCACAGCGATTCCGCCTTCCAGGGCGTCAACGCGTCCGGATTCACCGCGCGGATATCCGCATAGGTAAGGAGGCAAAGCAGCTTGAGTCTTTCCGGCGTGCCCACCTGCTCGGCAAAAACGCGGATGGTCTCCGGATCAAAAATATCCCGCCGCAAAAGATTGGCGGACATAAGCAAATGATCGCGGACTAGAAAACGAATGGTATCTTTTTGCTCAGAACTCAAGTCCAGGCGTGCGAAAACGTTTTCGATCGCCTGGAGGCTGCCCGCAACGTGATCTTCCAAACTCATGCCCTTGCCAACGTCATGGAACAGGAGCGACACAAACAGAAGCTCGGGTTCCTCCACTTCTGAAAACAGAGTGGCGAAAGGAGCCTCCCAGTTTTCCCGTGTGTTGCGCAGGACGTGAACGTTTTGAATCGTCATGAATGAGTGCGCGTCGACTGTGTAATGGTGATAGTAATCGCGCACAACCAAGGAATCGATGGCGCCAAATTCGGGAAATAGGCGCACCAGCAAGCCGGCACTGTGCATCGCCCGGAGCGCTTCCGCTGCATGCGGCGCAAGCAGAATCTGCCGCAGCTTCGTCCATAGCTGTGTCAGAGTCGCGCCAGACGGAAATGCGTGCGGCAGCGCTTCGCGAACCTGGTCCTCGGCTTCACGGCTAACCCTGATCCCATTTTTTGCGACGTACAGAAATACGTCCATCACCCGCTGCGGATTGCGCAAACCGCCGGGTTCGAGCACGCTCAAGCGCGTGCCCGCTATGGAGAACCCGGAATCCGCACGGCGCCAGGTCCTACGAAGACGCGTACGAAGAGTAGCCGGCGCGGGGGTAGATTCGTCCAGCAGTTGCGTGCAAAGCGTGTAAACCGCGCGCGCGTGACGGAAATAAATGCGCATCCAATCGGCCGGTTCGACCGCGCGGCCGTTTTCCACTCCAACACCTCGCGCCGCCGCTGCTGCCTGCAATTCATAGGACAACGAATTGTCGTCGCGTCCCTGCCGGTAATGGAGGAAACAGCGCGCCGCGGCCAGGAAAGCAAAGGCACTTTCCATCTCCTTCCGTGAGCTAGACGGCCAGATATCTTCATGGGTGGCCCACTTGCCTTCTTTTTGCATCCTGGAAATCAGCCCGAGCCACCAGGCGACGTGGTAATCGCGCAAGCCACCGGGAGAATTCTTGACGTTCGGTTCCAGATGAAAAATCGTGTCGCCCTCTTTTTTGTGCCTTTGCCGGGTCAGTTCCGCGAGATCCGTAACCAGATCGCGCCAGGCAGCGCCAATCATGCGCGGAAGAGCTTTATTGCGCAGCCGTTCAAAAACCTCTTCGTCTCCGTCCAAGTAGCGGCTGTCTAAAACAGCGATGTTGAACTCGGGGTTATCGCGCTCAAAGTTTTCGCATTCGGCCACAGACCGATATGTTGGGCTTACCCGCAGGCGCAAATCCCATAAGCCCCTGACGAGGGCTTGAGCTGCCTCTCGATACTGTCGTTCTGTGGAGGAATTAGCCCACAAGAACATAAGATCAACGTCGGAATGAGGAAACAATTCCCTGCGTCCGTAACCACCCAGCGGAACCAGACAGATTCCTTTCAGTTTTCCAGGTGCGCCGAGCAACTCGCGGCCAAGTTCGAGCACAATACGATCAAGCAGCGCAGTCCTTTCGCGAATGGCGGCGCGCCCGTCAGACGCCGCCCTAAAATCGCGTTCGATTCGGGCAAATTCATCCGCATAGAAATCTCGAAGTACGGTTGATAGTGTGGGGGGTATGACCACTGCAGTGGCGCAAATTCTCGCTGCCGGACAGTAATCCGTCAGGAATTGTTATAGCGCTGCTTCTCCCCGTTCTTCGTCACGAATGCGAATGGCCTCATCTACCCGGGAAAGGAAAATCTTGCCATCGCCAATCTTGCCTGTTCGCGCGGTTTTCAGAATCGTCTGCACCGCAGCATCGACCAGATTGACAGGCAGCACCATCTCGATCTTTATTTTTGGAAGCAGATCCACTTCATATTCCCGGCCGCGATAGGTTTCCGTGTGGCCCTTTTGCCGGCCATGCCCGCGGACTTCGGAGACCGTCATGCCCTCGACCCCGATCTGGTGAAGCGCTTCTTTCACCGATTCGAATCGGGAGGGCTGAATGATCGCTTCAATTCGCATCATGGAACCCTGTCTCCTTGGATCATCAGTCTTGATGTCGACCTTTGCTGATTCAACGGGCATAACATCCTCCCGGAGAAAGCTTAGGACTCAAAATCGTATCCTACTTCCCCATGCTGCGACAGATCCAAGCCTTGCAATTCATGCTCCCCTGAAACGCGCAGGCCGACGAGGAATTCCGTGATTTTGAGCACCACGATTGTGCCAACGATCGCCATTCCCCAGGAGATCAAAACACCAACGAACTGATTGAGGATTTGACGCGCGTGCCCATCCAGAAGTCCCAGAGGCAAAGCATTGCCCTGCGCATCGTGGAAGACGGGATTGATCGCCGCGAGCGCGAATACACCGGTCAACAATGCGCCGAGTGTGCCACCAGCACCGTGCACTCCGAATGCGTCGAGCGAATCGTCATAGCCGAATCGGGGCTTCACGAAAGCGACCATGAGATAACAAACGACTCCGGCGGAAAATCCGATTACCAGCGCCGACATCGGTCCGACATATCCCGAAGCCGGCGTAATTGCCACCAGCCCTGCGACCGCACCGGAAATTGCGCCGAGCGCGCTGGGCTTGCCATTCCGCACCCATTCCGCCAAGGCCCATCCCAACGCCGCCGCTGCAGCACCGAAGTGCGTGGCGACAAACGCACTCGAGGCGAGTCGTCCGCTGCTCAGGGCGCTGCCGGCGTTGAATCCAAACCAACCCACCCAGAGCAAGCACGCGCCGATAAAGCTCAAAACCACGCTGTGCGGCAGCATGGGCTGTTTGGGATATCCGATACGTTTGCCCAGGTAGAGCGCACATACGAGGGCCGAGACTCCCGAACTGATGTGCACCACGGTGCCACCGGCAAAGTCCAAGGTCGGAAAGGGCCCGCCGCCGGTTGCATTCAAAAAGCCGCCTTGTCCCCAAACCATATGAGCCAGAGGCACATAAACGATCAGAAACCACAATGACGTAAACAAAACCATAGCGCTGAATTTCATGCGCTCGGCAAATGCGCCTGCAATCAATCCCGGCGTGATGATGGCGAACATCAACTGGAAAACCATGAATGTCAGCTGCGGAATCGTTGCAGCGTACGCGGGGTTCGGCGCTCCTCCGACATTGCGGAGAAATGCATAATCGAGGCCGCCAATAAACGGATTGCCCGGCGCGAAGCAAAGGCTATAACCGAAGATCGCCCACAGCACAGTAACAAGCGACATCAAGGCAAAGCTTTGCATCATCGTCCCAAGCACGTTCTTTTTTCTGACCAGCCCGCCATAAAAAAGCGCCAAGCCAGGACCGGTCATAAGCAAGACGAGGCCGGAACTGATGAGCATCCACGCATTGTCTCCGGCGGCTTGGGCGTCGGCGGTTTTCTGCTCGACGGCCGCGATGCGATCCTCCAATGAAACGGTAGTGTTCGCTGAAGGTGTGACATCGACAGCCACTTTTGCGCGGACCGATGGCGCCACTACGGCAAAGACCGGGGCTCTCGAAATCAGCAGGAAAGCCGCCAAACCGAATACCGCGATTGTTGAACGGCTTGGGGACTGCAACCTGATGTGAGCAGCATTCAGCATTTTTCCGCGCGGCCCGACCACACGCGATGCGCGTGTCGTTTTCGCTCGATTCCATATGCTTATAAAATTTTTATAAAAGGCCATTTCCGCGCACCCTCCAAAACGCGCCAAAGATAGTCAGGGACACGTCAATTTTCAAGATGAGAATTTAAGAACGAAGCTGTGAATCGCTGGATCTATTGTCGGGGGAATACGTCGGTGACTGCGCCCAGGCTGCTGCTGGAAACGAGATGGCGGTACTTGGCGAGAACGCCCGAGGTATAGCGGGGTTCCGGAGCTTTCCAGTTGCGGTGCCTGCGCTCGAGTTCTTCCGGCGAAACGTGCAGTTCCAGTTTCCGCGCGTGCGCGTCAATCGTAATCGAATCGCCTTCGCGCACCAGGCCAATAGCGCCGCCGACTGCCGCCTCCGGCGCAACGTGTCCGACCACGAGACCATGAGTGCCGCCAGAGAAGCGGCCGTCCGTAATCAAGCCGACCGATTCACCGAGACCTGCGCCGATCAGAGCCGACGTGGGGGCGAGCATTTCGCGCATTCCCGGACCCCCCTTCGGGCCCTCGTAGCGAACCACGATGACGTCGCCGGGTTTAATGCGATTCGAAAGAATCGCCGCAAGGCATGTTTCTTCGGAATCGAAAACGCGCGCTGGGCCGGTGATTTTTTCGGCTTTCGAAATTTTTGCCACCGCGCCCTCTTCGGCGAGATTGCCTTTGAGAATGACGAGGTGACCCTCGGGCGCGACGGGATTTTGCCAGGAGTGAATCACATCCTGCCCCTTGCGGGGCTCGCTGGGAACTGATTCCAGCGTTTGTGCGATGGTTTTGCCGGTAATCGTGATCGGATCACCGTGCAAAAGGCCGTGTGCCAAAAGGATCTTCATGACCTGGGGAATGCCGCCGACCGCGTGCAGTTCCGTGATGACATACTTGCCCGAAGGCTTGAGATCGCACAGCACCGGCACGCGCTTGCGAATAGTTTCGAAATCTTCGAGGCTCAGCGGCACTTGCGCAGCCCTGGCAATTGCGAGCAGATGAAGCACCGCATTCGTCGAGCCACCGGTCGCCATAACCACGGCAATCGCGTTTTCGAATGCTTTGCGGGTCATAATGGCTCGCGGCAGCAGTTGGCGGCTGATGGCCTCCGTAAGGACGCGCGCGGACTCGGCAGCGCTTTCTTTCTTTTCTTCGTCCTCCGCCGCCATGGTCGAGGAATACGGCAGACTCATACCCATGGCTTCAATTGCCGAAGACATCGTGTTTGCCGTAAACATCCCTCCACAGGAACCGACTCCTGGGCAGGCATGGCGCTCGACTTCCAGCAACTCACGTTTGTCAATGCGGCCCGCGCTGAATTCGCCAACCGCTTCGAACGCGCTCACGACGGTAAGATTCCTGCCGTCCAAATGCCCCGGCTTGATCGTGCCGCCATACACGAATATTGACGGGATATTCAGCCGAGCGATAGCGATCATCGCTCCGGGCATATTCTTGTCACAGCCGCCAATGGCAAGGAGTCCATCTACTTCGGCGGCACCACAAACGGTTTCGATCGAGTCTGCAATGACTTCGCGCGAAACCAACGAATACCTCATCCCTTCCGTGCCCATGGAGATGCCGTCACTTACGGTGATCGTGCCAAACGTTTGCGGCATCGTTTTTGAGTCCCGCAGCGACTGCACGGCACGATCGGCCAAATCGTTCAGGCCGGCATTGCACGGAGTGATGGTGCTGTAGCCGTTCGCAACGCCGACGATCGGCTTGTCGAAATCTCCGTCGGCAAAGCCCATCGCGCGCAGCATGGCGCGATTCGGCGTGCGTTCGACACCCTCGGTGACCAGACGGCTTCTTCGGTTGAGACGAGTGACAGTATCAGTTGTCATTGAACGTTCGTCAAATCTACGAAACTTGAAGGCTCCAATCAGAACTGCAGACTCTCGGCCGCTCGGGCCCTCGTGATGGCAGCCAGGTACCCCGGGCTCAGGGTTTCGCGCCGGCGGCAGCGCTCGGCGGCTCGGTGGCGACCTTGACGGGATTCAGGAACGGCATCAGCGCGCGCAGCCGCTCGCCCACTTGCTCGACGAGCAGGTGTTGCTCCTTGCGGCGCATCTCCATAAACCGCTTGCGGCCGGTCTCATTTTCCTGGATCCAATCCTTAGCCATCTCGCCGTTTTGAATACGACGCAGCAGTTCCTTCATGGTTTTGCGCGTCTCAGCATTCACGATCTGGGGCCCGGCGATGTAATCGCCCCACTCAGCGGTATCGCTGATGGAATAGCGCATGTAGTTCAACCCGCCTTGATAAATCAAGTCCACGATCAGCTTCATCTCGTGGACACATTCGAAATATGCGGCTTCGGGCTGATAGCCAGCTTCGACGAGTGTGTCGAATCCCGCTTTAATGAGCGCACTGATCCCGCCACAGAGCACGGCCTGCTCGCCGAAGAGATCGGTCTCCGTTTCTTCGGTAAACGTCGTCTCCATCACGCCCGCACGCGTTCCACCAATCGCCTTGCCATACGACAGGGCAAGCTGCTTGGCCTTTCCCGTTGCGTCCTGATGAATCGCCAGCAGAGCCGGGGTTCCGCCTCCCTCGGTGAATACCTCTCGCACGCGATGTCCCGGCGCTTTGGGCGCGATCATAGTGACGTCAATATTTTTGGGCGGGTGAATCGTGCCGTACCGAATGTTGAAGCCGTGAGCAAACATCAGCATCTTTCCCGCGGTCAGATTCGGCGCGACCTCTTGTTCGTAGATTTTAGGCTGCGTCGTATCCGGGGCAAGCAACATGATGACGTCCGCCCAGGCGGCCGCATCACGGTTGGATTTCACCGTCAGGCCGGCGGCGGTGGCCTTCTGCCGCGACTTGCTTTCCGGATGAAGCCCAATGCAAACGGTGCAGCCGCTATCGCGTAAGTTCAGCGCGTGCGCGTGTCCTTGCGAACCGTATCCGATGATGGCGATTTTCTTGGCTTGAATCAGAGAAAGGTCTGCCGCATCGTCATGATAAATCCTTGCCATCTTTTTGCTCCTTGGCTTTCGGCCCGTGCCAACCGCACGGACACCGTAGTTTCAGACGGAGCCGGGGTGCTCCGCCTCAATCGCATGCGCGCTGCTCGCTTCGGGACCTGTCTTTCGCTCGTTTTGCCGGTCGTCACCTTCGGGCATTTTGGGCACGGAATCCTGCGCGCCGCGCCGCATGACCACCTGGCCCGTGCGCACCATCTCCACAATCCCAAAGGGACGAAGCACATCGACCAGAGCGTGGATTTTATCCTCTGCGCCGGTAATTTCAATGATTAACGAACGCGGCGCCAGATCCACGACGCGTGCGCGGAAAACGCGCACAAATTCCAAGAGCCGATGCCGTGTGGCTTCGGACGCCTCCACTTTGATCAGCGCCAGGCTGCGCGCGATGGTGGTGGCGTGCGTCACGTCTTCTACCGAGAGCACGTTCACCAGTTTGTAGATATTCGCTTCGACCCGGTGCGCAGCGCCTTCGCCAATCGACGAGACGATTGTCATCCGGGAAATATTGGGGCGCTCGGTGTGGCCCACGGTGAGTGATTCGATGTTGTAGCCGCGGCGGCGAAACAGCGAGGCAATGCGGTTGAGAACGCCTGGCTTGTTCTCCACATAAACAACGAACGTGTGCGTTTTTTCCCGCTCACTCATCCGTCGGCCTTTCCACCAGAGGAGTAGGCCGCCGGATCATGGCATGCAAATCGGCTCCGGCCGGAACCATGGGGTAAACTGAATCTTCCTGCTCGACACGGAAATCGATCAGCGCCGGGCCGGCGTGGAATCGCGCCGTATTCAGCGAGGGAATCACCTGCGAGCGCTGCGTGACCATCAGCCCTGGGATGCCGTACGCTTCAGCCAGCTTGACGAAATCAGGGCTCAGCAGCGGCGTTCCGGCGTAGCGGCCCTCGTAGAAAAACTCCTGCCATTGCCGGACCATTCCCAGATAGCCATTGTTGATGATGGCGATCTTGACGTTTATCTTTTCCTGAACGATGGTGGCAAGTTCGGCCATGGTCATCTGGAAACCGCCATCCCCGACCACAACCCACACTTCCGCGTCGGGCCGCGCGAATTTCGCACCGATACCCGCGGGCAAAGCGAATCCCATTGTCCCCAATCCGCCCGAAGTGATCAGCGAACGCGGCTTTTCGTGGTGATAATACTGCGCCTCCCACATCTGGTGCTGGCCGACATCGGTGACGATAACGGCGTCGCCCTTCGTCTCGCGCCAGAGATCGTTAATCACGTGCGCCGCATACAAGTGTCCGTTATCCGGCAGATTCTGAATGTCGCGGACAGCAGAATCTTTCTTGGAAAGATGGATCTGCGACCACCATTCGGAATGCCGGTTTGGATTCACCAGAGGAAGCAGGCGCTGCAGAACTTCGCGCAAATCCCCGATCAGCGGCACATCGGCTTTAACGTTCTTGTTGATCTCAGCGCGGTCGATCTCGATGTGGATCTTCCTCGCTTTTTGCGCGTAGGTATTGAGCTTGCCGGTGACGCGGTCATCAAAACGCATGCCGAGCGCGATCAACAGATCGGATTCCTGAATCGCCTGATTCACCCATGCCTCGCCGTGCATCCCCATCATTCCCAGATTTAGCGCATGCGAAGCCGGGAACGCCCCGAGTCCCAGCAGGGTAAGCGCGACGGGAATATCGGCGGTTTCGGCGAGGCGGCGCACCTCTTCCCCCGCGCCCGACAGGATGATGCCGTGGCCGGCAAGAATCACCGGACGCCGTGATTCGTTGATTAAAGCCGCAGCGTCGTTCAATTCTGCTGCAGAAGGAAAGAAAACAGGCACTTGCCGATGCGCCCGTGGTGCAGCGGCGTCCCAATCGAATTCGCAGGTACTGAGCTGCGCGTCTTTGGTGACGTCCACGAGCACGGGACCCGGACGGTCCGCCGCCGCAATTTCGAAGGCTTCGCGCAAGCTTGGCCCAACCTCATCGGCGCGCGTCACAAGATAATTATGTTTGGTGATCGGAATAGTGATGCCGGTAATGTCGACTTCCTGGAACGCATCGCTTCCGAGAACGCTGCTGCCCACCTGCCCGGTGATGCAGACAATTGGGGACGAATCCATCATGGCCGTAGCAATGCCGGTAACCATATTCGTCGCGCCCGGACCCGATGTCGCCAGCGCCACTCCGACTCTGCCACTTGCCCGCGCATAGCCGTCGGCCATATGCGTTGCGCCTTGTTCATGCCGCACGAGCACGTGATGAACGCGCGATTTCGTCAGCGCGTCATAAGTGGGCAGAATTGCGCCACCGGGGTACCCAAAGACGTATTCAACTCCGAGCCGCTCGAGACATTCCCAGATGATTTCGGCTCCTGTCATCTTTCGCGGCGCATCAGGCGCATCAAAACGCGCTTTATCGTTCATATCTGCTCATTTCCATGGTGAGTATCCGCTATAGATAACAAATTTCAGCAAGCGCGTCCAATTTATGTTTCTGCCGGACATTATAACTTGTGCTTATGCCTACCGGGTCGAATTGGCCGAGGCGCCTGCGGAGGGCAGGCTGAACCTCAGATGCCAACTGATTGTTACCCGCTCTTCTTCTTACGGAAATTACCCTTGGGAGAACGTCGTCGCGCCGAACGTTGGATCAACTGCCGAAATGCAAGCCGTCTTCCGTAACGATCCTGGCGCCTCCTCCGTCTAAGACATTGGCATAATATTCTCTGCTACACTGTGGGATAAAGCGGGCGTACCTCACCTGGTGAAGGTGGACGCGCCGTGTGGGGCCGTGGGGAGGAGTTTCGTTCAAGGCGCCTAGGGAAGTCCGGATCAAAATCAATTTAAGTCGCTCGAAGTTATCCACGTCGAGAGGGTCATGCACGAAAAAATTACAGAAGCTCCCACACGCTCGGAAATCGATCTGAACCTCCATCCAGATGATCCGAAGCATAGACCGACAAAGAAGCGGTCATCCGCTCGTGTCATCGGCATTCTGCTCGTGGTCGCTCTCGTCGCAGGGGGCTTTTTCATCTATCGCAGTACCCACAAGACTCCTACTACCGCGGCTGCCGGGCGTGGCCGCGGCGGCCGCAACGTAGGCGATCCGAACGCGAGTGTTCCCGTTGCGGTGACGGCGGCGCTGCGGCACGACCTGCCGGTTTATCTCGATGGACTTGGTTCCGTCGAGGCGTTCAACACGGTTACCGTGAAAAGCCGGGTTGACGGCGAGATGATGCAGGTGAATTTCAAGGAAGGCCAGGAAGTACATAAAGGCGACCTGCTTGCGACGATCGATCCTCGGCCATTCCAGGTAGCGCTGGCGCAGGCACAAGCCAATCTGGCCAAGGATCAAGCGCAACTTGCGGATGCAAAAGCGATCGCGGATCGCGATGCGCAACTGCTGAAAGACGGAATCATCCCGCAGCAACAATATGATACGCAGGTTGCACTCACCAATCAGATCCAGGCAGCGACCCAAGGGGATCAAGCGCAGATCGATAACGCAAAGCTGAATATCGATTACGCACACATCACCGCGCCGATTGATGGGCGTGTAGGGTTGCGGCTGGTCGATCCGGGCAACATCATCCATTCGTCCGATCCAAACGGGCTTTTGGTAATCACGCAGATGGAGCCAATCGCTGTCATTTTCACGCTCCCGGAAGACGCGCTGCAGATGGTAAACGGCCGTATGCGTTCCGGTGCGACCTTACCGGTGAAGGCTTTCAGCCGCGACAATGGCAGCCAGATCGCTTCCGGAACTCTGCTTACCATCGACAACCAAATTGATCAGACGACCGGTACGTTCCGATTAAAGGCCGTCTTCGATAATAAAGACCGCGCTTTGTGGCCGAATCAGTTCGTGAACGCGCGCCTGCTCATCGATACGAAGAGAAACGCGATCATTATTCCATCCGCTGCCGTACAGCGCGGTGACGAAGGTTCATTCGTTTATCGCATAAATCCATCAGACAACACCGCCGAAGTCGTGCCTGTGACTGTAGGAGTGACGCAGGACAATATTTCGCAAATTGAGAGCGGGTTGGCTGTTAACGATCTCGTGGTTACCGATGGGCAGGATCGGCTACGCGCGGGAGCGCGTGTCGATCCACGCCCTGACACGCGTTCCAACGGTCCAGCCAATGGTTCAGCCGGCACGCCGCCCCGGGTTCCCGATCCGCCAGCAGGCGCGTCCGGTTCCGCGCGACCTCAATTTCGCCCGCCCGCCACTTCTCCGTTCGGTGGGTCAAATTCCCAGCCGAACGCCCAATCGGGCAACTCGCAAGGATTCCGCCAGGGTAACGGTAACCGTCGCAGTCGGCAGCAATGAGTCCATCTCGTATATTTATTCTTCGTCCGGTAGCAACTACGCTACTGATGACGGCGGTGATGCTCGCCGGCATTGTGGCATATCAGCAGTTGCCGGTTTCAGCTCTGCCGCAGGTTGATTACCCGACAATTCAAGTGCTCACGTTCTATCCGGGCGCCGGGCCGAGCGTGATCGTCTCTTCGGTGACAGCACCGCTTGAGCGCCAATTCGGCCAGGTGCCAGGCCTGAAACAGATGACCTCCACCAGTACGTTTGGCGCTTCCCTGATCGTCCTGCAATTTGATCTTGATCAAAATATCGATGTCGAAGAGCAGCAGGTACAAGCTGCGATTAACGCCGGTGGAACATTCCTCCCAACCGACCTGCCTAATCCGCCGATTTACAGCAAGGTGAATCCGGCCGATGCGCCCATCCTGACCATGGCGCTGAGTTCAGACACAATGCCTCTGCAAAAAGTGGAGGATTTGGCCGACACTACGCTGGCACAAAAGATTTCACAACTTCCTGGGGTCGGCCTCGTAACCATCAGTGGCGGCCAGAAGCCCGCAGTTCGGGTACAGGCGAATCCCACTGCACTAGCCTCTTACGGCCTCAGTCTTGAGGACCTGCGCGTCGCATTAGCTAACGCGAACCAGGACCAGGCCAAAGGTAACATCGACGGGCCGCGACAGGCCTATACAATCGGCGCAAACGATCAGATCTTCAGCAGCGCGGAATACAAGCCGATCATCGTTGGTTACAAGAACGGCGCGCCCGTTCGCGTGCAGGACGTCGCCAATGTAATCGATAGCGTCGAAAACGCCAGCCAAGCTGCCTGGTTCAACGATACCCCGGCCGTCATTCTCAACATTCAGCGGCAACCTGGTGCGAACATCATTAACGTCGTTGACCGTATCGAAGCACTGTTGCCAACGCTCAGGGCTTCCCTGCCGCCTTCAGTTCAGGTTTCCATTCTCACCGACCGCACCACCACCATCCGCGCGTCGGTTAAAGATGTGCAATTCGAGTTAATGCTGACGGTGGCGCTAGTCGTCATGGTCATCTTCTTGTTTTTGCGCAATCTCTCGGCAACGACTATCCCTAGCGTTGCCGTTCCCTTGTCGATTGTCGGCACATTCGCCGCGATGTATCTGCTCGGATTTTCGCTTGACAACCTCTCGCTCATGGCGCTGACGATCTCTACGGGTTTCGTGGTCGATGACGCCATCGTCATGATCGAAAATATCGACCGTTATCTGGAAGACGGATATTCCCCTCTCGACGCGGCGCTCAAGGGTTCAGGCCAAATCGGTTTCACGATTATTTCGCTCACGGTTTCGCTGATTGCCGTTTTGATTCCGCTGCTGTTCATGGGCGACATCGTCGGACGGCTATTCCGAGAATTCGCTATAACGCTCAGCGTCACAATCCTGATTTCCGCTGCGGTTTCCCTGACGCTTACTCCGATGATGTGCGCGAAACTGCTGCGCCACCGCCCACTCGAAAGTCAGGGAACATTCTATCGTGTTTCAGAATGGGGCTGGCGCTGGGTGATCGATCGCTACGCCGGCAGCCTGCGTTTCGTCTTGCGGCACCAGACAGTCACGCTCCTGGTCACGCTCGGAACTTTGGTTTTGACCTTATACATGTATGTGGTCGTACCCAAGGGCTTTTTCCCGGTACAAGACACCGGCGTCATTCTCGGCATCTCTCAGGCGCCCGAGACGATCTCGTTCGAGGGTATGGCAGAAAAGCAGCGTCAGTTAGCCCGTGTGATTTTGCAAGATGCGGATGTGGTCAGCCTGTCCTCATTTATCGGCGTGGACGGCACGAACATGACACCGAATAGCGGGCGCATCCAGATCAACCTCAAGCCCCGCGACGAACGCACCTCGGATGTCACGCAGATCATCCGCCGCATTGCAGACAAAGCCCAATCGGTCGAGGGCATCACGTTGTACATGCAGGCCGTCCAGGATCTCACGGTGGAAGATCGCGTGAGCCGCACGCAATTCCAATACAGCCTGGAGGCCGCGGACCCGAACGAACTCGCGACCTGGGTGCCAAGACTAGTGCAGCGTTTACAGGCGCTGCCGGAACTGCGCGATGTCGCCACAGACCAGCAGAATCACGCGCTGGAAGAAGATCTCGTCGTGGATCGCGATACAGCTTCACGCTTGGGGATAACCACGGCTGCAATTGACAACACGCTCTACGACGCGTTTGGCCAGCGCCTGGTCTCCATAATGTTCACGCAGATCAACCAATATCATGTCGTATTGGAGGTCGCGCCCGAATTCCGGCAGAGCCCCGACGCGCTGAAGAGCCTGTATGTGAAATCGAGCAGCGGGCAACAGGTACCGCTGAGCGCATTTACGCACTTTGAACCAAATACAGCTTCGCTCATGCTGAATCATCAGGGCCAGTTCCCTTCGACAACGATTTCTTTCAATCTTGCTCCGGGCGCTTCCCTGGGTGATGCAGTTCGCGACATCGAAAACGTCGGGCGCGAAATCGGATTACCCGAGAGCGTGGCAGCAAGCTTCCAAGGAACAGCGGCGGCGTTTCGCAATTCGTTGGCGAACGAAAGCTGGCTGCTCCTGGCGGCAATCGTAACCGTCTATATCGTGCTGGGAGTCCTTTACGAAAGTTACATCCACCCGCTCACGATTCTCTCGACTCTGCCGTCAGCCGGGGTAGGCGCGATTCTAGCGCTTCAGATCTTTCATCTGGATTTGGGTGTAATTGCGCTGATTGGCATCATCCTCTTGATCGGTATCGTCAAAAAGAACGCCATCATGATGATCGACTTCGCTTTGGAAGCCGAACGAGGCGAACATCTGCCGCCCGATGAAGCCATCTATCAGGCTTGCTTGCTGCGGTTCCGGCCAATCATGATGACCACGATGGCGGCGCTGTTTGGCGCGTTGCCGCTGGCGCTGGGCCGCGGCACCGGTTCGGAATTACGCCAGCCACTCGGCATCTGCATTATCGGAGGCCTGCTGATCAGCCAATTGCTTACCCTATACACAACTCCGGTTGTGTATATCTGGTTCGACCGCCTGGCCAGCCGCTTGCATCGCGCGCAACCTGCACACGGCCACCTGGAAGCTCCGCAACCGGGCGATTAACGAATACGTCGTAGTTTCAGTTAGGCGAGCAATGGCAATCGCCACGCGATGAACATTTCAGCCCCATTCATTCGACGCCCCGTAGCCACCTCGCTGCTCACGGCTGCGCTGCTCCTTTCAGGGATCCTGGCGTATCGAATGCTGCCCGTCTCGCCCATGCCGAATGTCGTGTACCCGGTCATCTTTGTCCAGGCGGGTTTGCCTGGAGCAAGCCCGGAGACGATGGCCTCGGCCGTAGCCACTCCGCTGGAGCGCATGTTCGGCCGCATCGCCGGCATAACGCAGATGACCTCCTCGAGCCAACTTGGCTCGACGCAAATCGTGCTCGTTTTTGATCTCGGACGGAATATCGACGGAGCCGCACGTGACGTGCAATCGGCCATTAACGCGGCGCGAGGGCAATTGCCGCCCAATTTGCCAAGCAATCCCGGTTGGCGGAAGGTTAACCCGGCTGAGTCCGCCGTGATGGTGTTGAGCCTGACGTCTGACACGGCGACTCAGCCGCAGATGTATGACGTGGCCGACTCCATTCTGGCTCAGAAGATCGCACAGGTGGATGGCGTCGGGCTCGTAACGGTCGGCGGCAGTTCGCGTCCGGCCGTGCGTGCAGAGGTGAATCCCCTGCTGTTGAGTAAGCTCGGTTTGGGACTGGAAGACGTGCGCACGGCGCTGGCAGCAGCCAATGCCAATCGGCCCAAAGGCGCAGTCGCTGACAGCCGCAACATGTATATGCTGAATGACAATGACCAGCTTTTTCATGCGCAGGAATACGCGCCACTGATCATTGCTTATCGCAACGGCTCGCCTGTGCGTCTTTCCGACGTCGCCACCGTCGTGGACTCGGAAGAGAACATCCGCAACGCCGGCACGGTTAATGGTCAGCCTTCTGTTCTCTTGAATATTTACCGCCAGCCGGACGCAAATATCATCGATACGGTGGATGGGATCAGGGCCATCTTGCCGATGTTGCAGGCCTCCATTCCGCCATCGGTTCGTATCGGCGTCGCCCAGGACCGCTCCATCACAATTCGCGCCTCGGTCCACGATATCGAAGTCACACTGGTCATTTCGGTTCTGCTGGTGATTCTGGTCGTCTTTGCGTTTCTGCGAAGCGTCTGGGCCACCTCCATCCCGAGTATCGCGGTGCCTCTCTCGCTGGTCGGCACGTTCGGTGTGATGTATTTGTGCGGCTATACCATTGACAACCTGTCGCTGATGGCCCTAACGATCTCCACCGGCTTCGTGGTGGACGATGCCATTGTGGTCGTGGAAAACATCACGCGCTACGTCGAGAAGGGAATGGGATCCATCGAAGCGGCGCTCGAAGGCTCGCGTGAAATTGGCTTCACCGTGTTGTCCATGAGCACGTCCCTGATCGCCGTCTTCATCCCCATTCTCTTGATGGGTGGCATTGTCGGCCGCATGTTCCGCGAATTCGCCGCCACCCTCAGTGTCGCCGTAGCGATCTCGATGGTGGTTTCGCTTACCACCACGCCCGCCATGTGCGCGAGGCTACTGAGATCAGAGAAGGGCCACAAACACAATCGGCTGTACCGGCTCAGCGAAACCCTCTTCGACCATCTTTACCAGGCCTACGCCGAAAGCCTGCAGTGGGTTTTGCGCAATCAGCCTTTGGTTCTTGGAATCACAGGCGCAACGGTTTGCCTCGCGGTCTACCTCTACATCATCGTTCCCAAGGGCTTCTTCCCGTTGCAGGACAACGGCCGCATTTTCGGTCAGGCTCGCGCCGGCGAAGATGTCTCGTTTCAGGCCATGCGGCAGAAGTTCGATCAGTATGTCAAGATCGTTCGGGCCGATCCCGCTGTAGACAACATCAATGGCTTTACCGGCGGCCGCGCAGTAAATACCGCCAACTTCAATATCACGCTGAAGCCTCTTTCAGAGCGGAAAGTCAGCGCGTTCCAGGTCGTAAACCGGCTGCGTCCAAAGCTGGCTGCCATTCCCGGGGCCACATTATTTCTGCAGCCTGCCCAAGAAATCCAGATCGGCGGTCGGCTCGGCAACGCTTCGTACCAATACACGTTGATCGCGGATAATTTGAAGGACCTTCTCTACTGGGCGCCGCTGCTCGAATCGCGGTTAAAACGCGTGCGTATCCTCCAGGATGTAAACACGGATTTGCAGAATCGTGGCCTCTCGACCAACCTCGTCATCGACCGCGACACCGCCAGCAGGCTGGGAGTCTCTGCCAGCGCGATCGACAATATCCTGTACGACGCCTTCGGTCAGCGCCAGGTCTCCGTCATGTACGAAGGCATCAACCAGTATCACGTCGTTATGGAAGTCGATCCCAAATTCCAGCAGGATCCCGCGGCACTTAACAATATTTACGTCCCATCGAACAAGGGCCAGCCCGTCCCGCTGAGCGCATTCAGCCATCTGGGACAAGGTAATACCTATCTGCAGGTCAACCATCAGGGCGTTTTCCCGGCGGTGACTATCACATTCAACCTCGATCCCAGCGTTCCTCTGGGGGAAGCCGTAGCTCAGATTGACGCTGTTGAACGGCAAATCGGCATGCCGTCAAGCATCCACGCCGGCTTTCAGGGCACGGCGCAAGCCTTTCAGGATTCGCTCTCCACCGAGCCCCTTCTGATTCTTGCCGCGCTCGCGACTGTTTATATCGTGCTCGGAATCCTGTACGAGAATTTTGTCCACCCCCTGACGATTCTCTCCACACTTCCGTCGGCCGGCGTGGGAGCGTTACTTGCGATCCTGATTACGAACAGTCAGCTCGATATAATCGCCTTGATTGGAATCATCCTACTGATCGGTATCGTCAAGAAAAATGCCATTCTGATGATCGATTTCGCCATTCAGGCCGAGCGCAACGAAGGCAACAGCCCGGAGCAGTCCATCTATCAAGCCTGCTTGCTGCGTTTCCGTCCCATCATGATGACCACAATGGCCGCGCTTTTGGGAGCCGTTCCCATCGCCATCAGCACCGGTAATGGCGCCGAAGTGCGCCGCCCGCTGGGCATCGCCATCTGCGGCGGCCTTGTCGTCAGCCAGATGCTTACGCTGTACACGACACCGGTCGTGTACCTGTACCTCGATCGCTTCCGCGCCTGGGCCAGTGGCGGCAAGCGGTTGCGCCGCATCGAGGCCCCTGAACCCGTCCCCCACGGCCACTCCGCCGATTAGGCGTTAGCGCTCTGCGGTGGCTATACACAAGCTTGACGCCGCCGCCGCGAGCCATTTTATCAACGATACAGGCGGCGCAATGCAGAGGCTGAAAGGGCGTGTCCCGCTCGACTGAACTCCGAGGTTTAGCTCGACTAAGCATTTTCATGGTGACGAGCGCGAAAGTCCGACTTACGCCGGCGCCACAGAAGATATCCGAGCAGCAATAGTCCTCCCGCGACCGCCCAACTCGCCTTCTCGATGTAGCCGAGGAGAGTGTCGAATTCATTCGCGAACGCATACCCGGCGAAAGAGATTGCGGTGACCCATACAGCGGCGCCCAGCAAATTGAATTTCAGGAATTCACCCCACTCCATGCCAAGGCTACCGGCCAGAGGACCGAAAACAGTCCTGAGGCCGAAGATAAAACGCGCGAAGAAGACCGTCCTTCCACCGTGCCGCCGAAGGAGTTCACGTGCAACGTTGATATCTTCGGATTCGAGGTGCAAGAGCTTGCGAATCCATCGAATGATCACGGCGCCAAAATGCCGACCTAAGAGGAATCCGATGTTATCCCCCATAGTACTGGTGGCGATGCCTGTCAGAATGACCCATTGCAACTGCAGGCCAGAATTCTTATGCGCGAGAAAACTCGCAAACATCAAAACTGTTTCACCCGGAACAGGCACACCAGCGCTTTCGGCAAAAAGTCCCAGGCTTACCGCCCAGTAGCCCCATGACACGAGCAACTCGCGAACCGTGTGGTACAGCCACTGCATGACTTTCCCAAGCGCGAACGAGCGACTTTGCGAAGGTAATCTCGCATGGCTTCCAGGGCGCGGTTCCATAGTTCGTGTTGTCGGCAGGAGGGTCAATCGGGAGTTAGTTGTGACATTGGGAGGGCGACGTACGCTGTCATCAGACACGCTAAAGCCATTCCTGTATGTATGTGCGCGCAATTCGCCGCCAGCAAAAAATGGCCGAGCATCTTACGGCGCTGCATACAAGAGCAATAGGATTTCCAAATTCGCGGCGGAGGAACAGATGTATGAGTACGTGAGGCGCGTGTCAGCCGCAAGTAGCCGCAAGAGGTTGCGAACTAAATGACCGGAAGCCAACCGAGTGACCGCGATCTGGCGAAGATTCGGCCGCGTGCGGACACAATTCAACTGAGCCGTGGGAGAACGGCTTTCGTGAGTGATCAAAGCGGTGTGATCCACGCAGAAGAGCCGATCCACGGACTGTGTTTGTATGAAACGCGAGTCCTTTCGGGTTATCGGTGGCTGATCAATGGCCAAACACCTGAATTCAGCTGCGGTTCAAACATTTTTCAGGCGTCATGGATGGGCTACTACATCCAGGCTCCCAAAAACTGCAAAGAAACGCCCACCGGCGAATGTAATCCGCTGCAGGAGACGGTGGAGCTTCGCCTAAAACGCGCGGTGGGTGAAGGGATGCACGAGGATGTGCAGCTGACAAATCACACGCAGATCGCGACCACAGTAAAACTTGAGCTCGAATTCAAACATCAGTTCGTTTCTCGAGAAGAAGTGAAGAACGGTCGAAAACAGCACGGGCAGCTCGAATCAGAGTGGTCGAAACCGCAACCTAACGTGTGGGAGCTGATGACAGAGTACCGGGCGGAGAATCACTACAACCATCAGGGCAACGAGGGCACGGCCAAACTCCACCGCGGCATCAAACTGCGGATCGAGAACACAACCTCAGCTCCGGAATATTCCGATAACCGGATTTGCTTCCACGTGAAGCTCGAGGCGCATGGCAAATGGCGCGACTGCCTGAGCTGGCTTGGGTATATAGAGGGAAGGCTGCTGCCGCTCGCGGCGGATTGTCCCCTGATCCATTCGGGCGCCAGTGAATGGGATGAGCGTCGCATTCGGTTCTTCAATTCCGCAACTGTCACAACCGTTCCGCATGCAGACGATCTGACTTCGGTTGTGAATCGCGTACTCCGCCGGGCGCGAGTTGACCTGGGCGATCTGCGATTGTATGACCTGGATGGTCCAGGCGGGTTTACTGTGGCCGCCGGAGTTCCGACGTACATGGAGCTCTTCGGCCGCGATACGGAAGCCGCTTCGTGGCAAGCGTCGATGCTCAGCCAGAAATTGATGCGCGGCACACTCGACGTACTGAGCAAACTGCCCGCGAGTGAAAAGAGCGACTGGCGCGACGCGGAACCCGGCCGCATTCCTAACGAAATGCATACCGATCCGCTGGCCGTGTTGAACTACAGTCCGCAGGCGCTGTACTTCGGTTCGGTTTCGAGCTGCTTTTTGTTTCCGATTTGCCTTGCGGAGTTCTGGCATTGGACGGGCGATTTGAATTGTATTCGAGGGTATGTGGATGCCGCCATGGGTTCGCTAAAGTGGGCAGATACCTATAGCCTCGATTCAACTCATTTTTATCGATATCAGACTCACTCCGAGCAGGGAATAAAGAACCAAGGCTGGAAAGATTCCAAGGATGCCATTGTGTATCCGGATGGTTCGCAGGCGGAGACGCCCATCGGCACGTGCGAGATGCAAGCGTTTATGTATGTGGCTAAATTACATTTTTCCGAAGTGCTGTGGTGGCTGGGAGAAACGGACGCGGCACGTCGGCTGTATCAAGAAGCGGAAGAGCTCAAAAGCAGGTTCAATGAAAAATTCTGGATGGAAGAAGAGGGGTATTATGCGCTGGGCATCGATTCGAAAGGGAACTGATTCGTTCCATTGCATCAGACGCCGGCCACTGCTTGTTAGCCGGAATTGCAGACGAAAACCGCGTGAACCGCGTCGCCAGACGTATGATGCGCGAGGACCTGTTTTCTGGCTGGGGCATCCGAACTCTTTCGGCTGAACACCCGGCGTATAACCCATTCTCCTACCATCGAGGTTCCGTGTGGCCGGTGACCAATGCGGGATTTGTACTCGCCTTTGCCCGGTATGGGCTACATGGAGAGATGCATCAACTTACGAAGGCAATCTTTGAAGCTGCCAGCCTATTCGATTACGACCGCTTGCCCGAGGTTTTCGGCGGCCACCAGCGTATGCCCGATCAACCGTTTCCTGGGCTTTATACGCAAGCGAATTGGCCTCAGGCCTGGTCAGCATCGGCGGCATTTACGATATTGCAAGCACTCGTTGGAATTTATCCTTATGCGCCAGCGGACGTTTTGTTTCTGGATCCCCGCCTGCCTGATTGGCTGCCGGACATTACGGTGCAACGGCTTCACATCGGCAAAGCCCTTGTCAGCTTGAGATTTTTCCGAACAGCAAATGGGTTGACGGAGTATCAAGTGCTGGAGTTGCAAGGCCCACTCCACATCATCCGCCAGCCCAGTCCGTGGTCACTGACATCAGGATGGGCAGAGCGTATAAAGGACGCGGTAACGAGCCTCTTGCCTCGCCCACACACCCGTTCGGCTTAGTGCCTACATCCGCGGGTGCCGATCAATTCCCGCCTGTGTGGTTGGCGTTGTGAATGACGGCCCTCCTCGTCGGCAAACGCGCGCCAGCGCCCCGTTTCTTAAGGTACAACCATCTGAGGTACCTCATCCGGACCGTTCTCCAGCAATGATTCCAGCGTCGGGATGTCCACTGCCCGTTCCAGGCGCCCCATGACGATAGTTGCAAGCGAGTTACCGAGTACGTTCACAGGTACGAATGCGGACGACAACAAACTATGTACCCCAAGGATGAGCGCTATGCCTGCGACGGGGATTGTCCCGGTGGCGGAGAGCGTCGTCGCAAGGACAACAATTGCCGATCCGGCGACGCCAGCGCCGCCTTTTGAGGTAAACAACATCGTTGCGAGTAGCGCCAACTGCTGCCCTATCGACAAGTGAATGTCGCCAGCCTGCGCGAGAAACACAGATACCGTCGCCCAGTAGAGACAGGTTCCATCGTGATTGAATGAGTAACCCGCTGGCAGCACGAGAGCGACGACGGACTCCTCCACGCCCAGTTGCTCCAGTTTACTGATCAGTTGTGGAAACACAGATTCACCTGAACTGGTTCCGACAACGATCATCAATTCGGCGGCCAAATAGCGAATCAACCGCAAAATGTTGACGCCAACAGCCCATGCAATCGGAGTTAGTACCATAGCGATGAAGAGCAAACAGCAGACGTAAAACTCGCCCACCAATTTGCCTAGAGCCAGAAGAGACGACGGTCCGAATTTGCCGATGGTAAATGCGATGGCTCCGAAAGCCCCAATAGGAGCAATCGACATGACAAAGGCAATCATCTTGAACAATACCTGCGCGACCATGTGAATGCCATTGACCAGAGGTTTGCCCTTCGAACCTAAGCCGAGTAACGCGAACGCGAACAGCAAAGAGAAGAACAGCACCGGAATGACTTCGCCTTCCGAGAAGGCTCCCACGGCGCTCGTTGGCACCAAGCTGAGGAGAAATTCGGCAAACGTTAGCGCTTTTACAGGCGCCTGCACACCGGGGTCGCCAAGATTGCTGAATACCATGTGGATACCGGCGCCGGGCTTCCACAAATTAACGAGCAAGAGACCAAGCACGAGGGCAACAGTAGTCACAACTTCGAAATAAATGAGGGATTTGATGGCCAGCCGGCCGACCCTCTTGGCTTCGCCAACGCTGGCGATCCCGTGCACGACTGTACAGAAGATGATCGGCGCTACGAGCATGCGGATCAGCTTGATGAACAAGTCGCCGAGCGGCTTCAGAGTCTGGGCAAATTGCGGCGCCACGTAGCCCAGGATTACACCTAAGATCATGCCAATGAGGATCTGAAACGAGAGATGTTTATACCAAGGCCGGCGGTTTCTGCTCACCGCGACGCGGTTGACTTCGGAAATGATTGTATTTGCAGCCGGCATTTCGCGGAAGACTCAATCTAGCCGACAAGTGACGTCGTCGAACAGTTCGTCCACCGAGAAGCGATGGGGTATCAAGCCCTGTCGTTGAGAATAATCAATGATCGTTTCGAGCGACTCACGCACCGCCTGAACACCGAATCTCACGCCGCCGCCCTTCGCGGTATCGCCGGCCGCGCTCTGTTTAAGCATGCGATAAACTTCGCGAACAACATCCGGGCGACTCTGCGAAATTGAGTTCTTGACCACCATCATGTGATTAATGGGAACACCGCCGTGCGTCTCGGCCCAACGGGTGGCAACGTCTGTCGCATTCGGGATGAGCGGCTTAAGCGGCGTTCCTTGCGGATTTTCACTTCCGAAAATGGCCGCATCGATCTCGCCATCGAGGAGCATTTGCAGCAAATCCTTGCCTTCGGGCGCGCGTTGTACCCAGGGTGGATCTGTAAACTCAGCGACGTGCGGCTCTTCAAACGTAATCCAATGCATGCGCCGGAAGTCGACGCCGTAATCTTCTTGTAAGAAGCCTCGAACCCACGCACCGGTCGTTTGCGTATATGCGCGAACACCAACCCTTCTGCCGTGAAGATCCCCAGGATTGAGATGACCGCGCTCGGGATTGTAGAAGATGGTGTGATGCTGGCCGCGGGCGACTATTACCGCAGGCATCAAAACATATCCCTTTCTGTACGCTTTGGCTTGCAGGAACGTGGCGATGGCAAGTTCGGCCAAGTCGAATTTCTGCTCCCGCACGACGGCCTTGAATAACTTATTAGCGGTTTTGACTTCGGCAAAAGCAAGCTCTACAAGTGGCGATCGCACGATCCCAGCTTTCAACGCGCTAGTATTTCGATATTGCGCCAAAAGTGTCTGCAGGGTCAGTACCGGTTTTGTTTGGGGCATTTTAATTTCGAGCAAACGCGGGGTACAGGGTCTGCGCTGTTTTGAAAAAGATCCAGTCGCGGTCCTCGGCCGACAGCATCGAAAGACCGGCCTGCGAACGTTTCAGCAGGTCCGGAAGCGTTCCTTCAGATGTGGGATAGTTCGAGCCCCAGGCAATGCGCGAAGCTCCGAATTTGGAGATCAGGAGGGGGAAGAAGGTCGCATGGGTGGCCTTTCCGTTTTCGGCTTCCACGACTGTGCGCGGCGTCAGTTTTAGATACAGGTTCTTATAAACCGCCAAACGAAAAAGATCGGCGGCGCTGTTGTAAGGAAGCCCGTCTGACAGGCTTGGCTTTGCCAGGTGATCGAGAAGGACGGATACTTTCGGAAAACGCTCCAGCATATGAACGAGCTGCGGAACCGCTTTGATCGTCATCTGCATACACACGGGGAGTCCAAGTGCACTGGCACATTCCCAAGCGGGGAAGGAGCGTGGGTCGTCAACCCACTCCGCTTGATTCGGCATGGTGCTGCCTGCGGTGAACAAACGCAGTCCCGTCAGCTTACGTCCGACCCAATAGCGGATCTTTTCGGGAGCGTCCGGCGCGAGTACGTCCACAGAAAAAACACCGGTGAATCGGTCCGGATGAGCCGCGACCGCATCGGCCACGTACGAATTATCGTGGCCGTAGCAGGTGGAAGCCTGCACGAGAGCCGATTTTGTAATTCGGGCCCGGTCCATGGCAGCGATCATCTGTTCAGCGGTCACGGGCCTTTCCCGAGACCAATCCGATTTGTGACCGCCAAGCGGCGCGTTCGGATAGCGGGCTGTATCGGCACTAATGACGTGAGCGTGAGTATCGATAATCATCGATCATCGCCCGGTTGAGATCGTCCCTGGCAAAGAGCACATGTGCTTTAGACTTCATCTTTATATCGCATGAAAGGCGTTCCATTGTAGCTGCTTCCGAAGAAATTCCTCACAAGAACACGCACGTGTGCTTTTCTCAATGCATGTCTGGCGTAGCCACCTCTTTCGCGACGGATCTTTTTACTTTGTGACCTTATTTGACTTTAGGAAGTTGAAGCGCTGAGATATGCGTGCCGGTCGCTAAGGCGGGGCAAGGGCCTGATGTTCCAATCTGCCCTCGAACCCTGGAACTGAACTAAGCCCAGTTGGATGCGAAAACGGAGGTCAAGCATGGGCTATCGTTTGATAATGGTTCTGATCGCATCATTCGCGTTGGCCGGCACCGCATTCGCCCAGGCATACGGTACAAAAGGGTATGCGCCAGGAGCATGGCACCCTGACGAGCTTCCACCGGAGGTTTCCAAGCCCAGCTCCAAGCCTTACGACCCGCATGACTTGTCCGGAGTTTGGTCCGTCCCCACGTATGCCTATGAGATGCACACCTTCACGTCGAAACCCGATCCGACGGTGCCTGATTTAGGCAAACAATCACCGATCGTTCCTCCGATGACTGATTATGGAAAGGCAAAGCTCGAAGCGAACAAGCCCGGCTACGGACACCGGGCTGTGCCCAATGGCACCGGAAATAACCCGCTCTCGATCTGCGACCCGCTTGGCTATCCATATGCTT
Source organism: Candidatus Acidiferrales bacterium (assembly GCA_035650755.1). Lineage (GTDB taxonomy): Bacteria > Acidobacteriota > Terriglobia > Acidiferrales > UBA7541 > Palsa-189. The sequence continues at coordinate 80,240 of DASRHB010000012.1, forward strand.
TGTGGGCAGCCAACCTAAGGCCGATCGAGTTCATTCAGGTTCCCGGCAAAATCTTGATGCATCTCCAATATCATGACGTGTTGCGCACGATCTGGACCGATGGCCGGCAACTTCCGAAGAATCCTGACCCCGCATGGTATGGATATTCGGTCGGTCACTGGGAGGGAGACACGTTCGTCATCGACTCGACTGGTTATGACGACAGGACCTGGCTCGATCACTTCGGAGATCCGCACAGTGACCAGATGCGCTTGCAAGAGCGCTGGCATCGTGCAGGGCCCGACACTTTGGAACTGACCATGACTCTTACCGACCCTAAAATCTACAAGGAGCCGTGGGTCAGCGATAAGATGATTTTCGTCAGGCGCAACGTGGCCCTTTTCGAGGAGATCTGTGCGCCGTCGGAAGAAGGGCGCTTTAACCAAGGATTCAGCTACCCCGATCCAGGCAAGCCGAAACAATAGACGTCAATTCCTGCAATGCGGCTTCATCGAGCCACTTCCAGCCCTTAATTCGCCGCGCTGGCTTTCGCTTGAGACTTCAGCTCCCTTTTGTATCCGGGACCGTAAATCACTCTGCCTGGCCGCGCGCCCGTATGCCTGCCGTTGTCAATCACCACGACGCCGTTCACTAACACGTATGGAACTCCTTTAGCGTAAGAATTGGGCTTCTCATACGAATTCGTTTCGCCGACCTGATTCGGATCAAATAGCACTACATCTGCCGCAAATCCTTCGTGTATCTGTCCGCGATCGGCGATACCCATGATTTGGGCAGGCAGCGAAGTCATCTTGCGAACGGCATCCTCAAGCGTCAGCACGTGCTGGTCACGCACGTAGTATCCCAATATGCGCACATTGGAGGCGAAGCTGCGCGGATGCGCGAAATCGCTATTCTTCAGGTTGAGGACGGCGCCATCGCTGCCGACGCCCACCCAGGGCAGGCGCATCACCATCCGCACGTTTTCCTCCGACTGATTGTGGAAGATGCCCTGTATTCTGCCACCCTCGTCCGCCATGAGGGCGAGGCACGTGTCGGCAGGATCGGCATCGCCGCGAAGTTTCGCGATGGCGCTAACACGCATGCCCAGATACTTCTTATTTTCCGGCTTTGCGGCCGTGGCCATGACGATTCCGTCCCACCCGCCATGCTCCTTTGACCAGGTGATGAAATCGGCATCGTGCTTGATTTTCTGCTGCACCGCCGGGTCCTGCAGCCTTTGCGCGAATTTATCGGGCCCTCCGGCAGTCGCCCACGTAGGAAAAAACGCGCTCCAACCGTGATGCATTGCCGTGTACGGATATTGATTGGCGACAACATCCAGGCCCTCTGCGCGAGCGTCTTCGACCTCTGCGATGTACCTCGGCATCATGCTGAGGTTATCAGCGCCCTTGACGTAAAAGTGGAAGATCTGGACGCGAATATCGGCCTCTTTGGCAACACGTTTTACGAATGCGAGCTCCTTTTCTTCCTGCGCTCCCTCGCTTCCCATATGAGACGAATAAATCCCGCCATAGCTTCTGACCACCTTAGCCAATTCGACGATTTCGTCGGGATAGGGCGGCCCGCCGCTGGGGAAAGCGGTCGCCAGCCCGAACGCGCCTTCTTCCATGGATCGGCCCATCAGCTTCTTCATGAGCTCCATTTGGGCCGGCGTTGCCGGTGCCGTTTCATACCCCATGGCCGCATGCCGAATCTGCTGGTCGCCGGCGTATGACGCGACATTAATGGAAATTCCTTGGCGCATGATTCTTTCGAAATATCCAGTGAAAGTAGTCCAGTCGACCGTCACACCCAATTTTTGCGGATCGTTGGGATCGAGCTTTTCAGGCTTCATGCCGTCTCGCGGCGCAACGCTCACACCTTCACCAATTACGTCGAGCGTGACTCCTTGCCGTACTTTGCTCTCGGCATTGCCGTCCGCGAGCAGGGTGTAATCAGAGTGCGTGTGCAGATCGATGAACCCGGGTGCCGCGACGAGTCCTTTTGCATCGATCACGCGCGTGCCGCGCGCGTTGTCCAGATGGCCGACGGCCGCGATCTGGCCATCCTTGATTCCCACATCTCCAGTGAACCACGGATTGCCGGTACCATCGACGATCTTGGCACCACGGATCAGCACATCGTAGGTGCCTACCTGGCCAAAAAGCGTGACAGCGGTGGCCAAGGCCAGCAGTGCCGCCGTCATCCACCTCGGTCTGATTGCCATATCTGCTCCTTCCTTCGGAAGTTGAAGCTGACGCCGCGGACCGGAGCGATATTTGGTGGGCCCGCTAGGATTTGAACCTAGGACCAACGGATTATGAGTCCGCTGCTCTGACCGCTGAGCTACGGGCCCGCCGGAACACAGACTATCAGCGTCTGGTTAGCGAAATTGCACCCGAGATTCGGATGCGCGAAACCGCAGGCGGTAGTCTTGCATCGCCGATCCAGCCGCCATGTGGTAGGAGTCTAGTGGGGTGGCGATTAAGTATCAAGAGCACGTCGAGACGGGGAATAACTCTGACTGCTCCGATTAAGCCTGCTTACACGAGCGGTGATTCTCATCACAGCGGATAGCTTCGAAAGACATTACTCTGAGGATGCTAAAGGAGGCAGATACGAGAGCACTTGCATATCTCGCAGCTGGAATTGGCATCGGTGACCGCTGTGGGTGTGTTTTTTGCGCCACAATCGGGCGATGAAATTCGCAGACGGATCGCTAACAAGTGCTTTGACACCATAGATAGCGCCAATGACAAGGTGTGGCAATCTCGCCTGCAGGTCAGGGATGTGGTGAATAAAGGCCAACAAGAGATCATAAAAGTGGTAGCGGCGGGCCGAGCAGCAGTTGCAAAACCGAAGACGGCTGAAACCCCCGTCGCAATATTGTGAAGTGGCTTTGTGGAGGCGCACCATGCTCCACCATGATTATTTCTTTGTGATCCTGCTTATCTTTGGGCTGTATCTGATGTTTCAATTTTATTCCATGGGCGGCCACTTGCGGCGACACTGAATGACTTCGCTGCCGGTTTCGCACCCGTGCTGATTTGATCGAGCACAAGGGTGCTAGCTTACTCAGGGCCCTCAAGGCGAAGGACACTTCCCCGTTCGCGGCTTCTTTGTTAGCATCTGACGTGCCTCGAGCCCCACACCTGGCGATGCCAAGAATTCTCCAACAGCTCATCGGCGCGCTCCTCATTTCCATTATTGCTTCCCCTGCTTGGACACAATCTCAAGTCGTTGGCACTGTCCTGACGAGCCAGTCGGCAACGGTGGCGAATGTGACGGTGTCTCCGGGGTCAACTATATTCAGTAGAGAATCCATTTCTACTGACGAACACGGCAGCGCGCAAATTGCCGTTACCGGCGGCGGGCGCATTGAAGTTCTTCACGACAGTGCGGTTCAACTAGATGTTGCGAAGGCGGGAGTGAGATTTGATGTCTTCCGCGGCGGTATTTCCTTTACAGGTGGACCAGAAACCGGCGTTGAGACTATTCTCGGCGACGCTACGATTCGATCCGCTGATCCCTCTTCGGTGGGCGTGCTTCACCTCGAAAGCGCTGATTCCGCGGTGGTGGCCGCGCTTAAGGGAAAGCTAGCGATCCGAACCGAGCACGACGCCAAGTTGATTGAAATCCCTGAAGGTTCCGCGGCTCGAATTACCCTGGTCGATGACCCAAATCCGCAGCCTCAAGGGGGCGCTCAACCTGCAGGAAAAGCCGCGCCTGCGATCGGGAAAATCGCCTTGATCGTCATCCTGTTCGCCGCCGCGTTTCTCGCCGCATTTCTGTGGATCGCAGCTCACGAACCGTCCGAGACGCCTTCACAGCTCGGGGGCGAGATTAGCCCTTTCAAATTGCAATAGCCAGGTCTAGGTTTTAGCGGCCTCAACCGCCTGGCATCATGCTATCGCGCCGCCAGTAAGCAAAGCCGTGAATTGACATCCCTAATCCCTGCCGGAATAATTGCGAAATGACCCGTCCTGAGGCGGTTCGGCGCGTGAAGACGTACTCCGCAGCAAGCGGATACGTGTATCAATATTACTTTTACGAGGTACAGAAGAGTCGGCGCGGCCTTTCTTCAGGCACCGAATACGTCTATATGGTTTCACTCGACAGGCGGCAGGTTTTTCCGCTGCGAATCTTCGTCAAACAATCGGCTGTGGAGAAATGGGGGCGCACTGCGGGGCGCGCCCTTTCCGGCACGGAAGAATATGCCATTGCCAAACTGCGGCTCTTTCAGGCGCTCGATGATTCCCAGGAGGCGGAGGGGAAACAGCTCGATATAAGTGTTGATGAATCAAACCTCGAAGCGCTTCTTTCACAGCTCGATATATAAGGTGGTAGCCCCGACGGGAATCGAACCCGTATTACCGGCTTGAAGGGCCGATGTGCTAACCGTTGCACCACGGGGCCACACGCGGGCCAGCGTACACCAAACAAAAGCAAATCTTAACATAGACCGCCGCTGGTCTATGGAACCGCGCTTCTCGGCTGGCCTGTTCGGATTTGTTACACAGTGAAGGAACTGCCGCAACCGCAACTGTGTGTGGCCTTGGGATTCTGGAAGACAAATCCCTGTCGCATCAATGTCTCTTCGTAATCCAGCGTGACTTCATCGAGGTAAACGTAGCTCTTTGGATCAACAAAAACTCGCGCTCCGTTCTCATCAAAAACCTTATCGCGATCGCGAGCCTGTGCTTCAAGTCGCATCGCGTAGGTCAGCCCCGAGCAGCCGCCGCCTTGCACACCCAGCCGCAAGCCTCCCCCCGCCGCAACGCCTTCCTTGGTGAGAAGCTCGCGGATTTTTTTCGCTGCCTTTTCAGTGACGTGAATCATTTTTCGTTCGTCCGGAAATTCGCCTTTTGTCCGAGTTCGAATATCGACTAATTGGTCTTGCTCGCATGGAGCCGTTCCCTGGCTTCATAAAGAGGCGACAATTCGCGCAGCCGGCGAACCACCTCGATAACGCGTTGTATTACGTAGTCGACTTCTTCCTGCGTATTGAAACGGCCCAGTCCAAAACGGATCGAGCTGTGAGCCAGATCCTCGTCCACGCCGATCGCCTTTAAAACATAGCTCGGTTCTATTTTAGCCGATGTACAGGCCGAACCGCTCGATACTGCAACATCATTGATACCCATCAGCAAAGATTCGCCATCCACATAGCGGAAGCTAACGTTCAGATTGTTTGGCAGCCGATCAGCCAGCGAACCGTTCACGTTCACTTCGTCCAGGCCGTTCAGAATTCCTTCCTTCAGGCGGTCGCGAAGATTGCGCAGGCGGTCGTTTTCCTGTGCCATTTCGGTCTGACAGAGCTCCGCAGCTTTGCCGAAGCCGACGATTCCCGGAACGTTCAGCGTGCCCGAACGCATCCCACGCTCATGCCCACCACCATCGATAAGTGACGTCAATTGGACGCGCGGATTGCGCCGCCGGACGTAAAGCGCTCCGCATCCTTTCGGACCGTACATTTTGTGTGCGGTCATTGACAGCAAATCGATGTTGTCCCTGATGACGTCAATCCCAATCTTGCCGACCGCTTGTACTGCGTCCGTATGAAACAGCACACTCGTTTCTTTCGCGATTTTTCCGATTTCTTCGATGGATTGGATGACCCCAATCTCGTTATTCGCGTACATGATGCTGATCAAAATCGTCTTCGACGTGATTGCCCTTCTCAAATCATCGAGATCGATACGACCGTCTTTGGCGACCGGCAGATACGTGACCTGAAAGCCAGATTTTTCCAGGCGCTTACATGTATCGAGCACTGCTTTGTGCTCGGTGGCCTGCGTAATGATGTGATTACCTTTCTCGCGGTACATCTCTGCGATGCCCTTAATCGCGAGATTATTGGATTCCGTTGCGCCGCTGGTAAAAATGATTTCCTTCGGAAGCGCATTGATAAGCCTCGCGAGTTGGCCACGCGCGGTCTCTACCGCCTCTTCAGCAGCCCACCCAAACGAGTGGCTTCGGCTGGCTGCATTCCCAAATTTCTCAGTAAAGTAGGGCAACATCGCGCTCACGACGCGCGGATCGACGGCCGTGGTGGCGTGATTATCCATGTAAATCGGCAATTTCAGCATGAGCCTTACTATTCTAGAGCTAAACTCGACGACAACGCCAACTTCAGTGCGCTGTCCTACTCGTTTTCATTTATATATCTGATGCTGGTGGTTGTGGATTTTGGCGAATTACTTTGCCGTCGCGTCTATTTGTTGACTGGCGCTCGAGGGTTCATGGATGTGATCCAACGAATCGACATGCTTGGGCAGGCCGTTCATCTCCAGAAGCCGGGATAGCGCCTGGCCTGTATAGGATTTCTTATTGCGAGCCACCTGCTCTGGAGTGCCCTGCGCGACGATGCGGCCCCCCGCATCGCCCCCCTCGGGACCGAGATCAACAATCCAGTCGGCTTGCTTGATTACGTCCAGATGATGCTCGATTATCAGCACGGTATTCCCGAGATCCACCAACCGATTCAGGACATGCATCAATTTCTTGACATCATCGAAGTGCAAGCCAGTTGTGGGCTCATCCAAAATGTAAAGGGTACGTCCTGTTTGGCGCCGCGACAACTCCCGCGCCAGTTTGATTCGCTGCGCTTCTCCCCCAGAAAGCGTTGTCGAAGACTGGCCGAGTTGAACGTACGCCAGACCGACATCGACCAGCGTCTGCAATTTTTGGCTCACCTGCGGAATATTTTCGAGAACCCGCAGCGCTTCCTCGATAGGCATGTCCAGCAGATCGGAAATCGAGTAATTTTTGTAACGCACGGCAAGCGTTTCGGAGTTGTAGCGGCGGCCGCGGCAAACGTCGCAGGTGACGTAAACATCGGGGAGAAAATTCATCTCAATGCGCTTAAGTCCATCGCCCTGGCACGCCTCGCAGCGGCCGCCTTTGACGTTGAAGCTGAAGCGGCCTGGTCGATAACCTCGTTCACGCGATTCCGGCAGCATCGCAAATAGCTCACGAATCGGCGCGAAAACCCCGGTGTACGTGGCCGGATTCGATCGCGGTGAGCGCCCGATCGGCGCTTGGTCTATTTCGATAACCTTGTCGATGTACTCGGCTCCACGAATTTCGCTGAACTCACCGGGCCGCTCCATGGATCGATAGAGCTTTTGAGCAAGCGCGCGGTAGAGGATGTCGTTGACCAGCGTCGATTTTCCCGAACCGGAGACGCCAGTAACCACGACGAGCAGACCTAGCGGAAAATGAACATCAATACTCTTCAGGTTGTTTGCCTCACAGCCGAGGACCGAAACTAGTTTTGCTCCTGCAGGGCGGCGGGTGGGTGGTACGGGAATTTGCAGTTTTCCCGACAGATATTGTCCGGTGAGCGAATCCGCGCTGGCGGAAACTGCGGCTGGCGTTCCGATTGCAACCAAGTGGCCGCCGGAATTCCCGGCTCCGGGACCAAGGTCGACAACGAAATCGGCACGCCGTATGGTCTCCTCATCATGCTCGACGACGAGGACCGTATTGCCAAGATTGCGAAGCTGCTCGAGCGAAGCGAGAAGCCGGTGATTATCGCGAGCGTGCAGCCCGATCGAAGGCTCATCGAGCACATACAGAACGCCTCGAAGCCTCGAGCCGATTTGCGTCGCCAGGCGAATTCGCTGTGCCTCTCCGCCCGATAAGGTGGCCGCAGACCGATTCAAACTGAGATAGCCAAGACCGACTGCAAGCAGGAAATCCAGCCGCTCGGCGATTTCCGCCAGTGGGCGACCGGCAACCTTACGCTGACGAAGCGTAAGGGAGTTGCGCACACGATCGATAGCGGGCCGCGCCTCGCCGAGAGCCAATGCGGTGAAATCCGCGATGGAGAGTTCACCTACTTTCACAGCCAGGCTTTCCGGTCGAAGCCGCTTTCCGCCACACGCCGCACACGGAACCGCCGACATATAATGCGTTAACCATTCGCGATACCCGTCCGAGTTGGTTTCGGCGAGATTCTCTTCGAGAAATCCAAAAATCCCAGGAAATCGGAACCCGGTCTGGTTCTTCCGTTCGCGACCTGAAAGCTCAACCCCAGATGCGGTATTACCACCCGGAGCGAAGCGGCTCTGGATGGGTGGATTGCCATAAAGGATCAGGTTCTGCTCGCGCCGGGACAGTTTTTCGAACGGTTTGGATAAGTCAAAACCGTGGGCAACGGCCGCCAAATCGAGCGTGCGCTTCAAATACGCCGAACCTGAACCGGGTCCCAATCCACCCTCGAAGAGCGGACGCGACCAGTCGACGATCACCTTCGCGGGATCAAAATCGTATTTCGAACCCAATCCGTGGCAAGCGGGACAAGCACCATATGGAGAATTGAAGCTAAAAGAGCGAGGCTCGAGTAGCGGAACGGAAATACCACAATCAGCACACGCCAGCTTTTCCGAGAAAACACGTTCGGTGCCGTCGATTACTGAGACCATTACGAGGCCTTGAGTCAATTTGAGGGCAGTATTCAGCGATTGCGTAAGCCGCTCGGCAATCCCGGGTTTGACTAAAAGCCGATCGACCACGATTTCGATGTCATGGTTCTTGCGACGATCGAGACGAGCAGGCTCGTCGAGCGGATACAGCACACCATCGATGCGCGCGCGCGTAAAGCCGGCACGTGCCATCCTGTCGAGTTCTTCGCGGTACTCGCCCTTACGGCCGCGGACAATTGGCGCGAGCACCATAATGCGGTCGCCATCCCGCGCCAATTCGCCGCTCAGGACCGCCTGCACAATTTGCTCACTGGACTGCCGTGTGATCGCGCGTCCGCAGTTCGGGCAATGTGGAACGCCAATCGAGCTGTAAACGACCCGGAGATAATCGTAAATTTCGGTGATCGTGCCTACTGTCGATCGCGGAGAACGCGTTGTTGTCTTTTGCTCGATGGCAATCGAAGGTGAAAGACCGTCAATCGAATCAACATCCGGACGTTCCATCTGATCGAGAAACTGGCGAGCATAAGCGGAAAGCGATTCCACGTATCGTCGCTGTCCCTCGGCATAAATCGTATCGAAGGCCAGTGACGATTTTCCGGAACCTGAGAGTCCGGTGATGACTGACAGCGAGTTACGAGGAATTTCGAGACTGACGTTCTTCAGATTGTGCTGTCGGGCCCCGCGGACGGTAATGCTCTTCAATGTCATCGAATGCCATTCAGGCCGGGCGCACACAGGACGGAGAACACCCTGAGGATACAGTGCGGCCAGAATAATCTTCCACGTTAACAATCGCCCCGCTGCTGGTCAAGCCAGGCCCGCCGTTCGCCGAACTCGAACCACAAGGATACCGATTCTTCTGGGACACAGAGTTGCATTTGACCACGGTGTGAACCTAAAGCCGCTCGGTTTGGCCTTATTTGACAATCGTTGCGCGACATAAAGGAAAGCGTGGGGTCCTTACTGTAGGCCATCCGCGCTCATAAGAATTTTTTCCCCGGACGTTTTCCTTTTTACCAGCAGAGCTTTCGAAAACCAACGTAATTACAAGGGCTTAGGTTTGGCGCGCTGCGTGCCTTAAGAATTACCGAAGGGGGAAGACGAGCCGAGGATCCCTTTAGGGGATTGAGGGCTGGGCCGGCGCGATCTTCCCCCCGACATTTCTTGGGTTCCTTCCGGGTGAATATCTCAAAGCCTTTGGGCCACCCTGTGCAGCCAATTTAAGCCGTTCCCTGTCTATTTTCATCGCTACGATTTGCGGAGTGGCCTGACGTCTATTTCGCTGATAAAGCTCTGCTCGCTTTGCGTAAGCAAGGTTTCTACAGCGTAGGCTACGTCCTCGGGCTGAAGTAGGTTTGTGGTACTTCGGCCGGCATGTGAAGAAAATCCTGTCGCAACACTCCCGGGACACACCACGCTTACCCGAATGCCGTGGGCGCGCAAGTCCTCGGCCATACAGGAACTTAATCCCATCAGTCCCCACTTCGAAGCGCAATAGATTGCCCCGCCCGCGAAAGCACTCTTGGATGCCAGCGAACTGATATTGATGATGTGCCCGCGGCCAAGGCGGATCATTCGGGGCGCCGCAACTCGGCTGGTAAGAAAGACTGCTTTCAGGTTCGTGTTCACTACCGCATCCCAGTCGGAATCGCATAGCTCGTAGAATGGACCGAAACGGCCTGCGCCGGCGTTATTCACAAGAATTTCAATTTCGCCGAGTTCACGGCAGGTCTGCTCGATCATCCGGTGCACGTCGTCCGCTCGCGTGACGTCCGCCACGATGGGCAAGATTTTTCTTCCGCCTTGGCGCAGAGGAGCAGCGGCCCGTTCGATCTCATCACGATTTCTCGCGCAGACTGCAACATCGACACCCAATCGGGTAAGACGCGACGCAATCGCCCGACCAATGCCGCGGCTGCCACCTGTAACCAAAGCAACTTTCCCCGCGAGTGGTAAATCGGTATCCTGAAGCCGCTGTGATGATCCGGTTGACATCTTTCAAACTCGGCAACAATCCTTTTGTGTCAGGAACTCATCATAGCATTAGCGATTTGAAGCCTGGGGCGGAGGCGCCCCCCGCTCGTCGACACAGGGAACGTGCTTGCACCGTCGGAGAAATTTCCCCTATAATCTCCCGATCTTGAACCTGGTCGGCAATTCTTTATAGTCGGCAAATTGTCACTCAACGCCTTACATTGAAATTTGCCGAGGAGGCAGTTGGATGCAACCATCTTGCAAAGCGATCGCTGTCGCGTTTCTCGCAGCCGTTTTCGTACCGGGCGCCACGGCCCTGACGTGGGCGGTTCCTCAGCAGCAGGCAGCACAAGCACAGCAGCAGAAACCGAACTACACCCTGGCCGAATACAATGCCTACCAGGCCGCCCATAATGAAAAAGATCCGCAGATGAAGCTGAAAGATCTCGACGATTTTGTAATGAAGTTTCCGGGTTCCGCCTTGCTGATGTACATCTATGGAGACTATGAATCGACGTATTTCGCCCTGAAGAATTATCCAAAAACAATCGAGTACGCAGATAAGCTTTTGGCGTTGCCGAATGTCGATTTAGGGACGCGCTTGCAAACCCTCGGCTATCGCGCACAGGCGATGTTATACGGTTCCGCGGACAAAGAACTGCAAACGCAGGACGCTTATACAAAGGCGAAGGATGCGTCCGCGCAAGGACTGCAAACGTTGAGTCAGTGGCAGAAGCCGCAAAATATGGCCGACGACCAGTTCAACAATAATAAGAAAGCGCTGGGCGTTCTCTTTAACTCTGTCGCCGGCATAGCGGAATCTGGTTTGAAGGACTACAAGGGCGCCGCGGACTCGTACAAAGCGGTCTTGGCGCTGGATCCCAGCGACGCCGTCACCCATTTCCGCCTCGGCGTAGCGTATTTGCAAGAAATGCCGCCCGACGCCCCGGACGGTTTTTGGGAACTCTCGCGTTCGATCGCCTTGAAAGGCCCGGGCGAAGCTCAGGTTCGAACGTACCTCCGGAATCAGCTCCTGCACTATCAGATGCTCGCTTGCGATAATCTTGCCGACGACGAAATCAACCAAATGATTACTCTCGCAGGAACTACCAGCGACCGGCCAGCATCGATGACCATTCCGAGTGCGGACGACTTACAAAAGGCCCGTGACGATACTGCGGATTTCTTGCCGTGGCTGCAGGAGGGCGGAGAGCACGGCAGAGTCATGTGGCTTGCCACCTGCGGGTCTGAATACCCGGACGTCGGCGTCAAAGTCCTCGACATAATGCCCACGGATAATGACAACTTCACATTGAAAGTGTATCGTCCAGCCGCAGCGGATCCGGATGCAGCCGCGAAAGAGATGGACGCCGCAACCATGCCTAATATGGAGATCCATATTGTCATGCAGCCCGATGTAAAGCGGCTTATGAAAGATGACGCGGTACGCTTCACCGGAACTCTCAAAGGGTACCAGCAATCGCCATTCATGCTGACTTGGGAGAATGGAAAGGTTAATCCCGAAGATTTACAGCCTGCGCCTAGTGGCGGAAAGCGGCCCGCGAGAACGGCAGCGCCGAAACGGCCGGGCGCGTAAATTCTCGCGTAGTCAAATCTAGCACTTCGAAAACGGCCCCACGGGCGTTGGGGCCGTTTTTCTTTTTATGAGGTGTGATCCATCGCGCTAACCGGCTGCCGCTTAAGCGCATTCGGTGCTGTTCGGAAAGGTTAGTGTGGAACTGCGGGAGAGATCAGCCTAAGGCCCCGCATACCGAGCCACAACACAAGACAGTATCGGTCCAGCCCCAGTTAGCTTTCTTGAACTTGCACAATCTCGCTTGCAGATTTCGATTCCGCTCGCGGCCAGGTGAATGCCCCATTGAGCAGGTAACTCATACAAGCTCCCAGGAGGATGGCAACGAATTGGCAGCTAAGGGGCACTCCCATCTTACCAAGATACGAATTCACTATTGGCAGATGCGACGCTACATGAACAAAAGTCACGTAGAACTCTGTCGTAATGAAAATGCCCATCGCTGATATCACCGCGAAGGAGAAAAATCCGCGAAGTAAGCGCAGCCCCTGATGCTGCCGGTCGGAAAAGGTCCAGCGGTTGTGAAAAATGAAATTACACGAGGTTGAAACCGCACTAGCAACCGCAGAAGGGACCCACCCTGATCCGAAACTCACGGTCAAGAAGATCGCCATCGTCGCCAAATTAATCGCGATCCCGCTGCAACCCACGATGCCATATTTCAGCATGCGGGTGTTAATCTGCGCTTTGTTTTTGGCCCAATCGAACACTCGAGTCATGGTTCCATTTGAACGATAGCTATTATGAACCGCGTATGAAACCATATTAGAGAAAATCCGTAGGGAAGCCAATCGCATTTCGTGTGTGGCTATTCAAAACAGTATCGTCACATGTTTCATATCACTGTAATCCAAGCGTCAGCCCAATTTAGCCACTGCGACTTGGATGGTTTGAATTGACACCTAGCCTGCTCCGGGCATAGCATCCAGCCATATTTCTCGGCTCAGAATCCACAAGCTAAACTCCGCTACGGAGCTACGCTGGACGTGAATTCCCGGGGAGAGAACAACCATGAAAACGATTTGCCGGCCGTTGCTGTATGCATTTTGGGTAGCGGCTGGAACGACAGCGCTCCTGTCTGCTTTGCCTGCAGTGTCTCAGAGCAAGCCTACCGCCGCAACAACGGACAAGAGGGGTAGCAAAGGTTCCTCTGACACGTACATGCCGGGCTGCTGCGACACAAACGAACAGCTCCAGCAGTTTTATCTAGGGTTACCTGCGGCCAGGAAGCCCACACCGCGCGCGCCGGACGGCCATCCGGATATGACCGGTTTTTACGACAATCCTTTCAATACGACAGTGACAAAAGATGATAACGGTTCCGTCTCATTCACCTTGGGCGGGGGAAACAGAAAGTCTCCATATCATTGGCCAACGCCGATGATGCCTTCATATAAGCCGGAATATGCCGCGAAAGTTGAGACGCTCTTCAAGAACCAATACGGCGCCAGCACGCCTGACGATCCTCAATATGATTGCAAGCCCATGGGGGTTCCACGTGCCTCCATGATCCCGCTGCAGTTTGTGCAGACACCAAAAATGGTAGTGATCTTGTATGAATCGAATTTCATCGGTCAGACCTACCGCATCATTTACACTGACGGCCGCCCTCATCCCAAGGATCTCGACAGCTCGTTTCTCGGTGATTCGATCGGCCATTGGGAAGGCGACACGCTGGTGGTTGACGTCACGGGCCTCAACGATGAGACTTGGCTCGGTGGCGCTCAGGGACATACCGAGCCCGGTGGCCCCGGCGAACCCGGTCATCAGATCGTCGAGACCCACGCGCTGATCCATAGCGACCAGGAGCACGTCACCGAACGTTACACCCGCCACGGCGACATGATCGTGTACGAGGCGACAGTCGACGACCCGGTCATGTTCACCAAACCCTGGGTTCTCACTCCGCGTCACTTCATGCTGGGGATTCCGCCGGACGATCGCATCTTTGAGAGCTTCTGCGAAGCGCGCGACAAGAGCCACATCATTCGCCCCTCGGAGCAAGACGAGCCGGAGTGCGAGCTGGGGAATGCGCTCAATAAACCGGGCGATCCGGCCTGCCGCCGTTAGCCCCGTGTTGGAGCGCGGTGTGCCCTTGGGTTCTCTTGACGCAGAAAGCTGCCGCCTGATACGATCCGCCCAAGTCTTCTCGGCCATTTTCAATGCACCGTCCCCATTTTGGGAGAACGCCATGAGAATCAAAACACTCCGCCTCCTGGGTACGTTCTTTGGTCTCTCGATAGCTGTTATGCCCGCCTTGGCTCATCATTCTGTTACGGCGGAGTTCGATCCTAAAAAGAGTTTCACCGTCACCGGAACGCTCAAGAAATTAGATTGGACCAATCCTCATATATACGTATGGGTGGAAACCAAGGACCAATCCGGACAAATGGTCACTTACGGCATCGAGGCTGTTCCTCCCGGAATGTTGCATCGAGCTGGTATCACCCGCGATATGTTTAAGGTGGGTGACACCGTCACAGTCGTGGCGGCGCCCGCAAAAGACGGCACCAAAACCCTCGGCCTAGGGCGGCGCATCACCTTTTCCGATGGACATTCGATCCGCTTGAACGACAGGAGTGATGACGAAAATAATCCGCAGCAGTAAGCGGCCTGACACTTTGTTAGGTGTTTGCGGCCGGCCAGCATTGGCCGGCCGCTCGTTTTGAAGCGCGTGACAGCATCGAAGAAGTGCATTCTTACAGGAGGGCATTGATGTCCTACCGGTCGATTTTCTCAAGCGCAATATTTGCAGCCATCGCGTCGCTCGCCGGGCCTTCGCTCCACGCGCAGCAGTTTGCGCCGATCATGACGCACGCTTTGAATGGAGGCGTCTACTGGATCGAGGGTGGCGTTGGGTCAAATTCGGGGGTGGTGATTGGCAAAAACGGCGTGATCGTCATTGATGCCAAGCAGACGCCGGAATCGGGCAAAGCCGTAATGGCTGAAATCGCAAAACTCACGCCCAAGCCAGTGACGCATATCATCATCACCCACAGCAATCTCGATCATGTTGATGGCTTGCCCGGGTTTCCGAAAGGCCTGACGATCATCGCGCAGGAAAACTGCAAAGAACAGGTGGAGCATCCGCGCCCAAGCCCGCAAAACATCGACCTTGCCGGTTACATCCCCACCAAAACTGTCGCCAAAAAGGAATCCATTACGATTGACGGCGTACGCGTCGAATTGTTTCATTGGGCGCCGGCGCATACAAGCGGCGATCTGATCATCTATCTGCCGGATCAAAAAATCGCCTTCACCGGCGACATCACAGTGGCGCGGCTCCCTTACCCGCTCATCCATCTCGAAGACCAAGGCTCATCGCTTGGCTGGATCGAAAGTATGAAAGGGATTGTCGCCCTCAACGCGGAGACCTATATTCCCGGCCACGGCGGTCCGCAGACTAAGGCCGAACTCCAGCAGCGCGTCGCCAACACCGCCGCACGGCGGGATAAAATCAAGCAACTCGTCGCTCAGGACAAATCTTTAGACGAAATCAAGAAAGAACTCGGCGAACCGCCAGCGCAGGGTCAGTTCCCGAGCTTCACTGAAGTTGTTTACAAAGAGCTCACGAAATCCAAAAGCTGACCGAAGACCGCCGCAGTTATGCAAGCACCCTCCGCTATTCGCGCAGTGGTATGCGGTTAATTTGATCTCTTCCCGAAGTTCGCCGCCAGGTAGGATGCCATTGTGAGAATTTCGGCTTGAGTCGCCACGTTGGTGCCCGCGCGCGCCATCATGTTGCTTACGGTATTGTTCCACTCTTCTTTGCTTCTCTGCACCGTGGTGATTCGGCCCAGATCGTGACAGAGCGCGCAGTGCGATTCCACGAGCTTCTGGCCGTCGCCGGTGGGCAAGGCCTCACTTTTCAGACCGCTCTGCATCGGCGAAGTGCCCGGGCCAAAGCCCTTCGCCAGATACTGCGCCACCGTGTCCGCCTCCTGAGAATTGAGCTGCGCGCCGCGCAGGATCATGTCATCTACGAAGTGGCGCCAGCCTACAGGGCCGTCTCGCAGCGCCACAATCAATTTCAGGCCATGACACTGGGTGCACGCGACGGCGACCAGATCTCGTCCATTTCCAGCCGGAAGCGCGTTTGCCTGCGCTTGAGTCTGCGCTCTCACTCCTGCTACAAAGCCGCTCGAAGCTGCGGCGAGCAAGCACAACCACAAAAGATGCGTACGGAACGCGCAGAAATTGTCTCGTGCCATGTCACACCTTCCTGGTGCGCAAGTCCGCGATCGAATACGGCGGATACCACGTCGAGGTGGCGCCGATCCCGTTCCGCTCGATGTGGACGTCGAGCAGGTACGGCCGGCCCTCGGCAGTCGAGCGTTTGGCGCGTCCCAGCGCCGCCTGCAGTTGCGCCGGCTCGGCCACGGTTTCTCCGTCGACCCCAAATCCGGCGGCTACCTTGGCGTAATCAATATCGGGGTCGCCCAGATAACAGGTCATGTCGCGCCCCGTCTGAAACTGCCTTCCGCCAATATTCCAAATGCGGTTCCGCTCGTTGTTGTAGCTGCGATTGTTGCAGACGATTATCGTAACCGGCGCCTTGTACCTTGCATAACTCCACAACGGCTGCGGGCCAGCAAACAGAAATGCGCCGTCGCCCACCACCGAGACCACCTGCAGATCGGGATGCGCCAGCTTTACACCAAACGCCGCCGGCAGCCCCCACCCCAGCGCCGCGCCGGTCGTGGTGAAGAATTGTTTGTCCGATCCGCCGAAAGACATGAAGTCTTCCATCTTGCGGCCTGAATCGCTCTCCGCCACCACGCAGGCATCTTTATCCAGCGCGGTTTCCAGTTCCATCCCCAGCCGCTCGAAACTGACCGGGCTGTGGTTCCACGTTTCGCGCCCTATCGACTCACGGAATTTGCGCATTTCCGAGGTGTATTCACGCGTTTTGGTCGTGCGATCTTCACCGAGTTTGCGCAGCCGGTCTGCGGTAGCCATGCTCTTCAATGCCGCGATCAAATCTTCGGTCGCAAATTTCAAGTCCGCAAAGATCGCTACGTCCGTCGGCGCGGTCCGCGCCAGGTTTGCCGCATCCATGCGCACCTGAATCAACTTCACTCCAGGCTGGATTCTCTCGCCGTACGCCAACCGGCTTCCCAGGTTTAGAATGAGATCCACCTGCCCCGGGTATCGCATCTGACGCAGCGCTGTGCCGAGGTAAAGCGGATGCTTGGTCGGGAACGATTTCGACCACCCGATGGTGCCGCCGTCGCGCGTCACGCCCATGCCCAACAATTCGGCCAACTGCAGCACGTCATTTTGAGCGCCACATCGTGCAATCTCATCGCCGACGTACAGAACGGGGTTCTGCGCATCCAGCAGCATCCGCGCCGCTTTCTCGATTAAATCCGGATCCGGCCGCACCCGCATGGAAATGTCGAATTTCGCTTGATCGATCACTGCGGTTTGAGCTTCATCGTCGAGAATATCTTCCGGGTACGCTAGAAAAACGGGCCCGCTCGGCATTGTGGATGCGAATTTGAACGCGCGCCGGGTAACTTCCGGAATTTTGTCCGCCGACTGCGCCACCCAATTCCACTTCGTGATCGGGTGGGCCATCATCTCCATATGATCGGCGTCTTCGAAGCCGTCTTCACCGAGCGTTGCGCGGTTGACGTAATCCACCGCGACGACCATAGGAATTTCATCCTTCCAAACATTGTAGAGTTGCGTCATGGAATTCGGAAATCCCGGCCGCGCGCATATGACGAAAGGCGTCTTCCCCGAAGCCTTCGCGTAACCATCCGCCATTGCCACAAGCGCCCCTTCCTGCAGCGCCTTGATCAGCGTCATGTTCGGCTCATCCACCAGCGCGTCAAAGAAAGGCGCCGCCCCTGACGATGGATTAAAGAAGACGTGCCCCACGCCAGACGCCTTCAGTTGCTGTACAAGCAGCGCGCCTCCGGTACCCTGCACGTTGCGTGACGTGGGTGTTGATCCCCCGCCCGCGGCGGCTTCTTCCGCGCTCGGAAGAAATGGCGCCAGCGATTGCGCGAGCGAATTTGCCCCCGCCGCCGTGAGTCCCAGCGCGCCCAGCCCAGAGAGCAGTTGCCGCCGCGAAATTCGGCTGTCGAGGTAATCTTTTATCAGCTCCTTCATCGGATCCTCCTCGCCGTCAGAATGTCATTGGGGCCTAAACCGGGAATTTCGTCTTCGACCTCTATTGAGCGGCATCCTAACCCTTCCGCCCTGCCCGATTCAAGAATTTGCCAAGAAACGGCACATCGGCAGAACATCTCGATTTAAACGTGGCGTAAACGATCCGCTGATCTAAAATGCCAGCCCAAAGGAGTGCACCATGCTCTCATCATTTAAAGGCGGTAGAAGAGAGTTCGTAAAGCGGGGACTCACTTCTGCGGCGCTGCCCCTGATTTCAGCTGCACTGCCCGAAGCCTCCGCTGCTCGCGGGACTACACCCAAGCTTCCACCAGCCGATAGCACGCAACCGCGCGGCTCCGGCGGGTCGACCGTCTCGCTCGGTTCCGGAATCGAGATCTACTACAAAGACGAATGGCTGGGCGCACCCTGGCTTGCCGGCGACCCCGCCGTCCTGCTCCACGGCAATCTCGAAACACACGAAATCTGGTTCGGCTGGGTGCCCCGCATGGCGCAGCAGTTTCGTCTGCTCCGTCCCGATCTGCCGGGCTTCGGGCGGTCGATCGCGCCGCGTGATTTCGAATGGTCGCTTCCTAATTTGGCCAAAATTGTCGCCAATTTTCTCGATGCACTGGACCTCAGCTCCGCACATATCATCGGGGCCAAAACCGGCGGCGCGATAGCCATGGAGTTTGCCGCCGCTTTTCCCCAGCGTACCCGCACGCTCGTTGTCGCCAGCGGCCCTTTCACCTCCGTCGCTCCCGGGACTGAAAATAATTCCCAGCAGGTCCGGCTGGGCTCAGCGGCCACGAAGGGAGAGATCGCCTACTTCGACAAAATGCGAGATGAGATGCGACCCGAAACCTCGCGCGGTATCGGGAAGATGATGAGCAATTTCGATCTCGAATCTCTGCTCCCGCGCATCACGGCGCCAACCCTTGTTATAACGAGCGATCACAGTGCATTGCAGTCTGTCGAAACCGTCCTGCGTTATCAGCCAAAGATTCCGCGTTCGCGCCTGCTCGTCCTCACCAGTGATGCCTACCACGTTGCCGTCGCCAATGCGAACGAATGCGTTACGAACGTGCTCACGTTTATTCGGGAAGCGGAATTAAAAGCTTAAGTGATCTTGAGCAGTATGTACTGAGATTGTCGAGCGCCAAAAGCACGTGTACATCAGGTGGCTTAGGCGCGAAAACTAGTTTCGGCTGCTGGTCTGTGTGCTCAGGTAGCGTTTGAAAAACGCAATTGCCCGTGGCCATGAATCCAACGTGGCCACAGCATTTTCAGCGAGCGTCTGGTGCTCGAGGAATCCGTGGGTCACGTTCGGATAAACCGTGAACTCATAAGTTTTGCCGAGCTTTTTCATGTCGGCCTCGGCAGCCGCCACTCTCGGCGCCAGGCCGGGATCCTGATCACCCGCAAACGCCAGCACTGGAGCTTTTATATTTGCCATCGTCGCAAGATCGGGCGGCGTGCCGTAGAACGAAACTGCAGCATTAATTCCCGGTATTTCAGCCGTGCTCTCCCACGCGTAGCTGCCGCCGTTGCAAAATCCAGTGATCCCGCTCTTACCATTGGCACGCGGCAGCTTCATAGCATACTCGCGCGCCGCCCGCAGCAGTTCAATCTTGACCGGAACAGGACGCATCCCCAGCGCTTTCGCCTGATCGTCGGAATAACGGAAGGAATCGAAATTGCCGCCGTTCGGACCTAGCCCGGAGGCCAGATCCGGCATAATGACGATAAAGCCCTGCATCGCCAGCCTATCGGCGACGCTGCGCATCCAGTTTGCTCCTTCGCCCTTCCTTGGGGTGTCTCCAATGTCCATCCCAGGACCTGGATGGATCAGCACCACGACGGCGGCCTTATCATTGCCCAGCGGCTGAACGAGCCATGCGTGCAGCTTCACCATTCCCTGCGACGTATTCGCGGGAATATCCACCCAATGGCCTCTACGTGGCGATTTGTCCACCGCTTTCTCCGGTCCGCCGAACTCGCCGGGTACAATGTCGTCCCGCTTCGCGATCTCCTGCAGCGCTGTGCGCTGCCGCTTCGCGGAAGCTGCCTCGGCGGCGTCATCCTTCGTCGGCGGCAAAGCGGAGTTTGCCTGCGGCGCAGACTCAGCCAGGCGCGATAACAGCGCCAGCGTGTTATGCCAGGCGTGCTCGGTCAGATCGAATTTCGCCGTCCGCTGTTCTGCCGGAGTGCTGATGTCGGTTTGGATCTGGCCTGCCGCCCAATTGAAATCAATTACGGCGCTCTTTCCATTTGTGCCGGGCTGGCTCAGGAAGTACTCACGAACGGCTTCGGTGCGGCGACCGATCTCAGCGTCGCTAAATTTCCCGAATGCCGGGCCTACGGCTTCGCTGCTGCCAAACGATTCCGTGGCGCCGCCGTTCGGCCCCAACCCCGAGAGCAGGTCCGGCACAACCGTGATGTACCCGTCATCCACAATCTGGGTGCCAACCGCGCGCACCCAATCGGTCAGGCCGCGGTTGTGCTCCGTAATCACGGCGACCGGCGCGGTCCCCGCCACATCGGGATAAAGGACGAATGCGCGAACGCTTGTCCCGCCTGCGGGCACTTCGAGCCATTGCGGATGATGCTTCGGCAACGAGGCATCGAGCACAGCCTTAGCCGTTTCTGCTTTAGGCAGACCCAATGGCATTGCGCCCGGCGCAAACGCCCGCCCGGCGGCAGCGCCCGCCGGCGACTCCGCCGCAAACGCGTCGAAACTATTTCGCGCGTGCATCAAATGCATCGCCGCGAGCGGAACAATGGATAAGCCAACAGCCATTGCCCCAATCTTTATCACTTCATTCGTTTTCATCGCTCATCTCCTTACCGAAGCCATCCGTTGGCTGAGCCCCGTATACCCTTTCTTTTCGTTCGAAGAGATGGCCCCTTATACACCCGGGTGACTGCCAAACGAAACGGATTGCCGCACGCGCAACTCTCGCACGAACTACACTTGCCCTCAGTTCCGACGCAATCCGGCTCGTTGACACGAAAGATGCGCCACTATATTCTGCGCTGCAGATCAGTTACACCCGCAGACTTCCGCTGGAGAGCGACCGAATGAAAGAGCGGCTTTTTGTGCGCCTCGGGTTGGTTGCTATTTCAATCGCATTGGCCGCTGCCCCGCTGGCTGCGCACCATGGAACGAACGCTTACGACAGCACGAAAACGATGAAGCTGAAGGGCACCGTGACCGCTTTTACCTGGGTTAATCCGCACGTTTCGCTCGAATGGAACGTAAAAGCTGAAAATGGCCAGGTCGAGCACTGGGTCGTCGAATTGACCAGTCCGGGTATGCTTACGAGATCCGGGTGGCATCACGACTCGGTCAAAACGGGCGACGAAGTGACCGTGTCCTTTCACCCCACCAAAAACGGCACGCGTTGGGGCATTTTTCAAAGAATCTCATTTGCGGACGGCCGTCCGGATCTGATCGATCCGCGGCAGCCGTGAAGCCTGCGTCGAAGGGAGTTCCGGTATGTCCAAGCAACTCCTGATTTCAGCTATTGCGCTCGCAATGGTGCTTGCGTTCTCACGCGCCGCTCCGGGTCAAAATGCGCCCACAATCGATCCGAAAGCTGCCAATCAGGCCATCTATTCGGGCAAGCACCACGAAGGCTCAGTGAAAGCACACGACCTCTCCGGCGTCTGGATGGTCAGCGAGGATTTTCGATTCTCGCCAATCCACGAAAAGCCTGAGACGTTTCTTAAGCCCTGGGCATTGGAGAAACTGAAAGCCGAACCGATGTCGCTCCGCAAAGACCTGCCCACCGGCCATGCTGGTGGCGGGACTGCGCTCGGCCGCGAGGAAGACATCAGTTGCAGTCAGATCAGCCTCACGGACTTCATCACCAAACAAAAGCCGATCGAAATTGTGCAAACTCCACAACGAATTTTCATGTTTTTCGAATACGAGCACACCTATCGCGAAATCTGGATGGATGGCCGTGCGCTTCCCAAAGATCCCGATCCTTCTTACTTCGGATATTCCGTTGGGCGATGGGAAGGCGATACGCTGGTCGTGGAGACCGTCGGTTTCAACGATGAAACCGTGCTCAACGGCATGCCACATAGCGATGCCGCGCATCTGATCGAACGCTACCGCCGCCCCGACCTCGATACCCTGGAAGTGACCTTCACCGGCAACGATGCCAAAGCATATACAAAACCCTGGACCGCCGGCCCCGTGAAGCTGGCTTGGCATCCGGATTGGCAACTGGTCGAAGCATTCTGTCTGCAAGAGGACAACACTGCATTCAAAAAAACCATCATTGACCCGTCGTGGTCGCAGGGACAAACGCCAAAAGGCGACAAGACTCTAGATAAGAAGAACCCGAAATAAAAGCTCACCCGCACCAGCGAGGCAACATCATGGCCCGATCAAAGAATGAATCGAAATCTCACGCCAAAAAAGGAAGCGTTGCGCGTCGCGACTTCTTAAAAACCGTCGTCGCCGGAGCAGGAACGCTGGCTGCCTCGACAGCGCCTCTTGCGGCAAATGCAGTGGCTCCCGCGTCTCGCCCAATCTCGCTGCCGCCGGACATCGAAAGCGATCCGCCCCCTCACGCCGAGGTTCTCACTATCGGCCGCAGCGGATCCGATTTCATGGTCGATTGCCTCAAGGCTTTGGGCATCGAATACGTCTGTGCCGTAGCCGGTTCGAGCTTCCGTGCGCTGCATGAGTCGGTGATCAACTATGGCGGCAACAAAAACCCCGAATTTCTCACTTGCCTGCACGAAGAGGCTTCCGTGGCCATGGGCCACGGCTATGCCAAGGTAGAAGGCAAGCCGCTCTGCATGTTCGCGCACGGCACTGTGGGTCTGCAGCACGCCTCTATGGCCATCTACAACGCCTACTGCGATCGCGTGCCCGTGTACATGATGATTGGCAACAATATCAACGCTGTCACGCGCGACCCCAATTACGGTGAATGGGCGCACAGCGTTCAGGACGCGGCCGCTATGGTGCGCGAATACACGAAATGGGACGACCAACCCATTTCATTGCAGCATTTCGCCGAATCCGCCATCCGCGCCTACAAAATCGCCATGACTGTGCCCATGGCGCCCGTGCTGCTCGTGGCCGATAGCGAACTTCAGGAAAATCCGATCGCCGAAACCGACCAGCCGACGATTCCCAAGCTGTCGCTCCCCGCTCCACCCGTCGGAGATTCTGCTGCCGTGGCGGAGACTGCTCGTATGCTGGCGCAGGCGGAAAATCCGGTGATCGTGCTGGGCCGCAGCGCCCGGACACAGGCGGGCATCGAACGCGCGGTCGAACTTGCCGAAGTCTTGCAAGCCCCCGTCATCGACATGAACGATCGCTTGAACTTCCCCACTCGCCATCCGCTGAATCAATCGGCGCGGCGCAACTCCATCATGGCCAATACCGACCTGGTGCTGGGCATCGAGGCCAATGACCTCTGGAGCGCTGTGAACACCTATCACGATCAGGTGCACCGCAGTTCGCGTTCGCTGATCAAGCCTGGAACGAAGCTGATCAGCATCACCGCCGACGAACTTTATACGAAATCGAATTATCAGGATTTTAATCGCTTCGCCGAAGTCGATCTCGCCATCGCGGCCGAGGGCGAAGCAACTTTGCCTTCGCTTATCGAAGAAACAAAGCGGCAGATGACCTCCGAGCGCAAGCGTATCGCTGGAGAGCGTGGGGCGAAGCTTGCCGCTGCGCACAATGCGGCCGTCGAGGCTGCGCGCAACGATGCGGCGTATGGCTGGGATGCGCGGCCCATCAGTACGGCCCGAGTCAGCGCGGAACTGTGGGCGCAGATCAAGAACGAAGACTGGTCGCTCGTTTCAATTATCCAGCACTTCAGTTGGTGGCCCATGCGGCTCTGGGCCATGGACAAGCACTACCACTTCCTCGGCAGGCAGGGCGGCGGAGGTGTGGGATACAGCGCGCCGGCGAGCGTGGGCGCCGCGCTTGCCAATAAGAAATATGGACGCCTGTCGGTAAGCATTCAGGACGATGGCGATCTCTTGTTTGTTCCGACCGTGCTTTGGACCGCCGCGCACCACAAAATTCCGCTGCTGAGCGTCATGCACAACAATCGCGCCTATCATGAGGAGTTGATGCACGTGCAACGCATGGCCGACCGGCACAACCGTGGTATCGACCGCGCCGGCATTGGCACGACGTTCACGGAGCCGAATGTGGATTTCGCCAAGCTCGCGCAAAGCATGGGTGTTTACGCGGAAGGGCCGATCGAGAACCCAGCGGATTTAGGACCAGCACTGAAGCGTGCAATCGCGGTTGTGAAGCGAGGCGAACCGGCGTTGGTGGATGTGATCACACAGCCGCGCTAGCCGGCGTACCGCTTCACCCATGTTCGTAGCTCGGGGTTGCGAGCGGCAGTTCAAAACAGAGTCACGGCTTTCGCTTCAAAACTCGGGATAAGCGGTTCAACGGAGCAATCCAATGAAGAGTACGCTTGCAGCTCAGGTACGTAAAACCGGGAGGTTACTCACATTCACAATCGCGGTGCTCGCGTTCCCCCTCGCTGCCCCTGCGAGTGCTCAAACCCAGCGCCACGCCGCCGCCCCGCCTGCGCTGAGACTTTATGTATTCGACTGCGGGAAACTGAAAATCGATCCAACACCTTACGGCTTCACCAAGGATCAGCTCGCCACAACCGACATGTCTGTTCCGTGCTTTTTGATCGCGCACCCGAAGGGCACGCTGATGTGGGACGCGGGCACGATTCCCGACAGGTCTTTTAGCGCGGCCGCGCCCACCACCTTCGACCGCGCCACCGCTACCAAGACACTGAACGCCCAGTTGGCCGAGGTGGGCTACTCACCCAGCGACATTACTTATTTGGCGCTGTCGCATTGCCATTGGGATCACACCGCAAACGCCAACGAATTCGCCAGCGCAACCTGGCTCACGCGTCAGGATGAACGCGACGCCATGTTCGCTCATCCTCCCGAATATGCCCGCTGCCTTTATCCCGAAAACTACAGCGCATTGCGAAATAGCAAAACCACCATCCTGCACGATGAAGATTACGACGTTTTTGGCGACGGCACCGTAATTCTCAAGTCCGCCCCGGGACACGCACCCGGCCACCAGGTTTTATTCCTGAAACTGCGCAACACAGGGCCGATCCTGCTTTCCGGCGATTTGTATCACTATCCTGAGGAGCGCGCCCAGCATAAGGTCCCGACAACAGACTTCAACCGGCAACAAACCGCCTCCAGCCGCGCCGCTATCGAAGAATTCCTGAAGAAAACCGGCACGAAGCTTTGGATTCAGCACGATTTCACGGCAAACGCCAAACTGAAGAAGTCTCCCGCATACTACGATTAGCTCAGCGCAGGCGGCACGACCATTTCTTGGGAGATGTCGCGGCATACGGCTGTCACGAATGAGCCCCGCGGGGCTAACGCTCAAAACGTTGCGAGTGCATTGAATGGCGTAGCCGTGCCTCCCGGAATTCGCGTGAATTGCACGGTCACCAGAAATTCCCATCGTTTCCGCGCGGCCGCTTCGCCCGCGACACCCTCAAGATAGGCGTTGTCAACGAGCGGAACTCCTAAAACCGCGATGGCCAGCGTGTGAATCGGCCGGTTCGCTGCTTCGCCGGCGCCGACGATCCCCGATGGCTGAACGTCGTTTACGCCATCGCTTCCGAGCACGGAAATATCTCTTTGCTTCAGCCATGGCGCCACAGATGCGTCCAGACCAGCTGCCTCGCGGGCGGCGTTCCAGGGCCCGAGTTTCGCGCGACGCGCCCATCGTCCCGTGCGTACGAGCAGGACGTCTCCGCTGCTGACTTTCACGCCCGCATACTTTTCCCACGACTCCAAATCGGATACGTAAATCGGTGTTCCCGGCTCCAGATAGGGCACTCCTTTCATTAGTGGCAGGTCAACGAGGATCCCACGCGTAAACACTCCAGGACCCATGCGGTCGATGGCGTTGGCCTTGCATCCACTCTCGTCCAAATTCTGCGCATGACCGTTAAACACTAAGAGCTGCCCGTCCCGGTCCAGCCGGTAATGACACAAGGCGTCCATATGCGAGTTCGTGCCGTCATGGATTCCGAACGTGATGATATCGAGCGCGCCACCAATCTTGCCCGTCTGCGGATTGTGAAACATCTCGTGCTTGGTCGGTCCGAAATTGAAGTTATCCGCGGCGGGCTGCAAATCCGCGAAGTGCGCCAGCGATACAGTCACGCCATCTTTCACCAGGCGCGCCGCCTGTACTTCCTTTTCTGGCGTGATCAGGTTCAGGGCGCCGCGTTCATCATCCTTGCCCCACCGGCCCCAATTCGAGAGTTCGGTTTCCCAGCGATTGACTTGCTCGATTGTCACCGCAGGATGCTGTACGGCTTGCGGGGATCGCGCGGCAGCGCGCAGGTGGAAAAAGGCCAATACCGTCAGTGCGAGCAATGCAGGCCCAAGCACGGCTGCGGGAACGAGGCGCTTCATGCGCGATAACCTCCGTTTCTTATGTTGGATATTTTTGGATATTTAACGATCAGATCTCTCGTTCATAGCTCTGCGCCGCGATCCGACGCGAACTTTCGAAAAGTCGTCCCGCGACCACTCCGAAGACAAATCCCCCCACGTGCGCCATGTAGGCAACTCCGCCTGATT
The DNA here is from genome assembly GCA_035650755.1 of Candidatus Acidiferrales bacterium. GTDB lineage: Bacteria > Acidobacteriota > Terriglobia > Acidiferrales > UBA7541 > Palsa-189. Next base: position 106,985 of record DASRHB010000012.1, read on the forward strand.
GTGCTTGTGCGACCGATCCCACTTCACTGAAGAGTTGTAACAGGAACCACAACCCGATCAGCAGTGCAGCGGGCAGTACCGTCACGGTGACGAACCAGCCCAGAAACAGCAACGTGCGAATCCGGTCTCGCGGGTAAGTGATGATGAATGCCCCCATGATCGCTGCGATTGCACCACTGGCTCCGAGGTTCGGTATGCTGGAAGCAGGCATGGCCGCAATCTGTGCGCCGAAAGCCACCAAGCCGCCCAGCAGGTAAAAAATGAGATAGCGGATCGGCCCCATGGCGTCTTCGATTTCCGGGCCAAAAGCCCAAAAAAATACCATGTTGCCGATGATATGCATCCAGCTGCCATGCATGAACATCGCCGTTAAAATCGTGATCCACCGCTGCCCGGCCGCGATATTGGCGGGGATCACCGCCCATTGCTGCACGAACGCATTTCCGCCAAGCAGTTCGAGGATAAACACGAACACGTTGACGGCAATAATGCCGATAGTGACGACGGGACGATGCACCGGGCGTCGGGAGATGTCGCGTAAAGGGATGCCCACTGGATCTGCTCAATCGTCCCAGCGCTTCGGCAGCCTATTTCAGTTGAGGAAGTGAATCGACCTTAGGCGGTTGCGGCACCGATCGCACAAAAGCGTAGATATCGGCTAATTGCGCATCGGATAGCACTTTGGCGGTATATGGAGGCATCTGGTCGCGCGGCGAACGAACCTGGTATGCAAAAGCTTGGTAGGGAAGCGGCGCTGGCCCAAGCCTCGGGCCGGTCCCCGCTCCACCTTGAGCTTCGCGGCCATGACATTCATAACAGCCAGCCGTAGTGTAAAGGGCCTTGCCATTCTTGGCGTCGCCCGCAGGGGCCCCAACTTTGGCCGGCGCGCTAGCCGATTGCGCTGCATCCTCGGAGCGATTTTGCGCCATCGCTACCCGTGCCGACATCGCCGCCACCGCAATGAGAAAGGCCGCGGTAGCCAGCACGATGATGGAACTTGTGCCCAGATCACTCTGCTGCCGAGAATCTTTAATGCCCATGCTGCCTCCTGCCGCGAACCGGAGTCTCCAGCGCTTGCCGGTTTTGCACACGTTGAGGTGGTTTAACGCGGCTGCGTGACCGTGTCGAGCAGCGCCGGCTGTCCCTTCTTCACCGCGTCGATAGCACGACGCAGCGCCGGTGCCAGCTCCTTGGGATCGGTAATTGGCCCTTCGGCATACCAGCCCATGCTCTGCGCCAGTTTCGCGTAATCAATGTTGGGGTCGAGAATCGTCGTACCGACCCCTGCATTCTCAATCCCGCGTTGGTGCCGATTCGCCATGCGCTGAATGTGCATGACTTCCTGATGATAGGCGCGGTTGTTATGCATCACCCAGAGCATCGGGATGCGATGATGAGCCGCCGTCCAAAGAACGCCCGGCGCGTACATCAGATCTCCGTCGTTCTGCAAATGAACGTACAACCTTCCGTCTTTGCGGTGAGCGAGCGCCGAACCGACAGCCGCAGGAGCGTTAAAGCCAACGCCCGCTGCGCTCGAAAGGCGCGTTCGTTGATAATACTTTTCATAATTCCACTCCGGCCGGTTCATTCCCCCAGCCCAATCCTCGTCCTTAACGGCGGCCCAAACTTCAGCCGACAGCCGCCCCAGGCTGATAGGGCTGGCATCCCACGCATACGTAGCATCGACGCGCGCGCGCTCGGCGGCTCTCTGCCTGGCGGTGGCGAGTTTGGTAGCGCGATCCTGAAACACGCGTTTGCGCTCGTCCGTACTTACGCGTTTGATCGCCTCAGTCAACGCCGGCAACGTCGCCTCCGCATCGGCCGCCATTGCAATATCGACGTCCTGGAAGCGCTGGAAATCCTGGTAATTACTCTTCAGATAGAGATCGTGGCTGCTGATGCTGATCAGCTTGGCATTGCCTCGCGCAATTGTTTGGTAGCTGCGGTGCAGTTGATCGCGGTAATTGTGCAATGCACCCCAAAAGTCCTCGACTTCCAGCGCGAGGATCACGTCCGCATTCGCGACCAATCCGCGGCCCCCCAGTGATTGATTGAGCGGATGCCGCGAAGGCAGATTGCCGCCTTCATCGATTACCGGAACCTGCAGCGCTTCCGCGAACTCGACGAATCGCTGCATGCTCTCTTGCGACCGCACTACGTGCCCAGCAATGACCACGGGATTCTCGGCCGCGACAAGAAGCTTCGCAGCCTCGGCAATCGATCCCGAATCGGCCTGGGGCGCCGAGTCCAGCGTTAATTTCGGGATACGGACCGAAAGATTCTGGGGAATTGGCGACTCCTGCAGAGTGCTGTCCGCCACAAGCACGACCGGCTCTCTCGGAGGTGTCGTCGCGATTCGATAGGCACGAACAGCGGACTCGGCAAAGTGAGGCAGCGAAGCGGGCACGTCGTCCCATTTCGTGTAGTCGCGAACCATCGCGGCCGCATCCTGTGCGCTGTGATCCCATTCCACTCCGGGCCGCCGCTCATTGGCGTCAACGGTATTGCCGAGAATAATGAAAACTGGTTGCCGACCAGCCCAGCAGTTATAGATTCCCATCGAGGCGTGCTGCAAACCGACGGTACTGTGAGCCATTACCATCATCGGCTTGCCCGTAACCGTGGCATAACCCTGAGCCAGCGCCACTGAAGATTCTTCGTGGCAGCAGGTCAGAAATTCCGGATTCTTGTTCCCGCCATAGTTGACTAGCGATTCATGCAGCCCTCGAAAACTCGAGCCAGGGTTCGCGGCGACGTACTCGAACCCCAGCGACTTGATTACGTCCACCATAAAATCGGATCCGGTTCGATCGGCAACAAGGACGTCAACCTCGGTCGGAGCAGGATCGGCTTCACGCGGCGCAACCGGAGGAATGGAGGGCAGCGCTGCTTTTGCCGTCAGTGCTTGCTGCGCGCCAGCGGCCCCTGTGCTTGCCACGAGCGTCGCCACACCACCCACGGCAGCGCCCTTGAGAAATTTGCGGCGGTCAACCAGGATCTTCTTCGTTTTTTTCATGGCTGCGGTCTCCTCTCAGGCTGCACATGCAAAGCCGCGGATCATTGCGGGGTCCTTAAGCTAGGCGGCATTATATCTGAGTTCCTGTCCCAATCGTGCGCCTATTAGCGGTTTATCCGGTTAAAATCAGGTGGCGAAAGCCCTTCAAGTGCCGAACTTGCGTGCCTTGGGCCAATAGGCGTATGTTTTGGGCCAAAGCATTGTCCCTTGTGGAGGTGGCCGATGCGCGAAGTTCGAGTGTATCTCCGTGGAATCACCTTGTTTGTAGCGGGCATCGTTGTCGGAGTTTTCTTGATGCAGCGCGGCGCGGCCCAGGAACCTCGCACTCCGCTGCGGCTCAATCATGTCGGCATCGCCGTCAGCGACTATCAGAAATCGCTCGATTTCTATACCAAAGTGATGGGCTACAAAATCGCTTTCAGGTTTCCACCCAGTCCGGATGGAAAACCGACTACAACTTATTTCCAGATCAGCCGGGATACGTTCCTGGAAATGGCGCCCGCCAGTGACAAAGTTCCGGCAGGGATCACTCACATGGGCATTGAAACGCCGGATGCGCACGCCACGGTCATGCAGCTGCGCGCTGCCGGGGCCCACGTCGAAGACGTTCGCGTGAGCGGCCCGACGAAGGCCAACCTGTCAAACATCTACGACCCCGATCACATTCGGCTGGAGTTAATCGAACTCACACCCGATTCGCTCCACAAGAAGGCCGAGGGATCCTGGAAATAGAAGCGTGAACAATAGAGAGGCCATATGGGCAAGTTTTGTGCAACTGCGGCCGTGATTGCGGTCGCGGTATCGCTATCCTGTGTCGCACGCTCTCAAACTGCTCCCGGTACTAACCTGAATTCGAGCGCCTCACAGTTGCCAACCAGTCAGCAGCCCGGAGATCGTGTACTCCTCGACGGCTGGGGACGGCCCGTCGCCAATGTGTTAAAACCAGGCGAAAAGCCCGGCCCGGCTCCGCGTCACGACATCTCCGGGACTTGGGAGCCTGCTCGCAGCCCAGGCGATGGGATCATGTCTTGGGGGCCACGCGACATGCCATACGATGGCGATCCAAAACATAATCCGCCGTACACCGACTTGGGCTGGAAGATGCAGCATTCACACAAGGCACTCGAAGGTGCAGAGCGGGTTCTGGAATCGCTTAGCAATGACCCGCGAAACAACTGTGATCCCCTGGGCTTCCCACGTGCCGATTTTTACCAGATCCGCCACACGCAGATTATGCAGGACGAGCACAAAGTAGCGATCCTGTACGAATTCGAAAAACGATGGCGCGTAATCTGGATCGACGGCCGTGAACTCCCGAAGGAGGTTCCGTCGCCCCGTTACTATGGCTATTCGGTTGGCAAATGGGCGGACGATTCCACGCTCGTAGTCGATACCATCGGGATTGTGGGTGATCCTAAAGTCTGGCTCGACGAAGCGGGACGGCCCGCAAGCGACGCCATGCGCGTTGAGGAACGGTTCCATCGCGTGGATCATGATCACCTGGAGCTCACCGTCATGATCGATGACCCAAAGATGTATACGAAACCGTGGGTGGCCATGAAGTTCCCCATGAGTCTGCAATCACCCGATTATGATGTCGTCGAGATGATGTGCATTCCTTCAGAGCAGGAGCAGTATTACAAGGACTACGGCGACGCGGCGAGCGGCGTGCCAAGCAAGTAGCCGGTAGTATCCTCAACCCACAACGGGCCAGTCGCGCGCTATTTTCTAGCCACAACGCAGCGCTGTTAAGGTACACTCTGCGGGCATAACAAAGAGACCCTGGATGAAGGTGAGTATGCGGAAGGGCTTTGCGGTATGGATTGAGATCGCGGTCATTGCGTTGATTTCGTGTATTGTCGCGCGGACCCAGACTGATCCCGCGGCGAGCCGATCGAATGGCGCAGCTTCGAAAAGCGATCCGCAAGCATCCGCAGCCCGCGTGCTTCTAGACGGTTGGGGCCGTCCGGTAGTTGACCCATTGAAGCCGGGCGAGAAACCCGGCCCTGCGCCGCGCCACGATATTTCCGGGACCTGGGAGCCAGCACGCGGGCCCGGCGACGGAATCCAGGCGAATGGGCCTCACGACATGCCGTACGACGGCAAGCCGGAACACGATCCTCCGTATACGCCTCTGGGACTGCAAACCCTAAAGTCTCACAAGGCGCTTTTCGGGTATGCCGCTGTACTCGAGTCGCTAAGTAATGACCCGCGAAACAGATGCGATCCTTTGGGCTTTCCGCGTGCCGATTTTTACCAGGTCCGGCACACACAGATCATGCAGGACGAGCACAAGGTCGCCATCTTGTACGAGTTTGAGAAAAGATGGCGCATCATTTGGATTGATGGCCGCGAACTTCCCAAGGAGGTTCCGTCGCCACGTTATTATGGTTATTCAGTCGGCAAATGGGCAGACGACACGACCCTCATGGTAGACACGATCGGCACAGTTGGAGACGAAAAAATCTGGCTCGATGAGACCGGCCGCCCCGCGAGCGACGCTATGCACGTGATCGAGCGTTTCCAACGCGTAAACCAGAATCTGCTGGAACTGACGGTCACGGTCGACGATCCAAAGATGTACACACGGCCTTGGGTCGCCGTGAACAAGTTCCCGATGCGGCTCCAATCGGCCGAGTATGATGTTCCAGAGATGATGTGTATACCCTCTGAGCAGGAAGAGTACTACAAGGATTATGGCGATGCCGCCAGTGGCGTAAACAGTACGCAGAGTAAATAACAGGAAAAGTTTTTAAGCATAACGCCGCGTTCAGCGTGGCTTCCGGAGGACACCAGTGAAAGCGAAATCATTAGCGCGCTTCGGAGTTTTTGTCATATTGTTGCTGGCTTCAGTTCCGGTATTCGCGCACCACGGTAACGCCGCTTTTGATACCGGGAAAAAAGTTGCCCTGAAAGGCACAGTTACGGAGTGGGTGTGGGCCAATCCTCACTGCTGGCTCAAGTTCGACGTCAAAGATGACAAAGGCGCCGTTGTGCATTGGGTCGCTGAAACTAATAATCTAGCCGACATGATGGAGCGCGGCTGGACCATGCACACCTTCAAACCTGGTGACGAAGTCACGGTCACCATCGAGCCGGTCAAGAATGGAAATCCCGTCGGCCGCGTCCTCGAGGTCGTGCTCCCAAATGGCCAGAAACTCGGCATGAGCTACATTCGCACCGGCCAGGATCACTAGTCCACGAAGAACCGCAACTGCGCAGCTGAGGGTGGCACGTTATAGCTTACCGTCACCCCTGCGCTGCTTTCGGCACGAACATCGATCGGTTACTCCGCCAATTTGCGGCGATGGCTTATCGCGGTGCTCTACCTAACCGCGCGCCGACAGCTTCTTCAGCGCGTTTCTCAAATTTTCTCTTGACACATCCGCCGATGTGGAATATTACGCGCTCACTAGGTTTCTAGGGGGAATCTATGAATCGTGAGCGCACAGTCGCTCGTCTCACCGTCTCTGTATCTACCTGTAGAGCCATTCAAGCATTCGCAGCCGCCATCTGTACCGTTTTTCTGTTTGCGACCCCCGTATTTTCGCAGATCAATACGGGCCGGATTCTTGGTACCGTCACGGATCAATCTGGCGGGGTCATTGCCGGCGCCATGGTGGCGGTGACAAATACGCAGACTGGCGTGGTAAGAAATCTAGTTACCGACGACGCGGGAGAATATAACGCACCGAACTTGATTCCGGGCACGTATAGCGTTCGCGTCACAGCTATGGGCTTCCAGGCATTCGAGCGTCAGAAAGTCTTGCTTGAAACCGGTAGGGATGACCGTATTGACGCACAGCTCACTCCCGGCCAGGTTACCCAGACAGTCACTGTAACGGAGGCCGTCCCGCTGCTGGATACCACCAGCACCACGGTCACCGGAACCCTTGAGACAGCAACCATAGCGGATCTTCCGGTCCAGGGTCGGAACTATCAGAATTTGCTGCAATATCGCCCCGGTGTGACCACTCAGCCCGGCGGCGGGACGCTGACCACGGCCACCAATGGACTTCGCCCCGAGGACAACAATTATTACGTCGAGGGTCTGGATAATGATGAGCCTTTCACCGGGCAGAGCATCATCAATTCCACGCTCCCCGTCGGCGACGCGGCCACCTTTGTGCCCATTGATGCTATTCAGGAGGTCAACGTCGAGACCAACTCTCCCGCAGAATTCGGCAAGAGGCCTGGCGCGGTTATAAACGTCGGGCTCAAGTCGGGCACCAATGCCATACATGGTACTGCGTTCGCCTTCGGCCGCTCCGATAAGCTCGACTCGGCGGAGTGGAGTTCTGCCCCGGCCGCGAAGCAGCCTGCGGAACTGGAACAGTGGGGTGGAACCGTCGGCGGCCCCATCGCCAAGGACAAGCTGTTTTACTACGCTGCCTACGAGCGGCAGACATACAATGTATCGGCCAATTACCCCGTGATCACCCCAACTTCAGCGAATACCGGGGATCCGAATTCAAGCATTCCTACCGCCGAGGCTGGTTTGGCAGCCAACGGACTTTCACCCAACCCGCTCAGCCTCAAACTATTACCGCTCTTTGGGATCAACACAAACACCGGCCCCAACGCCAGCGCCCAGGCTTATGGCTTCCCCAACGTCGTCAGCATTTACAATGTCCTCGGCAAAATCGATTATCATCTCAGCGATCATCATACCTTCGCGGGGGCGTACTTTTTCGGCAACGGCACCACAATCGCCGAGAGCATAACGAACCCGGGAATCACGCAGCCATATTTCAGGGACAACGCTGGCCTCCGCGCTCAATTTGTTACTACCAGCTGGACCTGGACTCCCAATTCCACCTGGGTAAACGACCTGCGCTTCGGCTGGAATTTCCATCACCGCTTTGACCATGTGGACGATATCACCACGCCTCTGAGCACTTACGGCATCAACACGGGAATCACGAATCCGGTCCTGGGCGGCTTCCCCACGGTTCAGGTTGGAGATTTCTCGCAGTTGGGCGGTGATCCAAATTTGCCGAAGTCTTATGGCCCAACCAAAGATTACGACGTTGTAGATCATGTCTCGTTTTTGCGCGGCAAGCATGCCTTCAAGTTCGGCGGTGAGATGCTCTTCATGCGGCCGTACTTTGGCAACTACTCCAAAGCCAGGGGCGTATTCAACTTCACCACGGGTGGTGTGGCGTTCGCCGGTTCCACTCCTTTGGAGGATTTCCTCGCAGGCGACGCCGATGCCAGTCAAGGGGCAACCGTACTCAATGGCAGTCCCCTTCGCCAACTGAAACAGGAGGACTACTCGGTTTTTTTCGAGGATTCTTGGCACGTAAAGCCCCATGTGACGCTGAACCTCGGCCTGCGGTATGAGTATTTCACTCCCCTTGCCGACAGCAACAATCAAATTGGCGGCTGGGATCCGCAAATCGGACTTTTTCAAGTAGGGGTGAATGTCAGTTCGCCTTACAACCCCTATCACAAGGACTTCTCTCCGCGGCTCGGCGTGGCCTGGGATATCGGCGGAAAGGGCAAGACGGTGCTCCGGGCGGGCGGCGGGGTCTACTACATCGAACTCGTGGATGGCGCGATGGTCGATAACATAGCCCTCCCTGGCAGGCCGTCGGGCATTACTTCGATTCCCACTGCTTACAGCACCGGAGCCGATGGCACCGCGCCGCCGCTTCTGCCCATTGCAAACGGGGGTATCGGAACGTCTTCCCTCAACTTTGCCGGGTCGGCGTTGACCTGGAATTTGACGGGTCCGATCTTGCCCGCGGGCCAAATTGGATCGTCATCGGGATTCAAGTGCGGCGATGGCCTCACGGTAGCGGGTGTTACGCACCCATCGCCGTGCAGCGTCTTCACCATGAGTAGGAATCTCGTTCCACCAAGAGTTGAAACATACACTCTTGGCATTCAGCGTACTTTGACAAGTAATTACACGCTCGAAGTGAACTACATTGGGGATTTCAGCAATAACTTGGCTGGCGTTCGGGACCTTAATGCCATCGATCCGACTAACCCCGCCGAGATTGCGTGTGGCCACTGCGAATCCATCACACACCGGCCGTACTACACGCAATTTCCGTATCTGCAGTACATCAACTACATGTCGAATATCGACGTCTCTAATTACAACGCCCTGCAAACGATGCTGACCGCACGCGGCTATCATGGGCTCGGCTTCACGGCCGCTTACACTTATAGTCATGCCCTGGATGATGCTTCCCAGAATCGCAACCAGAACGTGCCGATGGACAACCTGAATGGGGCGTTAGACTACGGTCCTTCGAACTTCGACCAGCGGCACCACTTCGCCTTATCGCTGAACTATGCCCTTCCCGGGAAGAAAGGTTATGGCCAGATGATCGAGGGATGGAGCGTTAATTCGGCTGTTTTGATCCAGAGCGGACTGCCCTGGAATGCAGTCGAAAAGCGCGACATCAGCAAGACCGGGGACAAGGCTTCGGACCGCTGGGATTTCTTTGGCAATCCCAGCGACTTTACGGCCAGCAAGGCTCCAAATATTCCCTTCTATTCGCCGAAACAACCCGCGCCCTTCAACGTTTTTCCAGCCATGTGCACGCAAGAGGCGACGGCGATCGGCACGGCGGGCCCGGGCGGTAATTTGGCGAAGTTCGGTTGTTACATGCAGGGAAATTCGGTGCTCATCGCGCCACCAACCGGTACGTTTGGAACCGCAAGCCGTAATCTATTCCGTGACGATGGCTTCCGCGACTGGGACTTTTCCTTATTCAAGAATTGGACCGTGAAGGAACGGCTTACGGCCCAGTTCCGCGCCGAGTTCTTCAATATTCTAAATCACACAATTCTGGCGAATCCGGGCAGCGGCGGCATTAGTTCTGGGACTCTCGGCTGTTCGTGCCAAACGCCTGACGCCGCGGGACAGAATCCGCTGCTCGGAACCGGAAGCGCCCGCGAAATTCAACTAGGTCTCAAGCTGCTGTTCTAGAACGGCAGCCGCTACTAAAACCGTCGAAAGCACGCAGGTTAACCATTGCCTGCTTCCGATAGGGACTATCCTGGTCTTCTCCTTGTGTGGAAGGAAAATCAGAAACTTTCACGGCACCGTCGCTTCAAGTGGGTGACAAAATGGTTGGGTCGCTCACCAGCGATTACCAATTTGTGAAAATGAAACTCGTTCGGAAGGACCGAATAGGAAAGGAGATGCGGTGATCTGCGGTCAAACCCCACAGCCGACGTGCGGGAATTTTTAATCGTAGCAACAAAGAACGGACCGGATACGGTTTTCCTTCTGCCGATGAAGAAAGCAGTAACAGCGAACGAAGGTTCAAATCCTGACTTATGAACGCGGAATTTGGCAGCAGCCGACGCCGCTCCCAATCAGCAGGGCGGCACGGGCCGCTTCTTTTGAGCCAACTCACGTAGCCACGAGTTCACGGCAGAGAGTTCTTCGGCTTCGGCTCTTTGAAACACTACGCCCATTCCGAAAATTCCCATTCCATACCCGGAGTGAAGATAAATCACTCTACCGGGCAATTCGCAGGTCTGCAGGCCATCGGAGATGCGCAGGCGCAGCTCGGTGCCGATAGGAATGGGCTGCAACGTATCGATATAGCATCCAGCCGAACTCAATTCAGAGACTTGCGCCGCAACCGCCGATCCGTCGCCCAAAGTTGCTTCAGCTTCCGCGAAAAAGGGAAAGCGCGGATTTACCCGCCGAGTGGGAAAGGAAGCTGCACCCATATGCCACCTCGATCCGGTGAACTTTTTTGCCCTTATTCTTCCATTTTAGGGAAGCGTAGCGCCACAGGTCGAGATTTACCGAATCGGGATTGCCGATGCAGATACCTGACCTTGCGTACAGGGCTTCGCGGAGACGCCAAAACACGAGCAATCCAGAGTCCAAAACACCCGACGCGCCCTTGAACTCGAGTGGCCTCGGAATAGACACCGCGATCGACGCCGCGCGGTTATCGCGACGAACTCTCCACCCGCGCTGTCTCACGCTCCCGCTGCAGGACATAAGATTCGATAAGCCGAACCTGTTCAGCGGTCACATCCTCGGCGAATGACGGCATTCCCAACTCCCGCAGAGCGCCGCCGCGCACGATCTCCTGAAATTTCTGATGCGTTCCTTCGGTGGCATAGCGCAGGTCAGGGACCTCCCCTCCGCTTACTACGTCTCCGCCATGGCAGCGAGCACAAAACGTCGCGTAGAGAATACGTCCCTTTTCAACGTCGGCTCGGGATGCGGCAAGCTGGAAGGTGGGCGTCGGAACCGGCTTGTCGACGTGTTCATACGGAGGAAGCGTCGCCTTCCCGTCGAGCGCAAACGCCAAGAGCTTGCCAGGGCCAACCTTCCCTTTTCCTGTAGCTCGATTCCCGAGAACTTCTGGACCTCCCCATCCGGCGAGTACGGCGATGTATTGCTTGCCACCCGCTTCGTATGTCATCGGAGGCGCCATTATTCCGATTCCGGCATCGAATTCCCATATCGCTTTGCCATCCGTTGCACGGTAAGCGATGAGCTTGCCGTCTGCGCGTCCCTGAAAGACCAGATCTCCTGCGGTCGACAGAGTTCCGCCGCTGCCGGGATCGGGAAGGTCGACATGCCACGCTTCCGTCTGCGTTGCCGGATTCCAGGCGACAAGCTTCCCGGCCGGCTTAAACGCGAGCCACTGTTTCCTAACCGGCCCAATGTAGCCGCGATCGAGGCCGGTAGTCTGATCGTGCATGTTAATTTTCCAGTTCGCGGTGACAGCTTGAATCGTGGTCGCGTCCAGAGTGGCCATATAAACCAGGCCAGTGGCCGGGTTGAATGAAAGCGGGTACCAGTTATGCGCCCCGGCGCTCGATGGCTTTACGATGGTTGCGTCCTTGAGCGCGCGAACCTCGGCATTCTCGATGGGCCGGCCATTCGCGTCGATGCCTGTGGCCCAGTTCATCTCCGCGTATGGTTTTGCCGAAATCAGCTTGCCTGTGGCTGGATCGAGTTCGTAAAAAAATCCGTTCTTGTTGGCCTGCATGAGCACGCGCCGCTGCTGGCCATCAATGGCCAACGTTGCCAGCATCAGCGGCTGCGTCGCGTCATAGTCCCAGTTGTCCCCAGGCGTGGTCTGGTACGCCCAGACCTGCTCGCCCGTATCGGCGCGCAACGCGACAATCGACGCGATATAGAGATTGTCGCCTTTGCTGCGTAGCCGGTCGTACCACGGCGATCCGTTGCCGGTTCCGAAGAATACAAAGTCCGTTTCCGGGTCATAAACCATGGTGTCCCACACGGTGCCGCCGCCTCCGGCTTTCCACCATTCTCCCGACCACGTTGCCGCCGCCTTGCGCATGGCCTCGGACTCGAATGGCTGTGATGGATCGCCCGGCACGGTATATGTGCGCCAAATCAGTTTTCCGGTGTCGGCATCATACGCTGAGACATAGCCGCGCACGGCATATTCGGACCCGGCGTTCCCAATGAACACGCGCCCTTTCGCGATTCGCGGCGCGCCAGTAATGGCGTATGGACCGTCCTTTGGCGTCGTTTGCACATCCCATACCGGCATTCCGGTCCTGGCATCCAGCGCGATCAGGCGCCCGTCGAGAGTTCCGACGTACACGCGCCCGCGATATAGCGCGACACCGCGGTTGACTACGTCGCAGCACACAAACTTGGCATGGTCCTTCGCCACGTGCGGGTCGTATTGCCACAGCAGCTTGCCTGTACTCGCATCAAATGCGTACACCAAACTCCACGCACTGCTTGTATACATGACGCCATCCTGCACGAGCGGCGTCGCTTCCAGCCCGCGAAGAGTTGCCAAATCGTAAGACCACGTGAGACCGAGCCGGCTTACGGTCTGCTCGTCAATCTGCTTTAGCGGGCTGAAGCGCTGCTCCGAGTACGTCCTCCCATACGTCAGCCAATTGGCCGCGTCGGAATCGGCGGCGCTAAGGGTGGCATCGTCGACCACGGTTACACGGCTCCGAGCGCACCCGGTGATCACTGCCAGCGTCAATGATGCGAAAACAAAACTCAATCTCCTCGCCAGATGTTGCTGTTGGCACTTCACGCGTATTGGGTTGTCCACACGCATAGAACTCCTTTTCGTCATCGATGCAGTCGTACCTTTACTCCGCAGTCGCCGGAGCGTCAATCGAATTTTTGATCGCGGCACCGCACCTGCCGCCGATTGCGGAAGAAAATGCTATGACTTGGCGGGGAAACCCGTCAGCTATATTGGAGGCTATATATAACGGAAGCTCGGCTGCTCGGTTTTCAGGGCTTGGACGCGGGCCGGGGCTTTCCGGTCTGCCGGGTGATCACGGCGAATCCAACCATTTGACCGGCCAGATCTTTGACCGGAGATAAGGCCATAGAAACACGTATCGGTTTTCTGTCTTTGCGGATGTGCACAGCCTCACAAACGCCGATCTTCTCCTGCCGTTTCAGTTTTTCGGCGAGTTCGGGTACATCATCCACGTGATCCGTATCCATCAATATGAATCGTGAGCGCCCCAGCACTTCGCCAGCACGATAACCGTAAATGCTTTCTGCCCCCGTGTTCCAACTCACGATCGTGCCACCCATGGTGCACGTGACAATTGCATCAGTTGCGTTGTCGATTACCGAACTCAACTGCGACAGCCGTTCCTGCAGGCGCTTCCGTTCGGCGACAATAGTTTTGAGCATCTGATTCTGCCGAACCAGTTCTCGGGTTCGGCCGGTCATTCCTTCTTTGAAGCGAAGCCCAAGCCTGGTGAGCCTTACCTGTGCGCGCAGGAATTCGACGTAAGCTGCCCAAGAACCATTGTCCAGCAATAGCGGCAGGATGATATTCGTCGTGTCCGCGACCGAACCGTGACCATCCACAATCTGCCGGAGAAGGTCGCCGTAGTATTCCGCGAAACTCCATCGCGGACTGGCTGCATCGAGCAGTTCCTTTTCGTCCTCGGCAACGGTTTGCTCTCGAAGTTCTTCGATGAGACGCACTATTTCCGCGCTGTTGTCAGCTCGTTTTGCCAATAAGTCTTCCATTTGCTCGGTGGACTGGATACAAATCTGCATCGTGAGCTGAAGGTTATACCTGGAATAGGCGAGAACTTTCTCGGCGGTTTCCAGTTTGGCTTCGAGGGCTTCGCACAGCTCAATTTGCCGGTTCACCAATGCCTGCTCCGGTAGAGCCGCGGCATGGCACGTTCGTTGCCATGGTCGCAGCTATGCCCTATGCGTCTCGTACCCGGGCTAGTCGTATTGATTTTATAGGGAAGTCCGAATAGTGGAGCCGTCCTGAACCTAACTGCGTGCGTGGAGAGTATTAGTCGTTTGCATACAGTGATTTAGCCAAAAAAGAGCCCTCCAAAGTGGCTCTCTTAGGGCCGCCACCTGCCGGTCGTTGCGCAACGCCAACACCGGCCACATGACATCAGGTTCGCCTGCCTCAGTACGGGTTCTCAGCGTCTATCTGTCAGCGGCCGTACACCAGGACCCGAAAATTGCCCGGTTTTGCCGTCGGCAAAGGATGCGGCTGTTTTTCAGTGGGAGCTGCCGGAGGATTGAAATCCGACGTGCTGACAAAGACCCGATGCGTCTTGGGATCGACTTGGCTCGTCTTGGCACCGTACTCGGTCTTCACTGTTTCCACCTCGCTTAGCTTATCCGGCGAGTCTTCATGATAAATGTGAAGCATGCCTTCGCGCGTGGATACAAACAGCAGGCCCGTGCCTGGATCAAAAGTGTTTGCGTCCACGCCCGCAGAAATTGGATATGACGCGAGCACCTTGCCGTTATCCGCATCCATCATGATGGTGTATTGGGGACCACGTCCGGCCGAGAAGAGGCGACGCGTCTTCTGATCGATGGCCATTGAAGTCGGCTGCCCTTCCGGCGCCGTTGGCCAGCGCGATTTGATCGTATTTGTACGTGCGTCGATAGCGACGATGTCGTTTTTCTCGGGGTTATTGTCGTAGATCATGCCCTTGCCGTCGACGACAGGGAACTCTACCTTCCCCACGAGGTCGATATTGGTGATCACCGCCTGTTTTTGGGGATCGATTACAGTGGAATCGTGGCTGTCGCCGTTAAACGTGAACACATGCTTGGTCACCGGTTCGTAAATGATGGCATCGGTATCGACCTGGTTTGTGTCAACCTTTCCCGTCACCTTGAGCGTCTTCAGATCGAAAATGACCACCTGCTGAACTTTAGCGCCAGGGCGCGAGTCGCCGTCAGAGATGAATCCTTTGCCGAGGTCCCTCGCGATGGCAATGCCATGGGACCGCGACAATCCCTCAATTTTGCCCACGACCGAATAATCGTCCGCGTTAAGCACGACCACTTCTGTGCCATGCGAAACATAGACTCGGCGCGCGATTGGATCGATGCTGATGTAGTCGAAATACTCCTCCCCGCCGGGTGCCGCCGGTAGCGAGATCGTCTTGATCAGGTGATAGCCGCCTTCGCTAGCTTTCGGTTTCGGCCGTGCATCAGGGCCGGGAAGCAAAGATGTCAAAAAAATGGCAAATAAAAGACCAGCGGCAAAACGTCCCATGGTCATCAACTTCATTCGAACGCTCCTTTCACTTCTGTTTCGGTGTTCCGCGTTAGAGCAAAACCGTGCCCTGATGCATTGTGCGATGAAACGGCAGAAGAGCTTAAGAAAAGCTTAATACGACAGATCAGGAGGGGTGCCACTGCCATGATTCCAGTGTTCCCTCACTTACAACCGCTGTTCACGCCGCGGCCGGGGGGAACTCGATTTTCGTTAAACACGGCGATGTACAACCGGGACTGATCTTGCGAGATCAGCTATGAGGCGCGAGCGCCGAGCGGCCAGGGAATTTCGCGGCGCGGCCGAGTTCCTCTTCGATGCGCAGAAGTTGATTATATTTGGCAACCCGGTCAGTGCGCGAAGCAGAACCCGTCTTGATTTGCCCCGTACCCATGGCCACGACGAAATCGGCAATGAAAGTGTCTTCAGTTTCACCGGAGCGATGCGAAACAATCGAGGAGTACCCGGCTCGGCGGGCCATTTCGATGGCCTCGATCGTTTCTGTCACGGTGCCGATCTGGTTGAGCTTAATCAAAATGGAGTTGCCAACGTGTTCGGAAATGCCTCGCTTCAGCCGCTCGGTATTGGTGACAAAAAGATCGTCGCCCACGAGCTGGATTTTCTTCCCGAGGACTTGGGTGAAGTGCTTCCATCCCTCCCAATCATCTTCGGCAAGCCCGTCTTCGATCGAGACAATCGGATATTGCTGGACCCAGGATTCCCAAAATGCGGTCATCTCTTCGGCCGTGCGCGAAGATTTGTCGGATTTCTTGAAGACGTAGCGCTTCTCGGCCGGAACATAGAATTCGCTCGAGGCAGGATCGAGAGCGAGGGCCACATGCTTGCCGGCAACGAGCCCCGCGGCGGCAATGGCTTCAAGGACAACCTCGATGGCTTCATCGTTTGATCTGAGATTAGGCGCAAAGCCGCCCTCGTCACCAACGGCAGTGGAATAGCCGCGTTTTTTCAGCACGGCCTTGAGTTGATGAAACACCTCGACGCCCATACGAAGTGCTTCGGAAAAGGTCGGTGCGCCCACGGGCATAACCATAAATTCCTGAAGATCGACAGAATTGTCCGCGTGGGCGCCGCCGTTCAGAATATTCATCATCGGAACCGGCAGAGTACTGGCGCTGCGCTGCGCGGAGTACCGTGAGAGATAACGGTATAAAGGAAGGCGCTCAGCGGCCGCTGCCGCTCGCGTCGCGGCCATGGAAACCGCAAGGATGGCATTTGCCCCGAGCTTACCCTTGTTGGCCGTGCCGTCGCGCTCGATCATGCGCCGATCGAGCGCAGCTTGATCAGTAACGTCCAGCCCTTTTACCGCCTTCGCAATCGCTCCGTTAATATTTTCGACGGCGCGCAGCACGCCTTTGCCGAGATAGCGCGACCCGTCGGCGTCACGCAATTCGAGCGCTTCGTGTTCACCGGTAGAGGCGCCGGAAGGCACTGCGGCGCGGCCCCTTGTGCCATCCCCAAGAATAACTTCGGCTTCAACGGTCGGATTACCGCGTGAATCAAGGATTTGTCGGCCGGCCACAGCAGCGATAACGTAGTTCGGCTTCGACGCCAGTTTGCGTGCAGTGGTGCGTTTCGCGCCATTTGCACTCGCTTTGGCCGCGCGTGATGTCTGGCGCGATTTCGTGCGTATTCCCATTGCCATCGGGCCTCCCACAAACGACGAGATGCGCATTTTAGCCTCTACGGCGCCATCAAGTCGAAATCCTTATGCAGACAACGCCCAGCCAACACCGAAACCGGCAAATCCAAAGCCCTGCCAGTGCAAATCGAGGAGGTTCTATTCGGGCTCTTCGAGCATGGATTCTTCGCGCACGACGATAACGACTCCTCTGTCGCTAACGTGATAACGGCTGCGGTCGGCCTCAAGGTCGTAGCCGATTTCCGTGTGTTCGGGCAAGACGACGTGGCGATCGATGATGGCATTGCGAATGCGCGAGTGGCGGCCGATATTCACGTGGTTGAAGATGATGGAATTATCGATTTCGCAATAACTGTTAACGCGTACGTCGAGCCCGAGCACCGAGCGCCGGACCCGTCCGCCGGAAATGATCGAACCACCGCTGACGATGGAGTCGAGCGCCGCACCCATGCGGTCAGGATCGGCAAAAACGAACTTGGCCGGCGGATATTGCTGCTGCCAGGTGCGCAGCGGCCAGCTTTTGTCGTAGAGGTTGAAAACAGGCGAGACCGAGACCAGATCCAAATTGGCTTCGTAGTAGGCATCGATCGTTCCCACATCACGCCAGTAAAGGGCTTCCTTGCGATTCTCGTCTTCGAAGTTATAGGCGAAGACCCGGTATTTCGAGAGAATGCGCGGAAGAATATCGCGCCCGAAATCGTGGGTTGATTCGGGATCTTCGGCATCGGCAATTAAAATAGGAATGAGCAATTGCGTGTTGAAGATGTAGATGCCCATCGATGCGTTGCATTTCTCCGGCCGAATGGCGGACCGCTTGGGCTCGGCGGGCTTTTCCTCGAATCCGAGCACCCGCCACTGCGCGTCGGTTTCGATGATGCCAAAGCGGCGCGCCGCCTCAACAGCATCGCTCTCGATCGTGGCGACCGTCACGTGCGCGCCGGAGTCGACGTGTTGCTGCAGCATCTTCCGATAGTTCATTTTGTATATGTGGTCGCCAGATAGGATGATGGCGTAGGTGGATCGCTCGCTGCCAATCGAGTAAATGTTTTGATACACGGCATCGGCGGTACCCAGGTACCAACTCGTCGAGACGCGCATTTGCGGCGGGAGCACTTCAATGAAATCGCCCAGTCCCATGAGCGAGGACCAGCCGACACGAATGTGCCGGTTTAGGCTTAGGGCCTTGTATTGCGTCAGGACAAAGACGCGCCGCAGATCGCTGTTAATGCAGTTCGAAAGGGTAACATCGATGATGCGGTAAACGCCGCCAAACGGCACAGCAGGTTTGGCGCGGTCGCGGGTGAGTGGCCACAGCCGTTCACCTTGACCTCCGGCGAGAAGAATACCGATCGTGTCGGCCATCAGGGGCATGAGGGCTGCCTCTACGGTGAGTTACAAACAGGAACTCAGCGCGAAGAATTCTACCTGTTCGACGCCCCTCGCGCATCTCCGGGCGCATTGCTTGCTGTGAGAGATGATTTTCGATATTCCTGCTATACAATGTGAATGGATCGAGTGAAGTCGGTCACGTACAGCGAACCTTTTTGGTCCAAGTCATGCTGATCCTTAGAAGTCATTATGCCGAGGGTCGGCGGGCCACACAGGACGTGTGAAAAAGATTGCTTGACTTAATAGACCGGCTCCGCTAGAACATGCCGACAAATGGCCCTCCCAGGTGGTTACCTTCTCCTTAAGAGCTGGCTCGGGCTATATCGTCGATAAAAAATATACGGAAGGGAGGTGAGCTTCGCGTGGCGGAAGTTGTAATTCAGGAAGGCGAGTCTTTGGAGAACGCCTTACGGCGCTTCAAACGCAAGGTGCAACAGGAAGACATCATAAAAGAAATCAAGAAGCATAGCTTTTATATGAAGCCCGGCGAAAAGCGCCGTGCCAAGCAGGCTCTATCTCGAAAGCGTCTGCGTAAAAAGCAGCGCCGCGAGCAGGACTAAGCAGTGCCCGGCATTATAGACCCTGGGATCGTTGGCGGTTTAGGCCCCGAACCAATAGTCAAGACGCGAGGAGCGACTCGCGTGGTGACGCACTAGGTGCTCGGCCCAAAACTGCCTACCGACCTCGCAGCCAGCGTGGGGTCGCGGGAGCCAGTCATGGAGTACCGGGATAAGGTCCTGAAGTGCGCGGAATGTGGTGCGGAATTTGTGTTTACCGCCGGCGAACAGATGTTTTTTGCCGATAAGGGTTTCAAAAATGAACCCAAGCGGTGCAAATCCTGCAAGGCAAAACGCGCGGATACGGCCGGTCAGGTGTCGGCTTTTCAGCGAGCGGAAACAAAGACGACCTGCTCGCAGTGTGGGAAGGAAACGACGGTTCCCTTCAAACCGACACAGGGGCGACCGGTTTATTGCCGTGAATGTTTTCAGCAGCGACGCTCGATGGGTTCGCCGGCCTGAATCGTCGCGGCAGCGTGCACGGCTGCCGAGCGGAACCGCGCCAGCAGGATTGGCTGAGCAGGGTTCCGACAGGAGTTGGCTCCTCAATCGAGGTCAACTCCGATCCATGCGGCGGGAATGTACCAAAAGAAACCTGTTTGCTTGATCTCTGTCGGGTTGTGGCGTAGCAATCGTTCACATCTCGGTCAAACGGGTCTTCCGAAGAAGTAAGTTCTTTCCGGCATCGATTCCCCGGCGGTCCCATGAAACCTAAGCGGCGCGTGAACAAGAAAAATTCAAGCACCCAGTTGAACAAAGCTCCGGCTGCGGTCGATGACTCCGCCCTTAGAAAACATCTCATGGACTTGCTGTGCAGCCGCGGAGCGCATGCGGATTTCGACGAGGCCATCGAAGGCTTGCCCGAAGGATTGAGGGGTGCGCGTGTAAAGGATCTGCCGTTCACGCCCTGGCGGCTTCTGGAACATCTCCGCCTCGCACAGTGGGATATCCTCGAGTTCAGCCGCAATCCGAAGCATAAATCTCCCGAGTGGCCGGAGGGCTACTGGCCGCAAGGCGATGCTCCCCCAAATGCTGACGCGTGGGATGCAAGTGTAGCCTCCTTCCGCCGCGATCTTGGCGAGATGGAAAAACTCGTTCGGGATCCATCGCAAGATCTTTTCGCGCCCTTCCCTTGGGGGCAGGGCCAAACGCTCCTTCGGGAGGCCATGTTGGTAGCGGACCATAACTCCTATCACATAGGTCAGTTGATCCTCCTGCGGCGTTTACTCGGCGCTTGGAAGTAATCCGCACATCCTGTTCACATCGAAAGGAGCAACACTGAAGTGTCGGGTCAGATTCGAAATCGCGTACCGTTTGCAGGTTTGCGCTAGGAGTTTCGCATGCGAAAAGTGGCTGCTTTTGCAATGGTTTTGACATTCAGCATCTGTACAGTTGTTGTCTGTCTTCAAGCGGGCGCGCAGCAACATGCCGACACAACTCTCATGAACGATGCTGTGCGTACCGAGACGATCCGATTTCTTACGGAGTTGGTGAAAATCGACACGAGCAATCCACCTGGCAATGAAGTCAAGGCGGCCGAGTACATCAAATCTGTGCTCGATACAGAGGGCATTGCGTCCGAGATTTTTGAGTCCGCGCCGGGGCGTGGCAATCTGGTCGCGCGCATTAAAGGCAATGGCAGCAAGCATCCCCTAATGATCATGGGACATCTCGACGTCGTCGGCGTGGAACGAGACAAATGGTCGCTCGATCCGTTCGCCGCAATTATGAAGGACGGATTCCTTTATGGCCGCGGTTCTCATGATGATAAGGCCATGGACGCCGCCAACCTTGAAGTCTTTCTCCAATTGCATCGCAGGAAAATCCCGTTGGATCGCGACGTGATCCTGCTGGCGGAAGCCGGCGAAGAGGGCACAACCCGGTACGGCATCGATTACATGATCGCGGAGCACTGGGACAAGATTGATTGCGAATACGTCCTGAATGAAGGCGGAGCCATTCACGAGACCAACGGTGGGGTTGACTATGCAGCTGTTGGCACAACGGAAAAAGTCCCTCGCGGCATGCTGCTCGTTGCACGAGGATCGAGCGGCCACGCTTCTATGCCCCGCCTGGATAACCCGATCGAACATCTGGGAATGGCGGTTGGAAAGCTATTAACATGGCAACCGCCCATGCACTTGAACGAAACCACCAAAGAATACTTTTCGCGCCTGGCGAAAATCAGCTCGCCCGAGGATGCATATCTTTACACGCATCTCGAGGATCCCTCGGTCCAGCGGAAGCTCGCTGAAACGCACATTGCTCAGAATTCGATGCTTCGAACTTCGATAACACCGACGATCATCAAGGGCGGCTTTCGCATCAATGTAATTCCCGCTGACGCCGAAGCTACGCTCGATGTACGCGCGCTCCCTGATGAAAGTATCGACGAACTGATGGCCACGATGCGCACGGTGATTAACGACCCCCAAGTTGAAGTCAAGCGCAGCGACACAAGTAATGACAGGCCTGCCGGCGCGCCATCTTCGATCCACAGTGAAATGTTTCAGGCGCTTGAGCGCGCGCAGCAGGAAGTGTTCCCTGGGGCCGTGACCCTACCGGAAATGGGCACCGGAGCCACGGATTCCGCGCAATTGCGGGCCAAAGGCGTCCAGGCTTACGGGATCGGCTCACTGACCAGCGATGACGACGCGCTGCGGGTGCATGGTAACGATGAACGAGTGCGGCTGGCCGGCATAGACAAGTTTGTCGAGTATTTGTATACGGCCGTCGTGCAGGTTGCTGCGTCCAAAAAGTAGACGCGCTCTTAACACGGAAGGCTATGGTGCGGCGCAGGTGAAGTTCGCTGCCTCGTTGGTGTCGCCCGAACCTTTATATTTGGCGATTTGCGGATAGGGACAGAGCGGACGGCTCATCTGCACGCCCTTCGAGGGATTGTCGTCGACGTATTTTGTAGCGATCGCCTCGCCCGGAGCCGTACCCTTCTCGACCCATTCTTCCAGACTGCTGAACACTCCGTAGGGATTCCCCTTCGCTGTCGGATGGCCGGTCTGGCCGAACCAACTCGGGCCCGGGCCACCCAGGCAGTGCTGCATTCCTGGAACCATATAGAGGCGAACAAAACTCGTCACCTCACCTGCACCCATTTTGGCGATCACGGAATTGTAATAATCGATCGTGTTCAAGGGCGGAATCGCCGGGTCGTTCCAGCCATGGTAAAGAATGAGCTTGCCTCCTCGGTTTTTGAACTTACTCAAGTCCGGATCAGTGGAGTTCAGAATAGCTCCCGTCTTTTCGTCGGCCGCCGCTTCGGCCAGATCTATATTGGCTGACAGCGGATTCCAAGCTGGATCGCTAAACACCATGTATCGGAAATAATTTTCGGCAAACGTGGGTCCCGATGCCTTGCCTGGCGCACTGCCCGTGATCCAAAGCGCCCATCCCGTGGGCCCGTCTTCGGCCCCTGGCATATAACCCGGGAAAATTTCTTTGCCGCGCGAATCCGTTGAGCCGGAATAAAGCTTCTTCAGCGTGGCTACCTGGGGCGCAGTCAGGCAAGCGGAGGAATCCCGCCCTTTGCAAAGCAGCACGGATGGGTCGAAATGGCAACGCAGAGGATTGCCGATGATCCCGTCTTTGATTCCGTCCTGGGCGTCGCAAGCGGCGAGCGCGGCGGATTGAATCGCGGGTAGCTTCGTGCTTGGGATGTAACCGGCGGGATCTTTGCCGTACATGAATTGCATCATCGCCAGGCCGTTCGTCAACAAATGCGTCCAGAAATTCGCCGGGGCCCCGGCGAGAATTCCGTCAAAATCATTCGGAAACCGCTGTGCTTCCATCAAAGCCTCGCGCCCGCCGTCGGAACAACTATCGAAATAGGACCGCTGCGCAGCACGGCTGTAAAACGCGGCTATGAGAGCTTTGGCGCTTTCGGTAGTCAGGTGCAGCCCACGATAGCCAAAATCCACGATTTTTTCCGGATGCATGTAGGCCCATACGCCATCTTCAGCACCGCCTTCGTGTCCGGTATCGGTTGCGGCGGTCGCATAACCCCTTTTCACATTGTCGGCGAGGGCGAAGTAATTGATCGAGCCGGCGAATCCGCCATTGCCGACGCCGAGGAACTTTCCATTCCAACCGGAAACCGGCAACCAGACCTCAAAGCGAATGTCCGAATCGCCGCTTGGGTGAATGCTCCCGGCGATACGGCAGAATGCGGGAAGCTTTTCGATGCGTCTGCCGGCGGGAGGCGTGAATGCTCCCGCCGCAACGGATTCGGCCGTCGTAATCGAAGTGTTTGACCGTTTGATTCTCCCGAGTGCGGCGCAATCAGCAGCGTGGCCCGAAAAGGGCGCAAGGGGCACGATTACGATTACGAGTAGGAATATGCAGATCAGTTTTGGCATTGGGCAACTCCGTAGGATCGGGATCATTGAGCGTAATTCGCACGTGCATAGAGGTCAACTCGACAATGCGCGGGTGCAGGCGCCTGCCCGGCCAACGAACGAAGCCGTTCGGAGTATGCTGGGGCACAGGTATAATTGCTGCAATCGACGGTTTGCGAGGTGTTGTGCCCCTGCAGCGGAGCTTAGCGACATTAGCGGCATTGATTTTTGTTGCGTGGACCGTTTTGGCCCAACAGCCAGCGGCGCCCGACATTTCGGGATTCTCGGCCGAGACCGCGAATGCCGAACGTCAACGCGAGCAGAAATTCAGCAGTTCAATTTCCACCGAGAATATTGGCACTTACGAAAAGCTGCTTTCGGCACGCCCGCACCACGTCGGCTCCGCGTACGATAAGCAAGACCAGGAGTGGATCGCTTCGAAATTTAAGCAATGGGGCTGGGATGTCCACGTCGAATCGTTCCAGATTCTCTTCCCCACGCCTAAAGAACGCATTCTCGAAATGGTCGAGCCAACGAAATTTGTAGCGAAGCTGGAGGAACCTCCGATTGCTCAAGATCCGAGCTCCGTCCAGCAGTCGGAGCAGCTCCCTTCTTACAACGCTTACTCGATCGATGGCGACGTAACGGCACCGCTCGTTTATGTCAATTACGGCGTCCCGGACGATTACGAAGAGCTTGAGCGCATGGGCGTTTCCGTCAAGGGCGCGATCGTGATTGTGCGCTATGGCGGTTCATGGCGCGGCATTAAGCCCAAGGTGGCGTTTGAGCATGGTGCTGTGGGGTGTCTGATTTATTCCGATCCTCGCGACGATGGGTTCACAGAAGGTGACGTTTTTCCTAAAGGCCCGTGGCGTCCGGCCGAGGGCGTGCAGCGTGGGAGCGTGATGGACATGCCGTTGTATCCCGGCGACCCGCTCACACCCGGCGTAGGTGCCACGCAAAATGCGAAACGGCTGAAAATGGAAGATGTCAAAGTGTTTACGAAAATCCCCGTGCAGCCGATCTCTTACGGCGATGCCGAACCGCTGCTCGCTGCGTTAGCGGGACCTGTCGCACCAGCGAGGTGGCGCGGAGGGCTGGGGATTACATATCACGTCGGACCCGGGCCCGCGAAAGTTCACCTGCGTCTGAAGTTCAACTGGGACATGAAACAGATCAACGACGTGATCGCGCGCATCCCAGGCAGTTCGGAAGCTGAGGAATGGGTCATTCGGGGGAATCACTACGACGCCTGGGTTAACGGTGCCCAGGACCCGATTTCCGGGATGTCCACGGAAATGGAAGAGGCGCGCGCGCTCGGCGAACTCGTGAAGGCGGGTTGGAAACCCAAGCGAGCCATAATTTATTGCGCTTGGGACGCGGAGGAGCCCGGCCTGATCGGCTCGACGGAGTGGGTCGAGACACACGCGGATGAGCTCCGCGCGCATGCCGTCACTTATATCAACACGGATTCACACAGCCGGGGATATCTGAACGTGCAGGGTTCGCATACGCTCGAAACGTTTATCAACCAAGTGGCGCGGGAGGTAATCGATCCCGAAAAGAACATTTCAGTGTGGGAGCGGAGACAGTTGAAGCGCCTTGCCGACGCAAGCTCGGGTGAAGATCGGGAGCGAATGCGATCTAGGCAAACGTGGCCGATCGATGCTCTGGGTTCGGGGTCGGATTACACCGCATTTCTTGATTTTGCCGGCGTGGCGTCGCTCAATCTAGATTTCAGCGGTGAGAGCAACGGCGGAATTTATCACTCTATTTACGACGACTACTACTGGTTCACACATTTCGATGACGTCGGCTTCCTCTACAGTCGTGCGCTGGCACAAACCGTGGGAATCGCGGTGTTGCGGTTGGCGAATGCTGACCTACTTCCATTCAATTTTGCCGATCTGTCATCCACAGTGCGCGGTTACATCAATGATCTACAACGCCTGGCCGAAAACGAGAGTAACCAAATCCGCGAGCGCGATCGGCAGATCAGTGAAGGCGTATTCAGTGCCACTTCAGACCCGAACCACCCCGTGGTCCCCCCCAAACCGGAAGCTCTGCCGCCGCACTTGAATTTCGCCCCGCTGCAAGATGCGTTGGATGCCCTGAATCAGAGTGCCGATCACTATCAGGGCGTCTATGCGCAAGCTGGTCAGGAGGCTGGCGGGCATGCCTCGTTCGCCCAGGTGAATGTTGCCCTGCTGGCATGCGAGCGGGCGCTGACGGATGCTGATGGATTACCCGGTCGGCCATGGTTTAAGCACCAGCTCTATGCCCCCGGTTTTTACACTGGCTATGGAGTGAAAACTGTGCCGGCGGTGCGCGAGGCAATCGAGGAAAAGCAGTGGAGTAAGGCGCAGCAATCGATCGAGATTGTCGCCAAAGTTCTGCAAAATGAGGCAGCGGCCATTGAATATGCAGCTACCGACCTCAAGCATGCTATCGGCAAGCCGTAGGTTCAACTCGCACTGCGGCCCTCCCCCAGGAAAATCGATTGGCCCTATCGAAATTCTGAATTGTACAATTTCGGCACAAATGCGGTATCTACATACGATGCCTTGCATTGCGGTTACTGTCGTTCGGCTTCCGGCGCCCGCGCCCTCCGCGTAGCGCTCTACCGCACAGGTTGAGCAGGTATGGTTCGCTTTACAAGGCAGGTCTGCCGTGGTATTCAGGATGAACACCAGAATGGCCGAATATTATCCATCTAAAGGGCTTCCGCCTGCCCAGGGACTCTATGACCCGGGCCATGAACACGATGCCTGCGGTATCGGCTTTGTCGCGGATACTTCCGGGCATAAGTCTCATGACATTGTGCTTAAGGGCGTCCAAATCCTCATTAATCTGACCCACCGTGGCGCCTGCGGGTGCGATCCGCAAACGGGCGATGGCGCAGGCATTTTGATCCAGATCCCTCACAAATTCTTCCAGCGCGAATGTTCAGCGCTCGGTTTTGAGCTGCCCGGACCAGGCGAATATGGGGTTGGAATGGCCTTTTTGCCCGTCGATCCGCACGAACGGATCCTTTGCGAGGGGATCCTTGAGCGGGTTGCCGGTGAAGAAGGCCTTACTGTGCTTGGCTGGCGCGATACACCACTTAATGGAAACGCAATCGGCCGCCTGGCCCGGGCCACGCAGCCCTATATCGAACAAATTTTTATCCAGCGCGGGCCGGAAATGGATCAGGACGCGCTTGAGCGCAAGCTCTATGTTGTCCGAAAGCGCGCCGAGAATGCGGTCGCGGCTACAGATTTTAAAGAAAAAGGCTTCTTTTACATCCCGTCGCTCTCTTCGCGGACCATCGTTTACAAGGGCCTGCTGCTTGCCCCCCAGATCACCGACTTTTATAAGGAACTCCTCGACCCGGACGTGACAAGCGCCTTGTGCCTGGTGCACCAGCGCTTCTCGACGAACACTTTCCCCAGCTGGCAGCTCGCCCACCCTTATCGATATATCTGCCACAACGGCGAAATCAATACGCTCCGCGGCAACATCAATTGGATGCAGGCGCGACAGTCAGTGCTCGCTTCGCCGCTTTTTGGTAACGACATCAAGAAGCTTTTCCCGATCATTACGCCGGGAGGCAGCGATTCGGCCATGCTCGACAATGCCGTCGAGTTGCTGACGTTGGCCGGTCGCGGAATTCCGCACGTCATGGCCATGCTGATACCCGAGGCATGGGAACACGACACGACCATGCCCGATGACGTGAAGGCGTTTTATGAGTATCACGCCTCGCTTATGGAGCCGTGGGATGGCCCTGCGGACGTGGCTTTTACAGACGGACGTGTGATTGGCGCCAAGCTCGACCGCAATGGCCTTCGTCCGGGGCGCTACCTGGTGACAAACAGCGGGCTGGTGATCATGGCGTCCGAGGCTGGCGTGCTGCCGGTCAAGCCAGAAGAAGTCCGAATGAAGGGTAGGCTCGCGCCCGGTCGCATGCTGCTGGTGGATACGGAGCAGAAGCGGCTGATCTCCGATGAGCAAGCCAAGAAGCAGTTGGCCGCGCGGCAGCCTTATCGACTGTGGCTGAAAGAAAATCAGATTACTCTGGACGATCTACCGAGCCCCAAACGCGTGCAGCCGACGAATCATGAAACAATCCTGATGCGGCAGCGGGCTTTCGGCTACACCGACGAGGATCTCAAGACCGTGCTTTTCCCGTCGGCATTGCAGGCGGAAGAGCCCGTGGGGTCGATGGGCATCGACACTCCGTTGGCGTGTCTTTCAGACCAGCCACAGCTCCTTTTCAATTACTTCAAACAGACTTTTGCTCAGGTCACCAATCCGGCCATCGATCCAATCCGTGAAGGATTGGTGATGTCGCTGAATACCTACATCGGGTCAGAAGGCAACATCCTCGACGAAACGCCCAAGAACTGCCACACCCTGAAACTGCGCCATCCCATTATCTCCAATTGGCGTCTTGAAAAGTTGCGGCGCGTGAGCTGGGGCGATTTTCTGGCGACCACTCTGCCGATGCTCTTCCGCGTGGAGGGTGGCGAAAAGCGCCTGGAGGAAGCGCTCGAACGGCTGTGCCGTTCAGCGTCGCTCGCCATCAAGTCCGGCTACACGCTGCTGATTCTTTCCGACCGTGGCGTGGATCACGAACATGCGCCCATACCCAGCCTGTTGGCGCTTTCCGCGGTGCACAATCATTTGATTCGAGAAAAGACGCGCAATCAGGTGGCGCTGATCGTGGAATCGGGCGAGCCCCGCGAAGTCATGCATTTTGCCCTTCTTCTTGGCTATGGCGCCAGCGCTGTGAATCCGTATCTCGCAATCGAAACCCTCGAGGACCTGCATCGCCAGGGCGCATTTCCTCCCGACTACACCTGGGACAAAGTCTTCAAAAATTATATGAAATCCATCGACAAGGGCCTGCTGAAAACCTTCTCCAAGATGGGCATTTCGACCCTGCAAAGCTATCAGGGTGCGCAGATCTTCGAGACGATCGGCCTTCAGAAATCGCTGGTCGAACGCTATTTCACCGGCACGGCCTCGCGTATCGAGGGCGTCACCATGGAAGTGCTGGCGCGCGAAACGCTGCTGAAGCACGAATTTGCCAGGCAATTGCCGAGCGAATCCGATACCGAACTGCGCGTTGGCGGCGAATATCAGTATCGGGTGCGCGGCGAAAAGCATCTGCTGAATCCGATTACCGTCAGCAAACTGCAGCACGCTGTGCGGCAGTCGAAATTCGAGACCTTCCAGGAATTTGCCGCCGTCGTTAACCAGCAGAATCGCGACCTGCAGATGCTGCGCGGCATGTTTGACTTCAGACCTGCCGGAACGCCGGTGCCGCTTGAGGAAGTGGAACCCGCGGCGCAAATCGTAAAACGGTTCGCGACCGGCGCGATGTCTTTCGGCTCAATCAGCAAGGAAGCGCATGAGACCCTTGCCATCGCCATGAACCGCATTGGCGGAAAGTCCAACACCGGCGAAGGGGGCGAGGACGAGGCGCGCTTCAAGCCCGATTCGAATGGCGACCTGCGCCGCAGCGCCATTAAGCAGGTTGCGTCCGCCCGTTTTGGCGTGACTACGAATTACCTCATCAATGCGGACGATCTGCAGATCAAAATCGCTCAAGGCGCTAAGCCCGGCGAAGGCGGCCAACTTCCCGGCCACAAGGTTGACGAATTCATCGCCAAAGTGCGCCATTCGATTCCGGGCGTCGGTCTGATTTCACCGCCGCCGCATCACGACATCTACTCTATCGAAGATCTCGCACAGCTTATTTACGATTTGAAGAATGTCAATCCCCGTGCGCGCATTTCGGTGAAGCTTGTGGCAGAAGTTGGGGTCGGTACCGTAGCCGCAGGCGTCGCCAAAGCGCATGCTGACGTCATCCTCATCAGCGGTTACGACGGTGGCACGGGGGCATCGCCCATCAGCTCTATCCGGCACGCCGGCATCCCGTGGGAACTGGGTCTTTCCGAAACGCAGCAGGTTCTGGTGATGAACGACCTGCGCAGCCGCGTGCGCGTGCAGGTGGACGGCAAGCTGCAGACCGGCCGCGATGTCGCGATTGCGGCCATGCTGGGGGCTGAGGAATTCGGCTTCTCCACCGCGCCGTTGATTTCCATGGGCTGCATTATGATGCGCAAATGCCACCTGAACACCTGCCCTGTGGGCGTGGCGACGCAGGATCCCGAACTCCGCAAAAAATTCCAGGGCCAACCCGAGCACGTCATTAATTTTTTCTTTTTTGTTGCGGAAGACCTGCGCCGCATCATGGCGGAGCTCGGCTTCCGCAAACTCGATGACATGGTCGGCCGCGTCGATTGCCTCATGCAGCGGGGCGACGTCACGCATTGGAAGGCCAAGGGTATCGACCTGTCGTCTATTCTCTACAATCCGCCGGTGCCGCATCACGTCGGCCGCCGCCAGACGCAGCCGCAGGATCACGGCCTCGAAGCGGCACTTGATCGGCACCTCATCAAACAATGCCAGCAGGCGCTTGAAACTCAGACGCCGGTCTCGCTAAGCCTGCCGATACGCAACGTGCATCGCACCGTCGGAGCCATGCTGAGCGGCGAGATCGCGCGCCGCTATGGCTCCGCAGGGTTGCCCGAAGACAGCATCCGTATTCAACTCACCGGCTGCGCCGGGCAAAGCTTCGGCGCATTCCTTGCCGAAGGCGTGCGACTCACGCTCGAGGGCGATGCCAATGATTACGTCGGCAAAGGACTCTCCGGCGGGCGTCTGATCATCTATCCGCCGCGACATTCTGAGTTCGTACCGGAAGAAAACATTCTGATTGGCAATGTCTGCCTCTACGGCGCGACCAGCGGCGAGGCGTACTTCAACGGCATGGCTGGCGAGCGTTTTGCAGTCCGGAATTCCGGCGCCACTGCTGTTGTCGAAGGGGTCGGTGACCACGGCTGCGAATACATGACCAATGGCCTGGTTATTGTTCTCGGCCGAGCCGGCCGCAATTTTGCCGCCGGAATGACCGGAGGGATCGCCTACGTGCTCGATAATGTGGGTGATTTTGGAACGACCTATTGCAATCGCGCCGAAGTCGATCTCGGGCCCGTGACCGAATCTGCCGATATTTTGTTGCTCCACCGGCTCATCAGCCGGCACGCGGATTTCACCGACAGTCCGCAGGCGAAATGGATATTACAGAATTGGGAGACCACGCTTCCGAAGTTCGTGAAAGTGTTCCCGCATGAGTACAAGCGCGTCCTGGGCATTCCACGGGTTCCCGCGGGTGTGCTGCTGGCGCAGGCCGGAGCACACGCGCGCGGGCATGAGGTTCGTGGGTAAAACTCGTGGGTAAGGTCACTGGCTTCAAAGAATTCACGCGGGAATTGCCGGTACGCAGGCCGGTCGAAGAGCGCATCAACGACTACTTCGAGGTCTACTACCAGTTCCCCGAAGATAAAGTCCGCACGCAGGCGTCGCGCTGCATGGATTGCGGCATTCCGTTTTGTCACAACGGTTGCCCGGTCAACAACATCATTCCCGACTGGAATGACCTCGTTTATCGCGATCACTGGAAAGAAGCGATTCGCGTTCTGCACTCCACGAATAATTTTCCTGAATTTACCGGGCGCATCTGCCCTGCTCCCTGCGAAGCCGCATGCGTGCTCGGAATCAACGAGCCGCCGGTCACGATCAAGCTGATTGAGAAAAATATTGTCGAGCGCGCCTGGGCCGAAGGCTGGATTCAGCCCGAGCCGCCGGAAGTGCGCACGGGCAAGCGCGTCGCTGTAGTCGGCTCAGGGCCGTCGGGACTGGCTGCCGCGCAGCAACTTAATCGCGCCGGGCACCTCGTGACTCTTTTCGAGAAAAACGACCGGCTCGGCGGACTGATGCGTTACGGCATTCCCGATTTCAAAATGGAAAAGCACGTCCTGGACCGGCGGATCGAGCAAATGCGGGCGGAGGGCGTGCAGTTCCAGACGAATGCTTATATCGGCCGCAATATCCGCGCGGAGGATTTGCGCAAAGAATACGACGCGATCCTGCTCTGCGGCGGCGCGGAGGCTCCGCGTGATCTGAAAGTTCCCGGGCGCGAGTTGAAGGGCATCCACTTCGCCATGGAGTTTTTGCCGCAGCAGAATAAGCGCAACGCCGGCGACGAGGTGCCAAACCAGATCCTCGCCACAGGTAAGCGCGTCGTGATCATTGGTGGCGGCGATACGGGCGCCGATTGCCTCGGTACCTGCCACCGACACAAGGCAAAATCCGTGCATCAGTTCGAAATCATGCCCAAGCCGCCCGACGAGCGTGCCCCCAGCACCCCATGGCCGCTCTGGCCGCTGCAACTGCGCGCGGAAAGCTCGCACGAGGAGGGCGGGCTGCGCGATTGGGCCATCAACACGACGCATTTCACCGGCGACGAAAATGGCAACGTAAAGCAGCTTCACGCCGTTCGCGTGGGGCCGCCGCCGAAATTCGAGCCGATTCCGGGAACCGAATTCATTATCGAAACCGAGCTCGTGCTGCTGGCGCTCGGCTTTCTCGGACCTGTAAAGCAGGGCATGATCGAGCAGTTCGGCCTGAATCTCGACGCCCGCAGCAATATCGCTACCGATGCGAACTATATGAGTTCGGTGCCCGGCATCTTCGCCGCTGGCGATATGCGCCGCGGGCAGTCGCTCGTAGTGTGGGCTATCTCCGAAGGCCGCAAAGCCGCCGCCGCCGTCGATAAATACCTCATGGGCGCCACCCGCCTGAAGTAAACGCGGCTTTTTCTGAGGAGTTATCAGCCCCTGTTTCACTGTGCCACTGCATCCAGAGCAGAAGATTCGGAGTGGAGAGTAATGGCGTCAAGCCACCCACTCGTATGGGCGCACACAACACAAATGGAATGAGTCTGGCATATACATTCATCGCAAAGCGCAGTATGAAAGGGCCTTCTGACAAATTCTAGTGGGTCATTCCGTAGATGATGTAATTGATGGCGATGCGGTAGGCCATGGACGTGGCGCGCTCGGGATAATCGGGGCTGTCGGCCCATTCCCAGGCGTCGCCTACGTCGCTGTTGTGGCAGATGGCGATCATGATCCGCCCTTTGTCGTCGCGGACGGCGCTCCACCTCGGCACCTTCATGTCTGGCGCGTAGCGGCGGCCATTCCAGATAAAACGCGTCCCCGGAATCTGAAAGCGATCATCGAGGTCGTACATGGTGTGAAAAATTTCGTCGTTGTTCTTCAGGTCCTCTACCGCGCGATCAGGAAAGATCATGTGAATGCCTTGCATCATGACATTCCATTCTTGATCGCCATGTGTGTCGTCAAAAAACATAAAACCGCCGCGTAGTAAATACGTCCGCATGCGGGCCGCTTCAACCGGCGAAAGAACCCACCACCCTGGATCTTCCACAAAAATCCACGGCCACTTATAGATTTCGTCACTGTGGGCGTCAACCACCTGCTCGCCGATAAACGTGTTGATACGCGTGAGGCGAACGACACCTTGCACGAGCTGGCGGTCAGATTTGGGATAATCGGCTGCCCAGCGCTGGAATCCGCGAAAGCCGCCGTATGCCATGTCGTAATGGAACCGGACGAAGGTCCATTCGACCTTTTGGCGCGCGCCGATAGGCATCTCTGCTTCGTCATCGTCCTCGTATTGGCCAAAGCCTCGTCGCTGGTATGCAAGCAGGCCTGACGTAAAACTCAAAAAGAGCAAAGCTGCCAAAAGAATTGGAAGGCGGCGTCGAAAAGCGGTTCGTGCCGAAGTCATGACAGCCTCTGCTTCAGTATTATCCGCCAAAACGGCTGCCGAAACCGAGTAGCGCCGTTGAATCAGAAAATCCGGTTTGGGAACCCCGACACAAGCACTGGCTTCAGGCTGTCCGCGTCACTTTTTGCGTTCCTGCTTGGAAATGTCGTCGCCCGCAACAGCTTTCATGAAAGCACGGCGGAGAAACACTCCAATCAGGTGGCGCTTGTATTCGGCGCTGCCTTCATGATCATCCACGAGATCGGCTCCGTCCGCGATCAACGCGGCCGCCTCCCGCAATCCTTTTTCGACTTCGGCGCGCGATCCTGTGAGCAACGATTCTGCGGTAAGCGCGCGGCTCGGAAATGGAGAGACGCAGCCCACGGCCACACGCGCCGCACGAAACGTGCGGCCGCGATCGGGAGTTTCAAGCCACAGTCCGAGCCCGAGCGCCGGCCGCTCGTGAATCTGAAACTTCATATACGCGGCGCGATGGTCAGGTTTGACCTGCGGAACGACAATGCGCGTGAGAATTTCACCGGGCGCGAGATTATTGGCGTAGGCCCCGGCGATCAGCTTGTCGATGGGTATTTCGCGCGCTCCATCAGCGCTCTCGATGCGCACCCGCGCATCGAGCACCAACAGCATGGTGGCGGGATCGGAGTGAGGCTCGGCAAAACATAAATTGCCGCCGATCGTGCCGGTGGCGCGCACGCGAATATTCGCGACCTGCGATTCAAGCTCGGCAAATACGCTGAGCCTTTCGCGCAGCAGTTGCGAATTCTCAAGGCCGCGATGGGTGCACGCCGCGCCGATTTCAATCGAGCCATTCCGCGCCTCAATCGTGTTCAGGCCGGGAACGACCTTGAGATCAACGAGATGGTTGTAGGTGAGCGCGCGATGCCGCATCGCAAGGAGCAATTCCGTACCCCCGGCATAAATGGCGGCATCGTCACCGTAATGGCGCAGCATTTCCGAAGCTTCTTCGGTCGTGCGGGGCTGATGAATTTCAAAACGCGAGAGCATAGTCATGACTTCCGCTTCGGTTTCGAAACGCGCCTCTTATGCGGACCTGTCTTTTTTGCGCGGGCGCCATTTGCGCGGGCAGCGGGAGCAGGAGCAGCCTTGACCTGAATTTTCGCGGCCCGCGGCTTCGCCGGCTTCTCCTTTCGTGCGAGTGACGATTCTGCCGCCGCGGTGGCCGGCCGCGTTTTCTGCTCCTGCAAGGCCTTCCATACGCGTTCGGGGGTCAGGGGCAGTCGGCGGATGCGCACACCCGCGGCCTGATATAACGCGTTGGCGAGGCAAGCGCCTATCGGGTTGACTGATCCTTCGCCGCCGCCTTTTGCGCCATAGGGCCCGACGCCATCGCGGTTCTCCACGAGTTTCAATTCAATCTTGCGAGCCATATCTGAAAACCGCGGCACGCGATATTCAAGCATGGTGCCGTTCATTAACTGCTGGCCTTCGTAGATTAGTTCTTCGAAAAGGCCGATTCCGACGCCCATCGTCGCTGCTCCGATGTCCTGGCTTTCGGTCATCGCCGGATGGATGGCGAGACCCACATCACCCACCGTGACCAGCGTATCCAGCGAGATCTTACCGGTTTCTTCGTCGAGCGTGATCTCCACGCCGGTGACGCCGATCTCCCAGAAAACCGGCACGGATTTAAAGGGCCCGGCGCGCCGCAGATACGCACGTCCGATGATGCTGCATCCTTCCATCTGGAAATAGCGCTCGATGATTTCGGGCCAGGAGAGCCAATCCTTGCCGTGCCGGATGCCTCCGCGTTCTTCTTTGAGTTTGCTGGCGGGAACGCTGAGCAGGTCCCCCGCCATGACTTTGCATTGGGCGATAGCTTCGCGGCAGGCCTCCATCACCGCGCGGCCCATCAGCGTGGTCGTGCGGCTGGCGCCGGTGGAACGTTCGAAAAGCGTCACGGCTGTATCGGAGCCGACGAGCCTCACTTTTTCGAGCGGTACGCCCATCTCTTCAGCGGCGATCTGCGCGAGGACGGTATGGCTCCCCTGTCCGATTTCGGTGCTGCCGCTGAGCACCGATGCCGAGCCATCCGCATAGACCTGCACCATTGCCAAAGTGACGGGATGCGCGCCGGCATCACTGCAGGAGCAACAGACAGATCGGCCATGCTTGGGAGCTACCGGACCATTTTTCTGGAGCGTTTGGGCGGCGAGACGAATGTCGCCGGGCACGTCCGCATCTATCGGTCGCAGCCCGGGATGAATGGATTCCCCGCTGTGCGCCAGATTGCGCAGTCGGAACTGCTGTGGATCGAGCCCGATTTTGTGGGCAAGCTCATCCATCTGCGATTCCACAGGAAACGTGATCTGCGCCGCGCCGAGGCCACGATAAGAGCTCGCCGGAACTGTATTCGTGTAGATCGCCAGGCAATCGATTCTTACGTTGGGAAAACGGTAGGGTCCAACGATTCGGTTGGCCGCCTTGCGGCAGACCATCGGGCTATTTTCGGCATACGCACCGGTATCGAGGTGCACTATCGCTTGCTTGGCGACCAGTCTGCCTTCGCGGTCGACAGCCGTCCGAATGCGCACGCGCGCATCGTCTGAGCGCGTGGTGAGAAAAGCTTCCTCAACGCTGAGCTGCAATTTCACCGGACGCGACACCTTCCACGAGCATGCCGCCGTCAGCGGCTCGATTTTTGTGTAAGACTTGCTGCCGTAGCCGCCGCCGACATATGGCACCACCACTCGCACGCTATTGAGCGGCAGATCAAAAACTTCCGCGAGATCGTGCCGCACCATGAAGGGATGCTGGGCCGAAGAATAGACCGTGAGCTGGCCTTTGGGGTCGTAATCAGCGACGGCGACATAGGGCTCCATCGCGTAGGCGTAAATCATCGGGAAGTAATATTCGCCCTCGGCAATGTGTGCCGCCGAAGCGAAGGCGGCGTCCACATCGCCCCATTCGACGTGCACGGCCTGGCAGAGGTTCTCTTTTCCTCCGGGAAAATCATCGAAACCGCGAAACGCCCCGCCTATATAGTCCATCCCGTGCACGAGCACGGCGCCAGGTGCGAGCGCATCATCGACGCCGAGCACAGGCGTCAGCTCTTCGTAATCGACCTTGATTTTTTCCGCGGCTTCTTGAGCGTTCAACTCATCGACAGCGATGACGGCGGCAACGGGTTCGCCGACGTAACGCACCTTGCCGATGGCTAAAAGAGGATGATCCTTAACGGCATGACCATAGTAAGGATGCAAGGGGCCAAGATCGTCGCCGGTGAGCACGTCAATGACCCCCGGCTGCGATTTGGCCTCGGAAACATCGATGCGACGAATTTTGGCGTGCGCGAACGGGCTGCGGAGAAGCTTCGCCCATGCCATGCGCTCGAGCGTGATATCGCTGGCATATGTGGCACTACCGGTAACTTTGGCGATGCCGTCGGAGCGTGGGACGGAATGATTTACGACTGCAAAATTCGTTTCGCCATGGTTGGCTGCGTCACTCACGGTTGCGCCTATTTCCCTTGCCGATCCCCTGCAATTCGGTGGCGGCTTGCCGGATCGCCTTCAGGATTCCCAGATAACCCGTGCATCGGCACAAGTTCCCGCTCATGTAGGCGATGATCTCTTCGTCGCTCGGCCGGGGATTCTGATCGAGCAGTGATTTTGCCGCGAGAATCATTCCCGGCGTGCAGAAGCCGCATTGAAAGGCAAAATTGTCGAGAAAAGCCTGCTGCAAAGGATGCAGACGGCCAACGCCCCCGGCAAGACCTTCAATCGTGGTCACGCGCTTATCACGGGCCTCGTAAGCGAGATAAGTGCACGCGCTGACCGGAAGATCGTCGATGAGCACGGTACACGTGCCGCAAACCTGCGATTCACACGAGAGCTTCACGCCCGTCAACCGGCAACGCGAGCGCAGGACTTCGGCCAGCGTTTCGCGCGCCTCGATCTCCAAAGATGTGGGCGTTCCATTCAGGTCGAAACTAATCTTCACCGGCGGTCCTTTGTTGCTCGATTTCCATTCGATTGATCACGCAAACCGGTGTGCAGTTCGGGCCCGGCCGCAAACTGCGCCTGAATGTTGCGCGCGAATTCGGCGAATTTCTCCGTAGTTCTGCGGCGAATAGGCGCGGCGCCTAGTGTTGCCAATTTACCCACAATTTCGATCTCCGCTTCGAATTGCATTTGCGTAGCCGCCGGCGACGCCGGACTCAGCATTATATGAAGCGAGCCGCTCATGCGATTCAGTCCTACGGCATCCGCACCCTTTATGTTCGCGGTCAAATGCGAACTCTCTCGCGCCTCGCTAACCCGTATCTGCAAGTTCAGTGCGATTTTGAAAGGACCGATCTTGTCAGTCGCTTTCGCGCTATATGCTTCTACAGATGACCCCTGCACGGGGCTGACTTCCTCTACGCCGGGCAGAAGTGCTGTGAGCCGCGGCGTATCCCGGAGAAGTTTCCAGAGTTCATCCGGGGAAGCCTTAACATCTAGCTGTTCGCTAATTCTGAGCAGCATCGCGGCCGAATCGCACGGATATGCGCTTTTTCCGGTGCATAGGGAAGCCCATCATTATTACCGTGCCCTTCATTTCAGGCAAAACCTAAATTGCGGAAAAACGGAATCGCGGCACGGCACTTCGTGCCACAATGATGCGCTTTACAGAGATCAATAGGAGAACCTGCATGGTTCGAGCCAACTCATTCGCCCAGGCAAAGGACGGCTGCCGGCTTGCGTATCGCCTTCATGCGAATCCCGGCAAGCCCCGGATCGCATTGATTCATTCACTCGCGCTTAGCGGCGCGATGTGGGACGGCGTCGTTGAGCAACTCGCCGACAGAGCGGAGACACTGACGTATGATTGCCGAGGCCATGGGGATTCGGAACGCCGCGCAGGGCCTTACAGCCTGGAGCTTTTTGCCGACGACCTCGCCGCGATTTTCAATGCCTGCAGCTGGCCCTCGGCTACTGTGGCCGGGTGCTCGATGGGCGGCTGCGTGGCACAAGCATTTGCGGCGGCGCATCCAGAAAAGGTGCGAGGATTGGCCCTGATTGACACAACCTCCTGGTATGGACCGACAGCCCCGCAGGACTGGAAGGCGCGCGGCGCCAGACCGGCGAAAGACGGACTCGCTTCCATGGCGGAATTTCAGCTCAGCCGCTGGTTCAGCGATAATTTCCGCAAGTCACAACCGGCAATTGCCAATCAAATGATGCAGATTTTCCTGGGTAACACACCGGCTTGTTACCAGGCGAGTTGCGAGATGCTTGGAAATGCGGACCTGCGTGCCGCGCTGCCGAGCTTTCGCATGCCTGTTTCGGTGATTGTCGGTGAAGACGACTACGCCACGCCCGTAGCCATGGCCGAAGACCTCCACGAAAATATTGCGAATTCGACTGTGACCGTTATTCCTGGCGCGCGCCATACCACGCCCGTAGAACGACCGAAGGAAATTGCGGCATTCCTGACCGACCTGATCGGCAAAGCGGCGGCTGTTTCAGGCTGAACAAACTCAAACCCTCGAGCCGCGCGCTAGCCCGAGGCCTCCGGGCTTAATCTTCAGATTTAGGCCCGCCTTCGATTTTGCGCACAGGAGTTTCGGGAGCGATTCCGCCGCGCCGCCGCGGGAATGTGTTAAATCCATTTTTCTCCCATTGTCCCGAGACGGCGTTGCAGGCAAACGCGTCCCAAGCCTCGCTCCAATCGCCCAGCGAATAGCCGTGCCACGGCTGCTGTACGCGCACTCGCGGCAAATCGAGTTGCTTCCAGATTTCGAGTGCGCGTTCCATAAACTCGCGTTTCGGCAAGGCCAGCGGCGGCATCGGATGCTTCAGCGTAGCGTCGATGAGCATGGTGGAATCGACGGTTTGCGGACCCGATTTGGGCGCGTGGCCTATGGAACGATAAGGTTCAATGTGCACGTCGTGCTGCGGATTCGAACGGTAAGCCAGCGACCACAGCACGGCGTCGGTGTTCGTGGGATCGATATCTTCGCTGACTGCAATGACGATCTTGCCGCAGTCGGCGCGCAGCGTCGCGGCTCCTTGCAGCGCGCGCCACACTTCGGTTCGCGGCGTGCCTTCCGCGAACTGCAGAAAGATGATCGGGCGCACGTTGCTGAGCGGTTCATGCATGACTACCCGGCGAATGCCTTTAATCCCCAGTTGCTGCCGCAGATGCGCGAGGAACATCGGCTCATAGGCGACTTTCTTGATCATGCTCGATTCGCTGGGCGTCACTTGGCTGATTATCGAGACGAAAACCGGCGAGCGGCGATGCGTGATCGCCGTGACCTGCATGGACATGTTGTAATCTTCGAGCGCCACGTAGCCGTTGCTTTCCCCGAACGGACCTTCCGGCTCGAGCAGTTCTGTGTCGATTAGCCCTTCGATCACGATCTCAGAATCGGCGGGCACTTCGAGGTCGATCGTCGCGCATTTGGCGATGCGAATCGGCGCGCCGGCAAGCGCTCCGGCTACGGCCATTTCGTCTTGATCAATTGCCAGTTTTTGAGGGCCGGTAAAGACAATTACTGGCGCGCAGCCAATCACGATAGCGCAGGGCATGCGCTCGCCGCGTGCGCGGTATTTCTGCCAGTGCAGATACCCGCCTGCCCCGCCGATCCGCGCAGACATGCGCACGCCAAGCCGGTCGGTCTTCTTTAGTTGACCGCGATAGGTGCCCATGTTGCGCACGCCTGTTTCCGGATCGCGTGTGATGCAGAGCGTGGCCGTCAGGTACGGTGCGGAATCGAACCCCGGCGTGGAAATCGGGACCGGCAACCGTGCCAGCCCGCCATTTGGGTTGCGAAGATCGTTACCCGTGACGATCACCTCTTGGCATCGCGGCGAACTGACGAGCACAGGTGGAATCGGATTCGCAATCGCATCGTTCCAGGCCTGACCGATTTCGTCCACGGCACGACCCATACCAAGAGCATAAATCTTTGCTGATGCGGCCAGCGCACCGACTGCGACCGGAATGTCGTACCGGCGGCCACACGAATCGGTTACATTCGTAAAAAGAAATGCGCGGCGTTCCTCTTCGGGAATTCCACCCAGGAATTGCCACCGAACCAGAGGATGGAGTTCTGTATCTTTGTTGATCGGCCGATCGATGCGAAGGAGCAGCCCGTTTTTTTCAAGAGCTGCCAGATGGGTTTGGAAATCGAGACTGGGCGGGCTCACGGCCGCTTACTTCCAGAAATATACA
This sequence comes from Candidatus Acidiferrales bacterium, assembly GCA_035650755.1. Lineage (GTDB taxonomy): Bacteria > Acidobacteriota > Terriglobia > Acidiferrales > UBA7541 > Palsa-189. The sequence goes on from DASRHB010000012.1 coordinate 147,340, forward strand.
AGGACGTGCGCAAAGCTCCTCACTGACGCACCACGAGCCGCCATTGTGTCACGTCCTCTGCGATAAAGCACCCCTGAGCACGCGCTGTCCACGCCGTACAGGCAACAGATCAAATGATTGTAGGGCGATTATCGAGCCCGAAAAACGCTTTTGGGCAATCGAAATTTAAGCACAAACCTGGCCGGCCTTATGTACACCAATCAGTTACGGAGGTATGCGCCAGGTAACAAGCGGCCAAACCATTTTCTCTTTCGTCCGGCGGGCCCGGTAGAATCGCGAACGATCGAGTGGAGGAAATGTGAACGAACCTAGAGAGATGGACGCATTATTGTCGCGAGTGGAACGCCTCGAAAAGCAAAACCGACGTCTGAAACAGGGAGCCGTTGTGTTTGTGTTGGCAATTGCCTCCGTGGGGCTAATGGCACAGACCAAGCAAAAGCCTGCGACGTCAAGCAGCGGCCAAAGGCAAAAGCCGCGCACGTCCGCCCCCGCTACCCCTCCGGCGCCGGCGGGGCCGACTGCGATCGAAGCTCAAGGCTTTATACTCAAAGACATGAACGGGCACGTTCGGGCCGAGTTGGGCCTGACCGGCTCGACGCCAAGCCTGAAGTTCAAGGATGAAAATGGTTCCGCGCTCGTCACCTTAGCCCTGAACGACACTCCGGCCGGCCCTATGCTTCTGTTATCCGACCCGGAACACCACGCCTCGGTGGCATTGAGCGTCCTCGAGCACAGTGGGCCGCAGTTGGCGCTAACCGGTGAACGCGCTGACATTCAGGCTCATATTGGTGTCGCTCCCGAGGGCACGACCTTCGAGCTTTCCGACAAAGATGGGTTTACCACCAGCATCGGCAACGGCGTTGTAGCCAAAAATGGGCAGGCGAAACAGACTTCCGCGGCATCGATCGTGCTTTATGGAAAGCAACGGAAGGTGCTTTGGTCGGTTCCATAGCTCGTTGTTTCACAAACCCTGCGACGCCGGTGCGGCCCCGTGAGCGCACACGGGAAGGTTAGGATCGGTGTGGCGGGCTGGTCGTATAAGGATTGGCAAGGAATTGTCTATCCGCCGACGCTCAAGTCTAATGCCCGCGTCGCATATCTGGCGCAATTCTTCGAACTGATTGAAATCAACAATTCTTTCTACGGACACATCAAACCCGCGGTAGCAAAAGAGTGGTGCCACATGGCCGCGGGCGTAAATCCTGCGTTTGTATTCACGGCCAAGTTGAACCGTGCCTTCACGCATTCGCCGGTCGCGGTAATCGAGGCAACTTCGGCGAAAACCATCCGCCCGGCGGAATCAGACGAACGCGATGCAAAAGCCGGATACGATGCGCTTGCGGCGGAGCATATGTTAGGAGCACTCCTCGCGCAATTTCCTATTTCATTCAAATGCACGGACGAGAATCGATCGTATGTGGAGCAACTCGTGCGGCAATTTCGAGAATATCCGCTCGTTCTGGAAATTCGACACGCAACCTGGAATCAGCCCGAGGTGCTCGAGTGGCTGCAAGGTTTGCAGATCGGTCTTTGTAATATCGATCAACCGCTGCTGGGACGCGCCGTGAGCCCTTCGTCACACGCGACTTCAAACATTGGGTATATTCGGCTGCACGGCAGAAATTACAAGCAGTGGTTTGCGGAAACCAACGTCCGCGATCGCTACGATTATCTTTATTCGCCGCAAGAATTGGCAAAATGGAAAGACCGGACCTTGCAAGTCGCGGCGAAAACCGAAACCACCTACGTTGTGGCCAATAACCATAACCTCGGCAAAGCCGCCGTGAATGCTCTGGAACTGATCTCCATGATCGAAAATCGTAAAGTGAAGGCGCCAGCAACGCTCGTCACGCATTATCCGGAGTTGGCGTCACTCAACAGCGATTAGTCGGAGAAAAGAATTGCGAATGGTCGGGCTGGCGCGAGCGCTGTCGAAACTGGGCTATTGCTCGCGTTCGCAGGCGCAGCGGCTCATAGCGGCCGGGCGCGTGCGCTTGAATGGCACGGTGAAGCGCAATATCGAAACGCCTGTCTCCCTCTCGCGCGACAAAATAGAAGTCGACGGCGTCCCAGTCCAGGCGACCGAAAAAATTTACATAATGCTGAATAAGCCGCGCGGGCTCGTCACGACGGCTTCCGACGAAAAAGGACGGCCAACCGTATATTCGAAGCTACGCGCTGATTTGCCCTGGCTCGCCGCTGTCGGACGGCTTGATAAAGCCAGCGAAGGCCTTCTGCTGCTCACAAACGACTCCGAATGGGCGGCGCGCATCACTGCTCCCGAGAGTCACGTCCCAAAGACGTATCAAGTTCAAGTTTCCGGCATTCAGGATGCACAACTCGCGGATGCAATGCTAAAAGGCGTGCGCGTCTCCACCGGTGATGTGCTGCGCGTCAAGAACGCGAGAATCCTCCGGCAGGGTGCCCGAAATAGCTGGCTCGAAATCATCCTCGAAGAGGGAAAGAACCGCCACATCCGCCGGATGCTCGAGCAACTCGGAATCGAGGTGCTGCGACTGGTCCGCGTTGCCATCGGACCGCTCACGCTAGGCAATCTCCCGAAAGGTGCCTCGCGTCCGCTAACCGCGAAAGAAAAATCAGCCCTCGATACGGCCATGCACGTATAGCCTCAGAGATTCGCCTCTCGCCTTGCCTCATAAAAATCTTGACGCGGCAATCCCGCAATGATAAGACCGCTTCAATTTTGGGTGTTATTGGGCCGCGGCTGTCGGATTCGTTTCGACGTGCCGGGGCCGATTTATTGGGGTCTCATGAAGCGCCTTAGAACGAAGCTGCCACAGCTTCTGATTGCAATATTGCTTGTCTTGGCGATTGCTTGCGCCGAGTTCCCGGAACTCACACAATTGCGGGACGATACTTCAAACGACTTTCCCGTTTCGTCGATCGTCGCCAGTCACGTCATCGGCTCTGTCGCTGCACCAGCGGCGCACGTCTCTCCGAACTGCCGAATCGTAGGGCCTCCGGAATTTCCTCCGCCTACAGAACGGTCATCTGATTCCCTGCCGCCGCGCCCTCTAGACGGGTGGTCATCTATTCTGCGGACATAAATCCTGGGAAGCTTGCCTCACGCGGCGGAATGATCTGCGCAACTCCTGCATCCGAACGATTTGGCGTTGCCGTGTTCGTGATAAGTGATCTGACTTTTGGGAGGGTCTCATGAAAAAAGCAAGCCTTGTGGGATTTTTGCAGTGGGGCATGATGCTCCTGCTTGCGACCAGCCTCGCGTTTTCACAGGCCAATCAGGGCACCATACAGGGAGGGGTATTCGACCAGAGCGGCGGCGCAATTGCAGGCGCGACAGTGACCGTAATTGACGTGTCGCGAGGCGTTACGCGCACTTTGATGACCGATGGGGCCGGGCAATACATCGCCAATCAGTTGACGCCCGGCACGTATACCGTCCGCGCAACCGCTCAGGGCTTCCGTACCGTGGAGCACAGCAGCGTGCTGGTGGAAGTGTCTCAAAGCGTTCGAGTGGACTTGACCGTGCAGCCCGGCGAGCAAACGCAAACGGTCACGGTGACCGGAGAAATTCCCTCTATTGACACCACGGACGCAACGCTGGGCGGTACTGTAAGCAACCAAGCGATCAACGCGCTTCCCCTGAACGGCCGCAACTTTGGACGATTAATGCAGCTTCGCCCTGGTATAACCAGCGCCATCGGCGCGAGTTCAGGCACGAATTTTACGCATGGACGACGCGGCGGCTTCGACCTCCTTGTAGTCGACGGCGTCACGGCATTGACTTCAACCACGGGCGTGATGCGCCTGAACGGCGGGTATCGCGGCGGTGATTCGAGTTCGCTGCTGCCCATTGATTCGATCCAGGAATTCAATATTCAGCAAGACCCAAAGGCCGAATACGGCTGGAGAGAGGGCTCGGTCATATCCGTGGGCATTAAGTCCGGAACCAATAGCCTTCATGGAACAGCCTACGCTTTCGGACGAGACGCGGAGGCCACTGACGCCGCCAATTTCTTTACGAACTCGGTCACACCAGCCACTTTGGAGCAGTTTGGCGTCTCGGCGGGCGGACGGATCATCAAGGACAAGATCTTTTGGTTTGCGAACTATGAGGGCTTGCGCTCCACGGTGGGAGATGTTGACTTGGTCACGGTTCCCGCCGATGTCGCTATGGGCAACGCGAAGTTCAGCATGGTGGACGGGTGCAATGCCGTCAAGGCTCTGCCAGGCGGAGTCAATCCGCTCAGCGCTCAATTAGCAGGACTGAGCCATTGGCAAACGGGAGATCCGCTTCCTTGTACCGTATTACCCTCTTCATCCACATTTGAAAATCTCTTCCCATTCACCACGAATACGAATACAAGTGGAAATTTTGCGCCAGGCATTCTCAATACCCAACCGCTCGATAACGGAATCTTCAAAGGCGATTACGTCATCAATGCCAGCCATCACGTCAGCGGCACGTATTACAGATCTCAATCGTTCCAAACCGGCCCGAATGGTGAAGGTCCTCCGGGCGCGTTGCTGCCCCAGTGGGTTTACCAGGTTCCGCAGAAAGTCTGGTTGTTGAGCGGTGCTTATACCTGGACTCCCACCTCCAGCATAGTCAACAACTTCACAGTCGGAGAAGTGGTTGGCGACGAACAGACCCGGCACGCCGATTATCTAACTCCGGTCGCCAGTCCGTGGCCCACTGGTTATGGAATTGTCACCGGGCAGGATCCGGCGACAAACGCCGCTGACATCCAGAGGATTGGCGGTCTGCCGAAAATAAATATCGGCGGCTTCACTGGTTACTTGGGTGCTGATCAACGTTCGGCTCGCCGTGGTCCCAAGGAAGGCGATCTCGATGTACAGGACACCGTTTCTTACCTGCGCGGTAAGCACGCCTTCAAATTTGGCTTCCAATACACCGACCTGATCTTTATTGGGGATACCGCGGATTTCTCGCAAGGAGTCATCAATTTCGCCGATCTGCAGGGCTTCCTTCAGGGCGCTATAAGCAGCGGATCAAACATCCAACTTGGCAATCCGGCGTTCAACGCCCGGGGAAAGTGGTACGGCGCTTTTGTCCAGGACGACTGGCGACTGACCCCAAAGCTCACCGTAAACCTTGGGCTCCGTTATGAATACGCTAGTCCTTTGACCGAAAAGGACAACTTCGTGGGGAACTTCAATCCCAACGTCAATCCGGCTACAACACCGGCGATTCAACAGGTTGGACCCGGGGCGCCGATTCCGTCGTTCTACACCGGAAACAAGTTCAACTTTTATCCACGGCTTGGCTTGGCGTGGGATGTTCAAGGCAACGGCAAAACGGTGATTCGCGCCGGCGCCGGGCTCCTTGGCAATCCCGATATCCTCGAGCACTGGATCAGCAATGCCCCGTTCGGCGCGAGCTTTCCCAGCGTGGGCGTGAATAACAGCGGCACGCCCGCATCCCAACACACTCCCAATCGTCCGAGTCTTCAGAGTGGTACGTGGGCCGTCGGTGTTCCCATCTTTCTTGCGAGCAACACGCAGGTAATCAACGGCGTCACGTACACGGGTCCGATCTGCACAGCCGCCAAGCCGTGCGACACCGGTTCCAACGACCCGAATTACAAGACAACATTCTCAGGGCAGTGGAACCTCGATATTCAGCGCGCCATTACCAGCAGTTTGACGATTGACGTTGCATATGTCGGCGTCAAGGGTTGGCGCGAAACAGAATGGACCGATCTCAATCAGCCTGCCTTGGGCTCTGGCTGGAATACGCCAGTACCTGGTACTGTTACCTCGGGTTCCACGAGCGTCGCATTCAACGGACAGACCGCCGCAGCTGTTTGTCTGGCAAGCGCCGCGACCGGCTACAACAGGTGCGCTTCGAATGCTGCCGTGAAGAAGGCCTTGGGCATTGCAGAAGATTCGGTGCGGCCTTACGCGACGCTTTTCCCCTATCTTCACTACATAACCCAGGCGGGGAACGGCGGCTTTTCCAACTACAATGCGATGGAAGTGACAATCCAGTCGCGCGGCTACCATGGCCTCCGCTTCATCTCCGGCTACACTTGGGCTCACGCGCTCGATACGCAGACCTCCATCAGCCACTCGCAACCCATCGGTCCTGACGGAAAGAACTTTAACCTGGTGTATGGCAACGGTGACGCCGACATCCGCAACCGGTTCACCTTCTCACCGACCTACGCGATTCCGGGCAGGAAGGCGCCCGCTCAAATGCTGGAGGGCTGGTCGGTGAGCTCGATCGTGACGTTGCAAAGCGGATCGCCTTGGTACGGCATCGATTCCAAAACTGACGATTTCCTCGGCACGGGTGAGAATGGCGATCAATCGATCGTTGGCAGCGTCATCCAGCCCTGGAACTACACAGGGCCGCGCTCCGCGTTCAAGGCAGGTCCTCAACCAATACCTTGTTTTGGAACGTTGTCGGGCTGTACTTCCTACGCCAAAGCGGGCGGTATACCCGTCGAATGCATAACTGCAGCGCAAGCACCATATGCCGGAAACGCTCAGCTTCAACAGCTTGCACTTGCTGCGCTCACGAATTCTGCGTGCTACGAGCGAGATGGTGGGATTCTCACGCCTCCTGCTTACGGCACGATCGGTAATGCGAGCCGTGGAAGCTTCCCCGGCCCTGCCTATTACAACGTGGACTTTTCCATCGCTAAGGACTGGAAACTGAAAGAACGCTTCGGCATTCAATTCCGGTTCGAAACGTTCAATCTCCTCAACCGCGCGGATTTCGCGGTCCCCACAGTCACCAACAATGCTGACCCGTCGAAAGGCTTTTCCGGACAGTTCGGCTGCGCGTGCAGCACTCCGGACTCGAGTAACCCTGTGCTTGGCTCCGGCGGGCCGCGTCACATCCAGTTCGGCCTGAAGATCACCTACTAAGCAGCATACGCTGCGTTCAGACAGACAAGGGACCGGATTTCCGGTCCCTTCTGTTTTTTTACATTACGGGAATTTAAACCGTGGCACTGCCGATTTAGGATTTCGGCGGCACGATCGCGGGCGCAGACTGGATAGTCGTTTGATAGCTGAAAGCCATTTGCCACGTCTCCGGTCCCTTTACCCAAATACGGGTAATGTGGTTGGGTTTGCCGGCATACGGATTGGCTTGCGCAATCATAACGACGGTATCGCCAAAATGTATGAACCGCGCCGCGGGACTCTTGGCGAGCTGTGGCGGCGCTGGCCCAAAACCCGGAGTATTGAGCTGCTTTAGGCGGAATGCCTTGTCCGCCGGTTCGGCGCTGCCTGAAGAGATTAGGACGAAATCGTCAAGGACGTGCGGCGTCCAGTTTTTCGCGTCATGGTGCAGGACGGCCGTTTCCAATTCTGCCCAGGATTTGATGATGCCGCGCTCGGCATCGTCTTTAGCCGTGTAGGGCACGCCTTTACACGGATTCTCGCAGTCATTTGTCGTCGCTTGCGGCGGCGGTGCGGCGCCGGAGCGCTGCGTAACTTCCTGATACACAAGCAGGCGCCACCCTTCGGCGCGCTTTGCCCAGATACGCAGCACGTGTACTTTGTCTTTCGATGCCTGCACCGCAGCAACGTCAGACCCGTAGGACCTCTCATCTACTGCAGCGCCGCTTTCGTCGCCGAGCGCCGGCATCGGCAACGTCGCAAGCGCTTTGGCGCGGCCAAACGTGTCGCCGGCAGACGTTGTCCACGTAAGTTGGGCATCGAGTGCCTTTGAAATCTTGCTCTTATCGCCTTTCGCCAAGGCCATCACAAACGAGCTATCGGCGTCCTTCACTGCGGCGTCATCCGCCGCGTTGCTCAAAATGGGCAAAGCGACGGCTACTGCAAGCACGGCGCTAAATTTCAAGATCCTGACCCAGGCAAATCTAGCGGGCAATTGTGTCATGCGGTGCTCCTTGTCGCGGATGGTGCGGATTCTAGCGGCGACTACCGCACGAGTCAATTTGCTCCGCCCAAGGCGTGGACCCGCAAAAAAAACTGTAACGTTGCGCCGGTTTCGGATTGCTGTTAAAAAAGTTCGGTACGCAGATCGAGGAGGACAATACGATGAGAAACCTCTTACACTCTCTCGCGGTTCTAAGCCTCTTTATTTTTGCAGGCCTGGGTAGCGCGGCGGCGCAGCAAGGGCAAGCACCGCCTCCTTCGAAGTTCAAACTAATGAGCTCCGCATTCAGTGACGGTGGGAAAGTCCCTACCGAATATTCGTGCGCGGACAAAGACGCCAAGTCACCGGCACTTGACTGGAGCAATCCACCGGCGGGGACAATGAGCTTCGCCTTGATCATGCACGATACCGACGCGGCGCCTCAAAAAAAGACGATGGATGTCACACACTGGATTCTCTGGAATATCCCCGGAAACGCCGACAAACTCATGGGCGACGTTAAGCCGGATACCTCCCCCGAGGGAATAGCGCAGGGGAAAAACATTCGTGGCGTGAACGGATTTCAACCGCCCTGTCCGCCTCCTGGCGCGACTCCCCACCATTACACATTTGAGCTTTATGCGTTGGATACCAAGCTCGATCTGCCTGCGGGGTCGACTCGCGATGAACTGCTGAAAGCCATGGACGGCCACGTGATCGGTAAAGCCACGACGGTCGGACTCTTCGGACGATAAAAAAGGAGCCGAAAAAAACTGGGGCCTGCGCAATGCGAATTTGCGCAGGCCCTGAATTTTGTACCCGAATTCCGTTTACTTTGCCGCGTCCTTCCTTGCCCCCGGATCAGCGATCAGCTTCAAATAGTCCAGCTCCTGCGACCCTATGCAGATTTGCTCTTCGAAGTCCTGCTTCGGTATCCACTTGAAATGCGCAGTGCTGAGGTCAAAAGGTTGTGCATATGTCTTGGGGTCATCAACGTGAACAGTAACCTCGAGATCGTTGTGGTCGAGCCGCTTGTAAGTCTCGGTCACGCGTATGCCGACGCTGTGCGGATGACCCGCATTATCGAGCCAGGTGTTTTCGTCAACGCCCGTGGTCTCGACAATAAAAGTGTAGTCGTCCTTCCAGTGGCCGACTGAGTAACCCCAGTAATGCGGATCGGGAGCATCCTTTTCCGAGCCGCCGACGTTGTTTGGCAGAGGCCGGCCGTCGGTAAAGATTTCTCGCCATGTCTTGTCGTATTGCCACATTTGGATAAGGCGGTCCGGCATTGTCGCAAACGCAATTCCACGTGTCATAAATACCATGGCGCGCGGGAATCCCAAGGGATCACAGGTGTTGTCGGGGTCATTCGAATCGGCGACGGCGTACTCGGAATTGTTCTTATGTGTGTGGAAGACTTGCTCGCCCCAAGGCGTCATCGGAGGGATCGGGTTGATCTTCTGGCCAACACTCGAACCCCAGAAGCCGGTGAGATCGCGCTTGGGAGCGGCACCTCCGGTTCCCTCGGCTGCGAGTTTATCGAGGATGCTCACGCTGCCCTCCCGCAGAGGCGGCGGTGCTTCGGTTTGCGGCTTGTTCTGCGCCATCGCAAACGAAGCGGAAATAATGAACGCCATGACGCCCAGCGTCGACCTAGGAGAAAGATTCCTCATTACCATTCACCTCGACAAGGATGCGTGCCACAAACCTCAATTAAGCAGTGCCTCAATACTTGTTTATATCGCCGTCATCTTCTCTGCTGCTGTCCTTCAACGTTCGACCGTCATCCATCACGATCTTTTCAATGCGCCCAGCGCTTGCTTCGAATTTCGATGGCCACATGTAAACCGTGATCACATCCCCGGGCCGCAACGAATACTTGCTCCAGCCGAGCAGCCTAATCATGCCCGTGCTGCCCGCCTCGCCGGCCCAATGTACCACGTCACCCTTGCCGTCCTTTGCGTCGAACAAAACCAGCGTGTGGGGATTCTGCCACATGAAGCGCGTCACCGTCGCATCTTTCACGACAATGGCTTTTTTCAAATACATGGCGCTGCCGTGATGAGCGGAGGCGCTGCCGGCGATTGCCAGGAACACAGTGGCAGCGCAGATTTGTAGCCTGATCATCACGTTTCGGCCTCTACGGAGTTCTCTTAGTCGCGAGAATATTCGCCGCAGCCACTTGTGTCAATTGCGCTCCTGTAAATCCCCGCGCATCAACGCTCCGCACACGGTGTACAATCGCTCTTTTCTGCGGAGATTAAATGCCCGGCTTTCCCGGCGTCGATTTCCTCGAAATCGACTCTTTGCTGAATGATGACGAACGACTGGTTCGCCAGACGGCGCGCGAATTCGTAGACCGCGAAGTTCTTCCCATAATCGAAAAGCACAATCGCGAAGGCACTTTCCCTCTCCACCTTATCCCTCAAATGGCCGAGTTGGGCTTTTTTGGAGCCAATCTGGAGGGCTACGGCTGCGCCGGCATGTCCAATGTCGCCTATGGGCAGGTGATGCAGGAACTCGAACGTGGTGACTCAGGGCTACGCAGCTTCGTTTCCGTGCAAAGCGCGCTGGTGATGTACCCCATACACGCCTACGGTTCCCCCGAGCAGAAGGAAAAATGGGTTCCGGCACTGCGCAGCGCCAAAGCCATCGGCTGCTTCGGGCTTACTGAGCCCCAATTCGGATCGAATCCGAGCGGGATGCTGACACGTGCAGTGCGCCGCGCCAATTCATACGTGCTGAATGGCGAGAAGATGTGGATCACCAACGGCTCGCTGGCCCATGTAGCACTTGTTTGGGCCAGGGCTGAAAACGATAAAATTCGCGGTTTCCTGGTCGAAAAAGGCACGCCCGGATTCAAAACTTGGGACGTCCATGGCAAGCTCTCCCTCCGCGCTTCCATCACTTCGGGATTATCTTTTACCGATTGCGAAATTCCCGCCGAGAACGTCCTGCCCGGTGTAGAAGGCCTCCGTGGCCCTCTCTCTTGCCTGACACAAGCGCGTTACGGCATCGGCTGGGGTGCCATAGGTGCCGCCATGTCTTGCTATCGCACCGCACTCGAATACGCCAAAACGCGTCGGCAGTTTGCCAATAAGCCTATCGCTGCGCATCAGCTTGTGCAGGATAAGCTCGTCTGGATGATCACCGAGATCAGTAAGGCGCAATTACTCGCGCTGCACCTTGGCCGGCTCAAGGATGACAATCGTGCTGCGCCCGAACACATCTCCATGCTGAAGATGAATAATGTCTGGATGGCCCTCGAAACGGCCCGCAAGGCTCGCGATATTCTGGGCGCGAACGGAATTGTGGATGATTACTGCGTGATGCGTCACATGAATAACCTTGAATCGGTTTTCACCTACGAGGGCACGCACGATATTCATCGCCTGATCATCGGCGAGCGCATAACCGGGGTTTCTGCGTTCGTTTAGTGCGGCTGTAAGCCAGGTGTTGTGCCTTCGGAGAGAAATCGGTCCGCCGATGCTTTTTCGGCCGGTGGAACTTGTTTATCATTAATGTCCTTTGGCATGTTGCGCCTTATGCCTGAGCCGTGCATCGAATTCTTCGGTCCGGGAGGGGATCGCCCAATGGCCGTCACAGTAGAGCGAGAGCAAAAGGTGGAAAGAATGCAAATTCAACTTAGCCTGGAACTCCTGCGGGTTGTCGAGCAGGCGGCCATCGCCTCCGCCCGCACCATGGGCACGGGTGATCGCCATAAAGCCGATGAGGCGGCCACTGAAACCATGCGCCACGTCATGGATCACGTGCCCATGGACGGCACCATCGTTATCGGCGAAGGCGAGCGCGACGAAGCGCCTATGCTCTTTATTGGCGAAAAAGTAGGCGCGGCCACGCACAACCAGAACTACAACTACCCTGCCGTCGACATCGCCGTCGATCCCCTTGAAGGCACCAATCTTTGCGCTACGGGCGCGCCAAACGCCATAACGGTGCTGGCCGCCAGCGAAAAGGGCGGCCTGCTACACGCCCCTGACCTCTATATGGAAAAGATCGTCGTCGGGCCAAGCTGCAAAGGTGCCGTCGATCTCGACGCTCCTGTGGCCGATAATATCCGCGCCATCGCCCGCAGGCTCAATCGCGACAAAGAAGACCTTGTGGTGATCGTTCTCGATCGGCCTCGACATCAGAAGCTCATCGAAGATATTCGCGCCACTGGAGCGCGCATCCGCCTCATTGGCGACGGCGATCTATCGGCCGGAATTTCGGCTGCCGTGGTTGGTGCGGGCGTTCACGCGGTTATGGGAACTGGTGGGGCGCCCGAGGGTGTCCTTACTGCGGCGGCGCTGCGATGCCTGAATGGCGAAATCCTGGCCAGGCTGGTGGTCAGCAAGCCCGAACACCAGGAACGGCTGCGCAAAATGGGCATCAACGATCCCAAGCGCGTCTATGAGACTGAGGACCTCGCTCCCGGCAAGCAGATCATATTTGCCTGCACCGGTGTCACGGACGGCAATATCCTGCGCGGCGTGCGCTTCTTCGGCGATGGCATCCGCACCCACTCGCTGGTGATGAACCTCGAAGAGCGTCAGGTCCGCTTTATTGATTCCGTACACCTCGAACGCCGTCCCGACGTCAAAGTCCGTTTCGCCTAGCCCAATTAGACAAAAAAAGGTGCGGCAACTCCAAACTCGGAGCCGCCGCACCACAGGAATCGCGTCGGAGGAGTTTTCTAGCGCCCGCTACCAGACCGGCACTTTCGCTATGCTACTGGGCTACCTGTCCGCACCGGTTTCCCGGAGCAAAGCTAACGGCGACCCATGACCGCGGGCTGGGGCCGCCGAGCCAAGGGCACAAGGGGCTTCGGAGCTACTGGCGGCATCGTACGCATCTGGCCGCTGGTGGAAACGTGGTCGCTGATTGCTTGCAGCCGCTTCAGGATGCCCTGCCACTGCTCCCAATCAAGTTGACGTAGGAAGGGCCGCAATCCCTGGATGAATGGATCTTCCAGCAGCGCCTCGCCGTTGGATTCCGGTATAAAGAAGCGGTTTAGGCCCACGCCAAGAGCTTCGGAAATCTTTTCCAGCGTTCCGAGACTCGGCGTCATTTGGCCGCTCTCGATGCGCGAGAGATACGAACGAGATACGCGTGACCTAGCCTGAAGCTGGCTCTGGGTCATCCCGCGCGATTCCCTCAGCTGGCGGATGCGGTGGCCGATGTTTTCCACAGTTTCGCGATTCGGCCACTTCTCGAACAGCTGGCGGTCATCGCCAGGGAGCTCCTGTGTCACCGGTGGTGGAATCAGGAACTCCACCTTCGGCGGCAGCAGTCGCACGCAGCGGCGGCAGTTGCCCGAGTTCGTTCTGTATTGAACCAGGCCGCAGCTTTTACAACGGATTACTTCACGATCCATGTCTACGTCCTTATGGTTAGTCCCGTTGCTGTTGTTGTCCGACACCGGCGGCTCCTCATGTGCGCGATTCCGGCAGCGGAATTGGAGGACGAGCGAACGTCTTCAGGGGAAGGCAGAAGCTGGCGCGTCAGGGATATTGCGGGTGTCCCTTGGGTGTTGTCAAGCGTTTTCTGTACTTTTTCCTAAGTAAAAGTACTACGATGCCTTAGAAAATCTACGGTCTTCTCCGTATCTTCGCCGCGTTTTGCTTCCTCAATATGCTTGCGGGCAAACAGTCCGGTCGGAATAAGCAAGAGGGCTATCGGCTTTAGCGGACTTTCTTGTTCTTTTCAGATTCTGAATCTACGGGCACGCGCCAGATGTCTTTGCCATTTTCGAGGCAGCAAATCCCTACTTGGTTTGCTTCTGGGGTGCCGATCTGGCCAATCCACACCACACGGAAACGTGCCTTCCGCCAGCCGCGTTTTACCAGAACCACTTCGCCGGGACCGGTCAAATAACCTACGCCGTCCAATCGAGCGCCGTCTTTCCCAATATCAATCGTGTGGGCGCTTTGCACAAAGGGCTTACCGCTACGATCGATGCCCCGCACCCAGACCTGCATTGTCTGCGCCTTACGCGCCTTACGCGCGTTCTTTCTCCAGAAACTGGGAATAGGACGCTTGAACGCCAGCCCTATTTTGCTTTTGCCCTCCGGCCCCTTCTGTACATACGCGACACGGCATTCCTGCTCCTCGCGCGTGTTCTTGTTCACAATGAAAAGCATCTCGCCCGGTTCAACCTTCAATCCGAGTGTTACCAAGCCTCCGCTGGCATTCACCACTTCCGTGAACGTCTGCTCGTGAAACGCCCCATGATTCTTGGCCCAGCCGTAAACCACAACGGGTATCCGCAGCATGGCGCGCTTGCTGGCCCGCTGGTCCTCACGGAGCCGGTTTCTTGGCGGCGCACCTGACGGAACAGCCGCACCCTTTGCATCGCGTTTCTCAATTACCTCCAGCGGCATCGATTTCTGCACTCCGTGGAGCGAGCACTCGAAATCCCATGGTGTCTGCAATACTTGGTCGCGCGTTTCATCGCGATTCTGGAGAATGATCCAGCTGTTCTCATCGCGATAAGGGCAGCGCAGCCGCACGGCATAATCCTTTGCCAAGGTTAGCTCCTTCTCTGAGTTCGTCTTCCTCGCTCAAATGCGTCGCCTTTGTCGGCAGATCTATGCTTCACTCGGCGCCATCAGTGATCTTTGCCGAAAAATCCTTCGGTCCGTGCTCGGATTTGTGGTCCACCGAACCAGCCGGCCACGTGACTTCAAGACCGGTGCCGCGCAGCAGCAAAATCTTTGCGTGCTTTACCACACGAATGGCCAGCACGTTCGGTTCCCCCTGTTCAAGGTCTGCTAGCGCCCCCTTCTGTGACCGCAATGAATTGTCGGTTTTGTAAAGCGCCACACTCAAGTCGTGTTGCCCCGGTGTAAGTTTGCAGACCGTTCGCAATGGCTCGCCCGCTTGCCCCGCAACCGTAGACAGGGGTGTACTAAATACCAGTTCGTGGTCGGCAAATACGGCCACAGTTCCGTCGCCCGATTGCGCGGAGACCTCGATCGTCATTGGTACTCCGGCGACTCTCGTCGGCGCAGACGGCAGTTCTGCGGACTCGGGCGCTGCAACCGGCACAGTGCTTGTAACCGATTCTGCAGTGGTCGGCTTGGATTCAGGCGTCGCCTGAACTTTTTTCGTGTTGCGAACCGCCTTGGGCGGACGCACGGTTCGCGGCGGCTCTGACTCGGCTATGGCGGCCGTCTCGTCCGCGCCAGTCACCTCCTTTGACTCACGCCAAAGGGGAAGGTCCGCAGGCGCCCGGGGAGTGGGATATGTTGCCACCGGAACAGTAGGTATCCGCAGATTGTGCCGATAAAAGCCACCGGCCAAAGTGCCGGCGAGGCCGACGATCAGCAGGATCGGCGCTGCAGCATAGCCCAGGAGCGATGACTTCAATTTCCTGGCGCGTGGCTTCTGATGTCCATCCGAAACTGGGTTTCTTGTGAGTGCTTCGAGATCCGTCGATAATAACTCCCCGTTTGCATACCGCTGAGCCGGGTTCCGGACGAGGCAGCGATCGATAACGTCGTCGAACGCGCGAGGGAGTGCCGGATTTACGCGCGTCGGGGGCACGATTTTTGCCTTCAGAATCTGTGCGCATACCGCTTCCATCGACTCACCTCGGAATGGCCGCTCGCCCGTCGCAAGGTGGTAAAGCACGATTCCCAACGAAAAAAGATCCGACCTGCCGTCGGTCGGGTTTCCTTCGATCTGTTCCGGAGAGAGATATGCTGGAGTACCCCGCAGGCTGCCCGCGTGCGAAATATGGGCGGCGAAGCGCGCAATGCCAAAATCGGTGAGCATCACACGGCCGTCCTGATTGATCATGACGTTCGCGGGCTTGACATCGCCATGCACGATACCCTGTTCATGGGCATAAGCCAGTGCCCGGGCTAAAGCCGCTCCCCACGTGTACACCTGTTGGGCTTCGACCTTCTTCAAGGCGACGTACTTTTCCAGTGTTTCTCCGAGGACATATTCCATCACGAGGTAAGGAGCCCCGGAACTCTCGTCGATGCCCATATCGTGCAGCTTCACAATGCGTGGATGGGAAAGCTGGCCTACGATCCGCGCTTCTGCCATAAAGCGTTCGCGCCAGGCAGGATCGGTCAAACCGGAGTGCAGAGTTTTAATCGCGACAGTCCGCCCAATGAGCGTGTCGCGCGCCTTGAAGACCGTGCTGCTGGCCCCCAGCCCGATCGGCTCCAAAATCTCGTAGCGTCCTAGCTGCATGCCAGAGTCTCCCCCTCAGTTTCCGGCGCGTTTCTGGACACTTGAAACGATAAAGCGCAGAGCCGCAGACGGGAATGGTTCTATGGTTTTAGTTCCAAAGTACGCTAGTACCGGCGTTTTTAGGGATTAGAGGAGCTTCAGTACGCCATTGATTGACAGGGTGCTCCGGTCCGGGGATTACGAGCCTGAAACGGAAACCCCGGCCAGAGAGCCGGGGTGGGGCATTAAACTAAAATCAGCGAATCCTCGCTACGCTTGGACGGTTCTGACCCTCCGTAATATCGCGGCCAAGCCGATTAGTCCGGTGCCAAGCAGCAACAGGGTGGAAGGCTCGGCTACAGGCAGGGAGATCGCAAATACATGTCCGCCCGAATCATTGCTGTTAGCTGATGCCGCTGCCTGGAAATTCCATAATCCGCCGGATAGATAAGTTCCAGTGTAGTTGCCCGTTATTTCAAACTCGACTGGGGCAGTTCCCAGGGCCACCGGGGTTCCCTGGGTGGCAACATTGTCAGAAGCACAGAATGCTCCGTTTGCCGAGCCGTTACAGGTACCATTGTTGCCTGCCTTCGAGGCAGCCAGTTGTGACCAGGCGCCCGGATTTTCAGGCATAGCTAGGTTCGAGACGCCAGCGCCTGGGCCGAAGAACAACTGGGCGGCAAAATCGTTCAAATAGCCAGGGTTGGATTCGCCGGTTGCGGAAACATCTAGCTTATAGTCGAAGGTGCTGAGGCTAGTATTGAGTGTAATGTTTGATTTAAGCGTCCAATAGCTGCCCAAACCGGCATTGGAGCTAAAGCAAGTGTTGCCCCCCGTGCAGTAGAGTGTGAACGAATCCGCTTTCGCCACACGGGCCCCCGACGACATCAGAAACGCCACCGTAACGACTGCCATGATGATTCCACGCTTAAACATATGCTTGGGAGCCCCCTGCGGCGACCCTTTTCTCCTTCAGCAAATTTCCCAGTTGGGTCCCGACCCCGCTCTCCCTCAGTGGCGGGGATATTAACGCTCTGTCCCTTCCGTGCACTTTGAATGCCATTCATGCTTCGCAAGCCCTGTCCGTGAGGCTGGTATCCGCTTTATTTTCCTTAGAAATAGGGGTGCTTGATGTCTCTCGCTAACCTATCAGCGCGCCAATATGCATAATTTTGCTCTCAAAGGACTGGAAAGCTCCGCTTTCCGTTTGCGGGATCCAGCGGCTGCCGTGGAACGCGAGCCTGCCTCCTTGCAATGCCTTCAGAGTAGAACCTTTCGCAATCGGCCATCGCCGCCGTGCATTCTCGTGAGGAACGGAATAAAATGTCGCGTTCATGACCGCGAGCCGAAACGAAGCTTGGAACCTGCTCTGCGAATACACTCAAAACGAAAACCTGCGGAAACACGCCCTGGCCGTCGAGGCTTGCGTGCGCCTCTACGCGCGAAAGTTCGGTGCCGACGAGGAGTTATGGGGGGTCGCCGCGCTGCTGCACGATTTTGACTACGAGCGCTGGCCCAACCAGGAACACCTGGCCACCGAGGGCCATCCCTCTGCGGGAGCCAAACTCCTGCGCGAGCGCGGATATCCCGAGGAGATGGTGCACGCCATTCTCGCCCATGCTGACTACACCGGCGTCGCCCGTGAAACTTCGCTTGATCGCGCCCTTTTCGCCTGTGACGAAATGGCCGGCTTTCTGACGGCCTGTTCCCTGGTCAAGCCGGGCAAAACGATCTTCGAAGTCGAAACCGATTCCGTGAAGCGCAAAATGAAGGATAAAGCATTTGCCCGCGGTGTCAGCCGCGACGATCTCGCCCGCGGCGCTGCGGAACTCGGTATTCCCCTGGACGACCACATCGGTAACTGCATCACCGCTATGCGCGAGGTCGCTTTCGTATTGGGACTTGAGCCAAAATCACAGGCGCGAGCCTGAAGAGTTCGCTTGGATTCCACGTGCTTGAGCTGCTGCGCGAGCGTGCTGCGATTCGGGATATAATTTATCTACGTCGGAACCCTTGCACTTCATCAATAACGGGAGTGCAGAGCAGGAAAGGGATCGTGTGACGCATAGAAGCCAAACGCATGCTGTGAAGGTGGGCCGCGTGACTGTCGGCGGAGGCGCACCCGTCGTCATTCAGTCTATGACCAATACGGACACGGCGGATGTGGACTCCACCGTTCGCCAATGCCTCGAACTCGCCGGCGCCGGTTCGGAAATGGTCCGCGTCACCGTGAACGTGCCGGAAGCCGCCGCGGCCGTGCCCGAAATCAAGAAGCGCATGCTCGAGGCCGGGTGCGAAGCGCCGCTGATCGGCGATTTTCACTACAACGGTCACGTCCTGCTCACGAAATACCCCGAATGTGCCCGTGCTTTGGACAAATACCGCATCAATCCAGGCAATGTTGGCGCCGGCAAACGCCGCGATGAGCAGTTCGCCACGATTTGCAGCGTAGCTCGTGACAATGGCAAGCCCGTTCGCATCGGCGTCAATGGCGGCTCGCTCAATCAGGAACTCGTCATGCGCAAGATGCAGGAGAATACCGACGGCAATCTCGGCCACACCTCCGAGGAAATCATCAACCAGTGCATGGTGCTCTCCGCCGTTGAATCCACAGACCTCGCTTTACAGTGCGGCCTCCGCGAAGACCAAATCATCATCTCCTGCAAAGTTTCACGCCCGCTTCACCTCATTACGGTATATCGCATGCTCGCCGAGCGCACGCGCCAGCCTCTGCATCTCGGCCTCACCGAGGCCGGCATGGGCATGAAAGGGGCGATCTGGTCTTCGACGGCCATGGGCATTCTGCTCAATGAAGGCATCGGCGATACCATCCGTATTTCGCTCACGCCCCGGGTGGGCGGCGATCGCCGCGAAGAGGTCTATGCCGCTTGTGAATTGCTGCAGGCCCTCGGCCTGCGCGCCTTTGTGCCCAGTGTGACCGCCTGCCCTGGCTGCGGCCGAACGACCAGCACCACGTTTCAACAACTAGCTGAACGCATTCAAGGCTACGTCCGAGAGAAAATGCCGGAATGGAAGCAGCAATACGAAGGCGTGGAATCCATGACGCTGGCCGTCATGGGCTGCATCGTCAACGGCCCCGGCGAATCGCGTGCCGCGAATATCGGCATCAGCCTGCCCGGAACCGGTGAAGCTCCAAGCTGCCCGGTTTACATTGACGGGCAGCATTTCAACACCCTGCGCGGCACCTACGACGAACTTGCGGCGCAATTCCAGTCTCTGGTGGATGACTACGTCGCTACGAAATACGCGCGCCGCGAGGCCGCCCCGGCTGGCGCATCCGTATCGTGAAGGGAAGCACCTTGAAAATTTCGCGTGAGGACGTTCTGCGAGTCGCCGAATTGGCCCATTTGGATTTGACGGAAGCCGAAATCGAGATGTTTTCACGCCAACTCGACTCGATTTTAAGCTATGTTGATAAACTGAACAAACTCGATACCAGCAAGGTCGAACCCATGGCCCAGGCCGCGCCTCCGGCAGCAGCGGGCCAAGTTGGCACCGCTGGGACGCCGCTTCGCGAAGACAAACTCGTGCCCTGCGATGTCATTGATGAGGTCCTTGCCGGCGCGCCAGACGCATCCCCGGAATATTTCCGCGTGCCCCGCGTAATTGAGCGCTGATACCCTCGACAGATCGACGCGGTCTCGCTCACCGCATGCGGCGCTGCTGAGTTCGCTCCAGAATCGCCGCCGCGCGCGCGATCACCGGCCGATCCACCATTTTCCCGTCCACCGAAACGGCGGCGCCGTGCACCGCTTCTGCGGCCTCCGCGATGCGCTTCGCCCACGCAACTTCCTCATCCGTAGGCGCGAAACATTCGTTAACGAACCCCACCTGCCGCGGGTGAATGCATAGCTTTCCGCCGAATCCGAGCCGCCGCGCGCGCCGAGTTTCGCTGCGGATGCGTTCGGCATCGTCGATTGCCGTCGTGACGCCATCGACTGGGGCGTCGAGATTGGCTAAACGGGAGACAAGCACAAGCTGCGAGCGAAAATGCAGCAGTTCTTCTTCCTCACCCTCGATTCCGAGGTCGAGTTGAAAATCAATCGACCCAAAAACGAACCGCCGCACTTGTGGAGCCTGCGCCAGCGCGTGCGCATTCCAGAAACCACGCGCCGTTTCGATTAACGCCAAAATCGGAGTCCCAGGGGCGCAATGCGCGGCTAAAGTGCGAATGTCATCCGCATTTTCCGCTTTCGGCAGAAGCACGCCTGCGATACCTGGGGTTTTGCAGAGCGAAAGATCCTCCTCAAAGAATTTGCTCTCAGCCCCATTTACGCGAATGAGCACCGGGTGTTCCGGCGACAGCCATTGTCTGAGCGCGCAGCGAGCAGCGAGTTTGTCTTCCGGGGGCACGGCATCTTCGAGATCAATGATAACGGCATCGGCGCCGGCCGCGAGCGCCTTGGCATAGCGGTCGGGCCGATTGCCGGGAACAAACAGATACGAGCACGGCGCAGGTGAACTCATATCTAAAACGACCGCGGCAGCCCGAGCACGTGCTCTGCTATATAAGAAAGAATCAAATTCGTGGAAATCGGAGCGACCTGGTATAAGCGCGTTTCGCGAAACTTCCGCTCAACATCATATTCCGACGCAAAGCCGAATCCGCCATGAAATTGCATACACGCATTCGCCGCTTCCCACGAAGCTTCTGCGGCTAGAAGCAGCGCCATGTTCGCTTCTGCGCCGCAGCGCTGTTGCGAGTCAAACAGCGCGCACGCCCTGTATCGCATCAGGTTCGCGGCTTCAATTTTGACGAACGCCTTGGCGATCGGAAACTGCACGCCTTGGTTCTGCCCGATCGGCCGGCCGAAGACGACGCGCTCTTTCACATATTTCGTCACTTTATCGGTGAACCAGTAGCCATCTCCGATGCACTCGGCGGCAATCAACGCTCGTTCCGCATTGAGGCCGTCGAGAATGTACCTGAAACCCTTGCCTTCTTCTCCAATCAGGTTTTCCTCTGCGATTTCGAGATTGTCGAAAAACAGCTCGTTGGTTTCATGGTTGACCATATTCGCAATCGGCCGCACCTTGAGCCCTTTTCCGGCCGCCCGTTGCAGATCAACCAGAAATAGCGACATCCCTTCGGTTTTGCGCGTCACCTGCGATAAAGGCGTCGTGCGGGCCAATAAAATCATCAGATCGGAATGCTGCACGCGCGAAGTCCACACTTTCTGCCCGTTCACCACATACCGCCCGTCCCTTTTCACCGCTATGGTTGTGATTTTCGAAGTATCCGTGCCTGCGGTCGGCTCGGTAACGGCCATCGATTGCAGGCGCAGTTCACCCGCCGCAATTTTCGGAAGATATGCGCGTTTCTGGCTCTCGGATCCATGGCGCAGCAATGTCTCCATGTTGTACATCTGCCCGTGGCACGCGCCCGAATTTCCGCCGCAGCGGTTGATCTCCTCGAGAATTACCGAGGCTTCGGTCAAGCTTAGCCCGGAACCGCCGTATTCCTCTGGAATCAGCGCGGCCAGCCAGCCCGCTTTTGTGAGCGCGGCAACGAATTCTTCCGGATATTCCCGCTTTTCATCGATTCGCCGGAAATATTCGGCCGGAAATTCCTTGCATAGCTCGCGGACGGAGCTGCGCAGATCCTGGTATTGATCCGCCCCATTCAGCACAAGTTTGTCACCGTGAATTCTGGCCCATGCGATTACGCCAGTTCGACCGTCGCGTCCATCGCCAGCCATCCATCAGAATCGGTCGCCCACAGATGAGCCCTCTTCCCGCCCGGCTCCTGTTTGCCACAAACCGCAAACGCGCCCGTATCGAAGAGCGGCCGTACGGCCCGGAACGACAATGACCTGACGTTCGCATCGGCCACGTTGCGCCGCAGCAGATCGAGCAACAACGTCGCAATCAGAGGCCCATGCACGACTAACCCGGGGTATCCCTCAACCTCCGTGCTGTAGCGCAGATCGTAATGAATGCGGTGTCCATTGAACGTTAGCGCCGAATATCGAAACAGCAGCGGCGGATCGGGCCGAATTTCGCGCATCCATGCGGCGTCGGCAGGCGGACTCTGCGCCGCGGCCTGCGGATCGGTTGGCTTGGGACTTTCTCGATAGACGATATCGTGCTCTTCCGCCAGCGCCACGCCCTGCCCGTCGCTGATCTCATGCCGAACGAGCACAAATACCAGAGCGCCGCTGCGTCCCTGTTTGTACGTGACGTCCACGATTCGCGAACGCCGCGAGATCTTTTCGCCCACACGCAGCGGCCGATGAAATTGCACGCGATCTCCAGCAAACATGCGGCGCGGCAATGGCACCGGAGGCAAAAAGCCGCCGCGCTTGGCATGTCCATCGTGACCTAATTCAGATTCGCGAGGCATCGGCAGGAAATACAGCCAATGCCACAACGGCGGCACTGGGTCTCCTGCCTGCGGGAATGGATCATCGCGGTCCAGTGTGGCGGAAAGCGCGGCGAGGGGAGCAGCAGTAACTTCGTCCGCGCGCGACTCCGTGCGTCCGCGCCACTCCCGCAGGTAATCCAAATTCACGTCCGTCACGTTGAGAGAACCTCGGTCGCACCACGCTCTAACCGCGACCTGCAACGGCTTCGCTCCAACCAAACCGAAAGAGTAAGCTAAAGGTGGGGATGGATCAAATCGCGCGTTCGTCTGCGCATCCCGATTAGCTGCCCCGCCATGACGCGCCTAAAGCGAACTGTCGCGATTGTTAAGCTGGCTTCACCGCCAATTCCATCTCCAGTTCTGCAATCGTCTTTTTCAACCACTCTCGCGTGGCGCTCTCGACTTCAAAATCCCGGCCGTAACCTTGCATTTTCTCGAGCGTATCGCCACATTCATTCAGGGGAATATG
Organism: Candidatus Acidiferrales bacterium; assembly: GCA_035650755.1. Taxonomy (GTDB): domain Bacteria; phylum Acidobacteriota; class Terriglobia; order Acidiferrales; family UBA7541; genus Palsa-189. The sequence continues at coordinate 170,221 of DASRHB010000012.1, forward strand.
GTGACACGGGATCGATTCACCGCGCTTGTCCGGCGGAACGAAGTTGATCAGCAAGCATTCCGAGCAGGGATGCTTCCTTTCAGGCGAAGCGTAGTTAAGACATAAGGGCGAATCCTGAAAAACAGAAAGCTCCCTGCGTGGCTCTCTCACGGATCGCTCGTAACCGCCATGTTCGAGAAACTGCAATTCGAACTTGAGCCCATTCAGCAATTCCTGGTCATTGGGTTTCATGTGCCTTGCCTCCAGTGTCGTGCCGAAGTATCGCCTGCGGCATGCGGCACCAACTGTAACGGCCATCACACCTCGTCGTGAGCCTGTATCTGCCTCTTTCTCAATAGAGTAGAGCTCCGTTTGCTGATCCGAATCCACAGCTTTCGCCTGTGATCTGCCGCACAGGATTACCTCCGCAAAAACGCTAAGCTGGTCTCGCGACTCGATCTTTGGCGGAGGAACTTCAATGGAACCCATCTACATGCGAACCGCCACACCAATCAGGGACAACAAATTCCCGACTGTCAGGCGCGTGTGCGAAGTCTGCGGCAACACCTCGGTCAGTCCCATTTGCGCCTCGTGCTCAGACAAGATACGTGCCGAGGCAGTGGCACGAAAGAGGAGAGAGGACAAGGGCCTCGAGTAACCTTGCCTTATGGGCACGCCGGAATGCTAATCTCCTCGACAGCCGGTGTGGAGGTGAGATGCGAATTGGCGTACCTAAAGAGATCAAGGTCCACGAATACCGCGTCGGGCTGGTCCCCTCGAGTGTGCGCGAACTTGTGCACAATGGTCACGAAGTCCTCGTCGAAAAAGGCGCAGGCGACGGCGCGGGCATAAGCGATAACGCCTACAGCGGAGTAGGAGCACGGATCGCAGAATCCGCTGAAGAGATCTTCTCTGTTGCGGAAATGCTGGTGAAGGTGAAAGAGCCGCAGCCCCCCGAACGCAAAATGCTTCGGCCGGGCCAGGTGCTTTTCACCTATTTTCATCTCGCGCCTGATCCTGTTCAGGCTCGTGAACTGCAAGAGAGTGGCGCCACCTGCATTGCCTACGAAACCGTCACTGCTCCCGACCTTTCTTTGCCTCTGCTGACGCCCATGTCCGAAGTCGCGGGCCGCATGGCGCCCCAGGTGGGCGCGGCCTGCCTCGAGAAATTTAACGGGGGACGCGGCGTGTTGGTGGGCGGTGTGCCCGGCGTGCCTCCGGCTGATGTCGTTATCCTGGGCGCCGGAGTCGTCGGATGGAATGCAGCGCTCATTGCCGCGGGCATGGGCGCGAGCGTTACGCTGGTCGATCGTTCGATGAGCGCACTCCGCCGCGCCGCCGATCACTTCGGCTCGCCCGTCGGAACGGTCTTTTCAACCCCGCACGCCGTCGAACGATTGGTCGCACGCGCGGACCTCGTTATCGGGGCTGTTTTGGTTGCCGGCGCAGCTACACCGAAACTCGTGACCGCCGAGATGATCAAGGGAATGAAAAACGGTGCCGCCATTGTGGATGTAGCCATCGATCAGGGTGGCTGCTTCGAAACCAGCCGTCCCACTACGCATGCCGCGCCGACCTACATCGTGGATGGGGTCGTCCACTATTGCGTGACCAACATGCCCGGTGCGGTCGCTCGAACCTCCACCTTTGCATTGAACAATGCGACCCTGCCCTTCGTCCTCGCGCTTGCCAGCAAGGGATGGCGGAAAGCAATGGCCGACGATCCCTGCCTGCGAACGGGACTCAATATTTGGGAGGGCAACATCACCCATCCCGCCGTTGCTGAGGCTTTAGGGCAGCCGTATACGCCCGCCGAGACAGCAATCGAGCCTGCGCTTAAAGGTGTGCGGCGCTAGCGCCCAGAGCCATGAAATTCTGCACAGTACGGCCAAGTCATGACTCGTGACTTGATTCCTGGCCTAAATCCAGATGATGGCGAGCAAAGGCAGACCAGGCCTGAGCATCGAGACATCATCGGCGCGTGCTCCCAAGTGTCATCTAGCGGGATTTTGGGGCGGGAGGATTGTCCGCTTTGCCGCTTGCCGGCCTTGCCCCGATGTGGTCCGCTAAATCCGCGCCGCTGAAGCTGAACGTATAGCTTTCATCCACTTCCGGCAGCATGGCCGCGTTCCATTCATTCCATTCCGTTACGAGCTTGGCGTAGATATCCGGGCGCCTTTCCTTTAGGTTCGCGCGTTCCATGGGATCTTCCACCACATTGAACAAGAACGTGTTGTCCAGAATCTTCAGAACCTTGAAATCGCCGTCCCTCGCGGCACGTTGTCCATTGGCTTTGTACCGCCAGAAAAGCTTCCGCGGAACGGGCGCGGCATTCTGGATCATTTGTGGCAGTAGGTTCGTGCCATCAGAGGGAAAAGCTGGATCGGGCGCTGTTCCCGCGGCCGCAAGCAATGTAGGAAGCCAATCCATGCTGATTGCCACCTGATCGATTGTATGCCCGGCTGGAATGCGGGCCGGCCATCTGACAATTGCGGGAATACGCAACCCGCCTTCCAACAGTTCTGTCTTTCTGCCCGTGAAGGGCCAGGTATCGGCAAATCGCTCGCCGCCATTATCGCTTGTGAAGATTACGATGGTGTTTTGACCCAGACGGCGAGCCTCGAGCGTGTCGACCACGCGCCCGATCTGCGTATCCATATCCTCGATCATGCGCTGATAAGTCTTCTGCGTACCCCCGTCGAAATCATTCAAATCGCCATACCGCAGACGGCTTGATTCGCTCTGATCGCCCGGCGCTTCCCAAGGCCAATGAGGCGCATTGAAGTGTAGGCTGAGAAAAAAGGGCTGCCCCGACTTGCCATAGCCGTTCACAACATCCACGGCGCGACTGCCAAGAAGATCGGTCAGATAACCGATCTGATCGACTGCGACATCGTCATCCCAAAGGTCGTCGCGATGATCCGTGCCCGTGTGCATGTAATAGTCGAGCGCCCCGCCCCGGAATCCGTAGAAATGATCGTAACCGCTTTTTAGCGGGCCGAATTTCGGTAGCACGCCCAGATGCCATTTTCCGATCAGTGTCGTACCGTAACCAGCCTTTCTCAGCAGTGAAGGCAACGTGGGATGCTCCGGCGGCAAACCGACATCAGGATTGCCGGCGAGCGGTTCCTCGAGTCCGATGCGGAGCCTATATTGATAGCGGCCGGTAATTAGCGCGGTCCGAGTCGCGCTGCAAACGGCCGAATTCGCATACGCCTGCAAAAAACGCACGCCGGTCTCGGCCATGCGATCGATATTCGGTGTACGCAGGTCGGGCCTGCCGTAACACGCAACGTCCGCATAACCCAAATCGTCAGCCATGATGAAAACGATGTTCGGACGTTCTGCATTCGCCTGTGCAAAGGTATTCCGAGCGGCAGCGGCCATCGCGATCGTCCCCGCAGCCGCATTCTTGAGCAGCGCGCGGCGCGTAATCACGCGGCCCTTGTTCGTTGAATTCTCTCGTTCCATCGCAAGAGACCAGCCTCTCGATGTGCGCAAACCGCGAGTATACAACTCAAAGCAGATTTACGGCACCAGGAGAGGGGATAAGCAGACACATGTCCGGCGCAACAGGCGGCGTGACCAAGATCACAAGCTCGCGTGACCAGGGTCACAGCCCCAATCCACATTATCGGTAGGATGAAATGCGTCGGCAGCAGGTCTGCCGCGATCGAGGGAAACTATGAATACTGCTACTGTACAGCTTGGCCACACGCAATCAGCGGCAGACGTTCACAGTATCGAAACTGAACCTTTGCTGTCGGCCGAAGCTCCGGAAATCAGCAGGGGCGCCCGGAACGTGATTATCTACCTGCTGATCGGAGCCGTGATCCTGTTGGGGACGATTGCCGCCTACGTTTTTTCGGGCTTGTACCGATACCAGAATATCTAGGCAGACAGCTTGCCGCTTGCCACGATTTTCAGTCAAGCAGCATTTCCCTCGTGAGTGCTCGCGCGATTTCTCAGCGAAGAGAATTCTTGTACAATCGCCAGCCTGAGCTATTTTCATCCCCCTCGAACCTAGGCTTAGCGATCCTTCCGCGGAGAATCGGAAAGTTCCGCTCCGCCGATTCGTGCCATCGGCGCGCCAATCGCTCCGCCGCCGACACGCCCCTCGGGAGTGGACACCGCTTCGGGTACCTGGTGCCGCTTCCTGCCGAATACTCGATCCGACAACTGTTTGGCGTCTTCCAGGTAAATATAAACCACGGGTGTCAGAAAAAGCGTGACGATCTGGGAAAACGTAAGCCCGCCTACCACGGAAATACCCAGCGATCTTCGCGATTCAGCGCCCGCGCCGAATCCCAATGCAATCGGCAGCGTTCCCATCAGAGCTGCCATGGTAGTCATCATGATGGGCCGGAAGCGCACCAGGCATCCTTGATAGATCGCTTCCGCCGGGCTCTTGTTCTCGTTCCGCTGCGCCTCGAGTGCGAAGTCGATCATCATGATGGCGTTCTTCTTCACGATTCCGATCAACATAACCACGCCGACGAACCCGTACAGGTTCAGCTCCATATCCAGCAGCGGCGAAATCCATCCTTTTTGCGCAGCAAGGTGGAAAACTTCAAGCGTGAGAAGTGCCCCAAAACCGGCCGACGGCAATCCGGAAAGAATCGTGATCGGATGGATGAAGCTCTCGTACAAAATTCCCAGCACGATGTAAATCACAAGGATCGCCATCAGCAGCAACATGCCCAATCCGTTCAGCGAAGACTGAAAAGCCTGTGCGTTGCCCTGAAAGCTGCTGCCAATCGTTGCCGGAAGCGAACGCCGCGCCAGATCGTTGATTTCATTCACCGCGTCGCCGATGGAAGTTCCCGGCTTGAGATTGAATGACATCGTCACGGAAGGCAGCTGCCCAAGATGGTTTACCGAAAGCGGACCGAAAGTGCTGGTCAGTTTCGCGACCGCGCTCAGCGGCACCAGTTGGCCGCCTTTCGAACGCACGTACAGCGAAGACAAAGCATTTGCGTCCCGCTGATATTGCGGCTCGAGTTCAAGGATGACGCGGTATTGATTGTTCGGCGCGAAGATGGTCGATACCTGGCGAAAACCGTAAGCCGAGTACAACGCGTCTTCCACTTGATTGGCGGTGACACCGAGAGCAGACGACTTGTCGCGATCGATGACCACGTTAATCTGTGGGTTCTTTATCTGCAGATCGCTGGTGACGTCCTCCAGGCCGGGAAGTTCCCGCATCTTGGTCAGAAAGTCCTGCGAAGCGCTATACAATTCCGACGTACTCGCACCCTGCAACGTGAACTGATAGAGCGCCTTGCTTTGGATCCCGCCGATGCGGATCGGCGGATCGTTCCGCAGAAACACCGTGATCCCTGGTACCGCGGCAAGCTTCGAACGCAGTTCCTGAATGACCTGATCGACCTGGGGTCGCTGCGAGCGGGGCTTCAGGAAGATATTGAGATTGCCCTGATTCAGACTCTTGCTGCCCTGTCCGATTTGGGCGAGCACGTACGCGACAGAAGGATCGTCCTGCACGATCTTGGCAATTTGAAGTTGATGCTCCATCATCGAATCATACGAGGCGCCTTCGACTGCTTCTGTGGTTCCATTGATTTGTGCAATGTCTTCGCTCGGCAGGAAGCCCTTGGGGATGACAATCGCCAAATAGACCGTGCCTACCAGCAGAGCGAGTGAAACCGCCATAGTCGCCAGCTTATGCCGCAAAACGATCTGCAGAGCGCGGTCGTACCATCCGGTCATCCCGTCTTGTATTCGCTCGAAGAGGTTGAAAAGGCTGCCGTGCTTCTCCCCGCCCGCTTCATGCGCACGCAGAAAGCGGCTGCACATCATCGGCGTAAGCGTCAACGACACGAACCCCGATACTAGAATCGCCGACATAATGGTGACGGAAAACTCGTGTAGCAAGCGCCCCAGCACTCCACCCATGAAGAGCACGGGTATGAACACTGCCGCCAGAGACAACGTCATCGATAAAATCGTGAAGCCGATCTCGTTCGAGCCGTTGAGAGCCGCCTCCAGAACTCCCTCGCCCCGTTCGATATGGCGGACGATATTTTCGAGCACAACGATCGCGTCATCCACCACGAACCCTACGCATAGTGTCAACGCCATCATCGAGAAGTTGTCCAGCGAATAGCCACACAGGTACATCACCGCAAAAGTTCCCACAATTGAGAAGGGCAGGGCGAGGCTCGGTATCACGGTGGCGGAGATCTTGCGGAGGAAAAGGAAAATCACCAGAACGACCAGGATCAGAGCCAGTTCGAGGGTAAACTTCACGTCCTCCACGGATGCGCGGATCGTAACCGACCTGTCGAACATCGTCTCCAGACTGATCGCCGGCGGCAATTGTGCCCTCAAGGTGGGGAGCATATTCTTGACGTTATCCACCACCTCGACGGCATTCGTGCCGGGCTGTCGATAAACGGCCAGCTGAATTCCGCGCACGCCGTTATACCAGGCAGCCGTTTTGTCGTTCTCTACACCATCAATCACATGGCCTATGTCAGAGAGCCGCACGGGCGAACCATTGCGATACGCGACAATCAGGGGAGCGTAGTCGGGAGCGGTAAAGAGCTGGCCCGTCGCCTCCACATTCACCGCCTGGTGAGGCCCCCAGAGCGTGCCTGTGGGCATGTTGACGTTTCCCTGTTCCAGGGTCTGCTCAACTTCGTCAATACCGATTTGCCGCGTGGCCATGGCCTGCGGGTCCACCTGCACGCGAACGGCATACTTCTGGCCTCCCCACACTTGCACTTCCGCCACGCCGTTCACTGTCGAGATACTCTGTGCCACTAAGGTTTCCGCGGATTCATCCACGGCCGAAAGCGGCAGGGTCGGCGATGTGAGCACCAGCATCAGCACTGGAAAATCGGCAGGGTTGGTTTTGTTGAACGAAGGAGGCGCCGGCATGTTCTGTGGAAGGCCGCGGCTGGCCTGCGTGATAGCCGCCTGCACGTCCTGTGCCGCCCCGTCGATATTTCGGCTGAGCACAAACTGCAAGGTAATATTCGTTTTACCGAGAAAGCTCTGCGAGGACATCGAATCCAGGCCGGCAATTGTGGAGAATTGTTTCTCGAGTGGTAGCGCAACAGCCGCCGCCATGGTATCGGGGTTTGCGCCGGGAAGTGAGGCATCGACCCGAATCGTCGGATAGTCAACGTTCGGCAAATCGCTTACAGGCAACTCTCGGTAACCCGCTACGCCTACCAGCAGGATGCCGAACATCACCAGCACCGTCGCTACTGGCCGTCGAATAAATAGTTCCGGTATGCTCATTAGTCTGTCCTGTCGATGCCTCTCGCCGGGCTGTTGTCGTCCGTGCAAGTTTCAGCGCACGGAAAAGTGCCGAGACTTAATCGCTCAGATTGTTCTTGATCTGAATCTTGGAGCCGGGTACAAGGCGCACTTGCCCGTCCGTCACGACCGTCTCGCCTGGTTCGAGACCTTTCTCAATTACCGCCAGCCCTTCAACCGTACGGCTGGTAACGACAGGCCGCGCCAGAACGCTGCTGTCAGGCTGTACAACGTAAACGAACGCGCCCTGTTGGCCCGCGGTGATAGCTTGCGCGGGTATAACCGTGGCGTTCTTCTCCTCCGCCAGCGTTATCAAAGTGTTGACGTAAAGGCCGGGCCACAGCACCCCGCGCTTGTTCTCGAAGGTTGCGCGCAAATGGATCGTTCCCGTGGTCGGGTCCACGGCATTATCGACAAACGTAAGCTCTCCCACTTCGGGCGCTATGGAATTGTTAGGCACCGTCGCTTGCACCCGCAGCGGTCCGCCGGCCATGTATTTCTTGATCTCGGGGAGATACTCCTGCGGCACGGTGAAGTCCGCGTGGATGGGCGATATCTCGTTAATGACCACGATCGGCACGTCTGCCACTTTAACCAGATTCCCCGGCTTGACCATAACCGCGCCCGTCCGTCCGTCCATGGGCGAGTAAATCTTGCAATACTCGACATTCAACTCAGCCGTCTTGACCGCTGCCTCATCGGCAGTGACCGTCGCCTCGGCGGCATCCGCGGCGCTCTTTGAAGTGTCGGCATCCGAAGGCGCGACCACTCCATCAGCCAGCAGCTTCGCAAGTCTCTGTGCCTGCGCGCGGCTGTTTGCGGCAACAGCTTTGTCGCGCAGGAGTGTGGCTTGCGCTTGCGCCAGCGCAGCTTCGTACGGCCGCGAATCAATCGTAAAGAGCAACTGCCCCTTGTGAACGAAATCGCCTTCCCTGAAATGAACATCCAGAAGTTCACCGGAGACCTGGGCTCGCACTGAGACTGAGTACGATCCGACATTACCGATCGCGCTCAACTGCACCGGCATTGCCCGTTGCGTAACTTTGGCTACCACCACAGGCACAGCACTGGCGCGAGGCGCTGGAGCCGCTTGCTGCTTGGAACAGCCAACCGCCATAACGAGCACAGGCATGAGGGCCCATCGCGCCCAGGCATGCGCCCTCACGTAATCCACATTGTTCTTCACCATCACAGCAGAATCGGTATCCATAATTGACCTGTTATCGGCGTACTTACCCCAAGGCCAGTTCCTGGCCTAAAGCTGCGACTTAGACGTGCCTGCTTTGATCCCCGTTTCGCCCGCGCACGCATCCGGCGTGCGCGCTCATCCCACCCGACCGAAAGATCGCTAAATCTCGTGTGATTCTACAATGGCCGCTGCGAAGATCACAGCCAGATTCGACTGCGGCGCAGGTGACCGGACGAAATCGCTAGAACCAAGTTCAAGCCCTCAAGGATGAAGAGCTTAGCAACCCACCCGAATGCAATCTACTGAGTACGCGCACCGACGGTAGCCGTCTTCGAACCCGGGTCCACAGGCGCAGACATTGACGACCTGCTCGGCGCAACGTGCTGCAGCAGGATCGGCTTGATTATTGACGTCCACATCGCATAGCACTTCGCGCTGGGGTGCAAACCATCGGAAACGAATAGATCCGGCGATGGGCGCCCTCCCGGTCCAAGCATCGGCGTCGCCACATCGATATAGCCGGCGTGGTCCTCTGTGCGCAGCAAACCTTGAATCAGGTGATTTGCTCGCTCCATCTCGGGCCAGCGTTTCCAGCGCGCAATTGACGGCTTGATCGAAACGACAAAGACCCAAGTTTCGGGCAGTTTGCCGTGGACCAATCGCACAAACTGTTGCACATCCTGCGCGACGCCCTCCGCCGTTTTACGGCCGCCGCCTGCCAGGTCGTTATCTCCTGCGTACACCACCACGGCTCCCGGACGATACGCGACCACAATGCGGTCGGCGTAATAGTTCACGTCGCTGTATTCCGACCCGCCAAAGCCGCGGTTGATCACCGTAAGCGGCTTCATGTCATCCACCAGGGAACTCCAATACGCAATGCTCGAGGACCCGGTAAACACAACTTCCCCCGGCGAGATGCGATGGCTTTTGTCCTGCTGCTCAAACCCGCGGATGGTCGGCTCCCATTCCTGCTGAGCCCAGACAGTGGTGCCAAACCCGCGTAAGCCAACTATGACTCCGAAGCACAACACCGCGCAGATGATCGCGTTCCGGCGACTATAGCTTTTCCGCATGGACGAAAGCGTACGCTCAGCTATCGTCAAACGCAATCCTGGCGATTGAGGCCGAAACTGATTCGAATGCCCTCTTGCCGTCAGTCTTACACTCAGGTAGCTTACCTACTCCAAAGTGCTGTCACGGATTTCGCCGGAGGGCAGATGAGAAAACTAATCTGGCTCGTGGGTATCTTCGTACTGGTATGTGGCACTGTGGCACACGCGCAGGTCGCCGATACCGGCAGCGTCGGCGTTGCTATGGGCCACGTTCACTTCGCAGCGCAGGATGTCGAAGCGGCCAAAAACTTCTGGATTGCCGTCGGCGGCAAGCCAATCAACAAAGTGGGCGCTAATGAAGTTGTGAAGTTCCCGGGTGTGCTGATCTTTATCAGGAAGGCCACCGAACCGACCGCCGGCACCGTCGGATCAGTCATCAATCACATCGGTTTTCTCGTTCCGGATATACCAGCCGCTCGCGCGAAATGGCAGAGTGCTGGTCTCATCATGGAGCCGCCGAATCCCCAAAACCCGAAACAAATCTATTTGCACTCACCCGACAATCTCGTGCGGGTCGAAGTGCTTGAAGACGCCATGCAGGCCGTGCCCATCAAGTTCCACCACGTGCACTTTTTTGTCGCGAACTCCGGCAGCGACGATTCTGTGAAAGCGATTCAGGCCTGGTATGCCAAAACCTTCGGCGCCAAACCCGGCAAACGTGGCCAATTCGAGGCTGCGGATCTTCCGGGCGTGAATCTTACGTTCGCTAAATCCGATACGCCAACCGTGGGCACCAAGGGCCGCGAGCTCGATCACATCGGTTTTGAGATCAAGGATCTGAAGGCGTTTTGCAAGAATGCCGAAGCCGCCGGCATCAAGTTCGACATGCCCTACACACAGCGTCCTGAACTCGGACTTGCACTGGCATTCATTACCGATCCCTGGGGCACCTCCATCGAGCTAAATGAGGGCCTCGACAAACTATAGATTGGGCGCGACACGATTTTGCGCGGCCCTGGCGGAATAACGTCAGGTCGCTCCATTGACTGCCAACTGACCCACTTGTCTGCCCCTGCGGATCTTGCTGAGCCTTCGTCATGGAACGGCGAGGTTATCCGAAGGCGTATCGCGGTCATCCCGCGCGTTCACTTTAAGTCGATGATGGCAAACCGAGGCATTTCGTTCTGAACCGCGGCTGGTCAGATTCGCGTTACACTTGCCCCTGAAGGATAAACTCAATCGGAGACGACGGTGCATCCATGGCATGACCTCGATCCTGGCGACGCCGTTCCGCGGGAGTTCTGCTGTGTCATCGAAATTCCCCGCGGCTCAAATGTCAAATACGAGCTCGATAAACAAACCGGGCTTTTAAGAATGGACCGCGTCTTGTTCTCCGCCATGTTTTACCCCGCGAACTACGGATTTATTCCCCAAACACTGGCGGAGGATGGAGATCCTCTCGACGTCCTCGTTTTATGCCAGGAGCCGGTTGCTCCTCTGACAATCATGCGGGCACGGGCCATTGGTTTGATGGCCATGATCGATTCGGGCGTAAAAGACGACAAGATCATTGCTGTCGCTCTTGATGACCCCGAATTCAACGATTACCGCGACGCACATGAACTGCCGCAGTATCGGATATTGATGCTCCGTCGATTTTTTCAGGACTATAAAGAGCTCGAGGGAAAAGCCGTGGAAGTTGATGATATGCAACCCGCGGCCAAGGCGTACCCCGTTATCGAAAGCTCTCTGCGACGCTATCGCGCAAAACGCGGCGCCAGCGCGTGAGAGCTGCGGCAACTTCTGTCACCCGCAATACAGACCAGCAGCCGCCTCGAGGAACATCAACCGTGCTCATGTGCCGCTGATTGGACGAGGGAATCTACTTTTCTCTTTGAGCGTGCCCATCCGTTGTATTTAGGTGTGGGAATCCAGCGTTCTCTTTTCTGCCGTTCTCCCAACCGTTGTCGTCACGAGGCCCCGCTCGCGCGGCCGAGAGATCTGCAGTTGTATCGCGTGTAGCTGCCGGGCTTCAGCCCGGCGTGGGCTGTTTCCGCTGCCGAATGTGGCAGCGCATTTGCAGCCCAGGACTTCTGTCAGTCTTCCATACAGGACCTGAGCTTACCCTCACCTTCAGAGCAAGGCGCGGCGGCTGAATTCCTGAACGTTTGCGGTGCTGATTGGCAGTGGCTTAAAATGTGTTCACTTGAGGTTGTTGCGAGACGAGCTGCATCGGTCAGATTTCAAATGCAGCTCTGATCGAGAAGAATTTCGGGGCCGTTGCTTAACAGGATAAAGCACAGGTTTCCTAAACCTGCAATCCCGGTTCGAGTCCGGGCGGTCCCGCCATTTGTTGCGACTTAAATCAGATGAGAAAGGCCTGGCGTGTAATCGAACCGGCCAGGTCAGCCGGACCGCCTTCGATCATGAATCAGTGAATAGCGCCGCGCGGGGCTGCCCCACCGCAAGCGGCGGCGGCTCCGTCGGCTCACTGAAATCGTCTGTCCATGACCAATTCGCAATCTCCGGAAGATCTTCGAAGTTTTGACGGATGTACGATCGATGCTCGTAAAGCTTGCGGTCAAACATGTCAATGACGTCGGAAGTTTCTGATCGCAGCCGCGGCACATATTTTAGTGCTAACTTCCCCAGATCGAAACGGCTGATGCCGTTCAGAACGACCATGTCAAAAGGAGTGGTCGTGGTTCCGGCATCCTTGAATCCGCGCACGTGAAAGCGCGCCTCGTTGGCGCGTCCATGCAGCATGCTGTGAATCACCGCCGGATAACCGTGATGCGCAAAAATCACCGGCGCTGAGTGCGTAAATAATCCTTCGAACGAAATGTTGTCCATCCCGTGCGGATGAACGTCGGGGCTCATCAATACTCCGAGATCAACGACGTTTACGACGCGCAGTTTGATTCCCGGAACGTTCTTTCGCAGCTGCCACGCCGCGGCCACGGTCTCCAGCGTGGGCACATCACCGGCGCAGCCCAGCACCACGTCCGGTTCGCTCCCATTGTCATTGCTTGCAAACTGCCAGGCCGAAACCCCTCGCGAGCAATGCGCAATCGCTTGCTCCATATCCAGCCATTGCAGCGCAAACTGCTTCCCGCAAGTCACGATGTTCACGTAATTCCGGCTACGCAGACAATGATCCATTACGCTGAGCAGGCAATTCGCGTCCGGAGGATAATAAATCCGAATGACTTCGCTTCTCCGCTGCAACGCATTGTCCACGAAACCCGGCGCTTGATGGCTGAAGCCATTGTGGTCGTTGCGCCACGCATGGCTGGTCAAGAATACATTCAACGACGCGATAGGCCGGCGCCACGGAAATTCGCGCGACTCCTCCAGCCATTTGGCGTGTTGCGTAATCATCGAATCCACGATTTGTGCAAACGCTTCATACGAAGACCACACTCCGTGTCTGCCGGTCAGCAAATATCCCTCGAGCCAGCCTTCGGTGCAGTGTTCGCTCAGAACCTCGATGACACGGCCGTCCGGGCCTACTCTCTCGTCGATCGAAACCGTCTGTTCGACCAGACAGCGCGGCGTGGCCTCAAAGATTGCGTTCAGACGATTTGAATTGGATTCGTCCGGGCAGAAGATCCTGAAGTTATCCGGATTCTGCCTGATCGTATCGCGCAAAAACTCGCCGAGCTTGCGAGGAGCTTCCGCGATCACCCGCCCCGGACCGGGCACTTCGAGCGCGTAGTTTACGAAATCCGGCAGCACCAGCGTTTTCAGCAAACGTCCGCCGTTGACGTGCGGATTCCCACCCATGCGGCGGTCGCCGCTCGGAGCGAGCGCCGCCAACTCCGAGTGCAGCCGCCCATTTTCATCGAACTGTTTCTCGGGCTGGTAACCCTTCATCCAAGCTTCAAGCATTCGGAGCTGTTCGGGATCTGTACGCACGTCCGCGAGCGGCACCTGATGCGCGCGAAAGGTTCCTTCGATTGGCATTCCGTTCACTTCTTTCGGACCCGTCCAGCCTTTCGGTGTGCGCAGAATAATCACCGGCCAGCGCGGTGTTCCTTTCAATCCGTTTGTCCGCGCATTCTCTTGTATCTCTCGGATATCCGCGTACGCTCGCTCGACCACATCGGCAAATTCCTGATGCATGTCCGCGGCGTCGTCGCCTTCCACGAAGTAAACGCGATATCCGCGTCCTGTGTAGAGCTGCACCAGTTCTTCGTCGCGCGTTCGCGCCTCCACCGTGGGGCTGGAAATTTTGTATCCATTCAAATGCAGAATTGGCAGCACCGCGCCGTCGCGCACCGGATTCAGAAACTTGTTTCCTTTCCAACTGCCCTCGAGTGGGCCTGTTTCCGCCTCGCCATCACCGATGACGCAAGCCACAATCAGGGCTGGATTGTCGAACGCAGCCCCATAGGCGTGCAGCAAGGAATATCCGAGCTCGCCGCCTTCATGAATGGAATTCGGCACATGCGGCCCGCAATGGCTGCCCACCCCGCCTGGCATGGAAAATTCGCGGAAAAGTGTCCGCATGCCAGCGATATCCTGCGTGACTTCCGGATGTACCTGCGAATAGGTGCCTTCGAGATAACTTTGCGCCACAAGCGCCGGCCCGCCGTGCCCCGGGCCCGAAATATAAATCATGCTGGCGTTCTTCTCTTTGATCAGCCGGTTCAGGTGCACGTAAATGAAATTCTGTCCCGGCGAAGTCCCCCAATGCCCCAGCAGCCGCGGCTTGATGTGCTCCGGCTTCAGCGGCTCGCGCAAAAGCGGATTCTCTCGCAGATAGATTTGCCCAATCGTCAGGTAATTCGCCGCTTGCCAGTAGCGCTGTATGCCGGCGACCGTTTCCGGGGATAAAGGTTTGCTGCTCGGTTTGGGAGCCCGTGCCGGCCTATGATCGGTTTCAACAGCCGTCGAAAGCTTGGCGTCGAATTCAAACATGGCAGTTCCTTCGCGGACTAAAGATCAAGTATGAACCTATGATGCGCGCCGAATTCGCGTGGTTAGGCTCATGCCGCGTTTTCGCGATCAACCGCGGCAGCCCTATAATCGAGCAGCAATCGAGCGACCATACTCGGATAGGTTGTGGACCTCCATCACATCCTGGCGCTTAACAGCGGCTCCTCGTCCTTGAAGTTCGCTTTGTACACGTTTCATGGCGCTGCCGAGCAACTTCTCGCCAGCGGCGAAGCCGAAAACATCGCAGCGCAATCGGCCCGCTTCTGGCTTCGTGACGGCAACAGCAGTTCCGTTTTGGACCAAGCGCGCGCGATTCCCGATCATGCCACTGCCATGAAGATCGCGGTCGAAGAACTGATGGCAGCCAAGTTCCCCGCACCGGACGCTATCGGCCATCGCGTGGTAATGGGCGGCAGCCACAGCGCTCCCGAAAGGGTTACGCTCGAACTCTTATCCGAGTTGCTTGCGCTGATTCCATTGGCGCCGTTGCATTTGCCTGCGGAAATTAAAATCATGCAAGCAGTGGCCGCCCACGCGCCAACAATCCCGCAGGTCGCTTGTTTTGATACAGCTTTCCACCACAGCCTTCCTGAACTGGCGCAGCGCTTTCCTTTGCCCAGAAAGTTCTTCGATCAGGGTGTCCGCCGCTACGGCTTTCACGGCCTCTCTTATGAATACGTTCTGCAGCAGCTTGGCCCCGCCGCCAAAGGCAAGCGCCTGATCATCGCGCATCTGGGCAATGGCGCGAGCCTCGCTGCCATAAAGGACGGGCTCCCCGTGGATACATCCATGGGCCTGACTCCTACGGGCGGGATCATGATGGGAACTCGTACCGGCGACCTCGATCCGGGCGTACTCATCTATCTCGTCCGCGAAAACCGGTACGATGCATCCACCCTTGAGCACTTGCTGGATCAGGAATCCGGCCTTTTGGGCGTCTCCGGCACGACTTCAGATATGAAGATGCTCCTCACCAGGCGTGCCTACGATCCTCACGCAGCACAAGCGGTTGCCATGTTCTGCCGTTCGGTTGCCAAAGAGATCGGCGCGTTTGCTGCCGTGCTCGGTGGCCTTGACATGCTGGTCTTCACGGGTGGCATCGGTGAACGCGCCCGCGCCGTGCGCGAAGAGGTTTGCCGCGATCTCAATCACCTGGGAGTCAAAATCGATCCCGCGAGAAATGATTCCAGTGAAGAAGTAATCAGTGCTCGGCAGAGCGCTTGCAGCGTTCGTGTAATCGCCACAAACGAGGAGTTGATGATCGCCCGCCACACGCGCGCGCTCATCTTCGGACGCTGAGATGAGGATCTGCGCCAGACAGCCACCAGATCTGCACGCTCAGCCCGCCACACAATTTGTCATTCCGAGCACGCCGCGGCATGCGCGTTCTGCATGCCGCATTCTGCCTCGGCGTGCGAGGAATCTCTCTTGTTGTGGTTGCATCTGGCTGTGGCATGCCTGCGCCAGGTAGAGGTGAATTCACACCTCTTTTCCGTTAAAATTGCTCGCCGCTAGAAATGGATTTCGATCAGCTCAATACATTTGTGGAAGTCGCCAAGCACGGCAGCTTTTCTCTGGCTGGGCGCAAAGTTTTCCGCTCGCAATCCGCCGTCAGCGCGCAAATTCGGCAGCTCGAACAGGAATACGGCGAAAAGCTTTTCGGCCGCATGGGCAAGACCGTGCGCCTTACGCCGGCCGGTGAAGTTCTCTTCGAATACGCCGAGCGCTTTCTATCCCTGCGCCAGGAATCGCTGCGCGCCGTGGCCGATCAGTCGGAGATGCCCCGCGGAGTTATCGCCATCGGGGCAAACGAAGCCACTTGCCTTTATGTTTTGCCCGAGGTCTTTTCGAAATTTCATCGCATGTATCCCGACGTGCAGATCAGTATCTATCGCAATTTCAGTCACAAAATCCTGCAGCGTGTGGAAGACGGCAGCATCGACCTCGGCATTGTGACCCTGCCGGTCAAATCGCCCAGCCTTAAGGTCATTCCCATCTATCGCGACCGAGTCATGCTGATGGTCAGCACGAAAAACCCGCTCTCCAAAATGAAGGAAGTCACCGCCAAAGACATCGCCGGCCAGCCGCTGATTTTCCCCAAAACCGGTTTCACCCGCCAGGTCCTTGATAAGGTGTTTCGCCCTTACGTCGCCGACCTGCGCATTGTCATGGAACTTCCCAGCGTAACCATGATCAAGCTTTTCGTCGGCGCAAACCTCGGCGTCTCCCTGATCAGCGAAGGATTCACGAAAGACGACGTTCGCGCCGGCCGCATCAAAATCATTCCCATAAAAGATGTGGAATTGTGGCGTGAGCTCGGCCTGATCTACCGCCGGGACCGGCATTTGCCCCGCGCCGCCTCCGCCTTTGTCGATTTGCTTCGTGGTGTGGATGAAAAAGCCGACGGAAAATCGGATGCCCGAGTCGAAGCTAAAGACGGCAAGCCGCAGTCGAAGAATAGCTCAGATACGCCGGTGAAATCCTGATGCGCACACAACCCCGCTTGGGAAAACTGCTCCGCATCTCACTCAAAAATATTTGCAGAGCAAAAACGTCAAGCCCACCTTTGGCTTCAGGATTGCGGCTTCTTCTCCGCCGCCGCCGATGAACCCAGCTTCGAAACCCAGTCGTGCCACACGACCTTGTCTTTATTGAAGACCGGCCCGCCAAGGGCCGAGCCCATCTCCGTCCACGACCGCGCGCCGACCTGCGCGTACGCAGCTTTCACCAGCGTCCCTTCGGGGCTAACCAGGAAAAAGTAAGTATCAAGGGGCGTCTGCCGCTCCAGTACAAGCGCGTCCATCTTCTTGTCGTTCTGCGTCAGAAAGACGCCGCGACCGACTGGTTGCCCGCCCTCGGTCGCTCGCGGCAAAGCGATCACCTTCACCGCACCATTACAGACCTGAAGCATCGAGCAAACGTCTGATGGAATGCCGTTCGGCGCCGGCTTCCAGTTCAGGTCTTTATGCTCCAGAATCTCTTTGCTGATGTTGTACTGACCAGCCGCGCCTTGTGCGCGCAAACCGGCCACAGGCTGCCAAGCCATAACCAGGCCGACCACAGGCATAAGCCACAGCAACCTGGGGAATCGGGTCTTATTCATGTGACTTCCTCCAACCGTTTAGACGGAGCGAAAGTTATCGCCGTTGCGGTCCGCTTCCTTGCGGACCGGCCCACCACCCGCCCTTTCGGCGGCGAGCATCACGCTCGGCACATAAATTGCACGCATCGGGCCGATGCGATAGCCAAACCACTTGGATAACCTGGATGAGCGGCAATCATCTCAAGTTAATCGGCTCAGTTCAAGGTCCTTTTGACTCTTTCGCCGTAGAAAACGACAGAGTCCCGCTGCGTTTTTATACTGATGTCCTCCTACACTTCCTTGACACTTCTTTTGTCCAACTGCTACTTTGGATCGTTCTTGGTAGAGGTGCGGGGGCCATTAGTAGCGCGGGCTGCTTTTCCGAGGCGCCTCGGAAGTCCATGCGAAAGGGGCCGCGATGCAGCGAACCGCTGCTGCCGCTTAAAGCTTCCGCCGAAATCGCCGCGCGAGGCGCTCTCAGTGGCGGTTGGCAGACGAGGCTAAAACTCGTCTACTGTCATCCGCGAAAACGACGAAAGTCGCCGTAAGGCGAACTTTCGCCGATGTAAGCAGGATGGAGCGCTATCGAGAAGCGAAGACTGCGGCCCGTTCATATCCGTCCTTCCTTCTCTGCCCTCTACACGCTGCTAAGCCTTATAGGTGATTGCGACCTCTTTGTTGTGACTTATGGAGCATTGCAAATTGCCGTGAAATCAGCGCTCATTGTCATTCCGAAGACGAGCAGCGCGATTTCCGGGCCTCCAGGTTCGGATCGCACGGAAATCGCGCGTTTTTGCGAGGATGAGGAATCTCCTGGGGGGTCCCCCGACGCATGCCGGTTTTGCATGCGTCGGGGTGCAATCTCGGCGCCGGAGCGGCGGTCACCCCGCTCCGTGTTCAACGTGTCTCCTTACTCCACACATCGGTTCACCCAGTTAACCGCGCCATGATTGACCTCCTCCAACTTACGCGTCGGCTCGTTGATATCGAATCGATCACGAATCACGAAGCCGCTGTCGGAAACGCCGTCATCGAGACCCTCTCCCCACTTGCGGCTGCATTTTCCGGAGAGGTTGAGCGCTGCCCCGTCCAGTCTGATCGCTTCAACGTCTTCGCGCACTGGGGCCATCCCGTCGTGACCCTTTCAACCCATATGGACACAGTCCCGCCTTTTTTCCCTTCGCGCGAAGACGCCGATTTCATTTGGGGGCGCGGCTCTGCCGATGCCAAGGGCATCATTGCCGCCATGATTGGCGCTGCCGAAGAGTTGCTCAACTCCGGCGTGCGCAATTTCGGATTGCTATTCGTTGTCGGCGAAGAGCGCAATAGCGCCGGAGCGCTCGCGGCGGCCAAAAATCCGCGTGGCTCGCGGTTCCTCATCAACGGCGAGCCCACGGAAAACAAACTCGCCCTCGCGACCAAAGGTCTTTGGCGCTGCGAAATCGAAGCACGCGGCAAACTGGCGCACTCTGCATATCCGGAACTGGGCGAGTCGGCCATCGACAAGCTTCTCGATGTGCTGAATGATATCCGGCAAATCTCGCTCCCCACAGACCCGCTTCTCGGACCCAGCACCATGAACATCGGAGTGATTTCCGGCGGACGCGCACCCAATGTGATTCCTGATTTGGCAGTTGCCGAAATTTCTATCCGTCTGGTGGCCAATGCCGAACCGGTCCGGGAAGCCGTTCAACGGGCCATTCGCGGCCGTGCCGAACTTCGCGAGATTCTGTCGATACCCGCTCAGCATTTCGACCGGATCAATGGTTTTGAGACCTCCATCGTTGCCTATACAACCGATGTACCGGTGTTTGGGGATAACTGGGGCAAGCCTTTTTTGCTTGGCCCAGGCAGCATCCATGTCGCGCACACCAGCGAAGAGCGCGTACCAAAGAAGGAGCTCCTCGCTGCGCGCCAAATCTACCAGCAAATGGTAAACGAGTTGCTCGCGCGGCCATGAACCTTTCGCGATATAGGCGTATATACGTCGGCATCACGAGTGAATGGAAGGCCAGCAAGCGCTCTGACACTTGCTGGCGCGTGAATGGGCGATCTGCAAGTCAGGCGGTAAGGCGTCATCACGAGCTCTCCTCGGGCACGCCAGGGATCTGCAGTTGCTTTAGGTTTTTACGTCGCGCCGAGTGCTTTAGCCCGGCGTCTTCGGCTTTTGCTGTCATCACGAGGTCGCCCTGTGGCGACCGAGGGATCTGCTGCTCGTTGGAACGTCTGATGGTGCGAAAAACGGTAACCGTGAAATGCTCGTAATGAAATTCGGCGGCTCGTCTGTAGAATCGGCTTCCGCTATTGAACGCGTCGCGGGAATCGTCAAGCGCGCTCTCGCCCGCAAGCCCGCCGTGATCGTCTCCGCAATGGGCAAGACAACGCAGCAATTGCTGACGATGGGGGAAGAGGCCGCCGCTGGACAAAAAGAGCGTGCACGTGAAAGAGCAGACGCGCTCAGGCAAATGCACGAGCGCGAAATTGGCGCACTTATTGCCACATCCAGCCATGGCCAAATGCGGCAGATCCTCGATTCTGAATTCGCGGAAATGGCGGATTTGCTCGAAAGCATCTCAGCGGCTGGAGAATTTGTCCCCGGCTCCGTGGATGCTCTTTCGAGTTATGGCGAACGCCTCTCCAGCCGCTTGATCGCCCTTGTGTTCCAGCATTTCGGAATCGAGTCCGCGCATGTCGACGCGCGGTGCGTGGTGATTACGGATTCGCGCCATAAAGCTGCTTCGCCGCTCTATCCGCAGACTTATGCCCGCTGCCGCGAGAAAATTCTGCCGATGGTAAAGCAGGATAAAGTGCCCGTGCTCGGGGGCTTCATCGGCTCAACCGAAACCGGCGTGACGACCACGCTTGGCCGTGGCGGCTCCGATTTTACCGCCGCGATCATCGGCGCTGGCGTCGCCGCCGAGGAAATCCAGATTTGGACCGATGTCGATGGCGTCATGACCTGCGACCCGAAACTCGTGCCCGAGGCGCGGCGGGTAAAGACGATCTCCTTTGCCGAGGCAGCGGAGCTGGCCTATTTCGGTGCCAAGGTGTTGCATCCATCCACACTCCTGCCGGCCATGGAAAAGAACATCCCCGTTGTGGTCTTGAATTCGCGCCGTCCCGAAATCACCGGCACCAGAATCGTGGCCGATACAGTCCCATGTGCGAACGTCATCAAATCGATCTCCTGCAAGCGCGGGATCAACATCGTGAATATCCGCTCGACGCGCATGCTCATGGCTCACGGCTTCCTGAACCGCATTTTCGAAATATTCAGTCGCGCGGAGACCGCGGTCGATATGCTGGCGAGCTCTGAGGTCAGTGTTTCATTGACCGTGGATGACCGGTCGCGGCTCGACGAAATTTGCGGAGCACTGCGGGAATTTTCCGAGGTCAGCGTCGAAAGTGATCAGGCCATTGTCTGCATTGTGGGTGATAATCTGCGTCATACTCCGGGCGTGGCCGCGCGGGCGTTTGGCGCCCTGCCGGGCATCAACATTCGTATGATTTCTCAGGGCGCTTCGGCACTGAATATCGGGTTCGTCGTTGCGGAGCGCGATGCGGAGACAGCCGTGAAGCTTCTGCATGGGGACTTTTTTCGCACCGTCGATCCGGCCGTTTTCGACTAACGCTATGAATCTCGCGATCATCGGCTACGGCAAAATGGGCCACCTTGTGGAGCAACTTGCTCCCGAGTACGGTTTTACCGTTCCCTTGCGCCTGGATATCGATGAAAACGAAAATGGCAAAGGCATTACCCGCGAACGCTTCCGCGGCATCGATGTCGCCGTCGATTTTTCCGTCCCGGGCGCTGTTTTGACCGATATAGAACGATTGGCGGCGGCCGGCATTAATGCAGTCATCGGCACGACCGGCTGGACCGATCAGATGGATCGCGCCAGGGCGGCGGTCGAAAAAGGCGGCACGGGATTGGTATGGAGTCCGAATTTCTCAATCGGCGTTAATATCTTTTTGCGTTTGGCTGCCGAAGCCTCGCGGCAATTCGCGCCGTACAAAGAGTACGGGGCGTGGGCTTGGGAAATTCATCACATCACGAAAAAGGATGCCCCGAGCGGCACGCTGTTAAAATTGGTGGAAGAAATGAAAAGAGCCGATCCGAACCGCCGCGTGGATGTAAGCTCAAACCGCGCCGGTGCTCATCCGGGCACGCACGAGATTGGCTTTGATTCCGGCGCCGATACGATTACGCTGCGGCATACCGCCCGCAGCCGGGAAGGCTTCGCTCGCGGGGCGCTCACGGCGGCCAAATGGGTTATTGGCAAGAAGGGCTGGTTTGAATTCAGCGATGCTTTGTTTGATGGGCAGTGATTCTCGACCCGCACTGAGCAGGAGGAAACATGTTTACGGGATGCGGCACCGCGCTGGTGACTCCGTTTCGGCGCGATTTTTCTCTTGATGATGCGACCTTGCGCACACTCGTCCGCCGGCAGGTGGAAGCGGGCATCGATTTCCTCGTCCCCTGCGGCACGACGGGCGAAAATCCTACGCTCGGCCGGCATGAGCATCTACGCGTCGTCGAAATCACACTCGAAGAAGCCAAGGGGCGCGTTCCCGTTCTCGCCGGCGCCGGCGGATACAACACCGCGGAAGTGATCGCGCTGGCCAAGGAACTCGAGGCTATGGGCGTGGATGGGATTCTTTCCGTGACTCCTTACTACAACAAGCCTACTCCCGACGGTCTCTACCGGCACTATCGGGCCATCGCTTCCGCGGTATCGCTGCCCGTGATCGTCTATAGCGTGCCGCGCAGGACCGGCACGAATATCGATACCGCGACTCTAAAGCGGCTCGCTGAAATCGAAAACGTAATCGGTATCAAAGAAGCTTCAGGCGATATGAGCCAGGTGGCATCCATTCTCGGCCATTTGCCTGAAGATTTTCTCGTGCTCTCAGGCGATGATGCGCTCGCCCTCCCGATCATCGCTCTGGGTGGCAAAGGTCTCATATCGGTCGTTTCCAACGAAATCCCAGCGGAAATGACCGAACTCATCCGAGCCTGCCTCGAAAACGATTTCGCTAAAGCGCGCCGCCTGCAGCGCAAATTCTTGCCGCTGATGGAGGTGAACTTCGTCGAATCGAGCCCTATACCGGTAAAGGCTGCAATGGCCGCGATGGGTTTGCTCGAAGCGGTCTGGCGGCTTCCGCTCTGTCCTCCTAAGCCCGAAAACGAAGAGAAAATCCGTGGCGTACTCGAGTGCCTCGGCCTGGTCGGGGAGCCTCATGCTGCAAGAGCAAATTGAATCGCTCTTCGACAAACCTCCCGATACATATACCGGCGAACTCCAACGCCTGTTTCAGCGATTCAAGGATGGATTGAACGACGGCAGCATCCGCGCTGCTGAACCCGATGCCGCCGCCGTGACCGGGTGGCGAGTGAACGGCTGGGTAAAAAAAGGCATTCTGCTCGGCTTCCGCATGGGCGCCGTCGTTGCCATGTCGAACAACGGCACCGGCCAAGCCTTCTTTGACAAGGCAACTTACCCGCTCAAAACCGTGACACTCGCCAATGCGGTGCGCATCGTGCCGGGGGGGTCGAGCCTGCGAGACGGCTGCTTCCTGGGCAAAGGTGTGACGTGCATGCCGCCTATGTTCGTCAACGTCGGTGCCTACGTCGGCGATCAGACCATGATCGATTCGCACGCGCTTGTCGGAAGTTGCGCGCAAATCGGCAAGGGCTGCCATATTTCTGCTGCGGCGCAGATCGGCGGCGTTCTCGAGCCGGTCGGCGCGATGCCGGTCATCATTGAAGACGACGTCCTCGTCGGTGGCAACTGCGGCGTTTACGAAGGCACCATCGTGAAACGCGGCGCGGTTCTCGGGACGGGAACGATCCTGAATCGCTCGACGCCCCTTTACGACATCACCAGCGGAAATGTGCTCACCGCGACCGACGATCAGCCCCTGATTGTTCCCGAGAAAGCCGTTGTCGTCGCCGGTTCGCGCGCCATCAGCAAAGGACGCGGCAAAGAGTGGGGACTTTCGCTCTACACGCCGGTCATCGTGAAGTATCGCGACGCCAAAACCGACCTCCGCACGCAACTCGAAGATCTGCTGCGCTAATTTTTCCTCGCTTTGCGCTAATGCTGTGGTTTCGGATGCGACGCGGCTTTTGCAGCACCCAAATCTCCGGAGAAAATCTTCGCGCCGCTGTTGTCTGCGCGCAAGCTGAGCGCGTGAGCGCCGGTTCCTTTGCGCTGGAATTCGGCGACGAGCGCATCGGTGATTTCTCTTCCGCTGTGGCGCGCAATCGCCATCACCGCCGAACCTGCTCCGCTGAGAAATATTCCCGCGAGGCCGGGATGTCGAAAGCTGAGGCATTCGGCAATGCCCGGAACAAGCGGCGCGCGATACGGCTGGTGCAGCCGGTCGGCGAATAAATCGGGCGAAAGCTCCCCCGCGGTGAAAAAGCGCGTGGCAAGCAGCGCCGTCCGCTGCAGATTGGCGACCACATCGCAGCGTGAATACTGCGCAGGGAGCACGGCGCGAGCTTTTTCGGTGGGCAGCGGCACATCGGGAATGATTGCGATGAAATCGAGCGCCTGAGAGACATTGGCCTTTGCCACGAGGATGTTTCCGCTGTCTTCCTGCGTTGCAGCGAGCACGAACCCGCCGTGCAACGCGGCGGCGACGTTATCTGGATGCCCTTCGATCTCGGTTGCCAGCCGCAGCGCTTCCGCTGTCGTTAGCTCGCGGCCGCAGATCTTGCCGCCGAGCAGAATTCCCGCGACGATCGCCGCGGCGCTCGAACCGAGTCCAACACCGAGCGGAATATCATTCTGCAGGTCGAGCTGCACTGCGGGAACTGAACCCTGCATTGCTTCCGCTGCGCGCTGCATGGCGCGCACCACGAGATTCGTAGCGTCGCGCGGAATCTCCGCCTCGTTCGCGCCGCGATAGCTAACCTGCAACCCGGAATTCGACGGCGCGGCCGAGGCGCGGAGATAAACATTCAGCGCGATTGCGGCGCAATCGAAAGCACAACCTACATTTGCCGTGGAAGCCGGAACGACAATAGAAAAAGCTCGTTCCTCTGAACTGGGCGAAGCTGGCGGCACGATTAAGAGACAGCCGAAACCGCCATGGCCTGGCCCATGAATTTCTCGAACGCGGCCATGCGGGGCTCGATGGCGTCTTCCTGTGCGTAGCGGCCGGCGAGCGCGTCGGTGGTCTTCAGACCGTTGCCGGTGACGCAGAGAACAGTCTCTTCATCGGGGCGGATGCGGCCCTGGGCGATGAGCGATTTCGCGCAGCCGACGGTCACACCCGCGGCGGTTTCGCCGAAGATGCCTTCGGTGGTGGCCAGCAATTCCATCGCGGAGACGATCTCGTTGTCGGATACGTCTTCGGACCACCCGCCGCTCGAACGAATCGCGCGGCTGGCATAGAGCCCATCGGCGGGATTGCCGATGGCCAGCGAGCGGGCAATCGTGGCCGGCTTCTGCGGATCGATTTCGTCGGCGCCGCGCTTGACCGCGCTCGAAATCGGTGAACAGCCCGTGGCCTGCGCGCCAAAAAAGCGCACGGTCTTGGCTTCGACCATGCCCAGCGCGACGAGTTCGTTGAACGCCTTATAGATCTTGGTAATCAGGGAACCGCCGGCCATGGGTACAACGATGTTATCCGGCAAGCGCCAGCCGAGTTGCTCGGCGATTTCGTAGCCGACGGTCTTTGAGCCTTCGGCGTAGTAGGGGCGCAGGTTGATATTGACGAAGCCCCAGTGGAAGCGTTCGCCGATCTGCGAACAAAGCCGATTTACCTGATCGTAATTTCCGGCGATGCGCACCAACCGCGCGCCGAACACCTGCGTACCCAGAATTTTTGCCGGTTCGAGATCAGCGGGAATAAAGATCCAGGCATCAAACCCCTGCCGCGCGGCCTGAGCCGCTACGGCATTGGCGAGATTACCGGTCGAGGAGCAACTGACCGTCTGGAATCCAAAAGCTTTGGCGTTCGCGAGCGCAATGGCGACGACGCGGTCTTTGAACGAAAGCGTGGGAAAATTTACCGCGTCATTTTTTATATAAAGACGGCGCGAACCGATCTGCGCGCCGAGGCGCACGGCGGAGACAAGCGGCGTCATGCCCACGGGAATTTCGGGCCGGTAGCCGGCGGGAATCGGAAGCAGTTCCGAATAGCGCCAGAGGTTGCCGGGGCGGCGTGCGATGTTTTCGCGGGTGAAGCTGGCGCGGGCGGCGTCGAGATCATATTTGACGTCAAGCGGGGCGAGACAATCTTCGCAAATCGAAGTGGGGCGATTGCCCCAGTCGCGGTTACATTCGCGGCAGCGCAACGTGTAGTGTTCGGTCATAGCGGTCTCCGGGCGACGCCGGGCCCTGCGTGCCAAAAAAAATGCCTCATTCCGGGTAAGGGGGAATGAGGCGAAAATTCACTGCCGAGCTTCATGTCCCCCGCAAACCGGGCGGGAATTGGCACCTGCCGACCGGCGAACAGCGCCGATCCGGTTGTCGTGGCGTCGTCGGGCCCGAACCCCTCAGCCACTCTGCATGAAGGTCGCTCCGCGCAACTGCCGCGGATGGACAATGGTATCCATGCGCCCGGCCATTCGTCAAGCTTCTTTCCAGCGGTCGGAGCCCCACGCAGGCTGAACGGCAGAATCTCGTACCTGAAGCCACGTTCCAAATTCGAGGCCCAAAACCAACGTAACAATATGCAGCCACCCCTCCCCCATTTTTGTGCAAGTGCGTATTCTAAAGGAGTTAGGTTCATGCGCCACGCAAGCATAAATTGGGTGCGACCTGGCGCCTTGTCCGCCGGATTCAACTTTCTTTTGCGCCAAAAGCCGCCTGATGAGCATACGCTTTTCGCGGCCGACAACCCCAAGACTGGGTTGCTGAAAGTACCGAGGGCACGAAGAAAGGCGGCGAAGCTTACGTTGAGGTCGAAGGAATAGCTTGAGGCGCGGCTGCGCGTCGTCGACCGCAGAGAGATCCCTCGCCCTGGTTCGTCGCTCGGGACGACGATCCTGGTCGGACCGTCGCTTCGTTCGAAAAAGATTTTTCTGTTTGGCCTCGCCGCTGCGTGGGGTCCGTTTCCGGCGAGATGGGTTGCTCATGCCGAGCGCTGCCCAGTGTTGCGGCATCGCACCGTCTCAGGCGTTGCGAAGGCATGTTATCCGATTAGTTAATAAATGTCAAGGACTCGATTACTTTACGATTCATTCGAATGAAGGGTTGTGTTCTCTGGGCAGCAAGGTGCCGGCTACACAGGCAAAGGCAGGAGGGACCCACCCCTAGAAGCGAGGGTGGGGCACCCGAAAAACGAACCGCGAAGGCACCTGCAGATCCGTCGGCCGCCTTCTTTAGCGGCGGAAACCAATGTTTTCGCCTGTGGCGGCCTCGTGATGACCTTTTGTCCCGAGTAACGTTGAATTGGGCCGCCGAGGCAACCGTGGTGAAAACCGGTGGAGCTTCATTCGCGAGGGCCGGCTGGATATTGTTGCGTTGGAGCATGGTGAATTTGGGACGGCTGCCTGCGGCAACTGCAGATCCCTCGCTTGCACCATGACGCGCCGTTGGCGCGCCATGGTGAACACTCGCTCGTGATGACAGCGGTAGGAGATGCGCGGGAACGGCGGCGGGTGTATAAACGGCGGCAACTGAGGTTCACGCCATGAGGTATTTCGGAAGTGCTAGCCGCACGGGCGCAAGAGGAATTAGGAGCAGCGAGGAGGGATTCCTTCCACCCCAACACGCGCAACAGCGGCGCGTGTTGAGGACCCCGTTCGCCCACCGGCGGAAGCAAGCGGCGCGCGCCTTTTTCTACGCGGGCGCCCTGCGCCCTGGGCGCGCGCCGCAGTGGGCTCGGAATGCCAACGGTTTGCCAATTGCGGCCGTGTTTCTCGCGCTTGCACTCATGGCGCTGCCGCGAGTGGCGCGGGGGCAGGCGGAGCAAGCCGGGCAACCGTTGCCGAAGGCACTGCCGGAACAGCCATTACTCGACGAAAAAGGACTGACAAAGGTTTCCGAACACGTGTATGCGATCGTGGGCTGGCCGAACATCGCGATTGTGGTGGGAGACCGCGCCACTCTGGTGATCGATACGGGTTTGGGCGAACACAATGGCGCGACGATCATGCGCGTGGAGCAGAAGCTGGCGCGTGGACCAATCCTTTATCTCACGACGACGCATTACCATTCCGAACACGTAACCGGCGAACAGGCATTCCCGAAGAATACGGTTCTGCTTCGCCCTGCGGTGCAGCAGAAGGAACTCGAGCAGCGGCTGCCCGGGCACATGGCGCGATTCCGGCAGATGTCGGAGCAAAACCAACAGTTGCTGGCGAACGTGAAAATGCGCGCGCCGGACGTTTTGTTCGACGGCGAGATGAAGCTCGATCTGGGCGGCGTGACGGCGCGGCTTTTCTGCCTGGGACGCGCGCACACCGAGGGCGACATGCTGATTTACGTGGAGGAAGACAGCGTGCTGATTCCGGGAGACATCGTCGAGAGCCGGCTTTTCCCGATCATGCCGGAAGAGTCTAGCATGAAAGGATGGATCGCCGTGCTCGACCAACTGAAGCCGATCAAGCCGCGCTTTATCGTGCCTGATCACGGCGACCTCGGTGACGGTTCACTGATCGACAAGGAAAAGTTGATGCTGATGGAGCTTCAGGGCCGGGCGCTGGAACTCAAGCACCAGGGAAAATCAGGTGATGAAGCCGGGAAGCTGCTGACCGAGGAGTTACATGCGAAATATCCGGATTATGGGCAAGTCGAGCGCATCGCGGCGGACGTGAAACTCGTGTACGGCGAAAACAGGTAGTGCTCGCCGCGTGGGAATGGGAGCCGAGCGAACTGCAGATCCCTCGCTCGCACGATGTACGCGCCCACGGCGCGCCATCGTAAACACTCCCTCGTGATGACAGCGGCCCTGGGCGGCGAAGGCGGCGCACCGAGCGCCGCCTTCGTCACGCTGGAAAGGGAGAACGCGGGGTGGGGTAAAAGCTGGAGGTTTCTTCCACCCCGCCATTTGCGCAAGCGATTAAAACTGATATGCGAGCGCGATGTTGTAAACGTTGCCGCGGCCGTAAGCCCCGCGGCCCGCGGGCGTATTGCCGGTGAACGCGATGGTGTGGAACTGCCAGTTGCTCCATTCGGCAGCCAGGGTGACGTTGCTAGTAAGCTTGCGAAAATAGCTGGCCCACACGAAGGAATTTTTCTGCCGCGTGGTGCCGGGCAGCAATTCGCGGTTCTTGGGATCATCGGTGCTCGCACCGGCGTAAAAGATGTTGCGGCGCGTGGCAAGGAATGTGAGCTCTGCCCAGCCGCCGCCGTCGCCGATGGGGCGAATCAGCGTGAGGCTGCCCGCGGGCGCGGGAGCAGGCGCGGGCACAGCGGCGACACCCTGAATGACACCTCCACCAAAGGGAACGAGGTTGCTGCCGAGATAGCCCTCGCCACGGAGAATGACTTTGGGCACGATGGGTACGCGAAAATCCACCGCGAACGCCCAGGAAGAGATATCGCGTGTCGCGCCGACGATTTCTTTGCCGTAATGCACGCCCGCGCCAATCGTTGCCGTGGAGCCCAGCATAGGATGTGAAACGGCGAAACGCGCCTGATAGAAAGGCTGGCCCGCGCGTTCGCCGAAGCCGGAGGCGGCGGTATCGAGCGCTACAGAGGCTGCGGGTTCGTCACCAAGACGCGGATCGCCGAAGGCGGGCCGCAGAACGCCAATCTGGAAAAGCGTGCCCGTTTTGCCGAAACTGTGATTGATATCCAGGCGCACCTGGGGAAGCCAGCCAAAAAGATCGCCAGCGGAATATCCCAGCGGAATCGCCACGTGCGAGAGGGAGACAGGATCGAGTGGCGAGATGATGATCTTGTCCTGACCCGCGACGATCTTGAAATCGCCCTTTTGCAACTGGAAGAACGCCAGGCGCAAGCGCGGCTGATTAAGGACGCGATCCTGCGGGAGGTCGGCGTCGGCCGGCCGCGTGCCGAAGAAATCGAATTCCACCTGCGCGGAAGGCGTCCAGCCTGCGAATGTGGTGTTGGTGTCGTTGAGCACGACCCCAAATGTGCTTTGCCGGGCGGTGAAGATGGTGTCGTGCACTTGCCCGGCCGGTTTTGTGGTGCCGTCGGGTAAGGTGACGTTTACGGAACTGGGAAACGGCCACAGGGGAACGTCCTGACCCACCTGATCGGTATCTGAAAACGACATGTTCAGCAATACCGTGCCATAAACGCGCAGCTTCACGGGACCGACGGTCGTTTCCACGGCAGGATTATTAAAAGGCTCGCCGGGATAGGTCGGCTGCAATTCGCCCTTTTGCGAAGATCCTGTCTGCGATTGGCCCGCTTGCGCGGCCAAATGTTGGGGAGTCGAAATGAATACCGCAAAAATAAACAAAAAAGCGATAACTTGTTTTCCGACTACGGGCCGGACGAACTTTTTCACCTCTCTGCCCATGCCACCCCTCCCTGTGTATGTTGTTTATGCAGGCGTGACGCCCCTTGTTGCCGCGCGTCATGTAGGTCAGCGCGCGAACAACTCCTGCCGTGGCATACAGGTTATCGGGTAGATTCGACGGCATGTGTCACGCCTATGTCACGTAAATGCACCTTGTTCGTCTGCGCAGCATCCTGGCGACTGCACGCCTGCGGATCCGGCCGTGCTTGCCGCAATGGCACGAGGATGACAATGGAAACAGCGGTACCGGCGAGTGCGGTTGTTTTATCAGCGGGCGAGTGCGTGGTAGATTTGGCGGCTCAAAATACGCCCAGGAGGCTGAGCATGTCGAAAATCGCTCTGGTATGTGTGATGGGAATTTCCCTGCTGACCATTGGCGCGAACAGCGCATCGGCACAGTTTGTGGAGAAGAAAACTTTGAGCCTGACTGCAGCGAAGAAGATCGCAGCAGCCGCGGAAGCCGAGGCCATCAAAAACAATTGGACCATGGTGATCAGCATCTTGGATGACGGCGGCAACCTCATCTATCTCGAGCGCATGGACGGTACGCAGCTCGGCAGCATTGAGGTATCGCAGGGCAAGGCCCGGACGGCGCTGCAATTCAAGCGGCCGAGCAAGGCCTTTCAGGATTTGATCGACAAAGATCAGGCGCACCTGATCACGCTGGGACACATCACCGGGGTGCAGGGCGGGCTGCCGGTCATGTACGAAGGCAAGATCGTTGGCTCGGTCGGATGCAGCGGAGGCACGAGCGCTCAGGACGAGCAAGTCGCACAGGCAGGTATAAACGCCCTAGGCTCTCAGTAGCTGCTTCTTGTGGTTCGGCGCTCAGGGGCAATGGCCGGCGCGGCATCCGCGCGCGCTCGTCGTGAATGTCTGCGAGCCGCGGCGGCAAAAATCCGTCGCGGTTCGGCATTTTGACCTTGGGCAAACTCGCGGCGTCGATTATCTGTTCCTCGGGAATGATCTCGTTGCGGTAGAGGATGAAAGCGGTTAGCGCATAAACGTTACTGGCGCTCAACGAACCCTCCTGCTTGGGTGGCATGGCGCGGTTGATGTAATCCCAGATGGTGGTTGCGAACGGCCAGTAATTCGCAAGCGCGCGCGACGGCGTGGGATTGTTAAGCGCCCCACGGCCGCCGACGAGCCGCGGAGCGCGTTGGCTGCCCTCGCCGTTTTGGCCGTGACAAGCCGCGCACTTGCCGGCAAAAAGCTCCGCGCCTTGCTTCGCCGTGCCGCTGCCCGGCGGGAGTTCCTTGCCTTCCGGGCCGACTGCTTGATTCCAGGCCTGCAACTCCTGGCTGGTCGGCGTGCGGCCGATATTGCTGTAGTTCGGAGCCTGCGCTAGTGCCGCCAGAGACGGCAAGGCAACGAGGATTGCCAGAGTACGAAAATTAAAGGAGGGCATTGGTCACGCTCCCGTCGCGACTGATCTTCCACGGCTGAATGGCGTTGAAGTTACCCATATCGGCGGTGGTCGGAGGCATCCGGAAATAATCCATGCCGACGCCCCAGAATTTCGCGAGTTCGGCGATGGTCGGCTGCACCTGCCCCTTATCGTCAGTGCAACGGGACTGCAGCACGGATTCTTCTCCGCTCCAGGTCCAGTCGAATCCGAAGCGGGTATGCGCCTTGGGCGCGATGGGTTGCTGAAGGCGCGCGTCTTTCCAGGTGCGGCCGCCATCGACGGAGACTTCGACGCGGCGGACAGCACCGCCGCCCGACCAGGCGAGGCCTGTGATTTCGTAGAACCCGCGTTGGGCGAGTCGTTGCCCGCCTGAAGGACGCGTGATGACCGATTTGGGCCCCATTTCCGATTCGAACCAGCGCGATTTTCCATCCAGGCGGGGGCTCGGATACTTCGTGCTTTCCATCATGGCCATGTAGGGCTCGTCGACCACGTAAATGCGCCGGAGCCATTTCACGTTGTTGATTCCCTGCCAGCCGGGCACGAGCAGCCGCAAGGGGTATCCCTGCTCGGGGCGCAGAGCTTCGCCATTTTGCCCATAGGCGATGAGGCAATCATCCATGGCCTTTTCGAGCGGAATGCTCTTGGAATGTTTGCCCTCTTCGGTGCCTTCGGCCACGATCCAACTCGCACGTTTTTGCACTCCGACCTGACCGAGCAGGAGTGACAGCGGCACACCCGTCCAGATGCTGCAACTGGTGAGCCCGTGAGTTTCCTGAACCGTGGCGGTCGGCAGTTTGCGGGGGTCGCCGGTTGGACCGGCCGCGGCGCTGTTGCCATGGCATTCGACGAAATGTAGCCGGGAAACCGAGGGCAGCCGTTTGATTTCATCAAGGGTGAAGATCAAAGGCCGGTCAACCATGCCATGGATCATCAGGCGATGCTCATGCGGATCGATGTCCGGCGGTTCGTGGCCGTGGGAAATGATGAAATGGAGCGAAGCCGGAGTAATGATCCCGAGGGAATCCTGAAGCGGCGTGCGAAACCCGTAGTCTCGCTGTACGCCCGGCACGATGGGCCACATGGCGATCTGCCCAACGCGCACATCCTTTTCAAAACTAGAGCGCTGCCCGTAGGCGTGCAAGTCGTTCGGGTTCAGTGCCGGTGAATCAGCGGCGAAAAGTCCTGCGCCGGGCGAGGATGCAGCCCCGGCGGCAAGGCCGGCGAACGCGGCGCCTTTTCTGAGGAAATCTCGACGGCCGCGGTGTTTGGCAGTCATGTCGGCCTCCTGGCGGGTCATTTCGAAGACGCAGTGCGACTAAAATTCCGCTTCTTCAGCCAAAGTGTCAAGGGAATATAGGCGGCGGGTAGCCGGGTATCGCAACTGGGTGCTACTCGGGCAGGTTCTGGCCAGAGAGAAACTCATCGAGTTTGCGGAAAAAACTTTTTTGCACGTGAGATGCTTCTTCGACGAGTTTTGCGGTCTCCTCAGGGGACAGACATTCGAATTCTCCGTCAACAGGCCCAAGGAGACAGGAGGATTTGTCTTGATCAGCGGCATAGTGGCGGCCGGATATAAGCAGCGCTTCGCGGCCTGCTGGACCGACGTTGATAATCTGCGGCTTTTCCAAAAAATACTCATCGGAGCTTCCGGAATTGCTGAACGTGATTGGCAATTCGCCCACTTTGTCCTGGGGAGGCCGTATAACTACGTAATTGATGGGGAAGCGGCCTTTTTTGGGATTGGGATTCGACGCACCGCAGCGCCACCACTGCGCGTGATATGGATCACGATTGCCGTCAAAATCAACCGCGATGTTCTCCAGCCGGTGACAAGCCTTCAGCAAGACCTTTGGGGGCGCCAGATGGCGTGGCGTCAATTCATAATCGTTAGCACCCGACCAAAGGTTTACGCCGAATGTAAGGACAAGAATTGTGATGAAAATCGGCCACACGGCCCGCTGCATAGCGGGGCAGGATATTCAAACCGTGGTTTTGAGTCAACCATAGATTCATGAAAACTTGGAGCCAGCAATTCTTAGCGGCCGTCATCCAATGGCGGCATTCGGATGTCCGGACAGAGGGCACCCGGGACAGCAAATGTGTGCACCAAAAGTCGCGGAATTCTGTTACCTTCCTGATGCGTTCCACGCGGGCGGTAATCGAGCCGGTACGATGCGGCACGAGTGGGTCAAAGAGAGCAGATCGAATTCAGGATGCGTACTGGCCAGAACAAGACAGAACCGTTTGCGTGGGGAGAGCCGGAAATAATCGTGGACAGCCTTCGTCTCGAGCCTTCGGTGCTCGAGCGAATGGTGGCGACAGGTGCTCCTTCGGTAAGCATCGCAGCACTCGTCACCGCATTCGCAGCGGCTGCATTCGGACTTCACCTGTTGACCGCAAGCCGTTACGGCTACTTCCGGGATGAACTCTACTATGCCGCATGTGGGCAGCATTTAGCCTGGGGCTATGTTGACCATGCCCCATTGATAGCAGCCATCTATTGGTTTACGCGGCGGCTGTTTGGGGACTCGCTGGTTTCGTTGCGGCTTCTGCCGGCACTCTCTGCTGCGGGCAAGGTAGTCCTGACTTCTTGGATGGTACGCGAACTCGGAGGACGGCGGTTCGCACAATGTCTCGCCGCCGTAATCGTCTTTTTCTGTCCCATTTTCTTGACCATGGATAGTTTTCTTTCCATGAATTCGTTTGAGCCGCTTTTTTGGATGGGCTGTGTGGCCGTGGCCATGTATATCGTCAAGGGCGGCTCGCCTCGCTTGTGGCTGCTATTTGGGTTAATCGCCGGAGTCGGTATCCTGAACAAGCACTCCACGCTGTTCTTTGGACTGGCATTTTTCGTTTCGCTGCTCATCACATCCGGGACGCGTTATCTCAAGAATATTTGGATTTGGCTGGGCGCAGCCATCGCTTTCGTAATTTTTCTGCCAAATCTTTTATGGGAGATCAGGTATCACTTTCCGACGATTGAAGTTCTGCAGAATGCAGCACGATTAAAGAACGCGCCCGTATCCTGGTACGGCTTCCTTGCGGAACAGGCTTTGTTGGTCCATCCCTTGGCTTTTCCCGTGGTGTTAGCCGGTTTGTGGTTTTTTTTCAGAAGTAAGGCCGGACGATCTTACCGATTTCTTGGCTGGACCTATGTTTTTGTTTTGCTGCTGATGCTCGTCTTGAAAGGACGCATTTATTATGTAGCCCCCATCTATCCCATGCTATTTGCGGCGGGCGCGGTGTGGGTGGAGAGCAAGGTTGAGCGCAGCCAGTGGCAGTGGCTTCAGCAAGCGATCCTGATTCCGTTGACCGTCGGCGGTATTGTGGCGGCGCCGCTGGCGCTGCCGATTCTGCCAGTGGACGCCGCCGCTCGCTATTCGAATTTTTGGGATATTCACAAAGTCCGCGTAGAAAACTACGACTCAGGCCGCCTGCCACAATTTTATGCAGATATGTTCGGGTGGCAGAATCAGGCCAAGGTAGTCGCGTCTGTATACAAGAACCTGCCGGCCGAGGATCGCGGTCGTTGCACGATTCTTGCCGCGAATTACGGTGAAGCTGGTGCCATCGACTACTTCGGGGGCAAGTACGGTTTGCCGCGAGCGATCAGTCCTCACAACAACTACTATCTCTGGGGACCCAGGAATGGTCCCGCCGATGTGGTTATTGCCGTCGGAATGGATTTGCACAAGTTGCGGCTGCTGTTTGGAGACGTTCAACAGGCGTCGATGATTATTGAGCCGTATGCAATTCCGGAGGAAAGTAACCTGCCGGTATATGTGTGCCGGAATCCGCGCGTTCCGCTATCGCAAGCGTGGCCGTGGCTGAAGTTCTTCGGTTAGAAGGATTCGAGGCCTACCGTCTGCTCGTTGTTTCGGGAAATAGGGCGAAGGTCCAGATCGATCCGCCCGCCGGCACCTTTGCCGCTGCGAACCGAGTCGCCAGCGCGCCACCAAGTCCCGACGCAATCGTCACGTACTGGCGGCCGTTGTGCGTGTAGGTGATGGCAGTCGAATTCACGCTCGAGCCGGTTTTGAATTGCCACAGCGTTTTGCCGGTGTCGGCATCGAGCGCAAGGAATTCGCCGGTCATTTTTCCCGTGAAAACGAGACCCCCGGCAGTGGCCAGCATTCCGGCGGAGCTCGGAAATTCGGTTAACGGAATTTCCCACTTCTTTTCGCCGGTAACCGGGTTGATCGCTAAAAAATGGCCAACGACATCGTCCGGTTTTAGCTTCGGCTCTCGGGCGATGATGCCGGTCGACGTCTCACCAATGGCCTGAGGCTTTTTCGAAGCCGGGGCCAACTTTTGCAGGCGTGGCACCTGCCAAGTGCTCGCATAAATCATGCCGTTCTCAGGATTGTACGCGATAGGCACGGCGTTGGTGCCGCGCGATGGCCAGATTTCGACCTCTTCACCGGCTCGGAATCGCTCCTGTACGTCGCTCAGAATGGGGCGGCCGGTTTTGGGGTCGATCGCCGACGCCCAGTTCACTTTGACGTAGGGGTGCGCCGCGATCAGCTTGCAATTGGTGCGGTCGAGCACGTACATGAACCCGTTTTTGTTGGCCTGGATCATCACTTTGCGCGGCTTGCCGTCGATCTGAATGTCCGCAAGCACCTGCTCGTCATTGCCGTCTACGTCGTAAATATCGTTGGGCGTGTATTGGAAATAGCAAACCATCTCGCCGGTCTTGGGCCGAATCGCCAAAACGCTTGAGGTGAAAAGACTGTCCAGGCCCTCGCGTGGCCGTGGATCGTAAGGCTCCGCATTACCCGTGCCCCAATAGACGAGATCGAGTTCGGGATCGTACGACCCCGAGCGCCAGGTGGGCCCTCCGCCATATTTCCAGGCATCGCTATTCTTCGGCCATGTCTCTGAACCGGGTTCGCCCGGCGCCGGAATGGTGTATCTGCGCCATAATTTTTTGCCGGTGTCGGGGTCCCAGCCATCGAGGAATCCGCGCGTGGTGGATTCTCCGCCGGAGACGCCGGAGATCAAGACGCCGTTGGCTACGATCGGTCCTCCGGTCGCGTAATAGCCCTCTTTCCAGTCGGCGAATCGCTGATTCCAGATCTCCTTGCCTGTTTTCATGTCGAGCGCAAGCACATGATTGTCCACCGTGATGCGAAAGAGCTTGCCGTTGTAAATCGTCGCACCGCCTCGATTGAATGCGGTGTGCTTGATGCCCGGCTCGAGCTTCACCGGAGTGCGCCAGATTTGGCGTCCGGTTTCGACGTCAATGGCGAAACTCCATTTGCCGTTGACCACGTACATCACGCCGTTGTACACCGTCGGCTGGGCGAGTTCGCCGAGTTCATTCATGGTGCTTGCATTCCAGACCGGCACCAGCCGCTCGACATTCGATTTATTGATCTGATTGAGCGGGCTGTAGCTTTTGCGCGCGTAGCCCATGGCGTGCGTGAGGACGTTGTCTGTATTTTTGCCGTCGTTGTTCAGTTCTTCCGTTGTTTGGCTGAATACCGGCACACTCAACAACAGAACCAGGGCCGCAGAAAGCAGAATTCGTTTCATGGCTTGCCTCCGCACTGAGGTGGGAACCAGGCACCCGGATACTACGCGCTCTCGATAGCCGCTGTAAACGATATGATTCCTCCTCCGACCCGACCCTTCGATATGCCTGAGTTAGGAGCAATGCGACTAACCCATTATGGTCGCGCTCAGCTATGGCTCACGGAGTGGCCGGCGTTATAATTTAATTTTCCTGGGGCCGCGGCGCGATCAAAGGCGAAGAGCCTTTCTTCCGCACCAACAGACTCCGATGCGAACCGCATACTCCACCGGTGAACGTGGAAGTTCCTGCTTTCGCTTACTCAATGGGGCGGCGCGTTTCCGTTGAACCTCCAGGCTGCTTCCCCACGCCGCAGGAAAGTTGTGCAAGGAGCCCGAAACGGGCGGCGTCGCGATGGTCGCGGCGTCGGGCAGCATAGGTCCGCTCGCTGCAGGGATATTCGAAATGGCTCGTGTTTCAGAAAATCGGCTCACTGCTGGTCTCTGTGCAAACGCGGGTGCAAATGCACCGCCGGCTTCTGAACGCGAACTCGTGCGTTATATTGACCTGAAGTTGGCGGCTCTGGGTCATCCGACAAACGCGCACGCCGACTCTGAAATTTTTGAAATAGCCGGTTCGTTGCTCAGGAATTATCACCAAAAAGATTTGATCCTGGGCAACCCGCTTTGCGCGGCCGATCGGCGCATTCAGAATTTCCTTAACGATTACCTTGCCCATGTTGCTTCGGAAGGAGTGGCACAACTCCCGGGCGACACGTTCCTGCTGGATCGCGCCGGATTGGCACGCGTGCTTTCGCTTCCGCTGAACGACGATAGTTATGCGAGCGACTATTTGAAATCTTATCGCGTGAAGCAGGGCATCCTGCACAATCCGACAAACGACCGCCGAACTACACACGGAAGCTTTCACATTGTGGAAGGCGGTTTTCCCATTCCTGCCGACAAAAAAGCAGTACCGAAGCAAGCGTTCGCACGTTTGTTGCAAGCAGCACTTCGGCCGCCGGCCAACCTGCTGCTTCTGCCGTACGCAGCCGATCAGGGGCGGCCCATACGCCTGTTTGTCTCCTTGCTGTTGCGGCCGATCGTCTGTCCGGCAACCGAGTGCGACCCGCAGAAATCGATGGAGATTCGTTTTTTTGCGCCGGGAAGCCTGGTCAGCAATCTTGATTTCGTGGAAGGGATTTTTGGCAATGCCGGCGATCCCTATCTGCCGGAGAACGATGCCGCACTCGACGCAATCCATTGGACCGGTCACACCGGATGTGTGATTCTCGCGCCGCACCTGGCCGGAATCAGAAAGAAAGAGATCGGCCTGCCACAGGAAAAAGAGGCGACTGACCGGCAGCGCCGGGACGGCATGTGCTGGCGAGATCCCGAGGAGAGCTACAACGGCGGGGAATCATTCAAGGTTTGCTGCCGCGATCAGCACGGCGTGATGGTCACGATCATCGCCGACAATTATTACGGATATTGCAAAAAAGAGGTGAAAACGCAGATCAGCTTTGCCGCCAATCTGTACGGCTTGTGCGAAGAGGAACACGCCGGCGGCGCGCTCGCCTTTGCAACCTACGTATTGGGACAAGATTTTCGCGCAGCCGGCGCCGTGAGCCTGAAAAAGGCGAAATTCAACGAAGCGGTCGGATTTTTGGGCGATCGCGTGCAGGTCGCGCGGGAGGGGTATGCAACGGACCAGAGGCACCGTGACATTCTCTATGTGCCTGAAGATTCTGAATTCAGCGTCCGGGACGGGATTGTGCGCTGGAAGCACAACGGCATAGAACAGATGCTTCCGTTGCGGGCTGAGACTATATATGTGCTGCCCAATGGCTTTCGGCTCTGGATGGAAAAACAATCCGGAGGATCGGCGTGGAGGCTGGTGGGCGCGCGCCCGCGCGGCACGCTGTGCCACAAACCATGTACGGTCTCTGGCGGCGGCAAATCGGAGATTTCGAAATCGATTCATCACGCGATCCTGGAGGGCCCGGTCTTTGTCCGTGATTACCCGCACGACATCGAAGTTGTCGCCGAAATCCTGAAGAAGGATTTCTCACACATCTACAAGGCAGCGGTTCCTGAACAGAGCGCCCGGCGAGCGATTTTAAGCGCAGAACGAACCATGGGTTCGGTCATTCACTTGTTTACGCCGTCGCCGGAATATACGGACGAGCACAACGCCTGGATTCGCGATTTGCCTTATCCGATTCGCGAGCTTTTGTTTACCGTAAAGCGGTATTACCGCCCGGAATGGGGCGAGAACTGGCGCGAGCATTTCGGAGTCGACCGCGTGAACGGGCTCCTGGGACACGAACTCAAATTCGAAAACCAGAAGCTCGTCAATTACTACTTGCGTGTCGGATATGATCGCGACGGCTCCTGGCGCATTTACAAACTACGGCCTGATTATCATCCCTCGCTCAAAGTGCAAGTGGAGGACGACATTTCTGTGTCGGTCGTTTTGCCGCGCGACAGCCTGGGCGGGCTTGATCCGGAGTACACGAATCCGAGTGTTAAGCTGGTCGTCAACTGCGAGAAAAAGCTATTCCAGCGTCCCGACGACGCCATTTATCGCGGGGCAGATGAACAAGCGGAAGCAGATCTGGCGCGTACCGGCGCGTTCCTGGTGAATTACGATCCGCTTACGTCGGAAGAGGCCTCGAGGATCGTGGGGCACGTTGCGGAATTCGACAAATATACGCAGCCGATGAAGCAACTGCTGAAGAGTTTCGTTTCCGCATCTTCGGGCGGGTATGTTGCATCTTCGGCGCATCCGCGCGTGGTCAATGGAGAGCGCTCGCGGAATCCGCGCTATCTGCAAATGCGTCCCGACCTGGAAAATCCCCGTGACGCGTACCTCGCGGAGATCGCCGCGCGCCTTGACCGGGAAATTGGGAGCGAACAGCCGGTGCACTTCCCCGTGAACTCAATTCTCGCGGGCCGCAGAAACAATCCGCCGGATCCAAAGATCGGATTGCCCCCTCTGGCGGTATACAGCCCGATTCACTATCAGGAGTTGCCGGAACTTTTCATGGAGTTTATTTCGAGTCTGACCGGCAAATCTCCCGCGACGACGGGATTCGGAAGTGAAGGCGCGCTAACGAAGGCGTCCTTCAACGCGCTTTGGCCCGTCGTCGATCTGAACAACGCGCTCGTTTCGGCAATTCTGACCCGGTATGCGGGATTTACCACGTCGGCTGGTTACGTCGGACCGGAAGTACGCGTCGATCATGACATCAGCCTGCTCGTGCCCGAAATCTGGTGCCGGATGCGCGTCTATGAACGCGACCCGCAGTTTATGATTGCGGAAGGACTGCTCGAGCGCGTCGAGGATTTCAGCTTCGAAGACCGGACGATTCTGGCGAGCCGGCTCGGCTATCGCATCACCGAGCTTTTCGTTCATCGCTTTCTCGGACGGCTTTTTGAAACTCCGGACGCCGTTTTCCCGGAGGAGATGCTGCGACCCGAGAAGCAGAGTTTGCAGCTATTCGCAACGGGAGTGGAGGCCATTGTGGAAGGCCAGCGGCGCGTTGCGCTGAACTATTTCGAAGACGGCAGCGTCGAAGCCGCGTGTCCGCCGCTGAAAGCGCTCCTGCATATAATGGCGCACGGCTCGTATGAAGGTATGGGACTGAGCAGTGCCAGCTTCCGCGGAATGTTTGATCGCGATGCCGTGCTTGCAAGCGACTGGTACAACGAACGCTTGCGTGTGAAACAGCAGGGCGAGATTGCACTGTGGACTCGGCATCTTCGAGAGCTTGAGAGATTTCGCGATTCCGTCAATCATTCCGGGCCTCCCGGCCGTCCCGGATTCGACGTTGCAGAGCGTATCAGCGCCACTAGCGAGCAACTGGAACGCGTAAAATCGGGGGCCTATCTGGAGCGATTGCGTGGGACTATTGGCGCGGACCCTTTCCATGGCCAGATGAGAGGCGAACGGGCTTGACTTGGGCAACAGCCGGAACAGAAGGTTAGGTGCATTGCCACAGGCCAAACTCACATCGATATTGCGCGTTATGGAAGTAAAGATCGTTGGTTTTCATCAGGACGAATCAGGGGATTGGGTCGCGGACCTTTCGTGCGGCCATGCCCAACACGTCAGACACCGGCCACCATGGGAAGTGCGAACGTGGGTAACAACTGCCGCCGGGCGGGAAGAACGCATCGGGCAGATGCTGATATGCAAGAAATGCATACCGCAGTCCTAGGCTGATCGTGAGTGCAGCATCCAAGAAGGACGAATGTCAAAACGCGTGACGTTCTACAGCGAAGGTGTAAAGCTCGCCGGTGATATCTTCTTTCCTTCCGATCTCAAGAAAAGCGAAAAGCGCGCGGGTGTTATTTTGTGCCATGGGTACACCGGCATACGGAATCTCTATTTGCCGGAGCTTGCGCGCATCCTGAGCGATGCAGGTTATGTTGTGGTCACTTTTGACTACAAGGGATGGGGCGATAGCGAGGGACCCAAGAGCCGACTCGCTCCTTACAGCCGGGTCGCCGACGTGCAAGCGGCGCTCACTTTTGCTTCAGTGCAGCCCGAAATAGACGCCGACCGCATGGCGATTTTGGGCACGAGCTACGGCGGAGCAACGGTCGTTTGGGTCGCGGCAATCGATGAGCGCGTGAGATGCGTCGTTTCCGTGGTGGGCATTGGCAATGGGGCGCGCTGGATGCGCAGCGTGCGCCGGCCCGACGAATATTTCGATCTTCTCGAGCGATCGGCTGCGGACCGAGTCAACCGCATGCAACATGGCAAATCTGAATTCGTGGCCCGCAATGAAATCCTTCTTCCGGATCGTGATTCGGCCGAACTCTCGGCCAAGGCGCGACGCAACGTGCGCGGAGCGGTCACCGAGATTCCCCTGGAGTATGTCGACGATACGCTCGGCTTCAACCCTGAGTGGGTGGTCGATAGGATTGCTCCGCGCCCGGTGCTTTTCATCACCACCGACAACGACCGACTCGTCCCGCCGGAGGAGAGCCAAGCCCTCTACGATCGCGCGAAGGAGCCAAAGAAACTCGTGGTGCTAAAGGGCTACAGTCATTACGAGGTTTACACAGGAGCAGCGCTCCAGGAGGTGATGGACGCCACGCTTGGCTGGTTCCAGCAATATTTGCCGGCGCGAGTTTGAGTCAAAGTCGGGCTGGCCGGGGAGATTCGCTCGCCTGGCGACGAAAACAGTTCACGCGTGTACCAGCGTTTGCCGGACTTCCTTGCCCGCCGCCAGGGTCATATCGCAACTGCCTAATTTGACGCCGATCTTTTCCAGAAAAGCACGCGGCGGCTCGCCACCCGCGAAAATCCACACATAATCATTGGGAATTTCACGGGTACTGCCGTTGATCTGCAGAACGGCTTTGTCGCTCCTGAATTCGGTTGGGGATGAATTAAACAGGACTTCCACTCTCTTGGAGCGCATGTACTCCTGGATTCGTTGCGCGTTTCGATCCTTGATGCGGCCAAAAGCTTCTCTGCGATAAGAAAGTGTGACGCTATTGCCCTTTTGATTTGCCAGGCCCATAGCCGCTTCCACAGCGCTGTCACCGCCGCCTACAATGAGTATGCGCTTGTTAATATAGTGATCTGTTTCGATCAGGCGGTACATCACTTTGGGCAAGTCCTCGCCTTTGATCCCCAGCTTGCGGGGATTACCGGAGCGACCGAGACACAGGATGACAGCTCGCGCGCGATACTGTGCTTTGTTTGAAGCGATCGTGAAGACACCGTCAGCGCCTTTTTGGATGTTTTCGATCTTTTCGCCGGTGCGCACGTTGAAATCAGTTCGATCAAGGAGCGATTTCCAGAGAGCGATGAGGTCTTCTTTCGATAGCTCCATCTTGTTGAATTTGCCGTGAAGCGGCAATTCAACCGGGCTGGTCATGACCAACTTCTGCCGAGGGTACTTGGCTACGGTGCCGCCAATCTCGTCCTGTTCAACGGTTAAATAATTGAGCTTCCGTTCGATGGCCCTAAGGGAAGCGCTGATGCCCGCGGGACCGGCGCCTACAATCAGCACATCCAGAATTCCCTGGCCGCTGGCGGCGCGGTTCGCGTGCACTCTTGCAGCGATGGTATCCACGCACTCGCGGCCCTGATTGACGGCGTTTTTGATCAGGGCGAGACCGCCGAGTTCTCCGGCAATAAATAGGTTCGACACATTCGTTTCGTGCTGTCCGGAGAGAACAGGTAAATCAGCAGACATTTTCGGATTGGCCATGACCATGGTAATCGCGCCCACCGGGCAGGCCTCGGCGCAGAGGCTGTGTCCGATGCATTTGTAGCCATTCACGATTGCCGCCTTGCCGCCCAGCATGGCCAGGACATCTCCTTCGGGGCACACAGTCGTGCAAGCTGCGCACCCGATACACGAGTTCGCATCAATATGCGGATGTTGCGCACGCGGACCTTCGGAATAGACGGTGCCCTTTTTTTCGGATTCTTCGGCCCGCTTTTCGCGCGTCTTCACTTTTTTCACATAACTGAGAAGAAAGAAGAGGCAAATGGCGGCCGCAATCGCAAATGTGATCAGGCTATCCATGGCGAATCATTGTAGCCGCACAATAGAATTTGTTGCGAATGCCTGCGGCTTTGCGTGCACCTGTACGAACGGCCGCTTCTGTCCAGGTGGGAACTCCTGTCCACCGACAAGGGAAATCCTGTCCCCCGATTCAGAATAGCCGAGCATCACTGCATGCTAGGATCACGCTGCAATCGCTACTGCTGCTGTTTGGCACGATGCGATGCACGCCGGCGATGCACCGCTCACTTCCAGACGCATCGAAATTGGCCGATCGATTCCTCCGTCCGATTGCAGTTTCAGTTTTCTCCGCGCTGGCGTTCCTCCTTATTGCGACTCCGTCCCGAGCTCAAATTTCGCCTGGTCCCCTCGCTAAAGCACACCAGTCTCTTTCCGGCGTCTTGAGCTGTACGAAATGCCACGATCTCGGCGCCGGCGGGGCGAAGTTCAAATGTCTGGATTGCCACACCGAAATACGCGATCGACTGACCCAAAATCGCGGTATGCACGCGGTGTGGGTGGGTGCAAAAGGAACGAGCAAAGATTGCGTGCAGTGCCACTCGGACCACAACGGCGCAGATTTTCCGTTAATTCGCTGGCAGCCGAGCCGCGAGGCCATG
This sequence comes from Candidatus Acidiferrales bacterium, assembly GCA_035650755.1. Taxonomy (GTDB): domain Bacteria; phylum Acidobacteriota; class Terriglobia; order Acidiferrales; family UBA7541; genus Palsa-189. The sequence continues at coordinate 214,282 of DASRHB010000012.1, forward strand.
GATCACAAACAGACGGGATTTCCGCTGACCGGCGCACACGCAGGATTGAAATGCGAACAGTGCCACAAGGCGCGAGACATCCCTGCCGCAGCACGCGCGCAAATGCAGGCAAAAGATTTGAACCACACCTACCTTGGCCTCACCAGCACTTGTTCCGGCTGCCATGAGGATGAGCATCGGGGTCAACTTGGCTCGAACTGCGCCAAATGTCACAGCACGAACGCGTGGAAACCAGCCTCCGGTTTCAATCACGCCACAGCGAAATTCCAGCTGAGCGGCGCGCACGCAATGGTGGCCTGCGCGAAGTGCCACACACCCATCGCGGATGCCAAGCCTTACGTAAAATATACTGGCATTGCGTTCACGACTTGCACCGGTTGCCACGCGGATCCACATAAGGGCAGCTTCAATGGAACGTGCCAGTCATGCCACGGCACCTCGAGTTGGACGCGGGTCGCGCAACTTGAAGGCTTTGATCACGCCAAGACTGCGTTCCCTCTTGTTGGAAAGCACGCCAGCGTCGGATGCAGCGAATGCCACACGCGCGGCGATTTCAAAACGCCGGTAGCACATGCGTCATGCAGCGATTGCCACGCCGATTACCACCATGGCCAATTCCTGGCACGCGCCGGAGCGGGTGACTGTGCCGCGTGTCACACCCAGGACGGGTTCAAGCCCTCGACGTTTGGATTGAGAGAGCATGCCGCGACCAGCTATCCGCTCGAGGGACGCCATGCGGCAGTCCAATGCGACGGCTGCCATATCCCCAAAGGCAAAGACACGCTGTTTCAGATCGCGAATACACAGTGCAGCAGTTGCCACCAGGATATTCACCGCGGGCAATTCGCTCGGGCGCCTTTCGAAAACCGGTGCGAACAGTGCCATAGCGTAGCCGAGTTCCGGCCCGCGCATTTCACGCTAACGCGTCACCAGCAAACCGCGTTCCCGCTGACCGGCGCTCATCTCGCCGTGCCGTGCGTGCAATGTCATCAGGAGCAGCCCTCCGGCTCGGTCACGCCGGTAAAGTTCCGCTTTGAAGATCGTTCCTGTACGGCATGTCATAACGATCCCCATTCAGGACAATTTCAGCAGCAGATGGCAACAAAGCGCGCGAATGGTTCTGCCTTCGGATGCGAGGCCTGCCACACGACGGTTCAGTGGAAAGAATTGCGAGGTTTCGATCACGCGCGGACGAGGTTTCCTTTGCTCGGCGCACATCGGACGGTGGCCTGCGGCGATTGCCATCGCCGGCCCGCACTGGAGACAAGTTTGCAGCATGTGGACTTCGGAGCCGCGCCCAGGCAGTGCTCGGGGTGCCACAGTGATCCGCATGGAGGGCAGTTTGCGGCGCGCCGCGACGTCACAGAATGCTCAAGTTGCCACAACGTGAACCGCTGGCAGCCAGCGGCCTTTGACCACAACACACGCACTGCCTTCTCGCTTCAAGGCGCACACCAAAATGTTCGTTGCGCCGAGTGCCATATGCTGACGCGGGTCGTAGCTGGCAGAAATGTGCTGTTCTACAAGCCTACGACAACGAAATGCGCGGATTGCCACGGCAACGCCGGGACGCGAACGCGGTAGGAGGCGGTAACGGCTTAGCTAGTAAACACTTGCAGCCATAGTCTGGGTTTGGGCAGCCGTACGTTATTGCCCATCCGTACAGTTGTTGCTTCGAACTGGCGCCGATAGACTCGACTGACGTCTTGTACAAATTTGAATCAGGTCCTGCAGCACAGGATTCTGTAGCAAGTACTGCTCATGCTCAAGCGAATGGTGCTGTCGCTGGTTGTCGCGCTCTCGTTCGTGCTCCTGGCCTGGGCTTCAGCCCAGGGACAAGACCGTCGTGCGTCCGATTCTCAGACGCGCAGCCCGCACGGACCGCTCGCCATCCCCTGCGAAAACTGCCACACGCAAACGAGCTGGAAGCCAATCCGGGCCGTCCCTGAATTTGACCACAACAAGACGCGTTATCCGCTTCGCGGCGTGCATGTGCGGGTGGATTGCGTCCAGTGCCACACCAAGCTTGTTTTTAGCAACGTAAGCACACAATGTTCCGACTGTCACGCCGACATTCATCGTCGCCAATTCGGCTCGAATTGCGAGGAATGCCATAGCGTCATCGGATGGAATGTCTCGTTTCAGGCGGTGCGTGCCCATGAAAACCGTTTCCCGCTGATCGGCGCGCACGCGGCTGTGGATTGCATCGCTTGTCACAAGAGCGGGGCGGCCGCGCAGTTCGCTGGCCTATCGACGCAGTGCTATTCCTGTCACGCGCGCGATTTCCAGAGTGCCGCGAACCCAAATCACGTCACCGGCGGGTTTTCCACGAATTGCCAGGCCTGCCACGGAGTGAATACCTGGTTTCAAGCAAACTTCAATCACAGCGCGACGGGATTTCCTTTGACGGGCGCTCACGTTACGGCGCCCTGCGCTTCCTGTCACGTGAACAACAATTTCACGCTCACGACCACCACGTGCATCGGCTGTCACCAATCTGATTTCCAGGGAACAACCAACCCGAGTCACGCCGCGGCAGGCTTTCCGACCGACTGCACCGTCTGCCATTCGACCGCTTCATGGCTGACGGTTACATTCAACCACGCAACAACGGGATGGCCGCTCACCGGCACGCACACCACCGTGGCCTGCACCACGTGCCACGTGAACAACAATTACAACCTGACCAGCACGGCTTGCGTTACTTGCCATCAAACCGACTACAACAACGCCACCACGCCCGTGAACCATATCCAACTCGGGTTTCCGACCACATGCGACGTGTGCCACAACACAGTCGTCTGGACACAAGGCACGTTCAACCACAACAACACGCCATTCCCGCTAACCGGCGCGCACACGACCGTTCTCTGCGCAAGCTGCCACGTAAACAACAACTACACAAGCCTTCCGACCGATTGCTACAGCTGTCACACCGCTGATTATCAAGGCACGAATAACCCAAACCATGCGGCCGCCGGTTTTCCTACGAGTTGCCAAAGCTGCCACACAACTACGGCATGGACGGGAGCGACGTTTAACCACACTTACTTCCCGACCAATCACGGCAACGCACAAGGCGTCTGCTCAACCTGCCACACGAATTCGAGCAACTATGCCGTGTTTCAATGCACGGGGTGCCACGGAAACAATAACCCAGCCAACTTCTCGCACCCGAATGTGGGCGGATACGTATACAACAGCATTAATTGCTATTCATGCCATCCGACGGGGAGTGGGGGATAGTCAGAGCGGCCATTTATGGCGCACATGCCTCCCGATCAGAGATGAAATTCGCTGTCTTTGTTATCGCGTCAGTCCTTATTGCATCAGTCGCGGCGCTGGCGTCTGCCCAGGAACCAAAGGTGAGTTCTGCTGCTCGGCTCGAGTCGATGAGCGCGGAGGTCGCGGACGGCGAAGTGCGCATTAACGTAACGACGTCCGCAGCGTTGGGATTCGCAGGCTCCGTCACGCTTGCGGATCACAAACTGATCTGGGACCTGCCCGGGCTCGTGTGTGAGCGAGGCGCCAGGCCTACGGTCGTGAACCGTAACGGCATGAAAGACGCAGCCGCGTCAATGGCCCGGCAAAATCCTCCACTAACTCGAATCACGATCAGGGTGGATCGCCCCGGCGCCTACGCTCTATCGATTGATGGGGTGCGGATCACACTTTTCGTTCACAGCATGTCGGCTATTTCTTCGACGCAGCGCAGCGGGCCCATTCCAACCGCACGCGGTGGCGCAATCGACCGCATCTTTCGAAGAGGGACGAAAGCACCGGCATTTGATTCGGCTCGTAATCGAGACCGGAGTTCTACACAAAGCGCCGCAAATTCCGAAAACCTGCCTCCGCTCGAATTGCCCGACGCGGGAACGATGCCAACAGCGGCGCAAGCACCTGGGTCCGAGTCCAATCTAGCTCCAGCTGCTCAACTGCAGGATGCAGCACGCGCTGCCAGTGATACATCCGCGCGCGAAGCAAATGCGGCTGACAATACTGGCGGCGGTCACGCTGACAGGATGGGGACGAGCGAAACGTTATTCCCAGTAGATTCAGCACGAAAACCGATGCCTGACTCTGCCACTGCTGCGGCTCGCGTTGCGGCTGTTCCTGACTCCGCCATCACTCCGCTCCTCGCGCAACCCGGCACGGCTCAGCCGGTGACCGGCGAAACAACGTCAATTGCAGCAGGCGTGAAGCCTGGCCCGGCCGTCCCGAATGCCGAGCTTCGCACTGTCTTCCACGTGAAGTTTGTCCAACAGGATGTCGCCTACGTCGATGCTGGACGAAACGCGGGGCTTACCGAGGGCATGAAGCTGTTGGTTACGGGTACGGATTCAGGCGAGCCATCGCCCGCGAATCTGACGGCGGGACCGGTCGTCGCTGAACTGACGGTGGTCGGGATCGCGGACACGTCAGCAGTCGCGGAGATCCATCCGGTTACACGGAATGTCGTGGTGGGTGACCCTGCGTTTCTTTCCGACGCTGACGTACAGGCGCTCGTACAGCAGCATTCGCTCAGCTCTACGCGGAGCTATCCCGCCGTGATCAGCTTTACTGATGACGATGACGCTCTAGACGCAGAGACGCGCGCAGTTGACGTTCCGCGGCCACCGTTGCCCTCGGTGAACCGCATGCAAGGACGGCTCGGATTCGATTACTTCGGCACCCATAGTCTGGATGCCTCACAGGCCAACGGCAGAGACCTGGGTGTCGTCCTTCGAGCCGATTTCACACGCATTGGCGGCACCTACTGGAATTTCCTGGGATACTACCGGGGCACGATCGATTCGACGTCTGCCCAGGCACAGACGACGCTGCAGCAGGTTCTCAACCGCACTTATCATCTCGCCCTTACTTACGACAATCCCACGGGAGGTTGGGTCGCCGGATTCGGACGGCTCTACCTGCCCTGGGCGAGCAGTCTGGACACAATCGATGGGGGCTACTTGGGCCGTCGCATTCATTCCGGGGTGATCACGGGCGTGTTCGCAGGTTCCACGCCCGATCCTACGTCGTGGAACTACAATCCAAACCGGGAGATTGGCGGCGCTTTTGCTAATTTCAGCGGCGGTAGTTTTGACCACTTCCATTATTCAAGCACCACTGGAGCAGGAATCAGCCTGCTGAGTTGGGCAACTGACCGTCCTTTTGTTTTCTTCGAAAATCTCCTCTCGTACAAACATAGCTTGTCCGTTTACAGCGCTGTACAGGCGGACAGCCCGGCGGGTACTCCCGCCGCCGCTGCTCCGGGACCGGGCCTCGGCAGCAGTTTTTTCACCCTGCGGTGGAGTCTTTTAAAGCGCGTGCAGTTCGATTTCAATCATACTTATTTTCGGGATATTCCCACGTTCGATCCCACTCTGGTGGGAACCGGGCTGCTTGATAAGTATCTCTTTCAAGGGTTCAGCGGCGGAATAAGGCTCGACGTCGTGAAGCAAATCGCCGTTTATGCGGAACTCGGACGCAGCAATCGGACCGGCGACAGCAGCAACTCGCTGAACAGGATGTATGGCCTTACGTTTGGGCGCATTCCCTGGGTCGATCTTCGCGCCGACGTTCACTACTCCCAATTCAACAGCTCATTTGGGTCGGGCTCCTATCGCACCGCCAGTCTTTCGCGAAGCATAAGCGACCGGCTGCGTCTGGAACTCTTGGGTGGTGATCAGGCATTCGTCTCGACGCTGGCGGGAAACCAGACGGCGAAATTCGTTACCGCCACAATCGAAAATGACCTCGGTTCGTTTCTTTTCACGCAAGCGGGTTTCACTGTCTATCGTGGTCAGCAACAGGACTACAACCAGTGGATGTTGATGCTGGGCTACCGCTTTGATTCGAAATGGAAACGCAAATGAAGGCGAGCCAACTTTGCGCTGCACTACGCCGGCGAGGGCGCGAACTGCTTGCCACGATCATCTGCGTCCTTGTGCTCTGCACCGCCGCCTCTGCTGAGAGAAAACCGCTGCAAACGATTTTGGACCTGGCCGCCGCCAACGTAACCGCTTTCCTCGACACCATCTCCGATGTGAATTGCACCGAGCACGTGACACAGGAAAAGATCGGCGACAACGGCAAGACCATGGAGAAACGCGAATCGGACTTCGACTACATCGTGTTGCTTTCCAATGCCGGCGGTGAATTGACCTTATCGGAGTCACGCGTAGCGGCGGATTCCAATAAAGAGCACAAAGAAAAGTCGCCGCTGTTGGTGAGCAACGGCTTCTCCATGTTGCTTCTCATCTTTCATCCGTACTATTCGGCGGGGTTCCAATTCAGTTTTGAGCCCGGCCAAAACGATCCCATCGGAGAAGTGACTCAAATTCATTTTCAGCATATCCCCGGAACGCGCTCGCCAGCCGCGCTTGCGCTGCGCGGACGCGAGTACCCATTGGATATTTCCGGCACGGCATGGATCGACACCCGTACCGGTGTAATCGACAAGATCACGGTCCGGATTGGAAACGAAATGGAAGACATCGGACTGCACGCGTTGCTCGGGGAAATTGAATATGCGCCGGTTTCGTTTCAAACAGCCCCCGGGACATATTGGCTACCGGCACACGCAACCGTGGAGGTTCAATCGCGGCACCAGCACTGGCGCAATACTCACGTGTTTTCGGCATATAAGCGCTTTTCAGTAAAAACGAAGGAGCAGGTGTCACAACCATGAGCATCAATCTGACTCTGCCTACGACGGCAACTTCGTTAGCCGATCCGCATCGCATGCATCGTTTTCGGGTGCGGCTTTTATATGTGATTGCGGCGGTTGGAACAGTTACGCTCCTTGTATATGGATTCACTTATTACTGGTCTTCCCCTGAGCAGCGCGCTCTTTCGGCCAGACATGCATATCTGAAACCAAGTGGAGTCATCGGCTTACGATTGGGCATGTTAGGGTTTCTGCTTTTCTTGCTTATTTTTCTTTATCCATTAAGGAAAAGATGGGCCTGGCTGGGGCGACAGGGGAGTTCCCGGCGCTGGCTTGATTTCCATGTATTCCTCGGTTTATTCGCGCCGGTGGTTATCACATTTCATTCTTCTTTCAAGTTCAGCGGTATCGCCGGGGTGGCTTACTGGATCATGGTGATAGTGGCGCTGAGCGGAGTGGTCGGAAGGTACATCTATGCCCAAATTCCGCGAAGCCTTAACTCTGCTGAACTATCCCTGCAGGAAGCCCAGGAACAGAGCCAGCGACTCGCGGCGCAGTTGAAGAATACGGGAATCCTCTCGTCACGGGACATCGATTCATTGCTCCGGCTGCCTGAAATTCGGCGGGTGCAGTCGATTTCGCTCATCGGCGTGCTCGGGCAGATGATGGTCTTTGACCTCGCGTTTCCATTTCGCATCTGGCGGCTTCGCCAAAAGATGCTATGGTCTCAGCGCAGGTGGTGGTCGCTGATAGGATTGAGCCGCGGTCAAAACGCGGTGCTGGAGCGGGCCATCTCCATGGCGCGCGAGCAAGCGCTGCTTACGAAGAAGATTCTCTTTCTGTCGAAATCACACCGCATGTTGCACCTTTGGCATATCATACATCGGCCGTTCAGTTATTCTTTTGCGGTGCTGGCGTCTATTCACGTAATCCTTATGCTTATGCTGGGCTACTACTGAGGCGTGAAGATGAAAAGAGTCGTCCTACTTGGCGTTTGTGCGAGCTTTCTTCTTGCCTGTGGCAACAGGGGTCCAACTGCGGGATCGCCGAGCCAAACACCTGAGGATGCCATCCGTAGGGCCATTCAGGCCCATTTGGCACACAAGGGAAATCTGAACCTGCAGGCTTTTGATACGGACGTAAAGCAGGTGACGATCCAGGGCGATCACGCCCAAGCCGACGTCGAATTCCGGGTAAAAGGCGGGCCTGGCGCCATGCAGTTGAGTTACGCGCTCGAAAAACAACAAGGCGCATGGGCGGTAATCGATAGCGATCCTGTGGGCAGCAACTTCTCCCATCCTGAACTGGGCCCGGGGCAGACTTCTCAGACTGGGCCGACTACAGGAACTCACACGCTGGCCGATACGCTCAGGAGCTTTCAGACGGGCCCTGGCACTACTCAGTCCCTTCCGCCTGGTCACCCGCCGGTAGCAATTCGCAACGGAGTTGGCGCCGCGCCAGTCGACCCGCATTAAGCCGGCGAGTTCAGAATCCGGAGCGTGCCTCTCCGATCCTCGTTCGAATCCCTTTCGCTTGCGTATAAGCGTGTCGGTACATTATTGACATAGGCTGAAAATGGATATTAAGTAGCGGCCGCTGGGAGGTGGTAGATGTCTTGCAGTCCCTTGCGATTGCTGGTTGTGATTACCGGATGCGTGATGTTTTCCGGGATGCTGTTCGCGCATCACGGTGGTGCGGAATACGACAGCAAGCATCCCGTAACGCTACATGGCACGGTAGTGGAGTTGAGATTTATAAATCCGCATGCCCTTCTTTTGTTTAATGTAAAAGACGACGCGGGGAAACTAACTGAGTGGACGGCCGAGTTGCAGAGCCCAAATTTACTGTCTCGCAGGGGCTGGAGCAGAAGCACCGTTAAGCCAGGAGACCAGATCGTGGTGATGGGACACGCAGTTAAGAACGGCGCCGCGGCGATGTCTGCTTCAAAAATAACGTTCGAAGACGGCCGCGAAACACCCAACATGGGCTTGCCGCCGGATTCACCGAATTAGAAAATCATGAAATTAACACAGACAGAGAAGTGGCTTGCGATTGGGCTTATGGTCTTGCCCGGCTTGCTGGCATTGCCTCCCTGCACCCGGGCGCAATCGCCGGGACCGGCGGCGGCACAGCTAAAAATGGGCGCGGACTTGTCGGGCGTTTACTACCCTTCTACGGCGAGAGATACATTGGGGGCGGCGACGCCAGACAATCCTGGCCAGCAATTTGTATGGCTGGATGATTCGGGAAAACCCATTCCGTTTCCAAAAAATCTGTTAACGGAGTGGGGAAAAGAAAGATTGGCAAGAAATCACCCGAGCGGCGAAAATGCGGCCGGGCAAACCACCACCGCGTACGATTCGGACGATCCCGATTTTGCGTGTTTTCCTGCAGGGGTACCAAGGGTTTACCTATTCCTATATCCAATGCAGATTCTAAACACCAAAGACGGAGTAATGATGGTGTTTGAATACGGGCATAATATTCGCCAGATCTTCACTGACGGCCGCGGACACGCTCAGGATCAAGAGCCGACCTGGATGGGCGACTCGATCGGGCACTGGGAAGGCGATACCCTCGTCGTGGAGACCACGAACCAAAACGACAGGACCTGGCTTGGGTATGGAGGGCAGCCGCACTCGGATCAACTCAAAGTCGAGGAGCGCATGCGGAAAACGGATGCGGGGACGCTTTTGATTGACATAACGTTAATTGATCCCAAAGCTTATACCGCACCATTGCACACCCGGAAGAAGTACATTCTGAAACCCTCGTGGAATCTCAAGGAATATGTTTGCGAAGACAACATGATCAACTTCCGCCCCTTCGAAAAGCAGACTTCTACCCAGTCGAAGTAGGCGCGCATCAGAAAGCCTTTGCCATGGAGGCAGGCGATTTCTCCCCCGGAAATGGCGACCGCGGCTGAGTTTTTATGGCTCAATCAGATCAGTTTTAGGATGCTCGGGCAAAATTAGGGGCTTGCGGGGAGCCTGATCGAAATCAAAATCCCGCGCTAAGTCACCCAATACGGGCGAATTCTCGCGTACGTCGGGTCGTGGATCAGGCCTTCCGTCGGTTTTCGGATCAATGCGCTGCCCATTGAGGAAATCGTCTTCGATGAACTTGACAAAGGCGTCGAAGCTTAGCGTCTGATGATCGATAAAGCCTCTCTTGGCGTAAGGTGAGATGACCATGCTGGGGACACGCAAGCCATAGCCATTCTGATCAACCGTTGGAGGCACGACGTGATCATAAAAACCGCCCCAATCGTCCCAAGCCAGGAAGATGGCACAATCTTTCCAATTCGGCCCGTTCATTACCGTATTTATGAGGTGAGTGACGAAAGTTTGACCTGCACTCACCAGAGCCGGAGCATGCTCGCTAACATCTCCGGACGGAGCAATCCATGAGACCTGCGGTAACGTGCCATGTTCCGCCTCAAGAAGAAAGTTGTCCAACGTCTGCACATTCTCGATTTCACCATCGTTTTTTACCGTGTCAAAATATGGCAGCGGGTTCCAGATACCGGGTGTCTTGGCATTTTGTCTGACTGGCAGACAATTCGTCTCTTCATCGTCTTCACAATCCGGCTCGGTTCCCTCGAGGACATAGTAGCCCCAGCTGACACCGTTCTGATGAAGTAGATAAGTAAGGTCGGTCCACGCATAGATCGGGGCGGGTGTTGTCCGGCCAAAACTCGGAGGCAGAATCGGATTGATCAATTCGTTTTTACAGCTCCCAGGATCGTCGTGTTTCGTGCATATCGCGGACCATTCGGATACTTGGAAAAGATGCTCAGGGAGACTCCAGGAGGCGATCGGCTCGAACATGCGGTCATGCAGCACGAAATCGCGCGCATAGGCCCAATAGTTCGGGATATCTTTGCCGTTGTGATAGCCCATGGCCGCACTCGATTTCGCCTGGACGACAAAACCGTCCATCCTTCCGCCATCGATATCAGCTACAGCATCAACGGCGCCATGTGGGTAATCACCATTTCTGTCGTTTCGATCATGATAGGGCTTGGCGCAGTCGCGGTTTACTGGATCAGGCACGCAGACATCAAACTTGCCGCTCTCCCTCGGAATGCCATCAACTCCCGGGAACGTACCGAAATAACTATCGAACGAGCGATTCTCCTGCATGATGATTATCACGTGCTTGATCTTGTGAATGCCCGGCAGGCTGCTCTCATGTGTTTCGTGGTGTTCGTCCCGGCCATTCGCATGATCTAAATCGGTTCCCGCGGATACTGACGCCAGGAGCAGAGCGGCGCCCATGCTCAACAACAGTTTCAGAGTCTTCCTTGCTTCGATATGGCGAACACATGCGTGCCGCATTATCCCCCCGTGTTGACATTAACGTTCAATACGCATTCCTGTTAATCAAGCCTGAGATAACGGTCATCGCGATAATTCGCAGGTCAAAGCCCAGGCTCCAATTTTGCAGATATTGGAGATCCTGCTCGACGCGCGCCGGGATGGGGGTATCACTGCCGCGAAATCCGGTGATTTGCGCCAACCCGGTAATGCCGCACTTCATGTTGTGACGAGCCATATAGGTGGGGATTTCCCTACGAAACTTCTGGGCAAAAAATGTTAGTTCTGGCCGTGGGCCTACGACACTCATGTCGCCCTTAAGTACATTGAAAAACTGCGGAAACTCATCGAGGCTGGTCCTCCGTAAGAACCGACCGATCGGAGTAACCCGCGGATCATCGCGCGAGGTGTGTTGGGTATTACTGCTGTTCGCATCTTGCACGTACATCGTGCGGAACTTGAGCATCTTGAACCGCTGACCATTCAACCCGAGACGCTCTTGAGAGAAGAGAACCGGCCCATCCGAGGTGGCTTTGATCAGTAGCGCGACTAAGGCCAGCACGGGTGCGGCAAGTATCAATGCAGCCAACGAGAAGACAACATCGAAGATACGCTTGCCGACAATGTAGCTCACCGTATCCACCGGATAAGGCCTTATGTCGAGCAACGGCAATCCATGGAAATTGAAGATTCGTTCCGGAACGAAAACGCCCTCGTCCATATCCAGAGCTACTCGGACGGGTACGCAGAGCCGCCTGAGCGGTTGCAGCAGTTGCTGAAGTTCCCCCAGCCGGCTCGGCGGCAGCGCGACGAGAACTTCCTGGCAGCGGTACTGATCGACGACTTCCTCAATGCGGCCGTAATCGAACGCCGGCCATCTGCTCTCGCCCTTGCCCGTTTCCATCGGAATGACACACTCCACTTTCACGGGCACCATTGCCGACGCTTCCAGACGCGCCGCTAAACGCGTTTCATATCCTTCCACCCCTACAATCGCCAGTCGCAACGGCACCCGGAATGGTCCGCGCCGCGAACGCAAAACTGCCCGAAACGCGTGCAGGGTCAACAGGCTAAGCGCAAACGTCAGCGCGCCCCCGGTTACCGCGAATACCCGCGAAAACGCGGTTTGCCGGTAGAAGAAGAACAAGGCGAATGCAATTGTCATCGTGTAAAAGACGGCCCTGGCTACGGCCCAAACCCCGGTATGGAACCCCATGATCGTTTCCGCGCGATGCAGCCTGCATCGTTCGACGATGACTGCCCACACCGAACTGACAACCACCACCCATAGCACGTACGAAGAACCGTCTGTTGTTGTGGGGGGGAAATAGCCGGTCGCAAAACGCAGGTATTTGGCGGTCGTGAACGCCACGGGAGGAATCACGAAATACGTGACGGACAGGCAAAATTCCAGAAGATTAAGCGTTCGTCTTGTTGGCAATTCGCGTTTCCAAATGCCTGGAAACTGGTGCTTGACGCAGAACTTCGAAGCAGGCATCGCGCACGCGCTCATACGGAATGCATTTCATGCATTCCGGCGGTCGCGACGGATACTCCCAGCCGAGGTTCAAATATCCGCAGCCCTGAGCGGGCGAATCGATGACCGTCGCTCGCTTGCATATGGGGCCCCATCGCTTCGACGACGTCGGTCCGTGGAGCGCCACAAGTGGCGTCCCCAGGGCCGCAGCCAGGTGCATCACTCCGGTATTCACACTGACGACGAGGCGCGCGCCCAAGAGGGTCACCGCCGTCTCGCGGAGGCTCGCGCCCGCTGCGCTCCGGGTCTGGGCTTGTGTCTCCTGCGAAAGCTGCGCGATCAGGCCATCGTTGCCTTCGCGATCCTCAGGTGCGCCCGTGAGTACCACGTTCATCCCCACGCGCGCGAGCTCTTCGATCAGCCGAACCCATTTCTCCGAAGGCCATTGCTTCAGTTCTTTTCGTTTTCCTCCCGGCCACGGGTGAAAGACGGCGTACTCCCGGAGCGCTTCTTGCGATTGCGCGGCCGCCACGGGCACGCGTGGGGCGTTCTGGCAGTTCACTCCCAGCGCGCGCGCCAGCCGCCGGTAATTTTCAAGCTCGTGAACACACGAGGAGTGATCGACCACGAGATCGTAGCCGTAATGCCTGTGCTGGCCTGCCGTCCGAAATCCGATCGTGAATGCCGACTTGGAAAGAAGAATCAGCAGTGCTTCCAGGCGCGCCCAGCTTCCAAAATCGATCATCACATCCACCGCAGCCGATCGAACCGCTCTCACACCGGCGACTACGTCGCGAATCGGCACTTTCACTACGCGGTCCACGCCCTCAAGAAGGCATGCCATCTCGTAATTGCCGGGCCCGGCGAAGAAGATCAGCTGTGTCCTCGGGAACGCCATTCGCAAATCCGCGATAATCGCGCTTATCAATACGGTATCGCCGATGGCAACGCTCCTGAGCAGGCCGATCGTTGCGATCTTCGAGGGAAATGGCCTCTTGTGCCGCAATCGGCCAAGCGCGATCAGCGGGATTCCAGCGTAGCGGTCCAGGAAGTGCAACGCGCGATTACCGCGTTCCTTGAACATCTGTGCTTTCAGCTAGATCTGGAAGGGGATCGACTTGCGGCTTTCAACCGTCTTGCGTTCTGCAAGCACAAATTCAGCAAATCCCAGCAAATCCCAGAACAACCCGCCCGTCCTTTTCGTCTTTCTCACATACCGCAAATAGGCGTAACCCAACGGAGCCAGCAAGGCTCGATCCCAGCAGCGTCGCGTCCCCGCACGCTGGACCTTGCACCCCGCCGCGAGCAGTGTGTTCGCCACTTCTTTAATGTCGTAAAGCCTCACGTGCGTGTTGTCATCGCAAAAATTAAGTGTCCCTTCCATGCTCGGCAGAGAGAGAGACCGCACGGCCGGAAACTCCACATAAATCTGCCCGCCCACTTTCAGTTTCGATCCGGCCAGCTTCGCCAACACATCAAGACCGTTCCTCAAATGCTCCAGGACGTGGGCAATCAGAATGACGTCGAAATATTCATCCGGTACTTCCGATAGCGACGAATTCTCCAGATCGAGCTGATAGAATGCGTCCATCGCCCGCAAATCAGCCTCATCGTTGTTGTAATTCGTGACGTCGATTCCGAAGTACTGAACGTGAGGGAAATACTTTTTCGTTCGCGTCGGAGAGTGATTGCCGCACCCAACATCCAAAAGCCTGAATTCCCTGCCCCGCAAGCGCGGATAAAACGGCCGCAATCTTGGCCAGACAAATGTATTAGCGATCGTTCTCATTTACCCTAAGCGAGAACCCTCAGATCGCTCCGCGAGGACGCCGGCGCCACGGTCTTCAGTGTTTCCTGAACGGCCTGCATCACCTGCTCCACAGAAATCAATCGCAGGCAGTACGGCTCCTCCCAAACACAACGGTCATTACAAGGGCGGCAGGGCACATCCCGGCGGATCACAATGCGATTTCGATCTCCCACTGCCCGAAACCACTCCGGATAACCGGAGCCAAAAATCGCTATGCTCGGAACTCCCACTGCTGCCGCCAGGTGCATCGGACCGCTTTCATTGCAAAGCACAAAGTGGCACTGACTGAGTACAGACAGAAACTGGCGCAGCGGAAATCGTGCCGGAACGATATTCCTTTCAACGGGCGAATTCTCGGCATTTTGGGTCTCGCTAAACCAGATGACTTTTGCGCCAAACGCGCCCGCCAAGCGCCTCGCTACGTCCGCAAATCGCTCGGCGCTCCACTGCCTGGTCGGCACTCTCGACCCTGGATGTACTCCCACGACCAAGTCGCCGGAATCAATCCCGTTTGCACGAAAAAAAGCTGCGGCAAAATCTCTGTCCTGAGCGGACAGTTCGAACCACCAGCCATCCCGCACCGTTCTCACTCCGAGGTATTCCAGTAGTTGCAGAGAGAGTTCCGATTGGTGAGGGCGTTCCATGTCGGGTGCAACGATGTCGGTCAAAAACTCCGCGCCTCCCGCATACCCATAACCAACCCGCCGGCGAGCGCCGGAAAGCCAAAGAGTTAAGTTTGCGCGGATATCGCTTCGGCCGCCCGCAAACGCCAGATCAAACCGTTGGGCCCGAAGCCGTCGAACGCGCCAGACAAACTTCGGCCAGCGAAGGGAGAAGGGGTTGTGTTTTCGCCAAGGCGAAACATCAACCCACGGAACAGAAATGGCTATCAAATTGTCGACTAGCCGCTCGTCTACCAGAAGTGTCTCGATACTTGCCTGGTCTATCGCTGCGTACGCGACTTTTTCTGCTCCGCCCATCCGGCAAAGCAAAGAAATCCTTGCGGCCGGGAACCGTTCGCGCAGGCTCTTCAGGGCCGGCATCAGCATCACGAGGTCTCCCAAGCTGCCCGGCTCGAACACTAAAATCCGCCGCACTTGGTCGAGGCCGGACGGAAGATCGCTGCGGAAAAGCCACACGAGAGGCTTAAAAAGGAGTTCGAGGAATCTTCCCGCCAGGCGCCGCTTCCACCCATACCTTTTAAATAAAGCCGCAGCCGCGGCTTCTGGCAAACTGTAAATCTGGCTCAGACCTGCGCCTCAACGCGTGCTCTTTTTTCTATGATCGTTTCGAGTCTCTCCGTTACTGCTCTCATTACTTCGTCCACCGAAATGAGACGCAAACAGTAGGGCGCCTCAAACCTACATTTCTGCCAACACGGCCGGCACCACATCCCTTTTCGAATGACAATGCGGTGTCCCGAACCCAGAGGCCCATACCAATCCGGAAGCTCGGGACCGAAGATCGCCACGGTGGAAACGCCCAGGGCGGCGGCCATATGCATAGGGCCGCTGTCATTGCACACGACCAACTGGCATCGAGACAGAACTGCGAGAAATCGCCCGAGCGGAAGGACCACCGGGATAATTCTGCCGTTATAGCTGCAAACTTCGGTACACACTTCGTTTGAAGCTTTCCTCGGCTCTGAAAACCAAATCACCTTCGCGTTAAATTCATGGACAATCTTCTTGGCCACTTCGCGAAATCTGTCCTCGCCCCATTCCTTGATCGCCGCCCCGGCCGCTGGATGAATTCCCACGATTAGGTCGTCTGTCAAAATGCCGTTACTGCACAACAACTCGGTCGCGAATTCCTCATCTTCCGGAGTTGCCGATAACGGCCGCCTTTCTGAAGGCTCACTGTGAATGCCCAGTGACTCCAGGAGTCGAAGAGAAAGCTCTGCGCGATGCACACGATCCAGATCTGGCTCAACAACGTCTGTTAGAAGGAATCCCCCACCAGAAAAACCATAGCCAACGCGCCTGCGCGCCCCTGCAAGGAACAAGATAAAATTGTGACGGATGTCTCCCACTCCCGACACGAAGCTCAAATCGAAATCCCGTTGCCGCAACCGAAATACTTGCCGAACGAAACTCGGCAATACCGAACAAAACGGAGTGCAAACTCTCCAACGCGGCAAGCCGGCGGCCCAGGGAATTTCGATGGCGATCAACTCGTTCACAAAGTTTTGAGCGGCCAGCAGATCCTCTAGACCCGGGCGGCCCAAAAGAGCTATGTGGGCATGGGGAAAACGGTTCCGCAGTTTCTGAAGAAAAGGACCCAGCAAAACCACGTCACCCAGGCGCCCCTGCTCGACAACGAGGATTTTGCGAACTTCATCTATTGGCCGGGCAGCACGCGTCTGAAGGAGCCATGGCAAAGGTCGCAGCAAAATCTCGAGCATCCGAATGAGAGAACGGTGGCACCGTCCGAACCTGGTGTGAACGGCTAATGCCGCCCGCGAACCCCGCCTGTCCAACTTAGCCTTCATCCGGTTGCACGCAGGAAAACATTCACCGATTGCGACGACGAGACTTGCTCCCCCCTTGCTTCACTGCTTGTTTGCAGACTGGTACTGGCTACGAGCAGGGCTAGCATCATCCACCAAGTAGTTGCCGCTTGCGGACTACTCACGATCACGTCGTCGATAAATCCGTGTACGAGCGAAGCCAGCAGTGCTCCCAATATCCCGAATCCCAGAGCCTTGTCGAGAAACGTGGACGCTAATTTAAACGCGACCCGCGCACGACCGACAGCAATAGCCACGAAAACAGAAAAAGTGGCGAAACCCACAAGACCCATTCCGGCTAAGAGATCGAGATAAAGATTATTGGCATACAGCACCTGCGGCGTGACCCATGACAAGCTCGGATCGGTAGCGTAACTCGCCAAGAAGTTGCCCCATCCGATTCCCATGATTGGCGAGCTCCTGAAAAGCTCCCACGCTGCGTTCCACATGAACAGCCGAGCCATCCCGTCGTAGGAAAACGCCTCTCCGAGGTGCGCTGGGTTAATTGCCTCCCTTTCCACGTACAATCCCAAGGCAACAATTAGAAGACCCAGCAGCAAGAAACATTTCATTCGCCAGCCGTCGGTGAAACAGAGAATCGCGAGAACCAACACGCAGCCAAAGGAAACCAGCCCTCCGATACTTTGGGTGCACACGAGTCCCATAAAACCGACTCCTACAGCCCATGCGCCGCGCGCTTTCCACTTACCTCGTCCTAGCGCAACACATGCCACCGCGAAAGGCAGGATAAGATTCAGGTAACCCGCCAGTGTGTTCGAGTAAGGGAAGAATGAAGGCGCCCGGCCGTTCCAATCGATGGTGAACTCGCTGGGAGGATTAAAGTAAAGCCAAGGAGACGTAAAGCCCCAAACCAGTTCCTGCCACACTGCAAAAACCGACACCACAATCGTGGATGCAAGCAGAACGAGGACGATTCGCCGTACCCGCGCGACCGAATTGACCCACAGGCAAATCAACAAGTAAAAGCCCAAGTAAGAAACTAACCGAGAAAGCTCACGAACGGATTCATGACTGAACCCGCCTCGCGGGAGGCTCGCGGACAGAACGGCGACAAATGCAAAGAGCAGCGCAGCGCGTGTCAATGACGTTTCGAGGATCTGCCGAAGATGAAGCGACCTGCGCCACAAACGTCCAATACAAAAGCCCGAGACCACCAGAATTCGCACCACGACCATCAGGTCGCGAACTGGCAAGTCGGCCTTTAAAACCCAATTCAAAGGGAGCAAAGCAATGATTAATAACAGAAACCACTCGCTCTGCATGGCAGACAAGGCGAGGATCGCGGCCGCTCCCAGCACAGCAACAAACCAGTGTGAGCTGACCGCCACAATTGCAACGGCTGCGGTCGTCACTCCGATTATCATAGGCAACCGCAGACTTACTGCTGCATCAGGCGAACTCGGTGCTACAAGCTCACGCATCATAAGAACTAAGCTGCAGCATCGCCTTGCTGTTCCCAAACGCCAGCGAACTTGTTTGCGAGCCCGCTCAAGAGGAGATACCCGATAAAAATCAGCAGGCAAGCCGAGCCGATCAGAAATGGAGAAACCCAACGGCCGCCCACTTCGACAACAGCGAGGAGAGTAAGGAATCCGGCAGTGCTCCTGACTGCGCCGATCGGCATCTCCATATTGCCCAGGGTGTGGCGTATCCAGTAGACGTTCTGAGCCAGTAGGACAGCCTCAGTGGCAATGGTAAGAATGGCTGCCGCCCGCCAGGAATAAAGGGGAATAAACACCACGTTCCCGACAAAATTTACCGCCAGGCAGACCAGCGAAGTCGTAACGAAAACGCGCTCCCGCCCAGATGCCAACAGCGCAAAATTCAATGCGCAATTGACGTACCGCAGAATCACGGCCCAGATCAAAATCTTAAGCGCAAGGGCGGACTCGACGTACTGAGGGCCAAGCACCAGCCCAACGACCGGGGTTGCAAACACCATAGTTGCCAGTACAACCACGAAGCCGACGCTCAACAGCAGACCCATCGCCTTCTTCAGGCGCGCCCGCTCTTCTTCACCCTGCGGATTTCTCGATAAGGTTGGCAGCAGGCTGTAAAGCACCGCATGAGGCAGAATTTGCGTCATGCTCACCGCGCGGTAAGCCACCGCATAGATTCCCGTGGAGTAGTCTCCGCTCAGTTTCGAAAGCAGCACCACGTCGAATCGGTCGTAAAGATTCACTACGAACGAATAGATGTTGAAGATTAAGCCCCGCTTCACAACCTGCCAGCCGCTCAGCCATGTTTGCTCCTGGGTCTTGAACCTCAGCAGGAAGGCCAGCCCCACAACTCCCGCTGCGGCCGCCGCAGCAAGCTCCGTCGCAACGGCCATGCTGAGCCCACCGTGCCGCAGGAACAAGATCACGGCTCCAGCCACCAGTCCTGTGCCAAGTGTTAGTTCAATTGCCAGAACACTGCAGAACCGGTGAACCCCGCGAAGCACGCCTTGCACGGCTTCGCTCAATGAACGCGGGAGCATCGTCATGGCCATCCATGCGGTCCCCGAAAGCACCGCATGTGGATAGCGCATGATCGAGAGGATTCCGATTTCGATGGCCGCAGCCGGAATAGCGATTGCCACTCGCAGCAACATGAGTTGCAACGCCAGCGCCCATGCCGCGCGTTCGCCCGTGGCCGCCTCTCGCGTCAAGTAATCGGCATAAGCAGCGCCCGAAGCTACCGCCAGGAACTCCACCATCGCGAAGATCAGCGCGTAGCTTCCAAATTCCACCGGGCCCATGGCCCGCGCGATCACCGCGACAAAAACCAGCCGCAACGACCACTTGCTCAACTGCGATGCCGTCAACAACACCGTGTCGGAGAACTGCGGAGTTTGCCCCGCCACATCGGGATGTGGTGTTTGCCGCAAAGTTGCTGCAGAGGCCACTGGACTAAAAACCGTGTACGGGTTCCACATCCACAGCATCAACATCCATTGCAACCGAGCGGTGGATCAGCTCAATCGAAATCACTAACCGAACTGCGCCTTTACGTCTCAGCAACACACCGTCGAGCCCCGCCAGCGGGCCGCGAACAACGCGTACTTGCCGGCCCGGAACGATATACGGGTGCGGCTCGGCCAGCGCTCCGGACCCAAGGCTTGCCCGTAATGAGTTGATCTCATCATCCGGGAGGACTGCCGGCGTGCTATCGAAACCCACGAACCGTGCCACCCCGGCAACCGTCTGAACCTGCAGCCGGTCCCGCAGTGCTATGTGCACAAAGACGTAACCTGGAAACAGCGGCAAATCCAAGGTCACGCGGCGGTCTTTCCAGCGGCGCACGGAGCAGTAGAGAGGCAGAAAATACTCGACGTCTCTTATGCGCAGCTGTTGCGCGACGCGCTTCTCATGATTCGCGCAGGTGTACGCCGCATACCAGCGCACCTCCGCATCCCGCGGCTGCAGTTGCTCTGCCGGCGAATACCCTCGTTGCGATCCCGGCTGGATTTGCGCCGTCATTCCACTCCTTGATTTCTCTGGTGCGAACTTCTCATTTACACTCGCCTTCGGTGTTACGCGCGATCTGGTTGGGCAAAGCTTCGCCCCGTCGCTTACATAGCGATTTCTTTATAACTAGTTGAGGTCGAAACCCTTAACTACAATTCAGAGACTTGTCGACCCCCGGTTCACAGGACACCTTGCCTCAAGCCGCTTAGCTTGAAGCAACTATTCCGCACTGGCTTGCTCGCCGGTTCCATTCTTTGCGTGGCTCCCATTCGAACCATCTTGCTTGCTATTGCCATGAGCGCCGTCCTGCGGGAACGGGTGGACACTCGCCCGCACGCTTGTGTACACCTCGACTGCGAATGCTTTCCTCGGATCGTCTGCGTCCAACTCATCCCAGCGCGTTTTTCCCAGTACCCAGGTGATCGCAAATGCCATTCCCAGCAGCGTTCCCAGCGCGACAACCACGGTGCGGGGCGGGAAGGTCTTCTTGGTCGGCACCATCGCTGCATCGAGCACCTTGACCGTGGGAATCTCTTTGGCTTCTTCCACTTTTGCCATCTCATATTGCTGCGTCAGGAGCTGGTAGACGGTCTCTTGAATCTTCGTCTGACGATACAGGTCGGCGTAGGTGACGCCGAGTAAAGGAAGCTTTCGGATCGAGGGATATAACAAGTTGTCGCTGTTCGCGCCGCCTGGCATGCCGGCGCCCGCAATCTCGTTCAATTTTTGGTTCAACTCGTTGACTTGTGCTTCAACGGTGCGGACGCGCACGTTGTTGTCAGAATAGATGGCCCGCAGCCCGCTTAGTTCAGACTGCGCGGCGATGACTTGCCCTTGCAACCCAGCTGCCGCTTCGACCATGGCTTTCCCTTGTTCGGGAATATCAATCGCCGTGTTCTTGCTGGCGAAATCGCTGAATTTTTCTGCCGCAGCATCGAGATCCGTTTTTACTTCGCGGAGCCGGCCTTCCAGAAAAATCCGTTCTCGCCGGGCAGACGAAGTGGTGACCTGGGCCACGATGAGATCCAATTCGTCTACATAAGCCCTGGCCATCGCTGCCGCGCGCCTGGCGTCATGATCAGTGACAGCGATTGTTACGATTCCGCTCTTGCGATCTTCGGAAATATCGGTGTGCTGGGCGAGGTCCTTTCTGGCGTCCTCAATTTTTGAGTCGTGGTAAACCTTTTTCAGGTTGAATTGATCTATCAACCCGTCTTGTAAGGTCTGACTCCCGAGAATTCCAACAAACAGCGCACCAGAACTCTTGACTCCAAGAAGGTCACCCGCAAGCCCGCCTAATCCATCCATGTTGGCGCGTCCGGCCATGGCGGCCATCATTCCCAACCCTGAAGCAGACGGCGACAAACTGTCCGGCGGCATGAGCCGAGTAGTCGACTGAAATCGCACTGGAATGACCAACGCGAGCACGGTACTGGCGAGAAACGCATAGATGACCACCCGAAAAAGGAAGCTTCGCGCATTCCACAACAGGCACAGACACGACAAGAAATCCAGCCGAACGCCGGTCATCTCGATTTGGCGACGTGCCTGGGAGCCGCCGGTTCCGTTTACCGCCGTCATCGTTCAGCTCACTTCCTTCTTTCGGGGATAAATCCGAGTTCCAGAATGGCTGTTACGTTCTTCTGTACCCCATTAAAGAGCACCGAATACCGAGAGATATGCTCGTATTGGAATTCACTGCGCACATAGAACCCGCTGTGCAAGTACATCGCGTTTTGCAGCGCATAATCCTGCCAAGCAGCTCCTCCGGGAACGAAATCAGAAGCCACAGTGTTGTGACGATAGATCACTTGCAAGGTGTTTTGAGGTGAAAACCAGTACGTAAGCCATGACTGAAGCGTGCGACCGTCTCGGCCGACGACATTGCCAATCAGATTGCCCTTGTTGGTGTTCCCGTCAGGATAATTCCCGTTGAAATAGTTGAATTTGCCGAGATTCAAAGTCGTGTGTGCGATTCCGCCTTGCTCGGTGGAAACTCCCTCGACATGCAGATCCAGTTTGGGGATTCCGGGGATGTGGGTGATGTAGAGCCCTGGATGCCAAGGATTTCTGGCTGGATTTTCGATCGGAAGGATGTCGTCTTCGGCGTAAGCGTCTCCATAAAGGACGATGTAGTTCCTCACTTTCGGAACATAAAATGTCCAATCCATCTCAGACTCGTTGTCACCCGGCACCGAATTGAGCCGCGGGCTGGCCATGCCGGCGAAGCTATGGATCAAATTCGCTGTCGTAAGCGGATTGCCACTACCCGCACCGCCAATCATGCTTCTCCGGGCGAATCCAACTTCGAGAAATGGGAAAAGCCTTACATTGATCTTTTGCCCCCATACAAATGGGTTGGGAACGTATGGATGTCCTTGGAGCCGCCCAAAAAAGTTGTCGATGCGCACAGGGCCGAGGCGCCTGAGAAAACCGGGCAGAACGAAGGGTTCAGGATTCACCAGCCGAATCATACTCACCGGCTCGATGTTGTTGCTCCACATCATCGAATCGGGCCCCGGCGCCCAGGAAAGGCTCTGCCGGCCAACAGCGAGTTGGAAATTGTGAATGTCTACGGCGGCATAAGCATCGAGCAGCTGCGGTTGATTTATTGTTGCAGCACCGCCAAGCGGCACTGCCGAAACCGGCACGGTGTCAACATTCGCGATCACGTTCCGAATATCAGCGGAATAAACAGGAGCCGCAGGCGCGTGCTGATACTCTGCACGGACATACATCGTGAGCGGCCCGGCAGAAGCATCGAACGAACCACCCGCCTGACCGTTTGTGCCGCGCTCGAATGGCCGCCCAAAGTCATAGGCGACCGTCTGCCCAAACCGATAGCTATCGGTGAGCGCCGGACCGCTGATGGATACAGCTCTGGCGTAAAGAGAATCGACGTTGGCGGTTACATTGTGTCCGCCACTAAGGAGATTGGTTTCGTATACAAATTCGCGCTGCAGTCGCGTAACAAGGCCAGCAGCTTCCGGATCAGGCTGATCCGCCGCTTGCAATGCTTCCGCGGCTTCTTCGGTAAGCCTCGCGCACTCCATTCGCGTCCATGGTTTCAGTCCCATCATTGCGTCACTGACATAACGAAGGGCAGCGAGTCGTTCGAACAATGGGTAAACCCAACTGTCCAGCGGAACAAATGGTGACCCCATATCCCGGCGGTCTCGCACCCCGCCACCATTTTCCGTCCCCGGAAGATCTGCAAGTGCTGAGCCGCCTACATCGGGATCATGATGTGTGCGATACATGTAACGGCCGACTAGCCATCCCATGGCACTCCCGACCAGGGCATCCGAGGGCGAATGCTCTTTGCCCAGCACCACTGATGCGCTCACCGCTGTGGCCAAGCCATAGACTAACGTCTGAGTGAGGAACCCAGGATACTCGTGCGCGATGGTGGTCGCGGCGGACCAAGCCGCCGCGGCGCGATTCGATGGAAAGGCGTCGCCGTGTTCGAAGAAATCCACTCGACCCTGATGCGCGGCAGGGCGTTCCCGGCCGAACGCGTATTGGAGACTCTGTGTTGTAACCAGGCTGGTGATTGCGGCTTCACCGGCGAGAATGCCAGTCTCTCTCTCGTGCTCGTCGTGCGAGATGTAGCTCCACACGTAAGCGCCGCCGGCGACTGCTGCGAACGCGGCCACCCCATCTGTGGAGAAACTGCCATAGCGGTTCAATTTTCGCGGCTCGCTCGAGAGGGAATGAACGAAAGAGCGGTCGGTGGCGATCGAGAGTGCGGTCGCAGCGGCAAGAGGGAAGAGCCACGTGCCATCATCCCAGTGCAGGTGAAAAGGGCTCGTCCATATGGTCTTCTGGTCGAGAGCGAAATTCCTCAACAATGAAACGCCAAACCGGCTCTGAGTAAATCCATTCCCGTACTGGAGATCCGTGTTACGTGCTGTGTCCGGCAAGAGTTGCCCTTCATTCCCAGCGGAGTCTTGTGCTCGCGGTGCCGTTGCACTCATCGCGAAAATGATCAGGCCGCAAAAAACATTTCTTCCGAGCTTATGCACTGCTCCCGACTCGTTTACTCAGAACTTAGCTGCGAGTATGGCTGATGTGGCCACAGACGAAGCTGTTGTGGCCGTTGCCATGAGCGTCTTCCATCTCTGGTTCTGGCCGGTTGCCTTCTCTGGCACCACGACCATGTCGCCGGGGCGTAATGCCGCACTTAGGGCACTGCCCGAGAACAACCCGTCGGTACCCTTTCCCACAATCGATCCGTCCGCGCGAACCACAAAGATGGAACCCCGATCGGCGAGTTGGGTAGGCCCACCCGCTTGCCCCAAATACCACTTTGCACTGCGGCCGGGCCGGTAAGTCACAGCTGTCTCGTTGTAAACCGCGCCGGATACAAGGACAAAGTTGGGTGCTTTCGGGATGACCAGCATGTCGCCGCTGCGAAGAACAACGTCGTTAGCGGTGCCTTCCCATTGCTTCAGATTTGGCGAGATGCGAATGACCATGCGCCCGCTGGGCGGATTCTGTTGCAGACGAGCCAGAGTAGTCTCAAGTTGCTGCATGCCATTCTGCTTGGTTGCTTTCTTATCGATATCGTCGCTCGGCAACGGGGCTAGCTCGGCTTCCTCACCCCGAATGCGCTGAACAAGGTCTTCGCGAGACTTCTGTTCCATCTGAAGAACATCCGGCCGCGTGAAGACTGCCCCATACACGTAGGCTTGAGGCGCGAATCCGCCCGCCCGTTTCAGTACAGAGCTGAGCCGTTCCCCGGGCTTTATTCCGTAATTCCCCGGGTGTTGGACTTCACCGAGGAAACTCACGGAAGCGCCGATATCGTTCCAGCCCGAGAGCTGGCGGATGGTCAGCACGTCGCCATCGTGAAGAGGAGGATCTTTGCTGCGATCGCTCGAAAAGGCTTCGAGTATGTTGATTTCGAAGTGCTCGCCCAATTTGCTTTCGCCAGCCTGGGGATCAAACCGAGTGAGATCCGCGGTCTTGGTATAAGCGCTGCGTTTGAATCCTCCTGCAAGCTGGATCAGGTCCGAGACCCGCAAGTTCACGGTCAGGGGGTATCTCCCGGGCTTCACCACTTCACCCGCGATTTCGATCGAGGGTGTATCCGCCCGGAATGTGTTTTGTTGAATCAGGACGCGGTCGCGCGGTTCTAACAAAATGTTGCTGGCCGAATCTCCTTCCAGCGCATCTTTTAAGCGCACACTCACCATCTTCAAAGAACTATCGGGCAAGATTCGGATGACCTGGGCTGACTTCATGTCGGCATCCGGAGTCACGCCGCCGGCCATCTCAACGGCGTCGCGAACGTGAACCTGCCCGGAGGTTTGGAAGGTACCCGGACGCCGCACCGCTCCGGTGACCGAGACGGCGGGCGCGTCTTCGAAATCGAACCGGCTGAAAATCCGCACAGTATCGAGAGGTTTAAGTTGTGGTGCGGCTGCAGGATTGGAAAGCGCCGCCGCAAGCTCAAAGCTTTCGACCGTTGGATTGTAATCGGGCGGATTCAGATGAATGATTTCGGCATACTTCGTGGAAGGCTGCGGCATCAAGTCGCTATACGACGAGATCAGATCGGTTAGCCTCATGCCGGGCTTGTAGGCGTAGCGGCCGGCCCGCAAGACGTGCCCCTGCAGATAGACGGCATTTTGATTAAAAGTGGCGATGGGGAAGATGTGAATTTCGTCGCGATCCTGAACCTGAAAAGCCTCAAGTTTGGACTGGATCTTATTCGAATCCGCCGTGTCCGAAATGTCGAGACTGAGCATGGTGCGCTTTTCATGCGCGTCGAGGCGCTGGACCTCAATGTGGCCTAATGCCGCGGCAGGAAGGATTCCACCCGCCAAATCGATCGCCTCGGCGAGAGTTGTCTCGCCACGCAACTCGTAAATCGAGGGGCGGCGCACCATTCCGTCCATCTGCACGAGCGCACCCACCGGAGGGACGAGCAAAGTGTCGCCTGGCTCCAGCCGCTTGAGGTCGGTTCGAATGCCACGGAGCAGCAAGTCATATAAATCCACCTGCTGGACCAGAGTATTGCCGCGATAGTGCCTGACAATCCGCATCGACCCGCCGGAAGTGGGTCCGCCCGCGGCAAGCAAGGCGTTCAAAGGCGTGGAGAGAGAACTTACATCATAAGGGCCGGGATGATTCACATCGCCGACGACATAAATGCGGACGGTGCGCAGCCGCGACAGCGAAACGTCAGCCGACACATCACGGAACTGAGTGCGCAACAGGCGCTGCACCGATTGCTGAACGTCGCCGAGGGTCTGACCATTGACGAGAACCGGCCCGATTTCCGGCAGAGCGATGCGGCCTTCATGATCGACCGTGCGGACAAGGCGCTGGGAAACGCCGCCCCAAAGATCGATGGTGAGACCGTCGCCGGGGCCGAGGACGTAATCGGCCGAAGCGGGAAAATCAATGGGCATTTGGTTGGCAGTCGAAGGCGGATTTTCGAACACCTGTTCGCCAAAGCGCTCGGGCGAAGTACGTGCAGTTCCGGTGTGTATGAGCATGTCGTACACAGAGGGAATATCTGAATACGGCGACCAGTGCCGATCCGTTCCCGGCGTAGTTGTCTCCAACAGGCCTTCCCATTCGGCGCCCCCTTGCTTTATCGCCGGGGTTTCCGGGGCAGCCGCGGCGGGAGAGGGTTGCGGCGGAGGGTCGGGATCGGGCAGCACAGTGCGGTCATAGGAGACCGGCAAAAGCGCCAAATTCGCATCAGGAGCTTGCATTCCCGCCACTGCGGCATCCTGAGCGGGACCGGCGCTGGTCCTAAGGAGCGAGCCATTGCCTAAGGGAGGCTGAGGGACAGGATTGGTTATGAGCTGATCGAAATCCCTGTCCTTGGGCAACTCGGCTGGATTATTGGCCTGAACGGATTTGGCCTTCTGTGGACCGAACTTCCCAGCGCAAGTGGGATCCGCAGGAGCAGCGTTACATTTGGCGAGTTCGCTCTGCTTTGCGTGTTCTTGCTGCGCCTGCTCCTCTTGGGCCGAGACCAATTCGCGAATTCGCTCCTGCTCCAGGGCAGCCTGCTCCCGACCGACTGGAGAGTCAGGGTTCACTTTCGGCAGCAAGTATCCGTAGCTCTGCAATAGGCGCGTGGCGGCGGCTCGGAACCGCTCATCGTTCCGCAGCCGAGACAAAATCGCCGCATCTGTC
This sequence comes from Candidatus Acidiferrales bacterium, assembly GCA_035650755.1. Lineage (GTDB taxonomy): Bacteria > Acidobacteriota > Terriglobia > Acidiferrales > UBA7541 > Palsa-189. The sequence goes on from DASRHB010000012.1 coordinate 241,677, forward strand.
AGATCGGAGTCCCTTATGACCTGTCCGCGGTCGGCTGCGTCTTTTGCCGCCCAGCGCTTCAACTCCACAAGAAGACCTTGATTGGCGCTCAAGATCGCGCTGATCTGCCCTTCCGATGCAGCGACGCGGTCGAGGTTCTCTTTGGCGAGTTCGGAAGCGGAAAGCGCGCCACCTCCGGCCTGTTCTTGCGCGAAGATTTTGTTAGTTAACGACGGACAGGCAGGGAGAAGGGCTAACAGCAGCAGGTTTCTAGCAATCTGCGGACGTAAGTTCCAAGTTCTTGCAGCGGACAATGCAAAAACCTCCCGAGCTTGGCTCGAAGGTTAGAAAAGAGAACAAGCATTTTGATTTCCGCACGTAGAAATTTCTTTTTGGCGAATGGCTACAGAAAACAGAGAGGATAAGTTGATCGCAAGATTGCGCAGTCTCATTTTGGGAATCCACACGAAAAAGAATTGCAAAGCGAAACCGGACACCCAGGGGATTAGGCCGTCATAACTGGTGATTGTGAATTCGGCTTTCGGACCTGCAATTGTCGCGAAACTCCGAACCCTATTTTTCCGGCTTGCCGTCGGCATCCACCACGGTCACTGGGGCGTATTTTGCAAGTGCCTCCTGGATTTGGTAGCGATCGCCGACGCAAACCCATTGCAGGTGTGCCATATCGACAAACTTGCGAGCAGTCACCTGGACGCCTACTGCATCCACCGCGGAAATGTGACTGGCATATTGATCCCAATAATCTGCGGGCAGGCCGTAATACTGCACGGTCATCCAGTTATCGAGCAGGCGGCCAGGTTGCTCCAGAGAGAGCGCGAAATTCGCGACAATTGCGTGGCGGGCGTCGTCGAGCTCACTTTGGGGAACCGACTCGCTACTGATCCGCTTGAATTGGTATATGAACCGCTCCATCGAGCCGTCCGTCACCGGGGTCCGGACCGCCGCCGCGGCAAGCCACTCGCCAGGGTAAATTTCAGCGTTGAAATTGCTATAAGCGCCGTAGGTGTAACCATGCTCCTCACGAAGATCAAGAAACAAGCGCGACTGAGGGCCGCCCCCAAGAATCTGATTCATCACTTGCAGAGCGTAGTATTCAGGATCACTGCGCCGAATGCCGAGACTGCCGCCAATGATGAAGGTTTGCACCGACCCCGGACGATCGACGAGCGTAATTCTCGCGGGCAGCGGCTCAGCTTTTACTGCCGGCGAAATCGGCGGCTCGGCGCCCCCGGACCAGGTGCCAAAATATTTCGAGATAAGTCCACGAATCTCCTCCGTTTTGAAGTCGCCCACGGCACCGAGAATGGTATTGCCCGGCCGGTAATGCTGGTCATGGAAACGCTTTAGATCCTCCGCAGTGATGCGCGCGATCGAATCTTTTGTGGGTGACGCTACCGCCAGAGGGCCCTCACCATAGAGAACCTGACGAAAAGTTTTCTGACCAAGAAAAGCTGGATTGGCGAGGCGCTGTTCAAGAGCGGCCGTTTCCCGCTGCTTATAGTTCGCGAGTTCGGCTGGAGGGAATACCGGGTGCAGGACAATATCGCTTAATAGATCGAGGAGTTGGGGTGCGCTATCCGCAAACCCTGAGGCATTCACTACCGTATAACTCGCTCCGAATCTGCTATTCGCGCCGAGCGTGGCTCCCAAGGAATCGGCCTCGGCAGCGATGGCCAGGCTCGACCGGCTCTCGGTGCCTTCGCGGAGCATGTCTGCGGTAAACGAGGCAAGCCCCGGAAGCTCGCCCGGATCGGCCAATTGGCCCGGCCGGATCCACATCGTGAATGTCGTCGTTGGGAGTTTATGGTCTTCTAGGAGCAGCAAGGTCAAGCCATTGGGTAGTTTTGTGATCGTCGGGCGCGGCAACTGCACCCAGAGAACGTCCTTGCTTACCGGTGCACGGCCGAGGCGCTCCACTCTACTGAGAGGCGTGCTCTTTTCCTGACCTTGAGCAGAAAATACTGCGAGCGCAATCACGGTCAATGCTAGGGCTGCCCCGGATAAACGGATTAAGCCGCTAGTTTCAACCTGTCGGCGAATCATCGAATTTCTCATCATCGAGCTTCCTGCCCCGGATTCGGCGGCACTGCCGGGATACTCGTCACAACCGTCCGTTGCTCGCGCAGCAAATAGGACTTCGCTGCACGATTCGCCTGATCGAGAGTTACTGCGCTTTCCTTATCGACGATCGTGTTAATCAGTTCAGGGTCATCAAACTTGACCGCATACTCGCCAATCAATTGAGCGGTGCCCAGGACGGTTCGACGTCGATCGATAAATCGCCGAAGCAGCTGTACCTTGGATTTGGCCAGTTCTTCGGCAGTTATGCCGTCTTTCAGAACGGCTGTGATTTCATCATCAATGCCCTTTTCTAATTGCGTCAGACTCACACCGGGTGCCGGTGTCGCTCTGATGTACATCTGACCGGTCCCGGTGCGCGCATCCGTGAAGATATTTACGTTCGACGCCAATTGCTTCTCTTTCACCAAATGCTGGTAAAAGCGCGAACTCTGCCCTTGCGCCAACGCAATGCCCAGTTCCTGCATAGCGTAGTTGTCGGGGGTGTTGCCTGCCGGAACATGGTAGGCGATGTCGAGGCGGGGAAGTCGAGCCAAAGGATCGGAAATGGACTCCCTCCGTTCGCCATAGTGCAGCTCCTCGCGCAAATCGACCTTGGGTGGCGCGGGCTGCATTGGAATGGAGCCGAAATATTTCCGCACCTTGGCCATAGCTTCATCGACGTCGAAATCCCCAACCAAGGTAAGAACGGCGTTGTTCGGTGCATAGTAGAGTTTAAAGAAAGCAGCTACGTCAGCCACCGTGGCCGCGTTCAGGTCGGCCATTGACCCTATGGTGGGGTGCTTGTAGGCAAAATTGTCGTAAGACAAGCTGTCGAGATCTATCTCAGCACGGCCGTAAGGCTGGTTATCAATGCTCTGTCGCCGTTCTTCTTGCACGGCGTTGCGCTGATTATCGAGATTTGCTTGGGTAATGTTAAGCGAGCGCATGCGGTCCGCTTCGAGATAGAGGCCCAGGTCGAACTGGTTCTTTGGCAACTCTTCGAAGTAGATGGTTCGGTCTTCGCTCGTGGTGCCATTCATGTTGCCGCCATTGTTCAGCACGAGAATAAAGTGCTCGCCTTTTCCGACGTTGGCGGAGCCCTGAAACATCATGTGTTCAAAAAGATGGGCAAAGCCCGTGTGCCCGGGCAACTCGTCGCGACTGCCAACGTTATAGGAAACGTTGATGGCATACACTGGGGCACTATGATCGGGAACCAAAATCACGCGCAGACCGTTTTCGATGCGGCTGTCGTGCAGTTCGACGTTGGGCAGCTTGATATTCGTATCAGCAAATGCCCAAAGAGTGCTCAAGGAGATGATCGAAAAGGTTGACATTAAAGCATGTAAATGGCTTTTGGCAGGTGTCATTTCCCGAAATCCATTGGGCAGCGATCCTCTGGCCAATCTCAAATCGCGGCCCCGGCGAGCATACTCCCGTTCGTCTGGCTTGAGACGCTTTTTTAGCTTCCCGGCCCCAAAAACTCCTTTAGCTTTCATCATCACCGGCCCGAATGACATGTCGTTTTCTTGAACTGCCGTCCGTCCAGTTAGCCAGATTAGAACCTTGCGGAACTTCCCAGGTTGAGTCTGACTCAGCAAAGATGTACACGTACATTCGCATTTAGTTCTCAAAAACAGGCAGGCGGGCATGGGCTGCGAAGTGCCTCGGACCGGACACATGGAACGAAGGAAAACTCGGCGGACCTGCGTTAGTAAGTTTGCCTACGTCAATTTCGAACCATACAGCACCGGGGGCGTCATAACCGAGCTCTCGACATCCGGTTTGCGCTTTCACACCGTTGCGCCACTGCAGCAAGGCGGTGTGTTACGCCTTTCACTGGTTTTCGCGGGGATGGATCATTTCGATGCGGTCGGCGAAGTCGTTTGGACCGATGCGACTCGCAAAATCGGCGGAGTCCGCTTCGTCGTCCTGGATCCAGCTGCAGCCGGCCACATAAGGAAATGGTTGGAAACTTCCGCCGGCGCGAATGACAGCCAAACCGATGCAAAAGCCGAAACCGTTCCCGTAACTGAGCCGGGCGCACCGACTCCAGGTGCATCCATAGGCTTCCCGCAAGTATCCGACGCGCCGACTGAAGACGCACCAGCACCAGGCACTTGGGCGGTGCGCGCCAAACCAAGTGCAATTTCCATCACGCATGCCAATCCCCCGCGCCGGGGATCGCCATTTATTCGGCAGTTAATCGAGGCCGTTATTGTTTGCCTGATCGTGGGCATGACGCTGCAGTTCGGATTGCGGCACTACGACTGGCTAGGTAGTTGGGTCCCGCACGCGAATCCTGTCGTCCCGAATCCGATTGCAGACACGCCCACACTGAGCCCGACGAGCGGGATCTTGCCAGGGCTCGACGTCTTGAATTCTGGAGAGACGAATTCCCGAACCGCAGATCCCGCCGAGTATGGCTTGCTAGGCACTGCGAATCCAGCGCCACCAGCGCCGCAGGCCCAAACTGCCGTGCCTGGTGCAGATTCGCACCTTGCAAATCCGACTGCCGTCACGGAATCGCCCGAAGTTTCCGCTGCGGAAATCACATCAATACCCAAGCCTGAAGCTGCGGCTCCCGAAACGGTACAATCTCCGTCTGAAGGAAATCGCTTTGCACCCACTCGACAGAATTCCATCGATCCGACCTCGCAGCGCGTGGCCCAAATTCCTGTCCCCTCAACGCCCGCCGATACTCCCGGCGAATCCGAACTGATTCTCGCATGGCAATACCTGGAGGGCCAAAGTGGTCGGCCTCGCGATCCGATAACCGCCTCGCGCCTTTTGTGGACCGCCGTTAGGAAAGGAAACCTAACTGCGGAAACCACGCTGGCCACCCTTTACCTGCGCGGCGACGGTGTGTCCAAGAGTTGCGATCAGGCGCGCGTTCTGCTCTCCATCGCCTCCGATAAGGGCAGTATCGAAGCGAGGCGGAGGCTCCGCGAGTTGAACGAAGCTGAGTGCCGCTAGTCTCGTCCCTGGCAGGATACTGATGCACACCGACACGCTTGGCAGCTCTTTGCTACACCGCACGGCTTACTTGACCGCAGGTTATGCACGGGCCCACTTCTCCCTTGCGTCTGTTTCGCTTTTGGGGGGCTTCGTCTTTGATGCAGTCACCCTGAAACGCATTGACATGTTCTGGGAAAACTTCTGGGTCGTGGTTCATATCCTGGCGGTCGCGTTCTGCATCTTCTGGGTAACGCGTGAAGCGAATTTCAGTCTTCAACAGGACGATTGGTCCACTAAGCTCGACCGTTGGCTTGTCAATCTGCTGCAATTCTCTTTTGGAGGCCTGCTGAGCACTTTTATGGTTTTCTACTTCCAGAGCGGTACGTTCTGGGTAAGCTGGCCTTTTTATCTGTTGCTCACGGCGGCTTTCGTTGCCAATGAAAAGTTCAGGAGCCAGTACACGCGCCTGGAGTTTCAGCTCAGTATCTTTTTTCTTTGCTTATTTTGCTTTCTGATTTTCATCCTGCCAGTCCTGATCCATGCCGTGGGACGGCTAGTCTTCTTGCTTAGTGGGGCCTTGAGCCTGGGCCTGTGGTGGCTTTTCCTCCGGGCCTTGCGAGAACGCGCGAAGGAGAACGTTAGTCGTCAGATGCCGGCAATAGTTGCGTCCAGTGCCGCGATCTTCATCTTCATTAATGTCCTATATTTCATGAACGTTATTCCTCCGCTTCCTCTTTCGCTGCAAGAAGCCGGCGTTCATCACTCGATTACTCGAACGCCGGGCGGAACTTACATCGTGCAGACCGAAACACAGGGCTGGCTGGGGTTCTTCCGGCTCGCCCCGAGATTTCATTCGGCGCCAGGAGAGCCCATCTATTTCTACAGCGCGGTCTTCTGTCCCACCTCCCTGAACACGGAGATCATTCACGAATGGCAGACGTACGACAGCAGGCGTGGGTGGATGACCGCTGATCGCATCCCGCTCTTGGTAAGAGGCGGCCGCGATGGCGGTTATCGTACTTATTCGGTAAAGAGTGGCCTAAAGCCCGGAGCATGGCGGGTCAATGTGGAAATTCCTACCGGAGCGATCGTAGGCCGCTTCCGCTTCAATGTCTCGCCGGAATCTGGCGCGCCGGTTCCCCTAAAAACAGAACTCAAAAATTGAAGCGCTGTTGCATTAACGCGGACCTGCCGAATGACCTCTCGGCTCACCGGCCGAAACCGCTCGTTCGAGACGCTTAGCCGCGTTCATGGAGAGCAACGGCGGCTGTCCAAACGGCAACTGCTGATCAAATGCCGTGAGCAATGCCGCCTCCGTGGCATGCTGCGCCATCAAATCGACCAAATCCGCGAGATCCGTCTCGCCGAAGATACGCAACGCGCGATCGTAGGTTTCGGCGCTAACCATATGCTTGCCGAACAGCTCACGACCGAATTGAACAGTGGCGGCATCTCGTTCACTCAGACTGGTCAATGGCATGCGGTCACGCACAATATGAATAACTGTGGGTTCTAAGCCCTCGGTTTGTGCAGTGATCTCATTCATCGTCCAGTCATATTGTTGATCATGCTCCCGCGCCGTTACCAGAATCGCCAGCTTCATCAAGCGTTGACCAACATGAGCTTCGAGAGACTTGCGAGATCCTTGGTGCAGCCTGATCTGCGCTGGGCCTGTCCCAGTCGGCGCAATCTCGCGGCTGTAAAGAACAGGTGCTAGCTGTATGGGCGTTTTGATGAGCGGCAATCGGCTTCTCGAATCCGCATGGATGTCGTCCGGAGGGGTGAACGGCAGCGGCAAGAGTTGTTTCATCTGTGGAGGCATCTGTTGGTTAAAAGCGGTCAGCCTCGCGGCCGTGCCCGCGTATTGGGCCATCAGGGAAACGACATCAACAAGGTTCTTTTCGCTCAGGAGTTTCAACCCTCGCGCGTACGTTTCGGAGCTTAAGCGGTGCTTGCCAACGACCTCACGGTCGAGCTGAATGATTATTTGTTCGCGGTCACCGAGTTTGTTAAGAGGTTTGCGACTTCTGACTGCATCGATAACCTCAGGCTCGAGGCCGACGGAAACCGCCTCCAACTCGTGGAGTGACCATTCGTAGGGCTGATCGAGCTCCCGCGCCGTGGCCAAGATGGCCAATTCCGTCAGTCGTCTCCCCAATGGCGATGTCCAGCGGACGTCTATGCCGGAACCGTGAAGTCGAATTGCAGCTACACCTTGGGGCGCTGTCGAGCCGGAGGCGGTTGCGAGGGCATCGTCGTAGGTTTTCCTGCCGCGTTCATCCAGGTCCTCTCGTTTGATCAACCGGAGCCGGCTGCGGGAGTCGGGAAACACGTCATTCGGGAGGGCTCTCTCGGACTCAGGGGCGCCGTTGCCGGCAGCATCACGTGCTTGCGCGCGCAGATCGAGTCGTGCCACTGGTGCAACGGACACCGCGAGCAGTATGAAAGTGGCAAGGGCCGGAGTTGATCGCATGTTCGACCTCCACGGCAGGACCAATGTGTACCAAGAGACTGTGATCACGTACAGGATTACTTTCGGCAAACGCCTTTGTTCGTGTTGTCGTCCGGTTTTTAAGAACTCGCGGCGGCTCTCTAGCGCCTGCTGGCCAGGGACAACATCGTGCGGTCGAACATCATTGACTTTCTCCGATCTCAAGGTCTAAATGGCCGCTCAAGCGAATCTCAATTGCACAGCACATGGGCTAAGACCCATTGCGACGTAGCGCGGGCTTAGCCGCCAGATCTGCGAAAGGAGCAACTCCCATGTCTCTCTATGAAAAAGGGGCCGTTCGCATCCATTACGAGGAGTGGGGTTCTGGCTTTCCGTTATTGCTGATTGCCGGCGGAGGCTTGAATTCTGTCATCACCGGCTTGAACAACCCGTTCGACGCAATCGGGGAGTTCAAGGGAGAGTACCGTTGCATCGCGGCGGACCTGCGTAATGCGAATGGCGGACAATCGTCGGGCCCACTTGAGATCGAACGCCCGTGGGACTCATATACCGACGATCACATTGGAGTGATGGATCACCTGGGGATAACCAAGTTCCTGGTGCTGGGCTTCTGCATTGGTGGACCATTCATCTGGAATCTTCTGAAGCGCGCGCCGGATCGTGTCGTTGCGGCGGTACTTGCGCAGCCCAGCGGCTTCCGACCGGAGATGCCAACCCTCTTCTACGACAACAACATGATGGCTTGGGTGCCGGAATTGCTCAAGCGACGGCCTGACATCACCATGGATATGGCTGAGAAATTTCTGACGAAGATGTACCGCACCAATGCCGATTTCGTTTTCACCGTGACACGGGACTTCGTGCGCAACTGCCAGACGCCCGTGCTGATCCTGCCGGATGACATTCCGGCGCATCCCTACAAAGTTGCCATGGAAGCTGCGATGCTCGCGCCGAAAGCCGAAGTGAGCATGTTTCCATGGAAAGAGCCGAAGGAGCGCATTCCCCTGGCCGTGCGCCAGATCCATTCTTTCCTTCGTGCGCATCGCCCTGCTTCTGCTTAGCGGAATTTTCAGGCTACAGCGCAAGGGCGAAGTTTCGTCCCGGTGGGTGCAAACCTATAATCGCAGATGTCCGTTTGATGGCCGTCAAACAGCCGCTCGGTGAAGCTGGTGAACGCGCATTGAATAAGCTGCTGTGCGTCGCATCTTCCAATTTTAACCGGGTGAACGAGCCAAACTGATTGTTGTGCTCCGCCATGATGGCGGCGGTTCGATGGGGAACTACTTCTTCGCAGCGTACGGCCCGACGTCCGGTTTGCCCTGTGTGTCTTTCAGATCTCCCAGCTCTGCGGCTGCTCCGCGCGCGATTGCGGCCGTCTCGCTGCCGGCCTGGAAGCAAGTAAAATCCGGACGATCACGCCAGGCCAACGGACCACACAACCGTTTCCCCGCGGCGAGAGCGGCGTCATGCACAACGTTGATGAGCCGCTCGTAATCGGGATCGCCTTGTTTGTAGCCTGAGAAATTCCCCAGATCCGAGCTGGCCGCAAACACCGCGTCGACCCCTGGAATAGCTGCGATCTCGCGAGCCTGGGCCGCGCCCCCGACGGTCTCAATCATCTCGATCAAGACTACGTTGGCATTGATCGTATTACGATAGCCCCCGGGAACGTTGCCCCAGAAATCGGCCGAATACGCCTGCCCGGCGCCCAGGCTGCGCTTGCCGAGCGGAGGAAAATAGGTCCAGTTTCTGCCGGCTACGCCTTCCTCGACCGTTCTAACCGTGGGGATGACAACCACAAGCGCGCCCGCATCCAGAGCATGCTGAATCTCTCGCTCGTCCGCGTAGGCCACCCGCACTCCGGGCACGGCTTTCGCATGCGGACACGCCTGCCACATTTTGCCGACATTTTCCCAAGCGCGGGGGCTATGCTGCATCTCCGTCCAGATGAAGTCATATCCAGCATTTGCCATCGCACAATACGTTGATGGATCTGATGATGCAGACACAGTTCCGCCCGTCACTTTTTCGCCTCGCATCATTTTGAGCTTCACGGGATTCCAGATCTTTGCGTTTGCCGGTGAATCAAAGGCGTGACCGTATTTCCAGGTCTTCTCGTCGACGGCGCCCTGATTGACCGCCCCTGCAGGCGCCTTCGTGATTGCGCCGGAATCCTTGCCGGCCGGCGCCGCCAGCGGAAAATTCGTCGCGCCTCGATTGGAATAATTGGCATCGGAATCGGCTGAGGGAGATGCCTGCCCTTGTTGGTTCGACTTTCCCGGCTGTTGAGCCAAAACGTGAACCACCCACAATATGAGAAATGCGGAGAGCGCCAGCAGTTTAAATCGACGGTCCATTTTCACTCCTTTCTCTTTCTGTTATCGGAGCCTCGTTCAACAGTGCCGCCGCGGAATTGTAAAACACTATAAGCCCTTTGCCCGACCAAAGGTGCCGCAGCGCAGGCGAGATTGACGCCACATCAATTCTTCTTCCAGAAAAGTCGGCATAGCGAACCACGGCTACTCATGATCGACTTCTTTTGATAGAACGAGTAGGTTATCGGAAGTCTCACTTTCGCGCTTGCTATGCCTGAGGGACGAAACGAGGGTTGGTATGTCTCGCAAGAAAGTACGACACCGATTGCTTGGTAAGGCGGATGCTTCACGTCGGAATTTCTTGAAGACGGCAAGCGTCGCCGCCGCGGCGGCTTTGGTTCGAGACGATTCGTCCTGGGGCCAAGGATCACCCGCGAGCGCCGCGAGCCGCGATTCCCTTGTTCGAATCAATCCCCATTTCATGATTACGCCCGAGCAAGCGTGGGACTGGGCTTCCTTCAAGAGTCGAGGCGGTCCCACTTATGCCGGAGGATCTGGATGGAAGCGTTACACGGATTTTCTGATCTCAAAAATGCAGGAGTTTGGCGCGGTTGATATGGATTATGTCGAAATGCCTTATGACCACTACATCGTGGATGACTGGCCCGACCGCAGGACGCACGTTTACGACTCCGGGCTGGCACTCGAGAAATTCGTCTCTGACGGCACGCCGGTGCCGGTTGTCGCCTCTTATGGAATGACATCCGGCTTTACCCCGGCCGAAGGCCTTACCGCGACGATGCTCTACTACGATCCCGCTCACCCTCCGGATCATGCGGAAATTGCCGGCAAGATACTGGTCTTCCAGACAGCGCCATATCCAGCCCCTCCTTATTCCGATTCTTTTCTGGATAGCTTCACGCTGACAGATTACGAGTGGCGTTCGCCCGGTAAATGGACGCCACTCTTCACACCCCCGCCGGCGAGCGTAACGAGTTCGTACCATTGCCGCTGGGTCTGGAGTCAGCTCAACGGCTTTGCCGCAATTGCCATCAAGGGGCATGCCGCCGGCATGGTCATTGTCTACGACCTCTCGCCCGGCGCTGCTTTCGGGCTTGCTCAGCGCAGCGTTTACACCCCGGACGGAAAGGCCGGATTGGGAGCTGCCTACGTCAACTGTCCGACGCTCACGCTCGACCGTGTGAATGGGGCGAAGGTGCTGGGGGATGCCAAGGCGGGCAAGACGGCCACCTTGACCTTGACCGCACGCTTCGAACGAAACACGGGCAAGGCCATCATCGCCTATTTGCCAGGCAAAGATTACGGCACCGCCCTCGACGAACAGGTCTTGCTCGCCACGCACACCGACGCCATGTCGTTGATCGAGGAGAATGGCGGTCTGGGGATGCTCGGCATCATCTCTTATTTCAATCACATCCCACCCCACGCGAGAGCCCGAACTCTGGTCTTTTATTTCGATTGCCGCCACTTCATGCCAGGAGGCGAAGCGTCCTGGCCGCAATTCGACTATTACGCCATCCATCCCGAGCGTCTGAAGCCCGTCATCGCCACTCTTGGGATGGAGCACATGGGAGGCAAACAGACCATTGAAGCCGGACCTGGCGGAAACGATTACCTCTATTCGAGCGAGCTTCCGGAAAATGGCGGCGTGATCACGAGCTTGATCGACGTTCACAACAATAATATCTGGCTGGTAGAAGCAATTGCCAAAGCTGCCAACGACAATCATTGGCCCCGTGTCGATGTGAAGGCCGGCAACGTGGAACCGGGCGTAAACGGGGGATTTCAAGGCTCGGTGAAAAGCCCAATGAATAAGGGCCGCGCGTACAAGATTCCGGGAATCGGACTCGCCGGCGACTGGGCCGGTGGCTGGACGCAAACCTACGCGCAACTCGACACGGAAGCAGGGCCGCACGGATTCGACGAGAACTATTTCGTCCAGCAAGTAGCTGGATTGTCTCAGTTGGCGGGCGAATTGATGCTGGTCAGGCCCATTGTCATCGATCTCGGATGGGGCGAGTTGAAATCGGCGTTGATCAGCCTTCCTGATTCTTCCTTCATCCGCCGTGTGGAGGCTTCAACGCAACGCCGCACGCTGGTGGACCAATACGTTACCGCCTTCCGAAAAATTGAAGCGGGTGCAAACAACGATGCAAAGAGCACGATCAAGGAGCTGAAGACCAGTATTTCCAACTGGGTTGCATCTGAGGGGCGGGGGTATTTGGGTGTGCTGGTAGACGACCAAATTTCGAAACTGCTTTAAGCCGCAGCTGAAACAAAGAAGCGAACGGTTAGCCGCCGGAACTCCGGCTCCGGCCGCAACTGAATGCAGCAAGGTGGATGAATACCTACGTTATCCAAAACAAATGGTGAGCCGCGGAGGACTCGAACCTCCAACCCGCTGATTAAGAGTCAGCTGCTCTACCATTGAGCTAGCGGCCCAGCGTTGAACGTATGAAGCGGCGGGAAAAAGCTCCGCGCGGATTCAAGCGACTATAGCGTACATGTAGCAGGGTCGCAACTCGGCGGGTGTGAGAGCCCGCCCGGCCCTTCATGGCCGGGCGGATTATAGAATCCCCACACATTTCTCTTGCTCATGTTAGTCGCCGAAATGACTGTCGCCGCTATAGCGGGAATTACGATTCGATTACAGGAGGAAGAAATTGTCGTCTGTCTCGACGTTGACGGGAATCTCCAGCGGGGAACGCGGGGTGAGTTGCTGCTTATCTTTGTGGCTGCGCTTTACAGTGTCCATTCGTTCCTGGAGAGCCGGAAAATTTTTCGGCATGCGGTCGGTCTCTTTTGGCTGGGTCGGCCTGCTCATTATCATTGATACCTCTCAGGTCTAGGATTCTGGAGAGTGACCGATTCTGGAGAGTGACCACTTCCAGGTCCCGAGAATAACAGCGCGGCACCCTCGAACATATGCTCCTTTCCCGTATTTTGCGTTAGGGGATTCACTGTACAAATGAACTGGCGCCAGCCAAAACACTCCCAAACCGGGGGAAAGACCGCACGAAATCAGCTGCGAAGTTGCGCGGCAATTTCGCGCGCTACTTGGCGCGCACGCGCGATGTCGGCAGGATCAAGCGAAATGGCGGCAACGCGAGGATGCCCACCTCCGCCGAACCGCTCCGCAAGGGACGCCAGATTCTTTTCGGCGGCGCCTGCATTCCAGGGATTTGAGCCGATGGAAATTTTCGCCCGGGTTGCGGAGGCGCTGATCCCCACGGAGTACCGGGCATGGGGAAAGAGCAAATAAGGAATGAATTTGTTGTAGCCTTCGAGGTCGAGATCGCTGACGTCGAAAAAAACTACAGAATCCATGACCTCCGCGCGCTGCTTCAACAATTCCACCGAGCGCTTGTGGCGCTCGAGCAGCGGCGCAAGATGCTTCGCGATCAGCGGGAGCTTGATCACCTCGGCCATGGGGCGGACGGCGAGGTCTGGAATCAAGCGAGGTACAAGGCCCGACTCCGGAGCCGCTTCGACCACCAGAGCCAGTTGCGTGGCGGGTTCGGCCAGGGCGACCGCGGACTCCGGCGTGGGAAACTGAGCGCCGTCAATTACGTCGCCCCAGCGGATCAATTCGGCTAAGGGCTGAATGTCGAATCCGAATTTACTGCTGGTGATGTCGGCTAGCAGCTTCGTGCAGGATTTATAGTCCGGATCATAAAATTTGTGGCCCGAATGGTCCGAGCGGAAATGCGCGGCGTCGGTGGCGGTTAAAAAAGCGCTCTGATGATGATCAAACCACCAGGTGACTCGAGGCGAGCTCGAATACTTGAAATCGACGATAACGTTTTCGTCGCCGTCAAACAGCTCATCTTCAAAGGGTTGCGTGGCGCGATGCGTCATGCCGGAATAGCAGAATACCGCGCGAGCATTGATGCGTTCACGATAGAAGCGCGAAAAAATGGCCGCGGATGCCGCCCCGTCAAAACAACGATCATGAAAGCAAAGACGGACCTTGATATCCTGCAAAAAATCCTCACCAGCGGAAAGCGAACAGAAAAATTGACCCCAATAAAGCCATTTAAGATGGCCGCGCCATTCATGATTGTCAAGATGTAATTAGCCTCTGAGCAAACCAGCCGCAGCTTGCAAGTTCGTTTGAGAATAGCGATGCTAGACACACTCCATTCGCCGCGGAAGTGGCGGAACTGGCAGACGCGCAGGACTTAGGATCCTGTGGCCGCGAGGCCGTGGGGGTTCAAATCCCTCCTTCCGCACCATCGATTCTATTCGTGCTTAGCGCGCGATCTGCATCACACATCGGCGTTCGCAATAGCGGCGGTGGCTGTTTGGTATGACCAAATTAAATGATTCGCGTGCGTTCCCTGAGAGCGCACGAATCCGGCGAGCCGTTGACGCTCACCTGCGCTTCTCCTATACTCGATTTTCGCACCCCGCGCGGGCTTCTTTCCGGCTCAGAACTTGTTGCGAACGAATCAGGTGACGCGGAATGAGTCTGCCGCGCCGCATTGGCTGCGAAACGAAGACGCGAAGCAGGGGCCGCGGGCGCGCTGAATACAAGTACGTAGAATAGGATGAGACACAGCAATCATGGCTGAGGCAAATTGCCGGCGAGAAATTGAACTGGAGATACCCGCGAGCGAGGTGCAAAAGGCCATCGAACGCGTGGCCCGGGAATTTGCGCGCGTTGCCCGCGTTCCCGGTTTTCGTCCGGGCAAGGCGCCGATTCCGCTGATCCGCCGCCGGTTTGCCGACGACATTAAGGGAGAAGTCCTGCAGTCGCTGCTGCCCGAACAGATCGACAAAGCGGTAAAAGACCAAAAGCTCATCCCGATCACACAGCCGCAGGTCGATCAGGTCGATTACGCCGAGGATCGCCCCCTGAAGTTTCGGGCCAGTTTCGAAGTGCTGCCGGAATTCGAACTCGGCCATTACAAGGGATTGCAAATCGAGGTCGAAAAAGCTGAGGTGACCGACGCGGACGTGGATAAGACCATCGAGAACCTCCGCGAGCGTGCCGCCACGTTTGTGGCCATCGAAGACCGCGCGCTCGAAAGCGGTGATTATGCGCAGTTGAAGCTGGTGGGCACCCCGGTCGGCGGCGGCGAGCCGCTAAAAGCGGATAACGTCCTCTGCCACTTGGGCGCCGAAGAGACGCTGGAAGCTTTCACACAAAACCTCACCGGCGCAAAACCAGGTGAACAGCGGCGCTTTGACGTCGAATATCCGGCCGATTATCCCGATCGCAAGCTCGCCGCCAAGAAATTTGTCTATAGCGCGGAAGTAGTCGCCATCAAGCAAAAAAAGCTTCCCGAACTGAACGACGAATTAGCCAAGGATGTAAGCGATGTCAAGACTTTAGCCGAACTGCGCGACAGGATCCGTCAGGATCTGGAAAAAGAGCTGGAAGCGCACCACAACGCAGCAATCCGCGATGCCGCCCTGGCGAAGCTTGTTGCGACGCACGATTTCCCCGTTCCCGAAGCGCTGGTCGAGAATCAGATGGACGTACGCCTGGAGCGCGCGGTGCGCAGCCTGGCCGCGCAGGGCGTCGATCCGCGGGCTGTAAATGTGGATTGGGTGGCCATGCGCCGCAGGCAGCATTCTCGCGCCGTCGAAGACGTCAAGGCTGAACTGCTGCTCGACCGCATAGCTTCGGCGGAAAATATCGAAACAACAGACGAAGATCTCGATCAGGAGATTTCGAAAATCGCCGAGCGCAGTGGCGAATCCGCACCTGCCATTCGCGCCAGCTTGACAAAGCAGGGGGCGCTGGATAGGATGAGGTCGAAGCTCCGCAGTGAGAAGACTCTCGAGTGGCTCCAGAAAAATGCTGAAGTAAAAACTCGGGAGCCGGAGCGGTCCTGACCGGTTTCTTCCTGCAAATTCCCTATTTCCGATGAAACATTCTGATGATTCGAATCCTCGCGCCACGACGCTCATTCCCATGGTCGTTGAGCAGACCACGCGAGGCGAACGCGCCTACGATATCTATTCGCGGCTGCTCAAGGACCACATCTTATTTATCGGCACCCCGATCGACGATCACGTCGCCAATCTCGTGACGGCGCAGCTGCTTTTTCTGGAAGCCGAGGACCCGGAGCGCGATATTCAGCTCTACATCAATTCGCCGGGTGGTTCGATTACTGCGGGAATGGCCATTTATGACACGATGCAATATGTTCGGCCCGACGTGGTCACGACCTGCGTGGGCCAGGCTGCTTCGATCGCCGCACTTCTGTTGGCGGCTGGAGCTGCCAAGAAACGCTTCTCGCTGCCGAATTCACGGATTTTGATCCATCAGCCTTGGATGTCAGGACTTTCAGGGCAGGCCACGGACATTGATATTCATGCGAAAGAAATCTTGCGCATGCGTTCCGTGATTAACCAGTTGCTGGCGGACCATTGTCAGCAACCGGTGGCCAAGATCGAGAAGGACGTCGAGCGCGACTTCATCATGTCGCCGCAGCAGGCCAAAGATTATGGCCTCGTGGACGAGATTATCCACAAGCACCGATAGTGCGTACCTAACAGTTAGTAGCGAGATCGTATTGGCGATGCCGCGGACGAAGAAAAGTCTTACTATAGTGACGGGTCTTGTCCCACCAGGGGAGGCCGTCGGAGGCCGACAGCCGTGAGAAAACTTAGCTCGGACGAACCGCTGCGTTGTTCGTTCTGCCACAAAACGCAAGAGCAAGTTGAGAAGCTGATCAGCTCGCCTTCGGATTATCCGCGCGCCTACATTTGCAATGAGTGTGTGGGCGTTTGCCAGCAGATTCTGGAAGAAGAAAAGCGCGAACAGGCCGGACCGATTAACCGGCGTTTGCCGCGGCCGCCCGAGATCAAATCTTTCCTCGATAGCTATGTGATCGGCCAGGACAAGACAAAGAAGAAGCTGGCCGTTGCCGTCTACAATCATTACAAGCGCATCTTCCTGAATCATCAACCCGGCGACGTCGAACTCACGAAGTCCAATATTCTTCTGATCGGCCCCACCGGGACTGGCAAAACGCTGCTCGCGCAGACGCTGTCCCGTATGCTGGACGTGCCCTTCGCCATCGTGGATGCGACTACGTTGACGGAAGCTGGCTACGTCGGTGAGGATGTCGAAAACATTATTCTGAAACTGCTGCAAAACGCCGACGGCGACGTCACAAAGGCTCAGCAGGGGATCATCTATATCGACGAGATCGATAAGATTTCCAAGAAGGACGAGAACCCCTCGATCACTCGCGACGTCTCGGGCGAGGGCGTGCAGCAGGCGCTGCTTAAGATTCTGGAAGGCACCGTCGCTAACGTGCCTCCCCAGGGCGGCCGCAAGCATCCGCACCAGGAGTTCACCCCAGTCGATACGACAAACATTCTGTTTATTTGCGGCGGCGCCTTTGTAGGCCTGGAAAAGATAGTCGAACGCCGCGTCGGCCAGAAGTCGCTGGGCTTCCACACCGATGCACAACCAGCCACGACAAATCGCCGCAATATGGAATTGCTGGAACAGGCCCAGCCTACGGATTTGATCCGCTACGGCCTGATTCCCGAATTTGTCGGCAGGCTGCCGGTCGTCGGAGTGCTCGGCGACCTCGACAAAGCGGCGCTGATGCGCATCCTCACAGAACCGAAGAATGCGCTGATCCGGCAGTACCAGCGGCTTTTTGAGTTCGAAAATGTGCGACTGCGTTTCGCTGATGACGCGCTTGAGACCGTTGCCGACCTGGCCCTGCAGCGCAAGGTAGGCGCCCGCGGGCTGCGGATGATCCTTGAAGATCTCATGCTCGATCTCATGTACAACCTGCCGGCTCAGCGCAAGGTGCGAGAATTCTCTGTGACCGCAGAGATGGTACGCAGCCGCGAAATCAATTGGAACCTGCTGGAAAAAGCGGGATGATTCGAGATAATTAAGGTAGTGGGCCTTCCACCCATCGGAAATCAATGTTTACTCGGGAAAAGAGTGAAATGAAACGTGTGCCGATGATGCCGGTGAGGGACATGGTTATTTTCCCTCAGATGATGCAGCCGTTTATCGTCGGCCGCGAAGCTTCCGTGCGCGCGCTCGAAGAAGCGCTCGCAGGCGAAAAGAAGATCTTTCTCGCCACCCAGCACGATGCCTCGGTCGACGATCCGAAACCGGAAGAGATTTTTACCGTCGGCACGCTCGCCAATATCGTCCAAAGCGTGAAGTTGCCCGATGGCAATATCCGGGTCTTGGTCGAAGGTGTCGAGCGCGCCAAAATCGTGCAACTCACGAGCGAAGAAGGTTTCTATCGCGCCACCCTGAAACTGCTCTCCGTACGCGTCGAGCCTTCTCCTCAAATCGATCAGGCCGTTCGGCGGGTGAATGGGCTCTTTGAGCAATACGTCAAGCTTTCTCAGAGCTTGAATTATGACACTATGATTGCCGCGGCTCGAGTCGAGGACCCGGCCAAGCTTTCCGATACGATCGCCGCCAATCTGCAAATCCCGGTAGAGGAAAAACAGGAACTGCTCGAAAATTTCGATGTGCTCGACCGGCTGAACCGTGTCGCTGAAGTGCTCGAGAGCGAGATTGAGAAGCTCAACGTCGACCGCAACATCAATACCCGCGTGAAGCGGCAGATGGAGCGCGCACAAAAAGAGTACTACCTGAACGAAAAGCTGAAGGCCATACACAAAGAACTAGGCCGGGGCGAGAAGAGCGAACTAGACGAGCTGAAGAAAAAGATCGAAGCCGCGGGAATGCCCAAGGACGTTCAGGAAAAAGCGGTTCAGGAATTGAAGCGGCTGGAAATGATGCCGCCGATGTCCGCCGAATCGACGGTAAGCCGCAGCTACCTCGACTGGCTGCTCGCTGTGCCGTGGAAGAAGAAATCAAAGGAAATCCGGGACATTGGCGTCGCGGAAAAGATCCTCGAAGAAGACCATTTTGGTCTGGAGAAGGTCAAGGAACGGATTCTCGAATACCTCGCTGTTCGTCAATTGGTGAAGAATCCTCGCGGATCGATCCTCTGCCTGGTGGGTCCTCCGGGCGTGGGCAAAACGTCTCTGGCTATGTCCATTGGCAGAGCTACGGGCCGGAAGTTTGTCCGCGTCTCTCTCGGCGGAGTTCGCGATGAGGCGGAAATCCGCGGCCACCGTCGCACTTACATCGGCGCTTTGCCTGGCCAGATCATTCAGATGATGAAGAAGGCAGGCACCGTGAACCCGGTGTTCGTCCTCGATGAAGTGGACAAAATGTCCATGGATTTCCGGGGCGACCCTTCCGCGGCCTTGATGGAAGTGCTCGACCCTGAATTGAACCACGCCTTCACCGATCATTATCTCGATGTCGAATACGATCTCTCCCGCGTGATGTTCATCTGTACCGCCAACGTGCTGCACACCATTCCACAACCGTTGCAGGATCGCATGGAAGTGCTGCGGCTGGCCGGTTATACCGAAATCGAGAAGCGCGAGATCGCCAAGCGTTTCCTGGTAAAAAAACAGCGCGAGGCAACCGGACTCAGCGAGCAGAACCTGCAGTTCACCGATGACGGGCTCAACTACATCATCCGCCATTACACCCAGGAAGCGGGCGTGCGAAATCTCGAGCGCGAGATTGCCAATGTGTGCCGCAAAGTTTCGCGCCGGGTTGTGAAGGAAGGCCACGACATCAAGCTTGAAATTACACCGGCAAACGTGAACGAGTTCCTCGGCGTCATTAAATTCCGCGAACTTTGGGCCGAGAAGAAGAACGAAATTGGTCTGGCCACAGGTTTGGCTTGGACGGAGATGGGCGGCCAAGTACTCACCACCGAGGCGGGTCTCATGCACGGGAAGGGGCGGCTCACGCTTACAGGCAAGCTCGGCGACGTCATGCAGGAATCCGCTCAGGCCGCCATGAGTTACGTACGTGCGCGTACCGGCAGCTTCGGGCTGCCACATGATTTCTATCGCCACCTCGATATTCACGTGCACGTTCCCGAGGGCGCGATCCCGAAGGACGGCCCTTCGGCGGGAATCACCATTTGTACAGCCATCGTGAGCGCGCTCACGCACATCCCGGTCCGTTGTGATGTTGCCATGACCGGAGAGATCACGCTGCGCGGCAAAGTTTTACCTATCGGCGGCGTCAAAGAAAAAGTCATGGCCGCCCACCGCCTGGGCATTCGCACCGTGCTCCTTCCCAAAGATAATGAGAAAGATCTCGCGGATATCCCGCCCGAGATTCAATCGTCTTTGGTGATCAAGTTCGTTGAAATAATGGACGAAGTTTTAGGGCTTGCATTGGAACGGCCGCTTCAACCGTCGCCGCATCCGGCGGTTCCGGAAGTGACGACCAAGTTTGAAGCGGAGCAAGATCAGGAATTAACCAACTGAGGGAGAACCTCGGGAGGCTGCACTCGACGTTGAGCGTCTGGCTTTGCCCGGGAGTGACCCGCCCCTGTTTGGTTCCTGTTCGACTTCTAGAAGAAAAAATTGTTGCTTAATGTGAGTGTGGGTTCCGCCATATCGACGCGGCGCATATCTGTATGCCGCGGTGTACCTCCCTCTGGTGCGCGCTCAATCCGTCGGCGGAATTCCTGCTCCAGCTAAGGTCAAGGAATGATTACCATGAGTATTAGCCTCGCAGAACTGAAAGAAAAAAACATCACCGACCTGGCCAAGATCGCCAAGGACTTGGCGATTCCCGGCGCCAGCGGAATGCGCAAGCAGGAACTGATTTTCCAGATCCTGCGCGCGCAGACGGAAAAGAATGGTCTGATTTTTAGCGAAGGCGTATTGGAGTGCCTGCCGGATGGTTTTGGCTTTCTGCGGGCGCCCGAATACAACTATCTCCCCGGGCCAGACGATATTTACGTATCTCCCTCTCAAATTCGTAAGTTCGACCTGCGCACCGGCGATACCGTCTCCGGGCAGGTTCGCCCACCCAAAGACGGCGAACGCTACTTCGCGCTGATTAAGGTCGAGGCGGTCAACTTCGAAGATCCCGAGGTCGCTCGGAACAAGATCTTCTTCGACAACCTCACGCCTCTTTATCCGCAGGGTCGGCTCAAGATGGAGACCACGAAAGAGAATCTCACCGGCCGCGTGCTTGATCTGCTTTGTCCTGTCGGTAAAGGCCAGCGAGGTTTGATTGTTGCGCCGCCCCGTACCGGCAAGACGATGATGCTGCAGTCGGTCGCCAATTCGATCACCGCCAACCATCCCGAGGTCGCGCTGATTGTGCTGCTCATCGACGAGCGGCCGGAAGAAGTCACCGACATGCAGCGAACCGTGAAGGGCGAGGTCATCAGCTCAACCTTCGATGAGCCGCCGCAACGCCACATTCAGGTTGCCGAGATGGTCTTGGAAAAGGCCAAGCGGCTGGTCGAACACAAGCGCGATGTGGTCATCCTGCTCGATTCGGTCACGCGCCTGGCGCGCGCATATAACGCGGTCACGCCGCCGTCGGGCAAGGTGTTGTCCGGCGGTATCGACGCCAATGCGCTTCAGCGGCCGCGACGCTTCTTTGCCGCGGCACGTAACGTTGAAGAGGGCGGTTCGCTCACCATCATGGCGACCGCTTTGATCGATACCGGCAGCCGCATGGATGATGTGATCTTCGAAGAGTTCAAGGGCACCGGCAACATGGAAATTAACCTGGACCGCCGCCTCGTGGATAAGCGCATTTTCCCGGCCATCGACATCAATCGCTCTGGAACGCGAAAAGAAGAGCTGCTGCTTCCCGCCGATGAACTGAATCGGGTCTGGGTGCTGCGAAAAGTTCTGAATCCGTTGTCGCCGGTGGAGGCGATGGAACTGCTTCTGGGCAGGCTCTCCAAGAGCAAATCGAACGCGGAATTTCTCGCGTCGATGTCTAACCCAAGCTAGTTTTGCTGCGCTTCCGCTCTCGCCCCGATCTCTCGCTGGTGCGCGATGAAAACGATCAGGCGCGCGGTTTCTTCTGCGCTCATGGCGGTATTATCCACGTAAACCGAATCATGCGCGCGGACCAAGGGCGAAACCTTTCGTTCCCGGTCCCGCCGGTCGCGCTGGCGGACTTCCTCCAGCACTTCTGATAACTCCATAGATTCGCCTTTTTGTTCGTGCTCCAGCCGCCGCCGTTCCGCGCGAACTTCGACCGAGGCGTCCAGAAAAATTTTCAGCTCGGCATCGGGGAAGACAACGGTCCCAATGTCTCGCCCCTCCATCACCACGCCCCCGCTTTTCGCGGCGCGCCGCTGCTCGGCCACAAGCACGGTGCGAACGCCGGCGATCACAGCAATTTTGGAAGCAGCCTGCGCCACCTCGGGCGACCGAATCTGGCGCGTCACGTCTGTGCCGTCCACCAGCACGCGAAAACTGCCATCGCTGCTCAACAGATCAATGCGAGTTGTGCCGGCGAGCGCGGTAAGCGCGTCCTCGGAATCCAGAGGAACATGGGCGCGCAGGGCCTTCCAGGCCACGGCTCGGTACATCGCGCCGCTATCCAGATACACATAGCCCAACAGATCGGCCACGCGCCGCGCGACGGTGCTCTTGCCGGACCCGACGGGACCATCGATCGCGATGATCAGTTTCGATTTGGACATGTTGGGCCGAGGGATGCGGGGAACGGCGCTTGGCTCAGCTCTAAACGCGTTTGAAAGCCCGCTCGATCTCTCGCACGGAATACCTGAGAATCACCGGCCGGCCATGCGGGCAACTCATGGGCGATTCGGTCTTGGCGAGCTCCCAGAGCAGCCATTCCATTTTCGTTTCGTCCAGCGGCATATTCACCTTGATGGCCGCATGACATGCCGTGGATGCTGCGATTCGCGATTGCAGTGAATCGATGGAGATAGCCTGATGCTCGCGTTCGATGCCGTCGAGTATTTCCGCGAGCAATCGCTCGGCATCGGAATTTGGCACGCCCGCCGGCGCAGCCTGAATGGCGACGCTTTGCGGTCCGATCGGCGATACCTCAAAGCCGTTGGCCGTGAGTTCTTCGCTGATCTGCTCCAGAATCGCGGCCTGGCGCGGCGTGAGATCGACCACGATGGGCACCAGCAGGCGCTGGCCCGTGAGCGCACCCTCGCGGCGCGAACGCAAATGCTGTTCGAAAAGCACGCGCTCGTGCGCCACATGTTGATCGATAATCCACAGGCCTTCCGAATTCACCGCAATGATGAAGCTCGCATTCACCTGTCCGAGCGGCTTCAGTTCCCCCAGACAAACGCCGCTCGCCGGAGCTTCCACGTCCTGCCGTGATTGCGGCATGGCTTCGCTGAAACTGCTCTCGATTGGCGTATTTTCTTCCCCCGCAAGTATCCGGGAGCCTGCGTCGAACGCGAACCGCTGCGCCTGGGGCTGTGCCGGAGCTTCCGTCAAGGCAAATGGCTCGGCCGACGATCCTGCGTATGGTTCAATCGAGGGCAAGAAGGCGCGCGGCGGCGCCATCGGCGCCGCCGCAGCCGCAGTCGCGGTTTCAGGCTGGGCGCCCGCAGGCATGAAGGGATGAGCGGCGACCGCAAAATTCGCGATGGGCCGTGATTTCGAAAGCGCCTGGCGGATCGCATCGCGCGCGAAATCGTGCACGCACTGCGAATGGCGGAACCGCACTTCGATCTTAGCCGGATGAACGTTTACATCCACTTCGTCGCAGGGCAAGTCGATAAACAGCAGCGCTACAGGGAACACATCGGCCGGCAAGATATTTCGATACGCTTCGTGGATCGCATGCAGCAGCAGCCGGTCGCGCACCAGCCGCCGGTTTACGAAGACGTAAATGCCGTTACGATTCGAGCGCTGCACTTCAGGACGTGAAACGAAGCCGCGGACCGTAAACTCACCAGATCGGCTGGCGTCCTCCACCTCAGTTTCAGTAATCGCGGCGCGAATGGGGGCCGATACCGGAGCAATCTCCACCATTTCATCCAGGGTCTGCCGTCCAAAAACTTGATAGACGCGTTCGCGCAGAGTCCCAACAGGCTCGGCGTTCAGAATCTCCTGCGTCGGCGTCTTCAATACGAAATGCTTGTCGGGATTGGCGAGCGCGTAGTGCGTCACGAGCGAAGCCACATGCCCGAGCTCCGTCGTATCCGACTTCAGAAACTTTCTCCGCGCCGGAACGCAGTAGAAAAGATCGGCGACGCTCACCGAACTCCCCGGCGGAAGTCCCGCGGGTTTTACACCCACCAGCTTTCCGCCCGCAAACTCCACGCGCGTCCCCTGCTCCTCGCCCGCGACGCAGGTTTCGAGCAGCAGCCGTGAAACCGACGCGATCGAAGGCAAAGCCTCGCCACGAAACCCGAGGGTCGAGATCGAGAGAAGGTCGTCGGAGGTTCGCAGTTTCGAAGTAGCGTGCCGTTCGAACGCCAGCAGCGCATCATCGTGACTCATGCCGCAGCCGTCATCCGCGACGCGGATCATGCGCTTGCCGCCGGATTCGACCTCAACTCGCACCGAACGCGCGCCGGCATCCAGCGCGTTCTCGAGCAGTTCCTTTACGACTGATGCGGGGCGCTCCACCACCTCGCCCGCCGCAATGCGGTTGGCAATCGCCTCCGGCAGGATTCGTATTTTGCTCACGCGCTCATCTCGCGTTGATCGCCCGCGATGCTCCTATTTGGTCGCCTTCGCCTCTGAGGCGCTCGGGCGCACCGCGATCCCCAACTGCTCGAGTTGTTCCGGCTCGACTTCGGCGGGGGCATCGGCCATCAAATCCTGCGCTGCGGTGGTCTTTGGAAACGCGATCACCTCGCGAATCGACTTCTCGCCCGCGAGCAGCGCCGTCACGCGATCGAGCCCCAGCGCGATCCCCCCGTGCGGCGGAGTGCCGTACGTCAGCGCGTCGAGGAAAAATCCGAACCGTTGCCGCCGCTGCTCTTCATTCAAGCCCAAGAGCCCGAAGACACGCGCCTGCAATTCCTGGCTGTGGATTCGTATGCTCCCCGAACCGAGTTCGGATCCGTTCAGCACGAGATCGTAGCCTTTTGAGCGTACTTCCTGCGGCGCGGATTCGAGCTTGTGCACATCCTCTTCTCGGATTCCAGTGAACGGATGCTGCGCCGGAACCCAGCGCTTTTCGCTGAGGCCCCATTCGAAAAGCGGAAAGCCGGTGAGCCACAAAAATTCCCAGCGATTTTTCGGGATAAGATTCAGACGATCGGCCAGAGCGAGCCGCAGTTGCCCAGCGATCAATGCAGCCGCGTCGGTTCCCGGAATCTGCTCCGCCGCCGACACCGCGACGATCAGGTCGCCGGCTGCAGCTCTGGTGGCGCCGACGATATTCTGCACGCCGGCCGCACCCAGCACTTTTTCGAGCTGCGAACTTGTGCCCTCCGAGGTCACCTTGATCGTGTACAGTCCCCGCGCGCCGAGTCCCTTAGCCTGATCCGTCAATTCGTCAAGCTGCTTTCGCGAAAACGCAGCCGCACCGGGAGCGACCAGTGCGTGCACGCTTCCTTCAAGATGCAATTTCTCCTGCGCGGCCGCAAACTGCTCGGTCACATCCCGCAATTCCATCCCAAACCGCAGGTCCGGTTTGTCGATTCCGTAACGCCGGATAGCTTCGCGATATTCCATGTGCCGAAATGGCGCTTTCACTTCGATTCCTGCCACGGCACAGGCGCGCACCATCACTTGCTCGATCACGCCAAAGATCGTCTCCTGCGTGGGGAACGACATCTCCAGATCGAGCTGCGTGAATTCCGGCTGGCGGTCGGCGCGCAGGTCTTCGTCACGAAAGCAGCGCGCTAGCTGAAAATATCGGTCCAGCCCGCCGATCATCAGGAGTTGCTTGAACATTTGCGGCGATTGCGGCAGCGCATAGAACTGCCCATGATGAACGCGGCTGGGCACAAGGTAATCGCGCGCGCCTTCCGGAGTCGAGCGCGTCAGCATCGGCGTTTCGATTTCGTAGAAGCCGAGCTCGTTGAGCGTGCGGCGAATCTCCAGAAAAATTTTGTGCCGCAGCGCAATGTTTTGCTGCAGGTGTGAGCGTCGCAGGTCGAGATAGCGGTAATGCAGCCGCGTCTCCTCGCTCGCTTTCACCTGTTCTTCAATCACAAACGGCGGCGTCTTGGCCGTGTTCAGCAGGCGCAGTTCCGAAGCAAATACTTCCACCTCGCCGCTCGCCAGCTCCGGATTAGACTTCTGCCGGTGTGCCACGCGACCCTGCACCGCAATCACGTATTCCGAACGCAGTTCTTCGGCGCGCGCATGCGCTGCCGGCGCGAGTTCTTTATTGAAGACGATCTGCGCGATTCCGCCGCGATCGCGCAAATCAATAAAGATGATGTTGCCCAGGTCGCGCCACCCGTGCACCCAGCCCATCAGCGTCACTTCCTTGCCGGCGTCGGACGCGCGCAAATCGCCCGCATACTGTGTGCGTTTCCAGTTGCCCAGCAGATCGAGCGTGGCCATCACTGTTTCCTTGAATTCACGAGGTAGTCGAGCAAATCTCCCTGCGCAAGTTTCTTTTGTTCGCCGTCAGCCAGCCTCTTGACCGTGAACTGGCCGGAGGCCACTTCATCTTCGCCCAAAATCACGGCAAATCGCGCGCCTAGGCGGTCCGCCAGGCTCAGCGATTTTCCGAACTTCATCTCCTGCGCCGGCAATTCCACTGCAAGCTTATGCTCTCGCAGATTTCGCGCCAGCGCCACGGCCGCCGGATACGCCGCAGCGCCCATCCAGGCGATATACGCATCGAGGCCGCATTTTGCGGTCGCGCCTGCTTCCTGCAAAGAGAGCATCAGCCGATCTGTGCCGATCGCGAATCCTATGCCTTTCGTCGTGGCCGGACCGCCGAGTAGCTCCACGAGCCCGTCATAGCGCCCGCCGCCGCATACGGCATTTTGCGAACCGAGACCCGGCGCCGTAATTTCGAATGTCGTCCGCATGTAGTAGTCAAGCCCGCGAACCAGCCGCCAATTTTCTTCGTACTCGATCTTTCGCAACTCGAGTTGCCGTTTCAGCTCCGCGTAATGCGCTCGGCAGGCGTCACAAAGATGATCGGCGATGTGCGGCAGCTTGTCGATAATCGGCTGCTCTTCCGGCAGTTTTGAATCCAGCACCCGCAAGGGGTTCGTCTCGATGCGCCGCTGGCTGTCAGGACCGAGCTTGTCGCGAACTTTTTGCAATTCGCCGCGAAGCCGCTCGACGTAAGCCGGACGGCAGTTCTTGTCTCCGATGGAATTGATGTACAGCTTCGCCCCGTGCAGGTTCACCCGAGCAAAAAACGCCAGCAGCATTTCGATCACTTCCGCATCGAGCGCCGGATGATCCGAAGGCCCCAGCAACTCCGCGCCAATCTGATAAAACTGCCGGTAGCGTCCCTTCTGCGGCCGCTCCCGCCGGAACATCGGCCCAATGTAGTAAAGCTTCACATTTCCCGGCCGCGTCTGCATCCCATGCTCGATGTAAGCCCGCACCACTGACGCCGTCGCCTCCGGCCGCAACGAGACTATGCTGCCTAAATCAATCCTTTCAACGAGCCGCTTTGTCTCGGCGACAGCGTTATACAGATCGTCGGAGGTCTGAGGGAGGTTGCGGATCAGATTATCAAAATCAACCTCCGACCGTAACTTCACCAGCTGCATTAAAATAATTTCGTCCTTTTGATCTAACTCTCCCTCCGCGTGCGCTCGCTTCAGACGGCGGACGACCATGTCCAAGTCCGATGAGAGGCTAACAACGTCATCCGCATCGTTAAGATCAACGGCAAGCAATGCGCTGCGATCCTGCTCGAATCCGGGGACTGGATAATCCTCAAACGAATACATCTCCTTCGAGACGATATCCGTAGCGAGGCCCACCGATCGCGCAAAAAGCTCCGTCGGCTCGAAAATGGGTAGCCGGATTTCGCCATAACCATAGGAATGAAACACGCTGCGTGCGCCCTGCTCGACGCGATTCCACAGCGCCGATTCCGGCGGCAGGATATCCCGGACGCCCTTGATGGCCTGAAACTTGGTTGAAGCCATCGTCAGTAAGCCCTGGAAGGAAGTGGCGAGTGGCGAGTGGCCAGTGGCGAGTAGGAAGAGAGCTTCCGCTTCAACGCCACCAGCATTTTTTGCAGTTCATCTATCTCTTTGAGGGCAGGTTCGGCTTCCGTTTGCCGGAGAAAACTCAATTCGACGCTGAGGGCGAGCTGTGTATCCAACTCCGCCAGCGATCCCGCGGCAACTGAAAGAAATTGCAAAAACTCATTGGTGGTTTTTCTGGCTTGGCCTTCAGAGATATTTGACGGCACGGAGACTGCCGCCCTGCGCATCTGGGACGTGAGTCCGTATCTTTCTTCCGGGGGAAAACGCGCTGTGAGCTGATAAACAATTTTGGCCAAGGCCATTCCTTTTTGCCAGACAAGCAGCTCCTTGTAATGTTTTGGCTTCGGCAGCTCGGTCATTTCTCTTTGCTCGCCACTCGCCACTCGCCACTCGCCACTTCTTTCCTGTCGCCCGCCACTTCTTGCCTGTAAGTGTCCGCATACTCGACGTATCGGGCGGCATAGGCGTCGATGCCTTCGAGTTCCTTTGGCGTCAAGGTGCGCCGTAATTTACCCGGATGTCCCATGAAGAGGCTCCCGGGCGCGACCTTGGTCCCTTCGGCAAGCAGAGTACCCGCGGCAATGATCGAGCCGGCGCCCACCCGCACGTTGTTGAGCAGAATCGCGCCCATGCCGATCAGCACACGCGACTCAATCGTGCAGCCATGCAGGATGACGCCGTGACCTACCGTGACGTTTTCTTCGAGAATCAGCGGAAACTGATCCTTCATCACGTGCAGAACCGAGCCGTCCTGAATATTGCTGCGAGCGCCGATGCGGATCCAGTGCACGTCGCCGCGAATCACCGCTCCCGGCCAGACGCTGGCGTTTTCGCCGATGGTTACATCGCCGATCACAGTGGCCGCCGGATCGATATACGCTGACGCCGCGATCTGCGGCCAGCGGCCTCGGTAGCTGCGAATCAAAAGATCACCTCTGGTCTCATAGCATTACGCACACTCGCAGACGGCTCCGCCATCTCGAGCGGTTGGAACGTAAACAGACGAAGCTAGCACACGCGGAAGTGGCTGACAAGAAACCCCCCGCGCTGGAAGAGCCTACTCACATCGTATCCCCCTAGCGAGATTGAAATGCTTGAGTGAAAAGAGGCGGAGGGAGATGGAGTTGTTGTTGAAGGGGGCAGGGAGATGACCGCCGCCGCGGCGGTGGGAAAGTGGAAATCCCGC
>DASRHB010000013.1:0-18064 GCA_035650755.1 Candidatus Acidiferrales bacterium
CGTGTGGTCGCTGATTGCACGCGGAGAGTCGTACCGGCGGGCAGCGTAAAAACAAAAGACTCCTGTAGAAAAGGAAAAATTCCCGTCGAGATGCTGGAGCCGCTGAAGATGGCGCAAATGGCTGAGACCAGCTTCTTCAAAACCTGAGGGGGGCAGGGCCGCCACAGGCCGATGACCTGATTAGGAGAAGAAGCGCAGATTCCATCTGGGCCCGAGGGGCAGCCCGCTCCTCAGTTGTTCGAGGCCAAATATATGCACGCGTCTCTTTCTTAAAAGCGCCAGCCTTCGAAAGCTCTTGCTATCGGGATGGGTCCATATATGCCCCCTGTTTCCGCAGGGATCATGATACGAACTCCGATCTTTGTTGCAAGCAGTCGGTTGAGAGCGAACCGTCGCCGTGGCTGTGGGAAAGTGGGAAACGCGCAGCGTTTTCCAAGGGGGCGCAGCCCCCGTCTTTTCCACAGCTCTTGGCCGCCTCGCTCGCAAACTCCAAAGGCGTCCGGTACCCCAGGCTGCTGTGCGGCCGTTCCTGGTTGTATTCGGCCCGCCAGGCAACGATCTTCCGCCGCGCCTCGAACAAATTCCCGAACCAACTCACCCGCAGACATTCGTCCCGCAGTTTGCCATGAAAACTTTCCACACGCCCGTTCTGCATCGGTCGCCCCGGCTGGATGTGCACCAACTCGATCTTCCGCTCCATACACCAGGCCAGAAAATGCCGCTGGTCAGTTCCGGCCCATTGTCGCAGCGGATCACCTGCGGGGCGTCCGACGCGTCAGACACGAGGGGGTAACAGGTGAGAGTCTTTAGGGAGACTTTGTAAATACATCGAGGGCTGCAGCTCCAGCCTTCTTGCTCAAGCTGCCGGGCACAAACAACGTGTCACCGCCTTCCAGCAAAACGTCCTGTGCTTTGCCAGCTAGAACTTGTTTCAAGTTAATTGGTATTCCGCCAGCGGGCATGTTAGCGCCGGAGTGACGAATGATGCGCGAATGCCTGGCATCGGATGTCGAGGAGAGCCCTTGCGCAAGAGCGACCGCCTCAGTTACGGTCACCGTCTTGCGCTGACCCAGCAAAAAACCTCCGGGTTTGCGAACGTCACCAAGAATATAGATGGTTTCGGAAACCGGAACGCTGATGACATCGTTTGGCATGATCAGGATATTTAATTCGGACGGCTTCTCCTGTAACAACTCAGGAATGCTGATTTGAGCGATGCTGTGCGTACCTGTGGGATCGATCGTAGTATTGGGCAGCGGTAAGACACCCCATTTCAGTTCTCGAGCGATGCTGATCGTATTTCCCGCATCGTTTCGGAATCCGCCGACCATCGACATTACCTGCATTAAGGTCTTTTTGCCTTCCAGTTGTTGGGTCCCCGGCCGATTGACAGCACCAACAACGGAAACCGGCTGGCCGTGATATTCCGCGAGGCTGGCAGCGACTTGCGGGTGACGAATATACTTGGAAGCGGCCTGATCCAGCTCCAGTTCGAAGTCGTGAAGAGTGAGTCCGGCGGCCTTAACTCGCCCGAGCATGGGAAGGCTGACATTTCCATCAGGGTCAATCCGGTACGGCCGGTTGGTGGCTTCATCCATTCCAATTCCCTGAATAATGACTTCATCGTCCGGGCTCAGAGTATAGGTGCTGCGCAGTGATGTCCGTTTCGCATCTTCATTTACTGTTTCGGAGTGATCGATCTTGACCGAGCCAGGAATGTCTTGGGCCCTCAGAATTGACAATGAAGAGAACATCAGAGCCGACAGGCATACCAATTTCGCTTTTTGCATTTTTATTGGTCCTAATTCCGAACGGGTGTTCTCAGGGCTTTCGCTTGGACGTCCTCAATGATCAGATGATTGACGGTCACAATTAGGACTGAGGCCCATGGGCCTGTGCCTACCGCGGCGATTTCAAAGCAGAGGCTCGTGCGTTACTCAGGAAATTCGTGCCCACAACCGCCCTGCGCCGGAATGTGTTAACTTGGCGAGCTCATGACCAAACGAATTGGCATCCTGCTCAGGGCGGGTGGCCCAGGATTCGTTCGGCTCCTGTTGACACGGCGCACCCAGCGCGAGCATATCACCGCGAGTCAGCGGGAAGTTGGGGCGGCTGCCCCGTGTTTCGGTTCTCGGAACGTAGCGCTTTTCGGGTCCGCCGTTGATGATTAGCGAATTGGCGAATCCCACGTCAGCGACACGAGCTACGCTCCTGAACGCGATGCGCCGCTTTGCAAGACGCGCAGGTCGCCGATACAAACAACGAGACGCTGCCGTTCAGAGACGTTTTCGGGTCCCAACTCATGGAGACGCCGAACCATGAGTTGAATAGCTTCATGAGTGATTGCCAACAGTCGGCCTCGATCAGTTTCACGAAGCGCGTACTGGTAAAGCCAATCCCATGCGGATGTGGGTAGCTGTTTTGCGTCATTTGCCATGACGGCCTCCTGTGATCATCGCCTGCACAAGAGACCGTCGCCCGACTGGGCGCGGCGGAAGGTTGTGTAGTGGTGGTGTGAACGACCAATCTACTCTTGTTTCCAGCGCAGCACAATCAAGGAACTGCCGCAGAGACTCGCGCGGGAGCCCCCAAAGCGCCCGGAGGGGACCCAGCTGCGCCTACTATCCTCCCCGAAAGCCTGAGGCGTGCCTTTTGCGTTTACTCGTCCGCCCCCTAACAAGAGTAGAACGCCATCGAGCGTGTCGGGGAAGCAAAGCTTCGGAACTAGTGCATCACAGGACGGATAATTGTATTTCGCGGTGTAGCACGCCATTAAGTTTCGGGTTGGCGTCCAACGAACGGACGTTGACGATCAAGCTAGAATAGAGAGATGCGGGTTTTGGAACTTCGCTTATGTCCGGATCAACCAGTGAGCGGACGCGCTTTAATGAGCGGCGGGTGACCGCGTAAGGAATTCCGGGCGCCCACCTCAGGGATTCCGGGCGGTGGTTTTTTCGAATGAATCGCGCAACCTCCGTCGCCGGGGACCAAACTCGTGTGCTGATTGGCGACCGGATGTGAAGCGCCAGCACGTCAGGGTTAGGACAAGCAGCTACAGCTAAGCGCATTGAAATGAACACTTGCGCAAAAAGGGGAGGGGGTACCGCACTCATTTTCCGCTCAACCGAAGCTCAGAAACGGCCCGTCGCGCCGATCACAATCCGGCCGGCACCAAATTGGGAAACTCGGTCTTTCAGCAGAATGTGTTAAGTTGACGGGCTCATGACCAAACGAATTGGCGTCCTGCTCAGCGGCCGCGGCTCGAATTTCGTGGCGCTGGCCGATAGCATTGCCAGTGGGCGCATCCCTGACGCCGAGATCTCCATCGTCGTCAGCAATCGCGAAGATGCCCCCGGACTCGCGCGGGCCGCGGAACGCGGGATTCCCGCGCGGGTAATTCCGTCGAAAGGCGTTGAGCGCGAAGCTTACGATGGGCTGGTCGTCGCCGCCCTCACGGAAGCCGGCGTCGATCTGGTCTGCCTCGCCGGATTCATGCGGCTTCTTTCGCCCCGCTTCATTGCCGCGTTTCCCGGCCGCATCCTCAATATTCATCCTTCGCTGCTACCGGCATTTCCGGGACTCGAGGCGCAGCGCCAGGCGCTGGACTACGGGGTAAAGTTCAGCGGCTGCACGGTGCATTTCGTGGACGAAAACCTCGATGCCGGACCGATCATCATCCAGGCGATCGTTCCCGTGGAACCGGGCGATACCGAAGAGACTCTCGCCGCACGCATCCTGAAAGAAGAGCATCGCATCTACACCGAGGCGGTCCGCCTGGTGCTCTCCGGCAAGTACCGCGTCGAAGGCCGCCGCGTGCTTGCGGCCTCCGGCCAGCACGAGGAGGAGCGACTGGCCGAGCGCGCCAAATCCCGCTAGTCTCGTTCACTTACCCATGGCCGCGCCCCACACATTCCGCCCGGTTGACGAGCAGCTTGCCGCGCTGCGCAAAGGCTCCGCCGAGATCATCCGCGAAGACGAATTGCGCGCTAAGCTCGAACGTTCCCGCGCCTCTGGTAAGCCGCTGCGGGTTAAGCTGGGCGTCGATCCCACGGCCCCCGACTTGCATCTCGGCCATACGGTCGTGCTGCGCAAGCTCAAGCACTTTCAGGATGAAGGACACACTGCGATTTTCCTCGTCGGCGATTTCACCGCAATGGTGGGTGATCCTACCGGACAATCCGAAACGCGCCCGCCGCTCACACGTGAACAGGTGCAGGCCAATGCGCAAACATACCTCGAGCAGGTTTACAAATTGCTTAACCGCGAGCGCACCGAGGTACGCTACAACAGCGAATGGCTCGGCGAATTGAGCGGCATCGATATTGTGCGACTCTGTGGGCATTACCGGCTCGCGCGCATGCTCGAGCGCGAAGATTTCCGCACGCGCCTGGCAAATAATCACCCGATATCCGTCCACGAGTTGCTTTACCCCTTATTTCAGGCGTATGACTCCGTGGCATTGAGGGCCGATGTAGAGCTCGGCGCCACCGAACAGAAATTCAACCTTTTGGTCGGCCGAGACATTCAGCGCGAATACGGCCAGGAGTCGCAGGTGGCGTTTACCATGCCCATTCTGGTGGGCACCGACGGCGTGCGGAAAATGTCAAAAAGCCTGGGCAATTACGTCGGCATTACGGAAACGCCCACGCAAATGTTCGGCAAGGTCATGTCGATTTCCGATGAGCTGATGTGGGCCTACTACGATTTGCTGACGGACTTTGCGCCGCCGGTAATTGCGCGGCTCAAGGAGGAAGTCCGCACCGGCGCCTTGCATCCCATGGACGCCAAAATGCAGCTCGCTCACTACATCATCGCGGGATTTCACGGCGAAGATGCGGCGCGCAAAGCCTCCGACGAATTCCGCCGCGTTTTCCGGGAGCGTGAAACACCAACTGAGATTCCTGAGTATCGGCTGAAACGCGTGTCAAACGGCACTGCATTTCTGCACAAAAAAGTCGGACCTATTGTCGAATCAACAGCGCCATGGCCTATCCCTCCAACTGGAAGGGAGAAATGGGCGAAGCTGCTGGTGTCGCTGGGCGAGATTCCGTCGAGATCCGAAGCCGATAGATTGATTAAGCAGAAAGCGATCGAAATAAACGATGCGCTAATGACAAATGTTGGAGCCGAAATTGACTTCAACAAACCGGCAATCTTTATGATCCGTGTCGGAAAGAGGACTTTCTTCCGCTTAGTTATCGAGCAGGCTTGAACGTCAAATCTGTCGTTGGGACTGTAGCGAGGAGTCGGTAGTGTGCAGTGACGGATAGGCCCTTGCGTTGCGGTAGACGCGGTCAAATATCACAAATGCGATTGCGATCATCACAAAGTCAAAGACGCTGGCTTCCGGACCCACGGTGCCGCCCGTGAGCCATCTCGGCCCGTGGAATGACGATGCCAGCAGGTGCCCCGGCGCGACGATTCCGCTATCCGGCACGGAGTAGAGAAAAGTCTCGCCAAAGTCATAGGCCGCATGGAAGCCGACGGCGAACCATAGCGTTCCCGTTCGGCG
This sequence comes from Candidatus Acidiferrales bacterium, assembly GCA_035650755.1. GTDB lineage: Bacteria > Acidobacteriota > Terriglobia > Acidiferrales > UBA7541 > Palsa-189. The sequence goes on from DASRHB010000013.1 coordinate 5,513, forward strand.
GAGAGTAAAGACGAGAAACATCCCGGTTACGAACACGCTTAGCGCGCCCACCGGCCCTTCGCCCGGATTGCGGAGGTGCACCGCACCAAACACACATGAAAGCAGCACCGCGCCAGGCCAGAAGCCCATTCCCGACGTCAGCGTAACTTGCAGATAGCCTCGAAACAGGAATTCCTCGGTGAGGCCGACGAGGAGAAATGCTCCAGCCCATTCGGCCGCATAGCGGGCGATCTCCGCGCCCGAAAGTTCCACGCTGCCGAACGAATAGCCGCCGACGAAATGAATGGCGGATATGATCACACTGACCGTGATGATTCCCCAGATGAGTCCGACCCAGAAGTTCTTTCGGAATGCCTGTGCGAACGGCATCCCATACTCCGCAAACGGTCGCCGCTCGAGCCGGCTCATGATCAAGGCCGCGAGAATCGCGCTGGCGAAAGCGAGCCCTTCCTGAATTGCCAGGACGGCGGGCGTAATCGTGGCAGTTCGGCCGACGGCTGCTAACTGGATCGCCCGGCCCACAGTGGCCGCGAGCGTCAGCAATAGAAGGAAAAAAGCGACGTAGAGCGCCGCACGCCAGCCGGCGCGCACGCCATTGGGGCCGAAGAAGAGAGCGTGGAGCGGAAATGGGCTTTCGCCCGCCGGCGGCAGTTGCGGCGGCGGAGCCCCAGCGGCGGGCAAAGATTCAAAGTCGCTCATGAATCAGGCTCACGACAAGAATGTGTATAAATCCATATCGGAGCGACGGCTGTCCGCAGCCTGTATGCTCAAGGCCGGCGCTCCGCCAAACGTGCCAGGCGGTTAAGGTAATCGCGGTTTCGGCGCTTGAGCGCGTGGCGCGTCAGGAGCCAATCGACGATCCGCGCGAATCGCCCCGCAATTTCATACTCGTTCGTGAAACGAACGCGAGTGCCGGCGTGACTGGAATCGCCGGCCGGTTCCAATTCCCAGCGCTCCGTGCCGCGCACACCGTACTCGTCTTCAAAGCGCCATTCAAAGCGGCGCGGCTTGTCGAATGCCGTCACCACCGCTGTATGGGAAAACGTACGGTTTGCCAATTTACCGGAAATGCGGACGCGCGAACCCGCGCGAAATTCCGATCCACAGCCCTGAGTTTCAAACGAACTCTGCATCTCCGGGCCATACCAATAGGGCATTCGCTGCGGAACGAAGAAGACGTAGATGTCCTGCGGCGGCGCCGCAACGGTTTGAGTCAGAACGATAGTACGCATGTTTCCGAAATGAATGTACCACGAGGATTACTCAGAAAAACTCCAGCGCCGCCGTGCGCGGGCGCTATTTCACGAATTCCGGGGATTGCCCTTTGCTCCACGGATCGTATGTCTGCGCGAAAAGGATTCGCTCATCGAGCGGCGGATGATCGTAGAACCAGATCTTCACGGCGGTTGAAGGCGCGGGCTCAGCTAGATCGATTTCGCCGAGAATTTGAAAACTCTGAGCCGCAACCCGCGGGGCGTCAGGGACGATCCCGTGAATGACTTCGAGGCCGTACTGATCGGCTTGGTGCTCGAGATGACGGCTAAAGGCGTTATCAATGGGGGTGAACACGAAGCTGAAAATCACAATGGCAAAAATGAACACGGGCAGCGAGGCCCAGTCATCTATGCCGCGGATGTCCCAAGTACCAACCAACCGCCGCAAGAGCCAATGCAAAAGGTGATATGCGGCAAAGAGAAACGCGAGCAAAACGCCGGCGGTAAAAAGGATTCCGTCGCGGATGTGATGGAGGACGTAATGCCCCATTTCGTGTCCAAACACGAAAAGTACCTCCGGCGTGGTCATTTGCATAATGGTCGTGTCCCACACTACGACGCGTTCGGACGCGCCAATGCCGGTTACGTAGGCATTCAGCTCATTCAGTTTCGAGCTTGCATTCATCACGTACATGCGTGATTCGGGAATCTGTTGGCCGGCGTGCCGGACAACCTTCTCAAGCGCGGCGGCAAGTTGCGGGTCGCGGGCAGCGAGCGGCCTGAACTGAAAAAACAATGGTTCCAGCACGACAGGCTCGACAAATATGAGGAACACCAGGATGGGCAGTGAACCAAGCCATGCGTAAAACCACCAGCGGCGTGCACTGCGGCGCACAAGAGCATAAAAGAGCCAAGTGAGGAGGACCGCCAGAACAAGCGAGGTCGCACCGCCCTTTATGGCGTCGAAAAGCCAGGAACTCCAATTCTGAACAGATTGACCGTAATAGCGTGCGAGCCAATGCCCTGCGACAGCACCCGGCAGACTCAAAAGTCCGAGCAGAATGAAAAACGGTACGCCAAAGATCACTGCCTGTAGAAATCGGTTCCCATATAGGCGCTCAGCTGAACTCCGCAGCCTCGGACCTACACGAACTTCAATCAGGAGCAGCAACCCGACCGCAGTGAAAAGAAAGTCGAGGAAAAAAAGTTCGTGGCGCGAGTGAGCGTATGCGATCGCTCGGGCTTCTTTGTCAGGAGGAAGAGTGTAGGGTTGCGGCTGCGGCGGATTCGAGGCTGAGGTCTGATCGTTTTGGCCTGAGAGCCGCAGCCCGCCCGCGGCATACTCGAGGTGTGAATTTTCCGAGGCGCCAAAAACAGCCGGAGTCGCGGCTCCAATGAGGAGTCCGCACGTTACTACGAGGACAAACCGATTTTTCGAAAACAAGTGCATGGTACGGCGCAACCGACGACTTCCTCAGGCGTCAGGTCCCGGCGGGATTGTCCCGGCTCAGCGGGATTGCTGCCGGGGCCGCGGCTCAGAAGACGAAGGAACGATATCCTTCATGCGCAGGTAGGTAACAATATTGCCGTAAATCTCGTTGTTGTGACCGTAGTTCAGAATCAGCAGCCCCATGCGCGGAATCCTCGTGTGGCGCCCGCTCTCCTGCGTGATATCGATGACTTCGGCTCCTGAGGTATCGGTCAGTGAGGAATAAACACCATCGCAATACGCGAAAGCATCGTTTACAGCTTTGAGAAATTCGGCTTTCGTGCTCAGTTTTTCCAGATTTTTACCGGCATTGGGGTTTGGTTCTCCCTTGGCTTCCGAGCACCACAGGTAGTTGTAGTCGGCGACGTGTCCGACTTGCTGACCGAAGGTGCGGACTTCCTGCTGTGTACCAGGGCGCATGCCGTAATTCTCTTCGGGCATCTTTTCCGCCGAGCGCACGATATTATTGCGAACACCCATATAGGCGTTGCGCAGCCATGTGGAGATCGGATTTGCCAGATTCGCTTCCGCCTGTTGAGCCTGCGCCCCCGCGGGGATTGCTAAAGCAAATGAAAACAGTGCGACGCCAAGAATCTTTCGCATGAGATTTGCGTCCTCCCTAGTATCCGTTATGGGCCTGAATTTCCGCGCCCGCAGAACCTAAGAGTTATATCACAGCGTCTGGCGTGTTCGGCGACGGCGGCCTCGGACGTAAGTGTGCCTGTGGCAGGACAGATTTCCACAGCAGAGCAAGGATGCTACTACATATGGTGGGTTTATGCTTGACACCACAATAGTAGCGCCGGAGAATCCGATCGCTCCATTCGAAAAATCTCTGCTCTGCGGAGGCAGCGTGCGCTATTTGCCGGGCTGGACCGTACAGTGCATCAATCCGGGCTGCGCAGCTCGCGGACATTGGCTGCGGGTCGATGCGGTCCCTGAGGAACATTGCAGCAATTGCGGGGAGCCGCTGCATAACGTCCCACCGCCGTTGAGTCCGCAACTCAAGCTGAGACCTCGTCCGCTTACCAGCTATCGGCCCAATCGCCGCGCTGTGTAGCCAAAGAAAGCAGTGCCGCCTGCGCCAAGCTCCTCTTGCCGCTTCGGTTTCATCGGAGTGAAAGAAAGGCGGCCGGTGGGGGCCCGGCCGCCGTGGCATGGGGTTTTTGGAAGGAATGCCAGACGCAATCTGCGGCAGCAGCCGGGGGCAGCCGGCTCAGGAATCTCCTCGGTAAGGGCAGGTTACCGGGAGATCCATCGACCGCATATCACGCCGAACACGGGTATATCTTCTCGTTTGGTCGGGTATGGGTCTATGGTCCGGCCGACCCATCCGGCCGGTACGGAAGTACTTCGGCCTAAGTCTCTGGAGTGGTGTCCTTTACATCTTCGTCGGCCTGCTTCGTGGCTTTTGTGGTCTCATCCTTGGCATTTGCCTGAGGTTTGAGCTGCTGAATAGCCTTGCCCAGGCTGACGGCATTAGGGCCAGTCATTTTGGCCTGAAGATCGGAAAACGGGATGCCCAGATTATGTGAAACGTGCACCGCGGCAACGAACTGGCCAAAGTTCTTGAAGCCGCTTGCATCGGTCTTCAAGACCGACAGAGCGTTGGGCCCCGAAAGATTCAGCAGAGTTTCGAGTTTCGAGGCGAGTTGCGTATTGTGATCGAGAACGCCCCCGGGATTCTTGCTGGCCATGACAGAAGAATGCGGAGTAGCGGTTGGGGCGTTGCCAACATTTGATCGGCCGGACGGACCCGATCGATCAAGGCCCGGCGCCCCGGCACCCGCTGGTCCGAGTCCGGCACCGCCGCCATGCGCGTGTTGCGCGTGAATTTGCACACGGGCGCAAAGCGCGAGCGTTACGCCCAAGGCGGAAATCTGTATCCAGCGGTTCATGATGTGCCTCCTGCGTTTTGGGTTTTAGGGACGAAGACCTTTGCTGAACAATGCCGTTACGTTAACGCCAATTCCAAAAGAGATTGTGTTCAGGGCGTATTGAGCGCTGCGGGCGTAGCCGGCGCTGAGGTCAAGATAGGAGGTGGGGCTAACCACAAGATTGGCGGCGGCCCCATCATCATGCGTCAGCACAGCCGTTCCCGTAGTCTGGTGGCCGGTCTCGAACGTCCGGCCATGACTCCCGTTGCCTACTTTGCTCGCCGGTGCCGCCGTGACCACTCGACTGACGAGGGTCTGCGTACCCCAAGGAGCAATGTCGTATCCAGTGAACGTTAGGCTGACGCCGCGGACCACGGTGACTTCCGCGCCTCCCTCAAAATGCGCCAGCGGGCCGAATGTCGCGAACGGGCGCATGAAATAGGGCGTATCCGTCACGGAATTAGCGAGGCCGGCATTCACATAGGGCGTGAGCGGCCCGAAACTGTGGTCAAGGCGATTGCTCCAATCGAAGGTGAGATGGCCCGTGCTGAAGCCTTTGGACGAGTCGCCGGTGGGCGCCGTCCCCATAACCGCAGTGGAGTAGTTGAGTATGGGTTGTTTCCAAGCGGCCCGGACGCTCAGGAAGATGTCACCCACACCGGTGGAAAACGTGGAAGTGGGTACGGCTGTGGCGCCCGTGAGCGAGAGCGAGGCAACGTGATCGAAGTAAATCGGGATGCCCGCGCGGACGCTGAAGTGGTCCGTCAGGTAATAGGTCGCGGAGGAGTTCAGAGCCATTACTTGTCCGTCGGCGTTCGTATCGCCTGCGAAAGACTCGTAGAGGACGAAGCGGCTGGGCTGAACCGCTGCGCTGCCTGACGACTGCGCCAATGCGACGAGAGGAACCGCGAAGCAAGACAGCAGAAGTAGGATGGACTTCCTGATTTCGCACATTTTGGGTCTATGTTTTTGTTGCCTTTATATTCAAGGTTTAGGCGACGATTTTCATTCTAAAGGTGTATAGATTCACAAGTTTACCGGGCCTTCACGCCGCAGCGCACCTGTCCATGAGGGCTAAAAAAGTCTAGGATGCGAACCTAAGCTGCGGTCAAAAGTTCGACGCGGCGAGCAGGATAGGCATCTAAACCCCCGATGAGCCTGCTGCGCCGCGAGGACAAGAGCTGTGGCCTCCCGACTTTGGAAATCCAACGTCTGGGTTGGTTGTTGGTTGCGCTGGTGTCCATTCTGGTGATCGCGACAGGCATGCCGGCCGAAGAGCAGGATTCGCATGGAAATGCGCCACGGCTCACCGCCGGAATGCTCAATGATCCGGAACTGAATGCCGGATTTCATCTTTTGTACGAGCTGAAGTTTGATGAGGCGCGTGAGCGATTCACAAAATGGGAAGAAAAACATCCCGCGCAACCTGTTGGACCAGCCCTGGAGGCGGCCTCCAGCTTGTTTGAGGAGTTCTATCGCAAAGGTGTACTGACATCAGAGTTCTTCCTCGACGACAAGCGGCTGCTGGGCGGAATTAAAGGCGATCCGGACACAATTCTGGACCGCCAATTTGCCGCGGCCGCGCAGCGCGCAGCGGAATTAGCTCGACGACGATTGCACAATCAGCGCCTCGATGCGGACGCGCTGTTTGCGCTTACCCTTGTAGAAGGCATGCAGGCGGACGATCTTTTTCTGATCCAAAGACGCCAACTCGAAAGCTTGCACCACTTGCGCGAAGCCGATCGCGATGCGCGCATCCTGCTGCAGATTGCGCCGGATACTGACGACGCCTACGTGGCGCTGGGCGCGGCGAATTACATCATCGGCTGCTTGCCGGGATATAAGCGCGCCATGCTGTGGGTGGGCGGCGTTCGCGGGGACAAGGCGCTCGGCATCCAGCAACTGGAGCGCGCCGCTTTGAGCGAACACACACATTATCTGCGGCCTTATGCACGATTGATGCTGGCGCTCGCGGCCCTGCGGGAGAAAGATACGGATACAACACGGCAGCAGCTTCGGACGCTCGTCGCGGAGTTTCCGGAAAATCCGCTATTCGCCGCCGAATTGGCAAAAGTAACGCCGGTAATCAGCGGCGCTTCCTCTATCGAATCGCGGTAACGTGCGGCTGATATCGAGCTGGGCGAACTAACGTGATTCAGTTGCGCTGCGGTAAGCGCTCTCGAGAAGCTCTTTGCCGGTGAAAAGCGCGAAATAAGGATAGTTCTGGCGCAGTCGATCCGAGCCGCCCGCTTCGCGATCGACAATGCTGAGCACGGCGGCCACATGAAGGCCGGCCTCTTCGACGATTTTCAGCGCTTCCAATGTGGACTCACCTTTCGTGCACACGTCGTCGATGATCACCACATTGCGAATCTTTTTTAGATCGAGTCCCTCGATCTGTTTTTCGAGGCCGTGCGTCTTGGGCTGTTTGCGAATCATGAACGCGGGTATGGGGCGGCCCTTTCCTTCTTTGGCGCGGAGGTAACTGACGGCGGCAACAGCCGCTACGATCGGGTGCGCGCCGATGGGAGGACCGCTGATCGCGTCGGCGTGGATCCCTTGCTCATCGAGCAGATCCAGCACCGCGTTAGCCGTGAGAAAAGCGCCTTCGGGATCCAGCGTGGTGAGCTTGCAATCGAAGTAGTAATCGCTCTCCTGCCCTGAGGCCAGTTTCACCTTGCCCCACACGATAGACTTGCGTTGCAGCAACTCTTTCAGGCTTTGTTTGTAATCGCTCGCCAAATGCAATCTCCGGAAGAAATGCTCGCAGTACGGACTGGCACACTATCATAATTGCAGGTTTGCCGTGCGCATTGCCTTGACCCTGCCGGAAACGATTTGTTAGCGTTAGATTTTCTTACTACAGCGAAATTGCCCATGGATACCATACAAGTCACGCTTCCCGATGGCTCGAAGCAGGAAGTCGCGCGCGGCACCACGCCCGCGGAGATCGCGCGAAAGATTTCGCAGGGCCTCGCGCGCGAAGCGCTGGTGGCCCGGGTTGGTGCTGGCCGCACGGGCGCAGATGGCGAACTCATCGATCTTTCGCGCCCACTCGAAGAGGACACCTCGCTTAAGATTCTGACGTCGAAAGATCCGGAAGCGCTGCAGGTCTTCCGGCATTCGGCGGCGCATCTGCTGGCGGCGGCCGTGCTCGAGCTTTTTCCGGACGTGAAGCTGGGCGTAGGGCCGCCGATCGATTACGGGTTCTTCTACGAATTTCTCCGCGAGCAGCCTTTCACGCCGGAAGATCTCGAGCGCATCGAGAAAAAGATGCACGAGATCGCCGCTCGCGACTTGCCGAACGAGCGGAAGCTCATGCCGAAGCCCGAAGCGGTCGACCTGTATAAAAAATGGAACCAAGGATTCAAGTGCGAGCTGGTCGAAGAAAAAGCCGTCGAGCCGATGGTTTCGTTTTATACCACCGGCAAATTCATTGATTTCTGCCGCGGGCCGCACATCCCCAGCACGGGCCGCATTCGCGCATTCAAACTGATGAACGTAGCGGGCGCTTACTGGAAAGGCCAGGAAGGCAACCCGCAGATGCAGCGCGTGTATGGCGCCTGCTTTTTCACGCAGCAGGAACTCGATGAATACCTGCATCGTTTGGAAGAAGCCAAACGACGCGATCATCGGCGGCTCGGGCCGGAACTCGATCTTTTCAGCGTCCAGGAAGAGGCCGGGCCGGGGCTGATTTTCTGGCATCCGAAGGGCGGCCTGGTGCGCAAGCTAATGGAAGACTGGCTGCGTGACGAACTGCTGCGCCGCGGGTATCAGCTCGTCTTCACGCCGCATATCATGCGGCTGGACCTGTGGAACACGAGCGGCCACACAAACTTTTATCGCGAAAATATGTTTGGCGCGATCGAGGTGGAAGGCGCGGAATATCAGCTCAAGCCGATGAATTGCCCCGGCCACATTCTCATTTACAAATCGCGGCTGCGCAGCTATCGCGATCTGCCGGTGCGGCTGGCCGAGCTCGGCACGGTCTACCGGTATGAGCGCTCAGGCGTGTTGCATGGCCTGTTGCGCGTGCGCGGCTTCACGCAAGACGACGCGCACATCTTCTGCACGCCCGATCAGATTGAAGCCGAAGTCGAAGCCTGCATCGATTTTGCTTTCGCGGTGATGAAGACGTTTGGCTTCTCGCGCTACCAAGTGGAACTTTCCGAGTGGGATGCGGCGCATCCGGAAAATTACGCGGGATCACGTGCGGATTGGGAACGCGCTACGCGCGCGCTTTCTTCCACGCTCGAAAGGCTGAATATTCCATTCAAACGTATGGAGGGCGAGGCGGCGTTTTATGGGCCGAAGATCGATGTCAAGCTCATCGACGCGATCGGCCGGCCGTGGCAGTTGACGACGGTGCAGTTCGATTTCAACCTGCCGGGACGATTCGGCCTCGAGTACGTCGGCGAAGACGGCAGCCGCCATCAGCCGCTGATGGTTCATCGCGCGTTGTGGGGCTCGGTCGAGCGATTCTTCGGAATTCTCATCGAGCACTATGCTGGCGCATTTCCTTTGTGGCTTGCACCGGTGCAGGCAGCAGTGCTACCGGTGAGCGGCAAGTTTTCAGATTATGCCAAGAGTGTGACTTCGGAACTCACTGCCGCAGGTTTTCGCGCCACGCTCGATGATCGCAACGAAAAACTGCAGGCCAAGATTCGCGATTCGGAGCTGCAGAAGGTCCCCTATATGGCCGTGGTGGGCGGCAAGGAAGCGGAAGCTCACAGCGTTTCTGTGCGGCACCACGGGACGGGCGACATGGGCGCGCAATCACTCGCCGCTTTTATGCAGAAACTTCGCGCCGAAGTCGATGCACACGGCGCATCATAGAGTTTTCCGCAGCTGACGCAGTTTTCCTCAGCGGGTCCGGCCGAAGTTCATGCGAGCGCCATGCTAGAATTCCCAAGCCAAAGGAAAGAACAGTTTGGATCCTCTTCCACAACAGCGGCGTTCGGAACGCAAGACAGGCATATTGCCTTCGCAGGAGATACGCGAGCTTATTGCCAACGGCAAAATTCGGTGCGCGACGGAGATTCCCGACGACCAGATTCAACCGGCTTCGATGGATCTGCGCCTCGGCACGACTGCCTATCGCGTGCAGGCCAGTTTTTTACCTGGCCGGTCCGCGCCGTTGAGAAGCAAGATCCAGGAATTGCAAATTGCCGAATATGATCTGACGCGCCCGACGCTGCTCGAAACAAACGCCGTTTATGTGGTGCCGTTACTTGAAAGCCTGGCGCTGCCGCACGACATTTCCGGCAAAGCGAATCCCAAAAGCACCACCGGCCGTCTGGATATTTTCACGCGGCTGATCACGGATGGCGGGCTGGAATTTGAGCACGTCCTGAAGGGATATGCGGGCGATTTGTATGTAGAGATCGTGCCGCGCACGTTCCCGATTGTCGTGAGGACGGGGACCAAGCTCAATCAGCTCAGGTTTATTCGCGGCAATCCACAGTCCACGGACGGAATCCTCGAACAACTTGCCGAGAAAGAGCGGCTCGTTTACTACGATAATGGCGACGGTCCGGCCGAAGCGGTGATTGAACGCGGGCTGAAAAGCGTGGTCGCCGCGCAAGGCGCCGATCAACAAGCGATCATCGACCGCGGGCTGCGCACGACTACAGACCTCGAAGGAAACGACAGATCGAGCATCGTCGCTTACAAGGCAAAGAGGTACTGTCCCCCCATCGATCTAAGTAAAGCGCGTGCGTACGATCCCGCGGATTACTGGGTTCCGATCCAGAACCCCAAGTCGAACCGGGTGGTGCTTGATCCGGGTGATTTTTATCTCATGGCGTCGAAAGAGCGATTTTCCGTGCCGCCGTCCTTTGCCGCTGAGATGGAACCGTTCGATCAATCCATCGGTGATTTCAGCGTGCACTATGCGGGTTTTTTCGATCCGGGCTTTGGTTACGGCGCAGCCGGAGAGATTAAGGGCACCAAGGCCGTGCTAGAGGTCCGGGCGCACGAAGTACCGCTTCTGCTCGAAGACAGGCAAATCATTGGGCGGCTGATCTATCACAGGATGGCGAATGCGCCAGAAAAGCTCTACGGACAGGCGATCGGCTCCTCATATCAGCAGCAGGGCCTGGCGCTGAGCAAGCAGTTCAAGAGGGTCGAGGCGGCGCGCTCGGCTGCGCCCCAGTGATGCACTCTCTCGCCTCAGAATAGCCCGCCACCACAAAAACCAAGAGAGATTCCTCGCTCGCCAATAAAGAGTTCGACCGCAAACTGCGCGGCCGACGGCAAGCTCGGAATGACAGAATTGCTTGTTTCTGCGGGCTGGACTCTGAGAGCTGCTACTGTTCTTTGCCCTGGTTCTTCAGGTCGTTGAAGGTGTAGTTGTCTTCGCAGATCATTTCCGTGAGTTTCCAGTTGGGTTCGAATTCGAGTTCGCGGAATCCCGACCAGGTCTTCGTATAAGCCTTGGGGTCATCGATGGTGATGCCTACGTGGAGCTTATTCTGCTCGGGGCGCGTGATGCGTTCGATGACGTGCAGCTTGTCGGAATGCGGCAATCCGGCGCGGTCGATCCAGGTGTTTTCAGTGAAATCAACGCTGTCAATCACCAGGGTATTGCCCTCCCACCAGCCGACCGAATGGCCCATCCACCAAGGATCTTCGTCTTTAGGATGCTCGCGGCCTTCGTTCGTATAGATTTCGCGCACAAAGTGATTGAACTCGTACAGAAAATAAACGACGTGTGGGATCTGCACGATTTTCGTCGGGAACGGATGCACCCAGATGCGCGGCACGCCGGTGGGAGCACAGCCCACGTGTACGGCGTCAGTAGGATTGACCGGATCGGTCGAATCGGTGACCGCGAGCGGACCCCACGAGGGCTTCGTCTTCATGTATTGTTCTTTGCCCCAGGGCGTCATCAGCGGAACGACTTCCTTGTGCGAGACGAAGGAATATCCGGCAAACTCGCGCGCGCTCGGAGGCATTTTCGGTTCCCACATGCCGGAAAAATCCGGCTCCCCCCAAGCAGTCTTTGGAACCTGCCATCCGGATTTCGAGGCGCTCTGTGGGGCGGCGGCAGTCTTCTTCCCTGCTATCGAACTACCGGAGGTCTGCGCGAGCAGCCCATATGAGCACGCCAGCAACACCACCAATGCAATCGTCCACTTAAGTAGTCGGTGAGGCATGCCTGCACTCCTCTAGGTTACGCGCGGAAGGTTCTCGCAACCGCAAAGCCGCGAATGACTCAGCTCTCAGCTCTGTCCCGGCTGCGGCGGAGGTCCAAGCGGAATCTCTTTCCCGTCCGCGCCGAAGATTTGCCGGAGATTCAAAACTTTGTCGCCGTTCTTGGCGGCGTGTCCGGTAACTTTGATTTGTTCACCGGGGTGAAGCTTATGCCCATTCCATCCGTAGTGAACCAAATGATTGGGCGCGGTCATCTCCACATACCACTTGGTGATGCCGCCATTCGCGTCTTTCACGTCGAGATAGATCAGGGGATGCGGCTGAATAAACTGGAAATCTGTTATCGTTCCCGACAGCGTCGTCAGCGTGGAATTATCATAAGCGGCACTGCCATGATGAGCCAAAAGGGGCGTCGAAGAGGCAAAAAGAGCAAGCGTCGCAGCGAATAGAAGCAATGAAGATTTCGCCATCGCGAAAAACCTCCTGCAATATCGCGATTCTCGCACCGGCACTACAGGGTGTCAATGCGCCAGCGGCGAAGTCTTTTGGCGCACCGCGCCTCCGCGGGCGGCGGGTAAATTGCTGAATGGTTGCACTGGATGTGGGCCAGGCTCTCGGCGTCTGAGCGCAAACCGAAGTCGGTTCTGGCAGCGGTTTTGGTTCCTCCCCGCCGCGATAGGGAAGCCTAGGCACATCGTATCCCCCTGAGTCGTTCAGGTAATAGTCCAGGAAGACGGGCGGGAGCAAGCAGAGTTCGAGCGGCGAGCGCGGAGCGAGCCGCTCGATGATCTGCCAGGGACTCTGATTTTCTTTGTGG
>DASRHB010000014.1:0-4371 GCA_035650755.1 Candidatus Acidiferrales bacterium
TCGACAGGACCAATACGGGAGGAGGCTCGTCTCTCAAGAAAGGGCATATGCGGAGCTCGTGAAGAAGGGAGGGGCCCTAGAGCGACAAGGTCCTTTTCTCGGGAGCCGAGATGAGCAAGGGCAGCCTTACACACTGCTGACGTTTTCGAGACCGCCCATATCGATCTCGCACAGCCACGGCCCTGAAAGCGGCGCGGGTCTCGATAGAGGAGATGTGCCTAGCGCGAATGGTCACAACCCCATGGGCGTGCCGTACATCTCTTCTGTCGGTTGGACGGGGGACCGCGGTAGGACAATTCACATTTATGTGCCGTCTGGCGGAAATTCTGGGCAGTTTTTCCATTCTCGAGATGGCGCTGTCTTTTTGCCGGGCCCATGACCAAGTAACGCGATGAAAAGCATCTATCCCACGGGACATCTCGCCCAGTTTTGGAACATCTTCGTGTTTGTTACTTCTGCCGCGCTTGCGAGTTCCCAGCCGGATGCTACCACCGGACCCACGGACCATTTAATTCCGCCCACGTCTGAAATTGACGCGGCCTACAAAACCCTATTGTCTCAAAAGCTTTTTGTGACCCCGGCTAATTATGTTAGGGTTGTCATCATGCCGTCCTCCTCGGCGGGCGAGACGGCGATTGCGATTTATTCCGGAACGCGAGCCAGTGGTCAGAGGAATGTTTTTCTCACGTGCACGAAAGCAGATAAGAACCTGTGGTATTCAGTCTCACCATCGAATCCGAACCGAGGGACCCAGCCATCGATCAAAGTCACGCGCACGGATGCCCCATTCCCAAGCTCAGCTGCGCTAGCTGTCTCGGAAGCATTCGATGAGATGATTGCACGCACGAAGCCCCTGGAACCGGGGAATCGCATCGTCCTGGATGGCACGAACGTAGAGTTCGAGGTGCAGCGCGGAGCGCAGACGTCGCGTCGAGGGTTGTTAACTCCCTACGCCAAAGGCCAGTTTACTCAAGCGCTTCATAGGCTCACGAAGGCGCTCACCAACTACTGCGACGCTGGGCCCGGAAAACGTGAGCAGCTTGCGAGAGAAGTCGAGGCCGAAGCAAATCAACTTGCGCAAGCCGTGCGGAGGCAAAGACCGAAGGTACAATGACTAATCTCGGTTCATGAGCGAGGATCCGAAGTTGTTTGACGCTGGCGATTACAATCTCTTCCGCTATTGCCACAATGATCCAATCGACCCGCGAAAGCTTTTGGCCTGATCAGCTCAAGGTCGATCCCGGGAGCTGTCTGAGGATTTAGCAGGGGCTGGGCGTCAATCAAAGAAGCGGGAGAACTGGCAGAAGCGATTCGCTAATGCCGCTCCGGTAAGCCGGCCGCGCTGCGGGAGCTACGGTGGAGAAAGCCACTGCCGGCGTTGTACCGCTGGGATTCTACAAGGCCGAATTCCTTTCGGAAATCGAACTTTGTATCGTCTGCTCGGTTGTCCCGAGCGGGAACAACCCGGCAAACCGTCACGGACATGACGCCTGCGCGCGACAGAGACAAGCAAGTGCGACGCTTGCGGAAAATGATTTCACAAGGACAGCCATTGGCTTCCGAAACGCGACGTATTCGCAGGGTGGGTTTGGCCTTCGGGACGCGGGCGGACAACGGCGCATTGCGCGGGTCGAATGAGGAGGGGCAATGGGCCGCGGCAGGGATGGTTGACGGAACTGTTCGCACAGGAGCCGTGAGGGCGTTACAAAGATCGAGCGAAGACCTGCAACAGCTCGTGAGGCAGCGGACCCGGCAGTTGCGCAAAGCCAGGGAGAAGCTGAAGGCAGAGACGGAGCGCCGCAAAGAATTGGAGAATAAGATTCTGGAGGTGAGCGATCGCGAGCAACAGCGACTGGCCCAGGAGTTGCACGATGGCCTTTGCCAGCACCTAACGGCCGTGGCGTTCATGGCGCGTTCGGTGGCGCTGCGCTTGAAGAATCATCGAGTTATCGACGCCGCCGACATCGACAAAATCGCAGAACTGGTGAATAAGGCGGCCACCGACACGCGAAATCTTTCCCGCACTCTGCACCGCGTGGACGTGGATGCTTCGAACCTGGCGCCGGCGTTGCAAGACCTGATCGACCGCGAGATATGGAAAACGCCGTGCCGACTGGAAATCCATCCATCCCTTCGCCTCGATAACGACGCGGCAGCCGCGCAGCTTTACCGCATAGCGCGCGAGGCGCTGATCAACGCCAACAAGCACGCCCAGGCCCGTCAGATCGTCGTGAAACTGGAACGGTCGCGCCGCGGCGAAATCATCTTAAGCGTCTCCGACGACGGCGTGGGACTTCGAAACGCGGGAAACGGCACCCGTGGGCTTGGGTTTCAGATCATGAATTATCGCGCCCGCCAGTTGGGCGGCGAACTGAAAATTGTCTCTCCGAAAACCGGCGGCACACGCGTGGTCTGCCATTTACCCAGGATAGCGAGGCGGTTCACAAAACAGGGGCGCCACTCCGAAACGCCCCGTGCGGTTTCGCCCAGACATTGATAAAAAAATTGAGGACGTCTGAGTCCCGGGCCAACGGCGAATACGAAATGGGGGCCAGCAGGGATTGATTATGACTATTCGTGTTAAAGCCAGGCAAAAGGAATTAGCGGGCATTGCGAGTTCCGATCACCCAGCTGAAAGCGGCGGACGGACCGGAAATGCCGGATCGACCAGGCAAAACCCGAGCTGCGACACCCCGGAAGGCAAAAAGATCGTCATCGTTGACGATCACCCTGTGTTTCGCAAAGGGCTCGAACAACTGGTCAATTCGGAAGGCGGTTTTGCGGTCTGTGGCGAGGCGGCCAATGCCGGGGAAGCGATGGCGGTGATTCGCCGGTTGAATCCCGATCTGGCAATTGTGGATTTGAGTCTGCCCACGGCCAACGGCATCGAACTCATCAAAAACATCCGCGCGGAATTTCCGCGGCTGCCGATCCTTGTATTATCGATGCACGATGAATCGCTGTACGCCTTGCGCGCGCTACGCGCGGGAGCCAACGGCTACATCATGAAGCACGAAGCGATGGCCAACGTAATCCATGCCATCCACGAGGTTTTCAACGGACGGCCGTATCTCAGCCCGGCCATGGCCGCGCAGGTTATCACAAAATTTGCCCGCCATGGCGCCGAAGGCGAAGTTGATGTCGTCTCCAGGCTGAGCGATCGCGAGCTGGAAATTCTGGAATTGATCGGCAAAGGCAACGAAGTGCGTCAGATCGCGAAGCAACTTCATCTCAGTCCCAAGACGGTGGAGACGCACCGGGCGCATATCAAGGACAAGCTGGACTTGAAAAATGCGCGCGAGGTCGCGCGTTTTGCCCTGCAATGGCTGCACGCGCGCGGCGTGTAAAGGCTTCGGCGCGTTTTTCGAAGCGACTAATGGCGCGGTGTTAGCGCGCGTTTTTTAAAAGCTTCGTGTTTTCCCTGCCTTGGTCCAGCGCGTTGGGGCTCGCCAGGGTAGGAACGCGTTGTCCCAATGCGTTGGCTTGTTCGGAGTTTACAAGATCGTGACCGTGAATTTGTAATTCGCCACTTTCGCTTTTTTTCAATCGTTATCGGGCGCATATTTACGGCGATGGATACGGCGGAACGTGATGCAGTAGAAGAACTGCTGCAGACCTACGGCGAAACCGGCGGCATCAATTATCTGGAGGCCGCCGCCATGCTTCCCTCGCGGCTGGCGATTGAGGCGGCTTGCGCCGAGTTGATGAGCCTGATGTTTCCCGGCTTTCGCAGCGAAGCGCTGGTCAGCTCGGATGATCTGGCCGAAACGACGCGACTGCGGGTGCGAAGTCTGCATGCCCGGTTGAAAACCGAAATCTGCCGCAGCTTTGGCAAGATCCCGCCCGACGACGCGACAGAAGCCCGAGCGGAGGAAGTTCTTTCCCTGTTTCTAAGGGAATTGCCCGCCGTGCGCCGCATTCTGTGGACGGATATCGACGCCGCGTATGAAGGCGATCCCGCTGCGAAAAGTTACGAGGAAATCATTCTGGCTTATCCATCACTGGAAGCGATCGCCATTTATCGCATGGCGCACATCCTCTACGACAGGGTGCCGCTCATTCCGCGCATCATGACCGAATGGGCGCACAGTCGCACCGGCATTGACATTCATCCTGGCGCGGTGATCGGCTCGCATTTTTTCATTGATCATGGCACCGGCGTGGTGATTGGCGAGACCAGCGAAATCGGTTCGCGGGTGAAACTTTACCACGGCGTGACCCTGGGCGCGCGCAGTTTCCAGAAAGATGAGCACGGCAAAATCAAGAAAGGAGGCAAACGTCATCCCAAAGTGGAAGATGATGTCACCATTTATCCAAACTCGACGATCCTGGGCGGGGAAACAGTGATCGGCGCGCGATCCACAATCGGGG
>DASRHB010000015.1:0-20597 GCA_035650755.1 Candidatus Acidiferrales bacterium
CAAGCGCGCTTCTGTCAAGAAGATGAGTCTTTTGTTGGCGATCCGAAAATAAAAATAGTTTATGGGTCGCATCCGATTTTTTCTTGACATCGAGTTCATCGGCCCGTAATATTGGGGTTCGTCTGTAGTCCTTCCAGCTGGCCTGGGAGTACCTGCTCTTTGACAATCGGATGATACATGCCAGAACCCGTTTGGTTTTGGTCTCTTGTTTCGGGTGTACCGAAGCAAAAGACAATTGAGAAGTCTTGCTTTGAACTTTGTTCAGAGTGAGAGAAAAACCGAGCGATTTAACAGTTCGTTCCGATCGTAGCGCTAGCCGTTACGGTCGAAACATCAGGTTTCAAACGAGAGTTTGATCCTGGCTCAGAGCGAACGCTGGCGGCGTGCTTAACACATGCAAGTCGAACGCGCAGTTCCCTGTAGCAATACAGGGGATGGGCGCGTGGCGAACGGGTGCGTAACACGTGGATAACCTTCCTTCAGGTGGGGAATAACCCCGCGAAAGCGGGGCTAATACCGCATAACATGACGGTGGCACATGCTGTTGTCTTCAAAGCCGCAAGGCGCCAGAAGAGGGATCCGCGGCCGATTAGCTTGTTGGCGAGGTAATGGCTCACCAAGGCAATGATCGGTAGCCGGTCTGAGAGGATGATCGGCCACACTGGAACTGAGACACGGTCCAGACTCCTACGGGAGGCAGCAGTGGGGAATCTTGCGCAATGGACGAAAGTCTGACGCAGCAACGCCGCGTGGGGGATGAAGCTTCTCGGAGTGTAAACCCCTTTCGACCCGGACGAATGCCCGCAAGGGAGTGACGGTACGGGTAGAAGAAGCCCCGGCTAACTACGTGCCAGCAGCCGCGGTAAGACGTAGGGGGCCAGCGTTGCTCGGAATTACTGGGCGTAAAGGGTTCGTAGGCGGTGCGGTAAGTCGGAAGTGAAATCTCTGGGCTTAACTCAGAGGCTGCTTTCGAAACTGCCGTGCTAGAGTGCGGGAGAGGCGAGTGGAATTGCAGGTGTAGCGGTGAAATGCGTAGATATCTGCAGGAACACCCGTGGCGAAGGCGGCTCGCTGGACCGCAACTGACGCTGAGGAACGAAAGCTAGGGGAGCAAACAGGATTAGATACCCTGGTAGTCCTAGCCCTAAACCATCAGGACTTGGGGTGGCCCGCGTTGGCGGGTCGTCCCGGAGCTAACGCGTTAAGTCCTGCGCCTGGGGAGTACGGTCGCAAGGCTGAAACTCAAAGGAATTGACGGGGGCCCGCACAAGCGGTGGAACATGTGGTTCAATTCGACGCAACGCGAAGAACCTTACCTGGGCTCGAAGTGCCAGTGACCAGCGGTGGAAACATCGCCTTCCCGCAAGGGACACTGGTAGAGGTGCTGCATGGCTGTCGTCAGCTCGTGCCGTGAGGTGTTGGGTTAAGTCCCGCAACGAGCGCAACCCCTACTCTTAGTTGCCACCCGCAAGGGGGAACTCTAAGAGGACTGCTCCGGATAACGGAGAGGAAGGTGGGGATGACGTCAAGTCAGCACGGCCTTTATGTCCAGGGCTACACACGTGTTACAATGCATGGTACAAACCGTCGCGAACCCGCGAGGGGGAGCTAATCGGAAAAAACCATGCTCAGTTCGGATTGCAGTCTGCAACTCGACTGCATGAAGCCGGAATCGCTAGTAATGGCGTATCAGAACGACGCCGTGAATACGTTCCCGGGCCTTGTACACACCGCCCGTCACATCACGAAAGTGGGTTGTACTAGAAGTCGCCATGCTAACCGCAAGGAGGCAAGCGCCCAAGGTATGACTCATGATTGGGGTGAAGTCGTAACAAGGTAGCCGTAGGAGAACCTGCGGCTGGATCACCTCCTTTCTAAAGAATCCAGGCTGGCTGGTCCTGCCTCGCCCGCCGCGGCTGAAAATGCTTCGGTCGGCAAAATAGACAGGATTGGAGCAGCCCACGAATCTTCTGGCCTGAGTTACACAGGTTAACGGCGGCTGGGTCGGACTCGGCGAAAACGCTCGCGTTTCTCGCCTACCGAACCGGTGCTCAAGAAGATTCACCCTCGATCCTTTAACAAGATCGAGGCTTTCTTCGGCGAACTCACACGCCGGAGAGCCAAGTGCCGCACCGCCCTTCGGGGCGGCCGGTTCACTCACCTTCGGGTTCTGGCAGGTCTCATTCAGTGTCAATCGGCCGGTCGCGAATCGGCTTTTAACTTGGGCCAGCCATGGGGCTGGCCTTTTTTATTGCTGCTCGATTTTCTTTTATCGGGGTTTTCGTTGCGGCGAGGTTATCGTCCGGCTCTCTTTCGGGTCTGACTCATTCCTTGTCTTTGACTTCGGCGCCGAGGCGGCCGCGCGCGAGTTGCACGCGGATGCGGTCGCCGAGCGCGACTTGATCGGCGGCTTGCACGACATTTCCTGCGGCGTCGTAACAGATCGCATAGCCTCGCTCCAGCAAGCGCAAAGGGCTGCGCTCTTCCAGTTGCACGATTAATTTTTCCAATGATTGACGCCTGGCGGTAAACGTACGCCCGATTCGAAGCTCGAGTTCGGCGGTGCGCTGATCGAGGCGCACGGCCGCGGCCCGGACCCGCGCGCGAAAGTCTACTGCGGAGATACGCGACAGGGCAGATTGCAGGCGTTGCTGCAGCGCTTCGACACGGCGGCGAAGCGCGTCGGCGAGTTGCGAGGCGAGTTCGTCGGTATGCTGGCGCCGGCGACGCATCCCGTCTTCGAGGTGGCGCGCCGCTCGGTGCAAATCGAATTCGCGAAGCTTGTGGCTCGATTGGAGCAAGCGATAACGCAAGAGTTGCGCGACTTTGTCACGCAGGTCGCATAGATGGCTGTCGAATTCCTGGCGCGTGCGAACCACCATCTCGGCCGCAGCAGATGGCGTCGAGGCGCGAATATCGGCGGCGAAGTCGGCGATGGTGAAATCAGTTTCGTGGCCGACTCCGGAAATGATGGGGATGGAGCAGGCGACGATCGCCCGCGCGACGGTCTCTTCGTTAAAGGCCCACAAATCTTCGGGCGAGCCACCCCCACGGGCGAGTATCAGCACGTCAGCGATCTGTTTGCGGTCGAAATACCGGATGGCCTGCACGATTTCGCCGGCTGCGCCCTCGCCCTGCACGCGAACCGGATAGAGGACGATGTGCAGATTGGGAAAACGCCGCTCGAGAATGTGCACGATATCGCGCACGGCGGCGCCGCTCGGAGACGTGATCAGCCCCACGCACTGCGGCAGTACGGGAAGCGGTTTCTTGCGTTCAGGATCGAACAGGCCCTCGGCATCGAGGCGCTTCTTCAACTGCTCGAAGGCGAGTTGCAACGCGCCCAGCCCGACGGGCTCGACGTGTTCAACATAAAATTGGTATTCGCCGCGCGCTTCATAGACGCTGATCGAGCCGCGCACGGTGACGTGCAGGCCATCTTCGGGCCGGAATTTCAGGCGCGCGAGCTGCGTGCGAAAACAGACACAGCGGATCTGCGCGTGATTGTCCTTTAGCGTGAAGTAAAGATGGCCCGATTGCGCCGCGTGGGCGTTGGAGACTTCGCCTTCGACAAAGACGTCGGTGAATTCGCCCGCGAGAAGGTCGCGGATGCGTCCGGTGAGATCGCTGACGGACCAGATGGTGCGGCGCGGCATGAGCGGAAGCTGAAAGGGCTTGGTCATGGTCTGCTAGCGGCGAAAAGCGGAAATAACCCACATGATTAGGGTGAGCACGGCGCTCAGCAGGATACAGGTGACGATAGGGAAATAAAACGAGCCGCGCCTGCCTTCAATAGAGATGTCGCCCGGCAGCCGCCCCAGGCGGAAGGGCAAGCGCCCGCCGATCAGAAACAATCCTCCGACCGCAGCGAGAATAATACCGACGAGGATGAGCCATTTTCCGAGCTCACGCGCAGCATCCATCAGGCTTATTTTACTCCACGCGTGAACATGCGACGATGAGCCGCCGCGAGTACCAGGGTGCATTTTCCCGCCGAACGTGAATGGGTTTTCGTCAGCAGGACAGGAACAGTAGCCTCGGTTATGACCGAAGATGTGCGCTACAGCAGTTCGTGGCCGGCGAAAAAGTACGAGATTTCGAACGCGGCGGTTTCGGCAGCATCGGAGCCGTGCGTGCAATTATTCTGGATGGACGTGCCGAGGTCGCGGCGAATCGAGCCCGGCACAGCTTTGGCCGGATCGGTGGCGCCCATGGTGTCGCGCCAGCGGGAGATGGCGCCCGGAGCTTCGAGAACCATGACGACAATCTTGCCGGAGCTCATGAACGACGTGAGTTCGCCGAAAAAACCCTTGCCGCGGTGGACGGCGTAAAAGCCCTCGGCCTGCAGTGGCGTCAGACGCAAAGACTTGATGGCCACGATGGAAAAGCCGGCACGGTGAATGCGCGAAAGAATGTCGCCGGCGAGGCCGCGACCCACTGCGTCAGGCTTGATGATGGCGAGCGTGCGTTCGAGTTTTGCGTCGGGCAAAGGATTCTCCTAGATTTCAATTTGAGGCGAAGTCCACGCTGGCTAGTGCTTCTTCGGCCAGGAACTACCAAGACCCGCTCAGACGCCAGCGGGCGCGGTTTGAAACGATTCCCACCCTTAAGAACGAAGGGTGGACCCAAAACCAACTGCAGATCCCTCGGCCGCGCCCGAATCTTCGATGCCACTAACCAGGGTGATGCGCGGCCTCGTGATGACAACAGTGCCTTTTCTTTTGCACGCGGCGGCAAGGCAACGCAACAGTCGTTCCCACCCTTAAAACCAAGCGTAGGACACCCACGAATTCAAGATGCCGCGCTGAAGCGCGGCGCTACGAAACAATCGCCTCGCAGTTAGCGGGCGACGGATTTGCCGATCGCGGCGGCGAGCGTCTGGCCGATGTCCGCCGGGCTCTGTACAGTGCGGATTCCCGCGGCGGCCATGACTTCGTATTTTTCCTTTGCCGTGCCCGTGCCGCCGCTGATGATGGCGCCCGCATGACCCATGCGGCGTCCGGGAGGGGCCGTCTGGCCGGCCACGAACCCGACCACGGGTTTGCGCACGTGCGCGCGAATGTATTCCGCGGCCTGCTGCTCGGCGTTGCCTCCGATTTCGCCGATCATGATGATGGCGTGGGTATCGGGATCATCGTTGAAAAGCTTGATCGAATCGAGAAACGACGTGCCGATGATCGGGTCGCCGCCGATGCCGATGCATGTCGATTGGCCGATGCCCAGATGCGTGAGCTGGCCGACGGCTTCGTAGGTCAAAGTGCCGCTGCGGCTGACGACGCCGACGTGGCCCTGGCGGTGAATCTGGCCGGGCATGATGCCGATCTTGCATTTGCCCGGCGAGATGATGCCCGGGCAATTGGGACCGATCAGGCGCGTCTGGCTGCCGCGCAGCGCGGCGGCGACGCGGACCATGTCCAACGTGGGAACGCCTTCGGTGATGCAGACGACGAGCGGCAGCCCGGCGTCGATAGATTCGAGAATGGCATCGGCGGCAAACGGCGGCGGAACGAAAATCGCCGAGGCATTGGCGCTCGTTTGGCGGGCGGCTTCCGAGACGGTATTGAATACGGGCACTTCGTTGTGCAGCGTGCCGCCTTTGCCGGGTGTGACTCCAGCGACAACGTTTGTGCCGTAGGCGATCATCTGCGAGGCATGGAAGCTGCCCTCGCGGCCGGTGAGTCCCTGAACGATAACACGGGTCTGTTCATTTACCAGGACGCTCACCGCGCACCTCCCGCGAGGCGCACGGCTTTTTCCGCGCCATCTTTCATGTTTTCCCCGATGGTGAAGTTGAGTTTCGAATCGCGCAGAATTTGGCGGCCCTGCTCGACATTGGTGCCTTCCATGCGCACGATGACGGGCAGCTTGAGTTGCAGTTCGCGAGCGGCGGCGACAACGCCGGTTGCGAGCACGTCGCACCGCAAAATGCCGCCAAAAATATTAATGAAGACGCTGCGAACGGATTTGTCGCTGGTAAGAATCTTGAAGGCGTTTTTCACCTGTTCGGCGGAGGCGCCGCCGCCGACGTCGAGGAAGTTCGCCGGCGAGCCGCCGGCGAGCTTGATGATGTCCATGGTGGCCATGGCCAGGCCGGCGCCGTTGACCATGCAGCCGACGTTGCCATCGAGCTTGATGTAATTGAGCTTGTAATTCGACGCTTCGACTTCGAGCGGGTCCTCCTCGTCGAGATCGCGCAGTTCCAGCAAATCCTTATGGCGATAGAGGGCGTTGTCGTCGAAATTCATCTTGGCATCGAGCGCGATGAGGCGGCCGTCGCCGGTCACGACGAGCGGATTGATTTCCGCGAGCGAAGCATCGGTTTCGATGAAGGCGCGGTAGAGCGATTGAAGAAAAGGCACGGCGTGTTGGGCCTGTTCGGCCGTGAGTCCGAGGCCAAAGGCGAGTTTGCGCGCGACGTAAGGCTGGAGCCCTACCGCCGGATGGATCCTTTCGCGCAGGATGGCGGCGGGATTTTCCCTGGCGACCTCTTCGATTTCCATGCCACCGGCGGCACTGGCCATGATTACGGGCGCCTCGACCGCGCGATCGACCAGGACGCTGAGGTAAAGTTCGCGTTTGATATCGAGCCCTTCTTCGATCAGCAAGCGGCGGACGATACGTCCGCCGGGGCCGGTCTGGGGCGTAACCAGATTCATACCGAGAATTTTCGACGCAAGCTGCGCGGCTTCCTCGGCAGAACGCGCCAGCTTTACCCCGCCGCCTTTGCCGCGCCCACCGGCATGGATTTGCGCTTTTACCACGACAACTGGGGTGCCGAGTTTCTGCGCCACTTTGCGCGCGTCTTCAGCGCTCGTAACCATCTCGCCGCGCGGGGTGGGCACGCCGAAGCGGCGAAAAATCTCCTTAGCCTGATATTCGTGGATTTTCATGTATCGTCCGTTTGGGTCTTGATTTACCTGTTGCAGATCGGCTGCGGTTGGCTCGCCGGAAGCGACTCGCGCGGCTCGATGCTAAAATTTGTGCTCGTCCAAAGTCGGCCAGTTTACTCTGAACGCGGCGGGACGAGCAAGGGCGCAGGCGGGCTGTGAGACGGAGGCAGCCGCTTTGATGGAAGGAAAACGGATCCCTCAGGCAACCTCGGCCCTCGTGATGACAGCAGTTTTGAAGTTTGAGAGATCAAACTGAAATGATCGCGGAGTGGTTACAGAAAGTTGAGGGTGGAGGCGATCTCAGCGCCCAAGAGGCGGAGGAGATCATGGGCGAACTGCTCGAGGGGCGACTCGAGCAGGCGCAGATCGTCGCGCTGCTGACTTCGCTGCGCAGTAAAGGCGAAGCGGTCGAGGAGCTTGTCGGATTCGCGCGCGCCATGCGGCGCCGCGTGAACCACGGCGGCGCGCAAGCGCAGCTCGCGCCGCTGGTCGATACCTGCGGCACGGGCGGCGATGGCGGGAGTACGTTCAATGTTTCCACGGCGGCGGCGGTAGTCGTTGCGGGCGCGGGCGTGCGCGTGGCCAAACACGGCAACCGTTCGTTCAGTTCGCGTTGCGGATCGGCGGATGTGCTGGAGGCGCTCGGCGTCAAAATCGATATTCCGCAGGAGCGAGCGCTGGCGGCAATCGAAAAAGTCGGAATCGGATTCTTATTTGCCCCGAACATGCACACGGCCATGAAACATGCGGCGGCTGCCCGCCGGGAGGCGGGCGGTCGCACGATTTTCAATCTGCTGGGGCCGCTGACGAACCCAGCAGGTGCGACAGCGCAAGTGATCGGGGTTCCTGCGCCGGCGTTAGTGGATAAGTTGGGCCATGCTCTGGCGGAGCTTGGCACCGAGCACGCATTTGTCGTCCATGGCGTAGACGGGATAGATGAAGTTTCGCTGAGCGATGAAACCGAGGTCGCGGAAGTGCGGCCCCATTCAGTGAAATGCTATCGCGTGAAACCGGAGGATTTTGGAGTGCAGCGGGCAAGACGCGAGAATTTGGCGGGCGGCGATGCCGCTGAGAATGCCGTGATTATTCGCGGTATTCTGGAAGGTGAGGCCGGGCCGCGGCGCGATTTTGTATGCATCAATGCGGCGGCGGCGCTGGTAGCGGCGGGGCGAGCGGCGGACTTCAGGGAAGGCACGAGGCTGGCGCAGCAGGCCATCGACTCCGGGTCGGCCAGAGCGAAACTCGCGGCGTTGATCGAGTTTACGCGCGGGTGAGCACTTCTCGTAGGGCTTTCATACAGATTCTTCGCTTCATGGCCGCGCGGTCCAATGAACAAAGACCGAGCAAGGCGCGGCGATTTGTAGTTGGTGCTAGGTTGGTCGAGCATGGCTTGCTCAGAGTGCGAGGAAGTTGCGCAGCATTTGCATGCCAACTTCGGTAAGCACGGATTCGGGATGGAACTGCACGCCTTCGACAGGCAGTTTGCGATGGCGCAGGCCCATGATCAGGCCATCGGTTTCGGCTGAGATTTCGAGCTCGCGCGGCAGGCCTTTTTTCTGCACGATCAGCGAGTGATAGCGAGTGGCGACGAAGTCCTGCGGGAGTTTGCGGAAGATGGTTTTGTTGTCGTGGTGAATGCGGCTGGTCTTGCCGTGCATCAGTTCAGGGGCGCGCACTACTTTGCCGCCGAATGCGTAACCGATGGCCTGATGACCGAGGCACACGCCGAGAAGGGGAATCTTGCCGGTGAATTCGCGGATAACGTTGATGCAAATGCCGGCATTTTGCGGTTCGCCGGGACCGGGGGAGATCACGATGCGGTCAGGCTTTTTGGAACGTATTTGATCGATGGTGATCTGGTCGTTGCGGCGGACTTCGAGTTTTTCACCAAGCTGGCCGAGAAACTGGGCCAGGTTGTAGGTGAAAGAGTCGTAGTTATCGATGAGCAGAATCATGTTAAAACGGGTCGACGAAGTCACGGATCGCTTTCACCAAGGCCCGGCGATGCCGTCATGTGTTGCCAGATGCCAGCCTAACACTCGGGATGAGAGCGTAAGGAAATAGCTTACGGTATCCAGGGTAAAAGGCAAAAGCAGGTGCCGCCGGCGCCCAGGCCTTCAGGTGACCGAACCCCGTCGTTCAGGCCTGCGACTCGCTTGCACGGCAAAGCCCGTTTCTTGAGGCGCGTGCGCGAGAGCCGGCGCGCATGTGCGCCTCCGTGCGGTCACTGATTGACGACGGCTACGCCCTGGATTTCGATCATCATCCCGGGCTGCGCAAAATTCGAAACCGTAATGAGCGTGCTTGCGGGGAATTTGCCGGCCGGAAAGAATTCCCGCCGCAAATTTACCAGCCGGTCGCCATTGCGCGGGTCGTTGATGAAGACGGTCATGGAGACGAGATTTTGCAGGCTCGCGCCTTCTCGTTTCAGGGTACGGTCGATGAGTTGGAGGGCAGTCCGCGCTTGGCCGTCGAAATCGCCTGCGAAGGATTTGCCGTTAGCATCTTGCAACCCGGTTTGACCGGCGAGCCAGATGATTCGGCCGCCCGTGGTCGTGACCGCGGGAGAATAGGCGCGAGATTTTTGATACGCATCGCCTTCGAGATATTGAACCGACGCGGAGGGCCGTTGAGGAGCTGAGCGGAGCTCAGTTCCCCGCAACAGCAGCAAACCAGTGCCCGCAATAGCCGCCAATCCGATGAGCAAACGGTTCATGTTATCCTCCCTTGTTTCGATGAGCGCATTTGGCACTTCCAGGGAGGTTTGAGCATACCGCAATTCATGGTCGAAGCGGTCACGGCAGATGCGGCCATGAGTACGTGCGGTTCTCGGATATAAAAGAGGGACCATGGCTTACGTCGTTGCTCCAGAAGCTATTCCTGCTCTGGCTGTAGTGGGGACTGCGGATCTTTTTCCGGTGAACCGAATTTTTTGCGTGGGGCGGAATTATGCCGATCACGCACGCGAAATGGGGCACGATCCCGACCGCGAGCCGCCGTTCTTTTTTCTGAAGCCGGGGCAGGCTTTGTTGCCGCAGGGGCGCGATTTCCCGTATCCGTCGGCATCACAAAACGTGCATTACGAATTCGAACTGGTGGCCGCGATCGGCAAAGGCGGCGCGGATATCTCAGTCAACGATGCGTTGAACCATATTTACGGCTACGCGGTCGGTCTCGACATGACCAGGCGTGATCTGCAGTTGCAGGCGCAGAAGATGGCGCGGCCGTGGGATGCGGGCAAGGGTTTTGATCTGTCAGCTCCATGCTCGCCGGTGGCGCCCTCCAGCAGAATCGGTCATCCACACAAAGGAGCGCTTTGGCTGGAGTTGAATGGCAAGCGCGTGCAAAGCTCCGATCTCTCAGCGTTGATCTGGAAGGTTCCGGAGATTATCGCGCAGCTCTCGACGCTTTTTCGGTTGACCCCCGGAGACCTGGTGTTTACGGGCACGCCCGCAGGCGTGGGGCCGGTCAAGCGAGGAGACGTGTTGCACGGTGCAATCGAAGGGGTGGGCGAGCTCACCGTCCGCGTGGTGTGAGCGGAGGGCGTTTCGGGTTGACAGCAGATTGAGTCAAAACAGACAATGCACACAGTTTTGGCTCGAATGAGCATCAGCCGGAGCGCGTAAGCCGCGGAGGGAAAGGTATGTTGCCGCATGAACGTCTAGCCTATTCACCCATTACGGCTCGGCCGCGGCTGGCATTGCCCGGCGGTGCGCGGCTGGCAGTCTGGGTCATTGTCAACGTAGAGGAATGGAATCCCCAGGAGACCCTGCCGCGTACGGTCCTTTCTCCGCCGGCGGGGGGCTCGCCCATTCCAGATATCCCGAACTGGGCCTGGCATGAGTACGGCAATCGCGTGGGTTTCTGGCGGTTTGTGGAAGTGCTGGATTCTTTCGAAATCCCGGCTGTGCTCGCGATCAACGGTTCGGCCATTAAAAGCTATGAGCCCATTGCGCGCGCCGCGCTGGAGCGAAACTGGGAATTCATCGGGCACGGCTACGGCCAGAAGAATATGCAGAAAGTGCCGGATGAGCGGGCAGACATTGCGAAAACCACCGCAACCATTCGCGACTTCACCGGACGCAGGCCGCGGGGCTGGCTGGGCCCGGGGCTTACGGAGACCTGGGACACGCCGGACATCCTCGCCGAAGAAGGGTACGACTACGTCTGCGATTGGGTGCTTGACGATCAACCCGTACTGCTGAAAACACGCACGGGCACGCTGGTCAATCTGCCGTATACGCAGGAATGTAATGACGTGGCGATGATGCTGATCCAGCACCATCCGGCGGGAGAATACCGGCAGAGGGCCATCGATCAATTCGATCAGCTCTATGCTGATGCTGCGGAATCGGCGCGGGTCATGGCCCTTGTAGTTCATCCATACATCATGGGCGCGCCGCACCGCTTGCGCTATCTGCGCGAAGCGCTCGAGCACATCAAATCGCGCTCAAGCGTTGTGTTTTGGACCGGAGAGCAGATTCTCGACTGGTATATGGGCGCCATCAAACAAACGCAGCAGCGGACGGCGGAAAGCGGTCGATGAACTGACCTGCGCCGGCGGTCGATGAACTGACCTGCGCCGAATGAAGCGCGATGCGGGTTTTCGCGAAACCCGACGCGGTTCGACAGCGGCTGTGTCATTTGCCACGCGGAATGTATCTCCACAACAACATAATCGAAAAAATGAAATCACGCCCTCAGCGGCGATGTGCAATGCGGACAGCTGCGCTGCTGATTGTGTTCGCTGGACTGCTGGCAGGATCGGCCAGAGCGCAGACGCCCCCCGTTGTGACAGTCAACGTTTTTCCGGGCGGCTTCAATTGGCCGAGCTTTGTCGGCCAGGAAAAAGGCTTTTTCGAGAAGAACGGTATCCGGGTGGTCCTACAAGCCACGCCAAATTCGGTCGCGCAGATGACTGGATTGGCCGAGGGCCGCTTCGACATGGCTATAACGGCGGTCGATAATATCGTGGCTTATGCGGAGGGCCAGGGCCAGGCTCCTATCGGTGTGCAGCCGGAGTTTTTCGCGTTTATGGGCAGCGACAGCGGCTTTTTGAGCCTGGTGGCCGCCCCGGGGATCAAAAATTTTGGCGACTTGAAAGGGAAAACTCTGTCAGTCGATGCTCGGTCGACCGGATATGCGTTCGTCCTGTTCGAAATGCTCGCGCGAAATGGGCTTACGCCAAAAGATTACCGGGTCGAAGAAGCCGGCGGGATGGTGCAGAGATGGAATGCTCTGAGGGCAGGGAAGCATGCGGCCACGCTTCTATCCGCGCCGTTCAATATCCTTGCCGAGCAGGAGAAGTTTAATGAAATCGCCCGCGTCACAGACGTGATCGGTCCGTATCAGGGGAATGTGGGGGCGACACGGCGGGCGTGGGCGCAGCAGAATAAGCGGAAAGTGATCGGCTTCATTCGCGGCTATGCGGAAGCTATCAACTGGCTGTATGAGCCATCCAATCGCGATGAGGCCATCCGCATTCTATTGAAGAATTTGCCCGACATGTCTCCCGAACTCGCGGCCAAAACGTACGGCCGCTTGTTAGATCCCAAGGATGGATTTTTGCGAGATGCGCGGATAGAAATGCAAGGATTCCGGACGGTGTTAGCGTTGCGGAGCCGCTATGCGCAACCCGCCAAGAAACTCGGCGATCCGATGAAGTATTACGATCCGGCATACTACGATGCGGCAATGGGCCCTCGCGCCGCGAGCCATTAGAGGCTCACAATCCGGCAACGCGCCTCGGTTCCGAGCAAAACCGATGCAGAAAATCCCCAGACGGACTATATTCTTCCCCAATATTCCGACCCAAAACGAGGGCGAGTATGAAACGAGAACGAAGAGAGAAAAACCCGAATCTCTCACGGCGGGAGTTCGTCAAAACGGCAGCGGCGGGTCTTGGAGCGGCAACTCTGGGGGGAGTAGCGTCAACCGAAGCGGAAGCGGAAGGGCGAGGGCTTAAGTGGGATAGAGAGGCCGATGTCGTGGTAGTAGGCGCCGGCGCCGCCGGGCTGCCGGCCGCGATTGAAGCCGCCGAGGGCGGCGCTTCGGTAATTTTGATCGACGCCAATTTTGACATCGGCGGGCATGCAATGGTGAGCGGGGGCAATGTGGCGCTCGGAGGCGGCACAACCCGGCAGCGGAAGTATGGAATTGAAGATTCGGCGGACCTATTGTTTGCGGATCTGACGGATTGGTCTGTAGTCGAGCCAAATGGCTTTCCTGACTACCGATACAACGATAAGGAAATCATTCGCGCGTTTGCCGACCAGAGCGCGCCGACTTTTGAGTGGCTGGTTGCCCACGGGGTCATTTTTGTGGAGAAGGCTCCCGATAACCTTGGAGCCGGCGCAACGGGAAACTCGGCGCCGCGAGAAAATCACTGTGCGCCCATGCAATGGGTGCGCATGCAAACGGGGAAGCAGGTAGATGCCAGCCAGGCCATGACGATGTCCTCCGGCGTTGGACTCGTGCGGCCACTTGAAGTTGCGGCACGGAAGGCCAAGGTCGAAATTCTCTTGAAGCACAAAATGTCGAGCCTTGTCCGGCAGGAGCCTACATCCGGGAGGGTTCTTGGGCTGAAGGCCACAAACGAAGGGAAGAGTGTGAACATCCGCGCGCGGAAAGCAGTGGTGCTCGCTACCGGCGGCTCCAGCAACAACGTGAACTTTCGAAGGATGTTCGATGTCCGTCTGACCGAAGAATACAACGGCGTGGCCGGCGAGCCGTATTCATTTCAGGACGGCAGCGGAGAATTGGCGGGACTCGCAATCGGGGCTTCGCTTTGGGGGGCGTACAACCAGGTCGGAGAGTATGGAGACCGTTTGACCAAGGCCGGCCGCATTGGCACTCGGTATGGTTACCGGAATTTGCAATGGGAGCCGGGGAGTCCGTTATTCCATCTGGTGCGGGCGGTCGGGCTGAACGTACGCGACTACCAGAACGTAATTCTCGTCAACCAGGCGGGCATGCGCTTTTATGACGAGACGGCAGGCCAGTACACGGCCAATAATTATCACGCGGTCGCCTCGTACAAACCGGGCAGCTATCTTAATGCCAAGAATATCAACTACAATCCCGCAAATTTTCTGGACGCGGCTCTTGCAGGAACCGGAGAAGCCGTCAATGGAGGCGGCCCGATATGGGCTATCTTCGATGCCGACGCAGTGATGCGTGAAAAGTGGACCGTTGCGCCTCCTTATGTCGATCCAGATGGCTATTTTTACTCCGCAGACACGCTACACGCATTAGCCGCTGCCATTGATAACAAATACCAGCGTAAGCCCATCTCTGGCGCCGTACTCGAAAGTACGGTCGCCCGCTACAATTCGTTTGTCGAATCCGGTAAGGATGAGGATTTCGGCAAGCCCGCGCCCAAATATAAAATTCAGACGCCGCCTTTCTACGCAGCGTGGGCCATGCCGGTGATTCATGACACACGAGCGGGGCTGCGCATAAACGCGAAATGTCAGGTGGTCGATTTTTCCGGGACGGTAATTGCCGGGCTGTATTGCGCGGGCGAGAGCGCCGGCGGATTCGGATTGCACGGGCTGGCGCGCTGCCTGGTGCAGGGCCGCATCGCTGGAATGAATGCAGCGGCAGAAGCGGTTACGCGCACATAGCTGTGTTTTCCGGAGCTTCAGCGCACGACATCACCGCGAATCAACAGGCGAGTTGCAATTCAGCGCCTTATTTCTTCGAGTAGCTCGCCGAGATATTTTTGCCAGACCGCGGCCTGAAAAAACGTGTAGTGGCCGCGCGTTTCCTTCGTGATCGGCAGCAGAACGAAATGGCCGTTCTTCACTTTGGGCATTTCGTGTTCCGCGACGCCCATCTCACCGGGGTTCCAAAAATCATCCATAGTGTTAACCAGCATAACGTGAGCGCGGATCTTGCCGACATCCGCTTCGGGGTCGTAGTTGCGCGAGGCGTCATACTGATAGACAAAATCGTTGGCGTCGGTTGTCTTCATGTTTTCGGCTATGTATTGATCCACGAACTTGTCTGCCGCGGCCGCTGTAGGATATTCCGACTGCCACAAGGTGGGTGCGCTGGCGACGACCAGCAGGTGACCGAGAGCGGCGCGTAACCCGTAAGGCTGCTGCGTGTAGTTTCCGTCCTGGTATCCGGGATCGAGCCGCACATCATCGATCATCAGCTTGCGGACCATGCGATTGCGGCCGGCGATCTGTGTAGGTAAGCAGGAGAGCAGCATCAGGCCATCGATTTCGTCGGGATTCGATTCGGCCCACATGAAGCCCTGCATACAGCCCATCGAGGTGCCAACGAGCACGTGCAGACGGTCCACATGTAAGCCATCGCGCAGCATGAGGCGAAGCGCGCGAATCATATCGGCATAGTCATAACGCGGAAACTTCGCGCGCAACCCGTCGCTAGGTTTAGTCGATTTACCCAGACCGGCGCCCAATTGATCTGGCAGGATAAGGTAGTATTTCGACGCGTCGAGCAATTGCCCAGGGCCAAAGAGCACCCCGGCAAAGGACGGCACAAGAAAGACGCCGCCTTTGCGGTTTGTTCCGTGAAGGATGAGGACAGCGTTACTAACGTGCCCGCTGGCATCGCGCTGCGGAGTCCCGATCGTTGTGTAATGAATGCGGATTTCGGGAAGCGATGCGCCATCGCTGAATTTGAAATCATGCGCGATGAAATCGGCTTCTTGCGGCGGAATGGCAGTTAACCGCGGGGTCTGTTGCGACCGTGCGGCGAACGCTCCTGCGGAGACCATCAGGGCGACAGCGGCGATCGACCTCCAGGGTCGGAACATGGCGTGATTCTCCTTGCGCAAGTGCGTCTTCCGATTTATACCCCAGGTGCTCAGTAAATGCAGCCAATGGAGCCGGTACGAGGAAAGGGTTGCAATCCATGAAGGTGGAATCCGACAGCGCCGCGCAAGAGCGACTGGGCAGACTGGAATCGCTGGGCATCGGCTTGGCCGATTGGTCGCAACGGTGGTTTCCGGATGCGTTCGTATTCGCGCTGCTGGCGCTGGTCATCATCTTTGGCGCCGGTCTGCTGGCGGGATCGACGGTGCGCGACCTGGTCGACTATTTCGGGCAGGGATTCTGGAGCCTGATCCCCTTCACGATGCAGATGGCGATGATCATCATCGGCGGCTATGTTGTAGCAGTTTCGCCACCGGTCTTTCGGATTATCCAGCGACTTTCGCGAATTCCGCAAACACCGCGCGGCTCGGTGGCTTTCGTTGCGCTTTTCTCGATGCTCACATCGCTAATTAGCTGGGGTTTGGGTCTGATTTTTGCGGCGCTGCTGGCGCGAGAGGTGGTCAAGAACGTGCGCGGCGTTGACTATCGCGCGATCGGCGCCGCCTCTTACCTGGGGCAGGGAACGGTTTGGGCATTGGGGTTTTCCTCTTCGGCGGCGCTACTGATGGCGACACCGGGCTCTATCCCCGCAAGCCTGCTCAAGATCAGCGGCGTTATCCCGCTGAAACAGACGCTTTATTTGCCGCAGAGCATACTGACCGCGCTCATCGTGATGTGTTCCGCGTTGGTGGTGGCATACCTTTCGGCGCCAGTTCATTCGAAAAAGACGAGTGAATGGTTCGGAGTCGCTGCCGTGGAGGACATAACTCCAGAAAAAAGGGGACCCGCAACAGAGGGGGAGTGGCTCGAGTATTTTCCACTGCTCTCGATTGCTATTGCGGTGATTGGATTCGCCTATATCGCGCGAGTCTTTGCCGCCAAAGGCCCGCTCGCGGCGCTTGACCTGAACAGCTACAACTTTATGTTTTTGATGGCGGGATTGCTGCTGCATTGGCGACCGCGTTCGTTCACACGTGCAGTGAATAACGCCGTCCCGGCCACTTCCGGCGTTCTCATCCAATTCCCCTTTTATGGTGGGATTTTTGGGATTGTCACCCTGTCTCCGATCGCGCGAGACATGGCACATTTTTTCGTGCGCATTTCCTCGCATGGCACGTTTCCACTGTTGGTCTCGATCTATTCGGCCGTACTGGGGATGTTTGTCCCTTCGGGCGGAAGCAAATGGGTAATCGAGGCGCCTTACGTTTTGCAGGCGGCGAGCGATTTGCATGTGCATCTCGGGTGGGTTGTGCAGATTTATAACGCATCGGAGGCGCTGCCGAACCTGATCAATCCCTTTTGGATGCTGCCGATTCTGGGAATTCTGAAGGTGCGCGCCCGAGACCTGGTGGGTTTCACCGCACTGCAGTTCATGCTGAATTCAGTGCTGGTGCTTTTTCTGGTGTGGTTTTTTGCTCGCACGCTGGCATACATTCCGCCGAGCGTTCCGTGACCAAGAAATACCTGGATGCGCGATCAGTCGTGCGTTCTGGCGGAGAGTTTTTCTGATTTTGTTGCGAAGCGCTTTTCGATCTGCTGAATCTCGCCGAGGCCGATCATCTCATTGAACTGCTGGAAAGGGGCGCGGTCAGGAAATACACGATGCGGTGTTCCTTCGCGCTTAATTTCGTCCAGCACTTCCCGAACAGCCTTCGTGGCGGCCAGCAAAGTGCTGATTGGGAAGATGACAACGCGATACCCGAGTTCCTTCAGTCGCTCGAGGCGCACGGGTGGAGTTTTGCCGCCCTCGGCCCAATTGAATAGCAGCGGAGTATCCGGAAATGCGCGCGCGATCTGCGCGATTTCGTCTTCGGTTTGGGGAGCTTCGATAAAGAGCGCGTCGGCACCGGCATCGCGGTAGGCGCGGGCGCGGCATAAGGCCGCGTCGAGACCCTCAACAGCACGCGAGTCTGTACGCGCGATGATGAGAAAATCGTCCGAGGCGCGCGCTTCGACTGCGGCGCGAATTTTTTCGGCCATTTCCGCCGCCGGGATCACTTGCTTGCTTTCCATGTGCCCGCATTTCTTGGGCGTGACTTGATCTTCGATGTGGATGGCCGAGACACCGGCCATTTCGTATTCCTGCACGGTGCGAATGACGTTGAGCGCGTTGCCATAGCCCGTGTCGCCATCCGCGATGACCGGCACGTCAACGGCCTGGGCGATTCGGCGCGCGTTGTCGACCATCTGCGACATAGTGAGCAGCCCGACGTCAGGCCGCCCAAGCAACGAAGCCGAGGTGCCGAAGCCGGTCATATAGACGGCGCGGAAACCGGCCTCTTCGATTAGCCGCGCCGTCAGCGCATCGTACGCGCCGGGCGCCAATACAGGCTCGCGGCGGCGGATCATTTCGGCAAGCCGGCCCTTTTTCTGCCGCTTACCTCGCAGAAAATCGCTCATTGCGAAT
The DNA here is from genome assembly GCA_035650755.1 of Candidatus Acidiferrales bacterium. Taxonomy (GTDB): domain Bacteria; phylum Acidobacteriota; class Terriglobia; order Acidiferrales; family UBA7541; genus Palsa-189. Next base: position 18,144 of record DASRHB010000015.1, read on the forward strand.
CCGGGCTGAAATAGGCTCAGTGCGGGAAAGGAGCCAGTGGTGGTGTCGCTCCCGCCGGCAAGGGGGAGCGGGCAACGTTCATGATCATCGCCAGCGTTGTGTAATAGCCGGTCAGGGCAGTCATGTCAATTACGCCCTGCTCGCCGAATTTGCCGACGGCGCGTGCGTAAGTAGGATCACTCACGCTGTGATTTTGGGAAAGTTCCGTGAAGAAATCGTAGGCGATCTCCTCATCCGGCGTCATTGTTTCGGGACGGCGCCCCTGGGTAATTGCGTCGATCGTTTCCTGCTTTATTCCGGCTTTCGCTCCGTTCACGCGGTGCACGTTGTATTCGTACTGCTGCGTCCATTGCCTGGCAGTCAGCAGAATCACGAATTCCGTAAGCTTCGGTCCAATGCTGTTGTGGAAGCGAAGATACTCTCCTGTCTTTTGCAGGCGGTCCATGAGCTCCGGGCTGCGGAGGAGCGGGACAAATGGCCCTTCGGCCCCGCCTGCCCCGCGCGGTCCTGAGGTTACATCGTTGTAAGCCTGTTTTTGCGCTTCCGTCATTTTATCCTTGGGAATCGGTGGCATGCGGTCTTGGGCCGCAGCCGCACCTACCACGAGCAAAAGAAGACACGTATCCAGAGCAAATGTCGCAAGCTTCACGGGCAGTCCTCCTCGATCAATTCGAATTGAATGCGCCGCGCCCTTACTTGACGGGAGGCGCAAGCTCAGCGTAAAGCTGGGTTACGAACCGCTGCGTGGTTTCCTTTGAATTTGGAACTTTCGCGTCGTAATCAGCTGTCGGGTGCGCGGCCAGGATTTCGTCCTGAGTCTTGCCCTCGGAGATCAGCTGCGACACTTTATCGCGAATGGCCAAAACCATGTCCCGATGGGCGATGACATCGGCCCGGTGCACGACGGTGCCATGTCCCGGAACAATCTTCGTGTTCGGTCCGGCCATTCCAATCAGCCTGCCGAGCCCGTCGAGCAGGCCATTCAGGCTGCCGCCGTTGGCGCGATCGATATTGGGATACTGTACGGAACGATAGAAATCGCCGGTCATGATGACGTCTGCTTTAGGAAAGTAGACGAGCGTATCGCCATCGGTATGCGCGCGCGGAATTGGGATCAGCCGTATATCTTCACTATTCATGTGAAAGGTCATCTGGCCTTCGTAGGTGATCATAGGAAGGGCGACTGCTGGGGCGGGCGTACCGGGCGCACCGTTGGCGCCGGGAGCCGGATGCGCGAGGCGTTCGCGCAATTCGTTTCTAGAAATCAGAACCGCACCCATTTTCGCGAAGTTTGCATTGCCGCCGGTGTGGTCGGGATGGACATGCGTGTTGACGATGAAACGGATAGGTTCATTCGAAACTTGTTTGATCGCGGCCGCGATCTTCTCGCTCAGAGGCGCAAATTGCGTATCGACCATGAAAATGCCGTCGGGGCCGGTCAAGATGCCGATGGTGCCGCCCTGTCCTTCGAGCGTATAGAAGTTGTCGGCTAATTTCGTGGTTTTAATTTCGACTTTGCTGAAATCAGGTTGACCCTGGCTTCGCGAATACGTAGCCAGCGCCAAAACGGCAACAACAACCAGCGTGCCGCGCCGGAGGAAACTCGGGATCGTCTTCATTGTCGTCGCTCCTAGAACGAAATCGTTGGCTGCTAATGAGCAGTTCAGTTCCCGGGAGTATATACCCTCCGGGGCAAATTCCATCACGGGCTTGCCAATGCACAGGAGTTCACGGATTGTCCATGAGGCCCAGCCGAGCGGATGCGACGAAAAAGCCAACAGTTCATTATGAACCACTACTGGCCTTCACGAGTATTGATGGCTATTTGCCTGCTTCCCTAGACTGAACTAAGTACCGCACCGGCACACGTCAACTCAGGGGAGCGACAGATGAGACGCAAGCGGCTGGGCGAAGTGCTCCACGAGCGCGGCAAGATATCCGCCCAGGACCTCGAAAAGGCTCTCGAGGAACAGCAGCAGAAGCTGAGCCATTTAGGCGAACTGCTGCTCGAGCGCGGCGTGGTGGACAAAACGGATCTTGTTGCCGCTTTGGAAGAAGTATCCCTTATCCCCTATGTTGATGTGGCCGCAACTCCGGTGGATTTAAGCACTTTGCAGTTGGTCCCCAAAGAAGTTGCCGATCGTCTCTGCGCTCTGCCGATTCGCCGCGATCTTTCCCGGTTGGTTGTGGTCATGTCCGATCCACGCAATGGCACCGCGTTGAAGGAACTTAGACAAATCACGGGGATGACTATCTCACCGCGCCTGGGCTTCCACGCTGAATTGCGCCAAGCCATTACCTATAACTATTCGCAACTCGCGGCGGAGGCGGCGAGCGATGCTGCCGCCGTGGTTTCGGGAGACTACACCGATGAGATGGAGTTCGTCTCCACGAGCACCCGGCAGGCGAATCGCGATGCCATCGCCGCGGCACAGGCTGAACTTCGCGCCCAGA
>DASRHB010000016.1:0-7068 GCA_035650755.1 Candidatus Acidiferrales bacterium
GCAATGGATTCGATTTGCGTCAACATCTTTTCCACCCGCCCTCGGATCTCTTCGCGCTCCTTGCGCAGCTGCAACATCTCGCGGCGCATACTCTCGACCTCTTCCTCGCGTTCCTCGAGTTGTTCGCGCAGCCGCTTAACACCGCGTTCGGCGCTGGCTCGAGCTTCACGGGCGGATTTGTATAGCTCAATAGTGCGATAGACCTTCTCTTCGAGCGCGTGAAAATCGTCGCCGGGAACCTGGGCAGACACCTGTTCGTCCATTTTGACAGCCATGATCTACATCTTCCCCTGAGAAATTTGGAAACTGAGCCGCAGTATACCCCAGAAAGCTGTGGAGAGAGCCAAACGAATCGGTAAGCAAGGTGAACTAGGCGACCGGATAGGTCTGCCCCGACTCCCCCGGTCCGAGCCAATCGGGATGTTGATAGGTACCGTCGAAGGTGTGCGTGGTCTTGTACAACTCGTATTTGCCACTCTTGGCCACCGGCGCAGTTTTGGCCAGCAGGGCCGCGACTTCTTTCTGATCCATGGGCTTGAAGTTGCGCGCCGCGTTGAGCGCTTGTTCGAGGATGGGCATTGAGTCACACCCGGTAATTACCACGCTGGTAGGCAGACTCATCGCATAGCGAAGACATTCAACCGCGGTTACGGCATGGCTCTCGAGAATTTCGCGTCCACCTATGGGCTTCATGCCCAGAACGGCGATCTTCTGCTCGACCAGTACCGGCAACACCTTCTTCTCGAAACTGTCGAAGTGTGCGTCCATTACGTTCAGCGGCATCTGCACCGTATCGAAGGCGAAATTGTGTGCCGCAGCTACCTTCAACATCTTCATATGAACTTCCGGATCCTTATGTCCGGTAAAACCAAGGTAGCGAGCTTTACCCGCCTTCTTCGCTTCTATGATCGCGTGAATGGCTCCGTTGGCAGAGAAGATGTGATCCGGGTCGGAGAGCCGAATGATCTCGTGAAGCTGAAGTAAATCCAGATGATCGGTCTGAAGGCGTCGCAGGGACTCGTCGATCTGTGCCAGCGCAGTCTTGCGATCGCGACCATCAATCTTCGTCATCAGAAATGCTTTCTGGCGATAGCCGTCGCGGAGCGCCTTTCCCATGCGAACCTCGCTCTGACCGCCGTTATAGTCCCAGCAGTTGTCGAGGAAGTTTATGCCGTTGTCGAGTGCCGCGCGGATAATCCGAATGCTTTCGCTTTCTTCACTTTGATGACCGATGTGCGCACCGCCCAAGCCGACCATCGAAACCTTCTCACCGGTTTTGCCTAGCCTGCGATATGGCACGCTGGAAGAATTGGCGGCGAACAACTTTCCCGCATAGCGCGATGCGATACCGCTGGCGGCAGTCACTTTGAGAAAATCGCGGCGGTCCATAGCTTCTCCTCGACTGGGATGCTGCATAGATGTGCGGATGATGCGTGCAGATGTCCTGCATTTGCAGGGGGATTATAGGGAGTGATAATCTCGCGTTGCTGTCCCGCCACATCGTTCAGGCGGCCCTGGTATATGGGTTGTGCCCCGGCTTCCCAAGCCGGCGAAACGGGTTCGAGTCCCGTGGGCCGCTCCAACTCAGCTTGAGCGGCACTCCTCGAGTGCGGCCGCCAGTTGCTCCACACCACGCCTGATCTCACGTGAGTTAAAGGCGGCAAATCCGATCACGAGTCCTTCGCGGTCAGCGCGACCCCATGCGTATCTTTGCAGCGGAACTACTTCCACCTGACGCGCGGCTGCGGCTTCTGCGGCACTCTCGGCGCGAATGCCGTTTTGCAACCATCCGACCGTGCGTAATCCTGCTTCGACGTTTGGGATCTCAAGTAGACCTTTAAGCTGCCGTCTCGCGCACTCCAGCAGAGTTGCCAGGCGCTCGGCATATAACTCGCGCATGCGTCGCACGTGCCGCGCAAAATGTCCTTCATTGATGAAATCGCAAAGAATGGCCTGATCGAGCAGCGGCGGCTGATGCGTGCTCACTGACTCTGCGGCTGCGAAGATGTCCACCATCTCCGATGGAAGCACAACATAGCCGAGCCGCAGCGCGGGAAACAGCACATCGCTGAAGCTGCCGGCGAAAATCACCGCACCAGCGCGGTCTAAACCTTGCAGCGCGGGAATAGGCCGGCCGGAGTAGCGATATTCGCTGTCGTAATCGTCTTCAAAGATAAGCGCGCCGGATTTGCGCGCCCATTCGAGCAGGGAGAGTCGCCGCCGCAGGCTCATGGTTACTCCCAAAGGGAACTGATGGGCGGGGGTTACGTATACCAGGCGAGGTCGTGCACAGCGCCGTTCGCCAAGTTCAACTGTTAATCCCTCGGCATCCACGGGCACGGGGCAGATTTTTGCGCCCACTGCCTGGAAGGCGTACGCGGCGCCGGGATAGCCCGGCGCCTCCAGCCATACCGGATCGTGGGCATCGAGCAGCAAGTGCGCAGTCCGGTCGAGCGCCTGCTGCACGCCAGAAATGATGAGCACCTGGTCAGCCGAGCACTTCACCCCGCGCGAAGTATTCAAATACTCCGCCACTGCCTCGCGCAGTGGGTGGTAGCCCATTCCTCCTTCGCCCGCGAGAAGATTGGCGGACACGCGGCGCAACCGGCGGGCCGCCACCTGCGCCCATAATGCGGCGGGGAATTCGTCCAATGCGGGTTTACTGGCGCGAAACGCGCGTGCTGATCGGGATTCGGTGCGGTGCAATGGATGCAGACGCCGCGCATACGCTGACAACCTGATCTTGCGGCGTGGCCGTTTGGTTCGGGCATCTGTGCGGGGCGTCTGCAGGAACTCTTCGGGCAAGACTTCACTGACGTAGGTCCCCGAGCCGGGTCTGCCTTCCACATAGCCCTCGCCCCGTAACTGATCGAATGCCGTCACAATGGTCGGTCGTGAGAGTTTGTATTCGGCCGCCAAATCGCGGGTCGCAGGAAGGCGAGATCCCGGGCTTAAATGTCCGGCCAGGATGGCAGTGCGCAGTTCCTCATATAGCCAGCGATAGAGCGGCATGCCGGCGGGCGGTTCGCGCAAATTCAGCGGCAGCGTGCTCGATTTTTTTGCCATATCTAAAGTGGTATGGACAGAATACCGTAAATGGCTATTTCGGCCTAGCCATTGGCAATTTAGTCTGAAGCCTGAGGAGAGAATGAAATGTCCCAGAACAATGGTCGTTCCACCAGCCTGCGTTTGAAGACCGGCCTGGCAGAGATGCTGAAAGGCGGCGTCATCATGGACGTCACCGACGCCAAGCAGGCGGTTATCGCAGAAAAAGCTGGCGCTGTTGCAGTAATGGCATTGGAGCGAGTTCCGGCGCAGATCCGCGCCGAGGGCGGCGTGGCTCGCATGGCGTCACCCAAGAAGATTCGGGAGATTATGGCCAACGTCTCTATCCCGGTGATGGCCAAGTGCCGCATCGGACATTTTGCCGAGGCGCAGATTTTGCAGGAACTGGGCGTCGATTATGTCGACGAATCGGAAGTGCTCACCCCGGCCGACGAAGCTCATCACGTGGATAAGCATGCTTTCAAAGTTCCGTTCGTGTGCGGCGCACGCAATCTGGGCGAAGCTTTGCGACGAATTGCGGAAGGCGCGGCCATGATCCGCACCAAGGGTGAAGCTGGAACTGGCGACGTCGTGCACGCGGTCAAGCACATGCGTCAGATCGTGCAGGAGATGAAGATTCTTACCGTGCTGAGCGAAGAAGAGCTGTATGCCAAGGCGAAGGAGCACCAGGCGCCATACGAATTGGTAAGAATGGTCGCGAAAGAAGGGAAGCTGCCGGTGCCGAATTTCTCCGCTGGCGGTATTGCCACTCCCGCGGACGCATCGCTGGTCATGCAGCTCGGAGCGGAAGCGGTCTTCGTCGGGTCTGGCATCTTTATGAAGAATTCCACCGAATTCGCGGATCCGGAAGAAGCCGAGAAGCGTGCTCGGGCCATCGTCCGCGCTACAACGCATTACAACGATCCTAAAGTATTACTTGAAGTCAGCGAGGACCTGACTGGCGCGATGAAGGGCCTGGCCGTCGCGGCGCTGGACGAAGCCCACCTGTTGCAAACGAGAGGGTGGTAGAACGGCTGACGGTTATGAAAATCGGCGTACTAGCGCTCCAAGGCGATTTTGACGCCCACCGCAAACGGCTGGAAGAGCTGGGCGCCGACGTTGTGCTCGTGAAGAAGCCTGAGCAACTGGACCAAATCGACGGACTCGTCATTCCGGGTGGCGAGTCCAGTACGTTTCTCAAGCTCCTCGGCGAAGCCGGATTCGAGAAGCTGAAGCAATTCGCCCGCGTGCGGCCGACCTTCGGTACCTGCGCCGGCGCCATCCTGCTCGCCAATGAAGTCGAAAACCCCAAGCAGATCGGACTCGGCGCCCTGAACATCGACGTCCGGCGGAACGCTTACGGGCGCCAGATCGACAGCTCGATTCGAGAAGGCAACTTTCTGGGTGAACCCACCGAGATGGTGTTTATCCGGGCACCCAAAATTGAGCGGGTTGGACCGGGCGTAGAGATCATCGCCACTGACGGTTCAGATCCCGTGGCCGTGCGGCAGGGAAAAGCGATGGCCGCCACATTTCATCCTGAGCTTTCAGCAGATAGCCGCGTGCACCGCGCGTTCCTGGATCTGGTCGGCAACGGGACGAAGTAGTGGCTGGTCGAAAGTGAATAGTGGTTAGCCGACGTCATTTCGCGTCGAGATCCACGGTCACGATTGGCAAATCCCAGTGTGCGTCCAGGATCTCGAAGCGGCGCTGCTCCTCGCGTTTGTATGTGTCCTGATCGGGATAAAGCTTTTTCATGGTCGCCTCTTCGTCGGTATTCGGTTCGTTGGCGATGGTGGCATTCTTGAAAACGATCGTCACGCGAAAGTCCCAGCGCGCGTCCTCGGTCATGTGATACTGCGGCGTGTCCATCCACACCTTGAGCATTCTTCCACTTTGCACTCCGTCCTTCAGCAGCGGATAGTGGTTCTTCTTGAATAGTTGGAGGAATTCAGCGGCATGTCCCCACTTGGCCTTGTAGTAGTACTCGACGGTGTAGGGCTGATCTTTGCCAGGTTTGGGCGGCGCTTGCGCACACAGCATGCAGCTGGCGAAGGTTACGACGAAAGAAATCAGGAGCAAACGAAGAGCGCTGAACATGGTTCCTCCTTGCGAACTCTGCTTGTACATGACGCAGGGTAACGCGTCAACGGCCGGATCAGCTTCCTGCGCGGACAGGAGTGTCCGCGCCACAATATCACTGCAATTTTCCGCGAGTTGGAGTCTAATTTATATGTGAGCCCGTAAGGAGGACTTATGCTTACGGATTTCCGCCATCGCCGAGGTGGCTATTTCCAGCCACATCCGTTCCAAAGCACGTTTGCGTTGATCGCGAGTGTGGTTCTGGCGCTTTTTGTGGCGCTAACCATCGCGGTGGAAGTCGCGCACTAAAAAGCCTACCTGCCATGTGGCTGATAAATTTTGACATTATGGCGGGCATGCGCCTACACTGAGAGCATGAAGCCGGCCCGCCGCAATGCTCGAGTAGGATTCGCCGCTCGCGGCAAGAGTCTGGGTCTGTCCAGCCATAGGACCGACGATCTCATCCGCGAACTGCAGCGTGGCCTGTCTTTCAGGGCCTTGAAGACGTTTGCTGCCGAAACCGGATTGCCGCTCTCCCGAATCTCCGAAATCCTGAACATTCCCGAGCGGACGCTGGCCCGCCGCCGCACTTCGGCTCGGCTCGCCCCGGACGAGTCGGAGCGCCTCCTGCGTTTGTCACGGATCTTCGAGCACGCGATGGAGCTGTTTGAGGGCGACCGCGAGGCGGCGGTTATCTGGCTCAATACCCCGAGAGAGGCGCTTTCCACGCACACTCCCCTGGAATATTCGCGTACCGAAGTGGGGGCGCGCGAAGTCGAGAACCTCATCGGCCGACTGGAGCACGGTGTCTTTTCTTGAGTGTCACGGCCTGGCGTCTTACCAAGCAAAAACTGTCCCGCACCGCTTTCTCCGGTGAGGGAGCGCGGCTCTACGGCGGACGCTGGAACAGTCCAGGTGTGGCGATGGTGTACACCGCCCAGACGCAATCGCTAGCTGCGCTTGAATTGCTGGTGCATCTGGACTGGCCCGCGCTGCTGAACCGCTATGTTCTCATCCAGGTGACAATCGATGAGAGTCTGATTCTTAAGCTCGAGCTGAGGGAGTGGCCGCGGAACTGGCGGGCCAGCCCAGCTCCGGCGCGTCTGAGGGAAATCGGCAATGCCTGGATCGAATCGAGCAAGTCGGTTGCGCTGCAGGTGCCCAGCGCGGTCGTGCCCGGCGAAAGCAATTTTCTAATAAATCCTCGGCATCCGGATTTCGATCGAATCAAAATTGGTCGTGCGTTGCCGTTCCGCTACGATCCGCGATTGAGGCATCGCAAATGAACTTGCATACCTTGCCGCACTCGCTTCTTACGTCTGTGGCGGTTCAGTTCGGCACTCAATTTGCCGCGCTTGCTGTCGCTGGTTTGCAAATCCGCTCTCGATACGAGAACATAGCGGGTTTGCATACATCCCAACTTACATATAAGGACACAGCCACAGATGGCTAAGCGGCGAAGTGTGAAGGCGGAAGCACGCGTGCAAGATCGACGAGGCGGGGAACTACAAGCGCCTAAGGGAAAACTGGGTGTCATGCTTCCCGGCATGGGCGCGGTCGCGACTACGTTCGTCGCGGGAGTAGAAGCGGTCCGCAAAGGTTTAGCCAAACCGATTGGCTCGCTCACCCAGATGGGCACCATCCGTCTGGGAAAGCGGACTGAGGCGCGGGCGCCTCGGATAAAAGAGTTTGTTCCGCTCGCGGCGTTAAACGATCTTGTCTTCACCGGCTGGGACATTTTCGAGGACGACATGTACACCGCCGCAGCCAACGCCGGCGTCCTCGAGCGCGAACTGCTCAATAGCGTCAAACCGTTCCTCAGTTCAATCAAACCGCGCAAAGCCGTGTTCGATCACAACTACGTCAAAAAGATTGACGGGCCTAATGTCAAAAAGGGCAAGAACAAGATGGACCTTGCCGAGCAAGTCCGGGCCGACATCC
>DASRHB010000017.1:0-423417 GCA_035650755.1 Candidatus Acidiferrales bacterium
TTCTTCACTTACTCGCGAGCCCTTCGCCGCAAATCTTCAACGAGGAAAAATTCCCTCGTTCTTTGTTCGAGCTCTGAAGTGGACATGGACTCAAGCTCTTTATCGCTCAGCCGCTTGGGAGGGCCGTCCCGAAAAACAGCCTCGCCACTTTCGACTATTTCGGACCAGACCGTTTCGAGTTGCTTAAGATTCGGCTCGGTAATGCCGCGCTCGCGAAAACGATTCTCCATTAAGCCGGCGTTTGTTGGGCATGGCAAAAACTCTGGATGCAGGGAGACGAACAAATTGGCTTCCGCCAAGGTCCCCGAGCGGCCGGCCGATTGCTCTGCGTTGCGGACCGCGATCGCATGAGTAACCTCGGCCTCGCGCGCTTCCTCAGTTGAGAGGAAAAATTGTTCCAGCAACGTGCTGTAAGGCCGCCCTTTGCGATTTTCGATCATTTTTGTGTCACTCCTTTCCCGCGCATATCATCGCTGGTATTTGTGCGTTGATAGTTTCGGAAGAGACGCCCAAAAGTTCCTGAAGCAGGCGTGACTCTTCATCATTTGGTTTGGCGTATCCACGTTCAATTCGGCTGAGACGCCCAGGATTCAGGCGTCCGTTTGTGCGGAACGAAACATCGTCAAGACTCAATCCAAGTTGAAGACGTGCTAACCGTAGCTGACTTAGTGCGACCAACTCCTACCTCCTTGCGTCGTTTTGCCTTCGCTGGACGGGTTGATGCTTACCGCCCCTGATCCATTGCCACACGCGCGTACCGCCAGAGTTCACAAGCTGCCATCCGCGAACTTCGCTCCGTGGCATCGCGCGTCGCCTTTCGGCCATTTGTTTTTTCATTAAATTACGGGCTTGTTTTGCCGGATTTTCGAGCATAGGTGCTCCTAAAGCGGCCACTCATCTGACCGTGCACGCCATAGGCTGAGATCACTATGGTCGCGGTTACCGCAAACGCGACTGCAAACTTGTTTTAACAAAACGCTGGCCTAGACTACGGGCGTCGGCCAGGGGAGTCGATTGGAGAGTTGATGGGGGTTGATGGGGGAACTACGGCAAGTCTTCGCTTTTCAGTCCAAGGGCTCTGGCTAATTTCCCTTTCGTGCTCGGATATGGATCTGTTTTGTCATTCATGTAGTCGGAGACGGTGTGAATATCTACGCCCGCCTCGGACGCCCAATCGCGTTCCGAAAGGCTCTTTTGCTTCAGGAGCGGTTCGATAAATGCACGTCGATTCGGCTTAACCGCCTTGGCGCACCACTCATCGATAGTCTGCTGGCTAACCCCATCTATAAGTAGGTCGTCAATAATGTCCTGTTTGAGCTTAGTCAGCGTCTCCGCGTGGTGTTTTGGCGACTCGAAACTGTCGCTTTGTGCCCATCGGCCAGTCTGTTCTGTCTTCCCGAGGTACCCTAGTCCACGTTCGACTTTTTCCAAAAGCTGCCTCAGTTTGCTGTGCGATTGCTTGCCGTGGGGAAGGGGATATTCGAAGGTGCCGAGTAATGTATTCAGGTGTTCGAGCCATACTGGAACGACGGACTCTCGCGACTCCAAATCGAACACAGTTGCATGTTGTGGACTATTCCGTTTATTCTTCTTTCGTCCACCCACTGTCCACCCTAGCCCCGGTTCCAGCCGGGGCTTTAATTTCATTAGCAACTCTATCAAACTCACAAACGAGAGGTGACTCGTATGCAAGCTGGCAGCAACTTACCGCATTCGGTTATCCGCAGTCGAGACGGTTCCCTAAGCTTTTTCCATCCTGTCAGGCGAATCTTTTAGCCTCACACTTGATGGCGTACACACCTACATCTTTCAGGGTGCGACGGCCATCGTGGATCGTGTTCTAACGGAGAGCCTTGGCACGCATCTGGAATCCGCGCCAGAGCCGCGCAGGTGTCCGGGGTGCTGGCGATTCATTAGCTTTGGCGAACGTGGCATGATTCGCGCTGAGTTCATCGAAGCCCTGGTAATCGCAATGCTTTCGTTTTCGCTTGGCCTAGCCGTGGGCGCGTGGCTCTGCCGGGTGTTTCATGCCTGAGTCCACTGAGGGATGCACTCCTGACCGGATGTGTCCGTACTGCGGTAGCAAGCACATATATTTTCGCGAGCGGGGCCCGCTGACTGGTGTTGTCGCCATTGCGGCGCTACTTGGAAGATCGAAAACGGTGCTCCGACTGCCGGGATACCGGAATTGCCTATGTGCCCGCAATGCGCCAGCACAAACAGCTACATCGCGATGGCACAGGGCGGAAAAGGCGTAGTGACTCCGGGCTGCCCCGCATGCCGAAAGCGAATTTTCACGATGTCCAAATTTGTCGATCATCTAGCGGATGACGTACTCCCGCCATTGTTGGACAAGCTCAGCACGGGCCGAGATAATCAAGCTAATGTTGCCCAGGATTCAGCCGATCAATCCGCAGCGGATAGCGGCTCCGTTTGACCACGACAACTTTGTCTTTGAGTTAAAGCACGATGGCTTTCGGGCCGTCGCCTACATTGAAGACGGCGCGTGTCAATTGGTATCCAGAAAGCAAATTCAGTACAAATCCTTCGCTTTGCTCACTTCGGTAATGGCAAGACTGCCCGTCCAAAACGCGATTATGGACGGCGAAATCGTGTGCCTAGACTCCAATGGTCGCAGCCAGTTCCGGCAGTTGATGCGTAGGCTTAAAGCAGAGGCAGTCTTCTACGCCTTCGACTTGCTTTGGCTCGATGGGGCGGATCTGCGCGGACTCACGTTTTTGGAGCGGAAGAAACAATTGCGGAAGCTCGTTCGGAACCGTGCCGGATACCTATATGCCGAGCACGTTCCCAATAACGGCAAAGATTTGTATTCCGTGATCTGCCGCGAAGACCTTGAGGGGATTGTTGCCAAACACAAACTCGCGCCCTACGTCACGACTCCCGCCACTTGGTTCAAGGTTTTGAATCCTGATTACAGCCAGAAGCGCGGTCGGCGCGAAATGTTCGACGCCTTCCGCGAAAGGCGCTAAAAACGCGCCCGCAAGCGTTTATCGGGGACCCTCTGACGGAAGCGATGACGTGGCGATGTGTGTGCGGTTTGAAACATTGCTTGTTGGGTGGCGATTATGGGAAGAATCGTTTAGGGGTATACTTAATCTCATAGCATATGAGACTTCAATTTAATGAAGCCAAGGCAGCCCAAGCAGCCGCACGTTTCTTAAAGCTGCGCGGTGGGCGTATGAGTTACCTAAAACTCATAAAGCTGCTCTATTTCGCTGACCGCGAAGCGTTATTGCGTTGGGGTCGGCCAGTTACAACGGACCAATACGTCTCGATGGACTACGGTCCTGTTGTCAGCAAGATCGATAACTTAATTACAGAGGAACCGTACAAACAGACTGTCTGGTACTCGCTTATCTCGAAGCCGGAAAACTATGAGGTGGCTCTCTTGCAGGATCCGCCTCCTTCCGAGGAGCTGTCAGTTGCAGAAGAGGAGCTAATTGACGAAATATTTGGCAAGTTGGGCGCAAAGAGCCGTTGGCAATTAGTTGATTTGGCTCACACTCTTCCGGAGTGGAAGGATCCGGATGGAAGCGCTATTCCGATCCACTATGACGACATCCTGCGAGCGGCTAAGAAACCTGACGAGGAGATTAGGGAAATCGTACAAGAGCTTGAGGAATTGGGGGCAGTTGAAGTTCTTACCTCAAGAAAAGCCTAGATGCGATGCGGCGATACCCTGCTTTTCGACGCAGATGTAATTATCCCCGGTATACAGATTGATCCTTCAGCAACTCCTAATCTGCACTTGTGGATTGTTATAACTGAGCCACAGTCGCCAGATTTTCAGTGTGTAATCGTCAGCGTGACGGATCGGCAAAAGAAGCCGGACCAGACAGTTGTGCTGCGTCCCGGAGATCATCAATTCATCACAAAAGAGTCGATCATATGGTACGGAGATGCGAGGTTTGCCGATACACGATGGCTCGATGAACTTATTCGGCGGGGAACAGCTAAACGGCGCGATCCCTGTTCCCCTGAGCTCCTTGGGCGAATACAGGCTGGCGTAAAGGTATCGCGATTCATTGCAAAGAAGTTTATAAGCTTCTGTGGACAGCGTTAGGGTATTATGGCGAATCTAAAGCGACAACCTGAAACGCTGCGTAGGATTAACGCTAAGGCCGTTTCCGCCCTATAAGAGCGAATTTAAAGCGAAGATGGTGGGTAGGGCCTAGGGCAAGCCGCTGCCAGGGAGATGCTTAGCTTGGGGACCCTCCCCCCGGCCTAACATCAGCCAAAAGAATTACTTAAGACCGGACACCGGCACCCACTCCCGAGATTTTACGTACCTGAGCCGCTGCAAATCAGCCGGTTTCAGTCCACGCGTCGCCAACTTAACATTTTTAGGAAACCGGTGAATAGCGAGAGCTTACAAACTCCACAACCCACGTGCCAGTGTCCCCACTCCCGCCGTAGCGAATCTAAAGCGAACTCCTGAAACGCTTCGTAAAACTCACGCTAAGGCCATTTGCAGGCGATTTGGCGAACGCAAAGCGAAAGCATGTGGGTAGGGCCTAGGCTTCAGGCTGACCAGGGCGGTCAAGGGGGAGCCCCGCCCCGGCCTAAGTTACAGCCAAAGAATTACTTAGCTCGCTGCATTAGCCATCCCTGCGCATTAGAGCCGATCTCTCGCACGCAAAGGCAGCGAGCGTCTAAACGCCCGCAATGCGTTCGGAAAGTTGGGCATCGAAGCATTACGCGAGCGGGGTTTCTGTTCAATCGCTATTCAACGATGCGTGTATGTGAGTGACGTTGCTGGCGTTAGATATGACCTATGGTTGAAAGAACCAACACTCACCTGGAACGGATGCTCCAAAACCTGCGCTGATCCAGGCTCGGAACAGCCAGGTAAAAACGCCGTTTCGAACGGACCGCAAAAGCACCGCAACGCCTTAAAATACTACGTAGATAGTAGTGTCGGGCAGGTTTGAGGCGGAAAAAGATGGTTGGAGCGTGAGGCTTGGCTCTTTTGAAAAAACTCTTCCTCCGCTTCTGTGTAGTTTACTCGGTGCTAGAATCCAGCCGCACAGGAGGTTAAGTGGGCTATGCAGAAAGCAATGATCCTCATGGCGTGCTGCTGCTTCGTCTTCGTGGCTGGCTGGGCTTTCGGTCAGCAAACACAAACAGCACTGGATTCTTCAGCCTGGACCCAAGTCGGGAAAGTGGATGATCTTGCCCGGATAATGTATGTGAAGGGTTACGTCGACGGATACGCCGACGGTGACACAGATATGGAAAAAATTTCAGCAGTTCTCATGAAGGATGTCCAGATAGACGCAAGCGCAAAGGCCCTTGTAGCTCCTCTAGAAAATAGGATGTCCGACGTACTCGGTTTCGGCAAGAATGGCGAAGTGACAATAGGAACGACGATGGACGCAATGACGACCTTTTACACCGACTATCGAAACGCGCCCGTATGTTGGAGAGATGCGTTGCGGCTTTCCGCTTGGTCACTAAACGCCGATACGCCCACAGATGGAGACTTAGCTTTAGCTCGCAAGCGCGGAGCGGATAAAGGCTGTAGGTAAAAACACAGCAGTCTAGTCATTCCGACACGTACGGTCTGGTAGGCGATTGCCGCTCTGCGCGTGCTTCGGGCGAGAATATCGCGGTCAATGCTGCGCATGTGGCGATAACGGCTTGCTTCTCGGTGAGCCCCTGTTTTTGGAGCCACTGTACAAAGCTCCCTAGCTCTGGGTTGCCGTCTATTACTCTTTCCCAATCCCGTGCGGCCTGCGTCTCTGGATTCCACTGCTCCCCGTCCGGCGTCACCTTCCGCCTCGTTGCGCTCGCTCGATTTCCTGCAGTCGTGGCCGATGGACGGCTTCGTAGCACCTGATCTCCTCATCGGTCCACGGACGCGATTTCTCCCACTCGTCATACCGGCCTTCTCTCATCGCATTGCGGGCTTCTATAAAAAGCTTCTCCCATGCGTCAAGGCGACCCTCTCCGCGTTCTTGCGTGGGCACCGCGCCTGTCCCTTTCTTGCGATATTTGCCCCGAGACTTTAAGCGCTGGATTGTGTTCGCCGCCTTAGTCAACTCTTCGGCGCTCATCTTGTCGCCTTCTTTTTGAATCCGCTCGACGAGTCGGTTGGCGAGTAGCTCGTTGACTCTGTTGCGATTCTTCGCGTATTGATTGCCTTTTTCGAACTTTGCCATCGTTGTCTCGCTTCCTTTCAGTTTGGTGCGGAACGCTCTTCGAGAATCACCATCACATCACAATCGCCCAGATCAGCCGCCGCAGCGCCAGTAATCAGACGCAAGATCACGGCTTCTTTCCCGTTCTTTGGCCCTAAGACAAGTACACCGTAGAGTCGTTCTGCTTCAGCCAGCGGTGCACCGTGAAGAGAATCGAAATCACTCGCGCCCCACTCCTGCGTGGGTACAAACTGGCCGTCCGGAGACTTTACGAAGCATCCGCACTTCACTGTTGACTCCGGCTAGACGCCGCTTCGGTCGCTGCCGTACCCACATCAGACCGTAATTGGCTCGCCGCAACTTTCCCTGCTTGCACGGCCCTAACCGCTGCCGGTCCGACTCGGCCAGCTTCTTTGGCAGCTTGACGAAACGAGAGCGTTATACCGGGAGCGGTGCCGGATGATTCCCGCAGGAACGTCTCGCTCAAGGCACTCTTAGCGGCCAAGAGATTCGTGACGTTTTCATTTATCGGCGCAACTTGCGGTACAGCCTGATTTATTTCTCGTTTCAGTGCTCCGTAAGCGTTCCGGTAGGCATCCTCCGCGAAGGGCATCATGGGAGTAGGTCGCTTTTCCCAATTAACCGCATCGCCGATCCCCTGTTTGATTTCGTTGGCTGTGACCATATCGGCCATTCCGCCCGGAGCTTTTTGTAGCGCGTTCATCCACAGCGCGTTTACATCGTTGTGGGCTGCAAACTTCGCCTCTGGCGTCTCGAACGATTCGTTAATTTCCTGCGTGGCTCGCTTGACGATCGGATCTAAAACCTTCACCACGTCGATTTGCTTCGGAGAATTGGCAAGAGCCTGATCTACCTGCGGCTTTATCTGTTGGAGTTTCGCTGTAACGCCCTCAAGTCTGCCAGCAGTAGTCAGACTGAGAATGCCGTTGTCTACCAGCGCCTTTGAGGGATCACCGTAACGCACGTCCCTAACCGCTGTGCCAATCGAGCGATTGATCGGACCTTGCATTGCGTTAAGTAGGCTATTGCTTCCCGTTCCGCTCGCGGCTTCCTGTAGGTTCTTCGGGTTGTATTCCGGCGCTGTCGTATTCGGTTCACGCATCATCTGCATCTGCGTGACCGCTGCCAGAACCTTACCCATCCCGCGATAGGCCGTTTCGTAGTCTCCGTTCTTGAATCCCTTCACGATCATTGGCGTGCCTTGCTCTAGCAGGTTTGCGATTCCTTCCACGCCATGAGCAATGAGGTTCGGGCCGGTGAGTGCAAGAGCTTCGGGACCGAATCGGCCCTCGCCTACGAAGTTTGCAGCCTCGCGGTTTGATTGCTTGATTGCATTTCCCAATCCGCTGATAAATTGCTTCGCAGCATCCCCGATACTCACATCCGATCCACTCAGGCCGAATGATTTTGCAAACTCATCCGCCATCGGATGAGGGTTCGGACTTCCGCTCGCGCTGCTGGCAGTCGCGGACGCTGAAACGGCCTGTGAGTTCGTCAAACCCTTCGCGTTAGCCCAATCAAAATCTGACGGAGGTTGCGTAGTCGTAGCCGTAGCCGCAGGACCGGGAGACGTAGCATTAACACTCGTAACCGGCACTGCATTGCCCCAATCGAAACCATTCGCTTGTGTCGCCATCTGTTCACTCCGCAGGGCCGATGATGGCCCTTGTTCTGGAATTGCCCCAATACATCTTTCCGCCAGGTCCGGGTACACGCACATCCGCACCTTGCGGCGGAATAGCCTTGTCCAATGTGGTGATCTTGCCTTCTGGCGTCATAGCGGGCATCACATTGACCGGAATTTTCCCGCTTGCGGCTGCCATCTGTGATTGACTGAGCGCTTTCTGATAGGCGCTGTCTTGCAAAATTCCCATCAGTTGATGCGCCTCTTGCGTCAGTTGCGGGCTGAGTTTGCCCGATGCGGCCTTGTCAAACCACGCATTGAACCGCTCGGCAAAGCCTCCGGGCATGGCTGCGGCCTGTGCTTCTGCGGGACTGATACGGTGCACGCCAGCGGAGACGTTGATACCCAGGACGGCCATCGTGGGAGCAAACGACGTGAGCAGGCCGTTGCCATCCTTCGCAGCGTCGATGCTTGCATTAGCCGTCCGCGTCTGTTGCAGCGTGGCAGCGTAGCCGTGCTGCGGATCGGCCCAATAGGTTTGGTTTTTGGTGTTCGCGTCTTTCGCGAGTTCCGTATTGAGCGTTACGCCCGCCTGAAACTCCCTTTCTTTTTGTTTGAACGGCTCCATTGCCTGCTGTCTGGCCGTCTCTTCCTGCGCTATGCGCCGGTTAGTGAGTTCCGCTTCATTTACCAGCGAGTCCCTTGTGAGGGATTTGAAAGCGTCGGCCTTTTGCTGCAGGAATGCCGCGTAAGCGGGCTTCGCACCTGGGAGCTTTGCGTAGTTATCGGCCTGCTGCTGTAGTGTCTGCTGTAAGCTCTCAGCCGCTCCGATGTCAATTCTCCCGTCACGGCTGGGAACTGCGGGCACCTGCCGGAACTGCATCGCATCTACAAACTTCGCATCCTGACCGATAGTGCGAGCATTGCGAGAAATCAAACCCTCAGCCGGTATATCTTCGCCAGGAGCAACCTTCCCAAAGCCAGACTGCCATTCGCTATCCGTTGACGGTAAGCCGCGAGTCGCTAACAGGTAATCGTCAATAACGGCTCGCTTGTCGGCTCCGGGTTGCTGATTCGCGTGATAGGCAACGACGCTGTGCGTGTCGGGATTCTCTCCGACTCCAATCGGACTGCCGAATGTCGCCACGCGTGGAACCTTCCCGTCATTCTGCTGTGACAATGTGCCCAGGGCTCCGCTTGCTGAAGCCTGTATTTCGTCTGGCGTTGAGCCTTGAACCGTGACGTTGGGCTTAATGCCGTGATCCTGTAAATACGCCTGAGTGTTCGCGTTTAGGGAGTCGATTTGCGCCTGCGTCAGTTTGGACGCCATATCCTCTTGGCGTGCCCGGGCCTGTGCGGCGATCATCTCGTTCGCGGCTTGCGCACTCTCGAAATTGAGTTGCTGTTGCCGCTGTTGATTCTCGATTTGTCGCTGCTCGCCCTGGATTTCTCCGGTAACGCCCATGCCGACGCCCTGAGCGAAGCTCCCGCGCCCTTTGGTGGGCTGCGCTGCGCCCTGCATTCCCAGCAATGCGCCTTGCAAAATCGAGCGCCACGGAGACACCCGGCCCGAAGTGGGCGCAGTAGCTTGCTCGAAATCCTGCGGAGATTCCGGCATTAGCGATGTGGACGGACCGGCTAACGGTGATGTTGGCTGCTGGCCGTTCACAACATCGTTGAGAACAGAGTTATCGGTTGTCATTTTGGTGTTGCTCCTTAAATGTGGATTTCGTGATTAGGGCCATGCTGATGCGCCCTGTGTTGAGAGTGAACAGAAACTTGTCGGTCAGTTTTTCGTGGGCAGATGAGGAGAAATCAAAAAGCGGTATGAACAACGACTGTGCAACGAACCGACTGTGCCACGTTCCTAAGTTCCTTAAGAATGTGGCGGGGACGACGGGACTCGAACCCGCGACCTCTGCCGTGACAGGGCAGCGTTCTAACCAACTGAACTACGTCCCCCGACTTGGAAAGCAAATCAGTTGCGACGGTCTGATAGTACCGCACTCTCGACTTGGTGCACAATTTAGCCTCGAATTTGATTCTCCGCAAATTTTCTACCTGGCCACGAGAGAGGCGCTGCTGCTGGGGGCAAGCTGACCGTCAGCGCAGGGGGATATCGCCCAAATTGTCGCACGCATAGAGAAACGCTCAACGGCAGTGTTTCCGGCCTTCAAAGCTCGCTGCCGTCTCAGGCGGCCGGCCGAGGACGCAGCGTAAGCTGCTCGGCAGGTGAAAAGGCGCTGGCACGAATCAGCAGGCTGCAGATCAGCGCCGTAAGTGCGGAAGACGACAAAATCATGGAAATGGTCACAAATTGATAGACAGCCGCATAGATTGGCCGCGCGCCTGACAAAAGCATCCCGGCCATCAGCCCCGGAATCCACACGATCCCGAGGGACCGAAGCGAATCGAGTGCAGGGATCAGGCTCGATTGCAACGAAGCCTGCACGTAAGGAGCAACGCTCGCTTTCGAATCAGCACCAAGCGCCAATGACGTTTCGATCAAGCCGGTATGTGATTCGACTTCCGCGCGGAATCGGTTCATCACCAGCGAATTCGTGTTCATGGCGTTGGCAATGAGCATGCTTCCGATCGGCACCAGGGAGGTGACCGCCGTGTCGATAACGCCCGCCCAGGTCATCAGAGCGATTACCGAACCTGTGCCCGCGGCAATGGCATAGAGCGAGAAGCGGAAGCTGTTTGGCAAGCCTTTCGCTCTTCCCGCTGATATTCGCGCGGCGGCGAGGATCATCAACGCCAGGAGCAAAACGCTGGTCCATGCCGGTCCTTGTAACAGAAGGACCAAAATCGATCCGATTGCCGTGATCTGTACGATTCCGCGCGCGAGCGCCACGACCGTCTCGCGCTCAAGGTGAATCTTCCGCTGCCGGGCCAACAACATGACAGCCAGTGCCAGCACCGTCGTAACTCCGGCTTGCGCGAAGCCCAACGCGAGTTGGCTAGCGAAAAGCGCCTTCAGCATCGATCACCTCGTTCGTCTTGCCAATTTTTTCGAGTTTGCCTTTGTTCAATACCATGATGCGCTCCGCCATCCGGCCAGCTTGCGCCAGATCGTGTGACACCATCACACAGGTGAGCCCATTGTTTTTAATCACGGCCAGAATCAGCTTTTCGACGGCGCCTTTGGCTTCGGCGTCGAGCGACGAAGTCGGCTCATCTAGCAGCAAGACCAGTGGTGTGGTCGCCAACGAGCGCGCCAGCGACACGCGCTGCGCCTCGCCGCCCGACAGGTGAGCAGCGTTTTCGCCGGCACGGTTGGCCAGTCCGACCTGATTTAAAAGGTCCTGGATCGTCCTCTCCGCCAGTTCCTGCCCCTGCTGCGCGGGACCGTAGCGAAGGTTATCGGCAATTGTTCCCGGAAAAAGATGCGGCGTCTGCGTGACCATTCCCACACGCCGGCGCAATTCCCGAGGATCCATACTCCTGTAGTCAACCCCTTGGAATCGCACCGTGCCGCTCGTTGGCTCATCCAGGCGATTGAGCAGGCGGAGGAAGGAGGATTTGCCTGCGCCGCTGGGTCCGACGACGGCCAGCAGTTCTCCCGCGAGTACCTCAATGGTCACATCGTCCACGATTCGGACGCCTGCGATCTCTCGGCTGAGGTGGTCGGTCTCGAGGATCGGAGGTCGCACGGAAACCAATTACGCCTTCATTTGCATCACGGGCTCTTCGGAAGGAAGTTTCGGCAAATTGTGGCGGGAAAAATACTCCAGCCACACGATGCGGAGCACGGCGGCTGCGGGTACCGCCAGGTATATGCCCGCAATTCCCGCCACTTCGCCCCCCACCATGAGCGCAGACACGACAACCAAAGGCGGCAATTCCAGACTCTCGCCCATAATCCGGGGTGAATTCACGTAATCCTGCACGACTCTCCAGAAAATCAGCAATGCCGCCATCCAGATCCAGTGCGAATGTGTCAGAAATCCGATCGTCAGGATCAGTGCGGCTGAGACGATCCATCCGACCACCGGGACGAACTCCAGAATCCCTCCCAGGAGTCCCAGCGCGATCGCGTCCGGAAAGCCCAACACGAGCATGCAAACACTGTAGAAGACGAACGACAGGCCCGCTAGCGCAAGCTGTGCGCGAATGTATTTGGCGAGCATTTTGTCGATATGACGGAAGATTCTCTCGGCGCGCGGGTCGCCTTTCGACCTGATGGATTTGATCAGCGTTTCCGACATGTGCCGCCCATCCTGCAAGATGAAGATGGCTAGAATAGGAATGACCAACACCCATACCGAACTCGCGGCAAGGTACGCGACGGACGTAGCGCCACGTTCGAAAAAGCGCACAATCAGGTCCTGGTGACGACTTAATTCGTTGCGGATCCACAGTTGCTGAGCAGCCGTTAAGCCATGTCCAGTCCCCGCATTCACGGCCGCGGTGTTGGCAGGCCCTTGTAACAGTTCTCGGATGGTTGCATTCAGGCTTCGTGCCTGCGCGGCCAAGGGCGGGCCAAACTGATAACCCAAGCTCCCCAGGGCTAGGCTTCCGACCAGATAAACCTGAGCAATAGCCAACGAGCGATTTTTGCGCGAGACCGGCGAGTGCTCTTGCACCCGCGTGACGATCGGTTCCAGCAAATAGGCCAGGAAAAGAGCCAACAACAAAATGAGGAACGCGGCACGCGCCAGGTAGAGGATAGCTGCCGCGAGCAGAAAGATGACTACAGTGGTAATTACATTTCCTGCGCGATCATCGATGGAGAACACCGGTTTCTACTCGCAAACCCGGCCGCAACTCCAGATATGAACTCAGGAATGCGACCGGATGAGTTTCCACCAATTACTCGCTTCTGTAAATGCTGGCCTGATATTGCAACGGATTTTACCATCGTGGATATGTTTGCGCGCACACAGGCAGATGCACTGCGGCGCGAACTGGGGTGCCGGTTGCTTCAACGCAACCGGCGGCCGATCCCTCCGTGAATGCGACGCGTGAATTAAAATTGCAGCTTCAGCCCAAACTGTACGTGGCGCGGACCGCCTGAGCCGAGCACAGGATTGCTTCCGGCGCCGGTGCTGCAGTTATCGGGCGTGCAGATCGCGGTGCCGAAAAATCCGGTAGCGCCTTTCGCAGGGCTGGTAACCGGAGGTCCGAAATCAACGCGATTAAACAAGTTGAAGAATTCGAAACGCAGCTGCGCGCTGAACCGCTCTCGAATCCTCCACAATTTGGAAACGGACATATCCACGTTGTAGTAGGGGGCGCCGCGGAAGGTGTTCCGGCCCGCATTGCCGATAGTGCCAAACGCCGGAGGAGTGAGTATCCCACCGCCACGTTCGTAACAGCCGTTCACCTGTAGAGCCGCAAGAGCGAGCGCCTGCAGTTGCGCATTTCCGGTGTAAGGCGCCTGGGCCGCAGCCACACACTCTGCCGGAGGATTGCCGCCGGCGTAAGGTGTGCAACCGGGCAGATTGCCGAAGCACGGAATCGCTGCGGAACTCGTTTGGAAAGCGGACTTCGGTCCGGTGTAGTTCCAGAATTGTTGAACGCCGATGAGCGAGTTTGCCTGGTCCCCGTTCTCGCCGGTTCCCAGCCAATCAAAAGCCGTCGGGTCCCAGGCGGACCAGGGTGCTCCCTGCTGCATGGTGATGATGCTGCTGATGCTCCATCCCTCAAGCATCTGCCCCGGGGTTTTCATTCCAGGAATGGCATAGCTAGGGGCAAACGTGAACCGATGGCGCAGGTCGTTATCGCTGTTGCCATAACTCAGGGAGTAGTTCTTCAAGTTTGGCCCAATCGCCAACGAGTTCGGGTTCAGATTTGAGCCTGTATCCAGCGCATGCGAATAGGTGTATCCGGAAATGAAGGAAAGCCCGTGGTATGCCCGCATGTTTGCAGTCACCTGCAGGCCGTTGTAGCTC
Organism: Candidatus Acidiferrales bacterium; assembly: GCA_035650755.1. Taxonomy (GTDB): domain Bacteria; phylum Acidobacteriota; class Terriglobia; order Acidiferrales; family UBA7541; genus Palsa-189. The sequence continues at coordinate 13,704 of DASRHB010000017.1, forward strand.
GACCATCCCAGAAACGAAGCCTGGGAGATGTAATTCAGGTAAGGAAACGCGGTGGCATACGGTCGAGCCGCTGCTTCTGCCGCTGTACTCGGCTTGCAGGTAGCCTTGCTTGGCGCCGCCAAGCACGCAGAGATGACGGCTGGAGTATACCCAATCCCGAGAGGCGGCTGGTTCACGTCACTCCACATCGTTTCTCTGTGACCCGAAATACCGACGTAGGCGACATCAACCGTTAGGTTATTTGTGATGGCGCGCTGGACGTCAACATTGAACTGATAAGAAAAGGTCGTGTGAAAGTTCGGATCCGCGGAACCGCTGCTGCACTGACTGGCCTTGCTGCAGACGGGGCCGCTTGCGCCGATCGGGAAAAGAGGGCCGGCCTGCGTCCAGCTAATGGAGTTACCCGGAGTTTGGTTCAAGCTCAAAAGATATGGAGTATTGCGGTTGATCGGTTTACCCACGTTACTTACGCCAATATCGGGAAAACTCGCGCCGGCAGGACCAAGGTTGTTAAACGTAAACAGATTCTCCGCATTCCCGAGGATTCCTGCCCCCGCGCGAACCACTGTTTTTCCATCGCCCCTTACGTCCCAGGCCATGCCCAGCCGCGGATAGAAATGCGTTTTATTATCCGTGTACATGGCAGGTATGGGCTCGCCCGGGCCAACCTGGAGAATTGCCGGCGTCGTCAACGGGTTCACGTTGGGATCAAAATTGCTGAGGAAATTATTGTGCTCCACCATGGGTGCTTCATATTCATAGCGCAGTCCAAGATTTACTGTCAGCCGGGGCGTAAGGCGCCAATCGTCCTGCGCAAATGCCGCATACCAGTGATCGCGCGTATTGAATGCTGGATTTCCCGCCTGAATGGTTCCGTTAAGCACGTTACCCGCGAGAAAATCTTGCAAGGTCGCGAACGTTATCAACCCCTGCTGCTGATCGCCGGTCACGCCTTCATAAATGACGTCGATGTAGTCGAATCCAAGTTTCAGTGCATGTTTGCCATGCAGCAAGGATACGCTGTCAGCCAGGTCAACGTTGCCTTCCGGACCGCGTATCGCCGAACGCGGGCCCTGTCCGAGATAACCAGTGAATGTTTGGATTTGGATCTGCGGCAGGCCTTGTGCGGACGGTTGCGTTAGCGTCCTCCCGGTGTTTATTCCATATCCGGTCGGCCAAGGCGCGGCGGCATCGATATTGCTATCTCCTGGAATTGTCTGATTGTTTAGATACGAATAACCGATACGGAAGTCGTTCACCAGAGTCGACCCGGGTGTCCATGTCCAGTCGCCTGACATGAATTGCGTCTTCTGGGGTACCGAAGCTTCCCACCGGGGCAACAGTTGTCCATTGGCATAGTTCACTAACTGGAAAGATTGAGACCTGTAATATGTACCGTTAATGTGGTGGTGCGGCCCCGGAATGTAGTCCGCCTTGAAAATGCCGTTGTCCAGCGGGAGATTATTGATCACGCCAGTGGTGCTGGGAGCAAAACTCGTTGATGTACTTGGGTTGTACGGCCAGAGATTCTCGACTGTGGATGAGGATGGAGATACCGTGCAGGTCGCGACGTTCAGACCGGAAAGTTGCGCGCTGAGCGGACTGATGGGAGTCCCGGCATTCTTTAGCGCGTTACAAGCATCAACCATGCTCCTGCTTACGCCAGCGCCGGCGACATCTGACGGGATACTTACGACGGCAGTGTCACCCAATACGTCCCGCAATCCTTCATAATTCGCAAACCAGAAAAGCTTATCCTTGATAATGCGCCCGCCAACAGATGCGCCAAATTGTTCGAGAGTCGCCGGTGTTACGGGGTCAACCCCTGCAGTGCGAAACGCATTACCTGCGTCGGTCGCCTGGGCATCGCGACCAAAGGCGTACGCTGTGCCATGGAGGCTGTTCGTCCCGGATTTAATTCCGACGTTGATAACGGAACCCTCTTTCCATCCGTACTCGGCTTTTGGATTTTGTTCGGTGTTGAACTCCTGAATCGCATCGATCGGCAAGACGGAACTCGAATCGCCGCCGCGATATCCGCCATTCAATGTCGTGGTACCCACTGTCTGGCCGATGGCTGCGATGCCTTCTACCGTCAACACGTCAAACCCTAAGCGCCGGCCATTGGTGCTTTGCCGGCCCGTGGTCCCCCCTACCGGCGTGATCACGCCGGGACGCAGTTGCAGCAGGCGTTGGAAATTCCGTCCATTCAAGGGCAGGGAATTAATAGCTTCATTGCTGACCGTTCCGCCCAGCGTCGCATCGGTCGTATTGATCGCCGGAACTTCCCCGGTAACAGTGACCGTCTGCGTTTGCTCGCCCGGCTGTACCGTCAAATCCACCCGGATGTTCTGTCCAACCTCGACCAGCACACCGCTGCGCTCGGTTGTTCTAAAGCCCTTAGCCTCGGCGCGTACCGTGTAGCTCCCCGGTGTAAGGTTATTCGCGACATATTGACCGGCATCGTCGGTCGTCAATGCTCGCGTGATGCCTCGGGCAACATCGACCACCGACACACTGGCGCCCACAACCGCGCCACCGGTCTGATCGAAGACGCTGCCTTGAATCGTCCCCTGGCTGGTTTGCGAGAATACAGGCGCGCACAGTAGAATCGACGCGACCGCGGCTACCCACATCCGCTTGACTGCTGGTGTGTTGACGTAGAAATCCAAACGGCTCCAATGAAGAAGGTTCATCTGGAGACCCCCTGTGTGAAGTACGGCTACCCCCCGGTATCGGATACAACTCGGGGCTGAGACGCCCTGTGATAAATGCGGGCAATATCACGAATTGAAACTTAAAGTCAAGAAATCGCACCGGTGGGTAGTGACTCATTTTGAATCCAAGAGTGCCGCGATCTCGGAAATATCCCACACGTGATCGCTGATTCCGGCGGCCATCGCTGGCGTAACCCGGAGCGTCTGGTGGATTCGGCAGAAATTGTAGTACAGATAGTGAAGGGCCACAGAGGCCACATGATTCTCGATCTTCTTTCAAAACCCATTGGTAAGCCGCGTGAAACGACGCATGCTCATTCGCATGGTGAGGTTCTGCCGTTCAATATGGCTTGTGGACACGTGTCGAGGATTGGGTCGTCCAGTAATCTTGACGATCTCCGTGGAAATGCATTCTGCGGGACTATAGTGTGTGTCCGGCGCGCTGTCGGACTTATATATTTTCACTAACATACTGTAATCAATCTCAGACCCGAATGCATTTTCAACCGCCTCTAGGTAGACCCGATGGCCATCTGTTGTTAGTTGCACGCGGTTGGACAGCCGCCCCGCTAAATCCTTCATAAAAGCCTGAGCCGTGCTCAATCCACGGCTGCCTACGCACCAACTCACTACCAGTTTTGATTCTGCATCAATTGCCACCCAAGTCCATACATCCCCAAACCCAAATTCAGCCCGTTTGTCAGCTGGCACATTCTTCGTTTTGGCGTAGTAGAATGACCAAATTTCATCACACTGGATGAAACAGCAATTCAGATTGCGAAGCGTTTTGCTTTGGTATTCCGCGCACGCCGCACCGATTTGCGGCACTAGCTTTAATACGGTATTGAATGCTACATTGCACATTCGCGCCGTAGCTCTAATGGAATTACCTTCAACCGGTGCAGCAATAATCTTAGCTCTCGCGTCTTTAGTTAGCTGATTCATGGCCATATTATGCGTGAGCGGCTAACGCAGTGTCAAGCATAGAAAAGGCGAAGCTTTGAATAAAGCATGCATTGCAATTTATGGCTTGCAACGGGTACTTATTGGGACTTAGAATTGGCGTGTAGAAGGAGGTAATACCAATGCCCATCAAGGTGTACTTTCCGAGTGGCTATGCAGAGGCCGATACACCCGAAGAGGCCGCAAGTCTAATTCGGCTTATGGGTGCACCTGTTGCCCCAGCAAAGACCACAGGAACAATTCTCGCACCCAAAAACGAGGAGGACGCAGTTACTCAGTTCTTTGCGGCAATAAACGATAATTCCCGCAAATTTCTAGCGGCCCTTGCACGACACATGAACGGTGTTAGGGCGGAGGAGTTTGGCGAGGAGACGGGGTTCACGACGGACAAATTCGGCGGAATTCTTGGTGGCGCTTCAAAGCTCGCCAAGAAATATCAACTAAACTTTTCGCAGTTCGTAGTCTCTGAAATGCGAAATGAAAAGCATATGCGGTTTCGCTTCCTTCGACCAGGCGAAATGCTCGTAAAACACGCATCAAAACTGGCTGGAAAGACGTTGCCTATCTTTGCGGCTGGTGGTGCGCGGTGAGCATTGCTGGTATAAGGGGAAGACAGCGGAGAGGTTGGGCATCGGTAAGCCCGGCGATCTTTAAAATCGCGATCCCTGACCGGATTTGTGGGTTCGACTCCCACCCTCTCCGCCACAAATTACTTAGCAGCGGTCTTCCGGCTCTCAGCATGTTGCGAGCATGCTGAAATCAAGGCCGGAGAGAAGGGGCAAAGACCATGAGAAAATGTCGCTTTCTCGTGGTACTTATCCAGACCGCTAGTTTCACGGCGGTTCTGTTGATCTGGATATAGTCCCCAGACGCAGGGACGGTCTCCTGTTACGGGGCCGTCCTTAGCGTCCTCTAAAAGAGTGGATGAGAGGAAAGTTGCGTGGCAAGGAATTTATTGCTTGTTTTTCCAGCGGGCTTGTGCTGCTTTGCGGGCTGAGGAGGATAGTCTCTTGCGACCAAGCTTAGCTGCGCGTGCCTTGCCGCCCTTCTTGCCGCCCTCGCGCCCTATGCGCGACATGTATTGCGATATCTCAGGACTGACCGTGGATTGGCGCACAACTTCGGCTGCTAACTGGTTGGGATCGGTAGGCATTGGTTTAGTTGCTCTCTTCATACCGTGAGGATACACACCACAACGTGGCAGGGCAAGATACGATTACTCCAAAATGAGTCACTACCCACCGGTGGCATCCTAATTTCACAAATTATTGACGCCTGCTTCCCGCACTTTCCGCAACATCGCTTCTTGCCGCGGCGTCGAGAGGGTGGACAGCAACTCAGTTGCTGGAGCAAACTATCGGGTTTCCATAGTTTGTGGTTGGCGGTAGCATCCGCCGGCCCGATTCTCGTTTGGAAAGACCCGATTCTGGTTTGGAAAGAAAAGACAAGAATGGATAGACGAGGGTACGCTACCCTAGCAAACCGAATCCGCTGGGCGGCGATCATTGCTTTCTTGACGCTCACGGCGTACTGGGCCGGTGCGCGTTGGGGCGCTCATGCTCCGGTAAAAGTCGAGGCGCTGAGCGAGCCACGGTCCCTGCCGCCCGGGCTCAACCTGACCGAAGAAGAAACTCGCACGATCGGAATTTACAAGCAGGTCGCACCCGGAGTGGCGAATATCATCACGCAAGCCGTGGAATACGATTTCTTCGAGGATGCCGTGCCGGTCGAGGGCGCGGGTTCGGGGTTCGTAATTGACCCTCGCGGCTACGTCATGACCAACAATCACGTCATCGAAGGCGCCGAAAACATCCAGGTCACGCTTGGCGATCGCTCGCATTACGTGGCGCGGCTCATTGGCACCGATCCGCGCAACGATATCGCATTGCTGAAAATCCAGCCGAAAGACAAACCGCTCGTCGCCCTCCCGCTTGGCGATTCGTCAGGACTGCAGGTAGGGCAGGGTGTTCTGGCCATCGGAAATCCTTTCGGGTTTTCCGGCACGCTCACGAAAGGCGTAATCAGCGCGCTCGGCCGCACCGTTCAGACCAGCGACACATCGGCCATCGATCAGGCGATTCAGACCGACGCGGCCATCAATCGCGGCAATTCCGGCGGCCCGCTCCTCAACTCCCGCGGGGAGGTGATCGGCATCAACACCGCCATCTATACTCCTTCGGGGACGACCGCCGGCATCGGTTTTGCCATACCCATCAATATGGCCAAGCGCATCGCGCAGGATTTGATCACCGAAGGCCGCGTCCGTCACGCCTATCTCGGTATCAGCGAAATTGCTTTGTGGCCGGAGTTGTCACAGGCGCTGCGGCTTCCCGTTCAGCAAGGATTGCTGGTTCAGCGCGTCGCGCCCGGCAGCCCCGCGGCACGGGCCGGCATTCGCGGCGGAGACCAGGTGGCGCTCGCGGGCTTGCGGCGGCTGGTCATCGGAGGCGACGTCATCGTGGCCGTCGACGGCCGCGATACGCAAAGCATTCTCGATCTGAATGTCATCCTGAACGAAAAGCGGCCCGGAGACGTCATTCGCCTGGCGATTTATCGCGGCAACCAAAAGATGGATTTGCCGGTCACGCTCGGAGAAGACCGGTAGTGAGTCGCCTCTAGCGCAGCATGTGAGTATTCCGAGCCATCTGAATAGACGTTATATCAGCAACCACTCAGAGGGCGACAAACAAGGAGGTGGTGAGGGCGAATTCGACAAGGACAAACTTATTGAAGCAATTCAGAAACTGCCGAAGGAAACGCTTCCAGGCGTACCCGAATGGGCAAAAACTGCGAGACAGAACCTCATTGAGGGAAAAACATTTATTTCCGACGAAGAAGCTACGGCCCTTGGTCTAGCCTTCACCCAGAAATCAATTGAACTAAAGATGCACATTTTAGAGGTGATCGACACCGGAAGTTGGCTAATGGTGTCTTTGGTCAGCGCACCTGCTGAACTCAAGATGGAGCGCCGGCCTAAGAGGCTGATGCTAACCCACCGGCACTTTCAGTTCCCACGAAACTCGATATTGGACGGTCGCGCGGAGACGGGTAACTAAATTCGCATCGCCTCGACGTGATTCTTGCGGCTCGACTCGGGCTACGCTTGCGGGGTAATATCGCCGCAATCCGGCCCAGCCACGTTGGGTTCGCCGGCACGGGAGGCCGCCATGAAGCAAAAAGCCGCAAGTTTGCTCGTTTCGCTTTTCGCTTTGTTGCTGCTTGTCGTTCCGGCCTTTGCGCATCACGGAACCGCCGGCGACGACACCTCCAAACTGGTCACCGTAAAGGGCACGGTCACGGATTTTCAATACATCAATCCGCACGTGCAGATTTACGTCGAAACAAAAGACGAGCAGGGCAACGTCGAAAAATGGAATGGCGAGGCTTCGAACGCGCTCGCTTTGCACCGGGCCGGCTGGAACAGCAAAGTCATCAAACCCGGCGATCAGATCACCATGACCGGCTACCAGGCTAAAACCGGCGCGAAGATGCTGCGGCTGAAATCCGTCACCCTGAGCGACGGGCGCGAACTCGAAACGTTCCCCCGGGAGTAGTGATGCGACACGCGTGCAGCGCGGCTCTGGCGGTGGCCGCCATATTTTTCGTTTATCGCCCGATTGCGTCGGCACAGTCGCCCGCTCCATCGGCGGGCGCCAAGGCTCCGGCGGTTGCCGATCATGTGCCGGACCTGTCGGGAGTGTGGCGCGAAAATGCGCCGGCCGGCGCGCGCGCCTATTCCGGATTTGCATTCACAAAAGAAGAGCCGCCCATGACGCCGTGGGCCGAAGCCAAATACCACGAAGCCAAGCCAACCTTTGGGCCCAAGGCCGTGGCGGTGGAAGAATCGAATTCTCCCGACTACAACTGTCTGCCGCCCGGAGTTCCGTACATATATTTTCGGCCTCATCCCTTTGAAATTATCCAGGGTCAAGGCCGCGTGATCATGTATTTCGAATACGATCACTTTGTGCGCGAGGTCTTTACCGATGGACGCAAACACCCCGACGATCTCGATCCTTCCTGGATGGGCCATGCCATCGGCCACTACGAGGGAGATACGCTCGTGGTCGACACCATCGGATTTAATGACAAGACCTGGCTCGACCGCGTCGGCCACCCGCATAGCGACCAATTGCACTTGGTGGAGCGATTCCGGCGCGTCGATCACAACACACTGACCGACGACCTCACCATCGAGGACCCCAAGGCCTATACCAAACCGTGGTCCGCTCAGTTGATCTTTCAGCTCAGGCCGCAATGGGACATCGGCGAATTCATCTGTGAAGAGATGCTCTACGCCGGCCATAAATGAGCCAAAGGAGCCGACATGAAAAATCACGTTAGGAATGCGCTCATCGTTGGAAGCATCTGTGGCCTTGCCACATTGGCGCTGCTTACCCCCAAACCTGCGGCCGGCGCTGACGATCCTGTGGTGCAGGCCGACCGCGCGGTGGTGCAGGCGCTCGAAAAGGGCAACCGCGCTGCCGCCGAGAAATTCCTCGATGCCGATTTTAGCTGGATCGATTCCCAAGGCATCATGTGGGCCAAAGAAGACGCCTTCCGTGCCGGACTAAAGCCGCTGGTGGGCAGCGGGTCTGACGTCAAGATCACCGAACATAAGTACGGCAAAGTTGTGTGGATTCAGGAAAACGAGGGCAATAAATACGTCGCGCATTTCTGGGTGCAGCGCCCGCAAGGCTGGCGCCTGTTGCACACCAACGAAATCGATGTGAATCCAGCCGCCGCGGTTCACGAGGTCCGCCCGAATTTTGAAGTGCCCTGCATCAATCCCTGTCAGCAGATGCCTTATAAGCCGGAATCCTCGAGCGAAAAGGCGGCCATCGAGGGGTGGCTCGATCAGGAAGCAGGTACCGGCAACCACGACGCGCATCTGGGCGAAAATCTCCGCGCCGTGCACTCCGAAGCCGGCGTGCAGCCGCCCAAGGCCGAACGCATAGCAAGAACGCAAAGAGCTAACGCCGATCCGGCGAACCGCAATCGGCCTTCGGTTGCGGTTGCTCCGGTGCTCTGGGCGCGCACCTGGGATTTTGGTGATGCGGTCGTCGCCGTCATGTTGCAACCGACCTACGGTGGCAAAGCCTATTGGGCCAGCCGTGTTTTCGCCAACCACAACGGCTTCTGGATGATGGAAGAGAGCTACCACACCACCATTCAAGCATCGCCCATCATGACCGCGGTGCCGATGGGTGCGCAAACTTCAAAGAATGCCGCCGCGCCTCAGGAATAGCTCCATGAAACCAATGCCAACAATTTCGAAGCTGTGCGCGAATGCCCTGGCGGCATCCATCGCCTTTTGCTGCGCGCTCGCATCTGCGCCGACGCGCGCCATGGCCCAGGATGAGCCGCACAAACAGGCTCAGGACGGCCCCCATTACAAATTCGATCCGAACTGGCCCAAGCTTCCCCTGCCCAACAAGTGGTGGATGATGGGCGTCACTGGGCTCTACGTGGATAAGGAGGACCACATTTGGGTGCTGAATCGCCCCAAGGACATCGACAACACTCAGAACTACGCGATGCTCAATCCGCCCACGGCAGAATGCTGCATCGCTCCGCCCGCGATCATCGAATTCGATCTCGACGGCAACGTCATCAATTCCTGGGATGCCCCGCAGGGCCATGGCATGATGGTCGATCGGCAGGGCAATGTCTGGATCGGCTCCGACACGCTGCGGAAGTATTCGCACGACGGCAAGTTGCTCGCTGAAGCCAAACGCGCACCCGAAGCCAAAGTTCCACCCGGGAAGTACCCGCCGGATACGCAGTTCATCGTCGGCGAACTCGAGGAAGTCCGCGCCGATGAGGCCGCGCATGAAGTCTACATCGTCGACAATTATCTCAACGGCCGCATCCTGATCTACGACATGGATACCCTGGCCCTAAAGCGCGGCTTTGGCGCCTATGGCAAGCCTTTGGGCGAAATCAGCACCAACACCAAGACCGAATACGATCCCAAGGGGCCGCTCGCCCGCGATTTCCTTGGCCACGTCACCATCGGTCTTTCGAACGATGGCTTCGTCTATGTCGCCGACCGTCGCGGCGACCGCATCCAGGTGCTGACGAAGCAGGGCAAATTCATCAAGGAATTTCCGCTGGCGCGCTGGACGCTGAATCGAGGCTCGGCCGGAGGCGTGGAATTCTCGGCCGACCAGCAGCAGCGGTACCTGATCGTCCCTGATATTTCCAACAACACTGTATGGATCCTCAATCGCGAAGACGGCAAAGTCCTTGGCCGCGTCGGCAGTCCTGGCAATAGCGGCGGCCAGTTCCACGGGTTGCACATGCTTTCAGTCGATTCCAAAGGGAATATCTACACCGGTGAAGTTCAAGCCGGGGAGCGAGTGCAACGATTTCTGCTGATGAAATGACTCGCTGAAGCCCGGGATCAAGCAAGCCTATTGACTTGCATATTATCAGGACGCCTACTTTCCGCTGTCATTCCGAAGACGAGCGGCTCAATTGCCGCGCTTCACGGCTCGCATCGCGCGGAAATCGCGCGGTTTTGCGAGGATGAGGGATCTCGGCGCCGGAACGGCGAAAAGCTTCCAAGGCGTAGCAGCCAGGGCTATGTGGCTTCACGCCGACTGATACAGCTTGGTCAGCACAAACTCGCGGTGCCCCAAAACTTCCGCGCACGTCAGCCGCCCGTTGCAGGTGCGGATCATGATATCGATCAGCCGGTCGCCCGCCTGATCGAGCGTCATTTCGCGCCGCAAAATCCCGGAGACATCCAGGTCGATGTGTTCCGCCATGGTGCGCGCCGTCTTGGGATTGGCCGTGAGCTTGATCACCGGCTCGATCGGATTGCCGATCACGTTGCCCTGGCCGGTAGGGAAGAGATGCACGACAAACCCGGCCGCCGCCTGTAAGGTGACGCACTCGGCCGCTGCCGACGACGTATCCATAAAGTAGAGCCCCGCGCCCTTGGCCGGCGCCTCGGCCGGTTTGAGCACGTCAATGAATTTTGTCTTGCGCCCAATCTTTTGCAGATTTCCAAATGCCTTCTCTTCGATCGTGGTGAGCCCTCCGGCGATATTGCCTTTGGTCGGCTGGGATTCGGAAAGATCGCTCGTCTTATGCCGTTCGATTACTTCCTGGTAGGCGTTGAACGCGCGCATGAACTCATCCGCCACTTCTTTGGTTGCGGCGCGGCTGGCGCACACCATTTCCGCGCCGGTCAGTTCGGAAGTCTCGCCAAAGCAGGTCGTCGCACCCAGCGGGTCGAGTTTATCGATGAGATTTCCCACTGTCGGGCAAGAGGCCAGTCCCGAAGTCGTATCGCTTTCGCCGCATTTCGTCGAAACGAAAAGCTCCTTCATCGTGCAGAGTTCGCGTTGTTTTTCTGAAGCCTGCTGCATGAACTCCCGCGCCTTCCGCGAAGCTGCCGCGATCGTGCTGATATCGCCGTTTTCTTCGATCGCAAAACCCGCCACCGGCTTGCCGGTTTTCGCGATGCCCTCGACTATCCGGTTCGTCCATCCCGGTTCGATTCCGATCACCACACACGCCGCGACGTTTGGATTTGCGCCGGTTCCGATCAGCGTGCGGAAATGCAGCTCGAGGTCTTCGCCAAACTGCAGCCGGCCGTAGGGATGCGGCAGTGCCATCGTGCCTTTGATATTGTTGGCCACAGCTTCGCAGGCGGCGTTCGAAAGATCGTCGAGCGGCAAAATGACGACGTGATTGCGGATGCCTACGCGGCCATTCTCGCGGCGATAACCGTAAAAATCGTATCGGGCCATGTTCACCACCTCTTCGTTTTCATATTGACGACGTGCACGTGCCGGCCCTTGCCGATATCGGTCACGGCGCGTCCCACATCGTGGCCATACTTCAAAATCGTTTCGCCATTCTTGATTTCTTTTAGGGCGATTTTGTGGCCGAGCGGCACGGGATCGAGCGCCTTCAGCGAAATGGTCTCATCCGTCTCCATGACCCAGCCGGTCAAGTCTTGCCCTGCCTTCACGTCCTCCACCACCACCACACCGACGTTATCGGCTTTATCGTGCACGATAAATTGCGTCGCCATGCGCCCCCGCAGCAGTACAAATGAAACGTCTTATCCAAAGCGCACAAGAATGCCTCAAACCTGCGCTGCTCTGCAAGGGACGTTGGGCGAAACCGCACAAACGGGCGCCTCGTCCATTCGTCGCGAATCAATCCTCGGCGGTAAAAGGTCGCCGCCAAAAACCGCTTGACATCATTTGGCGGCAGGAATACAAGCGGACCCATTGGCAATTGCCTTCCGACTAGTCCAAGGTCGGGTTTTTCGAAGAATGGCTTTTGCCGAACTCTTTCCTCGAAGGGGTGGTCCATGGGTCCCGTGAACCGCAAACTGGCTCTTCGTGTGCGTCGCGTCTCCTCGAGGGCTTCGGCGCGATTGTTGCTCGCAGCGTTATTTCTATTGGTAGCGTCTGTTTCAGCCTCTGCCCAGGCGAACTTGGGACGCATCCTTGGTAGCGTGACTGATCAAACCGGTGGTGTTATCGCCGGCGCCACGGTAACCGTTCTCGACCTGCAGCGGGGCATTTCGCGCACTTTGACCACGGATGATGGCGGCGAGTATAACGCCCCGAATCTCACTCCTGGCGCTTACACCGTGCGCGCGGAATCCAAAGGTTTCAAAACTGCGGAGCGCTCAGGCATCCAGCTCGAAGTTGGTAAGGACATTCGCATCGACTTGACTTTGCAGCCCGGCGAGCAGAGTGAAAAGATCACCGTCACCGAGGCGCTGCCCATGGTAGAAACCACGAATGCCACGCTCGGTGGCACGCTCAGCAATCAGACCATAAACGAATTGCCCCTGAATGGCCGGAACTACCAGAATCTGCTCAGCCTTCGGCCCGGTGTTCTCCTTTTCCCGGGCGGCGGCGCCTACGTGCAGTCCGCAAATGGTACGCGTGCCGAGGATGTTGGTTATATGCTCGACGGCTTGAAAGGCGATGAGGCCTACACGGGCCAGAGCGTCCTGAATGCGCCGATCGCCGCCGGCGACGCCTCCACTTCGCTGCCGATTGATGCCATTCAGGAGTTCAACACCGAGGAAAATCCCAAGGCCGAGTTTGGGTGGAAGCCGGGCGCTATTGTGAACGCGGGTCTCAAGTCAGGAACCAACTCGATTCATGGCACGGCATTCGCCTTCGGTCGCGATACGGCAATGGACGCCCGAAATTATTTCAATCAGCCGCAAGTACCCCAATGCACCGCGCCCTGCCCCAAGGCCCCGGTCACGCTTGAACAATTTGGCGCCAGCCTCGGCGGACCGGTTAAGAAAGACAAACTCTTCTACTTCGTAAGTTATGAAGGGCAGAGATATACCGTCGGGAGCACTCTGTCGTTGACGGCACCGGTTACCTGCGGCGGGGGTACCGCTGGATGCGGCTTGGCCGCACCCAATCCGAGCAAGAGTCTGGTGGATGCTTGCAAAGCTTTAGGCCCCGCAAAAATCAGCGCTCTCAGCGCGCAGATCGCCGGTTTGAATCCGGCAACATGTGCCGTTGCACCCACGAACTTCACGCCCGGCGCTTCCGAATCTCTCTTTCCTACGAACTTGGGCAATAGCCCCGCAAGCCCGACGACGATGATTCTCGGCCTCATTAGCAACAACTCCCAGAATAATGGCGTAGCCAAAGTCGATTACCACTTGAATGACAAAAACACCCTCAGCGGCATGTATTTCAATGGCCGCGGCGGTGGCATTTGGAATGACGGCGCCTACCAGGTTGGCCTTCCCGCATCAAGTAGCTCGCCGTGGATGTCCAATTTGTTTGGATACATCCAAATGGGCTATGGCGCCTGGACTTGGACGCCAAATTCCAACTGGGTGAATGAGCTGCGTGTTGGATATGACCACTACAACCAGCAGTACCTTTCCGTCGATCACGATATAAACCCGATGAGCTACGGTATTAATACTGGCGTCACCGACCCGAATTATTTCGGGTTTCCGTTCATACGTTTTCAGAGTTACACCATGCGCCTGGGAGGAAACTGGCCGAAATTGCGAGGGCCTGACGGCAGCCTGCAGATTCTGGACCACGTCTCCTTGCTCCGCGGCAATCACGCTTTCAAGTTCGGCGGTGAAATCATAAATAACACCGCTAATCCGTTTGTAACCGCAAGCGCCAAGGGCACGATCCGGTTCGGTTCGAACAAAGCCGCCGTGACCAGCCTTCCCGGTGCCGATAATACTGACCTGGTGAATTTTCTCGCTGGGCTCCCCAGAGACAAGGGAGGTTTATCCGCGCTTCTCGTTGGTGAGACGCTGCGCCATTACTCGAATCAACAATATGCCGCTTTTATTCAGGACGACTGGCGCATCAAGCCTCGGCTGATCCTGAACCTGGGTCTTCGCTATGAAGTCATCACCGTGCTCAAGGATCGCAACAATCTCCTCGGCAATTTTGATCCGAACGCGCCGACCGGACTGGTCCAGGTCGGCGCCGGAGAGAAGTCTGCATACCACGGTGACCACGATAATTTCTCTCCGCGAGTCGGCTTGGCCTGGGACGTCAATGGCAATGGCAAGACGGTGGTGCGTGCCGGCGGCAGCATCATGTATGAGCAGCTTCCGTTCAACGTCTTCGATAACGTTGCCAATGTACTCGGATTGAATCAGGTCCCCACTGGCGCCACTTTGTACGTGAATGGCGTTGCCACCCCGGGCCCCGGCACTATCAAAGTCGAAACGCTCAGCGTCAATGGCAAGCAGATGAATTTCAATGGCTCATCGCTTGCGGGCGGGACCACCACTGTTTTTCCCGTAAGCTCGCTTGCCGTTCAGTGCGGTGATGGCATCGGCGCTGATCCCGGTCCTTGCAATACCGAGGCGATCAACGCCAACTTCGAAACGCCTTATATCGATACTTGGACGCTCAACGTTCAGCGGTCGCTTGCAAACAACTTGTCCCTGGAAGTTGCTTATGTGGGCACTCATGGCACAAGGCTTCTCGGATTTCAAAATATTAACCAGCCACCCATCGGAGCGTGCGTGTCGGGAGATACAGCGTGCGAGCAATCGGCACGGCCATACAACTCCAAGTTCCCGTACCTGGCCCAGATCGACCAACTCGGGAACATCGACAGTTCGAATTACAACGGTCTGCAAGTAACTTTGACTCAGCGTTCTATGCACGGCCTTTCCTACAATGTCGGTTACACCTATTCCCATAGCCTTGACAGCGCCTCGAGCAACTGGAATGCGAATCCGCTTCCGCCGGATAGCTACAATCCTCGCCTGCAGTATGGAAACAGCGATTTCGACCTGCGGCATCGATTCACGCTCGGTCTGACCTACGCGCTCCCGAGTCGCAAGTCTTTTGGGCAACTGCTCGATGGCTGGGCGCTCAACTCGAAGGTCATGCTGGAAACCGGTCTTCCCTGGAGCGCTCAGGATACTGCCGATGACTTCGCGGGAAACGGCCAAGTGAGTGAACTGAATAGTTTTGGCCAGCCCTGGGATTTCTTCGGTAATCCGAAGGACTTCACCTCGGGACCAAATCCCATTCCGTACTATCCGTCTGGCAGCGTTCCGGCCATATGCACTGGGCACCCCAATACAGATCTATCCTTCGGCTGCTATGCGAAAGGTGGCTCAGTTCTTGTCGCGCCTGCAGCGGGGACGCTCGGCACGGCTGGCCGGAATATTTTCCGGGACTCCGGCTATAAGAACTGGGACTTCTCGGTCACGAAGAATTGGAAATTCGGCGAGCGCTTCGGCGCCCAATTCCGCGCGGAATTCTTCAACATTCTTAATCACCCAACATTCACCAATCCGGGAGGCCCCGCCGGTGCTGGGTTTAACGATCCCTCTGTGCTCGGAGGGCAGTTCGGTTGCGGCTGCAACACGCCCGACCAGGCCGCTCCAGATCCGGTGCTCGGCAGCGGGGCTAACCGTTCCATTCAGCTTGGTTTGAAACTGCTCTGGTAACTCGAACTGCAAGAAAAGGGGCTGGTTTTCTTCCGCCCTTTTACTCTTTTCAGTTGTGCGCGCATCCAATCTGACGGTTGACGTTCACGGTAGAATAGACGCGTGGTCTGAAGAGCGTGCGCCATGCAGCGAATCAGTGCCTGCGTGCTCGCGCCGAAGGACAGTCTGCAAAATCAACGTCGCACCGTGCCGGTGATTGCGCCAGGCGCACTCTGAAAACCAGTTTCGGCCGGTTCTCGCCGAAAATTGGCCTCAATTTGAGTTGGCGATCTACCAGCGCGCCATTTTTCGAATCGACGAGAAACCGTTTTCCTGCCCTCATCTCAGGAGCAGCCGGTTTTTCGGAGTTCAACGGGCCGATATTTCACCATCTGCCGAATACTGGTAACTTACGGAACTGACCGACTAAGTCTTGTGGAATGTGCACTTGCAAATAAAAGGGGGTGGGGGGTACCGCTATGAGTGCCGCGGTTCAACCCCATTTTGAATATGGGCATGCGATTTAAATCCGGAGTTCTTGATCGCCGGCAGTTTCTACACGCCGCAGCGACAGGGGCGGTAGCCCTTGGGGCGACGTTATGGGGCAACCGACTGTTGCCCGGACACGCACTCGCGTTCGCTGAAGGCGTCGAAGATCCGTTGCTCTCCGGTCGCCCCCTGGTCCGTTATCCGGGCAAAACCGATCTGATCCTGCTCACCTCACGGCCGCCGCAGCTTGAGACGCCTATCAAATACTTCGAGACAGCTATCACGCCGAACGAGGCATTCTATGTTCGCTACCACATTCCGCCTCCTACCTCGGTTGATCTCTCCACATGGCGGCTGAAGGTCACCGGCCAGCTCGACAGACCGCTCGAACTATCAATGGAGGACCTTCAGAGCAAATTCCCACGCACGACCGTGGTGGCCGTGAACCAATGCTCCGGCAATGGACGCGGGTATTTCTCCCCGAGGGTTTTCGGCGGCCAGTGGGCCAATGGCGCCATGGGCAATGCCGAATGGACTGGGGTGCGGCTTCGTGACCTGCTCTCGGCGGCAGGAGTCAAACAAGGCGCGGTCGAGGTGACGTTCAACGGCTTGGATCAGCCGGTCATGCGCACCACGCCTGATTTCGTCAAGAGCCTGACAGTTTCGCGCATCATGCAAGATCCCAACGTGTTGATCGCATATCAGATGAATGGCCAGCCGTTGCCGCTGCTGAATGGCTTTCCGGCGCGCCTCATCGTGCCCGGCTGGTATGCGACCTATTGGGTAAAAAATCTCTCCGAAATCACCGTGCTCGATAAGCCTTTTGACGGTTTCTGGATGACGAAGGCATATCTGATTCCGGATAATTCCTGCGCATGCGTCGAGCCAGGCACGGCTGCCCCTCACATGGTACCGATCAATCGCATGGACGTTCGTTCATTAATCATCTCGCCGGGGGCCGGCGAGCGCCTCCCTTCAGGCCAAACGGCCGCGATCAAAGGAATCACCTTTGACGGCGGTTCGGGAATACGCCAAGTCGAAGTGTCCGTTGATAAAGGCGCAACGTGGCATTCCGCCAAGCTTGGCAAAGACCTCGGGAATTATTCCTTCCGCGAATGGTCCTTCGACTGGAAAACCCCGCAGAAAGGCAGCTACACGTTAATGTCAAGGGCGACGAATCGGATGGGAGAAACTCAGCGGACCGACCCGCGCTGGAATCCGGCGGGCTACATGCGAAATGTGATCGAGCATGTCGAAGTCACGGTCGCTTAAGCAAATGCCGATGAGCAAACAACAAACAAAAGTGCTTTTTACGGTGGTGATCTTCAGTGTCGCGATCATAGCAATCGCTCAGCAAACATCGATTCGCCTGCCACCAGACAATGCTATGGCACAACTCAAGTCTGGCACGGGCGAGGAGACCGCGCGCAGGGATTGCGGCTTTTGCCATTCCACTGACTACATCGTCATTCAGCCGCATCTGACGGCCAAACAGTGGGACGCGGAAGTGCAGAAGATGATCACGGTCTACGGTGCAGTGATCACCCCGAGCGATGCAAAAATCATTTCCGATTATCTGGCGGCGAATTACTCGAACGGGAGCGCGCCTGCTACGAAAACCGAAACCGGAGATACAAGCGGTTCAGGCAAGCGCTAGCAGCGACAACTTCCTGATCATAGCGAGGCGAGATACGCGACGATATCGATCATGTCGTCGACGCTGAGCTTTTCCACGATGGGCTTCATCAACTTCGTTTCTCTTGTACCCTGCTGGTAGTTGTAAAGCTGCCTCATGTTGTAGCTTGCTGTCCGGTCAGCAATCGGAGGAACGTCACCTTTGCCTTGCAGGTCCATTCCGTGGCAAGTTCCGCAGGCGACGGTCTTGCCTGCGCCCGTTGTGACCAGCGCTTTGCCTTTCTCAAGGCTGCCGACCGGCACATAGGCGACAAAACCCGAATGCGGATCGCGGAGCCGCTCCGTCCGGTCCGGGTTCTGCGGCACCTCAATAATCCGGTTGCCGAGCGGCTCGGTTTGGTTTCCGTCAAGCGGCAGAAAAAGGCCGGCCGGAGATTGCCGCGTCTTCGGGACTGTCTCGGTTTCGACTGCTTTGGTCCATCCCGGCCGCCATTTCAGCTGCGAATAGTATTCAGCGGCTGAATGTGCTTCGTCATCACTCAGGAATCGGGCGACCTGAATCATTTCGTTGACGTTCGCTTTTCTCGGGTCCGCGCTGTTGCGGCCGCCATTCTTGAAAAGCGCTAACTGCTGCAGGATGTAGTTCGCAGTCAAGCCTGCGAGGTGGCCGTTTTCCGCTTTTCCCTGTCCATTGAAGTAGTGGCAATGCGCACAAGCGCGCAGGTGATCTCTCTCGCTTCCGTACTTCACGATATCCGGCGCCGGCGGATGCTCGTTCGGGAACCAATCCGCAGGAGCGAAAAAGGATTGGATTTGCGCGATCGTGAATGCCTGGCCGCTGGCGGGAAGATGGAGCAGGATTCCATCGTCCGGCCAGGGACGACCGGGCCACGAACAATCGTGAGGTTTCGTGGCCGGAGAGCAGGGCGGCGCGGCAGGATCGGGCCCCGGCGTGGCGAAACCGTATGCCCAGGCGACAGGATCTCTGCTTTCGTTCTGATGATCGTCGGCGTTTACGATTTCTCGGGTCATTAAAACCAATCCGATCAAAAAGCACGCCGCCAACAATGCTTTGAATGCGGCTAATTGTCTGGTGATGCGACCAGTCATGATGTGAGATGACTCTTTCGGGTTCGGCTGCGAGGCACGTTCATGCACGGCGTGCGGGCCAGTATGAGATTGCGGCCTTTTTCCTGGAGCCGCCGACAGGGAACTTGTACGTCGATTTTCGGGATGGTGTCAAGGAGCGGGCGTTTGAACGAGGCTGATTCGAAAGAGAGGTTCTACCTGCTGCATTGATGCAGGCACCGCGTTCCGTTGTCTATCGAATCGGACTTACGGCTGATTCAGCAAGCCTTTACTTCCGATTGCGACGCTGCCCAAGCAGTTTCTGCATCAAGTCGTTCAGGGCGGCTCGCTGGTCTTCAGGCAATTCGATGAATTCGATTCCCATTCCCTTGCCCCTGATCGAGCGCCGGACCACAGCTTTGCCGAGAACCGGGCCGCTGGGAAGATCGAATTGAACCTGAAGCATCTGCCCGACCGGCGCGGGGTCATCTGCATCGATGAACATACCGCCCGCGCTGAGTGATGAGACTCGCGAGATGTCGCGGCGATACGGAGAATCCCACGAAATGGTCATGCCGCGCGGCAGATCGACCCGGGGTGAAATCCGCTTTTCCCGACTGAACTTTGTCTTTCCAGTGTTGCGAAATGGTGTCCAGAAAGTCGGCTGTGGAACTGTAAACACCACCTCGGCTTCGAACATCTGAGCATCCAGTGTGCGGGCGCGAACAACCTCCGCTTCTACCGGATTAGAGCCAGTGCCATTCATAAGAAGAAGTTTTTGCCCGCAGCTCATTGATGAGCCGAAAATAAGAAGAGCGCCTTGGGGTGTCGTGTTGATCGCCCGCGCCTCTTCGTAGAACGGATTCTTCATCGGT
The DNA here is from genome assembly GCA_035650755.1 of Candidatus Acidiferrales bacterium. GTDB lineage: Bacteria > Acidobacteriota > Terriglobia > Acidiferrales > UBA7541 > Palsa-189. The sequence goes on from DASRHB010000017.1 coordinate 33,380, forward strand.
CCATAGCCATAAACGAATACCGTGGCCCCCAGCACCGAACCATCGAAATTGTCGTCGCCGGTCGCGGATGGCGGGTTGGCTCGTTCGTCCTGTAGTTCCGCAATTAGTGTCATGGCCGTTTCACCCTCGCAGGAGTAAAAGCATGAGAAGGGCCATCCAGTGGCGTTCAGGCCATTGAGCCATAAAGACTTGCGCGATTCAGATGTGTTACGAATCTACCCACCGTCTATTATGAGGCCAGGTGTACACGAGGAGTACGCTGAGCCGTTGGAAAAGCGCTTGATAGCGCATTTGGGCCGGTCAGGTTTGCACACCCGCGGCATTGCGCGCACATGGTTTGCACAAGGTTTTCCACGATGTTGATCGTGTGGAGGGTATGCGCGTGATTCGGCAAAGCGCCCTTGCGATCAGTGGAGTTAACAGCGGCTGTGGGCCGAAGAGAAGCTAAATGCGGTGGCGGAAAGTTAACCGATGGGCGTGCTGGCAGCGCTTGCACCTGCCCCCGAGGTATCCGCCCTGATTACGTCCGATTGATCAGTGAAGAACATGCGCTGGCCGCTTTGGCCGACCGAGATTGGTGTCGCAGTTATCGAGTAAGACTGATTGCTGGGTCCTGGAGCGTAGACAAAGATGTAGCCGCTTTTGGCGCCGGCGGAAAGCACGGAATCGATCAAATCGGCCGATGTGGAAGTTGGCGTCCCTCCGGACGGTATTGGGCCCAGGTTGGTGAGAGCCACGGGGAACTGACCGTAGCTGGTGTTGTACGAAACGCAGGCCGTATTCAGGGAACGCAGCGACCCCACGGCAGAGGCCTCATTTGCGGCAATCTTTGAACGTAAGAAGCTGGGGATGGCAATGGCGGCAATCACCAGGAGGATGGCCACGACGATCAACAGTTCAATGAGTGAAAACCCACGCTGTTTTTTCACTTTGGAGTCTCGCCTCAATTCAATAGTTCACGAAAGGCCATAATGTGAAAGGTGCTGAGGGTTGTGGCTTGGGCGATGCAACCGCTGCTGTATTGAAAACCGTTGCCGCCGCCGCCATTGAAGGAAACCGTCGGCGTGCCCAGGGTGGCCAGGGGATTCCCCATGGCATCGAGCGTCTTGGCTACGAGAATAGAGCCGTTGTACTGGTTATTTCCGCCTCCGTTTCCGACGAAGTTGCCTTGTCCAACCACAAGGACAAGTCCGTTCCAGCCGACGTTACCGCTGGCGGTGAACGTTCCCGTGACCACCAGAATTCCGTAGCCGGTGACATTGCCGCTCAGCGTCAGATCGCCATTTACGTAAATAATCTGCGGCGCTGCTTGCGTTCCGGGGTTCGCGAGATTCGAAGCCGGCCCTGTAATAACGGGCTGCGTAACACTGGCTTTAATTGTGGATACGAGGTTTTGCAGGGCCGTGACCGATTGCAGGTTAGGCGGTAGAGATGAAGCGATATTCTCCACATCCGGATGTCCTCCGCCGCTGCCGCTATAGTTGTTTTTCCTGTTATTAGGGATGTCGGATATTACGGTGGTAACGTCGGCGTTATCGGTGACGCCGATGCCTGGGACAGCGGGCCCGGTAGTTGTCGCGCCGCAGCCCGCGGCATCGTTGCCGTTCACATTGAAGGGGTTGCTGTTCGGCGCGGAGAATACGTCGTTTGTTCCATCCATGGTCAGGGCAGCCGTGGCTGTATAGTTCAATCGGTCTTCCGCAATTTCGGCCTGGAGCATGCGGCGGGAGCCGCCAGGTGTCACAGCTAGAGCCGTCAGCGTGTAGACAGGCAGATTCGGCGCCGAACAACTGGTCGTTTCTTCGTTGGTTCCGTTCCAACAGACCTGCAAGGCGGAACTGCTGCTGCCGTTTGTGGAGTAAGCGGTAAGAGCGTTGTTCTGTTTGAGCATCAAGCGCACCCACTTCCAAGGCAGGACCGGGGAAGCGGCATAGGTGCTGTTGGCGGTCGTCGAAACGCACCATGTGGAGCAACTCGACAGGTTGGGGAGACCGTTGCTGCAACTGATGGTTGTGGTCTCTTTGCAGATTTCGTCGTCGGGATACGTTGTCGCGCTACTTCCGTTCCAGGGTGCGACGGTCTCGCCGCTGGCAGGATTCAGAATGTAAAGAATACTGCCGTTGGTCCCCGGCAGCGTGGAGGGCAGCGAGGCGTTTCGCAGGGTGTAACTGGTACCGCTGCGCATGCGGTCCCGCGCCTCTTCGATTCCCGCCTTAACGGAGAAAAACGCCAGCTGCTCGTCTTTGAAGTTGGCGCTGATGCTGGTTTCCGTAGTGCTTAGGATGATCATTCCGGCGGCGATCGCCGACACAAGCAGCAACGCAACCAGAGCCATCAGCAACGCGACTCCGCGTTCACTGTGCGGGCGCGTTTGTTTTCGGTCCAGCATGCTCATCATCTTCTCCTAATTGCAGCTCATGGCCTGCCCGCTGGATGCCATCGAGCAGTTATTCAGCGATACCTCACCCTGAAAGACGCCCTGTACGGGATTGCCCGTCTGTAGATCGGTTACGGAGGGATCATTCACGCGCAGATTTATCTGGATGGTTTTGATAGTGGCGATGGTGTTAGCGCCCGCAGTTGTGCTGATATCGACGGGCAGGCCGGTGATTTCGGTGCCGGTGGTGTCGAAGTATCTGAATATGGGGCTGCTGACCACGTCGTTTACTTCCGTGCCCCAGTTTGGAGTCTGGCCGGTCAAGGGGCTCCCATTCACCTTGGCCACCTGGCTTCGCTGCAAACACTGGGTGCAGCTACCGGATCCATTGATCTGGTAAATGATGCTTTGCACCGAGTTGATTCCGTTTACCGAGCCCTCAAACTGAATCATGTTTGCATCTATTTTCACCAGTCCGATGGCAAAACGGCTGTCATTGATAACCGGAGATTGCAGCGCCGGCGACCAAGTGCCGCCGGCCAGGTCGAAAATGCGCGAGTTCGGGTCGCCGATCTGGTTGATATCGCGGAAAAATTGATCGACGAAATCGCGAACCTGCTGGAAATCATCAAGCTTTGCTTCTTCGTTGTTGCTGCGAAACTGCAAGGCGCCCAGTTGCTCAAAAACGACGCCCATGGTGATGGTCAGGAGCAGAAGAGCAAGTGTCAGCTCGAGCAAAGAAAAACCGAGCTGACCGCGAACGGTTTGTTTTGGGCTAGGCTTCATGGCTTTACGTCCCCTGTCCGACAAGCGTCCGGATGGTAACTGGTAAAGAGAAGAACTTGGGGCTGTTCCCAGCCGTTTGCAGACGGGAGGAGACAGTGACCATCTTCACGTAGGAGGTGGGCTGAGTGATGTTCCAGCGAACATCGTAGGTGAATTGCATCCCGCCAGCGGCGCAGTCGGTGTAGGACATCTGATAATTGGCGACCGCGGCCTGGGTATAGTCCACCCCTCCGGAGCTCGTGAGGGCGGCCCCGCCGGCAGCCGTGGCGATGGTGAAGCTGTTGCCGGCGCAATCGGTGATCGTAAGATTGGGTGAATTGCTGGCTTTCACGCTCGAAATCTTCTCCTCCACCATTTGTGCCAGCGCCGCGGAACTGCTCTCTTGTTTGCCGCGGCTGTTGTTTCCCATGGAAACGCCAATGAGGGACATGCTCCCGACGACGCCGACCATGAGGACAAGCAAGGCGATCATCACTTCGATCAGGCTCATGCCCCGATCTAGGTGCAATGCTGATTTTTTGTCTGGAAAGGTCATTTCCATGCTCCGCCATTCCACATCAGCACTTTAGTTCTTCCCGACTTCGTCACCAGAACCCCGGACCACATGCCGCTTCTGCTGTCGGTGAAGTAGAAAACGAAGTAGCTTGGCGCCGGCGTCGAACAGGTCGTGCCGCTGCTGAAATCGCAAGGCAGACCCCGTGGGGAAAATGCGAGTACGTTGGAATTATCGAACGGCGTGCCTGAACTGGTGTCGCCTACCAGCACGTACGCACTTGGCGCGCCGCCGGCACCGTTCGGAGCGCCTGACGCACCGGTTATTTTGTTTGGCAGGTCGATCAGGGGCTCGCCCGTATCCTGGGCGCTGTTGTTGTTGTAATCGATGTATACCTGTTGCAAGCCACCATTCATTCGAAAACGGACCGGGTAGGTGCTATTGGTTCTCGCCGCTCCCATGCGGGCTTGCTGGAAGAAGTCGCCTACCTCGGCGGCGGCTGATCGCAGTTCTGCGTTCTCCATGATTTGCATGAACTGCGGTATGGCGATTGCGCTAACTACAACAATCACGGTTGCCACGACCATAATTTCGATGAGGCCCACTCCACGCATCCGCGGCCTTTGAGTACTATCGGATCTCAGCATTCGGTTCTGTGCTCCGGACGCGCGGACACGGGCGCGTGAAATTCCATTTGAGCGTCTGGCAGCGGCTAGATATCTGGGCGATATGCTACCGGCAGCATCCAGCCGAAGATAACTGGCCCTGCGTACAGTTTGGGTACAGCTTAGTAAACCTTTTTGTCTCTATATACTTACTTTAAAATAGTGTCGTTAGCGGCGGTAGTGCGCCCGCGTGTAGGCGTAACCCCACACGTTTTGTTCAATGCTGATAGTTTGGGGCAGCCACCAGAGCTTACGCACGACGGTAAAGCGAGAGGCATGCATTTTGTGGCCGACCCAAGCTGCGCCGAAAGCATAGGCCGCGCCATAGGCATACATGGCGGCGGAATGGCCGAGCATGGGGCGAAGAACTGGATTGGTTTCGCGAAATCCGCCCAGAACGAAGTCGCGCTCAGTTTGGCGGTAGTCCATTGTTTTTGCGGTCAAATCGGCGGCCATCAGCATCATCACGGGCCGGTCTTTCAGCATGGAGACGATGGCGTGCTGCTTCCGGACGCCCTCGGCCTTTACGGGCTTGGCGTTGACCGTGTGGCAGAGGGAAGAACCGATCAGGATGCATTCGATGAGCATTGTCGTTTGACCTCGGCTCAGTAAAAAGCAGGGAAGGGGCCAATGTATCTGCTGTAAGCTGTTGATAAGGTGAGTACTTAGGCGAGTCCATGCGCGTTACGAAATTACCCGGTGTTCATTTCGGGAAGGACTGTAAACTGCGACTACAGGTTCCGTGCCGATATGGGCCGATTGGCAGGCACCAACCTGCTTGCCCTGCTTAAAGCGGCAGACCATCCATGGCGCAGAGCGCTGGGGCGGCGTCGGTCAGTTCAGGGGTGGCTGATTCGCGCAGTCGTGGCGAGCGTCGCTTGACGAGTTCTGTCATTCGGCGGATGCTAATCAAAAGCGGGTATTCCTCTGGGGAAGGCATCAGACCGCATGGGAAGCGTTCAACAAGCAGTCAGCACTCGGCAGTGCGTGTATTGCGGCAAACCGGTGGCGCCGCATCAAACGCAGTGTCCCCATTGCCGCGAGACGGTACCCAAAGTGCGGCTCGGACCGGCGCCGGCCTCGTCGCCCGCGAGCAAAGGCGGCCAAATCAGACGAGGCATCCTGTACATGATTTTGGGGCTGGTCATTCACTACATTTCGCTACACGCCGACATCCTGAACTTGCCTTTTTCGATGAATCCGACGGTTAACTACCTTTCGACGATGGTGTTCCTGGCAGGCTCGGCTTTGGCAGTTTACGGCTTCTTCACCAAAGTTACCACGTAGTTTCGTCCTCACCTGCCGTTCGGGTTGAAATCAGCTTGCGCAGCGGTACGCTTATTCAGTAATCAATGCCGGCGTTAATCGCTGTGCCCGTGCCGCCCACGGCGCGCTATGCTGTGGCGCCGCAGGAGATCTACAAATGAAAAGGGCGTGGAAGATCATTCTCTTCGTGGCGATCGCGATTTTTGCCACGGGCGCGGGCTACACCGTGATGATGGTGCGGCGCGGATTCAGCGCGCGCGAGAATCCATCCTGGGTCGAGGCACTGGCCGCCGGGATTGCCAAACGGCTTGCGGTACCCGCGATCTACAGGATGAAAAATCCATATCCGGCGACCGCAGAAAATATCCGCGAAGGAGAGGAACATTTCGCCGATCATTGCGCAACCTGCCACGCAAACAACGGCAGCGGCGATACGCTTTTCGGGAAGGGACTGTATCCGAAGCCTCCGGATATGCGTATGGCGGAAACACAAAACAAAACCGACGGCGAGCTTTACTACACCATCGAAAATGGCGTGCGCTTGAGCGGAATGCCTGCTTTCGGTCCTGGTTTGCCGCCGAGTTCGGGCGATCAGGGCACGGGTGATGTGGAGACGTGGAAACTGGTGCTCTTCATTCGACATCTGCCGCAGATCACCGCCGAGGAACTGGAGCAGATGCAGAAGCTTAATCCAAAAACGGAAGAGGACCGCAAAGAGGAGCAGCAGGAAGAGGAATTTCTGAACGGCGGTGAAGCGCCGAAAGCGCCGGCGGCAGGGCACCAGCATTAATTTTCCGACTGAGTTTTTGCACCGATTTAACGCTCCCAAAAGTGAACGGTGGATATGATGGCCGGCAGTTCTGGGGAGAAGTTCGTCTGCAGGGTGTAAGGCGCCGGACCGAGTCCAATCACGCTGGTGGTGCCCATGAGGACTGCCATGAAGAATGCATCGGAAAGAAGAAAAGTGAGCGTTGGAAGTTGGAGAGTTTTGCAGTATAAGGGGGCCGCGATCATTGGGCGTGCGGACCTTATGTCGATCGTGTAGCCAAGGAGGAGACCGCGATGTGGGAGGCTCTGGAAAACTTAAGTTTTATAAAGACTCTGGGGAGCACGGGGTGGATGTATTCGACCGTGGCAGTAACTCATTATTTCAGTTTTTTCTGGTGTATCGGGTCGGTTGCCGTCGTCGATCTGCGTGTTATGGGAATAGCCGCGCGGAAGCGAAATGTAAGTGAACTCGCGGATCAACTTTTCCCGTGGGCATGGATTGCATTTGCGCTGGCAATCATTTCGGGGTTTTTTATGTTCGCGACAGACGCGGGCGATTGGGCACCTTCGCCGGTATTCCACGTGAAGCTGACGCTCATTGCCCTCTCGGCGATTGTGGCTTACGTTGTGCAGCGCGGTGCGCACAAGTGGGCGCTGAATCCGGAAATACCCCGCGCGGCGAAAATTATTGCCCTGATCTCTATAGTGCTTTGGATCGTGACGATCCTTTCGGCGTCTGAGATTCCCGCGCTCGAAGGGTTGGGCTAGGGGTTAGGCACTCGGCGGAAGGGAGAGGCGCTTATGCATGACACGCTAGTCGCGTTCGCGAAATGGCTGGAGGGCACGCCGTGGGGACTCATGACGCGAGAGTCCATCTGGGCGTACCCGTTTGTGCAGCTGATTCATTTCACCGGGTTATCGATCTGGTTGGGCACCAACCTTGCGCTCGATCTGCGGCTGCTGGGAGTGGGCAGACAAAAAGCCACGGCAGCACAAGTGGCACAGGAGCTTTTCGCCTGGAACTGGATTGGCTTTGCAATCGTGCTGACGGGCGGGTTCATGCTTTTCTCCGGAATCGCGACGGCGTTCATTGGGAACATCGCATTTCAGTGGAAGCTTGGGCTTTTTGTGCCGTTGGCTTTGATCTGGCACGTGCTCGTGCAACGGAAGGCACGCGATTGGGGGCAAACGATTGACGTCCCGGGCGCGGGCAAGGCCGCAGCGCTGGTTGAGATTCTGCTGTGGATCTGTGTGGTCACGGCGGCCGTTCAGATTCCAAACCACTAGAGCCATCGCAACATTGGCCTTGCAGGGGCTGAAACGCCGGCGCTGACAGGCGCCGCGCTCGCGCGTAAAATGATCGCAATGGAGGAAGTATGAAAACCCGCCTTGCGATTCTCGTTGTTTGCCTTGCATTTCTTGCTGCCGGAGCATTCGCTCATGGAGATGAGCAGCATGTAATAGGCACCGTGGCGAGCGTCACCAGAGACTCCATCACCGTAAAAACTGCCGCGAATAAACTGGTAACGGTGGCCGTCGTTCCGGAAACCACGTTCAGCAAGAATAAGGCTGCGGCCAAGCTGGCGGACCTGAATGTGGGGGACCGCGTGGTGATTCACGCCAAAGAGCCGAGTGAAGGGAAGCTTGTGGCGGACACGGTCCAATTCAGCGGGCCTGGCACGAAGGCGGTTCCAAGCGCGGCCAAGTGACGGCCCGTTTAGCGCAATCACGTTCAGCTCACGGCTAGACGAGCGAGGTCGCGTCGCCTCTGCGCGCCATGTCGCTGGTGGCTGTGTTGGCTCACAGTTGTCCGCGAATCTACCCGCATACAAGTAAATTTCCCCTGCGGTTCCTGCAAGTTTCCATGCAGTCCACAGCGAGCCTTTTTGCCATCGAATGACCGGATGGTACTGTAGGTTTATTGTCCAACCAGGAGGCTACTGAAATGATCGTGGTGGGCATTCCGCGCATGCTGCAAAGAAAAGCTGTGCAGGAGCATTTTTGCCGCTAAACCGAGCCGCACTAGCCGTCGTAGGGTCTTTGTTTATGTCAGGCCCGGTGTGGAGCCAGGCGGCACCGACAACCGCGCCCCGGCAACAGGTCGCCAAAGCAGCCGAAAAAGGATCGGCGGAGTCGGAGCTTGAGGCCATTCAGCGTGAGCCGCTTCCGCTTACGCCGCGTGAGGGGAATGGCAGCTCCGGTTACAAGCAAACGCCGCGCATGTTTTGGGTCGTGCCGAATTTTGCGGCAGTTAGCGCGAATGCGCAGCCGCCTCCGCTCACCGCGAAAGGGAAGTTCATCTTAGCCACGCACGACAGCGTAGATTACTCGGGTTTTACGTGGACGGCCATTCTGGCGGGGCAGTCAATGGCGACGCGTTCAGTTCCCGAACTGGGCACCGGGATCAAAGGTTACGCACGATATTATTGGCGGACCTTCGCGGATGGCGTTTCGGGAACGTATTTCACCGAAGCTATCGTTCCTGTGCTCACTCACGAAGATCCTCGCTATTACACGCTCGGTCATGGAGGCTTCTTCCGCCGCTTTGGATACGCATTATCTCGGACGGTAGTGACGAGGACCGATAGAGAAGGGCTCACATTCAATTGGTCCGAGGTGGGAGGCAACGCCCTCGAAGCGGCACTTTCAAATGCCTATTACCCGCGCGAGGAGCGCGGCGGCAGGCAGACCGCCCGAGACTGGGGAGAGCAGATGGAATCCGCTGTGCTGAATAATATCGCCAAGGAATTCTGGCCGGACATCCGGCACGGGATCCGGCGCCTGATTCTCCGCCACGATTGAGACAGGCAATCCAGCAGGCATTATTCAAAGTACAGCTTCCCCGTGCTACAGCTTGCGCCGTAGTTTTTCACTTCTTGACATTTCAATCTCGAAAGAATTGCCTTCCTAATGCGTGACATGTTATTAGATTCTCTGTCCGCGGTGAGAAGGAGACGTCGTTAGCTTTCGCTCCTTGCGGACATTCCCGGCCTGCCCTCGCTAGGACTTATCGAGCGAAGAGGTGTAGCCGATACCCCTTCCTGTTGGACTCCATCGAATATTGTGTTCACTATTTTCACGCACCAGGAGCATTTATGAACAAGAGAGCAGGCAGTGAGAAGAAGCCGAGTTCGAGCAATCAGCGTTCGAACAATCATCATCCGAGTCACGAGCACATTGCCATACGCGCCTACGAAATCTACGTAAAGCGGGGCGCCGAGCACGGCCGCGACCTGGATGACTGGCTGCAAGCCGAGCGCGAACTGACGGCGAAAACCGGCAACAGCAACTCCGGTCGACGGCAGGTGCTGGCTATTTAAGGGCTCTCCAACTCTCTGTAACGAGCGTGGCCGGCGCGAGACATATCGCTCGTGCGCAACGGCTTGCAGCCCGCCGCCATGGCTCGTGATCGGCCATCCACTTGCAGCGGGAGCATCTGAGCGCGCGCCTGGACAAAATGTTTGCCTATCGCGCTTGGAGGGGAGATGCGAAACCGAACTGTCTGGGTGATGCTTTTGGCCGGCATGGGAATAACGTCGTTCGGATTCTTCAAAGCGGGCTATGTGTCAGGACAGGGTACATTTCGGCAGCCGAGGACGGTAATCCACGTAGTTTCGATCGAGTGGAGGCCGAACGTTACTGAAGCCGAGAAACAGAACATATTAGAAGGCGTGAAGAAAATGGCTGCATCGGTTCCCGGCGTTAAGAACGTCTGGATGAAAGGCGAATGGATCGAGCCGAGAGGATATGGCGACGCGTTTGCCATCGAGTTTCGGGACCGAGCCGCAGCCGATGCGTATGCTTCGAGCACAGTCCACGATAAATGGAACGAAATTTACACGCGCTTGAAGGCGGCAAGCGTTTCGATTGAGGTGACCAATCCGTAACAGAAATTGGCTGTGACCCCGGGACAGCATCTGATCATCCTCCCATAAAAGAACCCTTCGATTTCGAAACGGGAAGCCGCGAATTCGGCAGTTCATGCCAGTGGGCCTAATGACGGGCAAAAAATGATGTGCCGTAAAAAGTGACTTGGCCCTGCATGTGCAAGCAGACGGCGGCAGGGGCGTCGAAACCAATGGCGAAAACGGGGCGGCATTTGCGAGTCAAGCACGGGGCAGTTCAGGTTGCGAGCTGCGCTTTTCTGCTGTTGGCTGCGTGCGTTTGCTTGGGAGCGCAGGCCGAGCAGGGCAAGACGCTTTTCAAGAAAAAGTGTGCGGTGTGTCACGGCGAAAATGGCGACGGAAGCGGTCTCGTTGGAACAAGGCTAAGGTTGCGTGACATCCGGTCGCGCGACGTACAGAGGCAGAGTGACAACCAACTCGCGACGATCCTGCGCTGCGGTAAAGGAAAGATGCCCGGCTACGAAGGGCGGCTCAGCGATCATGAAATTTCTGTGCTGGTCACTTACATGCGCATGCTCGTTCGAAGCAGAAGGCCGTAGAAGGTTCTCTCGCTGATTATCCATGGGACTTGGCGAGCGCATTAGATCTTGGCTGCATCCCGCCGCCTATCTCGCCCACAACCGGATTACTCTGGCCGGCGCTGTTGTTACAACGAGTTCCGCCGTCACCATCCTGCTTTTTTTTGGCTTCGACTTGCTGTTTGGGGCCAATGTGCACCCCTACAGCGGGATCATGCTTTTCTTAATTTTGCCGGCTATTTTCCTCGTCGGCTTGCTTCTGATTCCCGCGGGGATGCTCTGGCAGCGCCGACGTAGAGGCCCGCGGGCGAGCACTACTCAGCAGAATGTGCAGCTCGATTTCACGAAAGCAGTTGTCCGGCAGACATTCGGGTGGATCGCGGGACTGACGATCGTGAACATCCTGATCCTGGGCATCGCGTCATATCGCAGCGTCGAGTATATGGATTCCTCGAAGTTTTGCGGTCAAACCTGTCATACGGTGATGGAACCTGAGTTCACCACCTATGAGAACTCGCCGCATCAACGCGTGGGCTGCGTGCAATGTCACATTGGGCCGGGCGCGAGCTGGTTCGTAAGGTCGAAGTTGTCGGGGGTACGGCAAGTGGTAGCCGTTACATTTCACACCTATGACCGGCCCATCCCGTCGCCGGTGGAACAACTGCGTCCGGCGCGCGAAACCTGCGAGCAATGCCATTGGCCGCAGATGTTCACAGGCGACCGGTTCGTGGTGCGCACGCATTATGGAGAAGATGAAAAGAACACGCCAAAGAAGACCATACTGATTCTAAAAATCGGCGGAAGCGGCGCGCATGGCGGCGTGGGGATTCATGGCAGGCACCTGGATCTGGCTTCGCCAATACGTTACGTGCCGCAGGATCGGCAACGCCAGGTCATCCCGGTCGTTTTTTACGGGGAAGGGGCGGGAAAGCAAATCCAATTTGCCTCGGGGGATGCGAAAGCCGTTCAGCAGCAAGTTGCCTCCGGCGATCCTCGGACGATGGACTGCATAGATTGCCACAATCGCCCCACGCATGTTTTCCAGTTGCCGGAGGAGGCGGTCGATCTGGCACTGTCTCAAAAATCGATCAGCGCAGATCTGCCTTTTATCAAGAAAGTCGGGGTTGAGGCGCTGAAGGGGAACTACGCGGGACAGGAGGCGGCGGCACAGGGCATCGCAGCCCGCATCAACGAATTCTACCGGGCCTCGTATCCCGAACTGTATCGCGGGCAGAGCGCGCTGATCGATGCAGCTATACGCGAACTGCAGCTCATCTATGCGCGAAACGTGTTTCCGAAAATGAAGGTCAGCTGGGGCACTTATCCCAACAATCTGGGACACACGGACTTCCCGGGATGCTTCCGATGTCACGACGGGAGCCACACGAGCGCGGATGGCCAGACGATTCCAAACGATTGCGATACGTGCCACACACTGCTCGCCGTAGATGAAACAGATCCGAAGGTGCTGGCGGAACTCGGAATGAAGTAACGTGTCATGAAAACGCAGCAGCACCGAATAACAAGGCCGCGAACGTATCACGTGCTTTGCGCATTGCCGGTTGTTGCTGCCGGCTTAGCCCTGCCCGCCGCTTTGGCTCAGACCAAAGCTGCAGTCAACGAGGATGCGAAATGTTTGGCCTGCCACGGCGACCCGGGATCGAAATCCAGCTCAGGTCGAAGTGTGTACGTGAATAGGGCGAAACACAGTGCCAGCGTTCATGGTGACTTAAGCTGCACGACATGCCATGAAGAGATTCAAGATTTTCCGCATCCCGTTCGAGTGAAAAAGGTCGACTGCTCGACCTGCCATGCCGAAGAGAGCGGCTCGGTGCAGGCCAGCATTCACGCGACGCTTGGAAACGGGAGTTGCGGCAGTTGTCATGGCTCCGGGCACGATATTGGTCCCCCAGCCAGCGTTGTGCCTCGAGCATGCGGCTCATGCCATGCGGCAGAAGTGAAGGATTTCCTCGACAGCACACACGGCGCGGCGTTCAAGGCCGGCGATCCACAGAGCCCTAATTGCGTTACCTGTCACGGGGCTGCTCATCGTATTGCGGCGTCGGCAGATTCAGCGGCGCCCACGGCCAAAAAGAATCAGGCCGCGACGTGCGGAGCGTGCCACGCCCAGCAATCGTTTCTGGCGAAGCATCAGATTCCGTTCGCTCGTCCGGTGGAGACTTATGAAGCGGGTGTGCATGGACGCGCATTGGCGGCAGGCAATGAAAACTCCGCTGCCTGTTCGGATTGTCACACCGCGCACAGCATCTACGGGGCGCAAGACAGGCGAGCGAGCATCAATCATTGGAATATTCCGACAACGTGTGCCGCGTGCCACGGCGAGATTGCGAAAACCTACCGGAGCAGCGTGCATGGAGAGGCCGTGGCGCACGGCGTCGTGGACGCGCCCGTTTGCACCGATTGCCACGGCGATCATTCGATACTCGGCCCCGGGGAGCAGGAATCGCCGGTTAATCCCGCGCGCGTGTCGTTTGTGACCTGCGGAAGATGTCATGGCGATGAGCGCCTGGAGAAGCGCTATAACTTGCCCGTGGATCGCCTGCCAACATTTGTAAACAGCTACCATGGGCTCGCCGCGCGCGCGGGTTCGCAAACCGTTGCGAACTGCGCTTCCTGCCACGGCGTGCACAATATTTTTGCCTCGGCGGATCCACGGTCAATGGTGAACGGGGCGAATCTCGCACACACCTGCGGCGCTTGCCATGCTGGAGCCAGCCAGGTGTTTTTGTCCGGACCGATTCACGCCGGCGCCGACTCGGGGAGCGAAGTTGCGGCAGTGAAATGGATTCGCGGGATCTACATCGTTCTGATTCCTCTGACGATCGGGTTCATGTTTTTCCACCACTCCGTTGACTATCTCAGGAAGTTGCGGGAGCGAATGGGCGCGCATGCCCGGAACGAAGTTCCGCGGATGAACCTGCATTTCAGGATCGCACATTGGCTCGTAGTAATCAGTTTTCCCGTTCTCGTGCTCACCGGCTTTGCACTGAAGTTTCCGGAAAGCTGGTTTGCGCGGCCGTTTTTGATGTGGGAGAACCGGTTTGCGTTTCGCGGCACGGCGCACCGAGTAGCCGCGGTGGTTCTGCTTGGCGCGCTCTGCTACCACTTGGCGCATCTCGCAATATCGCGCGGCGACCGGGCGTTGTGGCGTGAAATGTTGCCACGGTGGAAGGACGTGCGGGACCTAAAGGGGATGCTCGGGTATAACGTCGGGCTGAACGGCACACGACCGCAGTTCGGAAGAATCAGCTATGTCGAAAAGATAGAATATCTGGCCTTTCTGTGGGGCACGGCGGTAATGGCTTTAAGCGGACTCGTGCTGTGGTTTAACAACGTCGCCATGCGGCATTTTCCAAAATGGGTGTCGGACGCCGCTACTTCATTGCACTTTTACGAAGCGATTCTGGCGACATCGGCGATTGCGATCTGGCACATGTACACCGTTGTGTTCGATCCGGACGTTTATCCTATGGACCATTCCTGGCTCACGGGAAAAACCTCGGCTCGACACCTTCGGTATTTGGGTCCTGGGCGCGCCGCCGAATTGACAAACCCCGCGCAGAATGAAGACAAGATGAGAGAACCGCTCGCCACCAGCCGCGACTAGATTGCCAAGCTCGGAACCGCTGCGCGAATCGAACGGTTTACTTGGGTGTTCGCTGGTTTGTTTGCCGGCCCCGTCATTGAGAACGGCACGATCGATCAAAAGGTCGCCCTAATGGTTTACCTGTCGACCTGACCTTCGGGATCGAGCACACTTCCGCCGACAGTTACCGTGTATTTGTAAATGTGGCTGTCGCCGGGCGGCTGTAAATCCGGCCTGATAGGACCCGACGAAACACTTCCCGGCGTTTGCCGTTGAAATTTTCCGAACTCAAACGGAGAGTCATTTCCAAAGTCCACGATGAATCCGGACTGAGCGCAGGTCCATTCAACTTGCTCTTTCTTGCCCTTACTGATTTGAAATCGGCCCGGGGTCACTTGGATGGTGGCCGTATCGGCAGATGATTTGAACGTGATCGTGACTGGTTTGGGTGCGAGCCCCGTTGCTGGTTCTGGAGTAGCCATTGTTCTCTCCTTTGAAAATTGAATTATTTTGGCTGGACCAACGCCTCGAAATCCGGATTGGAGTGCAAATGGTTGAAATTGGGAGTGTCGCGTACGATTGTCGGAGAATAGCCCGCCATGACGGCTTTTTCCAGCCACTTGAGCGCGTCACGAGTGTCGCCAAACTGGTTGTACACCAGCGCCGCCTTGAAAGGCATATCCGCGTCCATGCGCGGAGATAACTTAAGCCCCTGACGCAGGTATTGCAGCGCCGAAGGTCTTTCCGCCAGCATGGCATGGCACACGGCGAGTAAGCCGATCGCGCTCGGATCTTTGGAGTTGATTTGCAGCGCCTCTTGCGCGAGAGAGATCGCCCGGCGGTAAGCGCCGGTGGCATGCGCGACGTCTCCGCTCCAGAAGTAACCGTCGGCCAGATTCCACCATTTGACGTAATCGTTGCTTTTGAGCTCGACGGCCCGCGCGTAGGCTGGAACGGCCTGGTCATAGTTGTGAAGAAAGAAATAAGAGTTGCCCAGATTGGTGTACGCGGTTGCCGTGGGGCGCATGTCAATCGAGTGCTGAAGCTCGGTAATCGCGTCGGAATAACGGCCCTGACCATTCAACGCGGCGCCGAGATTGTAATAGCCTCGGACGCTGTCCGGAGCAAGTTCCACGACCTGTCTGAACATTGCCGCTGATTCGGTGAAGCGACTATGGTCGAAGTAGAAGCCTCCGAGCCAGCTGTAGCCGGCCCAGTAATGAGGCCTAAGCTGAATCGCGCGGCGATAGGTCGCTTCGGCTTGAACAAGGCTGCCCGAGTATTCGTACGCCCGGGCCAAACCACGGTAGGCGTCGTCGCTGGTAGGCTCGGAATCGAGTGCGTGCCCAAATTCCGAGACAGCCTTTTGATATTGCCCTGTGCCGGAGTCAACTGTCCCCAGACACACGTGAGCGGGCGCGACCCTGCGGTCGAGAGCCAAGGCGTGCTCGCATGCTTGCCGAGCCTGCTGCACCCATTCGGTGCTCTCGGTCTCCTGATATTTCAGCCAGTAGGTTTGTCCCAGACCGGCATAGGCCAAAGCGTAGTTCGGATCGGTTGCTACGGCCCGCTGAAAAGCGGTGATGGCATTCTGGAGATTTTCCGGGTTGTCATAACTCTGCAGGTAACCCCGGCCTTGCAAATAGAGGTCGTAAGCATCGGCCACTTGCGTGCCGGCTGTCTCAAGGTTATCTCGTTGGGCCGGGGGCACGTCGAGTTGGAGCATCCCAACCGTGGCGTTGACGACCTGGTCCTGAAGCGCGAAGGGATCGGAAGCTGGGACCGTTAGGCTGGCGGCTCCGACCTGGCGCCGCGTCGCGGCGTCGATCATGCCGATGTTGATTCGCACGCGATTGCCGGATTGCTGCAGATCGCCCTGAACGACGAGGGTGGCACCGAACTCTTTGCGAACATCGTCGATCGTGGTTGCGTTTCTGGCGCGAAGCTCGGGCGCCGGCACGACTTGTAACGAGGGGTCGACGGTCAATTGCGTAAGCTTGGCCGTCAGCGTCTCAGTCAAGCCGTCAGTAAAGGGTTTTTGTGGCGCTTCGCCACTCACGACGGCAAACGGCAACACGGCAACCAGCTTCTCGTGCGGCAGGGGATTGGGCGTAAACCAGTTGGCGAATCGGTGTGGCGCAGGCGAGAAGAGAGCCAGGATCGCAACCGCCAAGACGGCAACAGCGCTGCCTGCGATGGCAAACGCTTTTGTCGTATGAGGGAGCGCGGCCCGACCCGCTGGCTCTATGTCTGCATGAGGCAAACAAGCGAAATCGGCGAGAACTTCAGCAGCGGTTGCATGGCGTTCATCGGGGCTCTTCGCCAGCATCCTCGCGAGGATTCGGCGAAATGGTGCGGGAATTTGTCCGCCGGGTTCGTTGAGCGCCGGCGGAGTGTCGTTCAAGATCGCGCTTATTATGGATGCGGTGCCGCCGGGGCCAAAAGCCCTGTGCGCCGTAAACATTTCGTAAAGGACGGCTCCCAATCCAAAAATATCCGTGCGGGGGTCCGCTTCCAAGCCTTGTAGCTGCTCAGGCGCCATGTAGGAGAGCGTGCCAACAATCGTGCCGGCAGCGCTGAGTGTTGCTGCATCGGCAGGGTATTCGAATAGTAGAGAAAAGGCGCCGCGGTCGGACCTGAGTTTCGCCAATCCAAAGTCCAGGAGTTTCGAGCCGGTAGCGGTAAGCATGATGTTGGCTGGTTTCAAGTCACGGTGGAGGACTCCTTTGGAGTGAGCCGCCTGCAAAGCCTGCGCAATCTCAGTGGCGTATCGCAGCACTTCTTCCGGCGGCAGCGGTCCTCGTTCGAGGCGCTGCGCTAAGGTTTCCCCTTCCAGATATTCCATGACGAGGAAATCGGCGTCGTCGCGCCGTCCCACGTCGTATAGGGTACAGATGTGGGGATGGTTGAGATTGGCCACGGTGCGGGCTTCGCGGCGGAAACGTTCCTCGGCAGCAGGATCGTCAGCCAGATCACCGCGAAGGAACTTGATAGCGACAAACCGGTCGAGCCTCGTGTCTCTTGCTTTATACACTTCGCCCATGCCGCCATCGCCGATACGGGAGAGAATTTCATAAGGTCCAAGCTGGGTTCCATTGGGCAGCGGTTCTCGTTCGACAGCAGGAGGCTCGAGAAAGCCGTCCGAGTCTTCGTGGGCCGCAAGCAAGGACTCCACTTCTGTTCGGACCGATTCCTCGACGCAGACCTGATCGAGATAGCTATCGCGTTCGCCAGGAGCTTTTTCCAATGCGACGGCGAGGACGGCCTTGACTTGTCGCCACTGTTCTGGATTCACGCGTTGAGCCCTTTGCTCTTGATTTCACGATGCAGCCAGGCGCGGGCGGTGGCCCACTCTCGTTTCACCGTTGCGGGTGAAATACCGAGTACGAGCGCCGTTTCTTCAATGGAGAGGCCGCCAAAAAATCGCAGCTCGACGACACGGCTCTGCTGCGAATCGAGCGCGGCAAGCTGGTTGAGAGCGTCGTCGAGCGCGACGACATCGATTTCGCGTTCGCGAGGCAGCGCAATGTCAGGAGTTAGCTCGAGGCGCGGCGCACCGGCACCGCGTTTGGCGGCTCTGCGATTTCGGGCGTGATCGACAAGAATGTGGCGCATAACCTGAGCAGCGACCCCGAAAAAGTGAGCGCGATTCTCCCATTGGGGTTGCTGCCGCTGAATGAGGCGGAGGTAGGCTTCGTTTACCAAGGCCGCACTCTGAAGGGTGTGGTCCGGGCGTTCGCCGCGCAAATGGCGGCGTGCCAGGCGACGCAACTCGTTGTATACGAGCGGGATGAGCGCTTCGCGGGCACGCTCGTCCCCCTTACCCCAATTGCGGAGAAGTTCGCTAACGCGTGCCGAGGAAGCTGAATTCACTTCGAGGCTACCGGGCTTTCGCGAAAATGACGCGATGCTAACGCCCCCTGCGCCGAAAGTAAAGCAGACTCTCCGCGGCATCCATTCCTTATCAGCGTAAATCCGGTGCATAAAAGCTCACGCGAAAAGCACATAGGGAATGAGCCGTTCCAGGGGCATTTTGCGCTTTTCAGACTAAAGGCACGGTGCGGCCTTTACGATCCGAAGTTAGTAACGGAGGAGAAACGCACCGAGACGGACCAAGAGGCTCTCGCCGGTACCTCCAGGCAGTGCCGGTTGTCAGCGCCCAAAAATAAATTCCTCAGGGTCCCCCCTAGCCCCCAAAGCGGGAGAAACCTCCGGGTTTCTCCCGCACCTGCCGCCGGGAGTCAGGATCCGCAAACGTTGGCGGCACAATCGTCGTGAAATGGTGACGGCGATACTCATTCCACCGGCTATTTTCTACCCGCTCACCGGCATCCTAGCGATCCGCCGAATCGAGTCGCGCCAGCGCGGCCTTAAAAGCATCGCGATGTTTCATCTCGTCCTGGCGTATCTCCTCAAATCGGTCGGCGGCGACTTTGTCGCCTACTGCCGCTGCCTGCTGCGCAAAATCGCGGTACATACTGTCTACTTCATAGGATTCGCCTGTGATAGCGTCTTTAAGGTTCTCCGAGTTCCTTCCTACCAAGCCCACGAGTTGCGCCTCATCCGCGAAGTGCTCGAAGCGTTCCATGGTGGCGGCTTTTTCGAATAGATCCGCTAGATCCGCCCTTCCCGTTTTGCGGGCATGCTCGGCAAAGAGCATGTATTTCGCATAGGCAAAGGCCTCACCATGCGCAGCCGTTATAACGTTTTCGATTGTTTGTTGATGAAGTTGTGAACTGCGATTCGCGGCCGCTCGTCCAATCGCAAAAGATGCCACAAGTAAAGTCATGGCGATGGCTAAGATTCTCCAGTTCATAGTCGTTCCTCTCTGCAATAGATTTCACCCGTCAATGTATGCCCGCTGCGTACGGGAAAGCGGTAAGGTTCGTCATGATTTGACGTGACCAGGGTCACGTCTCGCCATCTCGGGCGCCTTGGGAGTGTCATTAGCGCCAGGTCAGCATTGGTCAGCGGAATTGCGCCCAGATTTCCGTGAGCAGGAGAGGAAATTTGCTGCTTTGCTTGATAACGCTAAAAGTGCCTAGTGCCTATTGTCGTAACAGTTACATAACATGTGATCGCCATCACATCACTGCCCTACCGAGTTCCTGATATTGTCGCTGCGTTACGAAATGGCCTCGAATGAAACTCCACGGCCGGAAGGGGAGACACACCAGATTCATGACCAAGAGGAGTGCGGCACGTCTAGGCAGCCACGCGGCAATCAGTGTGTTCGGGATCTTGCTCTGGGTTGTGTCGGTGACGCCTTCTGCATCGGCCATTCCCGTCTTTGCTCGCAAGTACGGAACGTCCTGCTCGACCTGTCACAACAATTTCCCCGAATTGAATGATTTTGGATGGGCGTTCTACAAAAATGGCTTCAAGTTCCCCAAAGATGACGAGACGTTCGTCAAAGAGCCGCCCGTTTTGCTAGGCGCCAAGGCGCAAAAGGAAGCTTTCCCAGGTAACGCGATCTTTCCGGGCGAGATACCTGGCTCGGTCCCGGTTGGTCTTCGCTACGAAGGTTACGCGCAGATCAATAGCAAGCAGCCGGCATCTTTGGGCGTGCAGCCACGGATCGATCTTTTCGCGCCAAATACGTTCACAATTCTGACGGCCGGAAGTTTTGGCCCAACGCTTTCCTGGTGGATTGATGACGACATATCGGTAGGAGGCTCAAATGCGGCAGGCGGACTCGGGTTTGCCTATCTGAAAGCGAACGACATCGGCCACTATCTGCACTTACCGAAAGACACGCTGAACGTTCGGGTCGGGCAGTTTGAGCTGGATCTGCCTTTCAGCCAAGCTTATACAATTAATCCCACTGATTATGACATCTACGACGAGGTTGCGGTCGCCGGCGCCCTCGGTACGACCAACAATCCTTTCTCATTCGCTGCCATGCAACGAGGAATCGAATTTGGCGGCTACCCCAATGATGGGAATTTCAATTGGTCGGTCGCTCTCACTGATGGCAGCAATGATCTCACCCCATGCTGCGTTCAGACTGTTCCGAACGGTCCCGAAACCGCCCAGGTGAGTAACGGCAAAAACGTATATGTGAATGTTTTCGAGCAATTCAACCTGGAGCGAGATCCTGAAGTGCGCAAGGCGGTGCAAGCCGCCGGACCGACCGGACCGCACGACCACACCTCGATTCGTTTGGGCGCTTTTTACGATTACGGGACGAACCGATTCAATGTAAACCTTACGGACTTTCCCGGTTTCGCGGCTTTCAATGAGCCATTCCACCGTGTGGGCGGATATTTCCGGTTCCGTTATCAGAGCAGATTCGAGCTTTATGGTATGGGCATGTTCGCCCATGACAAGAACCTGATCCCCCTTGCCACGCCCGCTTTGATAGAGGGGCCTGCAATCAACTATAGCGGTGGCTTTGTGGAGGCGGAGTATTGGGTGTTTCCCTGGTTGATACCGATTATGCGCTATGACGTGGTGAATTCGCCTTTCGATTTTGCCGCCGGGCTTTCAGAGGGAAATTCACGAAACCGCTTTAGCCCGGGTGTGCAGGCGTTGGTGCGCGCCAATATCAAGGTGAATTTCGAATACGAGCATCGCTGGGGAGTGCCCGTGCCCGGCGCCCTGGCGCCCACGTTCTTTCACCCGAATAGTGCGTTGTTAGGGATCGATTTTGCTTTTTAATTCGCGCTGTTAAAGAAAGAACGGCCGAACACAAGGAAGGGAACTGAAATGAAGAAGGCAAACATAGCTCGCGCGACAGCGATCTCTCTGGTCATCGGAATGGCGGGCCTTACTCACGCCTCGGATATCAAAGGGCACGTGGCCGTTCAGGGTTTGCGTTCACCGGAGAACATTGCAGTTTATGTTGACGCGATTCCGGGCAAGGATTTTCCCGCGCCTGCCCAGCACGTTGTGATGGACCAGAAAGGCCTGAAGTTCGTGCCGCATATTCTGGTGGTGCTGAAGGGGGCAACCGTGGATTTTCTGAACAGCGATGCGACCGGGCACAACGTTTACTGGCCCGCGATCAGCGGCAATAAAAAGCTCGCTCACAATCTCGGTACGTGGCCTCAGGGGCAAACGAAGTCATTCCAGTTCAATGATGTTGGCGCAGCGCCACTGCTCTGCAATGTCCATCCTGAAATGTCGGGTTATGTAGTCGTCGCTCCAACTCCGTACTTCGCGGTCAGCGATAAAGAGGGGAATTTCGAAATCAAGAATATCCCGCCCGGTCATTACACACTCATAACGTGGAGCGAAGAAGGAAAACCAACAACGCAAGCAGTAGATGTTACCGGCGAAAGCGCCACAGCCACGCTCACGGTGAAAAAATAACCTGGGCATGGGCACGGACTACCGATTCGCGATCGAGAAATGAAGCCGCGCAGCAAGCTGGTGGATTTGGACTGGCTGGAGTCCAACTTCCCGTGCATGCAGGCTTGTCCCGTCCACACCCAGGCCGGGCGATACGTCACGTTGATTGCGGAGGGCCGGTATGAAGAGGCGTATCGGTATGCGCGCCAGCCCAATCCCTTTGCGTCGGTGTGTGGCCGAGTATGCGGCCACCCCTGCGAGCCCGCTTGCAGGCGCGGTGTGCTCGATGCGCCGATATCCATACGCGCCCTGAAGCGATTTTTGACCGAGAAATATGGTCCGGAGTCGCGTCATCCCATCGACGTTTTTCCGGAAAAACCGCAACTCCGTCATCCAGAGAAGGTGGCGGTCATCGGATCGGGCCCGGCGGGGCTTTCCGCGGCGCATGATCTTGCTCTTCTGGGCTACCCAGTCACCGTTTTCGAAGCCGCGCCGGTGCCTGGCGGGATGATGCATCTAGGGATACCCGAATATCGCCTTCCGCGTGATGTCCTGCAGGCTCAGATCCGAGAGATTCTGGATCTGGGACCCGAACTTCGCGTGAATTCGAGGCTGGGCCGGGATTTTTCGCTTTCCGATCTTCGCAAACAGGGCTACAAAGCGGTGCTTCTGTCGTTTGGGCTGCATCGCAGCCGCGACCTGCAGATTCCCGGCAATGAACTCGATGGTGTAATCAAGGGAATCGATTTTCTCCTCAACGTAAATCTTGGATATCGATTCTCGATCGGCAAGCAGGTGGTAGTGATTGGAGGCGGAAACGTGGCCATTGATGTGGCTCGTTCCGCTCTTCGCGAGCAGCAAAAGAATGTCAGGCAACCTGCGAGCACGAATCTGCCAAACACATTATCGGCGAGCGAGATGGATGTGGCGATGAAAGAGTTGATGGATGTTTCCCGCGCCGCGCTGCGCATGGGCGCGCGCGAAGTCCATCTGGTTTGCCTGGAAAAGCGCGAGGAGATGCCGGCCTTTGCCGAGGAGATCGAAGAGGGTTTGGAGGAAGGGCTGAAGCTGCACACATCACTCGGGCCCAAGCAATTTGTAGCCAAAGACGGCCGCGTAATCGGCTTACAGACGGTCCATTGTCGCTCCGTATTTGACGACCAGCGCCGGTTCAATCCCGTGTTTGACGCCGGAACGGAGTCCGTAATCCCCTGCGACACCGTCATTTTGGCTATCGGCCAGGCATCCGATGTTTCGTTTCTTACCGCAGAGGACGGCATTGAAACCACGCGACAAGGAACGGTCAAAATCGACCCCACAACTTTGATGACGACTGCACCCGGGATATTCGCGGCCGGCGATATTGCTTTTGGCCCGCGGCTGATCATCAATGCCGTCGCTGACGGGAAGAAGGCGGCCGAGCAGATGGATCGCTACCTGCGTGGTGCGGAGTGGTCACCCAAACCAAAATACGTGCAGATTACGATTTTAGACCATCACCAGATGGCCGAACATTATGACGAGTATTCGCGGCTCGCTGTCCCCATCCTGCCGATCGACCGCCGCACTGGAATTGCCGAGGTGGAAACGGGATTTACCGAAGAACAGGCTCGCCGCGAGGCGTCTCGCTGCCTGCAGTGCTGGATCAACACCATCTTCGAAGGGGACGAGGAGCACGGCACTGAGTGCATCCTGTGCGGAGGATGTGTGGATGTCTGCCCCGAAAACTGTTTGCAGCTGGTGCCCTTGCAACAATTCACATTTTCCGATTCCACCGTGGAGCGTCTCGAAGCCGAACGCTCCATCCGGCTGGTTGATTTACAACATGTGGAGCCAGCCGACCTTTCGCAAACCGCCGGATCGGTAATGGTCAAGGATGAAACCATCTGTATCCGCTGCGGCCTGTGCGCAGAGCGTTGCCCCGTTCATACCATAACCATGGAGGCGTACGAGGCATTCGATGAGGACCCGGAGTTGGTTCAGATCGAGACTCTTGCGATGCATGCATGACTGACGCGAACCAAATACCACCTGGCGAAACGCCGTCAAATCCGCGCACCCGCCTGATCACCACCCGCCGCGAATTCTTGAACGAAGCGGCCTTGGCGGCTTTGGGCATTGCCGCGGTCGGTTCGCTGATCGTCACCTATGGTTATCTTTCGCCCAATGTACTGTTCGAGCCGCCAACTACATTTCGCGCCGGCAATCCGGATTTGTATCCACTCAACTCCGTCACATTTCTCGAAGATCAGCAAGTGTATGTTGTGCACGCGGAAAATGGTTTTTACGCTGTTTCCGCCGTTTGCACTCATCTCGGTTGCATAACCCAATGGAAGCCAGATCTCGGGCAGATTGCTTGCCCATGTCACGGCAGCAAATTCAAGTCCGATGGAACAAAGATCGAAGGTCCGGCGCCTCGACCACTGCCACATTTCGCGATTTCCCTGACGGCAGACGGAGAGCTACAGGTGGACAAACTGGAAATCATCAGCCCGGGGCAGGCTCTGAAAGCGTGAATGACGAATGGCGAACTCCTTAACTATAGCGCCGGCAGTCGAGCGATTGCGCGCAACCCGCGTCTGGAAATCAATCTTCCGCCGCGGGCCGGCTCTGACCAACCGCACGCGGAGCCTGGCGGTGTTTGGCAATTTGTTCCTGCATTTTTTGCCTGTGAAAGTGCGCGAGAAATCTTTGCGTGTGCGAGCTTCCTACTATGTTGGATCAATTTCGTTTCTCCTTTTCGTCGTACTCGCCGTGACCGGCGTCCTGTTGATGTTTTATTACCACCCGGCAGTCCCGCAGGCGTACCGCGACATGAAGGACCTGCGCTTTGTCGTTTCGAATGGCGTGTTTCTGCGTAACCTCCACCGGCTAGCGGCTCAACTTATGGTGCTGGCGGTCTTCTGGCACATGTTTCACGTTTTCTATCGCGGCGGTTACCGCCCCCCGCACGAGTTCAACTGGGTCGTGGGCGTGGTGCTTTTGCTGGTGACGCTGTTTTTGAGTTACACGGGCTACCTGCTCCCCTGGGATCAGTTGGCGTTCTGGGCCATCACGGTGGGGACGAATATCGTCTCGGCGATGCCGCTCATCGGCCGCCGCGTGCGATTTGTTTCGTTGGGGGGAAATCTGGTTGGCGAAAACGCGCTGCTTCGGTTCTACGTGCTGCATTGCGTGGTGTTGCCATTGATCGCGGTTTTTTTGGTCGCCGTGCATTTTTGGCGTGTGCAGAAAGACGGCGGCCTGACCGTGCGAGAGGAAGATGGCGGAAAAGGAAACTAAAGAAGCCAGGTACGAGGCGGGGTTCGGCTCCAACGCAAAGAAGGAGCCCGTGCGCATCGTCTTCATCACCAGGAAGACCTCGGCCAAAGTGGTGGGAGACATTGGCCCTCGGCTGATGACCTATCCGCATCTGCTGATCCGGGAAGCGATCGTATTCATGATTCTTGTGATCTCATTGGTTACGATCGCCCTATTCTGGGATGCCCCGCTCGAGCAGCTTGCCAATCCGCTTTTGACGCCGAATCCGGCCAAGGCTCCCTGGTATTTCCTGGGTTTGCAGGAGCTGCTGCATTATTTCCCACCGCTTGTGGCCGGCATCATTATTCCCACTCTGGTGGTGATCGCGCTGATTGTCATTCCCTACTTCAACATCAATATCGAGGGCGCGCCGCTTTGGTCCGGAAATGCCAAACGAACATTGTTGATTTTTCTCTCCGTGGTAATCGGGCTCACGATGCTTCTGGCCGCTTTTCGCGCGTGGACGGTGCTCGTACCGACCGATGTTGTCGGTTTGCTGATGCTCGCGTCCTATGACGGGTCCGCGGAGCGCAGAGCCGGCGCTAAAGCCTGGTGGCGACGAGAACGCACGCTGCCGTGGTGGGTGATGACTTGGTTCATCTCTGTCGCCGTTGTACTCACGGTTGTCGGCACGTTTTTCCGGGGGCCCGGATGGTCTTGGGTCTGGCCGTGGAGTTCTCATGCCGGCTGAGCAGATGGGGCAGATTTCACCGCGCCTGCGCCTCATCTTTGCGGTGACCTCAATCCTTTTCCTTCTTGCTCTGGCCATCTCGCCTATCAGGGATTTTCGAAAAGAATGGAAACGTTACAAACGCGCCTACGTGCGGTTTGCCGAGACCCGGCCTGACACCAAACGCCTGCTTGCGGATTACCGTCCACAAATCAGCCAGATTTGGCTGCCCGACCTGGGCGTTGTCGATCGTTGTACCACCTGTCACCAGGGCATTACACAGCCCACTTTAATTAACGCCTCAGTACCCCAGCCCTTTCGCGCTCATCCGTCAATTCCTCATCCTGTTTTGCAATGGGGCTGCACGGCGTGCCATCGTGGCCAGGGCGCCGCGACAGAAACGACGGAGGCTCACGAGACGACTCTTGCATGGGAGCAGCCTCTGCTGCCGGTGCATTTCATCCAGGCATCGTGCGGTACCTGCCATCGAGCCGATCTGCCCGAAACGCCGCAACTGGACAGGGGGCGAGCTCTGCTGGTGCAGTTGAATTGCGTCGGTTGCCACCGCCTGCGCGACGTGGAGCGGCCTCAGATGCTCGGGCCCGATTTGACCAGCATCGGAACGAAAGTAAGCCGCCAATGGATCTATAAATGGTTAAAAGAGCCTCGGACGATCACTGATTCGAACGGCAACGTCACGGTTAATGGCTACGCGACCGGCGGCCTTCCCCGAATGCCGCAATTTCGGCTGACCGAGCAGGAGTTGCGGGACCTCTCTGGTTACCTGAGCACACTTCAAAGTAAGCCGGTAAAACCCTACCATTTCGAACCCCGCGTGCTCGCCGGCGGCAAAACCGATCCCGCCGATCAGGGCGAGCTTCGCTTTCGGCAGATGTTCTGCTCAACCTGCCATTCCTTATCGGTCACGCGCGCCGGCACGACAAGCCTTATCGGAGGCGACATCGGGCCCGAGCTGACCAAGGTCGGAAGCAAAGCAAATCCAGAATGGTTGATCGCTTGGCTGCGTGATCCTCAGGATTATCTGCCCCACAGCAAAATGCCCCGGTATCAGTGGTCGGATGCGGATCTTTATGACGTTACGCAATACATAACCAAACGGCTGACGGATACCGACCTGCTAACAGGAGTACCGGAATTGGGCACTCCCACGACCGACGAAATTCAACGCGGGCGTCGTGTTTTTATCGATAAGGGTTGCGCAAGCTGCCATGTGATCCAGGGAATTCCCGTGCAGCGGGAGTTGGGTCCTGACCTATCGGCAATCGGAGCGAGAGATGTTTCGCAGCTATCTTTCGGCGAATCGAAAATTCCGCGCAATCTTATCGCATATCTCCAAGCCAAAATTACGGATCCGCTTTCCGTGAATTCGGCAGCACGAATGCCGGTTTACCATCTACCGCCTGAGGACCTTGATGCGCTCACCACCGCTCTTTTAAGCATGACTGGCCCTCCAACAAGCGCTGGGCTACAGAAGCTGGTTGTGTCGCAAAAGCAAGGGGAGTTTCACCCTGCCGGCGAATTCGGGCGCGTCTATGAACGCTACAAGTGCTACGTCTGTCATCAATTCAACGGCTTTGGCGGAACGCTGGCGCCCGATCTTTCCTATGAGGGCAGCCGGGCGCAGCGACAGTGGCTGATTGATTTCCTCAAAGACCCCAAGACGGTACGGCCTACGCTAGTCCTGCGCATGCCGCAATTCAATATGACTGATCAGGAGGCCACCACGCTCGCCACCTACATCGGCGCGGCACTAAATAGTCCGCAGGTTGATGCTGCCACTATTGACATGAAACAGTTCACGCCGGAGAAGGCGGCTATTGGCAAGCAGTTGTTTGAAGGGAAATATGCGTGCCAGTCTTGCCACACGATCGGCGCGACTGGCGGATACGTAGGCCCCAACTTGAACAACGCAGGCAACTGGCTCACTCCGGCATGGATTGAAGCGTGGTTGCGAAATCCACAAGCGCTCGTGCCAGATACCATCGAACCGCGGCGCGCATTCACTGACGATGAGATCCAAGCCCTGACCGCTTATCTGCTGACACTGCGTGTATCCGGGAAACAACAAGCCGCAACACAAGTGGCTCGCGCAGCGAATAGATCCCGCAAATCGGAAGAGCGGCCATGAAAAAGAGCGCGTTCGTCGTTCTCATTTCGCTGTTGGCCGGATTTGCGTTTGGATGTAAGACAAGGAAGCCGGCGCTTGCCGCCGATCCCGTTCGTCAGGCCTATGACTCAGAAGCCGATTGGAGCGATCCTCAGCGGATCATTCCGCTGAACTACGATCAAGCGCAGGGTAAACGTATCTTTTATACACAGTGCGTGTGGTGTCATGCGGACGCTACTCCCGCCGGCCCTTCAAACCGTTCGAACTTAAATCCTATGCCCGCCGTAATGAACGACGGGACGGTCATGAACAAGGAAAGCGACGAGTACCTGCAGAACATCATCACCCTGGGCGGCAGCGCCCTATCGCGCTCCGCAATGATGCCGCCTTATGGGCAGGTTCTGACGCAGCGCGAAATCCAGCAGGTGATCGCATATGCACGCGCTATCGCCCAGCCACCCTACCAGCCCCCGGCGAGTCCGGGGCCGAAATATACCGCAAGGTGATCTGAATGAAGATCCGACGAGTTTCGCTGTGTTTCGTGCTGTTGTTCGTGAGTTTACTGCTGTCGAATGGCATAGCCCTCAGCGCCCAGGTTAGTCCGGACGAAATAAAGAACCCCCGGCTGAAAACGGCAGAGGCGACATATTTCCCACAAATTATGTCGCTTTATCGTGCCGTGCCGGCAGTCCACACCCCTCTGCCGTTTGAGCTCAGCCGATACGTAGGGCTCGATCCAAAAGAGCAAGCGGGAACCGATTCGCGCGGCATCGAATTTGTGAATTTTCACAATCGCGTTCTGCTGAAGATATCGGGCAATTACAATGCGGCCTATAACCCCGACATCCTTACGCAAAACGAGCGCGCTGCGCAGGTCTTCTCCGACGTTATCACTCCCATTGTCGGCCTTTTGGCAAAAGAGTTTCCGCCGGACATGGATTGTGACGGCGTCGGATTCGAGATTTCCTATCACGTTCACGTTCATCGAAATTTTGATTACGAAGGAAAAGAAATTCTGGTGGCCGTTTTCGACCGGGGCGATGCTTTCGCGTTCGCTGCTGCGGCAGATGATGCCAGCCGTCAGGAAATTCTCAATCGAGCTGAAATCTATGTAAACGGAAACGAATTCGGCTTGGCGCTGAACCAGCGAAATCCGTTTGACCTCGAGGCGCTGGATAAAAGGAACACGGCCTCAGCGGCACGTCCCGATATTTTGGGCAATCAGCGTCGCTTGACTCCTGTCGGATTGAAGACTGGAATTGACGAGAAGCCGGCGAATACGCCGCCCGGTGTAACACGCGCCGGTGCGGCTGACGCCGCCATTCCCGCCACTTCAGCGGCCTCCGTTGCCGGCACGGATCGCCAGTCCGCCTCTAGCGGCGGCGACGTAGACCGATTGCAATCGCAGTTTCAGGCGCAGCTCGATACGCTGGCAAGCGCCGGAAAAGCCAATTGGCATTTCGTCGATTACGCTCCGCCGACGTTTGGCCTCTACCAGAACAAGATCGTCTTGCAGCTTACGTTGCGAAATCCTGCCCAGTTCTCAGAGGATTCTGGTTCGATCTATAAACGAGCAGCGCAGAGTTTCGATCTTTTTCTCGCTCGTGAATTGAAGAGCATTCTGGAGAAGGTCCCTTCTGATGCCGCATTCGAGGCTTACGACATTACCGTATTGAATCAGTTTGGGCGCGACCCGCAAGCCTCATCCGAAGCGGTCGAATATATCTCGCCGCGAAACGCCCTCGCTCAATTCGCCCATGCAGAAATCAATAGCCAGCAGCTAATCGATCAAACGGTCGTGCTGGTGAACGGCGAGAGGATTGCGCTGAACCTGCAACAGTTTGAATGAGAGCGCACGGATGAAGGGCTCCCGGCTGCCGGTAAGCCTCCGAAGTGCTTTTTGGGCCTAGTATCGCCGAATGAACGGGCGGCACCTAAAGACCGCTCGAAGCGATCCACAGTGGCGATTTTTTAGAATAGACCAGCCACATCCCCCTTCCCGTTTTGCAGGCAGGGCCAAAGTCACGTCATTCAATTGCACTCTTTTTGCAGTGTCATTACTGGTGACGCGTGTCACGGAGAAGTGCTCCTGGGCGATGTAAAAAGGACCCGAGGAGAGTTCCAATGATTGACGATTACGTTCCCCAATCGAGAAAGGCCGTGCCCGCCGCGCGCGACTGGTTTGGGATTGAAGGTTATGTTCACAGAGGTTTTGAGCCGGTCGGCGAAGCGTTTGAACAAAACTTCGAGCGGCGAGGCGAATTAGGCGGGGCGTGCTGCATATTTGTGGGAGGGCAGAAGGTGGTTGACCTCTGGGGCGGCATGCGAAACAAGCACAGCAGTGAGCCTTGGGAAGAGAACACGATGGTGGTCGTTCATTCGACCACTAAAGGCCTGGCCGCGATGACGCTCGCCATTGCCCATTCTCGCGGGTGGCTCGACTACGAAGAGCGCGTTTGCGCGTATTGGCCGGAATTCGCGCAGAACGGAAAGCAGGGAATCACTGTGCGCCAACTCCTGGCGCATCAGGCAGGCTTATTCGCCATCGATGAACCGGTGGATCGAAATGTCGTGGGTAATCTCGATCGCCTGGCCGCCGTATTGGCGCGCCAAAAGCCGGCGTGGGAGCCGGGAACGCGCCAAGCGTATCACGCGCTGACACTCGGTTTTTACGAAGGCGAGTTGATGCGCCGGGTCGATCCGCAACATCGGAGTTTAGGCCAGTTTTTTCAGGAGGAGATCGCCTCCCGGCTGGGCGAGGACGTCTATATTCGCTTGCCCGAGACGATTCCGAACTCGCGGCTGGCGACACTTGCGGCACCAGGCTTGATCGAAATACTGCGGGGCTTCGGGTTGCGATTCGCGATTGAAGCCCTGAACCCCCGGTCCAACATCCATCGCGCGCTGAGCGTAAATCCGGGCACTGGAATTTACCAGGACGAGCAGCGGATCTATGCCCGTAATTTGGAAGTTCCGTCCGGCGGTGGCGTCGCTACAGCACGAGGGATTGCGCATGCATATGGCGTCTTTGCCAGTAACGGAGCCGATCTGGGCTTGCGCAAGGAAACACTCGAACTTTTGGCGGCGCCCGCAATGGCTCCGACGCGCGGGTTCTATGACGAATGCATGAGGGTGAGCGGCATCCAGTTCTCGTTAGGTTTCATGAAGCCGAGCTCGGTGTGGCCATTTGGGAGCGCGCGTTCGTTTGGAGCACCCGGGGCGGGCGGCTCGCTCGGATTTGCGGATCCAGAAGCCGGCGTCGGCTATGGTTACGTTACCAATCGAATGGGAACGCGGCTAACCGGCGATCCGCGTGATGTGGCGCTCAGAGAGGCGCTCTACTCTGCAATTGGGATGTCGCCGCGCGCGGCGATTGCCGCGTAAGCAGTGTCACTATGCGTCAGAGGGCGTGAAGCGGAAGGAAACAGGATCTTGATTCTTGGGACGCATGGTGGGCGGTCAGCGATTTGAACGCTGGACCTTCCGGGTGTAAACCGGATGCTCTAACCGCTGAGCTAACCGCCCGTGCGTTGCATTGTAACGACTTAGGCAGCGTGACGATAGGGGATTGTGGCTCCGTTTTAGAGCAAGTGTCCGTGGCCTGCCCGTGTTCTTATTTTCGAACTGGTGGAGCGACGGTTCAACCCGGTTGGCCAAGACAGAACGCGGAGTGTCGCGCGGTGGGTAAACGCGGCGGCACCGCTTAGTTCCCAACCGCCGTGCAGATAGCATCCAACATTTAGACAGCGAAAGGAGGCCGATCCACATGGATGCTCGCGAAACGGTGAATCAGAAGCCCACCGAAGAGGACAAGACGAAAGGGTGTGCACCGTCATTTGTGGGGTTAAAGCGGGGAGAGTTAAATACACCGTGCGGTTCAGGAGAACCCGACCCTGAGGAGCAATATGTGCCCTCCGACAAAGAGCGCGAGGCAGGCGGGGAGGGGTAAGCAGAGTTCAAAGCGCGATAGCAGCCGGCGGACGGGCAGCCAGCCAGCTTTGCGTCAAACGAAAGCGGGCTTCAGAAGGCCGGACTATTGGCAACTCGTCTGACTCATTCCGCAGCGCTCCAAAAATCTGAGCAATGCTTCCAGGACTTCGTCCTGCAATCTGACGCTATCTACACCCTGGCGCTCGGCATCGTTCAGGGCCTCGTAAATGAGCACCATGGTCACGATGTCTGAATCACACTCGGAGCAGTTTTTGTCTTTCCGCCCGGGTAACTGAAATAGTTCAGCCTCACGATCACAAGAATCACAGACGCCTATCACAAAGCCCTCCCTTAGTTGCGCAACCTACCCGCAATGACAATTTGAACTGCAAAACGCAGGTGGGTCAATTTCCCTGAAGGGCCGCCGAGGGGCTGAGGCGTTTCCCTTACGATGGTCTAAGGTGCGCGAAGGGACGGCGCTTTTCGCTTTCTGTCCGGTTCGATATTCTCCACGCTTTTCGATGATTCTGTCGCCAGAATGCGGCTCGTACAAGCGCATTCGCAATTCGTTTTAGACGAATGCGGCGGGAGATGAAGCCGATCTCAGTTGGCTACGCCGTATTTTTCGATCTTTCGCTCCGGGGGGTAACTCATCCATGAGAACTCTCAACGCGCGGAGGCATCGTTTATTGCGACGCGCCCGTCAATGTCCGGCTGTTTTTTCTCCCTCAGGCGTGCGGCTATGGGTTTTTCGGGTGCTGATTTTAGTTGCCAACTGATCGCCGGAAGCCATAAACGCCTCGACCACGAGTTGTTGCCACGAATAGCGAACCGGGCGCAGCTTCACTCGCTCAACGATTGCGATAATATCAGCCGCATTTGTTTCGAAAAAACCGACCGCTGGAAGAAGAAACCCCGCCACCGTCCCAGTGGCAGCGGGGTGTCGTCGGTTCAATTGAAGTTAACTCTATGGACGTACAGAAGGCGACCGAGGTTTCGGGTCGATTAGGCGCAGTTTACGGGGGCTTGGCGGCTTGGAACGGGCGATTGCCGACAGCCTGCAACCAGTGGGATTCCAGTTACCGAAATGTGAGTCAGCTCATGGAAGGATTTGGCCCAAGGATTTGGCCCAAGGACTTGGCCCAAGACGATGAGAGTAATACAATGCGCTCATTCTTAGGATTCCGGCATTTACTTTCTCCGTGAAGGAGAACTCATGAATCACCGGCTCATTGTCCTGCTTGCGGCAGTAAGCGTGCTGCCACTGCTGTGCGTGACTCCAATGAATTCCAGCGCACAACAGAAGAAGGCGGTAGAGGAGCTCGACAACAGCTATGCCAAGAACACCGGCCTGAAGCCATTGCCGCCTGGCGGGCCGACGCCTCGTACTGCAGATGGACATCCAGACCTTTCGGGTATCTGGTTTTCTGGTCTTCTGGGCACGGAAGACGCGACACTTGTGGGTTCGTATGGAGAATCGGACCCGGCAACAAGAGCGTTCGATCCCAAAGTTACGCCGGAGGAGAAGCCTTCGTTCACCCCGTGGGCGGCGGCAAAACTGAAGGAGATGATGTTCAACCTCGACCCGAACATCTTGCGCCAATATGGCATCACGTACACCGGCGCTACCTCGCCGGGAGAGGTGAATTTTGACAAGCTGCCTCTCGATCAGAAGAAGGCTTTTCTCGATGTGGAGATCGCTCGTATTTCAAGAGACTGCATGCCTTTTGGCGTTCCCGGCATCGGCGGTGGCCTCCATGGCATGCAGTTTGTGCAGACGCCGGGGCAATTGGTGCAACTCGTCGATGCAAACCACGACTTTCGGGTCATTCCCACCGACGGGCAGCCGCACACGAAAGATCCTGATCCAAAATTCAATGGCGAAGAGCGCGGCCACTGGGAGGGCGATGTTCTTGTGATCGACACGATAGCGATCGACGAGCGAGTCTGGAACAGCGCGACCTGGCGCTTTCATAGCGATCAGGAGCACGTGATCGAGCGCTATAGCCGGCCCTCAAAGAATTATCTGACTTACGAAGTGACCATTGACGATCCCAAAGTGCTCACTAAACCCTGGCGCTCCGCCCCACATCGGTTCACGCTCTCAGTAAACAAGGAGCCTTTAGGCGAGTGGTACTGTGGCGTCGAGCCGAACGAAGCTCTCGAACACATTAAGGAGCTCAGGCAGCAGCTAGGTAACTAACGCGCAGAAAATGAGGAGGGCTGGCCGAAGGGTTCCAGCGGGCTATTGGCATTGTCGGCGGGACCACGGCGCGGCTTTGGGGTGCCGCAAGAGCTAATTCAGACGCGATTTGCTATTGGTTGTTTTTGCCGCCGCCACTAGCCTCACCACCGTAATATCTCTGTCTTGCAACGATGATTTCTCTTCCATCGGGCAGCTTGAGCTTCTCGGCTGCACCCCTGGGCACGCCTCCCTTGGCGGGGCAGGCGGAAACGGTCACGGTCTGGCCGATGTTGTCCACAAGATCGTGCCGCCTGGTGCCAGTCCTTTCCACGATTGCGACGGAGGAACCCTCGAATCTCCAGGAGGTCACCTTGCCATCGGCATCCTTTGCATCGACATTAAAATAAATGTGTGGATTCTCCCATTCGACCTTGCTCAGCACACCCGTCACAGTGATGTACTTGCTCCCGTCGTATTCGAGCTCAAATCCATGGTGCGCGTAGAGCGGCGCCTCGAGCAAGAAAATGACATTGAGCACGAACGCGCCGAAAACCAGAAACGCGAGTTTACCTTTCACCGGAGTCCTCCGGAATGGATTCAGGGATCTTCTCGATGAGCATAGTGATGCGGACGAATTATAGCAAGCTCACATTACTTTAACCGTAGAGGGCGATAGCGGCAGTTTAGAGGTCGTTCATTTCCTTGCCATCGGCGAGGACAACCTTAAGCAGGCGCAACGTCGGAGAGCCGTTTTTGGCTTGATGGCCTGTGGCGGTCACCACGTCGCCCACCTTGATGGTGTTCTTGTCCCAGCCGCGCCGCAGCAGTAAGTTTGGACTCGTGGCCTCTCCTACCCATCGCGTCACGGTATTGTCCTCACCTTTGACGTCCAGATAAATCAGGACGTGAGGATTGATGAATTGGAAGTCGGCCACCTTGCCCGTCACCGTTACAGCCTTATCTTGATCGTAGTTCGCTTCGCCGTGGTGGGCCCATGCGGGCGCCAAAGCGCTAAGCGCGAGCGCAAGCGCGGAGAACACGAATACAATGGTTCTCGAATTGTGCGACATGATGGTGTCCGCTCCTTTCGCCCGCTACTTGGCAGTCCCCGCAGTTTCCTTTTTCTCTATATCCGAGAACGTTACATTGTCTTCACAAAACTGCTCCAGCAAGTTCCAGTCGGGCTTCAACTGAAAGTATTCATGCGCGGTCCACGGCTTGGTGTAGGCTTTCGGATCCTCGACAGTGATGTCATCGACTAGCGTATCGTGATCCGGCCTGCGAATCCGCTCAACCAGGTGGAGTTCGCTGGTGTGCGGATGCCCGATGCGATCGAGCCAAGTCTTATCGTTGAAGCCAACAGTATCGACGACAAGCGTGTCATTCTCCCAATGGCCTATGGAATCCCCCATCCACGTCGGTCCGGCGCTGTCGCTATGCGGCCGGCCGTCGGTGAAAATCTGCCGCCTCATGGAGTCGTATTCAAATAGCATGATAATTTCGCCGGGGGCGTCAACGATCTGCATGGGAAATGGATGAAGAAAAATTCGCGGTACGCCCGGCGGAAAACACCCGCGGTAGACCGGATCGTTAGTCTGATCGATCGAGAAGCTATGCGGGCCAAAGGAAGGTTTCGCCGCTTTATATTGGGTCTCCGCCCACGCGGTCATCGGAGGCTCTTCCTTACTAAATTCATACACCCAATATTGGTCGGCAGTGGCCGGTGGGCGTTTCTGAGCCCAGACCCCCGACAGGTCCACCCCGTGAGCCGTGCGAGGCGTGGAAACCGGGGGCTTTGACACTTGAGCGGTTAGTGCACTGCATACCGAGAGGAGGAAGATGGCAGAAACAATAAGCCTCTGAGAATTGTTTCTCATTACATCGCTCGCTTTCCGTGCTTTTTATAAGGCAGAGATATCATTCCATTGTTGTGGCGCCTGTTCTCTGTCTGCAAGGCCATAATCGCGCAGAAGTTCAGCCGTGAAGACCCGAATGCGATACTTCGCAAAGAGTTGGAGGCGCCCTTTCGCCTGAGCGCATCGATGTTCATAGACCTCACGCCACTTCGCTACAGCTTTTTCGTCACGCCAAAAAGACAGTGACAAAATCTTACCTTTCGAGGTAACGCCGCGAAAGCGCTCGACCGATATGAAGCCATCTATTTTTTCCAGCAAGGGCAGAAGCTCTGCAGCGATCTGCAGGTATTGGCTCTCGGCAGTTTCGGATTTCGAATAGACTTCAAAGAGCACGGCAACCATACTTCTCACCTCATTCCGAACGCGCGCACTGGATGGCGCCGGCGCGTGAGTATATCGCTCGAACCCGAACTCTTCCATGAGAGGGGTGCGAGTGAAGACGATATTCATGGAGGGTCATGCTGTTATGGGTGAGTTGCGCTGCTTGCAGTAAATTTTCGGTGTAAACGGGATGCGCTCTAACGGTTGGGGATACGTTGTGCGAACTCTCCGAGGTAAGATGACGTGCGCGCGTCACCAATTCAGAATCCCAAGCAGGTTGCTGTAATTGTCTGTCCATGCGCGCACTTCAGTTTGATTCGGCATTTTTACCGATGTTCCGGGCGGCAAGGAGATCCTGTCTGCTACGAGATTGCTTACGGTGGGGTTTGGATTCGAGGCGCGATCTATAAGCATCCAAGTGGACTCGTAAACGGCATTCGGCTCATCCTCTGAGTTTGTAATCTCGACGGCCCTGGCGCCGACGGCGGCGGCTACTGCGCCGACGACTGGAGGCAGATTTAAGGATCGATTCGTAACGTGTATAGCGAGAGTGCCGTTGGGTTTCAGATGGCGGAAGTACAGTTCGAACGCCTCACGTGTGAGCAGATGCACGGGAATAGCATCGCCCGAAAAGGCGTCAATCACCAAAAGATCAAAATTCTGGTTCGGCTGCCGGTGAAGCGAGAGACGCGCATCACCGGGGATGATCTCCACTTGCCCCTCTGAACGCCGCAAGAAATCGAAAAGATTGGTCGCCAGATCCACCACCTGAGGATTGATCTCATAAAAAATATAGTGATCACCCGGTTGAGCATAACGAGCCAGCGTACCGACTCCCAGGCCAATCACGCCAACGCGAATATTCCCGCTCTGTCTAGCAAACAGCAGAGCGATGCCTATGCCGGAGTGCTCTCCGTAGTACGTTGTCGGGACATCGGAGCGGCGCTGATCCAATATTTCTTCACCATGGACGACGGTTCCGTTGCGAAGCTGCGTCACTGCCGGACGGACCGCCCCTGAGCGCAGGATATTCACGCGCAGGACGCCGTAAAAATTGCGGACCGTCAATAAGGTTTGCCGGCTCTGGGCTCGTGCCGTTTGGAAAATGACAGCCAATAGCACTAGTGCGATCGTCGCGGCCAATGATCGCGTTAAAAACGTAGGCTGGTCATCGAAGCCCGGCGGTTTTTGTCGCAGCACTATCCATACGGACAGCACGCATGCTGCGAGCGTCCAAGGGAATTCGTAGAGCCCGCGAAATACCTGCGGCGCCATCACAGCGGCAAAAAGCCCACCCACAGCGCCGCCAGCCGAGAGCGCAAGGTAGAAATGAGTCAGCAATTCAGGCGGCGGTTTCAGGGCCGCCAGTTCACCGTGGCAGACCAGGCAAGAGAGGAAGAGTCCTGCAAGGAAAATCGGGATCAGCAATCTGGGCGCCGCGCCTTCAAATCGAGGTGACTGCAGCCAGGCCATTGCTGCCAGCGCAATCGGAAACAGAGGCAGGAAAAGGGCTCGCCGGTACCAGGAATGTCCCTCAAAACACAGAATCAGCGTCAGTAAGTAGAGCGCCAGCGGCACAATCCACAACAGGGGAATTGCGGCGATGTTTTGTGAAATGTAATTCGTCAGGCAAACAAGCAACGCGGATGCAGAGGCCGCGAGCGACAGCCAGAGCAAAGTGATCCCCGGTTGTGCGCGTATTTTGCGTGGGCGCTCTAATCGGGGAAGGGCGAACGCGGGGGCTTGCCATGCGACAGGCAAACAGATCGCGACGAATACACCATATGCCACCGACCAGATGAGAGCCTGATGCTGCGTTGAAATTGCGGGCTCGACCAGTGTCGGGTAACTGAGAAGCGCCGCAAGGGAAGCCAAGTTCGAGAGAGCGTAAAGGCGATACGGGCGGGGGCGGTCACGACCGATGCTGTGCCACGTCTGGAGGAGCGGACTGGTAGCCGACAACAACAGGAAGGGCGCTCCAATGGTCGCCGCAAGCAAACCCAGGATTCTCCATATCGGTTCCTGGTTCGGTTGCGGCTGCCAAAACGGACTTGGCACGATGGGAAGAAGAAAAATGCTGGCCACCAGGAACAAGGCGTGACAACGGCTCGAAAAACGCAGGGCTCCACGACGGGTCAGGATGTGCGCGTAGAGATTGCCGAGCAGGTAGGTCAGTTGGAAAAACGCCAGACTTACGAGCCAAACTCCCGCCGCTCCTCCAAACCAGGGCAGGATGAGCTTGGCCAGGATCGGCTGCACCTGAAACAAGAGAAAAGCGGCTAGAAAAATCGTTGTGGAGTACAGCCATATCGACGCACGGGGTGGCGGAATGAGGGAAGTCACCACAGGGATGAGCAGTGTACATCCGGCTGAATGAGCGCGCCAGATTATGGAACTTGTGCCGATGCCGCGTTAAGCCACGAGAATAAATATTGCGAGTATGAAAATTTCGATAGATGATGCTGCCAGAAGGTTCATTAACCGATGGTCATCAAAGGAGCCCTTCGCATGAATTGGAGATACATAACAGGTCTCATAACTCTCTGTTTTCTCGTTAGTTGTTGGCCGGCTTCCGCCCACCACGGCGCGGCTGCGTATGACGAGAGCAAAGAAGTAGTCTTAAAGAACGCGACGGTTACGAAATTTACCTGGGCTAATCCGCACACCATCGTGGAATTTGATGTGAAAGACAGCAATGGGAAGGTGACACACTGGGCGGGTGAACTGGGTAGTCCCTCTGCCGTTACGAACCAGGGTTGGAGCAAGGCTTCCCTGGAGCCGGGTGACGTCATCACTATCTACATCCACCAGTCCAAAACGGGAAACCCTGTTGGTCGCATATCGCATGTCGTACTTGCCGATGGCACGCAGCTAAGGGATAGCTCGGGTACATCTGGCGTTGGAGGGGGCGAGGGTGGAGGCAATCGGCGGCGGGGCGGCGATTCTCAATACTGACGCTGTCAAAAATCTGAAAGCATCTGATATGAGTACACGGGAAATACGCGTGCGGACGTTGGTCGCGCGCTCGATAGTTGGTGTGGCGATCGCATTTGCGTGTTCATCGATAGCTGTAGGGCAGGCAAAGCCAGGATCGAAGCAAAGCCTCTACAACGGGAATACGCTCAAGACCGATCCGACGCCAGGGGGCCCAGCGCCGGTGCACGACGTAATGGGATCGTGGGCCGGGAATCTGGTGCCCCGGCGGTTGGAAGTGCCTCCCCTGACTCCGCTTGGTCAGAAGCTCTACACTCAAAATCGCTCCGAGCCAAAGACAGGTACGGGTCAATCGAACGATCCCGGCAATACCTGTGATCCGCTGGGGGTGCCGCGTAACTTGGAAGGTTCTGGATCTTTGGCGGGCATCTCGTTCGCCGGCATGCCGGACAGGATTGCGATTCTGCAGGAGTATCAGAGAATTTGGCGCTATGCCTGGATGGACGGCAAACACGAATTGCCGAAAAAATTCGACACGAAGGATGGCGTCGCTTCGCGTTGGTACGGATATTCGGTGGGCCACTGGGATGGAGACTACACACTGGTCATCGATACGACCGGCGTAAACGATTCTACCTGGTTGGATAAAGGCGGGCATCCGCACAGCGTAAATGCGCTAATAGAAGAACGTTTCACACGCGTGGACCACAACCATATGCACATGGTGGTCACCGTCGATGATCCGGCAATCTATACGAAGCCGTTTACGCTTACCACGAACGAATACAGGTGGATTCCAGACCAGGAAGAAGAAGAACAGATCTGCGTCCCCTCGGAAATGCTTCACTACATGCAGACGATCAGCAAACCTTCTTTTGGGATCAGCAAAGAGCCGTAAAATCGGTTTCAAACCTCGGCCGAATTTCCCGTACAAAACAAAACGCCCCTGGCGAGCCGTCGAAGTTTCCGACGTTCGCCAGGGACGCTGGGTTTTCGATTTGGTAAGGGCTACTCTTTTTCCGGTTTTTCCTGTCCGTAGCGCGAGGGAGTGGCGGCATCGCGGTCAGTCAACACGGTGCCGTCAGGCAGGACGAGCTTATTGAGGCGTCCGACCGTTAGGCCTGTTTTAGCCTGATAAATGTATACGGTGATAACGTCACCGGCTTTCAGCGTAGTTCGGCTCCAGCCGTGCAGCATCATGGACGGCGTACTGCCGATTTCCATGGTCCAATGCTGTACCTTGCCGTTCTCGTCTTTAGCATCGACTTTGATGAGCGAGTGCGGGTTCATCCAATCGTATTCTGTGACAACCGCATCCTTCAACACGGTCGCCGTATTGACGTACGCCGCATCCCCGTGATGGGCGAAGACAACGCTACCTGTGCCAAGCACGCCAACGAAGACCGCAACTACGAATAACGCCTTCATCCTCATCTGCATCTGCGCCTCCCACTGGTATTTTCGGCTGAACAGAATTCAAATCAGAGTGCTCGTTTTTATCTGCCTTCGCGCCGTCCGCTGAGGTCCTGACCGGCAGCGTTAGGATCACTGCCAGCCGGGTCGCCCATGTCACTCAAATATTTAATGACCTGCGACGGAATACACGCGAAATCGTCGAACTTCTGATTGGGGATCCACCGGTAATTGTAAGTCCCGAGATTCCACGGTTTGGTATAAATCTTTGGATCATCAATCGTGACGGCCAACTGCAGATCATTATGATCTGGGCGGTAATAACGCTCCTGCACGTGCGCTTCGACGGTATGCGGATACCCGGCACTTGTGACCCAAGTTCGATCGTCCATGCCGGTGGTGTCAACGACGAAGGTATAGTCGTCTTCCCAATGACCGACGGAGTAACCGTTGTATGTGGGATCGAGCGAATCTTTATCGGTGCCGCCCACGTTTTTCGGCAGCGTTCGCCCATCGGTCCAAACTTCCCGCCAGAGGTCCATATATTGAAGCAAAAAGACGGTTCGGTCGGGCATGGCGCCGATGGATAATCCACGCCCCTCGTTATAGATATTCTGGGGAAATCCGACGGGATCGCAATATCTGGCGTGCGGATCATTGGTTCCAGCTGGACTGAACTTGCCGATCGGCTTTGCTTTAGCTAAGAGTTGCTCGCCCAGCGGCGTGAGAGAGGGCTGATCGGGCCGTTTTCCACGTGGCACTGCGGGACTTGACCCGGGTCCGGCCCAGGTGCCGGTCAGATCGCGTTTTGGAGCGGGTCCACCGTCACCGATCGCATTGTCTTTCGGATTAAATCTCCATTTTGCGTTTGGCGAAGCTGATGGAGACTGAGGGGGCTGGGCGCTAACCCAAGAGCAAACAACAAGTAGCACTATGAGACTCTGCACTACGGACTTCAGGTGTTTTGTCATCTACTAAATCTAGCCTCCCTAAAAGCCCTTGGCGATAGACGGCTAAAGCTGTAGCGCGGTTTCAGCGGCCGGGCTGGAACCGCTGCGCTTTATAAACGACTGCCGCATCCTTAGAGGACAAAAAATCCAGAAGCTGCTTAGCAGCCGCCGGATCTTTTGCCTTGGCGGAAACGAATCCGATCACCACGGTCGGAGGAGAAACATCTCGTGGCAATGGGCCAAGAACTTCGATCGCTGGATTGGTCATTCCAGGAAGGAAGGTCAGCCCGACTTCGGAATCTCCGCTGGCCACCAGAGCCATGGCACGGGCTCCGCCTTGTGCCAACTTTGTTTTCGGCTGCATCTCTTCGGCTATTCCTAATTTTTTAAGCGCTTCCACTACGCTGACGCCCGCCGCCGCACCCTTCGAGGGATCAGGATACGAGATCGATTTCGCACCAAGCAACAGGCGCTTTACTGCGTCAGCGGAAGAGATATCCGGTCGAGGAGCACCCTCGTGCACGGCGACGCCGATCGAGACGTTCGCAAGCGGCGTGGCACTCTCGGGGACAACGTTGCCGGACTTAATGACTTCGGAATCGTAGGGCACCTCGACGAGAGCCACATCGACCGGCTCGCCTTGAATGATG
Organism: Candidatus Acidiferrales bacterium; assembly: GCA_035650755.1. GTDB lineage: Bacteria > Acidobacteriota > Terriglobia > Acidiferrales > UBA7541 > Palsa-189. The sequence continues at coordinate 75,455 of DASRHB010000017.1, forward strand.
CGATCCTTGGTGGCGACCACTGCACCGAAAGCCGCGTTCACTTTGTGGCCGGTTTTTTCCTCGAAGCGAGGCACGAGCTCCTTCACCGGATCGTCAATGATATTCGGCCCCAGCAACGTGATTGCGTCCTGAGCCCGCGCAGCGCGAGCGCCCATTAAAGCCAAGAGCAAGATACCAATAATGAAATGAGAAAGGTTTTTTTTCGTCTTTCTCTTTGTTTTCCGGGGGTTGGCCGGGGGCAGAGCTTTTGTTGAAATGCCGATGGCAGGCGTCATTTATTCACACCAAAAGCGGGTTTGCTGATGAGGTTCATGTAATTGATCATCTCGGAGGGGACGCACATTTGTTCTTCCGCCTCCTGATCGGGAATCCAGCGGTATTCGTTTTTCGAGAGGATAAAGGGCTTGGTATAGATCTTGGGATCGTCAACGGTGACCACCATCTGCATGTGATTATGGTCGACACGTGTGTATCGCTCTTCAATTTTTGCGTCCACGCTATGCGGATGGCCTGCCTTGTCGAGCCAGCTTTGGTCGTTGCTGCCCGCAGTGTCGATAACCAAGGTGTAATCGCCATCCCAGTGGCCGATGGAGTATCCATACCATCGAGACGGCACGCCATCCTTGGTATCGAACTTTGTTGGCAGTTCGTGCTTGCCATCCATCCATACGTACCGCCATATCCTCTGATATTGGTGTAATACGGCAATTCTGTCGGGCATTGTCGCGAAAGCAAGTCCGCGCGTCTCGAACACAAGGTTTCGAGGAATGCCCAACGGGTCGCAGGTGTTCAGTGGATCATTGGAGTGACCGGTGCCGACTTCGGTTTCGGGTTTATTCATGGCGAATAGCTTTTGGCCGAGAGGCGTGAGCGGAGGGATCTCCAAACGCTGGGGCGTGAGATTGCCGGCCCACGAGCCGCTTACGTCGTGGACGGGCGCGGGCCCGCCGGGCGTCGGGTCGGGTTTTAACCTGTTTCCGTTGTAGAGACTCTCCTTTGACGGCAGCTTAGGCGGACCTTCCTGGGCTATAGCAAAGGTCGAAAAAAAGAAAGCCAAAGCCGTGGCCACGAGTAACAGCACGCGCAAATAGCGCATTCCCGAAGTTCCCCCCTTTTAATATCGCTGAATTCCGTATGAATGCAGGTGCATTGTCGCCTTTTACTGCGGCGTGTTTCAACCCTGTTAAATGTAATCCTGCTCGACAGCACAAGCCAGAGTTAGTTTCTGCTCGACAGTGAGACGGCTCGGCAGACCTCAACGTTTCCCATAAACATCGAGGTTACGGTTCGGGCGGCGCAGCGTCGTGACCAGCAGTTGGCAACACGCGGCCAGCCCCACAATCGTTGACTTTTGCCGCTCTGCTGTGCTACCAAATCGCGCGCTACTCAGTGTGCAGCAAGTGCCGGGTCTCAATCTGCGCAAACAGAACAGTGCAAGGGAGCCGCAAACGGGGGGAAGCTTTATGCATTCAGGGGTGTGTACGGAGCGCTCAGTCCCTTCCGAGGGTAAACCACGCGCGTATGGAGAAGGGAGTAGTGTTATGACTGCTTCGGTGAACAGACGAAACGGAATTTCAAGATATCTAAAGGGAGCTGCAGAGCTCCTGGCGGTCACGCTAATGGTTGTTTTGGCTTCGGCGCCTCTTTTTTCTCAGGCGGCGGAAGGCACGATCCTGGGAGCAGTTTTTGATTCGTCCGGGGGCGCAATCGCGGGCGCGACGGTGACGATCACCAGCGTGGAACGAGGCACAACGCGAGTATTAATGACAAACGCATCTGGCGAATATACGGCACCCGGGCTGCTTCCCGGGACTTACCGGGTGCGCGCCGAGGCCAAAGGATTCACGACGCAGGAACGAACCAATGTATTGCTCGAGGTGGCGCAGCAGGTTCGGACGGACCTCACACTTGCGCCCGGCGAGCAGACCCAGACGCTCACGGTTACCGAAGAAGCTCCGGCTATCGATACGACCAATGCCACGCTGGGCGGAACCGTGACGAACCAGGCGGTAGCTGAACTGCCGCTGGTGACCCGAAACTTCCTGGACTTGCTCCAACTGCGCCCAGGGGTCGTGTACGTGCCGGGCAGTGAGACGGCCACCGCCACGAACGGGCGGCGTGAGGGATCGGACAATCTGCTGATCGAAGGCGTCAGCCAATTTGATCTGGCGACCAGCAACGTCCTCATCAACGGAGCGCAGAAGGGTGGCGCCGTTGATACGTTGCCGCTGGATTCCATTCAGGAATTCAGCACGCAACAGAATCCCCAAGCGGAATCCGGGTGGCGAGACGGGTCCGTTGTGAGCATTGCCGTGAAGTCGGGAACCAACAACATTCACGGCTCGGCCTACGCCTTCGGCCGCGATGCGCAGGCGACTGATGCGAGGCTTTTCTCCGCGAATGGCCCCGAGTTTCGCAACAACTTGACGGTCGAGCAGCCTGGCTTCACGCTCGGTGGCCCGGCAATCAAGAACAAACTTTTCTGGTTTGTCTCAGCCGAATTTCTGCGCCAGTCGAGTTTCTCCACCGCATCGGTCACGACGCCAGCGGACCTGGCCGGACCGGTGCCAGATATAAAGTTCAATATGGTCGATGCATGTAACGATTTATTAACGCATGGAAAGGCGATTAACCCGCTGAGTGCGCAACTGGCGGGGTTGAACCCGACAAATTGCGCGGTGAGCGCCGCTTCGTCCACGGTTGAGAATCTGTTCCCTTTCAATCCGACTACGTCGGCAATTACCTTTCCGAATCCAACCACGACGGTACCGAGCAATAATGGGCTGGCCAAGGTGGATTTCAGCCCGAATGAGCACCACCATTTTGATGTGCTCTACTACATTTCCAGAGAGACCACGACGACTGGGAACAATTATCAACCCTATTGGAACCTGCTCGGCCTCGGCAGGACCAACGAGTATGCGGGAGGCTGGACGTGGACTCCGAACTCCAGTTGGGTGAATGAGTTCAGGGCAGGCGCGGCACCCAACTTCGCAAGCCAACTTCCTGTGGATTACAACAAGGTCCCCGCGGACCCGTATCCGACCGGGTATAGTTTTAATAATGGCGTGAGCACCCCGTACGGTATGACTTGCTTGGCAATCAGCGGGCTTTTTCCGCGGGGCGCCGGCCTCGGCAATTGTACGAAGACCGGAGCTCGCGGGCCGCAATATCAACTGGATTTCACGGATAAAGTTTCTTACCTGCGCGGCAATCACGCCTTCAAGTTTGGCTACGAACAAGTGTTCGTCAAATTCGACGATGCCTCAACCGCGAATCTCCAGGGTACCGTTAATTTTGCCGGCACCGGCGGTTCGAGCCTGGAGAATTTTCTAACCGGCACAACGAACGGCGGAACTATCATCATTGGTAACAATACTGACCAATATCGCGAGAGATGGTATGCCGCCTTTGTGCAGGATACGTGGCGGATCACCCCAAGAATAACGCTGACGCCGGGATTGCGCTGGCAGTACTACGGGTCTCCGCATTCGACCGACAACGCGATGGGCATTTTCGATCCCAGCGTAACCGGAGGCGTCACTCAAGTCGGCCCCGGCTTGCCCGTAGACAGGGTGACCCACCCGGAGACAAATCTCTTTAATCCTCGGATTGGCGCTGCTTATGACATCTTCGGCAATGGAAAGACGGTTCTGCGCGCGGGATTCGGGAAACTGTCGAGCTTCCCCGCGATACTGACGGTTACCGGCTCATCAGTTCCGTATGGAGCGACTTTGTGTGCGACTTCTCCATGTACAGCCGCTAACGCCATCGTCAATCACTTTGGTCAGCCGATCCAGACGCTTTTCCCGACCAGCTTATCCTTTACGGCCGGCCAGCTAAATCCAAACTGGAACACAAGCGGGGCGCCGATATTTCCTTTCGCTTCGGCTTCGGGCTTTGAGTGCGACCCTGTGAAGCCGTGTTCGATGTCGACGGGGAATCCGTTTTTCAAGGCCCCGAAGTCTCTTCAGTGGAATGTGGACCTGCAGCGCGCGCTCACGAACAATCTGACCTTGGACGTAGCCTATGTAGGTGTTCATGGCTACAACGAACAGAACACGGTTGATCTGAACGAGGCCCCAGTCGGCGCGGGGTGGACGGCTGCCGCAGTCACCAGTTGCCTGACAAACCTTACGACGGCGCTGGCGGGTACTTACAAAACCACGTGTGCGCCCGATAACAAAGCTATAACGGCGGCAAGGCCATATGCCACCCAATTTCCGTATTTCCAGTATATTGAGCAAACGCAAAACTTATTCCATTCCAACTACGACGCGTTACAGGTGACCTTCAATGCTCGGAATTACCACGGCCTCAGCTTCCTGACCGCATATACCTATAGCCATGCTCTCGATGACTGGACGAAGAGTTCGCAGTCGACCGTAGCACTGGCAGACCCGAACAACCTGAACTACTCGTACGGGAATAGTGATTTCGATCTGCGTCACAACCTGAGGTTCTCGTGGACCTATACGCTTCCCGGGAGAAAGTCGCCTGGGCAGATGCTGCAGGGGTGGCAGCTAAGCGGCATTTTGGCTGCTCAGAGCGGCTTCCCCTGGGCTCCGGACGACGGAAGTACGAATGATTGGGCCGGTAACGCTGAGTTCAACAATACAATTCCGAGACCCAACAACGGAGTCTGGCAAACCTGGAATTACAGCGGGCCCGTTTCGGCCTTCAATGGCAATGGGAGCGTTCCCATTCCGTGTTACGGGCAGGCCTCAGGCTGCACATCATTTGCCTCTATTGGTGCGAGCAGCCCAATCTATCAATCCTGTACTGCGGCCGCGCAGCAGCCCTACGCAGGTAACGCGCAACTGCAGAGTCTGGCTCTTGCAGCGCTTTTCAGCGGGAACGGTGCTTGCTATATCCAGAACGGAGGCGTTCTGACGCCTCCCGCGTACGGAACGCTGGGCAACGCCAGCCGGGGTTTGTTCACCGGACCCATGTATGTGAATCTCGATGCCGCACTCGAAAAGATATGGAAGCTGAAGGAGCGCTATTCCATCGAGTTGCGGATCGAGGCTTACAACGTGCTCAACCACACGAATCTGACGCCGTTTTCTGACGGCATTTCCGATCCAAGCGGTGGCGGGGGAGTCCTCTCCAGCAGCAACGCCTTTGGGTTCGCCACGAGCGGTCTGATTGGGCCCGGGGGCTCAAGCAATCGGCAATTCCAGTTCGGATTAAAGATATTGTTCTAACGAGGAGATCCTACAGCAACCACTGGGATTGAATAGTTTGTGTTTGAATTAAGCTCCTGCTGCGCGCTGCCGATGGAACCCGGCGCGCGGCAGGAGCTTTTTCGTAAGCGCAAGACAATAAGGACAGATGTCCTGCAGTGTATTGGCGGAATTGGCAGCAATGCCAGGATCGTCCTACAGCTTCAACAAAACTGCCATGTGAGGGGCTGGCCGCAGTTATCGCAAGAATGGCTCAGAACGGAGCGCGTCTTAATCCCGGGATCAAGCAAAGCTACTTGGCTCCCTTAATTCGCTGAAAAATAAGGTGCCAAACCGACTAGTTTTCGGAACCTCGCTTGTAATCGCCGCGGTCCCCACCGCCCGAACTGTCTCGCAGAGATGAACCGTCAGCAAGGACGATGTGATCGATACGGCCAACCGGGTTTCCGGTCTTCGCCTGATGGATGTATACGGTAATCGTGTCGCCGGGCCGAACAGAACTCTTTGTCCAGCCGATATTGGTGAGGGCGGAAGGACTGCCCAATTCGGCGTTCCAATGCGCAATTTTACCCTCGTCGTCTTTCGCGTCGAACGAGATAATGGAGTGAGGATTTGCCCAGGCGAATTTGGTCACGGTGGCGGCTTTCAGAACCACGACCTTGCTCTCATCGTATGCCGCGTTTCCATGATGAGCAAAGGCAGGCGCGCATAGGGCTGCCACACTCACTGCAACGAATCCGACAAGCGACTTCTTCATTGGGCGGCTCCTTTTTCAAAAGAAAACGTTTCAAAAGAAAACGACGGACACGCTTTTAGGCAAGAACGTTACGGCAAAGCGATAGGGGCTCCCTTTTGGCTTTTGCCGGAGTTTTCATACTCGTCTTTGCTTTTCTGGTCTATGTTCTTGTACGTCGCAGGATCCTCGTTCTCAGTGCAGATGTATTCGGTCCAGACATCCTTAGGATCTTGCGCGAGCGTCCAAGTGAGAGGTGCGGAGGTGAAGGGCTTCACCAGCACTACCGGATCATCAACATGAACCTGATAGGTAAGATAGTTTTTCGAAGGACGGCTGAATCGCTCAATAACATGCTCCTGATCGCTGTGAAGCCACGCGTTTGCATCGCCGGGCAATCCGACCGAGATGTTCCTCATTCTCGTGTCAATCGCGATCGTGTCCACAACCAGCGTATCCCCCTCCCAATGCGCCCTTGAGTCGCCGTTAAAGGTGGGGTCTGGGTCCGCGGGATGCGCGCTGCCGTCCATAGGAATCCGCCGGATCGTCTGAGGGAATTCAGACAGAACCCACAATACATTTCCCTTTTGAACCAACTCCATCGGCCCATGCTCGGTAGCTTGGGTGGTGATCGAAGTTGGAGTACCACCCGGCGGGCAACTCCCGTACGGAGTCGCTTCCTTAAAGGTTTTGATTGCCTCCGGTTTGAAAACCGGATTTTCCTGTGGCGTAACGGCGGGATCGTATTGCTGCATTATGGCGCGGGGAAGTCGGTAGCCGCCCTCCAGCATGCGACCTGCATGGTTCGGATAATAACGGCCGGTAAGGTCTACGTGGCCGTCTTCGGTATGAGGAGCCGGACCTCCGGGCTCTAACACATGCACCTGATCGAAGTTACCGGCTATTTTGGGCCTTGCGGTCTGACCTGATGAGGTCTGCGCCATGGCGGGGAGCAGCGAAAAGAGGACTAAAACAGCCCCGGTACTGCAAAGCCTAAGCGCAGACAGACGATAATTTTCCGTCATTACAGTTCTCCGTGTGGGTTCTCGACGCGGTCTTATTTCATGTCTTCGTTGTAGAAGCTGAGTTTCTCAGGCGTGATGTTGCGTTCGGGAAGCTGGCCGACAATACGCAATACGTTATCAGAGAGCTTAATATACTCCGCAGCGGCTCTGTTATCGCCTGCCTTGGCCGGGCAGGCCCGCGCTGCCATGGGCTTATTCATGTTGGTGAGGAAATCTTCCCGCGTAGTACCGTTTCTCTTTAGCGCGTTGGGGGTGATCATTTCCAAATGCCAGGTCGCTGTCTTGCCTGCGGCATCTTTCACATCAACCTGAACATAGGCATGGGGATTTTCCCAATCGATGCCCGTCAGGGTGCCTCTTAGATCCATGCACTTGGCTCCGTCGAACTCAACAGAAAAGCCGTGATGGGCCGATGCGGGAGCCGAAAGGCCGCAAATGGCAGCAGCTGCGATCAAAAAAAAAGGCACACTGTTTCTCATTGCAATCATATCCTCCACGAACCTTATGACGGACTTTGGCGCGATCCGGTTTCGACAGCGCGATAGGGCGACATTACGCGAAAGCTGTTTTTGCGTCAAGCGTATGTGGCTGCTAACCGGGGCTTTATCACTCCGCTGCGGTTCGCTTTGGTGTCGGCGGCGCGGGCATGGCGAATCTGGACGGTGGAACCTGAACATTCGGCTGTATCTCAGTTAGCGCGACGGTCGATCGGCCATCGGTCCACGTCACTACCCAGTGGAAAGGCATTTTGATGCCTGCAACATCCCTATAGTCGGAATAATCCACCTGTGTCGGGATAATGCCTACGGCTGTTTGAGTATAGCGAAGCTGCCTGACAAGAAGTCCTGATTCCCTATCGAAGTACAATTTCGTGCCGAGGTCATCCGTTCCCACAACTTGAACGACTTCAACGGGCCGGTTATCGATTGCTACTGATGGAAACCCCGTGCGCCACTTGAATTCCTGGTCGAGGCCGGCCGGAAAAGAGAGGCAGGCGTCCATCTTGGCTCCGTCCAGATCGCCTTCCGAAAGGGGAAGCACGCGCATAAGTTTGTCCGCGGCCGCGACCCATCCGTGAGTGCCATCGAAAGTAGTGACGCTGTCACCTTGCTGCGTATGTACAACCGTCGCCAACTGATTCGGCGCCTTGGCGTAGATTTCGACCGGCACCTTTTCGGACAAGCTGTCGTAACCCTCATATGTGCCCTTCGCGACAAAGCTCGTAATTTTTGCCAAGGGCGCGGGCCCGCCAATCGCCTGGATGTATTTGTTCAATATCTGATCAGCGGAAGCCTGGTTCGCAGGCCGCGCACCGCCTTTCGCGATCACTTCGACTTCGTTGGGATCATCGGCCTGAGTGCTGTACTGCTCCACCAGACTGGGAATACGCTTCGGCCGATCTGTGGCGCGGTGGCAAGTGTAGCAAGTCACCAGTTGCTCTCCGCCGAAATTCGCCTTGTTAAGCGCATTGACCATGAGAATCATCTTGCGCGCAGTTTGTTTCAGGGGCGTGTCAATTGCGTACGCTGCCAAACTGCTTGCCCCCTCCGGATCATGGCAGTCGATGCAGTTCAAACCGGTCGCGGCAGAAAAGAATCCCATCGTGTCCATGAATTCTTTTACAGGAATGCCTTTTAACAACTGCACATTCTTGAAAACATCCTCGGCCATGAGCGGCTTCTGCTCCCCAGGACCACGGGTTTGTGATTGCGCCAGGCAAGCTGTCAGTAAACTGATAATCCCGGCATTAATCACGGCCTTTAACATTCCCTTTGGTGCCCCAGTCATTCCGATGTTTCCTCCGAGTCGTAAACAGTTGTTTCGTCCTTATTTGCGGGTGGCTTTCGGGGCTGAGGCGGTTCGGGGAATTGGCTTACCGTAGACTTCGATCCAATCAACTCGCGAACCTCCACCCGATCCATGACCGGCTCCCCTCATGAGGTCCGTGAAGCCAATCTCCTCAACCCTGCTGAGGTCTGGATAATCTACCCAATAGCCATCGCGGCCCTCAACGACGTTTTCGATATCAAGCCGTCGCCAGCGAACATCAACCAATTGAATTTCTGACTCCACCCAATTCGTAGAAAAGCCGGCCGCCTTATCTCCGATGAGCCATGTTCCGTCGGCGAGCTTTATAATCGGATGGAGGTTATGAAATCCGCTGATTCGTGTGCGCCAGCGGATCGTTGCAACTCCCGTCAAATCCACATCATTATTTTTATCCCGGAGCGTGATCGCGCAATTTGATGTGCAAAGCAAGGTCATGGCATATGTGAGCTGGTCGTTATAGGTTTGGTCGGCAATGCGAGGACCTGCTTTATCGCCGTACAAGCGAACTTCCAGATTCGCATTCGTAAGATCTCCCTGACCGATCGTATGCTCCGGTTCGTCTGGAGTATTCATGTTAGGCACATCGGTCGCCAACTTCCAATCCTCCCGGAAAAACAAGGGCGGATATTTGATAACTAACGTTCTCTTCGGCTGCTGTCCGGGATGGGGTGGTTCCGCGACTTGGGCATAGACGGCGACCAGCCAGGTAGATGCCGCTACATACAGCACGAAAGGGACAACCACGAATGCTCTTCTAAGGGATCTGGGCATAAAGACCTTCTCTTTTCGCATTGCGAACCTGTGAACGTTCAAACCGGCGACCTTGGCGCCAGTGCCGCAGGCTGAATTTCATGACCTGCGAAGCAGGTTTATACACCGCGGTGCTGTTCCGAGTGAATTAAATTCGGGTGGAATAAAATGCGGCTTTTATTTCCGGCTAATCCTTGAACCGGTTCAGAGAGCCTCTCCAGACTTGCGGTTGGCGGACAACTCTGCCCCGTCTGTTTTCAGGGCATTTCGCACCGCACATTTTGGCGTTGCGGCGCGTACCTTATGATGCGATTGGTTTGCGGCGCGGTTGTGGCGGAGGGTTCGTATGCGCTTCGGCTGCGAGAATGCGCACAATGCTGAGCGCGTCTTTGATTGCGGCCCTTTCATTGACGCCGAGCTCGCCATCGTTAAGCCGGTCCGTCATTATCTTCTGTGCTGTCCTGATCTTTGCAGAGAGGGATGCAGGCGAAGCGCGAAAGACATCCTGTACGGTCTGTTGCCAGCTATAGTTACTGTTATTTTGCAAATGCTCGTTCTGTCTTTGACTCATTTACACCCCCTGTTGGCTACTGCCGCGATTCGCCCTGTCAGGGATTCGTCCAGGCAATAACGGAAAGCAACTATCGTGAATCCATAGACGTTTCCGTTGCAGGCTGGCGTTTGTGCAGAGGAACCATTGCCCAGCGCGGTCCAAACAGGACGGCACGCGATCCCCGGGCGGTGCTTAGGTAAAGCTGAGCACGCCTGCTGATGATTTATCGCAAAACGCCGCCCGCGCAATCCGTGAGCGCATTTACAGTTGCTGGTGGAAGCCGATTGGATTTCTAAGGGAAACTAGGACTAAAAGTGTACCTCGACGCCATATCCTCCTGTAGAGCGTTGACATTGGTTGGAGCAGGATGTATTAGGCTGCAAGCAATTACAGGCGGAGTGCCGCGATTCGTAACGACGGCGGCATGCCGCCGATTGCAGCACAGATTTACAGGCTGTGCGTTGCAGTGAAGGAGGGTCGATGCTTCGCGCAAGAATGATATTGGGAATCGGCGTGCTGTGGTTGACGGGGTTTTCGATTGGTGCTGGAGCGCAGCAGACCGCAGCGAGAGAGGCTGCTTCGTTTCAGGATCACGTCGCAAATGCAAAGCTGCTCGCGGCCAACGACCTGACCGGCAGAAATTTGTCCGACTGCACAATGCCCCCTGTAAGCGCGGCGCCTACCACGAAGCCGGTAGACGCTCCGCCGACAAAAGTATTTGATCAGCTCTACTATCTTGGGACAGATATCGTGGCGTCGTGGGCCTATGTCACGAGCGCGGGAATCATTCAAATCGATAGCCTCGACAATCCCGAGGAAGCTCAACGGATTATTATCGGCGGTTACAAAAAGCTAGGGCTCGACCCAGCACAGATGAAATATCTCGTCCTCACGCATGGTCATGACGACCATTATGGCGGCGCGAAATATCTGCAAGACACCTATCATCCACGGCTTTTGATGGGCAAGCCGGATTGGGACATGGTTGGCCGCCTGCATGATTCCAGGCCAGGTTTTGGTCCGCCGCCGGCGCGCGATACGGACATCACGGATGGCTATAAGCTGACGCTGGGCGACACCACGATCACGTTTTACCTCACGCCTGGGCATACGCCAGGGACCGTATCGTTTCTCCTTCCTGTGACTGATAAGGGCAGGCCACATCTTCTTTCGTTTTGGGGCGGAAGCGCCCTTCCGCGAACGCTCGAGCCGGGGGCATTCGAAGCGCGGGCCACAGATATGGGACTTCTCATTTACATGCAATCACTCGAGCGATTTATCAAACTCGGCGAGGATGGCGGCGCTGACGGGTTCATTGCCAATCATCCGTATCGAGACCAGACTTTCCTCAACAGTAAAGACGACAAGATCAGCAAGAATGCAATGCGCAAACAGGGCGATCCGAGCCCCTGGATCGGCCGCAGCACCTATATCCGGTACATGATGATCGCGCTCGAGTGCAACGAAGCACAGATCGGCTGGATTCAGGCGGGCAAGCCGAAAATCAGCCAATAATCATCCTCGATTTACGCGGAGCTCAAGGTACAAAACCTACTTGGGTTGCCCCGGGCTTGCTTTCAACAATCCGCGAAAGCGCGAGAAGGTTGGAGCGGATCCGCAGTTGTTCGCGCGTGGCTATCGTCAGATTGATGCTGAAATGAACTTGCTTGTCTTCAAGTGCAAGCTGAACCATCCCACCGCGGTCCGCGAACTGGTTGACTTCGCCTACGGTGAGGATCGGCTCTCCTTGCAAAGTCTCGAAGACCCGCGCGAGAAGTTTTCGTTCAGAAGAAGTGATGAACAGAAGGTGGCAGCCGCGCGTATTCTGATCGCGTTCCAACCGGCGAATCACCAGCGGCCGGCCATTTACGGTGGTGCCGGAATATCGATCCAACGCGGGGCCAAATGGATCATGGCCAAGCGTGCAGAGTACCGTAGGCGCCTGCGCAGTGGAGTAGGCCTGAGGCGGCCAATCCACAAACTTAACGAGATTATAGAGGATCGCTGCCTTCAGTTCGTACTCACCGCTTTGGTACTGTTGGGCAGGAGTGTACGCTGGGAAAAGCAGCAGAGCGGCTGAGAGAAGTAACATTTCGAGGCTCCGGCGTGGCGCGAGCGGCTGCCGTCGCAGCGAGAATCGGCGTGACATTATGGGGTTCGCATCGGCAGCCGATTCGAGGTTCATCTTAGTGGGTTCTTGAAGCAAACCTGTACGACAGTTGCAACTGAGCCGTCCGGCCATCCTGAGGTATGGCAGCTTGCCGCAACTCGATGCCGGCGGGATCCGAATAATACTTATCGAATAGATTGTAAACGCTAACCGAGAGGTCCAAATTGTTGGCGAGATTCTGCGCGAGAATCGTGGCGTTGGTGAGGACATAGCTCCCCAACTCGACTCCCGAGAAAGTCAATGTGCGATCGAAATAATGTGCTTCGACGCCGAGCGAGAGCCTTTTTTGCACGATCGGCAGCAGCAGGCGGGCCTTTGCCAATTGCGGAGAAGAGTTGGGTACGAGTTGCCTGAGAGGGAAATCGCGCGAGCTCTGGACGAAATAGCTGAAGTTTCCCTTGATGCCCCAGGGCCAATTCGCGTCGATTTCCAAACCGGCGCCGGTTGTGTGTACAACGTCGGAAGCATTTGTGCTCGGCAGGTTGCCGATCGCGGGGTTGGAATTCTGGTCGATCAGGTTATGAAACCGATTGGCGAAAAACGAGCCGACGAACGTATAGCGCTTATTCAAATTTTGCTGGAGCTCGAACTCGAGAGTTTGAATTTCTTCTGATTTCAGCGCGGGATTAACCGTATTACTGATGCTGCTGGCATAGTAGGCTTCATAGGCGTTCGGGACGCGGAAGGCATCTCCACACATCAATTTCAGGTGCGTGCTTTCCGCCGGAGAATACAGCAGCCCTAGACGCGGGCTGGTGTTACTCCCAAACGGGCTCTGCCAATCCAAACGCAAACCGCCGACGACGGAAAGATTAGATCTCAGGCGGAATTCGTCCTGTCCGTAAACGCCCGCGCCACGCTCGGGGTGTTGTTCATTGAGATACAACTGGTAAGGTGAGAGATCATAGTTGATTTGCCGCTCGGTGAAATCCGGCCGATATTCAACGCCAAACGTGATCCGATGCCGCTGCAGCAAGCGGCGCGAGGCATCCATCTCGAAGTCGGCCCACCTGCCATTCGACAGGTCCTCATTTTGCGTGTAAGGCGGACCGGCGCCGGAGTAGTCGTAGATATAAACGCCGTGATAGTTCTGCCAATCATACGAGGCGCGGCCGATGAAGGTCCATTCGCCGAATGTGTGGTTGTATTGCACGTCCACGTATCCGCGGCCGTCGGTGGTCTGATCGCGCGGATCGTTGAACACAGCCCCGAATGAACCTGTTGGAACTTGTTTTGTGCGCGAATTATCCACCACGTGGATATTGAAATCGCCATAAATCAGGTCCGCGAAAAAACTGGCGGCGCGATCATGATCGACGTCCCGGGCTATGCCGTAGTTGGTTTCGGGCGAATTGAATTCCGGGAAAAACAAAGAGGAGTATCCGTGGCTGCGGTAAGCCGTGCCGGAGATGAGCATCTCCACCCCATTGTTGAATCGGGCGCCATACGTTGCCGTTCCTTTGTAAGTGCGAAGAGTTCCGGCTGCTCCGGATACCTTCAGCGAGTCCAGGTCGCGGCCTCTCTTTGTGACCACGTTAATGACGGCGAGCAGAGCGCCCGTTCCATAGACGCTGGAACTTGCGCCACGGATGATCTCAACGTGATCGATAAGGCTGACATCAACGGGGAATTCGGTTCCCACGGGCGCGGAGTCATAGACGTTATCGTTTAGCCGATGGCCATCCAGCAAAAAGAGAATTCGCGCATTGTAATCTCCGGGTTCGAGGAAACCGCGCACACCAACGTAGGAATAATTGCGGTCATATACCACGTTGAAGCCTCGCACGCTTTGCAGAATGTCAGCGAGAGTGCGGTAGCCGAATTCGCGAATTTCGTCGGCCGTGATGATGGTGATTGATGCGGGAACGTCGGTGGACCTGGCCAGGAATTTGGACGCGCCGGAGACCGTCTCAACCTGAACGGTCATCAAGTCTTCAAGATCCATCTGGGACAGATCGGGCGCCTGCACCTGTGCCAGTGCTGAAGCGGTGCACAGCACGCAAAGAGCAGCGACAGCGATAGATGCTTTGACGTTGGCCATGAATCAGCGTCTGTCAGAACGCGATTACTTGACTCGCAGAGACGGAGCACGCGGGCAGCCAACGATCGCCGCGGGGCGAGTAGCAGGCCTTGAAGAATCAGTAGATTAACCACCCGAGAGGCCTGCTCGCGGCATTATGCTGATGGAGACCGTTTCAAAGCGGATGGCTGCGTTCAAAAGCGAACAGTGAGCGCAGTCTGTGAAATCAGATGAGTTGGGCGTCAGGGTATAGGGAGAAGTGGTTTTTCATTCGGCCGCACATGCTGATCGAAGGTGTTCAGCAGAACGGCGGTGGAGACGTAATCGCCCATGAGACAGACGACGTTCATCAGGTCACGGTCGCCCAAAATTGTGTGCGCGCGTGCGAAGGTCTGTGAACTAACCTTATGCTTGCCTACCGCTTCGCGGCCCAACTCGATGATCGCGGCTTCTTTTTCGCTGATGCCTGTGAGCGGCTTGCGATATTTGACGATGTCGATCACCTGAGGACTGACGCCGGCCTTAAGCGCCGCGGGTTCGTGCGCGGTCCATTCGAACTCTCCATCCATTTCGCGGACTGCGGCAAGAATGCTTAACTCCACTACCTGCGGTTCCAATCCAGATTTGCGCCGGAGGAAATCGTTCAGTCCGCTGGAGAATACTTCGGCACCGCCGGTGTAAAGCCGCAGACGCTGAGGACCATAGTTGACAGCGGCGGCGTTGCCGCCAGCGTCGTAGATTTTTTTGGCCGCGTCGTCCAGGCTGTCTCGGTTCACCGCCGGAAAGCGATTGCCTGTTTCGGGATAGATGTCTTTGGGCAGGGCAGCGCTCGCCGCAGCATCTGTCGAGCGTGATTGTGGTATTGAACTGGTGAGACCATAGGCGAGCGTCACACCGGCGGCGATAACAAGCAACAGGCCAACTGTTCGAACCCAAGACTTCATTGCGACCTCCCGTAAATGCGATAGAAGCTGCGGTGGGGCGGTATTCTACTGCTGGTAAAGTTTCGAACAAAGGAGCAAATCAGGGCACGTTCTCCGGCCGGTCTCTGCGAGTGATTGTTCCGTTACCCAGCTTCAGCAGATTTCCTGAGATAAGCTGGTAAAGAACGCCTATGAGGAGTACCACTAGAGCGACAAAGGGATAACTATTGCCATTAAGTGTCAGAAGGGAACTACGAAATGGAATCGTTGCTTCAATTTGCAAACTCTCAGCCCTCGCCCTTGTGCCTGAGCCGCTTGTAAATCTTCCTCAATTCAAGAACAAACGCGAAAATCACGCCCCTCGTTAATCAGAAAGCCGAGGATAATCGCATAAATAGGCGAACTTGGGTCCCTCGAACGTTTCTTGGTCGCCGATCCAGACGTAGTTGCCGTTCTCTTTTCGAAACGCAATCGTCCGAACGGTCTTTGCGGTGATATGAAGCATCGCGTCATAGCGACTCGTGGGGTGCAGTTCCAAACGGACGTCACGGACATCAGCCTGCTTAGGGATCGGCGAAAACCCAAACGAAGTTCGGTTGAAGGACTCTGCCACACTCACGAGCCGCTGAACCTGTGGATTATCCATTGTGGCTTTTCGCGGAATAAGCCCACAACCTTCGAAGAGCATCGCGATCATAACAGTGACCGTGAACATCGCGTCAGATGCCCTTGCCACTGACGAATGTGTGCTGATTCGTTTATTCGGCAGGTGTTGCACTTTCGGCGGCTGGTAATACCGTCTTAACTCCTGACTACGTCGGAGGAGCTTCGGCAGCTGCAAGCATCGGTATTGTAGCTACGGATTTGGCTTTCGGGGGCACAAAGACGATACCTGTCTTAGGCAATCTGGTTTCTTTCGGTACAGGAATATACGACGGTTATGGCGCATATAACGTGTATCAACGATGCATGAGGAGCTAGCAAGGCTGATTCATTTGGAGTAGCAAGTATGTTTGGCCACGATCCTCCCAAGGCAAAGGAACCTATAGACTACACAGGCCTCAAAATTGGTGCCATTTTCTGGCACCGGTGCTTCTGCTTTTTATCTATTTTGGCAAAGGCGACATGGGACTTGCGGTTTTCATTATCCTGGGGGTGAGTATATTTGCCATCAAGATGCGCTGGAAGAATTTGAGGAAACACATCTGGTTCTGGGCGATCATTGCTGTTATCTTGGGGCTTCACATCCCATTATTTTTTATGGTTCGATGGCCCCAAGGAAATATGCCTACGCTTTTTTACACGTTGCCAATCGGAATCGCTGACTTCCTGATCATCTCGGGGGCTCTAAGGCTGGCAGAAAAATTCTTCTCGAAAGCTTCCTCTTAACGATGAATGTGAATGTTTGAAAATCTTAGGGGGGAGGGAGCATTTTGCTCTCGTCGTACAATAACCCCTGGTTTCCTTGACACCTTCTCGGCCGTGCCAGTAGACTCAAAATGGAAATTTTTGCGGGATATGGTGTAAGGACGATGCTGCTGTCACGCGATTTCGTGGGCTACATGGCGAATGAGGTAGTGAAGCGGCTGATCGCCAACAAAATGATCGAGGCCGCAAATCCGTTGGCGCTCGCGGACCGGGTTCGTTTCAAAATGGCGGAGGAGATTGGCGTCGAGGATCGGCTGAACGAGGAGGTCCGCGAAATTCTCAGCCAGCATGCGGAGGAGATGCGCCGCACCGGAGTTTCTTATCAAGAGATGTACAAGAAAGTGAAGGGCGAATTGGCGCGACAGCGGAAATTGATTCTGCGCTGACGCAGCTTGCGTAGCGGCCCACGCCCGCCGAGCTGCTGGCTCAATTTTATGCGATTAAGCAGGGAAAAAACGGTACGTCTCTCGCACGTCATCACCGACGTGCTCGTCGCCGGCGAGGACGTCCAGTTCGTTGAGGACCGCGCCACCATTCGGCAGAATGTCGTTGATATTTTAATCAGCCTGCTCAAGGAAGAAGAGCAGATCGACGCGCAGGTTCGGCAAAAGATCGGTTCCCAAAAGAAGGAGATCCTCGAAGGCAGCGAGGAGTGGGACGTTTTGTACCGCAAATATTACGCCGAAGAAATGCGCAGGATGGGAATTGCCCATCAGCCGGCCGCAACGAGCAGTTCGTAAGCGGGCGTTTCGATCTCATTGAATTGCAATTTTGGCGAAAAAAGAGGGGCGCTCGCAACAGAGCGCCCTTTGTTTTTAACAAGAACAGTTACTGGTTGTTTTGATTCGGGTCGCTCGGCCCGTTTGGATCGTCCTCGGGACGCCGCTTCAGTGTCGGGCGATCCGGGTCGTCGGACGGGCTGTTGGCTCCCCCAGCATTGGGCTGTTGGCCGCCAGCTTGGGGCTGACCTCGTTCGGTACGCGTGCGCAGGGTGGGCCGATCTTTGTTGGTCTTGTCGTCGCGGAGCTTATTGCGGTTCTCGATACCGCGCAGCCGCGCTTTGACGCTATCAAACTCAGAGGTGGTCACAATGTACTGATCTCTCGCC
The DNA here is from genome assembly GCA_035650755.1 of Candidatus Acidiferrales bacterium. Classification (GTDB taxonomy): domain Bacteria; phylum Acidobacteriota; class Terriglobia; order Acidiferrales; family UBA7541; genus Palsa-189. Next base: position 93,181 of record DASRHB010000017.1, read on the forward strand.
GGCAGGACGTTGCCGATTTCCTTTTGAATAGCGACGACGCGCTCGGGCGTCGGCGGATGGGTAGAGAAAAACTTGGGAACGGTGCCGGGCTGCCGTTTTTCTTCCATCTCCACCTTTTCGAAGAAGGTCACAAAGGCGTTCGGGTCGTAGCCGGCAGCATACATGTACTGAAGACCGAGGTAGTCCGCTTCGTATTCGGCATCGCGGGAGAACTTCAGGAAGGACATGGGAATTGCGAAGTTGAGGCCCTCATAAATGCCGTAACCGGCCCATCCGCCGGGACCCAGCATGATCAGAGGGATGGTGGCGAGCTGCGCAAGTTCGCCTTTGGTAGCGTTTTTGGTGCCGTGCCGCGCAGCCACATGGGCAATTTCGTGGGCCATGACGCCCGCCAGTTCCGCTTCGGTATCCGCGCGCAGAATTAATCCGCTATCGACATAAAAGAACCCACCGGGGAGCGCGAAGGCATTCACAACATCTGAATCGATCACCTTGATGGTGAAGGGGACTTTCGCGTCCGAATTACGGACGAGGTTCTGGCCGACGCGGTTGACATACTCGGAAACGACCGGGTCATCGATCAGCTTCGAGGATCGCTCCACTTCCTGCGCCAGGCTCTTTCCCAGCGCCATCTCGCGTTCGAGAGAATAGAAGTTCACGCCTTTGCCAACGCCGCGATTGCCGATGGCGTTAACGTCCTGTTCGGAACCGGTCTTGACCTTTGGATTTTCCTGCTGCGGAATCGGAGGCTCTTCTTTGGGCTCTTTCGCCTGTGCGTTGGAATCGGTTTCGTCGGACTTCGATTTCTTGGCGTCCTTTTCTTTGCTCTTTTTTTCCTTGCTCTTTTCTTTCTTGGCGTTCTTTTGCGAGTCTTGCGTATCGCTCGTCTGTGAATCGCTCGGGGTCGCCTGCGGTTGCGGGCCATTATCCTGAGGTCCCGCCGTTGGCGCGGTTTGAGGCGCGGGTTGGGCCGGAGGAGGAGCAGGTTGCGATGGCGCTTGCGGCGAGGCAAGAAGAGGGCACGTCAAGGCTGCAGCCAGGGCGAGCCCTAGGAAGCTGCGGACCAAAAATCCGCCGCCACGAATCAGGAACCATCGTGATTGTGCCATTTTTTGCTCCAACCGATTTACTCCGACAATTATACCCCTACGGAAACCGTTGCAACTATTGGTCCATCATTTTGATGGCGCGTTTGGCATCAGGGTTTCCCGTGTTTTCTGGCAAGTGCCACTGTTCAGTGGAAATGAGGAAACTCCCAGGCAGTTGGATGAGCAAACTCTGCTTAAGTTGGATGCTGACCCCAAAGGCAAATGCTGTACATTAGGGCAGTTGACACCCCAAGAACTCATACCGCAGGATGGACTGGCACGGCCGAAACGCACAGCGTTTGGAAATAGCCGTCCATTGCCCGGTGCGCTGCGCAGGCCGAATCGAAAAATGTCGGTTTCCAAAATACAGGTGGGGCAGGTCTGGAAGAAAGCGGGCAGCGAGGAAACCTTTTTGGTTACTCGCCTCTATAGTGAAGCTCTGACTACCTTTGCCATCCTTCGCCCGGCAGGCAAGGAAACTGCCACCGTTCTAAAGGTTAAGATTATCCGCAAAGGTTCGAGTCAGGCTCTCCCTGGCTTCTCCATGGCCCAGGATTCGGACGAATTCTGACGCGATCGGCCTAAACCCAGGCGACAGTACGAGGTAGCTTTGAGTGGCGCCGTGCAGTTTAGATCGAGCGCACGGGCAGTTCGACTACGTCTTCCACCTGCATAACTTCTTTCACCAAAAATGGCTCGGCATATTCCACGCCGATGATATCGCCGTAAAAGCGCGCGACCACGTGAACTTCGTCCGCCAAGCGGTCGAGTGGGATATACACCTTCGACTTTCGATCCTTGCGCTTGGGCCGGAACTGGGAGCCATAAGCCAAAATGGCCCGCGACCTCTGGGAGTATTCCCGTGATATATCCACAACGAATGAGGGCCGCACAGTACGGTCGTAGGTGGTGGAGTAAAGGATTTTGAACGGCCGGTAAGCTTCGCCTTCCAAATCGAGACGCTTAAGGCCAGCCAGGAAACACCCCTCATAGCCCAGCCGCGAAGCGGTGTAATGGTCGGGGTGGCGGCCTTCCCAATACGGCAAAATTACAGTGCGGGGCTTGAGAGCGCGGATTCGCCGTGCGACTGCCATCTTATAGTCCATGCGGAGCTCGAGCCGTGCGTCTGGAAGTCGCAGGTTTTCACGATGCGCAATACCCAAAATTCGTGCGGCGGCGGCAGCTTCTTTGCTGCGCCCATCGGCCGAGCCGCGCGTACCCATCTCTCCGCCGGTCAGATCGAGAATGCCGACCGCATAGCCTTGCCGCGCCATTTTGATCAGCGTGCCGCCGCAGGTCAATTCGACATCGTCGGGATGTGCGGCAATTGCGAGCAGGTCCAGTTTCATTATGCCTCCGCAAAGCGAAATGAAGCCTCGGCCGGTAACAATGGAAGTTCGAGCGCCCGATTGTAGCGCAAGCCGGTCGCGAACCCGTGAGCATTGGGCAGACCTCCCGCCGTCCCTATGCTTCAGGCTGTGACTTTCTGCTTGTCCAGGCTGTGAAAGCGTTGGGATGGTCGCAATGTGTTAGATTTCCTATTGCTCATGAGTTCGCTGACAGGACAGGTCGCAATGGTGACGGGCGCGAGCCGCAGGATTGGCCGTGCGATCGCTTTGCGGTTGGGCGCCGAGGGCGCGCGCGTGGTGATCCATTACCGCAATTCAGAGGCGGATGCGAAGGCCGCTGCGGCTGAGATCGTTCGCGCGGGCGGAGAGGCTGTATGCATCAAAGCGGATCTGACGCGCGTCCCCGAAGTTGAGGAGCTTATTGATGAGGCGGGGCAGCGATTCGGACGGCTGGACATTCTGGTGAATAATGCCGCAGTTTTTTCTCCCACGCCCGTAGGAAAAACGGACGAGCGACAATGGGACGAGATTCTCGACACGAATTTGAAGGCCCAGTTCTTTGCTGCGCAACGCGCCGCTCCGCTGCTGGCGTGCGGCGGACGAGGCCGGATCATCAATTTCAGCTCGCTGGGCGGTCTGCAGGCCTGGACCACATATATGGCGTACAGCATTTCGAAAGCGGGAGTAATCATGCTGACGCGCTGCCTGGCGCGCGCTCTCGCGCCCGAGATTACTGTAAACGCCATCGCGCCGGGGACAATCTCATTTCCAGACGATGCGCCGGAAATTGGCGAGCGCGGCATACGCAGCACGCCACTCCAAAAAACCGGTTCTTGCGAAGATATTACGGACGCGGTGATGTACCTGATCGGCGCGGGATTTATCACCGGGCAGGTGATAGCGGCCGACGGCGGAGCATCGATACCGTTTTAGCGAAAATGGCCGCTTGCTCGTGATTCCCAGTTTTCAAATTTCCCGGCGCGCAGCGCGCGAGATTATGTGGCGGTCGGCGGCAAGGAAGTCGTACCGCGGCAATTCGTCTCTTTTCGCCCAGAGTATCCGCGCGAATGCGAGATTTCGGGGGATCTCGCGGACGTGGGCGGCGAAAAACAGAATCTCGACAGTTTTGGGCACGTCCGAGTAGCGATGCCGAACAGTTTGGATGAGATCTCCGATTTCACTTGTTACGCGAAGCTCCTCTCGTAATTCGCGTGTTAGCGCCTGCCGCGGCGATTCGCCGGGCCGCAGTTTGCCGCCGGGAAATTCCCACTTGCCGCCCAGGACTGCGTCCGCGCGTCGCTGACAGATCAGAAGCCTGGCGTCTCGCTCGATAATCGCCGCGACCACTCGTATCATCACAGCCAAACTACCACGGCCACCGATAACGGTCGCGGGGAACTTTCGATAGACCGGTGCGCAAAATCAGGTGAGAAGTGTTTATGTGGAGTTTCGCTTCAGGAAATATAGGTTTGAAAGGGCTCCCTCAGGGCTGTCGTCACTTTGATACAATGGAGGCCGGAATGTGCAGCCGGTGCGTGCGGTACGATGCGCTTGCGGTACTGGCTCCGCAGGCCGATCTTTCTTTTCCCAGCGTTCTTCTTTCCGCCGTTCGACATACCCACAACAGGTTTCTGAAGGCGTGCCTGCGGACGATTTATCTCGCATCTGTGATTATTCCGACGCTGGCGCTGCTGATTGCGTTCGGTGATGCGGCACGCGCCCAGACGAACTCCACTGCAAACGCCGCTACGCGTTCGCGCGTGATCGAATTGCGAATCGGTGATGAGATCGAGCCGATCATGGCCGAATACATCAATGGGGGCATCCGCGAAGCGGCCGAGCAGCACGCCGGACTTATTTTGATCACGATGGATACCCCCGGAGGCCTGGGCACCTCGATGGAAGACATCATCCAGCACATCCTTTCCTCGACTGTACCGGTGGTCGTCTATGTGTCGCCCGCAGGCGCCAGAGGCGCGTCGGCGGGATTTTTTATCTTGATGTCTGCTGATATAGCAGCCATGGCGCCGGGAACGCATGCGGGCGCAGCCTCTCCGCTGATGGAGATCGGCGGTGTTCCGCTGAACGTGGATGAAACGTTAAAGAAAAAGATCCTAAACGATGCGACCGCGTTTCTTCGCAGTTATGCGGCGAAACGCGGCCGGAATGTTGAAGTGGCGGAAACCGCCGTCACGGACGGAAAAGCTTTCACGGAAACTGAAGCGCTAAACGCCAAGCTGATCGATCTGATTGCCAGCTCCCAGCAGGATTTGCTGGCAAAACTGAACGGCCGAAGCATAAAGCGATTTGATGGATCCGAAACGCGGCTCGAGCTGAACAATCCCGAACTCGTGACGATAAATATGTCGTCGCGGGAACGATTTCTGGCGCGCATCGTGCAGCCGGATGTTTTCTTTATCTTGCTTATTGCAGGCGCGATCGGCTTGTACGTGGAATTCACGCACCCGGGAATGATTGCACCCGGTGTAATCGGAGCCATCGCGCTTGTTTTAGCGCTTTTCGCGATGCACATACTGCCCGTGAACTTTACGGGGTTGCTGCTGATTATCGTAGCGCTGGGCCTGTTTATTTTGGAGGCGAAGTATACGAGCCATGGAGTCCTCGCGGCGGGCGGAATTATCGCCATGCTGCTGGGGGCTCTTATGCTGATCCGCTCGCCGCTTACCGGCGCTGGGGTCAGTTTCGGAGTGGCGCTCGGAGTCACTTTTCCGGCCGCGGCAGTCACGGTGTTTCTCATGCGGCTGGTGCTGCGGTCGAGATCGTGGAAGCAATCAACCGGCGCCGAGCAGTTGCTGGGCGCTTCGGCTGAGGTGATCGAGCCGCTTGCGGCGGTCAGCGAAGATGGAGTTCCTCCGTCATTTCAGGGCATGGTGCGCTTGCGAGGTGAATTGTGGCGAGCCGTAGCTCCAGTGGCTATTCCGGCGGGAGCGAGAGTACGGGTGGTAAGTATTACGGGACTGACAGTGCATGTCACGCCTGCAGAATCGGGCGTGCGCTGATATGATCGCTGCGCGTTTCGAGGGGCATCGCACGGGGCGGCCCCGCGGAAGGAGAAGATGATGGACTTCAGCTTCACTGGCCCGCTCATCGCCATAATCGTCTTCCTGATCTGGTTCTGGAATTCGCTCTACATCATCAAGGAATGGGAACGCGGAGTGGTTTTGCGCCTGGGGCGCATGCTGCCGGAGGCAAAACCGGCCGGAGTGCGATTGGTCTTCTGGCCGATCGAGACGCTCTACCGCATCTCGCTGCGCATCGAAACCATCGAGGTGGCGCCGCAAGACATCATCACGCGCGACAATATTTCGGTTAAAGTGAACGCCGTCTGCTATTTTCGCGTGGTGGATGCGAATATGGCGCTTTCGCAGGTGCAAAATTATCTTTACGCCACGTCGCAGAAAGCACAGACGACTTTGCGGAGCATCGTCGGCCAATTCGAACTCGACGAGATCCTTTCCGAACGGGAAAAGGTCAACAGCAAGCTTCAAGTGATCCTTGATCAGGATACCGAGCCCTGGGGTATTAAAGTGACCAAAGTGGAAGTGAAGCAGGTCGATATTCCCGAGCAGATGCAGCGCGCCATTGCTCGGCAAGCCGAGGCTGAGCGCGAGCGGCGCGCCAAGATCATTCACGCTGATGGCGAATTCCAGGCTTCAACGAAGCTCGCCGAAGCCGCCGGCGTGCTCGAGACTCAACCAGCCGCGATACAGCTCAGATACCTCCAAACACTAACGGAAATCGGGGCCGAAAAAAATACCACCATCATTTTTCCTCTCCCGATTGACATCATCAATGAGTGGGTAAAGAGGTCGATCGGACCGGGGCGCTGATGGCTGGAAGGAGCCAGCGCGGACGCGATTGGGTGCTTGGCGGAGGCCAGCTCGCCGGCATCTTTATCCTTTTGGTTGTCCTGTTCGGCGTTGTGTTCACGCTCGGCTATCTGCTCGGCCGGAATCAATACGATGCGCAGCTCAAGGCAGACGCCAGCAGCATTCCCGGCAAACCAGAGGGCATGGCAGCCAGAGCGAATGAAAAACCGTTCAAGCCAGGGCGGGGCGGGGCGGGAAGTTTAGGCGCTAAATCCGATAGTCCGGCGGCAGCGAATACCGATTGGTCGTTTTATCACTCTGCGGAACCGGAGACACCGTCGCAACCATTGTCCGAAACACCGAAATCGCTCGTACCGGCGCGCAGCGCCGGCTCAGGGACAGGGAAGGCGAGTTCACACCTTGATTCCGGTCGGCTGAATATGAAATCGGTAAGCCCGCCAGTCATCCCGAGCGGCGCCGCCGTCTTGCAAATCGCGGCGATGGCGCGCCAAGCCGATGCCGTATCGCTGGCCCAGGCGTTGCAGCAGAAGAAATTCCCCGCCTTCGTGCTGCCGCCCGGCGCCGATCGTTACTATCGCGTGCAAGTTGGTCCGTATTCCGATGCCAAATCCGCAGATCTCGCCAAACATAAGCTTGAAAGCCAAGGTTTTAAAGCCATCATCCGTCGTTGACACGCAGAGCTCGACGTTGACAGCACACCGGGGAAAACGCCGCGAGTTCGCGCCAGTTCCCGCGCAAATTCTCGCGCGAAAATGGCGCTTTCTGCTGGCGTTCGGTTCGGGCGCGCTGCTCGCCTTGGCCTTTCCGAATTTCAATCTGCCCCTTTTGGCGTGGATCGCGGTCGCTGTGTTGATTATCGCCTCGCTGGAAGGAGGTATCGCGGAGGCGGCGCTCCGTGGGTTGCTTTTCGGCGTGGCATTTTATCTTTTCTCCACGCCCTGGATTTACACAGTGATGCGGCAATATGGGCCGCTGCCTTCCTGGGAAGCCGCCGGCGTGATGGGGTTGATGATCCTTGCGGCATCACCCTACTTTGTGGCGTTCACGGTATGTGTGACGTGGATTGCTCGACGGGATCGAGGACTTGCGGTGCTGGCTTCGCCATTTTTATGGGTTTCGTTCGAACTGGTTCGTGCGAGGATGCCTGACATCGCCTTCCCGTGGAATCTTCTGGGTTATGCCGCCGCCGGCAATATGGCGCTCATACAGCTCACGGCGATAACCGGAATTTATGGATTATCGTTGTTGGTCGCCGTCTACAACGCGTTGGCGGTTTGGTTTGTAGCGTGCTTTGCCGGCTGGCTGAAACCGCCGCGAGGGCCCATGCTTTCGCACTCACCTGGAGCATCGCTGGCCGGACTCACTGTGTTTATCGTCGCGGCGGCCCTGATCGGGCCTCGCTTTGTTCCAGAGGCGCATCCTTCGGCGATGGCTCATTTGGTGCAGACAGATCTGCCACAATCGATGGAGTACCCAGCGAACTGGGATGCTCTTCACGCCGGTGACATGGCGCAGCTTGACCGACTCAGCATCGAGGCAGGGCAGAAGGATCATGGACTGGTCGTCTGGCCTGAGGTTCCGGCGCCGTTTTCGTTAAGGGATCCAGCGTTCGCACAGCGTGCTCAGAAAATCGCCCGCGACTCGGACAGCGACTTTCTGCTGGGTGTGGTCGGGTGGGAAAGGGGAGGCAATGGGCAACTCGAGGCGTACAACAGCGCGGCGTTACTCGGCCCTCAGGGCCGCCAGGAATTTCAGTATGATAAAATTCACCTCGTTCCCTTTAGCGAATATGTGCCCTGGCGCGATTTCTTCTGGTTCGCCAAGAATCTCACGGGGCTGGCGGGCGACTTTCGCAGCGGGACGAATTATGCCGTCGGCCAATTGCCGGGCGGCCGTTTCAGCACGTTTATCTGTTATGAGGCAGTTTTTCCGAACGAAGTTCGACGCTTTGTCTTGGATGGAGCGAACCTGTTGATCAATCTTTCGAACGACGGTTGGTTCGGGCGCTCCTCAGCGCCAGCCCAGCATCTAGCGATGGCACGGGTGCGCGCGGTGGAATTCCGGCGCTGGCTTTTGCGCGATACGAACAATGGCTACACGGTATCTGTCGACCCATACGGACGAATCGTTGCGCGAATGGCTGCGGACGTTCGTGGGGAACTGGATGCCCGGTACGGATTTCGCAGCGACACGAGTTTCTATGCGCGCTGGGGCGATTGGCTGCCGGTAATCTGCCTTGTCATCAGCGCGATTTTGCTGTTCTTCGCGGCGTTCCGCGGCGGACCGGCAATAATGACGGGTGAGGTAATCAGAGGATAAGGAAGAAAGATGATCATCGAAGATCTCGAACACCGGTTTCAGGAACTGAACGAACGCATCCAGCTCGTGCGGAGCTATCTTTGACGTAGACCGCAACCGCAGTCTTCTCGCCGATCTCGAAAAGCGAACTTCGCAGCCGGACTTCTGGCAGGACCAGGAAACGGCGCAGCAAGTTCTGCAGCAACGCAAAAACGCGGAAAGCAGCATTGCGGCGGACGAAAAGCTTTCGCGTATCTCGAGCGACATCGAGACGTACTTGCATCTGGCACACGAAGAGAGTGATGTTGGCCAGCGCGATTCCGTCTTGCGCGATGTAGAGAAGGAACTCGACGCGGCCGACGAATACGTCGCACAGCTCGAGACCGAGACCCTGCTTTCGGGCGAAAGCGACCGGCTGAACGCGATTCTTACGGTGAAGCCGGGCGCCGGCGGCACTGAATCGCAGGATTGGGCGGAGATGCTGCTGCGCATGTACCTGCGATGGTCCGAACGCAAGGGCTTTCGCGCTTCCGTCATCGATTCTCAGCCCGGCGAGGGCGCCGGAATCAAGTCCGCCACGGTTCGGGTTGAGGGCGAAAATGCGTACGGGCTGCTCACCACGGAGTCCGGCGTGCATCGGCTCATCCGTATTTCACCATTTGATCAGGCGGCGAGACGGCACACTTCGTTCGCTTCGGTTTTTGTGATTCCCGAGGTTGACGACCGCATTGAAGTGAATATCCGGCCGGAAGAACTGAAGATTGATACCTATCGCGCCGGCGGGCATGGCGGGCAGAACGTCAATAAGGTGGAAACGGCGGTCCGTATAACCCATTTGCCCAGCGGCACAGTCGTGCAGTGCCAGAACGAGCGCAGCCAGCACAAGAATCGCGAGCTGGCCATGAAGATTCTGCGCTCACGACTCTATGAGCTGGAGGTTGAGAAACGACAGGAAGCAAGCCGCAAGCTCGATGAGTCGAAACTCGATATCAGCTTCGGCAGCCAGATTCGAACGTATACGCTGCAGCCCTATCGCCTAATCAAGGACCATCGCACGAAATTCGAGATGGGCGATGTAGACCGCGTGCTCGACGGCGATCTCGATCCGTTTATCCGTGCTTTTCTGCTAGCTCGTGCCGGGCGAGCGGTTGCGGCGAAAGCGGGGAGCGGAGACGGCGATGGGTCTGACAGCGGGTAGGCGATATTCAATTCAGCCGAACGGAAACAACTAACGTCTGGCGTTGGGCCAATATCTTCTAGCGCGTTGACGGCCCGGCGCCGCGTATGTTAGCGTCGCGTTTGCACGTTTTTGTCCTCGCATCATCTAAGTTTCGTCAGGGTTTAGTCCTGAAGGAGCAATGGCTTGAGCCAGAAGAAGCGCAGTTTTCTGTTTACTTCCGAGTCGGTCACCGAAGGCCACCCGGATAAAATCGCCGATCAGATTTCAGATGCCATTTTGGACGCCGTACTTTCACAGGACGCGATGGGCCGGGTCGCGTGCGAGACGCTGGTGACCACGGGTTTGGCGATGGTCGCGGGAGAGATTACCACCTCCGCTGTCCTGGATTACAGCGACATCGTCCGCGGTGTGATTCGCGACGTGGGATATACGCGCGCCAAGTATGGGTTCGATGCAGACACCTGCGCGGTTATTTCATCGCTCAAGCGCCAATCTCCGGATATCGCCATGGGCGTGGATACGGGTGGCGCCGGCGATCAAGGGCTTATGTTCGGTTATGCCTGCGACGAAACCGACGAACTCATGCCGTTGCCGATCGTCCTGGCGCACAAATTAGTGCGGCGCCTGTCGGAAGTTCGCAAGGCCGGACACCTGCCGTTTTTGCGCCCTGATGGCAAATCGCAAGTTACAGTCGAATACGTCCATGGAGCTCCCGCCCGGGTTGATTGCGTGGTGATCTCGACGCAGCACAGCGATTCGGCTTCGAATCGCGAAATTCACGACGGCATTGTTAAAGAAGTCATTCAGCACGTTGTTCCGCCCGCGCTGCTCGATTCCCGGACGAAATTCCACATCAATCCCACAGGCAGGTTCGTGGTCGGAGGGCCGATGGGTGATGCCGGGCTTACAGGCAGAAAGATCATCGTGGACACGTATGGCGGCTACAGCCGGCACGGCGGCGGCGCGCTTTCGGGCAAGGATCCGACAAAGGTAGATCGGTCGGCGTGCTACATGGCGCGATATGTGGCGAAAAACATCGTCGCCGCGGGCCTGGCGCATCGGGCGGAAGTGCAGTTGGCATATGCGATCGGTGTTGCCGAGCCGGTTTCCGTGATGGTCGATACTTTCGATACGGGAATCATTCCCGACGAACAGATGACGGATCTGGTTCGATCCGTTTTCTCTCTCACGCCACGCGGAATTATCGAAAGCCTTGACCTCCGGCGGCCGATTTATCGGCCGACCGCTGCTTACGGACATTTCGGCCGCAGCGAGCCATCGTTTACGTGGGAACGGTCGGATAAAGCCGAAGCGCTTCGCAAAGCGGCCGCGGTGCGCGGCGCTGAAGTGGGCGCTCGGTAGCGATTTTCATCGGGTTCGGCATGCCGGGTATGCGCGGAGTGAGGGATCTCCCCCGGCGTTTTCGATTGAACATTTCATTCGGGGGAAAAAGTGGCAACCACGCAATCGCTTAGTGGTGACGTCAAAGACCTGGCGCTGGCCGAGGCTGGAAAGCGCAAGATCGAATGGGCCAATCAGCAGATGCCCGTTCTGCAGTTGATTCGCAAGCGGTTCATCAAAGAGCAGCCGCTGAAAGGCATGCGTCTTTCTGCTTGTCTGCACGTCACCAGCGAGACGGCCAATCTGGCGATTACGCTGCGGGATGGCGGCGCCGAAGTGGCGCTTTGCGCCTCGAATCCGCTTTCGACTCAGGACGAAGTCGCTGCGTGTCTGGTAAAGGACTACAACATTCCCACCTATGCCATCAAAGGCGAGGACAATGCAACGTACTACTCGCATCTGGCCGCCGCACTGGAAAATAAGCCGCAGTTGACCATGGACGACGGTGCCGACCTGGTGACCACCCTGATCACCAAGCGCCTCGATCTGGTTCCGAATGTGATCGGAGGCACCGAAGAGACCACGACGGGCGTGATTCGCCTGCGTGCCATGGCAAAAGACGGCACGCTGAAATACCCGGTCATAGCCGTGAACGATGCGCTGACGAAGCATCTCTTTGACAATCGTTACGGCACTGGCCAGTCCACCATCGACGGAATTCTGCGGGCGACGAATTTACTTCTGGCCGGGCTGAAATTGGTGGTCGCGGGATACGGTTGGTGCGGGCGTGGCATTGCTATGCGCGCCAAGGGCCTGGGCGCGGACGTGATCGTCACCGAAATCAATCCGGTACGCGCTCTCGAAGCAGTCATGGACGGCTTCCGCGTCATGGCCATGGCCGAGGCTGCCAAGGTTGGCGATATCTTCGTCACGGTGACGGGCAACAAGTCTGTGCTGGGCGCCGACCATTTCGAAAAGATGAAAAATGGCGCCGTGCTTTGCAATTCCGGCCACTTCAATGTGGAAATTGACATCCCGGCGCTTGAACGGCTGGCGACGAACAAAAAAGTGGCGCGGCCATTTGTCGACGAATACACGATGAAAGACGGGCGCCACATTTACCTGCTGGGCGAGGGGCGGCTGATCAATTTGAGCTCCGCTGAAGGGCATCCCGCGGCGGTCATGGACATGAGCTTTGCCAATCAGGCGCTCGCCGCGGAATATCTTGTCAAGCATGGTTCCGAACTGAAGCGGCAGGTCTACGCCGTGCCCGATCCGATCGACCGTCAGATCGCCAAGCTGAAACTGGAATCGATGGGCATTCTGGTCGACAAGCTCTCACCCGAACAAGAACACTACCTGGCATCCTGGTCCGAAGGCACGACGTAAAGACGGCTGCTGTGCCGCGCTCGGCGAATTCCAAGAAAGTCGTACGGCCAGCGATTGCGTCTGCTGTCGTCAGGGATATGCAGACGTGGAACGCGCTGGCAATTGAAACCGCGAAGATCCGCGGCGCCTCTTTTGCGGATGCGCGCGTGGTGGACATGCGCCTGCGTGACCTCAGCACGAAAAACGGGGAAGTGGGGACTCTCGCGGAGAACGAATCGCTGGGTCTGGGCATACGCGCTCTAGCCAGCGGTTGCTGGGGTTTTGCTTCAACAGACGTGCTCACCCGCGAGGGCGTGCAGGCCTGCGCCGCTCAGGCTGTGGCGATTGCCCACGCTTCGGCCATGGCCAAGCGAGCCGACGTCCATATGGTCCCGGAGAAAGCCTACATAGATAGTTGGCAAAATCCTTATATCAAAGATCCGTTTCAGATCCCGCTGGAACGCCAACTCGATTTGCTTCTGGCAGCCGATCATCAAATGCGCCGCGTAAAGGGCCTGACGCTGGCGGAAACCTCCATGCAGTTTCGTCGGGAAGAGCAGTGGTACGCGTCGACATTAGGATCGCAGATTCATCAGCTAAAGATGCAATCGGGCGCGGGAATCGTCGCCACCAGCTTTGCGAACAACGAGATTCAAAAGCGTTCCTACCCGAATAGTTTTGGCGGCCAGCATCAGCTTGCGGGCTATGAATTAGTCGAGGGGCTCGATCTTCCCGGCAATGCGCAACGGGTGGCCGAGGAGGCTCTCGCGTTGCATAAAGCACCTCAATGCCCTGAGGGCGAGCGCACCATCATCCTCGAAAGCTCTCAGCTCGGCTTGCAAATTCACGAATCCATAGGCCATCCCATCGAACTCGACCGCGTGCTCGGCATGGAAGCCAATTTTGCCGGAATGAGCTTTCTTACCATTGATAAATTGAGGACGTTGCAATACGCCTCGGAAATCGTCAACGTCGTGGCCGACGCACGGCTCGATCATGGCCCGGGGCTGGGAACATTCGGCTACGACGACGAAGGTGTTCCGGGGAAGCGGACGGACGTCATTAAAGACGGGCTTTTCACCGGATATCTTTCCAACCGCGAAACCGCCGGCGCGATCGGATTGAAAGAATCCGGAGGCACGATGCGCGCGGAAGGCTGGAATCGCTTACCGATTATTCGAATGACAAATATCAGCTTGCTGCCGGGCACTTGGCGATACGAAGATCTGCTCGCCGATACCGATGATGGCATCCTGATGGAGACGAATCGTTCGTGGTCGATTGACGATCGTCGCTATCATTTCCAGTTTTCGACTGAAGTAGGCTGGGAGATCAAGCACGGCAGGAAGACGCGCATGCTCAAGAATCCGAGCTATAGCGGGATCACCACGGAATTCTGGAATAGCTGCGATGCCATCTGTTCGCGCGATTACTGGACGCTGTGGGGCACACCGAATTGCGGCAAGGGGCAGCCGCAGCAGACCATGGGAACAGGCCATGGCGCGGCTCCCGCGCGCTTCCGCAAAATTCGTGTCGGCATGGCTTTTGCCAAATAAAGCCGGTACATGAGCGCCGTTCGCAAGCCGTCAAAACCGCCAAGCCGTTCGCGTGTGATACGCCGCCGCAGAGGCGGAGCGAACGTGGCGGAAGCGCACCTGCCTTCTGAGACGGAGCTGCAGCACCTTGCCGAGCGCGTGTTTCAGTTTTCCGATGCGGACGAAACCGAGGTGCATATTGATTTCGTCGCCGACGCGCTGACGCGTTTTGCGAACAACACCATCCACCAGAACGTCTCGGAACAAGTGCGGAGTGTCTCAATTCGTACCGTTTACGACGGTCGCACGGCGCGCGCTACGACGAATAAGACCGACGACGAGTCGCTGCGTCGCGCCGTAGCCGCTTCGGCAGCTCTCTCGCGCAGCCAGCCCAAAAACCCGGACCTGCTGCCCATGCCCGGGCCGCAGAGTTATACGAAAGTGAATCGGTATTTTGCGCAGACCGCCGGCGCCACGCCCGAGGACCGGGCCGTTTCGGTTGCGCGGGTCACCGAACTCGCCGAACAAAACAGGCAGACGGCCGCCGGGGTTTTCGCGACCGGCGCATCCGTGAGCGCAATCGTTAACTCCAAAGGGCTTTTCGCGAATCATCGTCAGACCCGCGCTGAATTTTCCATAACCATTATGGAGCAGGATTCGTCCGGCTGGGCGAAGGCCAGCTCTCCTGATCGTGATGAGATCGATCCGGAAGCGCTGGCGCGGTGCGCCAGCGAAAAGGCGGCGGCCTCACGTCATCCGAAGCAAGTCGAGCCAGGGCGTTGGACGGTCATTCTCGAACCGGCCGCCGTGCTCGATCTGGTTGGCTTTCTGTTTTACGATTTCGCCGGCACAGCCGTACTTGATCAGCGCTCCTGCTTCAACAATCGGCTTGGAAAACAAGTGATGGGCGAAAACGTCACGATTCACGACGATGTGACCCATGCATTGCAATCGGGCGCGCCGTTTGACGGTGAAGGGATGCCGCGCCAGACCGTGCTGCTTGTCGAACGTGGCGTACCGCGTCATTTGGTTTATTCGCGTGCCACAGCGAAAAAAATGAACACCAAGCCGACCGGCCATGGCTTGGCATTGCCTACGCAAGATGGCGAAGCACCTTTCAATTTGGTTTTCTCCGGCGGCAACACGTCGCTTGAAACCATGATCGCGACCACAGATCGCGGAATTCTTTTGACGCGGCTCTGGTATATCCGCGAAGTGGACCCGTACGAGAAGATCCTGACAGGCATGACCCGGGACGGCAGCTTTTTGGTCGAAAACGGGAAGATCACAATGGGCATCCGGAATTTCCGATTTAATCAGAACATTCTGGAGATGTTGTCAAACGTTGGCCAGATGAGTCCTGCGGTGCGGGCTGCTGGAGAAGAATCGTTTGAGATGGTGGTTCCCGCGATGAAAGTTCGCGACTTCCATTTCACTGAAGTGACCAAATTTTAACTTTGCCACTGAAAGAATAGCCGCTGAGGCCGGGAGGGATCATGACCCAAACACAACAGTCAGTCGGCGAGCGTAAGAGAATTTCCGAGGAGGCCCTTGATCAGATTTTTCGAGAGGCGCGGACGCATTGGGTGTGGCGACCGGAACCCGTTCCAGTGGAACTGCTGAAACAGATTTACGAGGTGGCGCGCTTTGGTCCCACCAGCGCAAACTCCTCGCCCGCGCGATTTGTCTTTCTCACCACGCCTCAAGCCAAGGAACGCCTGCGGGTCGCGTTATCGCCGGGTAACCTCGAGAAGACAATGACTGCGCCGGTCACTGTAATCATGGCCTGGGATACTGAATTCTACGAAAAACTGCCTCAGCTTTTCCCTGCGCGCGATATGCGATCCGTATTTGCGGGCAATGCGCCGCACATTCATGAGACCGCATTCCGAAACGCGACGCTACAAGCCGCTTACCTTATGGTCGTGGCGCGAGCATTCGGCCTCGACTGCGGACCGATGTCGGGTTTCGACCAGGCGAAAGTGAATGCCGAATTCTTTCCGGACGGCAAGTGGAAAGCGAATTTCCTGTGCAATCTCGGCTATGGCGACCCGACGAAGCTGTTTCCGCGTAATCCACGGCTCAGCTTTGACGAGGCGTGTCGCATCCTGTAGTCCATCCATATGGACCAGCTATTCTTTGCGTAGGACCGAGTTCACATGAACAGCGAATGTCAACGCATCGCCGAGCAGTTGCGCCGCGCGTTTACCGGACAAGCGTGGTATGGGCCTCCGATTGTTGACCTGCTCGGCGGCATCGGTCCAAATGAGGCGTGTGCGCGGCCGATCGCCGCGGCCCACAACATTTGGGAGCTCATGCTGCACATCGACTTTTGGCTGCACGCGGCGATTCAAGCAACGGAGGGAGTCGCGATGCCGAAACTCGATGGCGGCAGAACTGATTGGCCGGCGCCGGTGACGGCCGAGGCGCTGGCTTGGTTTGACGCGCAAGATCGATTGTTCGATAACGCCGAAAAGCTTGCGCAGGCGATCGAGCGATTCGGTGATGCTCGGCTGCAGGAGGCAGTGCCTGGCCGGGATTACGTGTTTTACCGGCTGTTTCACGGCGTCGCGCAGCATAGCATCTATCACGGCGGCCAGATCGCGGTGCTCAAGAAAGCTCTCTCGGGCCGCTAGTCTTCCGCTTCCCAATCCTTACGCGTGGCGCGACAATAGCAGTGCAAGCTTCTGGAGGGTCCTGAGACATGGACCGGCGCAGATTTTTCTCCATGGCCGCAGGCGCAGGTGTTGGCGTCCTTCTTCCCCTGACGGCGTACCGTTACATGATGCGGGGCATGCACACGGGCTACATCAATGTGCGTGCCTACCTGAACGAAGGGCCGCAGGCCGCCTTGCGCGCCATAACGCCGACGGACGTTTTTTACCTTATGTCTTCGCATGGGGAACCCGCGGTCGATCCTGCAAAGTGGTCGCTCACCATCGATGGCTTAGTCGATCGCCCGTTGCGATTCAGCTACGACGAGATTCGGCGGCTCGCGCCGTACGAAACAACGCTGACTCTCGAATGCATTTCAAATGCGGTAGGCGGCGGACTGATTGGCAATGCCGTCTGGCGCGGCACGCTCCTCGCTCCCTTGCTCGAACGGACCGGCATAAAGCCGCAGGCGAAATACGCCGCGCTCTATGCGGCTGAAGGTTACAGCACGGGGCATACAGTCGAGCGGGTATGCAAGCCTGAGAATTTTCTCGCTTGGGGAATGAATGGCGAACCGCTCTCGCGCCGGCACGGCTTTCCGCTGCGCGTGATTCTGCCGGGCAAATACGGCATGAAAATGCCAAAGTGGCTCACGCGGATCGAATTTGTCGATCATGAATATCTTGGCTTCTGGGAATGGCAGGGATGGTCGAATTCCGCCGAGCGGCAGTTGCAGGCGGCGATTGATGATCCACGCGATCGCGCGCAGATCTCAGGCACGGATTTTGTCATCACCGGCTGGGCCGTTGCCAACGAAGCCGGCGTAAGCAAGGTGGAGATTTCCACCGACGGCGGCGATAGCTGGAACGATGCGCCGATATTCAGCAATCCCATGCCGAGGCAGGTATGGGCGTTCTGGAAATACGTTTGGATGAGCCCGGCGAAAGGCACGTACACCATTCTAGTACGCGCAACCGATCGAAACGGCAAACTGCAGACGTCCTCATCCTCGGGCGAATGGCCGAACGGCGCCACCGGATATCATGAAATTACCGTGGAGGTGACTTAAGTTTCGAGGTGGGGCGGCTGAGGTGTTCTATTGAGTTTGAATGAACGTCAGGCTGGCGATCGTTCTGGCGATTACATTTTCCTGAATCTGAATCAGGTCGGTATCCGCTGAGGTCATTCCCAAGATCGTGAATACTTCATTGCCACGGGCCAGCATCACCACGGTAACGGACCAGTCGCGGGAATCAAGCGTGCCGTAGAATCGCTGTTCGATTGCCGGCAAACCGGCGATTAGGATCTGTTTTTTTTCGATGGGCCGGTAGTTGTCATATACCTCGTGCATGCCCCGTTCGCGCTTCACGGCCTGATTTTGGAGCGAATCATTCAACGGATCGCGCCCAACGACGAGCAACGTGGTCTGGTCCTCGGTTCCAAGTGCGCCGATAGCGTCCGGTAATTCATTTTGCGCACCAGGAATGACTTGCCAGGTGGGCGGCTTATACATCTGAAAGCCATAAGTCTGATTCACATAGAGATTGCCGCGCACGGATTCCTTGACAGGCAGTGCACGCGGGTCGGCGGCTTCACCCGGATGCAGTAGCGCTGAGATGTCGGGCAAGAGTGCGGACGAAGGACCCGCCGTAATCGTCGGCGGCGGCAGGTTCGCAGGTTTCGCACCCGCTCCGGCCGGTTTAGTCGCGGGTCGGGCATAATTCGGGATCGGGCGCGGCATTGGCATTAGCTTTGTGCTTGGGTCCGCGGAAGACAATGCCGAAGATTTTAGAGCGGGAGTTGGGTGCGCCGAATCAGGCGAGGATGCGCTCGACTTTTTATCTGCAGTTACGATTTCAGCTATGTTTTCCTTTCGCACATAGGCAAAACCATAGCTGGTTTGCACTTTGAAGGAACCATCTTCATACCCGACGATCATGCCGACGATTTTCGAGCCGTCTTTTAAGTGAAATTCGTCGCTTCTTGCAGCGCGGCTAAGGATGAGGATTGTGAAGACGATATTGACAGCCGAGAGGAGCAAGCGCCTTTGGATGGAGCCGCGCATATCACAAGTATTCCAATGGTCTTCCGGGGAGACAAGCGCGGCGCCGCCGCTCGTGCCTGAAGCAACAATTCCACTGTGCTTCGGATCAGGTGCGAGACGGCGTCCAGGTGCCGAAAAAATGCAAAGAGGCCCTGTATTACGGGCCTCTCTTAGTCTGAGGGAGGGGTGCCTCTGCCGTTATCCTCTGGCGGGCTGCACTTTCAGTTGATCGTCGACGGAGAAGACGTTCGGTACCGATTTCGCGCGTATTACGGCGACATTGTGATCCATATCGTTGGCTACGGTCCCGACGAGGGTCACGTGGCCATTCTTGACGATGATGTGAATCGCCGGCAGAACTCCCATCGCATAACGTTGCAGTTCCGGGGCACCGTAGATTGCGCGATACTCCGCGCGACGGATCTCGTCATCCATGGGGCTGTTTGGCAACACTTCAATATTGTTAATGACTGTGGTCACACCTTCAATTCCCTTAACCGCGGTTTCGGCATCCTGCTTCGTTACGGGCTGCCACACCTGGCCGGATAAGGTCACCTCAGAACCGCTTACGCTGTATTGGAGATTGTCAAAAACGCTCAGCCAGGGAACTTGAATGAGTTGGTGACCGACTTCACGGGTCAGCCATCTTTCGTAATTCTGAGTGCCACGCTGCGGAGGAGTTGCTCCCTGCGTTCGTTCTGCAGCGGGGGTACTCGCCGCGACGATAACGCAGAAGATAGTAACTGCCAGAATCGATCGGATCGACAGGGGCTGAATTCTTGTAGGCATGCCATCCTCCCACCATTAACATCCTGCCAATTTGATGTCGATCTATTAGACGAAGATGCGCACTGAATGTAAGCAGGTCGCTCAGCGCGAATGTCGGTGCGATTCTGCTAGGATAAGCGGCTCGGCGGGGTGGGTCTCAATCGTCAAGTGAATCGGCACGGGAAGGAGTTGAGGTTAAAGTGTGGGTGATCGCGCATCGCGGTGCTTCCGGATCGGCACCGGAAAACACCATGGCAGCTTTTCGCAAAGCGGTTGAGCTTGGCGCCGGATTCATCGAAACTGACCTGCAGCTATCGCGCGACGCGCGGCTGGTGGCGCTGCACGATGACACCCTTGACCGAACGACGAACGGCCACGGCCCAGTTTCCGCCATGACGCTCGAACAATTGCGGCGCCTTGACGCTGGTTCGTGGTTCCGAGATGGCGAGAGTCAAGGATCTCCGTCATTTGCAGGGGAGCGGATTCCCACAATTGAAGAAATTTTGGCTTTTGGGCGCGAGCACGAAATCGGCTTGCACCTGGAGGTCAAGCCCACCGGCCCCAGCGGCGCCGAGCACGCCATCGTGGGCGCGCTGCGTGCGGCAGGCGAAATTGCACGTACCGTAGTGTTGTCATTCTCTCCAAGTGTGCTGAAGCGCCTCCGGCAGCTCGAACCACTCGTCATGACGGGATTTTTGTTCAGTGATCGTTTCCCAGCGGCTATTGCCACGGCAGTGGACGCAGGAGCAAGGCAACTCCTGCCGCGAACAGATCGTGTGACTCGGGAACTCATCAGCGAAGCGCACGCGCAGGATCTCAAAGTCGTGACTTGGACAGCCAATTCGCCTGAGGAGATGCAAAAAATGATTTCCGCAGGAGTGGATGGAATCATCACCGACTACCCCGAACACCTCGTGGAAATGGTTCGGAGAGCGAGACCGGCAGCGCGGTAAGTAGTGCTCAGTCGCGGAAACGAGCCTAAGAGGCACGAGTGCTTCGCTTACGCTCGCACACGGCTGCAAACATTCGCGCCAGATCGGGTAAGGCAAGTTGTTCAGCGCGCGCGTTGGCGTCAATTTGACAATGTTGCAAAAGTGCTGCCGCCTCAGCCGGAGAGATGAGACAACGAAGATTCTTCCGCAACGTTTTGCGCTTCTGCGCAAAGCAGACCTTTAAAAACTTCAGAAACCCAGCTTCATCCGTAGTGTTGAGCTGGTTTCGCTGCCCGGGTAAATACAAGGCGATGAGCGCCGATGAAACCTTCGGCGGCGGCTGAAACGCTCCCGCCGGTATTCGCAGCAAAATCTCTGGGCGCGAATAAAACTGAGTGAATGCCGAAAAATAACCGTACTCGCGGCTGCCCGGGCGCGCAGTCATGCGAGCCGCGACTTCCCATTGGACAACAAGAAACGCGGCGTCCAGTCGATCAGCATGATCGAGCAAACGATGAACAATGGGCGATGTGATGTAGTAAGGCAGATTGCCATAAGCGCGGAACCGTTGTTGCTGGGTGAGGCCGCCGAGGTTTAGGGCGAGTATGTCGCCGGCGACCACTTCCACGTTTGACAGAGGGGCCGTCTTCTGCCGCAGGCCCGGCAACAAGGCTGTATCCAGTTCTATCGCGATCAGCCGCCCGACGTGCGGCGCCAGCAGCGTAGTCATTTCGCCGTGTCCAGCGCCAATCTCCACCCATAGGTCGCGCGCCTGAGGAACTTGATTCGACCCTGCAGTCTCGGCCAAGGTTGAGGCTGTGTGCCCGAGCACAAGGCGTACGATGCGGTCGCGCCAGGCGGCGCTGCCGAGAAAATGTTGACCCAATCGTCTTGGAGCCACGGCGCGCCAGTGTAGCAATACGGCTATTGTGCGGCCAGAGACAGTGCCTTGACGTGACGCTGTTCAGTTCAGTACCGTCGATCTTTGGCGTAGGAGAGCGATGCGAATCCTATTTGTTGCTTCCGAAGGTTTGCCATTTTCCAAGACGGGCGGCTTAGCCGATGTCGTGGAAGCGCTTCCGAAGGCGCTTATCGCGCACGGCCATGATGTTGCCGTCGTGTTGCCTCGATACCGAAATACGCAGGTCAAAAATGTCATCATCAAGAGCCTCACAATTCCAATGGGCACTACCCTCCGGTTCCCGGCGATTGCAGACGGAGGCCGGCAGGGGGGAGTGCAGTATTTCTTCGTAGATGATCCCGAGTATTTCGATCGTGAGCAGCTTTACGGCGTCGGCGGCCGAGATTATCCCGACAACGCCGAACGCTTCGCAGAATTCGCACGCACGGCAATCGAATTGTCAAAACAACTGTGGTTGCCCGATGTGATTCACTGTCATGACTGGCAGAGCGCGCTCGTGCCGGTGTTGTTGCGAACGGTTTATGCTCCCGATCCGCAGCTTTCCGCGATGGCCGTGGTTTTCACCATCCACAATATGGGTTACCACGGGTTATTTGCACGCGAGGTTTTGGCGCGGATAGGTCTGCCCGATTCGCTATTTCAGATGAGTGCGATGGAGTTTTTTGGCCACGTGAACTATCTAAAAGGCGGATTGGTTTTCAGCGATTATTTAACGACGGTGAGCCGCAAATATGCCGAGGAGATCCAGACGACCGAGTACGGGCACGGCTTGGATGGCGTTATGCGCGCTCGCGCCGACCGTCTGGTCGGTATACTGAATGGCGTTGATTACTCGATTTGGAATCCCGAGGTCGACACCCTAATTGCGGCACGCTATTCGGCGAGCGACCTCAGTGGCAAGGAGGTCTGCAAGCGCGATCTGCTGGCACAGTTTCAGTTGCCCGAGCAGAGCCAGGGCCGGCCGCTGGTGGGAATCGTGTCACGTTTTGCCGACCAAAAGGGCTTTGATCTGCTGGCGGAAGTGGCTGATGCCCTGATGCAGGAAGACATGGCAATCGTTGCGCTGGGAGCGGGAGAGGCCAAACACGAACGCATGTTCCGTGAGCTTTCACAGCAGTTCCCGGATCGGCTCGCAGTGAAGATTGCTTACGACAACACTCTGGCGCACAAGATCGAAGCCGGCGCGGATATCTTCCTCATGCCTTCACGTTACGAGCCCTGCGGCTTGAACCAGATTTACAGTTTGCGCTATGGTACGGTGCCGGTGGTGAGGGCAACGGGCGGCCTGGACGACACGATTGAGCCGTTCAATCCTACAAGCCGCCGCGGCACTGGCTTCAAGTTTGTGGAGTATACGGGTTCGGCGCTGCTGGCGGCCTTGCGTGAAGCTCTCGCCATCTATGCCGACAAATCGGCCTGGCGCCGACTGCAAACAAACGGCATGGCCAAGGACTTCTCGTGGAATGCCTCGGCCGCCGAGTACGCCCGGCTATATGACGCAGCCCGAAAATCACGAATCCGAACGGCGTCGACATCATCTAAAATAGCAGCGTTTTAGCTTCCATCAGGGGAAGCGCGCAGCGAAAGGGAAAAAATGGCAGATACCATCTCCAGCGTTACGGACACAAGCTTCCAGTCCGAAGTGATCGAGGCCAGCAACGCGCAGCCGGTAATGGTGGACTTCTGGGCGGATTGGTGCCGTCCGTGTCACATGCTCGCGCCCACTGTGGCTGAAATCGCCAACGAATACGCCGGGAAGCTGAAAGTCGTCAAGCTCAACGTGGATGAGAATGTCAATTCTGCAGGCCGCTACAATATCCGCGGCATTCCTACGCTTCTGATCTTTAAGGGCGGCCAGGTGGCCGATCAGATCGTCGGCGCGGTTCCCAAGGAGCAAATCTCCAAAATCGTGGACCGCCACCTGAATTAAGCCCAACATTTGGCTGTCACGGCGCGGCTTCGCTACACTGGGAGCCGCGCGTTTTTATTTAGGGCGCAAGGCAACCGGCTTGCGTTTGGCCTCGCGCGGCGAGTACGATACTTGGTCCGCCGCACGCCTCGAGATTCTTCCTGAGTCATCCGGGATGGGAAAATGCTCCGGCAGAGTGCGGCCTAAAGAAGCAAATAGCCGGAACGTGAAAGGGCACTCAGCAGGAATGAAATCTATCGTAGTGGTCGGAGCCCAGTGGGGCGATGAAGGCAAGGGGAAAGTCGTCGATTATATGGCGGCTTCTTTTGATTGCGTCGCGCGCTGCGCCGGAGGCCACAATGCGGGTCACACGGTCATTTACAACGGCAGCCGCTTTGTCCTGCAGTTGATCCCCTGTGGAATTTTGCGTTCTGGCAAGCACGCGGTTATTGGCGCAGGGGTCGTGGTGGATCCAGCTGCGCTCGTTTCGGAGCTCGACAACCTCAGCGGCGCGGGGATTGACGTACGCGGCAGGCTTCATCTCGCCTCGCGTGCCCACTTGATTTTTCCGTATCATCGGCAGATGGAAAAGGCGGCCGAGGCCTCACGCGGGGCAGCAAAGATTGGCACGACCTCACGCGGTATCGGTCCCGCCTACGAAGATAAAATGGCGCGTTCGGGGCTCCGGGTTTGCGACTTGCTGGAACCGGCGCGATTTCGGGAGAAGCTCGCAGGAGTCGTTGAGGAGAAGAAGGCGATCTACCAGGCAGCATATGGAGCGCCATTGCAAGTAGAAGGTCTGTGCGAGGAGTATCTGAGATATGCGGAGCGTCTGAGGCCGCTGGTCGTGGATGCTTCGTCGTTCGTCAATCGTTCCCTCGATGAGGGCCGTTCGGTGCTCTTTGAGGGTGCCCAGGGCACAATGCTGGACATCGACTATGGCACGTATCCTTTTGTCACATCTTCGAATGCAACCGCCGGCGGGGCATGCACCGGGCTGGGCGTGGCGCCTACCCGCATTTCAGGGATCGCCGGGGTTACAAAAGCTTACACGACTCGCGTAGGCAGTGGGCCCTTCCCGACCGAGATGCCCGATCTCGATGCCAAAGAAGTGCGCGATCGGGGTCAAGAATATGGAGCGGTCACGGGTCGGCCGCGCCGCTGCGGATGGCTTGATCTCGCGATTTTGCGTTACGCGATCATGGTGAACGGAATCACGTCACTGATCGTGACCAAACTCGACGTTTTCGATACGCAGCGCGAAATTCAGGTCTGCGTGGGCTATTGCTATAAGGGAACGCCGATACACGACATGCCCGCGGCTGCTGAAGATTTTCAGCATATTCGACCGGAATACCGCACGCTGCGCGGATGGCAAGCGTCCACGGAAGGCATTCGAGACGCCGCAGACCTGCCGCAAAATGCCGTGGATTATCTGAAATTTATCGCTGATCAACTTGAAGTCGAGATCGGCATGATCTCGACTGGGCCCGATCGTGACGCAACAATCGTCGCTTCGGGAAGTCGATTCGCCTCTTGGCTTTGAGCCTCAGAAATGCTTTCCTTTGAGGAAGCCCGGCAAAAAGTAATCGCTACGGTACGTGCCATGCGCGGCACGCTTGCGACGGAAACCGTTGAGCTTTCGTGCGGCTCGGGGCGCGTGCTGGCTCAAGCGATCAGCGCGGATCGTGATTATCCGCCCTTCGACCGATCCATTCGCGATGGGTTCGCCTTGCGCTCAGAAGATGCCGTTCCCGGAGCGACGCTGCGGTGCATCGGCGAAATTAAAGCGGGCAGCGGTTTCGACGGCGTTGTCGGGCCCGCTGAATGCGTACAGATCATGACCGGTGCCGCGGTTCCGGCTGGAGCCGATTCGGTGGTAATGATCGAACACGTTTCTATCGACGGAGACCGCGTGATGATCAGCCGCCCTGCTGCTCGCGGGCAAAGTATCGTCGCGCGTGGCAAGGAAGCGCGGGCCGGCCAGCCGTTGCTCGCGCCCGGCACGCGTTTGGGCTATGCCGAAATTGCTTTGGCGGGGCAGGTGGGGAAGGACCGAGTTGAAGTTTTCAGGCGTCCGCGAGTGGCGATTCTTTCGACAGGCGATGAAGTGGTTGATGTCTCCGCAACCCCGGGGCCGTTGCAGGTGCGGAATGGCAATAGCGTCGCGCTGGAGACGCTTGCCACGCTCAGCGGTGCCGAAAGCGAATCTTTGGGCAATGCACGCGACGAACGACAGGAATTGAGATCCCGGATCGAGCGCGGGCTAGAAGCGAATCTGTTGATCATTTCCGGCGGCGTCTCGATGGGGAAGTACGATCTGGTGGAGATGGTGCTCAGCGAATTGGGAACTCAGTTTGTCTACGATTCTGTAGCCATTCGGCCAGGCAGACCCGCTGTATTCGGCACGTGCCGCGGCAAACCCGTATTCGGATTACCCGGCAATCCTGTTTCAACGATGGTCACGTTCGAGTTGTTTGTAGCACCGGCTATCGACGTGCTCGCTGGCGCGGAAGCGAGGCCCCTGCCGGTTTTTCGTGCGCGGCTTGGACACGCGCTTCACGAAAAGAGCGACTTGACGCATTTCCTTCCCGCCCGCGTCGAGAATGTGCGCGGCGAACCGGAAGTTTCCGTGTTGCCGTGGCAGGGCTCAGGTGACGTGGTCACTGTCGCGCAATCAAACGCATTTGTGATTGTTTCACCCGGAAAACTCAAATGGGACGCCGGTGAAATGGCGCTCGTCCTGCCGCGTCGCGGCGCTTTGTGAAAAAGCTCTCCCATTTTGGTAAGGGCGCCGAAGTCGCGATGGTGGATGTAAGCGCCAAGGCAGCCACGCTGCGCAAGGCAACGGCACACGGGTTCGTTCGCATCGGCCGCACAGCGCTTGACCAGGTGCAGCGGCGCAAGACTCCTAAGGGAGACCCGCTGGAGATCGCCCGGATCGCCGGAATTGCCGCTGCCAAGCGCACTTCTGATTGGATACCTCTTTGTCACCCTCTGCCCATCACGCACATTGATGTCACCGCAACCCTATGCGATGATGGCGTCGAAATCACCTCGCGCGTTACAGCCGCGGCGCAAACCGGCGTTGAAATGGAAGCGCTCGTTGCCGTTGCGGCGGCAGCGCTCACCGTTTACGACATGTGTAAGGCCCTCGATAAGTCGATCGAGATTATGGATATCTATCTGGTCGAAAAAACTGGGGGCAAAAGCGGCGACTATCGGCGCAATAGCATCAAGCGCCGAGGCAAAACGCAGTCAACGAAATGAATCCTTCCGCCAAGACCGTGAATGTTCTGGTCGTGGATGACAATCCGCTTATCCGCGAGCTCATGGCGCAAGCCCTCGACCCGGTCTGCAAGGTTATCATCGCCGCCGATGGCGCGGATGCGCTTCTGAAAGCTGTGGACGCGCCGCCCGATCTGATCATCACGGACTACAAAATGCCGGGGCTGGATGGACGCCAGCTCTACGAAAAGCTGCGTCATCGCGAGGCCACTCGCAATACCCCATTCATCTTTGTTGCCAGCCAAGGAGACATCGAGGAGAAGCTGAGACCCCTGGTCGCTGCTGAAGACTTTCTGCCCAAACCGTTTTTCGTGGCTGATCTCGTGCGGGTGGCGAAAAAATTTGTCGATCGGCTACACCTCGAAAAGCTCCAGCAGCGCGCCTCCAGACCTGGCGTAATTCAAGGCCGCCTGGAAGAGATGGGCGTGGCCGAACTGATGCAATCGCTCGAAATGGGCCAGAAGTCTTGCCGGCTGGCGTTGCGCCGCGGCAATCAAAGCTGCGACTTGTATTTTTCGGCTGGCCAATGCAAAGATGCCCGGCTCGGAAAACTCGAGGGCGACGCCGCTGTCTACGAAGCTCTGAACTGGAGCGATGGCGAATTCGAGATCGACTTCTCCGCGGTCTCAGATCGAACCAATACTACACGTTCCACTACAGGCCTGCTCATGGAAGCCATGCGCCTAATGGACGAAGCCAACAGCGTGAAAAGCTGAGCCGCTCGATGCGCGTTGCGGTGTTAACGGTCAGTGACTCGGTATCCCGAGGTGAGCGCGAGGATCGTTCGGGGCCAGCCGTGGTTGAGCGCTGCCGTGCCGCCGGCTGGCAGATTGTGTCGGCTGAGGCTATTGCTGACGACCGCGAGCGCTTGGAGACTCAATTGATAATCCTGGCCGACTCTGGTTCCGTGGACTTGATTCTCACGACCGGTGGCACGGGAATCGGCCCCCGCGACATCACTCCCGAAGCAACCGAGTCTGTGTGTAAAAAAAACCTGCCTGGCCTTGGCGAACTCATGCGGCAGAAAGGGCGCGATAAAAATCCCCGATCAGTTTTATCGCGGGCTGTTGCCGGCGTTCGCAGCCGTGCTCTAATCGTAAATTTGCCCGGCAGCCCGCGTGGTGCTCTCGAGTCGCTCGATGCCGTAGCTGATCTCCTTCCGCATGCTGTCGAAGTTTTGCGCGGCGCCTCTCACGATTAAAGCTTGAGCCGCGTTGGGCTGCGAGTCTCGGCACTGTTTCAATCTCGAACCGCAACGCAATGCGAACGGGTCTCCTGGGCTTGAAGATGGAAGCTGTCACTCGCACGGAATCCCCGAGGCGATGAATGTTGTTTCACCGCGCGGTTGCGCGAAAACTTGCCAGCAAACCCTCCGAGGGACTGGGTCGGGGAGAGTTTTGTGTCTTCCTCAGGTGAATGCCCTACAAGAGTGCAAACCGTATCAAGTATTTGCTGTATGGAGCCTTACGAACATACGGAGCTCCTTTTCCACAAAGTTTTCAACATTTTTGTTGAAAACGATTGTGTTGAAAAAACGAGTTTGTTGACAACGAAGCGGACGAAATCTGGAACAATGGCGCAAGAAAACGGCGAGCCGACTCTTTGACGGTCTTGTTCCCACGATGATACAGTAAGTCCCCCATGGAACCGAAAAGTCGTGGCTGCTGACGCAAGCGGCGGCAGAGGAGATCGTCCGCCTCGATTTATTTTTCTGAAGTTATTGTGGGGAAATCTGGGGGTTCACCCCCTGCGGTCAGGCTTCAGCGCCGCCGCCATCGGCCTGCAAGTCTTTTTAATTCTGCTCATCGTAGGCCTTACCTCGGGAATGCTGACGGACTTGCGGGCGCGGGCCCAAGGCGTGGGAGCAGACATCATCGTTCAGCCGCCGAACTCATCCATATTTTTTTCGTTTTCGAGCGCAGTGATTCCGCAGTCCCAAGTGGTGCGGATCGAGAAGCTTTCCGGGATAGATGAAGTCGGCGCTGTCGTGGTTCTCGTGGATCCGGCGACGCTCGGGGTGATCTACGGCATCGACTATGCTCGGTTCAATGCCTTGAGCGAAGGATTTACTTTCCTCGCGGGTGGCCCTTTTACTGCTCCCGATGACGTTATCGCCGATGATTTGGCGGCACAGTCGCGGAAGCTCGTCGTTGGGTCGAACGTGTTGATCATGAACCGCACTTTCCGCGTGAGCGGGATCGTCTTGCACGGCAAAGGCGCGCGCTTCTTCGTGCCCATAGACACGGCGCAACAGATCGCTGGTGTCCAGAAGCGGGTGTCCATGATTTACGTTCGAAGCACCGGCAATACCGACGGCGTTCGCGCTGAAGTTATTCGCCTGCTGCCCGGTTATCGCATCCGCTCGATGGCCGAGTACATGTCATTGATGACCTCGTCGAGCCTTCCCGAGCTAAGGCCGTTCCTTCGCTCATTTGTCGGCTTGGGAGTAGTGATTAGCTTCCTCGTGGTCTTGCTTACGATGTATACGATGGTACTTGAACGGCGCCGTGAGATCGGCATTTTGAAAGCGATCGGATCGTCACGTTTGGAAATCTGCTGGCTAATCGTCGCGGAAGCGCTGTTGCTCGTTTGCCTGGGCGTGCTGCTGGGGCTCGCGGGAACGTACGGTACCACCACGGTCCTGCACCGTGTTGTGCCGACGCTACAGATCGACATAACCAGCGACTGGATTTTACGTTCTATTGTCGTGGCCGTTGTAGGCGCGCTCGCCGGTGCGGCCTATCCGGCACTCCGTGCGGCCCACAGTGACCCGATTTCTGCCCTTGCCTATGAGTAAGCACGGATGCACGCCGGCACCCGCCGACGAACTTTCGCTCAATGGCTCTTATCGAAGACAAAACGCTGGAGAAGCCCAGAACATGGACGGTAATCAAAAATATTATTCTGCCCGAATCGTCCACCGCCGAGATATTGCTGCGGATTTGTGGTCCATTCGAGTGCAGCCTGGAGCGGAATTCCACTTCCAGCCGGGCCAATACGCCACTCTTGGGGTCCTGGCACCGCACAAACATATAGAACGGCCCTATTCGATTGTTTCCTCGCCTTACGAAGCCGAACTCGAATTTTTCTTCGAGCTCGTTCCTCGCGGCGAATTGACGCCGGCTTTGTACAAGCTCCAAGTGGGTGACGAACTTACCATCCGAAAAGCGGCCAAGGGGCGCTTCACGCTCGATCGCCTGGTCCATCGAAATCACTTGCTCGTTTGTACCGTTACCGGCGTCGCTCCATTCGTCAGCTTCATCCGCACTTTGCACGCCGAAGCCGCAGAGAATAAATTCCCCCAGGGTCACCGGCTTTTTCTTTTGGAAGGTGCCAGCCGCTCCTGGGAGTTCGGTTATCGGGAAGAGCTCAGGCGCATGGCGGACGAGGCCCCGTGGCTCACGTATGTCCCTACAGTGAGCCGCCCGTGGGAGGATCAACAATGGGCCGGAGAAGTTGGTCGCGTAGACGATCTGATTCGCAAATACACCCACCTCTGGGATCTGACCCCGGAGACAACTTCAGCTTATATCTGCGGTCACCCGAAAATGATTGAGAATGCTGCTGGAATCCTGGCGCGCCGAGGCTGGGCCAAGGAACACGTCAAGGCCGAAATCTACTTCGTTCCCAAAGAGCGCGTCGTCACCGTCTAGGCGCGCCGATCAGGGCCGGCCATTTCCCCGGACGTTTTCTCGCTTCGCCTAAAACGAGTATTTCAGCGCCAGTTGAATAATGCGCGGGCTCACTGACGTTGCTGTTATAACTCCCAGGCTCCCGCCGTTCACTGAGGTGCTCGGCAGAGAGAACTGCGGGTGATTAAATGCGTCGAAAAACTCCGTCCGGAACTGCACCGACTGGCTTTCGCGGATGTTGACCGTCTTCGAGAGAGACATATCCCAGTTGTTCTGGCCTGGCCCGAGGACGAGCCCACCTGCGGTGTTGCCGAAAAGGGTGCCGGAATTGCCGGCGCCAGTGATCGGCGGTGGTGCGCAAAAGGAGCCCGGCGCAAAATAGCCGGAACCGCCGGTCAGGCCGCTGGTTACCCGGTCTTGCATGCTGCCCGAACTCAAGACATTCGTTACTCCCGGGCAGAGATTCGCTGTGGCTGTAAAACCAGTACCGTTACAGCCGACGCCTCCGCAGAAAACAGATCCGGACCGCCCGTCAGTGATCGTCATGGGATAGCCATCTTGCAGCGTAAACACACCTGACCAAGTCCAGCCTTCCGCCACCTTGCCCATGATTCCTGCATGGTGCCCAAGCGGCAGGTTCCACAGATAGTTCAGAATGAAACGCTGCGGCCGGTAATTGGAGTTGGCCTCATACTGCTGGATTTCATATGGGTAGACGTTTATTCCGTAAGGATTCTGAATGAACGCGCGGCTCCAGGTGTAGGAGCCCTGGAGCTGCAATCCGTAGGAGAGTTGTTTTCGTACCGTTGCCTGCAGGCTGTTATATTTGTAGTTATCTAAGTTGCCGACCTCGGTGATCGTGGGAGTAAGGCCCAAGTATGGCACGCGAAGAGGTGCGTTACCAGGCGTGCTGGTGGTCACTCCGGTGATCGCGCAGCTGGCACAACCGGGGCCCGCTAGTGGAGCGATGTTGAAGTTTACAGCGGTAAATTGTCCTTGCTGTCCGGACCGCGATTGAGCGCCCTGGTGGATTCCATGCGAACCCACATAACCGATTTCCACCAGCCAGTTTCGCGCGAACTCATATTGCGTATTCAGGTTCCATTCGTACGTGACCGGCACGGTCAAATTCTGCTGGTTCGGCGTTTGGTTGATGGCCGAATAAGTAAAACTTGTCGGGGACACAATGTTCAGCCATCGGGGGGTAAAGCCATATGATCCTGCAGGTCCAGGAATCGTAGGGGCAAATTGCCAGGGATTCTGAAGATTCGCTGTGGTCAATCCGTTGACCACGGGAGAGCCGACTAGCGGCGTCCCATTGTTGGCGGTGTTGTTGCCAGGGATCATTTCATAGAAATAGCCCGCGCCGCCGCGCAGTACCCAGTGGCTGTTCGCCGTCGGTTGCCACGCAAATCCAACACGTGGAGCAAAGTCGTCCCAAGGAGCATGAGTCTGCATAACGTTATCGATTGTATTCTGATAGATGCCCTGCGGCACCACGCCATTGTAGTTGGCAGGGACTACGAAACCGGCTAAAGAGCAACCGTTTCCTCCCGCTCCTGCCCCAAATTTCTGCCCGTTGATGACGCAGCCCGACCCGGGATTTGGCACGGTATTGATCAGGCTGGGCCAAATATTGCTGAAATAACCGTTCTGCTCCGTAGGCCAGCCATCATATTCCCAGCGCACTCCCACATTGATAGTTAGTCTCGAATTGATCTTGTAATCGTCTTGAATAAACGCATCCCCGTCGTTGATCCGCCACACATAGGGAATGCTGGTTCCCGTGGTCAGCGTTCCGCCGTCGCCATTGGTAATGCTGCTCGACCCGGTCCCATTTGAGGTACCAGGATTGTTGGGAAAGAGATTGCCGTTACTATCCTTCTGTCCTGCGCCGCAGGTGCCGCCCAGCGAAATAGGAAGGAAAGTTCCGGGCGCGCACGCCGACCGGCCGATCAAGAAGTCCGCCCACCTCGCGAAACTGGGGTTGCCGACCGGGCTTCCATAGTTATTCGGAACGTCGCTCACGTGAACGAATTCAAAACCCGTTCGCAGAGTATGCTTTCCATGCGTCCAGGAGATTTGGTCGCCAATTTGATACTGCTGCGTCACTACAGTTCCGCCAAACTGGTATTGGCCGCCCCAGGACATGCCTCCCGTGATTCCCCCGCCAGAGGCGGAACCAATGGAAAATCCAGAGAGGAAATCTGTGCCGGCGCGCAAATCCGTGACGCCCACCTGGGAATTGGTGAAGGGCGTGAGGATATTATTTTGGATCGGGTAGCGCTGATACGCCACGTGCAGTTCGTTCACGACGTTATTGGTGGCCACAGTCGTAAGTCTCAGGATTGCCGAGTGATTCCATTTGATGGTCTCAATCGGGTTTCCGGGAACGAAATTGCCCTGTTGCAGCGCGTTCTGCACCGGAAAGGGTGCCTCGAGCGGGTCGCGCTCATACTGGTACCGGCCCGAAAGTGTATTCTTGTCATTAATCACGTAGTCGAAATTGCCCATGCCGTTGTGATCTTTGAAGATCGCGGGGATCGAATAAGTCTGCAGGGCATAGCCATTACTTCCTGGAGTATTCGGGGAGACTCCCGAACTGGGAATCAGGTAAGTGCCGTCTGCATTCTTGAGTTGCAGCATGCTGATAGCTACCGGGTTTAGGTTGAACAACGGGTCCGTAGCCGCGCCGGTGGGGCATTGAACCTGGATTCCACCGTTAGACGTCGTGTCGTTTTGCGCCGTGTGGCTACAGGGTGCCTGCGGACTAATCGCCGCGGCAAGAGCAGGCACAAAGGCTTGCCCAGCCGCATCGCATTGCGACAGCGTCGTCCAGCTTGTGGGGCACGATCCCCGGTTGCCCGTAGGAATCGGCGCAGCTAGAGCGGTTGCCGAGCCGTATCCAGTAAGACCGTTTTTCTGACCGGTTTCCTCGTAGGAAACAAAGAAGAAGAGCTTATTCTTTTTGATCGGACCGCCGAACACGCCGCCATACTGATTGGAATTCAATACCGGCTTTGGTAGTCCATTGTAGTTCCGAAACCAGGTGTTCGCATTTAGCGCCGTATTCCGGAAGAACTCGAATGCGTTTCCGTGAAAGTCGTTGGTTCCCGATTTCGTCACCACATTCACGTTCGCGCCCGGGTTGCGCCCGTATCCGGAATCGTAAGTCGAAGTTTGGATTTTGAACTCGGAGATCGCGTCCGGGTTGGGAATGGCGAAACCGCCAACCGAAACGCCTTCGACGCCGGTGTTGAAGCTGAACCAGTTGCTAATCACCACGCCATCTTGAAGGAAAGTGTTCTGTGCCGTTCCAGCTCCATTGACCGCGATCAATGTCGTGCCTTTGCCGAGCAAGCTGGCGTCTTGCACCGAGGCGTTTGCGCCGCTGGACATGGCCAGCAGATTCGTATAATTGCGTGTGCTGAGGGGCAGTTCGGTTACCGTTCTGGCCGTTGCGACCGTGCCGAGCGCGGAACTGGCCGCCTGGATAGTCTCGACTTCGCTTGCAACTGTGACGGTTTGTTCCTGGGCGCCGACTTCAAGCGAGCGGTCCAAAACGGCCGTCTCGGTTACAGTCACCGTCGCCGAGGGGATCTCCACCGCTTTGAATCCTGCAGCCTCGAACTTGACGCGGTAATTACCGGGCTGAAGTAAGCCAATGGTGTAAGTTCCATCGGCGCCAGTCGTCGCCGTTCGCGCTTGTCCAGTATCGAGGCTGGTAGCCGTGACCATGGCGTTCGGCACCACCGCGCCCGACGGATCGGTGACGGTGCCTGTGAGGGCGCCTGTTCCCGCTGTTTGGGCCGTCAGCAAGGGATTGCAGGCCATAAGCAGTCCCGCGAGAAAAAGCAATGCAAAAGCGGTACGCCACGCGCACGAATGGGTTCTGTGCATGTTGGACCTCGTTGTTGGCAGGCCGGAAGGGAAGGCGCCGCTACCCTGTATCGCGACCCCATCTATGTCTTGCCGACCCCGGTTACTGGCGCAATGCAATAGCACCCGGCGTTTTGCACTGTCAAGCAGTTTATAAATAATTTACAACTCGGTTGGAGGCCTGGGCTGGCGTCATGATCCTTGCTATCGCGGAACAGCGATATCTTTGCTCATTCGGCGCCGGTGTATTGTCGTAGCGGCTGATTCTTCAGATCCACAAAAACGGCGGCGGCGGAGCCGGTCGCTTGAAAGCCGCGCCCGATAAAGCTATGCTTCGCGGCACCAGGGAAGGCCCCGATCCAAAATCGAATTAGGTCAGCGAACCGCAAGTTCGGGAGGAGAATCCATGGAACACATCATCGCGAATCTGCTCCGGGATTTCGAACATGGGAAAATGAGTCGGCGCCAGTTAATCCAGAGCCTTGCGTTGGCGGCAACGGCTGCTTCCGCAGTCAGTGCAGCGCCTGTAGCTGCAACCGGCGCGACACCGCTGAAAGCAACTTACCTTAACCATGTTGGGTATCAGGTTGCCAGTTATGCCAAGAGCCGCGACTGGTATGCCGAACTTTTTGGCATGAAAGTCGCCTTGGATGACGGCAAAAAAGCCAATCTGCAAGTGGGGGAGTCGCTGCTGATCTTTCACAATCGGCCTGCACCTACCATCCCGACGGTGGACCATGTGTGCTTGACTATTGCGGGTTGGGATGAAGATAAGAACCTTCGCGCTGCCGTCGCGGATGAATTGAAGCGCCGCGGATTGGAAGTTCGTTCAACGGCGAACAGCCTGCATTTCAAGGATCCAGATGGATTCGAATTGCAGGTCGGCGGCAAAGATCAATAAAAGCGACAGCACGGTACCTTTCGCATCATAGGCGCCGACAAATCGGTTTCTTCGCGCCGGCTTTCCCCTGAGAATCTGGCCGGGGGGATCCGTGTCCACGAGATGCGCATTCGCAACCTGTGGCATCGCCGCGCTTCTTGTTATCGCCTCGGTCGGTTGTGGCCGCTCACCGCTTCAGCAGGCTGAGCCAGGGGCTGGTGTAATCATAACCACACAGCCAGTCTCGTTCATGACGCGCACGTTTGACCCAGCCAACCCGCCGGGCGATATGCCTGCTTTAGGCCAAGGCGAGGAGGCGGAGTGCGATTCAAATTTCTTTTCGAATGCCAGCGTCGGAGGCGAAATTAAGGAAACGGATGCGGGCCATGCCTGGGTCACGATTTCGCAAGTCACTGTAGACCTGCAGCTAAGCGTGACAATTTGGGCGCCCACGAATGCAAGTCCACACGTCATCGAACACGAACAAGGTCATCGGCAGATTTCCGAACATTATTATCTGACGGCGGGAGAAATCGCTCGGAAAATCGCTGACAACTACATAGGTCAGAAAGTGGAAATCTCCGGGACCGATTTCGCTGGCCGATCCAATGAGCTATTTCGACGAATGGCCAGCGAGATCACCGTTGAATACAACAAGCAGTTGAATCCGGAGCCTGCCCAAATTCTGTACGACGGAATCACCGATCACGGCCGCAATGAAGCCGTTGTTCAGGATGCTGTCGCGTCAGCGATAAGAAACGTGGGAATGCACCAGAATGGGGCTGCTGCAGTTCCGGGAAATTGAGCGGTGTTGGCTAAAAACAGCACGCTCGCGGCCCATATTCGAAAAACACGTCGCTCAACCTACCGACACGTTCGGGGAAACCGCACCACCCTCTACCCCGACTTTTGCGTCTTTTTCTGATACAGTGCGTTCGAGACGGCAGAGAGCCTTGCCGCCACTGATCCAGGCCCGGAAACGATCCATATAGATGTAAACCACTGGCGTGGTGTAGAGCGTAAGCATCTGGCTCACCATCAGCCCTCCGACGATCGCGATGCCGAGCGGACGGCGCAGTTCCGAACCATTGCCCCTGCCGAGCGCGATGGGCAATCCACCGAACATGGCTGCCATGGTCGTCATCATGATCGGCCTGAAGCGCAGCAGGCAGGCTTGGTAGATGGATTCCTCCGGGTTGTTTCCTTCCGTCCGTTCAGCATCGATGGCAAAGTCAATCATCAAAATCGCATTTTTCTTTACAATGCCGATCAACAGAATGATGCCGATAAGCGCGATGATGCTCAGTTCGGTGTGAAATGCCATTAAAGCCAGGAGAGCGCCGACGCCAGCCGACGGAAGGGTCGAAAGAATCGTCACGGGATGGATGTAGTTTTCGTAGAGAATTCCCAAAACGATGTACACAGTAGCGAGCGCCGCCAGTATTAGATAAGGCTCTGATGCGAGAGAATCCTGGAACACTTGCGCCGTTCCCTGAAATCCCGCATGAATGGTCGAGGGCACGACCATTGTGCGTACGACATTCTGCACGGCCACGACTGCCTCGCCCAGGGTAACGTTGGGAGCGAGGTTAAATGAAAAAGTTATGGCTGGAAATTGCCCCTGATGCGCAACAGCGAGGGAGGTCGCGGAGGATTCGTAATGCGTGAATGCGCTAAGCGGGATTTCCTGGCCCGTCGAAGAGTGAACGTAGATGTTCTTGAGTGCGTCAGGACTTTGCTGGAACTGCTGGGCTACCTCCATTACCACATGGTATTGGTTAATGCCTTTGTACATCGTGGAGACCTGACGCTGCCCGAATGCATCGTACAGCACGTTGTCTATAGTGCGCGGATCGAGACCAAGCCGCCCGGCTGTGTCGCGATCGATAATCAGACTGGCCTTCAGTGCACGATTTTGTAGGTCGCTGTTTACATCCTGAAGGACCGGAATCGTTCGCAGCCGCTTTTCCACCACGGGCGCCCAAGCGAGCAAGTCTTGCAGGTTATCGCCTTGCAGCGTGTACTGGAATTGCGCGTTGCCACCGCGGCCGCCGATTTGCACATCCTGCAGCGGCTGCATGAAAAGTGTGGCGCCGGGAATTACCGCGAGCTTGGGCCGCAGCCGATTGATCACCTGAAACACACTGACCTTACGCTCTGCCAGCGGCTTCAACATGATACTGACATACCCGGAGTTGGCGCGCCGAACCGATCCAGATACGATCTGCACGGCCGGATCGGCGTTTAGGATGGCCATGTAATCCCGCATTTTTTGCTGCATGGTTTGGAAAGAAGTGGATTCTGGAGCTTGGGCGTAGGCATTGATGCGTCCAGTATCCTGTTGGGGGAAGAAGCCTTTCGGGATCACGACATAAAGATAAATCGCCAGACAGACGGTCCCGAGCGTTATGCCGAGCACGAGTGGCTGGTGGCGTAAGACCCAGCGCAGGCTGCGTGCATATCCGTCGTATAGCCACTTGAATATTGCTTCGCTGCCTCGGTCTAGCCACCCATGCTCTCGTTTATTTTCTCGCTTGAGAAACCTGGCACACATGGCAGGCGTCGTGGTGAGTGAAATGAACATTGAAAAAACGACTGCTACGCTCAGCGTTACCGAGAACTCCCGAAAAATTCGTCCTACGATGCCGCCCATCAAAAGGATAGGGATGAACACCGCGATCAATGAGGTGCTCATGGAGAGCACCGTGAAGCCGATTTCGCGCGCGCCGCGGAAGGTAGCTTCCAAGGTTGAAAGACCCTGTTCCAGGTAACGCGACACGTTTTCGATTACCACGATTGCGTCGTCCACTACGAAACCGGTCGAAATCGTCAGCGCCATCAGTGACAGGTTATCGATGGAGTAGCGGATCAGGTACATCACTCCAAACGTGCCTACCAGCGACAGCGGCACCACGACACTGGGGATGATCGTTGCCCAGGCGCTGCGCAGAAAAAAGAACACAACCAATATCACCAGCAGGACCGACAACACCAGAGTGATCTCCACATCGTGCACCGAAGCACGAATCATGGATATACGTTCTTCAGTGATGTCCAGATGCATGGAGGGCGGAATCGAGGCTTGCAGCATCGGCATCATCGCTTCCACGCGCTCGGTGACCTCGATGATGTTCGCCTGTGGCTGACGATAGAGGTCAAGGATCACTGCCGGTTTGCCATTCACAAATCCGGCTGTATGAATATCTTCCTGACTGTCCAAGATTGTGCCTACGTCCGAAAGGCGGACCGGAGCTCCATGGTGATACGCGATGATCAGCGGCGCATATTCTTTGGCGAGAAAAAGCTGATCATTACTATTGAGCATAAACATGCGCCGGCCATTCCAAAGTGCCCCTTTAGGTGCATCTGCATTAGCCGCCTGCAATGCTGCACGCACCTCGTCGAGGCCAAGATCAAGCTTGCTCAAGAGAAGCGGGTTCAGTTCGGCACGGACCGCCGGCCGCGAACTGCCGGACACCGTCACTTGGCCGATGCCGGGTATCTCGGAAATTTTCTGTGCCAGGATTGAGTCCGCAACGTCATACATCTGCGGCGTAGTAGCCGTATCCGAAGTCACCGCCAGATTCATGATGTCAATTTCGGCGGGATTTACCTTGCGCCAGATCGGGTTTGTCGGCAGGTTCGCGGGCAATTCGCCGCGCGCGGCATTGATAGCGGCTTGCACGTCGCGTGCCGCCGCATCCACATTGCGGTCAAGCTCGAATTGCATAGTAATATTCGTGCCGCCGAGTTGGCTAAGCGACGTCATCTGCGTGATGCCCGCAATGCGGCCAAACATGCGCTCGAGCGGCGTCGCGACGGCAGTGGCCATTGTTTCGGGACTGGCACCGGGAAGGTTTGCAAACACGGTAATCGTCGGGTACTCGACTTCAGGCAGCGTCGCAACGGGAAGGAACGGGAAAGCGAGCGCACCAAAGAGGAAGAGCCCCATGCTCAGCAGGGAAGTGGCTACCGGCCGCTTAATAAATGGGGCAGAGATATTCATGGCCGACCGCCACTTACGGGTACGACTTCTTGAATTCCGGCATAAGCCTTAACCACGTTCTTGCCGGCTATTGTAATCCTTCGTTCGCCTGAGTAGTTATTCGGAATTTCGGCGGGGCTTCCAGGCATATTTGTGACACCTTCCCTAGCGCGACACTGCGGACGCACTCCAACATTGTTTTGAAACGGCGCGTTTGGGGCTCGAGTGGCAGTTAACTCTTGCGCACCAATCGCAGATGACGATGTGAATTTGTGTAACGGACAAGCAGCCAGGTACATCCAACGCCGCTAGACAGCCAGCATGCCGGGGACTGCAGATCACCCATACAATAATGGAATAGCTGAGAGGACCGTCTTTGCGAACACCGATTGTGCCGAAATATCCACTTATTCTTACGCCCATGGTTGAGGTTGTGCTCGTGGACGGCCCCGGCAGTCGCCGGTAACCTTTTCCCGTGAGCTTTTATCGAATGAGCCCTATACGTTTGTCATCTTGGATCTTAATTGTCATCCTCCTTCTCGCCCGCTACCCGGTAGCGGCGCAGCAGCCGGATACCAATGCCGCGGTTGCTCGGGCGTCCGTCAGCGGGACACTCATAGCGGTGAATGCCGACGGGAGCAAAGAAGGAGTGGCTGATGTGGCCGTGAATTTGATTGGCCCTGCGCCAAATTCGGAAGTTCGCTCCACCACAACCGATGCCGACGGCGCCTATCTTTTCTCAGATGTTGCACCGGGCAACTATACCCTTGAAGCAACCAAGGACGGCTTCAAGCCATGGACCGCCATGCTAACGGTGCAACCGGGCCAGACACTCGTTGAGGATGCAGTATTGCAAGTCGGCTCGATCAGTCAGCAGGTTGAAGTTCGAGCCGAGGTTACTCCGCTCGTTGCCACCCATAGCGTCTCCCCTGCTGAAACAGTCAGCAATAAAGAACTCGCTGCCTTACCCCTGCCAACACAAAAATTTACCGAGGCTTTGTCGCTGCTGCCGGGTGTGCTGCGCACATCGGAAGGGAAGTTGAGCATTAATGGGCAGTCGGAAAGCCAAGGCATGTTGCTTGTCGATTCCGCGGAAAACGTAGACCCAATTTCCGGAAGCTTCTCGATTCCCATTCCCGTCGATGCCATTCAAACGATGACAGTTCACAGTCTGCCCGAGAGCTCCGCATACGGGGGATTTTCGGGTGGGGTTACGATCATCGATACCAAGGCTCCGTCCGCCTCCTGGGATTACAAACTGCTGGATTTCCCGCCATCGTTCCGGGGCAAAAATGGCGAGCTAGTGGGAATTGAGAACTGGACACCACGTTTTCAGTTCGGCGGTCCACTGGTGAAAAACAAGATCAATTTTTCGCAGGAGGTTACCTACGAGTTCCGCAGGACGCCTGTTCGCGGTCTGGCGTGGCCGTTGAACGAAACGACCGCGCGAACGTTTACATCCTTCACGGAAGTGGAGTTTATCCTGTCACCCCGGCACCTTTTGAACGTCAATCTGAACGTTTTCCCTTCGCAACTCGAGTACGCAAACCTCAGTGCGCTTGTGCCTCAGACCGCCTCTGCCGATTACCGGCGCAAGGGCGCTTCGGTTGGCGCATCCGATAGCTATCAATTCGTTTCGGGGGCCGTTTTGAGCACGGTTGTCCGCTTCACGCGGTTTGACAGCGATACCTGGGGACAAGGTCCCGGGGACATGCTGATTACGCCGGTGGGCTGGGCCGGCAATTTTTTCAACAACTGGTCGCGAAGGGCGAATCAACTCGAACTGCAGCCTGCGCTTCAACTTCCCGAGAAAAACTGGCATGGGCGCCACCAGGTGAGATTCGGAGAAGACGTTTTGTACCGTTCTTATCGGGGCAGCACTCTTTCGCACCCGGTCGATCTCCTTGCAGCAGATGGCCTGGTGGCCGAGCGCATTGATTTTCAGGGAACGGGTCTGCTGCGAGCCGGCGATACCGAGGCTGCCGAATTTATCGAAGAGCAGTGGAACCTGAACGACAGTTTTACCCTTAACTACGGCGCACGCCTGTCGAGCCAATCGATCGGGCGCGATGCCGCGTTAGCGCCGCGTGCGGGCATAGCTTTTGCGCCGGGCAGCATGCGCAGAACGGTAATTCGTGCCAGCGCAGCGGAAATTTACAGCCACGTTCCGCTGCTGGCGGCTGATTTCGCCGATAATCAGGAACGGCTACTAAGCTTTTTCGATCCGTCCGGCGCGCTGGTCGGTGCGCCAGTCCTATTGCAGAACGCCTATCTACCTTCGGGTATTCCTGCAGTGACGCCCGCTACCACCGTCGCGCCGGAGACCAGTCCGCGCACCTTTGTCTGGAATGCGGAATTTGAGCGTGAGGTGCGCGCGAACCTTAGCCTGCGGGTTGGCTATCTCGAAAACCACACGAATGACCTGTTTATCCTCGATCCTCAGGTCAATGCCACAACTGGGAATTCAATCCTGGCCCTCAGAAACACGGGCGCTTCGAACTATCGGCGGGCCGAGGTCGCAGCCCATTACCGCCCGGCAGAAAATGCGGACCTGAACATCTCCTACACCTGGAGCCGTGCTCAGGGAGACCTGAATACGCTCTCCGACACGTTAATCCTCTATGCCGCCCCGGTGATCAGGCCGAACGCGTACGGCATCCTGCCATCGGATGTGCCCCATCGGGTGGTGGCGTCTGGGGTGTTCCGGCTTCCCTGGAAAATGGAATTAAGCCCTGTTGTGGATATACATTCGGGCTTCCCATATTCGAATGTCGATGTATTACAAAACTACGTGGGCGTGCCCGACAGTTTGCGCTTTCCTACTTACTTTTCCATGGACGCAAGGATCTATCGCGAGATCAATCTGCACGTTCCCTTCACGGAACATTCCAAGCGCCACAAGGTGCGTA
Organism: Candidatus Acidiferrales bacterium; assembly: GCA_035650755.1. GTDB lineage: Bacteria > Acidobacteriota > Terriglobia > Acidiferrales > UBA7541 > Palsa-189. The sequence continues at coordinate 134,994 of DASRHB010000017.1, forward strand.
TCGGGGTCTACTCGACCAATTTGACGAATCATCAGAACGCGCACGACGTTTACAGCAACGTCACGTCCCCCTACTTTGGGATCTTCACAGGAATCGACAGACGTGTAGATGGCATGGTTCTGGACCTGGTGCAGTAAGTTCTGCGATTCGAAGCGCAAACGTGCGGAAGAAGTTCCTGGATTACTGCGTCGCGCGTATGGGTATGCCGGGCTTCTCGTGCAGGAATCGCTGACGAAAGCCAAGCTCATCGGAAATAGTGTAAATCGTCTCGGTCATCACTCCGTCCGGCTTCAGTTTGAACGTGAGTTCACCGTCCCACGGTTTCGAATACGCCTTTGGGTCGTCGAACGTAAAGTGGAAAACGAGCGTATTGGGATCGGTTCGCCGGATGCGCTCGACCATATGCAAGTCTTCGGTGTGCGGGTGACCGATGGGATCGAGCCAGCTCGCGTCTTTGAAACCGACTGAATCCACTACGAGCGCGTCGCCCTCCCAATGGCCAACCGATTCGCCGAACCATGAGATGTCCGGCACCTGCGAATGCGGTTTATTGAGCGCAATCTGCCGCCAGGACTTGTTGTACTCCCACAGTTGATAAACGTAATCCGGCGTCTGCACGATCTTGAATCTCATGGGATGGATCGAGGCGCGAGGATATCCATCGGGATCTGCGTATCTCAGCGCTGGATCTGTGGTGTTTTCGAAAGTCTGATGAGGACCGGTAGCTGGGCGCTCGCCTTTCAGTTTGGCTAGACCCCAGGCGGTGTAAGGAATGTCGCCTTCTTCTCCCGGCTTTTGAGCCATAGGGTCAGACATGCTGAGTGATTGAACCGCCTTGCCAAGCCAAACGCCGGAGAGGTCAGGCGCCTGCGATGCCAGGTTCGCGGGTTTATTGGCCGAGCAACCTGACAGGGTACCGGCCAGGCCCAGCGCTATTAGCGCCGCAATTGGCGCGTAAGATCGATTCTTCATTTGTCACCGCTCTCGGAGATGCTTGATCCTCCGAGTTCGGTACCATCGGCCTTGGTAAGCTTAATCAAGCGCCCAACACTTCCGCCCCGCTGTGAGGGATTGAACGACACCTTGATGACATCTCCGGCGGAGAGGCTCTTCCGGTTCCAGCCTTTATTCACCATCACTGGAGGTGAGTTTGCCTCGAGTATCCAATGCTTCACTTTCCCGCTTGCGTCTTTGGCATCTAACCCGATTTCCACGTGTGGGTTTGTCCATTGAAAATCGGTCACAGTAGCCTGCGTGGTCACCACTTTCGACATGTCATAAAGCGATGTGCCACCATGATGAGCGAAAACCGGAATCCCCGTCAGCAATAGACCGAGTACAAGCATTCTTGCTTTCATCGTGACCTCCGGTGATGCCGAGTTGTGTTTCGAATCATGCGTCCAATCAGTGTTTATCCACAAGCATGTTTTTCGTGAGTGGCTGTCCACGCTCCTCCGCGGGCTGAACCGCGACGCATTTCTGCCGTGTCTGTGAAAACGAGAGTCGGCACGCACGCTTGCATGAATACGGAATGTTGTGCCGCACGGCGGCTCGAACGCTGTCTTTAAACTGTCCTACAGAACAGTAGATTTGCCGTCGCACAGCCGATACTGTTTGCCGTACTAAACGTCGTACCTGCGATCCACGTGAGCTTCCGACGAAACATTTCGTTGATAACTGAAAAGGAAGGGGATAATGCCCGACGACGCCGGTCTCACTGATTTCAAGGATGGAATCGAGTTTCTGCGAAAGGGACAGCCCACCAGGGCCGCCGAATGCTTTCGGCAAGCCACCGAACGCAAACAGCAAAATCCGTACTACATTTCATTCTTGGGAATATCGATGGCCCGTTCCCAGGGGAAATGGGCGGCCGCTGTGGAACTTTGCAAAACGGCTGTCAGTCTCAAACGTAACGATGTGCAACTCTACTTGAATTTGGCCGAAGCTTATGTCTCCGCGGGGCGGCGCGACATTGCCGTACAAACGTTGGATACTGCTTCCCGACACTGCGGACCCGATAAACGCATTGTGAGGATGCGCGGCAGATTAGGAAAGCGCCGAGCCCCAGTGCTGGCGTTTCTCCCGCGCGAAAATTTCCTGAATCGCGGGCTCGGCATATTGCGCCACCGCCTGTTACTGCGGCTGCAGACCGCCGCTACTTAGCCAACACGCAGGACGACTGGGGCGGCTTGCGTGTCAAATCCCGGCATACCAGGAAAAGCCGCGTTCGACTCCGCCTGCGCCCCACCCTTTGCCGATCTCCTTGACGCTGTCGGTCAGGGTGATCCAGGAAAGATACTTCGTGCTTTTTCCTCCCAGTTGCCGTGGCACGCGCACGCGAAGCGGAGCGCCGTGGCCCGGCGGGAGGGCATCCTGCCCATTCATGCCATAAGCCAGGAGTGTTTGCGGGTGCCAAGCATCAGACATATCGATGCTGTTCCACTTGCCGTTGATCAGGCGCTTGTCCAGGGCGTCAAAGTTCGTGTCGAACCCAAAGAAGACAACATATTTCGCGTGCGGCAGCACTCCGACCAGGTCCAAAACATGCCAAAGAGGCACCCCAATCCATTCAGCGATAAACGACCAGCCTTCCTCACAAGCTTGATGATAGATATGACGCTCTGAAGGCATTTGCTTTAGTCCCGCAAGCGAGAAAAACGATGGCCGCGCGACAAGGCCGTCGACTTTGAGCCGCCAATCGGCGAACCCACCCGAGGCTAAACGCCGATATGTTTCGTTTTCCGGAGGTTCACCCTTCACGGGCGCAACCTTAGAAATATCGCTGGGCGTGTATTCTTTTGCCATGGTGTGCCGGGAGACAAGCAGACGCTGTATGGCGTAAGTCATGGTTTCGCCGATACCGTAGATTCCGCCGTGATCAGGCGGGATTAGACCGTAGCGATCCGCGAGACTCGCCGCGACGCCCAAGCCGCCGAGTCCGGCCGCAGCCGCCAGGCCGCCGGTGATCAATTTACGACGCGAGAGTGGGTCGCTCATGAGACCTCCTTGCCGGCAGCTATACGGCCGGTAATCATCGCCCGGACCCGGCTGGTGAATCCTGCAAGCCAAACCATGGCCACGTGGATGCAAACGAAAAGCACCAATCCTGCGGAAAGGAAAAAATGAATCGTGCGCGCCGATTGCTGCCCACCGAAACCCTCCCGCAACGCCGGTACAACTGAGGCGAGCGCCGGGGACATAGCCAATCCCGTTAGAATGATCAGCGGAAACAGCACGAAGACCACCGTCAGATACGCCAGCCTTTGAAGCACGTTATAGGTCAGCGCTTCGCCTTCCAAAGGCCGCTTCCACCGCACTTCGTCCCAAACAATGCGCCCCATGGTGCGTAAATTGAGATCAGGCTTGGCTGGCAGCAGGTCATGGCGAAAGTGCCGGCTCGTCACGCCTGAGCCAACGTAAACGAAGCCTGTGAGCACCGCGATCCAGGCGCAGAGAAAATGTAGGTACCGGCCCCACCCGGAATGGCCGATCATAAACCGAATTGGCAGATCGATCAGCGAAGGAGCGCCCGCAGCGCCGGTCGCGCCCCAATACAAGCGAGGATGAGCGATTAGGATAGCGATGCCACTGATAAGCAAACCAATAAACGTGAGGGCTGTGATCCAGTGGGTGATGCGCACAACTGCAGAATGCCGCGGCAAATCCAGGGCGTCCGTGCCTCGGACCGCGAGCCCAGGAGCATAGGCGGTCTGCGCCATAGCCGATTGGCGCGATCATAGCACACGTAGCTGGCGAAGCTGCATGCTCGAATCTCGCCGGGGCCGCGATCATCCGGCATGATTCGCCTTCGCACCACATCCAAATTTGAAAATGAGGTAAGCGAAATGGCCAACGGCAAACCGGTGAGCCCTTCGGGCACATTTGGTCTGTAGCCACTCACATCGAGGACATCTCTCCCAAAGAGATGCGCAAGCGCATGGCCGCGGCGCAAACAGCCCGTACCTGATCGACATTCGCCATCGCTATAGTGTTTTGGCCAATTCTGCAGGAAAATATCTGAGCGACGTAATGCGTGAGAGGCATACTCATGAAAAACTCGTACCTGCTTCCGCTTGTCATCCTTACAATAGCCGCCCCCCTGGCCTCGCAAGAAAAGCCGCGGTTGCCTTACGAGGCAATTCACGACCCGCAATTTATTCCCGGCTCGTCGGCGAAGTTCTTGAGTGACCCGGATCGCGTCATCGGGGTCGTCGCTGGAAATGTAGCGAAGGCCTATCCCGCGGCGATTCTTTCGCAACATGGCTTAGTTGAGGACCAATCGCCTTCGGGACCAATTGCCATCACCTGGTGAAGCTACTGCAACACGGCCCTCGTGTTCAGGGCCGCAGCAAAGGGACGCAATCTGCAGTTGGATAACGCTGGCGTCGTCGGCGGCAACGAAGTATTCAAGGATCGGGAAACTGGAAGCCGTTGGCAGCAGTCCAGCCTGCAGGCGATTTCCGGCCCGCTGCAGGGCGAGCACCTCGACCTGTATCCTTTTTTGCTGACGGATTGGGCTGAATGGCATCGCCTGCATCCAGATACCCTGGTCCTCAAACCGCTGCCCGGATATGCGGAACGTATACCCGAACGCAACGAGATGATTCGTCAGGGGCTAACCGGGGAAGGGTTCGCGCCTCCAGGGGTACTTCACGAGGATAACCGGTTGAAGCCGAAGACAATGGTTTTGGGATTGGCGGTCGGCGGCTCCGACGAGGCGTTTCCATTGACCACCCTGCGCGAAACGCGCGTAATTAATCTTCAATTGGGCGGCCAGCCGGTGTTAGTAGTGCATCAGCCCGAGTCGGATACGACCACCGCGTTCATAGCGCAGGCCAGAGGCATGCCTCTAACCTTTGCTGCGGCAAATCCTGGGGCGAGTGAGATCATCGATCAGCAGACGAAATCTCACTGGAACGCCTATGGAGAGTCTGTTTCCGGCTCCATGAAAGGCGCGCAGCTCAAATCGCTGATTCTCGAGCCGGAGTATTGGTTCGCGTGGTCTGAATTTCACCCGGATACCAAGATATATGGCGCCAAACCATGATCGTAGTTTGCCGGCGGGCGTCTACGCCGGCCCGGGCATGGTCAACTGAATTCCCTTTTTCGCAAAAATCATCGCTAACAGTTTTGCCGGTTCGCTCGCGCTGGCATTGTTCGAAACTTCGTGCGTGCTTCCCGGCGGCTCGAAAAACATTTCGCCCGTTTTATAGGTCCGCTCTTCTTGGCCAGAAATTTTCGTCACGATTGCACCTTGGAGCACATATGCCAGAACAAAGCCGGCGTGATGGTGCGTCTGCCCAACCCGGCCCGGCAGATAATCCACGTAGCTGACGGTCACCTCCCAATCATCCATGGTGAGGTCAGGTAAGTCGTGTTTGAAGATCGGACCGGCTCCTGCACGTCCGCGCTCTGCCGGGGCACCGGTTTGTGGTTGGGCGTGCGCGGCGCCCAATTCGCATAGCAAGGCAATGGCACCCGCGAGTGTCTCTCTTCGTGTGATCATGCGCGAATTATACTCCTTACTGAGGGGCTTGCTTCATCCACGCAGCGTCATACACGAGCCTCGGTGTTTGCCGCAGCAATTGCTGGTGCAACTCTCGTGAGATTCGGGTGTAGACTCAAGCCAATCATGAAGATCAATAAGCGTGGTCTCACGGTCGGCTGTCTGCTCGTTGCATTCGCATCTCTGTTTTCGGCACAGGTAGCCACGACATCTCCCGCGGGTGATCCTTCGCAGGCGCGCGAATTTTCACCCGCCGCAAAAGCCGCGTTATCACGTCAGCTCGAGGCTGCCGTCACCCGCGGCGATACGCCTGGCGTTGTAGCGCTAATTGTCAGTCAGGACCAAGTCCTCTACGAGGGTGCGGCGGGAAAGCTCGACATCGCACATGACACCCCGATGCCGGCAAATGCCGTGTTCGCGATCGCCTCCATGACAAAGCCGGTGACCTCCGTCGCGATCATGATGCTGTACGAGCAAGGCAAGCTGAAACTCGACGATGCGGTCTCGAAATATCTGCCCGGCTTTGACAACTTGCAGGTGATCACGAAGTTCAACGAGAAAGATGCAACTTACGAAACGCGCCCCGCCAAACGGCCCATGACCATCCGCGAACTCCTGACGCATACCTCCGGTCTTGCCTATGCGTTTTCGAATCCAATTGAGTACCGGCTCACGCAAGCCACCAAAAAGGACGAATGGGAACTGCCGCTCGTCAGTGATCCGGGAGAAAAATGGAATTACAGCCCCAGTACCCGTGTTCTGGGCATGATCGTGGAAAAGGTCACCGGCGAATCCCTTGAGGCCTATTATCAGGAACACATTTTCCGGCCATTGGGGATGGTGGATACCTCGTTTGCCGTGCCCGCTGAAAAACGGTCGCGAATCCCGACGCAATACCGGAAGCTAGGCGGCTCCTGGCAGCCGCTCGAAGCGCAGGCCACGGCTCCGCCGACCCCCACGCCGCCTTTCCGCGGAGATGGCGGGCTGTATTCAACCGCGCGGGACTATGGCAGGTTCATGCAGATGATTTTGAATGGCGGTCACCTCGGCCCGGCCAAAATCCTCACTGAAAATTCAATCCAAATGATGAGCCAAAACAATATCGGCTCAATATTCGTGGAGTTGCAGTCCGATGCCGATAAGCAGCGGACCAAGCCGTTTCCGTTGGGAGCAGGCCACGACAAGTTTGGTTTCGGGTTTCAGATTGCTTCAGATGATCCCCGTTATGCCAAATACCGCAGCCCGGGCAGCTTAAGTTGGGCGGGAATTTACAACACGGAGTTCTGGATTGATCCAGTGAAACACATCGGCGCGGTGCAGATGATGCAGGTCCTGCCCTTCTATGATGACGGCGCAATTCGGACGCTGCGCGATTTCGAAGCTGCCGTTTACGAAAATCTGCGTTGATCTACTGGCGCTTGAAATAGACCGCAGCGAGCGGAGGCAGGCGCAGCGGAAGCGAATACTCCATACCCATCCACCGCACTGGTTCAGCCATTACTCCACCGCCGTTGCCGTAATTGCTGCCGGCGTAGTAATGGGCGTCGCTGTTGAAAATCTCGCGATACCAGCCGGGCTCCGGCACTCCTACGCGGTAGTTCTCGCGCGCCACCGGCGTGAAATTCGCCACAATGACCAGCGATTCTTGGGCATTTCGCGCGCGCCGGATAAACGAAAGGACGCTTGCGTCAGCGTCATTGCAGTCGATCCACTGAAATCCCTGCCACTCGAAATCCACCTCATGCAGCGCCGGTTCGCGCCGGTAAATGGCATTCAGGTCGGCAATGAGGTGCTGCATGCCGCGATGTTCTGGGTACTGCAACAGGTTCCATTCGAGCGATACAGCGTGAAACCACTCCGATCGCTGCGCGAATTCGCCGCCCATGAAAAGCAGCTTCTTTCCCGGATGCGCCCACATATAAGCGAACAGCAGCCGCAAATTCGCGAATTGCTGCCAGAGGTCGCCCGGCATTTTGTCGATCAGCGAGCGCTTGCCATGCACGACTTCGTCATGCGAGAGCGGCAGCACGAAATTTTCGGTGAACGCGTACAGCATCGAAAACGTCATCCGGTTGTGGTGATATTTGCGATGAATGGGCTCATGGGCGAAATAGCTGAGCGTATCGTTCATCCATCCCATATTCCATTTCAGCGTGAAACCCAAACCGCCGAGGTAAGTGGGGCGCGAGACCGCCGGCCACGCGGTTGATTCTTCCGCGACCATCAGCACGCCCGGATGACGCTCATTGGCGACTTCGTTGAGGCGCTTCAAGAAAGCAATCGCCGCGAGATTTTCGCGCCCGCCGAATTCGTTGGGGATCCACTCGCCGGCTCGCCGCGAATAGTCGAGATAGAGCATGGAAGCAACGGCATCCACGCGCAGGCCGTCGATATGGTATTTGTCCAGCCAGAAAAGCGCGCTCGATAGCAAAAACCCCCGCACTTCCGACCTCCCGTAATTGAAAACAAGAGTTCCCCAATCGGGATGCCGCCCTTGCCGTGGGTCCGCATGCTCATAAAGGTGTGTGCCGTCGAATTCCGCCAGCCCGTGTGCGTCGGCTGGAAAATGCGCCGGAGTCCAGTCGAGCAAAACACCGATATTTTCCTGATGACAGCGGTCGACCAGATACATGAAATCTTTGGGGGTGCCGTAGCGGCTGGTTGCCGCGAAATAGCCGATCGTCTGGTATCCCCAGGAGGCGTCAAATGGATGCTCCATCACCGGCAGGAGTTCGATATGCGTGAATCCCATCTGCTTCACGTAAGGAATGAGTTGGTCCGCGATTTCGCGATAGCTGAGCCAGCGGTTGTTTTCCTCGGAAGCTCGCCGCCACGATCCCAGATGCACTTCGTAGATGGAAACAGGTGCGGCCAGCCATTCGCGCCGGCCGCGCGCCTTCATCCAGGCGTCATCGTTCCATCCGTAGCCCTCCAGAGTCGCGACCACCGAACCGGACTTGGGGCGGAGTTCCGCCTCAAACGCGTAGGGGTCCGCCTTCAAAAACGGAAGCTCGCCCAGCCGCGAGCGGATCTCGTATTTGTATATCATCCCCTCCTTCAGTTCGGGGATGAAGATCTCCCAAACTCCCGAATTGCCTCGCAAACGCATGGAGTTCACGCGGCCGTCCCAGCGATTAAAGTCGCCGACCACACTCACGCGCAGTGCATTCGGAGCCCACACGGCAAACTGCACACCCTGTAACCCCGAAATCTCGCGCACGTGCGCCCCTAATTTTTCATAGCTCTGCCAGTGCGAACCTTCGCCGAGAAGGTGCAAGTCGAAATCACTCAACAGGGGAGGAAACGCATATGGGTCAACGATTTGTGTCACGCCGCCATGGTCCCATCCAATGCTCAGGTGATAATCGTTGGGTCCAAGATGATGGTAATCGGCCGGCAGCAGCACTTCGAAAATCCCGCCGGAGTGGACGAGTTCAGCGGGGAATGAGCGGCCTTCGATGGCGACGCTCACGGAAGCCGCATAAGGCTGGATCGTGCGGACCAGGACGCGGTCGCCCTGTACAATGTGCGGTCCGAGCAAATGAAACGGATCGCCATATTCAGCGCGCGCCAGCGCATCAAGTTCCCGTTCGAGTTCCGAAGTGGGCCTGGTCAAACCCTCACTCGCATTTTCCGTCACCTGAGACAATCTTGCTCTCCTTACCTGACTAATTTTAGATGAATCGCTGAGAAGATTGGGAAGTCTATTCGCTGTTTTTGCCGAACGTCTTGAACAGGCTCCCATCCGCTTCCAAAGGTGGGTCCCCGCCTGCGCCTCCGCTATTTATCCGCTGTAGAATGCCCACTATGAAAAGCGTCACGGTATACCTCGGTCGCCTGCTTGGACTTTTCACGTTAATCACAAGTTTCTGGCTGCTTACGGAAAGACAGACAACGCTCACCACGATTCCGGCACTGCTCGGCAATCGTCCGGTCATGGTCGTCTTCGCAATGATTGCGCTCGCCGCTGGGCTTGCCATTGTGCTTGCGCACAACACCTGGTGTGGAGGACCCTTGCCCATCCTCGTAACCCTTATCGGCTGGATCATGTTGATTCGCGGGGTACTGTTCCTGTTTCTCCCACCCGCGACTACGCTGAGCATCCTTGCGGCGATGCAGTTTGGGAATTTCTTTTACGTCTATTTGGCCATTCCCTTTGTGCTGGGCAACTACTTGACATATCTCGCGTTTGCCACGCCAATGCGAGCTGAGAAGAGCCGCTCGGAAAAGGTCGTATAATGCGGAATCAAAGTCTGCGGAGGAATCTAATGAGAGCTTCGCGAATGCGAATTGGTCTCGCCATTGGCGTGCCCGCCTGCCTCCTGCTGATTTATGCGGGCGCCACTCTCCTGCACGGCGCACAGCTTGGCACGATCACGTTTCCTACTTCGGGCGCCGCCGCGGCACAGCCGGCTTTTCTTGAAGGCGTAAAAGATTTGCACAGCTTTCAGTTCGACGAAGCGGCGGTAGCTTTTCAGAAGGCGGAGCAGATTGACCCCAATTTTGCCATGGCTTATTGGGGCGAGGCCATGAGCCACAATCATCCGCTGTGGGCTGAAGTAGACGTTCCCGCCGCGCAAAAAGTTCTCGAAAAGCTCGCGCCCAGTCCCGAAGCTCGCATTGCCAAAGCGAAAACGGACAAGGAGAAGGCTTACATCGACGCCGTGAATCAGCTTTTCTACGCGCCCGGCGACAAACTCGCGCGCGACAACGCCTATTCTCAGGCCATGGCCAAGATGTACGAGCGTTGGCCCGACGACCAGGAAGTGGACGTTCTCTATGCCCTCTCGCTGCTCGGCACGGTCCGGCCCGGCGACGAAGGCTTCCGCCGCCAGGCGCTCGCTGCTGCAATTTGCCTGAAGGTCTTCCAGGAAAACCCGAACCATCCCGGCGCCGCGCACTTTATTATTCATGCTTTCGATGATCCCGATCACGCCATCCTGGCGCTGCCTGCCGCACGCGCTTACGCAAAGATCGCGCCATCTGCCGCCCACGCGTTGCACATGCCTTCACACATCTTCCTACGACTGGGCATGTGGCAGGACGTGATCAAATCGAATATCGCTGCATATCAGTCGTCTGTTGCGCTGATTCACCGTCTGCATCTGCCTGAAGGCCGCGAAGATTTCCACACCCTCTCCTGGCTCCAGTATGGGGAACTTATGGTCGGCAATTTCGATGAAGCCAAAAAAGATCTGAACCTCGCGAAGGACGCCGACGACCGCAATCCTGGCAGCCGTGCCGTGCACCAGGGCTACCTGGGCATGCATGCCCGCTACATCCTCGAGACCGGCCGATGGGAAAAGATTCCGCTTCAGGCCGGCGTCGAAGGCGCTTCCACGAGCGCAAAAGGACCAACGGACGGTATGGATATGGCACGCGGCGCCGAGAATGGCACCTGGACCTTCATCGCTGGTTATAGCGCAATCAAGCTGAATGATCTCTCCACCGCCGATGAAGCTGTTGCGCAGCTTTATAGTATGGCTGATAAGGCGGGCGCGAACACATATGCCGCGAAGCCTTTCATCATTATGGAAAAGGAGCTTAGCGCCGAAGCGGCTCTCGCCCGCGGCCAAAAAGATCAAGCTATAGAGGCCGCTAAAGAAGCTGCCGACAATGACCGCACGTTGGCACCGCCCTCAGGCCCGCCGGAACCCATCAAACCCGGTCTCGAACTTTATGGGGACGTCCTTTTGGCCACCGGCCACGCTAAGGAAGCTGCGGCAGTCTATGAGGAACAGTTGCTTCGTACGCCAAATCGCACGCCCGCCGTCAAAGCATTGGCTGAAGCCAAATCCAAGCTTGTCAGCGTAGCAACGTCAACACCCTGATGTGCCGGCAAGGCTCGACTAAACAGCGGTTCGGGTGCTGCTAAAGTCAGCTGATGGCCTCCCCGCGCAGCTTGCAGCCTATGTCCATCCTCTGAAATTCGGCGGCATCGCGTAACAGCGCCTCGAATTCCAGATCTCTTGCTGGCAAGTCGCCAACGGCCGCCATGCGGTCTGTGTCTGCTGACCCTGCATTCGTGCCTTCGGACCGCGCAAATCGGATCATGATCATCGCCCTCTCCTGTCAAACACCGCCGCGAGCGCGGTGTTGCGCCTGCCTTCAATCCTTGAAGCGAAAACCGCGGGCGAAACGGCTCAATTCTGGCTGTCTCATGTTGGGACTTGTGAGCGACATCACATTGGGGGGTGAGCCAAGGTACTGAGCGTCTCCACACAAGGCTTTAGCCTAAGGCTGCTTTCGGTAGCTCGGTTCGAGTGGCGATAGCCGCGGAGATGGAGGCATATGATGGCTACGGCGACAGCGATCCCCCCGGCGTCCGCGCACCCAGCACGACACACGCCCACGGCCAAGGAGCACTTCTTTGGTTGGGTGCCGCGGAAGGAAGACCACAGTGTGACGCGGCTGCCCGCTCCTGTGCGGGCGGCGAACTCCTATACCGATTTTTCTGACGCATTTCTCTCGCCCAATTTACTCGGCTCGCCGTCACACAAGCGAACGCTTGCTACCTCGATCGCCGTGCATGTAAGTCTGCTTGTAGTGATTTTGTCGCTCTCGTTGTGGTTCACAAATACGCTGGATCTTAGAACTTACACCGTAACCCTGCTGGTCGCGCCTCCGCCTCCGTCCGCTCCATCTCCGCCGCCCAAGGTTGCGGCTGCGGCTCAAGCCGCCCAGTCCCGTCGCGTACTTATGGTGAAGGGCAAATTGTTCATGCCGACCGCAATTCCGAAACAGGTTGCTATGTTGAAGGAAGCACCGTTGCCGCCCGAAACGGACGCAGAAGGCGTTTTCGGAGGCGTTCCGGGAGGCGTTACCGGCGGAGTTCTTGGTGGGATACTCGAAGGTATCAGGCCGCCGGAGCCACCTGCCGCGCCCCGTGCGGAGGCAGCCGAAAAGCCGCGGGGTCCAGTTCCGGTCGGCGGGAATGTGCAGCCGCCCCGAATCCTTTACCAGACCAACCCCGAATACCCGTTGCTGGCGCGCCAGGCGGGCATACAAGGCGAAGTGATTGTTTCTGCCGTGATCGATTCCAGCGGCAAAGTGGTCGATATGAAGGTGGTCTCCGGGCCGCCGCTGCTGTATGACGCGGCAATGAAGGCGCTCGCCAATTGGAAATTCGAGCCGACGTACCTGAATGGGGAGCCGGTACCAATCAAGTGGAATGTGTCGGTGCACTTCCGGATCGCTTCGTCACGAGAGGCCTCGTAACCACCTGCGGCCGGAGCGGCTGAGTCGATACGCCGCCCGGCCGCGCAGCGTCTTTTTTGAATTTGACGCCACTTGGCGTCCCAGGGAGTGAGGATAAGCTTCGCCTTGCGCGGTTTGCTGCGCGTCAATTAACGTATAATTGCGCCATATCAACCCGGATTGAACCCGAGGAGGCGCGATCATGCCCTGCCAGTCCCGCTGCGCGAAGTTCCTTTTTCTGGCCGCAGTTGCTCTTTCAGTTTTTTTCAGCCAACCTCTCTCTGCCGAAGTGCTCGACAAAGTCGCCGATATCTCCGGCACGAGGCTCGAGTACAAAGTTGTGTTGCCCAATGGCTACGACGCCTCGAAGACCTATCCGGCGATTCTCGCCTTCGGCGGCGGTTCGCAGACCATGGACATGGTCCAGGCAACTCTCGCTCGAAATTGGCGCGAGCAAGCCGAGAGCCTCGGTTATATCGTTATTCTCCCCGCGGCGCCGAACGGCGATCTTTTCTTCGAAAGCGGCGATCGCGTTTTCCCGGCATTTATTGTGAAGCTCCTGGGCGAGTACAAGGTCCTTCAAAACAAATTCCACATCGCCGGTGTTTCCAATGGCGGCCTGAGCGCATTTCATATCGCCTCGCTCTATCCGCAGTACTTCTGGTCTGTAACTGGCCTCCCGGGATTCCTCGATGACCCCTCGCCAGACCACATGCGCGCGCTTTCAAAGCTGTGCATTTACATGTATGCCGGAGAGATGGATCCCGGCTGGCTGCGAAGCGAAAAGCAAGAAGCCGCGAAGTTCCGCAGCGAAGGCTACACCGTCGAATTCAACGAGGAGAAAGGCGAGGGACACGTCATGCGCACGCTCGACGGCAAAGGCGCGTTGCGGCTTTTCAAACAATTCGAACAGGCCCGCCAGGGTTGCGGGAAATGAGGCGCCGCCTGGTTGGCCCGAATGACAATTGTGCAACAGCTCTGATGAGCTTAGAATGTCCTAAACCCGCGATCGCTTTTGAGAACGGTTTACAAAGGCATTCCCGAAGGGGAGGCAATCGCAATGTCAACTAAGACGACCCGCCTGCTGGTGTTAACGATTGCGGTTATGGCGCTTTCGGTTCCAGTGCTGGCCCATCATGGAACTGCCGCTCTCGATAACGAGACGAAAATCACCCTCAAGGGAACCGTAACGGAATGGCTCTGGTCCAATCCGCATTGCCTGCTGCAGTTCGACGTGAAAGGCGAGGATGGAAAAGTAGTCCATTGGATCGGCGAGACCCAAAATCCGGTCAGTATGGTCAATGTTGGTTGGAGCAAGGCGGCCATCAAGGCCGGCGATGAAGTGACCGTGGTCATCCTGCCCGTCAAAAATGGTTTGCCACTTGGCCGCCTCGCGTCGGTTTTACTCCCGAATGGCAAGACCCTTATCTCCGGCGAAGGGCTTCCCAGGGAAGAGCGGGAAAAACTGGAACATGACGTAAGAGCCGCGCGGCCGGAGTGATGCCCATCCGGTCCGCCAACCCCCAATAACCCCAAACGAAATTTCGAGCGTCAAAGTAGAGTCTCCCAAGCGCGATCCCTGTAAACGGCGGGAAGTCCTCACTCGCTTTCATTTAGAAGGCGGTTTTGCTAATGGCAACCCAAGCCTCCGCGCTGCAGGCTAATCCAGCAGAACAGATCAACCCGTGGATTGTCGCCATTTCTGTGATGTTGAGCACCTTTATGGAAGTGCTCGACACAACAGTCGTAAACGTTTCACTGCCGCATATTGCGGGAAGCCTCTCAGCAAGCGTTGACGAAGCGACCTGGGCCCTAACGTCGTACCTGGTGGCTAACGCCATCATCCTGCCAATCACTGGCTGGCTGGCAAACCAGCTAGGGCGAAAGCGACTTCTCATGCTGGCTGTCACCGGATTTACGGCTGCATCTTTCCTTTGCGGCTTGGCACCTTCGCTGGCTGCACTCGTTGTCTTTCGTGTCGTCCAAGGGGCTTGCGGCGGCGCGCTCCAGCCGATTTCGCAGGCGGTGTTGCTGGAATCCTTTCCGCCGGAAGATCGCGGTAAGGCTATGGCCTTCTGGGGGCTGGGCATCGTGGTTGCACCGATGCTGGGTCCGGTGCTCGGTGGTTGGCTGACCGACAGCTATAGCTGGCGCTGGGTTTTCTACATCAACGTCCCCGTGGGCATCACGTCGTTGATCATGACGCAGATGTTCATCTTCGATCCGTCCTACATTCGGCGAGCAATGCAGCGCATCGATTACTGGGGTATCGGCATGTTGGCCATCGGCATCGCTTGTCTTCAGGTCGTGCTCGATAAAGGACAGGAAGCGGACTGGTTTGGAGCGCATTGGATCACCGTGCTGACGGTGATTTCAGCGGTGGCACTCACCGCGCTCGTCATTTATGAACTGCGCGTGGCGCATCCGGTCGTCGATCTACGCGTTTTCAAGGTTCGCACCTACAGCACCGGCGTGTTCCTGATGGCGGTTTTGGGGCTCGTTCTCTACGGCAGCCTGGTGATTCTCCCCATCATGCTACAGACGCTTCTCGGTTATCCCGCCCTTCAAGCGGGAATCGCGCTATTCCCGCGGGGACTCGGTTCGTTTCTGACGATGCCGATCGTCGGAGCTATGATGTCGCGGCTCGATCCCCGCAAGCTGCTGATGGGCGGCATTGTGGGCGGCGCCGCCAGTCTGTTTCTGCTGGGCGGATTAAACCTCAACGTTGGTTATTGGAATATCTTCTGGCCGCAATTTCTGCAAGGCGTTGCGCTTGCCTGTCTCTTTGTCCCGCTGACCACCATCACCATGGATCCAATTCGCGTGGAGGCCATGGGCAACGCTACCAGCATTTTTAATCTGATGCGCAACCTCGGCGGCAGCATCGGAATTGCCGCCGTAACCACACTCGTCGCGCGGCACGAGCAGACCAATACCAATAATCTCGCGCCCAATGTAAGCGCCGGAAGCGCGCGCGTCGGCGCGATGATTCAAGGCCTGCGAAGCTGGTTTATGTTCCGTGGCGCCAATCCGGTTACGGCCACCCGACGCGCATACCAGGCGCTATGGGGATTGCTGCGGCAACAAGCGGCTATGCTCTCGTTCAACCAGGTATTTTGGTTGCTGGGACTCTTGTTCCTGCTGATGCTGCCCCTGGTTTTCCTGATGCGCAGGCCTGCCGGCCGCCGGCAGATCGTCGCGCACTGATGCCTTGAATTGGGGAATTTCGGTTGTACCGCTCGCGCGGGCCGAGCGCAGCGATTAATTCTGTGCCTCGATTGAGCCGAGCGTCAGAGCTTTACTCGCAGCTGCCGTTCGAGTCTCCACGCCAAGCTTACGAAAGATGTGTTCCACGTGTTTTTGAATGGTGCGAGGACTCGTGCCAAGAATGGCAGCGATGTCTTTATTTGTCTTGCCACGGCTGATCCAGAGCAGGACCACACTCTCCCGGCGCGTGAGTCCGAACGCATCTATTCCTTCGGGGACTGCCGAAGATTCTTTCATAAATAAGAGATGCTCGCCGAGATGTTCGAACAGCCGTACTGCTAGTTGCGTCTCTTTGAGCTGCACGATCAGCGGTTCGCGCGGCGGAGGTACCTCGCTCGGATCGACCTGCTGTTTCTCCTGCCGGGCAATCCAGCGTTGCAGAAGATCGGGAAGAACATCGCCCAGGAGGCCATGCCCGCCGAGATATTTGCCGATCAAAGAGATGGCTTTTGGCGTGATTACTTCTACGCGCCCTTTACTGTTCAGAAGAATGATGGCCGCAGAGGACTCGCGCACAGCCTGATTGACCACTTTCAGCCGCCCGGTCATGCGCGTCCATGCCTCTGCATTTGCATAAGCCTCAATCAGGTGGGGGTATGCCAAATTGAGAAGCAAACGCTCGCGTTCCTTGAAATTGCGGCGGCTGCGGTTCAGGGCAATTCCGATCAGCACCGGACGGCAGCTCGGCAATGACATCACCATCTGATCCTCAATGCCAATCAGGCGGAAGAACTCGTTGTAAAGACCCAGGCGATGGTATTGCGCTGCAGAAACAAAGTCGGAAATCTTGACCGCTCCATGACCGCGCCTGCGCCTGCTGTAGGCAATCAGCGGGTGTTCGGGGATGTAGCGGTCGAAAATCTGCGCGCCATCGCGAAGGTTCATCGCCTCCGGACGGTCGTAAATCACTTGGTTGTGCTGTGTGCGAAGATTGACCTCATTGTAAGCGGCAATGTCAGAGGGGACCAACTGCTGTAATCCGGTTAGCACATTCTTACGAAATGAATCGAGAGTTTGCAGCGCGTACATCTGGCGCAGGAACTCCATGAGGCATTTGAGATCGTGCTGGCTAAGGCGCAACAAGAGGGGTGATCTCCGGTTGGCGAGACTATACGCCGAAATGCGTATTTACACCACTCGACGAGGACCATAAAACCTCCCTGCCAAAATCTTGGCAGGACAGAGCACAACCCTCTGGTCCAGTGAAAGCTGTGCGTAACTCGATGATTTACGGTCAGTAAAAGTTAGTCGTCTACAGCGGCGCTCATGGTCACAAAATCTCGTCCAGGTCGGCTTCGTTTTGCATGAGTTCTGCCACATGGCATTTTTCAGTCTCGCACAGATGGAAAGCAAAAATTGCAGCGTCCTATGACTGCTCATCGGCCCAAGGCCTTATTTCTTGTTGCTGCTGTCCTGAGTTCATTTTTGGCCGCCTGCTTTGGCGGCCACGGGGGTGGCGGCGGGGGCGGCGGAAACGGCGGTGGAGGTGGTGGGAACGGTGGCGGAGGTAGTAACAATAGCCCCATCTTCGCGATTGCCGTAGCCGATTCAGGCAATTTCCAGCAGGGCCAGAAAAATGCGACCTATACCATCGACGTGACAAACGTCGGGAAAGTCGCCACCTCCGGAAACGTGGAAGTAGACGTCACTCTCCCAGTTGGTGAGTCTTTGGTATCCATCAGCGGATCGGGCTGGACGTTTTCCGGCGGGTCCTTAGCCACCCGTGCGGACTCCCTCGCGCCTGGCGCGAGCTGGCCCATCCTCACCATCACGGTAAACGTGAGTCTGTATGCCACCAGCCCGCAAGTCCTAATGGCGAGCGTCTCCGGCGGCGGAGCAGCCACTGCAGATAGTCAGGATAGCACCGCCATCCTGACCCATGTGTCGATTCTCTTGGGCAGGTATGCTTTTCTGTTTAGCGGCTTCGATGCAAACGGCGCCGTAGCCATAGCGGGCAGCATCAACGTGGACGTAAATGGCAATGTGACCGGAAAGGAGGATTTTAAAGACCCATCGGTGGTGCAACCCGGTCAACAGGTGGTTGGCTTTTGCCAGAACCTGGCCATTGCCTCAGCAGGATTCTGCAAACTGACGGCTGGCGGCAGGACCTCGCAGTACGATTTCGTCCTGCGGAATAATGAGACCGTCGCCCGTTTCTTCGAAGATCCTGCCGACGGCGCCGATGTCGGGTCCGGACTCTTGATCAGTCAGGTGGTGCCATCTCCCACGGCGCTGACCTCTGCGGGCGGTTTCAATGGCTTCTTTTCTATCGAATTTTCGGGAACGGACGGGACAGGAGCGAGAATCGCGGTGGAGGGCAACATCTTCACCAATTTGAGCGCCGCGATTGCATCTCAGAACGGCTTTCTCCCACAGGCCGACGTCAACGACAACGGCACCTTGATTCAGCCCGCCAATTCCACGACAGGCAACGTCACCGGGAACTTTACGCCGCTGGGCACCGCGACAGTTGATGCTTTCGGGCGTGCGACCATGACGATGACCATCGGCGGTTCGCAAACCCTTACCCTGGCCCTCTACATCCTCGCGCCAGAAGTTCCCACAACAAATCAGTCGGGCCGCGCTTTCGCCATCGACATCACTCCCATCACTGCTGTCGCCACCAGCAAACAGGTGCTCAGCGGCCAGTTCAACTGGCTGGGGAATGCGCCGTTGAATTTGACGATCGACAGTACCAATTTCCCCGTCAACGTTTTTGGCCTTTGGGGTGTCACGCCGGGCGCGCCCGCAAACTCGAGCACACAACTCGGAACTTTCAACGGAGCGACGGGTCAGTTGCTCTTCGACTCAAGCGACGGGGGCAAGTTTAATGGCGGGAGTCCACCCCAGTCCGGACCGCAAGCGGGAACGATTGGTTTCCCAATCAACGTAGCCCCTAATGGTCGCGCAATACTCTCTGTGACCGTCAACGGCACTCCATCCAACTATGTTTTGTACCTGGATGCCGTCAGCGATGGCAACATGTTGGGAGCCACGGTCGGGATAGCGAACGATCCGAAAGTCAGCTTCGGTTTCTTTACGGGGCAAAACCCAACGAGCGGGTTCGATAACACGACGATTAAGGGGAACTACGTCGCGGGCACAACGACGCCGGTTCTGCCTACGGTCCCGAACGGCGCTTCTCCGGTCACTCTTACCCCGAGCGGGCAGACCGGCAGCGGCAACACGTTGACCTTTAATGGCAGCTTTGTGGCAGGCGCGACAACTGGCACCTACTCGTTCCTCCAGGCAACAGGCAGAGTCACGGGCCTGGCGAGCCAGGGAACGGTCTTTCAAAACAGCAATTTCGTCATGTACATCATCACGCCGAACCTCATGCTTGTGATGGGCGCAGACCAAGGTCAGGTGGCGGACGCGATTGGCATCATGCAGCACTAGCGCGGGCAATCGCGCGGGGATGGCTTTTGGGTAGTTGGGTGAAGGTGTGCTCTCAGCGCAGGGCGACGTTATTCGCGGTGGCGGCGGCGTTGCCGGCGATGCCGGCGATCTGTGGCAGCCACCAAAACCGGCGGATCCAGTGGTTTCGGCTCGCGGCCATGCGCTCGGCGAGCCACATGCCTCCAATGACCTGAATGCTCCCTAGCGGCGCCATTCGCGCCCAGGTCGGCCTGCGTCCCAGGAAGAATCTCGCAAAAGGATCGACTTCGACATAGCCACGCTGTAGATATTGCCGCGTGGTCACGCCATCGGCGATCAATGCTGCACTCTGAATGGTCGCAGCGCTAAGAATGGATTTGTTATTCACGGCTCCGCAAAGGCTTGCAATGAAAAGAATGCACTTCCTGCGAGGCGCAGGTTCGTGGACCATCGGATTTACCGGCAGCGTTTCGCCGGGGGCGTTCAGAATAGGATCGGCGGTGAGACTCGGCGTTGCGCCGTCATCAGAGCCAGTATCGGCCATTGCCCTTGTGGTGAGCACCGCGTGAGCTGAAGTGGTGGCGCCGGCTTCATCGTGTACTTCCGCGGCCTTGGTCGCGGCGTGGTCTCCTTCTTTCGAATTCGTGCCGGCGTGGCATTCTGCTGTGAAGCCGAAGATAACCGCCGCAATTGTGATCGTCGCGATTGCGACGAACGCCAACAGGGAACTGTAGAGGGTATCCGCCCGCGCGTCGTGACGCACATGCAGCTTTCGGACTCGACTGCGCACGAGCATCTGGCAACGAGTGTGAGAGCGGGTTCAAAGTTCGGCTACTGGCCCAAAGTTCAGGTGTCCTTCTTTCATCAGTGCACATTTGGAGCTGTTTGCAGCGAACTATCGAAGTGATTCGGCCCTGTTAGCCGGTGAACGCGGTATCGCACACGGGGAACTGAGGACTTCCAGCCCTATTTCAAGTACGTGCGCACGATCTCGATCAGATCGTCGGCGGCTTCTTTCGACGTTCTATTATGGCGCGTCATGTGATTGCGGATGTGATCTTCCATCAGTTCCGCCATCAGACTATTGATCGCGCCGCGAGCGGCGGCCAGCCGATGCAGAATTTCCGCGCAGCGCTCATGCTCATTGAGTGCGCGCTGCACCGATTCAAGTTGGCCAATGACTTTCTTGGTGCGATTGATCAGATCGAGCTCTTCTCGCGAGAGATGTGACATTGTTCTTGACTACCCTAGGGGGATAGGGTATCAGAATTCTCGGCGGAACCTGGCGATTTTACGGCTGGCTAGGATGGGCGTCTGCTGCTTGGTTGCCGGTGTTTGGTCTCGGGCGTGCCTGTTCCTCTCGCAAACTGATATTTGCCGTTGTGTAATGTTGAAAGGCGCCAGTCGCGTGCAAGCTTGGTTCCGCGGAAATCTTCATGCCGTTCACCAATGCGCAACAGGAGACTGCGGCTGATCCTCGCCGCAGGTCAGCCAAAGGCATGATCGTCAGCCACGAGCGTCGTGCGCCTTTTCAGCTTGGCTGTCTGTGGATATTGCTTGCCGCTCTCGCGCTATTTTGTTCGGCTGTGCATGCCCAAGACGCCGCGCCTGCCGACGCGGCACGGCAAAGCTCCGCTCCCGCAAACTCTCAACCCGCTGCTGATCAGGAGCCTGAAACGATCTTTTCTCATTCCGACGCGAATCGGTGGTGGCTCTCCGGTCAAATTAACATCATCACGCAGGGACATGGCGGATTCCACGCGCTTTATAGCGGTCCAAACAGCCTCAAACCCAGCAGCGAGATTGCCAACTCGCGCATCTTCACACTTTACACGGCGCTGCGCTTGACGAATGCCAGCGACATTGTCTTTGACCTCGAGGAGGCCAGCGGCGGGGGGATCAGCAATTCGCTAGGGGTTGCCGGCTATCCAAATATCGATGTGGTGCGCATTCCCGGAGAAGGTACGCCGTTGAGCACTGCTCCCTATGTCGCTCGCGCAATCTTTCGGTACGTGTTTTCCCTCACTGATAAAGCGGAAGACGCCGAAGTGGGCCCGCTCGGCATGCTCAAGAGTTTGCCGGCCAGGCGGCTGGAGTTTCGCGTGGGCAAGATGTCGCTCGCGGATTTTTTCGATGTGAATCCGGTAGGAAGCGACAGCCATTTCCAGTTCATGAACTGGACAGCCGTAAACAATGGCGCCTGGGACTTCGCCGCCGATACGCGTGGGTACACTTACGCGGGCATGCTGGAATACGACTACCACACTTGGGCCATTCGCTTTGCGGAAGCTCTTATGCCAACCGTGGCGAACGGCATCGCCTTGGACGGAGACCTGGCGCGAGCTCGTAGCGAAAATCTCGAGATCGAATTTCATCCGCACGTGATTTCAGATAAACCGGCACAGGTTCGGCTGCTTTCCTACGTCAATCACGCGAATATGGGTGATTATCGCGAAGCCATTGATTTGTTCCTGCAGGGAAAAACGCCCGCCCCGGATATCGTTGCCACGCGGGAGCAGGGCCGTATTAAGTATGGCTTCGGCGTCAATCTGGAGCAGCAAGTATGGGGTAGCCTGCGTGCGTTCGGCAGGTTCGGTTGGAACAGTGGAACCCACGAGTCATTCGCTTACACCGAGGTCGACCAAACCTTCGAGCTTGGCGCCGATTACGCGGGTGGTACCTGGCATCGTCCGTACGACAAGGCTGGGTTGGCAATTGTCACGAATGGCATCTCTGGTGACCACCGGGAGTATTTAAAATTGGGTGGACTTGGCTTCCTGCTGGGCGACGGAGACCTTACCTACGGGCGCGAAAATATTGTTGAAGGGTACTATAATGCCCATCTCTGGCGCGGAGTTTACGCTGCGCTTGACCTGCAGCACATTAACAATCCTGGATACAACCAAAACCGGGGGCCAGTCTTGGTTCCTGCGGTGAGGCTGCACATTGAGTTTTGACTCTGGGCCGCCACGGCTTTTGGTCAGGCTTGCCATTGTCGCTGGGCAGTACAGCTTTGGGAATGGTGTTCATGTCGTGGACAGGCAAGCTTCCACATTCGGGAATGAGATATAGTAAGTAGCCTATACTCAGTTGGTTGAGACGAACGCGAGATTGGCCCGATGAATGCTCCTTATGAGCCGTCGGTCAAATTGACAGGGCGAGAACAGGGAATCTTCTCGTAAGGAGACAAGAAGATGCGGAACCGAGAGAAAGGTTTTTCCTTAATTGAGCTGCTGATTGTGGTGGCAATCATTCTCATCATTGCCGCCATTGCAATCCCAAATCTTTTGCGGGCGAAGATCGCTGCCAATCAGGCTTCGGCAGTGGGCTCATTGCGCACTCTCAATACGGCATGCATCGCCTACTCTACGAGCTACGGTCAGTTTCCATCGGCACTCACGAATCTCGGCCCGATTGCATCCGGCGGCACTGCAAGCTCAACTTCCGCTGACCTGATCGATTCCGTTCTGGCTTCCGGGCAGAAAAGCGGCTACAACTTCACGTATACGCCGGGCGCAAGTAATCAGTCGTATAGCATCACGGCCACTCCAATCACCGTCGGGACGACCGGGCAGAACATGTACTACACCGACCAGTCGGGTGTCATCCGCGTGAATACATCCGGATCGGGTGCAAACGCCAGCAGCACCCCCATCGGCTGATCGAGTTTTCCTACCGAGGCGAAGGAAGGGGAGCCGCTGCGGCTCCCCTCTTTTTTAACACGACAAGCGCACTTGTAAGGGCGATTACAGGGTTTCAGTCGCGCTGCTCAGGCCTTCACGATGCCCCTATCCCCCTCACCTTGCATCTACTTTGCGACTGTCAATCCAAAGCCCAGCCGGAGATCTAAATCTGACTTTTTGGAGGCGACTGTTGGAACTGGCTGCGCTGCCCTAGAGGTGTTTATTGGTTATCACGGAACGCCGCAGCAGAAAGAGATACCCTCTGAGGCTGCCGTTATCGGTTCGTCCCAAGGGTGTTTCGCCGGCGGGAGAGATCCTGACCGAGTGCCGGGACGTCAGTTCACATGGAGTTTACTTTTTTCTGGGAGAGCCGATCAACAGCGGCTCGACACTCGAACTCACCTTGACGCTGCCCTCGGAGATTACTCAGGGCGAACCCGTCCGCGTCCGGTGCGAAGCCCAGGTTCAGCGAACCGAAACAATTGAAGAGGGCCGGGTGGGAATCGCCGCGAAAATCGAACGCTACCGCTTTCTTCCCGGCAAGCGCCGCAAGGCGGGCTAGCGCTCGATCCGGACGTAAGACATCGCCGAGCGACAAAAATACGCCGCTCCGACGGGAATCAAGAGCGGCTGAATTTGCGCGAGGCTGCGCGAACGGCTGCGTCCGCGGCATCCGATGCATTCTGCTGTACTTGCTCAGCGAACTGTTGCGCCCGACGGCTGACCGTTCTGCTTGCTGCGCGAACCCGGCGAGCGCCTTCGTCTAATTGGTCCGCCAGGTCTTCCCTCAGCTCTTCCCCCGCTTTCGGGGCGAGGAGCAGTCCTGCTGCTACGCCCAGTCCTGCGCCGAGCAAAAACGCGAAGATTCCCGTCCATTTGGAACTTGCCATTGTGACGCTCCTGAGAAAGGCGTTCTCCCTGTTTGATGTCAGAACGTAAGGCGACGTGCCAGAAATTCTGTATGCCGGGCCGATTAGCCCGCGGACCGTTTGCCCGCTCGCTTGCGCGCTGCCACGGCTTCTGGCACGGCCTTCATCGGCTTCATCTCCACCGGAGCCTGTTTTGGCGTCGCTTGCTTGGCCAAGCTCTTCTTTAGCGCTTCCATCAGGTCCACCACCGGCGCGAGCTGCGGATGAGGCGCCGCAGCCACTTCCTGGCCCTTGAGCTTGGCTTCGATCATGGAGCGAAGGCTCTGCCTGTATTCGTCGTGATACTTCTCGGGTTTGAACGGAGCCGAAAGGCTTTCGATCAATTGCAAAGCCAGTTTCTTTTCGGCTTCCTTGGGCTCGGCGCCATTTTTCTCGCCATACTCGGCGACATTGCGAATTTCATCAGCGTAATACATCGTGTGCAGCGTCAGACCATGAGCCCGCGGCCTTATGATTACGATATATTCACGCTGATGCATGTAAAGCTTGGCGACAGCCGCGTGCCCGGACTCTTCCATCGCCGAAAGAAGAAGGTGATAAGCCTTTTTGCCGGCATCTTCGGGAGTGGCGTAATAAGAAGCGTCGAAATAGAGCGGGTCCACTTCGTCCGTTTTCACGAACTCCAGGATCTCCATCGTTTGCGCGGAAGGCGGATCGAGCTTGTCCAGTTCCTCTTCGCTGAAAAGCACGTATTGGTCTTTCTCGTACTCGTAACCCTTGATAATTTCCGATCGCTCGATCTGGCGATTGCAGGTGGGGCAGAATTGCGGCTGGCGAATCCGCGAATGGCAGACTTTGTGGAGCTGGTTCAAACTGATGCGCTCCGAACGCGCCGCGGCAAAGAGCCGGATCGGAATGGAAACCAGTCCAAACGTGAGATGGCCCTTCCAAACTGACGTTGCCATGACTCCTCCCATTCCTCAGCAGGACTACCAGCCAGAGTGAATCCGCTAGGTTAGTGAGCACCTACGGCGAATGCAAGGCGAACAGTCGGCGAATGTCAGCGAAAGATCACTCGCACGGGCTGTTTGCTGACCTAGGAGAATTGTTTCGAAGCGCCCCTTTTTGTTTGGCTATAATTTCGACGCGCTATTGCGTCGTCATGACTGCACACACCTCGAATCCCATTGAATCCTTCGCGACGGCATTTGCTCCGTGCTTGCCGTGCGCTCTGTGCGGCGGCACAGATGCGAAGTTGGTGCTCGAGAAGAGAATCAGCGGACCGGCCGGCGAACTGCCATTTCGTCTTTGGCAGTGTTTATCGTGTGACTTGGTCAGAACCGAACCGCAACTAACGCCGCGAGAGCTCGAACCTTGCTACGCGGAAGAGTATTGGGGCGAAGCCGGAATGATACCCGTAAGCGAGGACTGGATCCGTCGCGATCAGCAGTATCGCACTGGTTTCCTCAGCCGCTTCCGCAGCCAAGGCAGCGTGCTGGATGTCGGATGCGGACTGGGATTTTTCCTTCGTGCTCTCGACAGCAATCGTTGGGAGCGCCACGGCATCGAGCCCATGCCCGTCCCTTACCGCGAAGCTTCGCGGGCGCTCGGGTCCGACTGCATTCGCAATTCAGATCTCATTTCGGCGCAACTGTCGTCAGGCCGGTTCGACGCGATTACATTCTGGGATTCGCTCGAGCATGTCCCGAATCCGCGCGCGATTCTGAAAGAAGCGGCGCGCTTGCTGCGGCCCGGAGGGGTCGTCGTTATTGGAATTCCAAATTACGGCGGCTATCAGGCACGCCACTTCGGCGAAGATTGGTTTGGCTTATCGCTGCCACATCATTTCTACCACTACACGCGTGCCACCCTGACGAAGCTTTTGGGAGCGTGTGGATTCCGCGTGCGTGTCATGGAAGATCGTGCGGGAGTCGAAAACTACCATGCTCTGAAGCACAGTTTGCTCAATCGCCTGACCCGCGTTCACGGCCGGCGCGGAGGACGGTTGCGCTATTACGGTGTGAAGCCCCTTCTTCATCCGTGGGAATGGATCAGCACTCGCCGGAGTGGCGGTTCATCGTTGCAAGTGTGTGCGGAGCGGTTCGCGCAACAGCCTGTGGGATCTGCGAGTTGAGCGCGGCGGGCATAAGCATCGTTATCCCCAATTGGAATGGCCGCGCCTTATTGGAAAAGTTTCTGCCTACGGTCGTGGAATCGGCTCGCGCATTCGAGAACGATTCGCGCCAGCCTACAGAAATTCTCGTCGCTGATGACGCCAGCACCGATGAGAGCGAGCGCTGGTTGCGCGCTCATCATCCCGGTGTGCGCTTTGAGAGCAACCCGAAGCGCCAGGGCTTCGGCCCCACGGCGAATTGCGGTGTCCGCGCCGCGCGCTTTCGGCTGGTCTACCTGATCAACAATGACGTTGCGCTGACGCCAGCCACGCTAGCGCCTTTGGCGGAACATTTCCGCGATTCGCCGGTTTTCGCGGTGACTGGCAACGCTTACGACTTCGCCAGCGGTGTTCTCAGCGGTGCAGGTCAGCGCGGCCGGTTCCGGCGCGGGTTTCTCAGCGTTCACTCGCGATTCTTTTTCCCTTCGCCTGCGCCTCAAATGGAGCCGCTGAGTACAGTATATGCAACCGGCGGTTCATCGCTTTTCGATCGTGACAAATTCCTCGCGCTCGGTGGTTTCGAAGAGATGCTTGCACCCTACGGATGGGAAGACGTCGAGCTTTCGCTGCGCGCCTGGAAGCAAGGCTATGAAATCCGGTACGAGCCGCGCAGCGCCATCTGGCATCAGTTTTCGTCCACGATTGGCTCGCGAGTCTCGCGCCGCCGTGCGACGGCCGTTTATGATCGTAACCGGCTCCTGACGCATTGGCTGCACTTCGATACGTCAGGTCAGCGCATTGCTCATGCCGCGGGCGTTTCAGTCAAACTGCTCACAAGGTCGTTGTGCGGACGCTTTGAATATTGGGATTCATTTGCGCGGGCGCTTTCGTTGCGCGAGCAGGTTCGTGCGCGCCGCGAAGAACTGCGGCGAACTCAGAAGCGCGCTCTCGCTGAAGTCTTGCGCAAAATCGAAAAGCAGATGTCACGGCCAGGGCTCCGCCGCCTCGATGATTCTTCGGCTCCGGTGCAACCCTACCCGGCATTCGACACGTCCGGCAGGGTGGAACGCCTGGCCGGCCAGAGGCCGTGAAATATTGATATCTTCCTTCCTGAACTGCTCCATCAGCCAACGCGTTGCACGCCCGAACGATTGAAATGCCAGCACGGCAGGTACTCCGCGTGCGGGAAAATGGAATGAACACAGGTGGCGGTTTGCGGCTGATCATAGAACACTTCCACTTTGCCGTTCTTCATTGCCGTCGCGTAGTAAAGCGTAATGGTTTGGAGCGGATTGTTGCTTTTCGCATCGTGCATCCGATACTCGAACCACAGAAAATCGCCCGCATATACAAGAAGCGCGGACGCGACCAGCACGCCCGCAATCCACTTTAGAAGCGTTTTGGGATCTGGCACGACACCGGCTCCTCTAGAAAACGTCCTTTAGTGCGGCGAGCGCCGCGAGATGACCGCACAAGCCGTGCACGCCGGGTCCCGGCGGAGTCGAGGAAGAGCACAAGTAAAGGCCTTTAGCCGGAGTGCGATAGAACTGCCGCGTGGGCCGCAGCAGAAATTGCTCGGTGTCGGCCGCCCCGCCGCCGATATCGCCGCCAACCAAGTTCGGATTATAGGCCTCAAGGCTCGCCGCGATGCGCACGCTTCGTTTCAGAATCAGCCGTCGAAACCCCGGAGCGAATCGTTCAATCTGGTTTTCGACCGCCTCGGTCATGTCCGTTTTCGATCCGTTCGGCACGTGGCAATACGCCCAGGCGGTGTGTTTTCCCGCCGGGGCGCGGGTCGGATCAAATAATGTCGGTTGCGCCAGCAACACGAACGGGCGCTGCGAGTGGCGGCCGTACCATGCATCGCGTTCCGAAGCGGCGATCTCGTCCAGCGTGCCGCCCACGTGCACCGTTCCCGCGCGGCTGCATTCGGCCGCTTTCCACGGAATTGGCTCGTCGAGCGCCCAGTCGAATTTGCAGACGCCCGGCCCGTAGCGCCAGTGCTCGAGTTTCGCGCGAAAGCTTGCCGGCAGCCACGAACCCGCAATCGTCAGGAGTTGTCGCGGTGTCACGTCGCAGAGGACCGCGCGCGCGCGCGGGAGCTGGTTTACCGACTCGATCGGCATGCCCGCAACGATTTCGCCACCGAGGGAAATCAAATGCTTGGCCAACGCATTGGAGATGTTCTGCGAGCCGCCATGTGCGAATGGCCATCCGTCCGTATGCCCGATAATTCCGAGGACGAGTCCGAAGGCGGCGCTGGGAATGCGTTCCAATGGCAATACCGCATGTGCTGAGAGCCCGGCGATCAGGGCCCGCACGCGCTTGCCGCGAAAATCGCGGCGTGCCACGCTCGAAGCCGAACGGAATGTGCGCAAACCAAAAGCGGCTGCTGCAAAAGGATGTGCGGGAATACTGAATGGCCGTTGCACGCTCGATGCGATCTTCGGCCAGGCGGAAACCAGCGAACCCATGATGCGGCGGTAGCGGCCGTTGTCCTCGCCGAGATTCTGCGCTGTCAATTCGACCGAGCGCTCGAGTATTACGGCAGAGCCGTCATCGAGAGGGTGCGCCAGCGGCGCGGCGGGTTGCACCCATTCGAGGCCGTATTGCGCCAGCGGCAGCCGCTGGAAAAACGGCGACCAAATGCCCATCGGAAAGACCGATGAGCAAACGTCATGCACAAATCCGGGCAGGGTCAATTCCTCCGACCGGGCTCCGCCGCCGATGCATTTGGATCCCTCGACCACGAGTACCGAATGACCGGATTCTGCAATCGTAATCGCGGCCGACAGACCGTTCGGCCCGCTGCCAATCACGACTGCATCGTATTCCTGACGGGAAAACGCCATCATTGAACCCGCGCGGCTATTCTTTCTGTTCTGGGCATCAGCTTGAGTACTCTAAGCGCTCCCTGCAAACGTCGTCACTTCCGAGCGGCGCGCGATCCGCGCGCCGCATTCCTTTCGCTGGGCGAGGAATCTCTCCTGCGTAGCGTGCTCACGTTTCGCGAACCGTCCCCAACCAGGATGTGTCACCCTGATCCCATCATAGCCTGAGTGTCGGTGTTGTACTTTAGTGATGGCGTGAAGGCGCCGGAGGACCCGCTATTCCCATTGGGCCATGGAACGAATGGTTCAGATAATCTCGGTAACGATCGCGGAGAGCAGTTTTCAGCAGTTTGCCGGTGGAAGTATGGGGCAGTTCATCGACAAAAACGTAGGCGTCCGGAAGCTGCCATTTTGCAAATCGCTGCGCGAGAAATTCGTTTAGTTCCTCTGGCGTCGGTTTCGGCTCACTCGCCACAATGATCGCCAGCGGCCGTTCATCCCATTTCGGATGGGGCACGGCAACGACCGCTGCTTCCTTGACGCCGGGAAATCCAACGATGGCATTCTCCAGGTCGACGGAACTGATCCACTCGCCTCCGCTCTTGATCAGGTCCTTGGTGCGGTCCACGATGCGGAAATAGCCGTGCTCGTTCACCGTAACCACGTCGCCTGTGCGCAACCAGCCGTCACCGGTCCATTTCTCATCGAGTTGCGGCATGTTGTAGTAGCTCGCAGCCACCCATGGTCCGCGCACCTGTACCTCGCCCATGGTTTTGCCGTCCCACGGCACCGGTCCGGATTCGCCGATGATTCTGGTTTCCACAAAAGGTTCCGGCAGCCCCTGCGTCGCGCGGATGGCATACTTGTCGTCCTCGGTTATTTGACCAAGTGATGGACGCAGCCGGCAGACGCTCGCAACCGGGGTCGATTCCGTCATGCCCCAGGCGTGAATCACCTCAATATTGTGCGCGTCAAACCGGCGAATCAGAGATTCGGCCGGCGCGGATCCGCCGATACCAAGCTTTAGTCTGGGGGCCAGCCGCCACCGATTCGGATTGTTTTCCAGTTCCGCGCATACCGGCATCCATACACTCGGCACTCCCGTGGACAGCGTCACCTGCTCGCGCTCACACAATTCCAGCAGGCTTTCCGGGTCCAGATAAGGTCCGGGGAACACCTGCTTTGCTCCGACCATCGTTGCCGTATACGGAAAACCCCAGGCATTCGCATGAAACATCGGCACAACCGGCATAACTGTGTCATTTTGCGAGACAGCCAGAGAATCCGCCATGGCCAGCGCCATCGAATGCAGCACCAGCGCCCGGTGTGAATACACCACGCCTTTTGGATCGCCCGTCGTTCCCGACGTATAGCACATTGCCGCCGCGTCGTATTCATTCAAGTGGGGTAATGGGCCTTCGTCGGGCGCCGATTTCAGCAGATCGTCATAGCTGTCGTATGGATCGGACGAACTGCCACAGGTACGGTTCACGAATATGCGTTCGAACGGAGCCTCGCCCGCAAATTTGGCGAGTAGCGGCAGCAGGATTTCGTCCACGATCAGAAAGCGGTCGCCCGCATGCCGCGCAATCGATGCAAGTTGCTGCGGCGCCAACCGCAAATTCAGCGTGTGCACGACGCCGGCCGCAAGCGGAATCCCAAAATACGCCTCCAGGTGCACGCTGTGATTCCACATAAGCGTGGCTGCGCGGTCTCCATGCTGCATTCCTGCAGCCAGCAGCCCTCGGCTCAGTCTTCGCGCCCGCATCGCCACCTCGGAATATGTGCATCGATGCAGGCTTCGGTCTGGCATGCGCGAGACGATTTCGACCTTTGGATAAAGCGTTCCCGCCCGCTCGAGGATCGGTCCAAGCGTCAACTGAAAATCCATCATCGTGCTTTTCATGCGCTGGAGCTCCGGAACCGTTTGGCCGGATTCTATTGAACCCCTTGAGAGATCGCAAGGCAACCAGTCGCGCAGCCCTTCATAAATGATCTTGCCTGTGGCACAGTGGCTCGATTTGATTCGAACAAAATGCTGGAAGGCGGAGAGCAGCTAATGTTTCAGCCGGATTTGCTGAAGGGCAAACGCATTCTGATCACTGGGGGCGGCACCGGTCTTGGCCGCGCCATGGCCGAACGATTCCTGCAACTCGGCGGCAACGTGTCGATCTGCGGACGCCACGCCGACGTGTTGCGCAAGACCTGCGACGAACTGGCATCGGCCACCGGAGGCCAGGTCCGCAACTTCGTCTGCGATGTGCGCGACCGCGAGGCCGTCGAGCAGATGATTGCGAATATCTGGATGTCGGGGCCTCTTCATGTGCTCGTCAACAACGCTGCGGGAAACTTTATTGCTCGGACGGAGGAGCTTTCGCCGCGCGCCTGGGAAGCCGTGCTCGGCATCGTACTCCATGGTACTTTGAATTTAACGATAGCCTGTGGGCGCCGTTGGCTCGAGGCCAGGCAACACGCGACGGTGCTGAACGTTTCTACCACTTACGCCGCAATTGGAAGTGGCTCCGCCTATGTGGTGCCCTCCGCCGTGGCGAAAGCAGGCGTTCTGGCGCTTACCAGGAGCCTCGCGGTCGAGTGGGGTTCGCGCGGCATTCGCTTGAATGCCATCGCCCCTGGTCCCGTCCGCACCGAAGGTGCCTTCTCGCGTCTCTTGCCACGGCAAGATCTCGAGCAGTATGCGCTGGGCCGCATTCCGTCCGGGCGCTTTGGCACCCTCGAGGAGTTTGCGAATCTCGCTGCGTTTCTCGTAAGCGATGGCTGCACGCAAATCAACGGCGAAGTGATCGTGATGGACGGCGGAGAATGGCTGCAAGGCGCCGGAGAATTCGGTTATGTAGGTACTTTGCTCGGCGAGTCGGACTGGCAGGCCCTTCGACCTAAAAAAGCATAATCCAACGCGGCTTCCGAATTGTGGGCCGCACCCATGCGGACCGCAAAAACGCCCGAGCCTGCGATTCAACTTTTCGGCTCCGTGTGTATCCAGACGAGTGGCGCTTTTCGAGGCCGAAAAGGCCGTGGCGATCACGGTCTTTTCGGCCATTAACTAAAGATCAGCCGCCCTGTGACGCTGAACGTGCGCGCTGCGACGTAGTTCCTCCACCTTGAGCGCTGCCCCCCTGATTGCTTCCAGGGCCGCCGCTGGATATCGGAATCTGCCGCCGCCGTTGCTGTGATTCCGGTACGGGGATGGTTACTTCGAGAATGCCGTCGTGAAAGTTCGCCTGCGCGTTTTCCACTTGAGCGCCGTCAGGCAATGGAACGAGACGCCAGAAACGCCCATAGCTGCGCTCGGATCTGCGAACTCCTGCTTCTTCGCCGGTGTATTCCTGCTTTCGCTCCCCCTGAATCACCAGTCCGTCTTCGGTTGCCTCGACTTTGACGTCCTTATCTGTAAGGCCTGGAAGTTCCGCGCATACAACAAGGTTGCCGTTCTGCTCGCGAAGTTCGATCGGTGGCGCCCAGGTTAACTCCTCCAAGGATGCCCCGCCGGAAGTGCCGCCGAAATTCGAAAAGGCGCGGTCCACCTCATCCGCGAATCTTCTCATCAGCCCCAACGGACTCATCGTAAAGAAATCTCGCGGGGTCAGCGAAAAGATCGACGGAACGTAACCTCCGCCTCTTCTCTGGATGCCGCCCCCGCTTTGCTGCTGTGTTTGCATCCCGCGTTGCTCTTCTCTCTCGTTCGAACGTTGTCTGCTTGCTCCGCTTTCTGCCATAATGACCTCCCGACTTTTCACGTGGCGATTCGCCACGCGTTTGCTTCCTCTTTTAATGAAAGCCGTCGCGCCTGTGAATTTCAATCCGGTCGATGTATTACGGGAAAGTCTTACCCGCTTCGGTCTTGCGGGCTTTCGAAGGAGAAGGAAACTGCTGCGAGTGCGCGTTTAAACTAGGACTTCGGGAACTTCCAGCCGCTGTTTACGGAACGCCGACTCGAATGCCTTCACCACGCGCGGATCAAAATCCTTGCCGGCCGCTTTGCAAATGGTGTCGCGGGCTTCAAAAGGTGAAACGCCTTTGCGGTAGGGGCGGTCGCTGACGAGCGCATCGTAAACGTCCGCCACACTGATGATGCGGGCCTCGATGGGAATGTCGTCGCCCCGGTTCGGGTGATATCCAGACCCGTCGAATTTGTCATGATGCGCGAGCACAATTGGTAAAATTCGATGGAGCGATCCTCCAACGGAACTCAGCAAATTGATTCCGCGGTCCACATGTCCGCGAATCTGTCTCATCTCATCTTCTGTCAGCCGCGCAGCCTTGTACAGAATCTCCCGGCTCGTCTCCAATTTCCCGATATCGTGGAGCAGGGCAGCAGCGCGCACATCCTCGATACGTTCTTCAGGCATGCCCATCTCGCCGGCGATCTGTATGGCGTAAAGCGAAACGCGGTACGAATGGTTCTGCGTGAATTTGTCATTGGAAATGAAATGGTTCAGGATTTGCAGTACGCCATAGTAAGTTTCGCGCAGTTCTCCCAGCCTTCGCTGCCCATAGTCATATAGCGTTCCGGCGGCGTACGCGGACAGGATCAGGAACCCAGCCCACACCGCCAGATCTGACCAGGTCATTACAATATCGATCTCCCTGCCGAGCACCGAAGGGTGCAACAGATACACCCACAGCACGAGCAGGATAGAAGCTGCGGACGCTTCCATCGCCCGGCGCCGCCCGAAATAGTACGCCGCGAATAGCGTCGGCAGGTTGTAGATCGTCAGTGCCATCCTCTGACCGGCGATCAGCAGGTTGATCATGCCTGCCGAAGCCACGATGGAGAGGATCAGCAATAGTTCCTTGTTTATATCAGCGAGCCCGGCAATCCAACTTCGTTTCTTCAACACCACCCCCGGCGGCAAGCCTCTAACCCTAGAAGCAATACTTTCGCGCGCCGGAAACCCTTGCCGCTATAGTACGGACCCTATTGTTGTACGCATGAGTAAAACGGCCCGTTGGGGCTTGGTGAACAACCACAGGCAAAAACTAGGCTGTTCTCACCCTAGGCCAATGAGTGGCGGAGATAACGGAGGGGTAAAATCAGAAAGCCCACCTCAGCGGTGGGCTTTCTAGAGGGGAGAATAGTTCCAGGCCTATGCGCGGAAGGCCTTGAAACTTGTTCCTCGCCCCCAAAGTCTAGAAGATAGACGCTCACTGGGTCAAGAAAAGAAACACTTTAGCTCTCGGCACGATTATCCTGCTTTCCGGCGGGCACTTACCCGAGAGCGGCTGGGAGGCGATCTACCGTGGCGAATTTAAGATATAGAAGTCCTTTACATCTACAGGCTTACTGCTAATGCCTAGTTGCAGGATCTCAATATCGGCGTTTCGGTCAAAGATCCGCCCTGGGGCGATAAATTTTGCGAGAATTCGGAATCCTCCAAAGCCGAGCGACGCCGCGATTGCCAGCAGCATAATTGCCCCAGTATCGACGATTGCACCTACGACAATTGTAGAAATGCTGGGATCGCTTATTTTCTGGCTTGGCTCATTCCAGGTAACTTCCGAAGAATAATGGATTTGATTCAGTAGACCGGCCGCAGCGTCGCGCGCCTGAACACCCGAAAGCAGCGCAATCAGTGCGCTCCTTCGCGTGCCGTAAACGGCGGGTTTGTCCGCGGCAAGCACGGGATCGACGTTGAGGGCAAATACCTTACCCATTTCGTTGTAGCGATCCGCCGCCAATTGTTGCGTCGGATAAAGGATCAACAGGAGCACGCCCTCACCCGAACGCGCTTTCGGCGACGACTTGTCAGACGCTTGAGCGACGCGGTAGCGGCCCACCATGGCTTCGGCGCTGCTGCCGAATCCGGCCCAATCGCTTTTTACAGCCGCAGCCGGCGGAAACACACCCGCAAGAGCCAGAGGCCCAAGAACATACCTCTCGGTACCAGGAATCAATCCTTCGTGGGGTAAAAACGTCGCAATCGGGGGATACGGCCGCCGGTCGGCCTTCACCGCCACGCTTTGTGCCATCGCATTTAGCTCGGCGGCAGGCAATTGCTTTCCAGGCGATTCCATGTCCACTACCAGATCCCCGACGACCAGCAACGAACGGCCGCGCTTAGCCGCAGCGTAAGATGCTGCGGGAACTGGTGGAGGAACAGCCATATCTGGCTCGCGTAAGTACGTGAAAGCGCCAAAAGCCGCGCTGGGATCGACCATACGATAGAGAGTGACCCTGACTTTGTCGGGCCCGTTTGCGTACTCCGCCCGCTCACCCGACGTTACGCCGTATTCCCGCAGAATGGCGGCGCGATCGCTTGCCAATTGTTCGATCTGCTGCGCCGATACCTGAGTCGGCGCGCCGGAGGCTCTCCAAGCGCCAAGCGAGGAGGGCAGGAGAGTCTGAGCGGCCAGAGGCAGGCTTGCCAGTCCAAGAAGAATCGGCGCCAAAATAAAACCGAACCTGTTCCCCTTCATCCCATTTCCTTAGATACCGCTGTGAACTTAAATGTTACAGCCTCGACCGGAATAGCGCTACTGCGCGCGAGGAGAATTTACGGCGGGAGAAATCGTAGTTGTCAGGCTATTTACACTCCGGAGGTACTTCTCGATGCCCCGATAAAGCCCTTCAGCGGCCCGCTGCCGATTTTCCGGCTTCTTGAGCCACTGCTCGTCTGCCGGATTGCTGATGAACGAAATCTCAGCCAGCACCGATGGCATGTCGGCGCCGATCAATACGATAAACGGCGCTTTCCGTACGCCGCGATTCCGTTCTGGTCGGCTGCCGGCCTGGATCGAGGACGACAGCGCTTCCTGAATGTCGGCGGCCAGGTCACGCGACTCCTCGAGCTTGTCGTTCCGCGCAATCTTTGTGACCAAGTCCTGCAGGTCGTGGACGGAGCTTTGCGTCGCGGCATTCTCCCGCGACGCAACCTCCATCGCCTGTGCGGAAGGATTCAGGTTCAGGTAATACGTCTCGATGCCGCGTACATGGGGATCATCACTGGAATTGGCGTGAATCGAAATGAAGAGGTCTGCACGCGACTCATTCGCGATCGCGGTCCGCTGTTCCAGGCCTATGAAACGGTCGTCTCGGCGCGTGTAAACGATATCTGCCGAAGGAAGATTCCGCGCGATCAGCTTTCCCAGCCGTAGCGCAACGTCAAGGCAGAGGTCCTTTTCCATCAGGCCGGTGGGGCCGATGGTGCCGGTATCGTGCCCGCCATGTCCCGGGTCAATCACGATCCGGCCGATCTTTAGACCCAGCACGCGAGTCAACGATTGCTCGCCACTACGCGTCGGCTTGGCCGGAGGCGTGGGTCCGATGTTTTCCGCCATCGCCTTGAGGGTTTCGGGCGCGGGAATTGCGCCCGCAACCGCTTTCGGCAAAGCAGGCATCGGCACCAGGGCCGCCGAGTCTTTCGCCGCGACCGGCAGCAAGCCCAACGCCGCGCTCGGTACCGCTTCCGCGCGAACGGATTTAGCCGCCGAAGCCGCCGGGGCAGCGTTTCCGGAGTTCGCGAGCCGAACATTCGGCTTAGCCGCAGGATTTGCTGCGGCACTTCCGGCAGTTGTCAGCTTCTGGGTCGGACCATACACGTCCACAACCAGCCGGTCCGGGTCGGCCAATTCAAACACCGAATAATCCTTTACCTTGGCCACATCCAGCACCACGCGTACGACATCAGCGCGATTTTGCGCCACCCGCACCGCTTTCAGGTAGCTTCCCGCCGGCACCGCGATCGGCTCGTGCAGAAGTTCGCCGCTTAATTTTGCATTTGCGATGTCAAAGTAGATTCGGTCAGGATCGGAGATGCGAGCCGCTTGATATTTTGCCTTTCCGCCCAGATCGATGATGATGCGGGTGTAGTTATCCGCGTTCCACACGCGCACGTGGTTCACTTCCGAATCTTCCCCCGCTGCCAGGGGGGTAGGCTTCGCCGTTGCTGTTGCCGGTTCTGCCGTTCGTGCGACTGCATTCGCCGCACCTCCTGCGTTTTCGGCGGTACTCACTACTGCATCGGGCGCGACCCCATAGGGCGAGACGGCATTCGTCGCAGGAGCGGCGATTGCGGTTTCAGTCGCGCTCTGCTCTGCAGCACGCTTTCCCTTACTCTCGGCCTTGTCACTTTGTATCTGGGTAATTCCCTTGCGCGCCTGAGCAGCCAAAGAAGACCGCGGGTACTGCCGCAAAAAATCCTCGTAGCTCTGCTGCGCCAACTCGATCTGCCTGAGGTTTTTCTGCCGAATCTCGGCGATCGCAATGAGCGCGCTCTCGCGGAGGCTCGATTCCGGATAGTCGTGAGAGAGATATTCGTATGTTTTTATTGCCTCATCGAAATACTTCGGCTCGAATTGCTCGCCCATCCGGCGATAAAGATCAGCTACGCGCTTTATTGCGGGAGGCACCGGTATTGCGTTCGGCGTGATCAGATAAACACGCCGGTACGCGTTCACAAGATTTTCGTAATCACGCAGCGACCGCTCGCGCTCGGTCTTGGCTTCGAACGCTTGCCGCATCGCCTCCGCGCGTTCGAATTGCCCCTCAGCCGCTTCTTTACGCGAATCCGAATCCCGCAACTCGCGCCGTTCTGGCGCGTGTTGCGGCGGGGAAGCAGCATCTTCCTGCGCACGCGCCGCGAAGCCAGTAAGACTGACAACGAAACTTATCGCGAAAAAAAGTACGGCACTGGGATAGAAGAGCCGCAAAACAACTTGGTCAAATGAGGTGACCTGCGAGGGTCCTGCCGGTCTCATTCGTTGGTAAAGACGACCCGGCCATCACCCGTGGTCGTGCGATAAATCGGCCGCGAGGCCGCATGCCACGGAGCATGATGTTCCGAACCAGGTTGGAAGTAGCTGCTAGTCACTTTTTGCACATAATTGCGTGTCTCGCGATAGTTAGGAACCCCGCCCCAGCGATCCACCACAGTCGGGCCTGCATTATACGCCGCCAACGCCTTTGGCAGGTCGCCATTATATCGTTCGAGCAGGTTACTCAGATAAGTTACCCCGGCCTCGACGTTCTGGGTGGGATCAAAGGGATTGTATACGCCGTAGTGCAGCGCGGTTTGCGGAACAAGTTGCATTAATCCCAGCGCGCCTTTGTTTGAGATCGCCGCTGTGTTCCAGTTTGATTCCGTGGAGATCACCGCGCTCACCAGCGCGGGGTCGATATTGTGCTTGTGTGCTGTTTCGGTGACCAATTGATGCAGTACGTCCGGCGCAACAGGTTGCGCCGGAGGCGCGGGATTCAGCCGCTGCGGCTGCGAGCCGGTCGGTTTCAAATCGGAACCGGCCGAACTCTTGTTAGCGGAGGAATTCTCGGCCGACGGTTTGCGCGCAAGCGGCGACGGGTCGTTTATATAGACGATTTTGCCGTTATCATCGACTACGTATGAAAGCTGCGCCTTGGCGGGAAGAGCCAGCCATCCAAAGGCTGTGCCCAGCACGATGGCAAGTGCAGCGGTCTTGAGTAAGATCTTCATAGCTGAGGTTCAGCGCTCGGGGAAAGCAGAACTCTGCCAGCTTCCTGAAAATCCAGCTTCCTGAAATCAGAGAGTGACGGCTCTCCGGGCGGATGAACTCACTTTCGCCCGAAAAACGTTTTCTAGCGCTCCGGTTAGCCTAGCATCTCGCCCACGACGGCGTAAACCCGCTCAAGGGCACTTTTTAGGTTGGATGTGTCTTTTCCGCCAGCCTCGGCCAGGTCGGGACGACCGCCGCCTTTGCCCCCTAACTCCTTGGCAACAGACTGGATAATCCTGCCAGCATGAAGCCGGCTGGTCAGCTCTTTGGTCACGCTGGAGAGCAAGGCGACGCTGCCATCCTCCACCGCCGCCAGCACAAAAACTCCCGGGCCCATCTTTTGCCGGAGGGGATCGACAATCTCGCGCAGGCCCTCCCGGGTAAGCCCCTCCACCTGCGCCGCCAGAACCGCCACGTCTTTCACGTTGCGTCTATGCGCCAGCAGGGCATCGAGCTTGCCGACCGCAGCCTTGCGCTGCGCGGCTTCCAGTTGTTTTTCTGCCTGCTTTTGCGCTTGCGTCAGCCGCTCCAGCGCCTGGCTGACCTCGTCTGGACCCACGTGCAGCCGCACCGCGACTTCCGCCAAGAGCTCTTTCGTGCGCTGATAGTCGGTCAGCGCGCCTTCGCCTGTCAGCGCCTCGATTCGCCGGATTCCCGAAGCGACCGACTGCTCCATCGCAATCTTAAAGACGCCGATGTCGCCCGCGCGTTTGACGTGCGTCCCGCCGCAAAGCTCCTTGCTGTAAAACCCGCGCGGCGAGCCTGGGTCGGGAATGGTCACCACGCGCACGTTTTGCTCGGGATAGCGGTCGCCGAAAAACGCCAGCGCCCCGGAAGCCAGCGCCTCGTCCAGCGTCGTTATGTCTGTCTCGATCTCCGCGTTTTGCCGGATATGCTCGTTTACCTGCTGCTCGATGTCGGTAAGCTCCGCTTGATCCACGGGCGCAAAATGCGAAAAGTCAAACCGCAGCCGCTCCGGCGCCACCAGCGATCCCGCCTGCTTCACGTGCGTACCCAGAATGTTCCGCAGCGCTGCGTGCATCAGGTGCGTCGCGGTGTGGTTGCGCTTGTTACGCTCGCGTCGCGCGGCGTCGACTTCGCCGGCCACGCGGTCGCCCACGCGCAGCGCTTCTTTTGCCTTGACGCGATGCGCGATCAGCCCCGTGACGGGATAATACGCGCCGCGCACTTCGGCCAGTTCCAGCGTGCGTTCGTTATTCCACAGCCTTCCCGTATCCGCGATCTGCCCGCCCGATTCGGCGTAAAAAGGCGTCCGGTCCAGCACGATCTCGCCTTCCGCGCCCGCCGGCAGTTCGCCCACGAGCCCCTTCAGCGTGATGATCGCCTCGATGCGGCAGTCGCGCGCGCTCGTCCCAAAGTAAAAATCCGGCTCGGTGCGAAACGTCTCCGCCAGCTTTGCATACGCCGGGCTCGCCACTTCCTTGTGCGCGCCCTTCCACGAAGCCTTGGCCCGCTCACGCTGCTCCGCCATCGCCGCTTCGAATTGCTTGTGATCGAGGCGTAGGCCGTTGTCTCGCACCGCATCCTCAATAAAGTCGAGTGGCAACCCAAACGTGTCGTACAAGCGGAACGCTTTGTGTCCCGAATACACGAGCTTTGATTGCAGTAGTTTGCGGACGTCCTTTAACGGAGAGGGTCCCTGAAAACCGCCCTTGCTTTCGTCCTCGGCTACCTGTCTCAATTCGGCTTCCGCCTTCCGCGCCTCGGGTATTATTGATGTTAGGTCCTCTTCAAGTTTGCGCAGGCCCATGTCGATGGTGTGGGCGAAGCGCTCCTCTTCGTGCCGGATCACGCCTGTGACGCGCCCGATGCTTTCCAGCAATTCGGGATATGCCTCGCGCATCTGCTCCGCAACTTGCTGCGCCATCTCGAAAAGGAATGGCCGTTCAAGCCCGAGCATCCGCCCGTGCCGCACCGCGCGGCGAATGATCTTGCGCAGCACGTAGCCGCGGCCTTCGTTCGAAGGCATGACGCCGTCGCTGATCAGAAACGCCGAAGCGCGGCTGTGATCCGCAAGAATCCGCAACGACGCATCGCTTTCCGGCGCCGCGCCGTAGCGCTTCCCCGAAAGCTGGCTGGCAAATTCGATCAGCGGACGAAAAATATCCGTTTCGTAATTGCTGATTTTCCCCTGCAGGACCGCTGCGAGCCGTTCCAGCCCCGCGCCCGTATCGATCGAAGGCTTGGGTAACGGTTCCACATTGCCCGCCGCGTCGCGATTGAACTGCATGAAAACCAGATTCCAGATCTCGACATATCGGCCGCATTCGCATCCGAATTTGCAATCTGTGTGGCCCTGATCCGAAGCCGCCGGCCCCATGTCGTAGTGAATCTCACTGCACGGGCCGCACGGTCCGGTGTCGCCCATAGCCCAGAAATTTTCCTTCAGCCCTGGAACAGCAATTACTCGATCTTTCGGCGCGCCCACATGCAGCCAATGTTCGGCGGCATCGTCGTCCGGCGGCAGCATTTTTCCTGGGGCAATCTCCGCGCCGCCAAAGACCGTGAAATAAAGCCGGTCGAGCGGAATCCCGAATCGTCCCGCAGCGGACGAGGTCACCAGTTCCCACGCCAACGCGACGGCATCTTTCTTGAAGTAATCGCCGAACGAAAAATTTCCCAGCATCTCGAAAAACGTGTGGTGCCGATTGGTGAACCCGACGTTCTCGAGATCGTTGTGTTTGCCGCCCGCGCGTACGCATTTCTGCGCTGAAGTCGCCCGCTTGTAATCGCGCTGTTCGAGGCCGAGAAAAACGTCCTTGAACTGATTCATTCCGGCATTGGTGAAGAGCAATGTGGGGTCGCCGATGGGCACAAGCGAAGAACTGCGCACGATGCGGTGCCCGTTTTGCGCAAAAAACTCCAGAAATGTGCTGCGAATCTGATTGCCGGTGAGCATGTTTGTGATTAGCCGAGAATTATGTCAGACGCGATTAGACCCCGCAACGCATTGGCACAAACGGATGCCGCCGTGAGGAACGGCTCTACATCGCCGGCGTCATTGTGAGGCCGCTTTATAGCCGAAGAATCTTTTCTGTAATTCGATCTGGCGCAACGCAGTAGGGCATCTTTGCCGCGACATTCTTCCTGGCAACGCTGTCATCATGAGACCCAGTTTCATCGGGCCGAGGGATCTGCAGTTATCTTCGGCTTCTTGTAGCCCCCGGCCTTCCGCCCGGCAAGTAAGCTGCCGCATCAGCGGATCGTACGAAGCAGCGCGACAATCGCGACGATCAGCCCTGCCAGCCCCAATCCACAGGCAGCGCAGGCAACCCAGAAAATCGTGCTCACGCGATTCGCCAGCGCCTCCGTGGCGCGGAGCACGTCGTTCAAGCTTTGCTCCAACCCAATGGCTCGCGCGTGTTGTTCCCTGGTTTTCGTTTCAAGGTCATCGAGCCGATTCTCGAGCGCCTCGAAGCGTCCCGCGTGAATATCTTTTGCGGGGGCAGGGCCGCGCACCGCCTGTACGTCGCGCCGCAGGTCGGAGATCGTCTCGACCAATTTTCGTCCAAGTGAGATGGCGGACAAAATGTCGCTAAGCATAAGAGGCGTCCGTAACCAGTATGTACGAGGATGAATGAAGCAAGCGAATTTTGTGTAGCTCGCGGGGGTTCAGTCCGGCAGATCGTCAGAGTTTTCGGGCGCGGGCATATTGCGCAATTCGCGGCGGATCACGCCGGGATCGAATCCGGCGCGCAGCAGCGTGCGATATAAGGACGCTGTTTTGCGCGCATCGAGCGGACTCCGCGCCGAGCGCGTGCGCCGCTCGATCACCTTGCGTACGAGCGCGGCCTCGTCAAGATCGGCAAAGACCTGCCCGATCGCGGCATCGATGTATTGGTCAGGCACGCCCCGCTTGCGCAGTTCGAGCGCGATGCGCCGGCCGCCCTGGCGCCGTCTGCTGGCGCGTGCGCGCGCGAAATCGAGTGCGTACCGCGCATCATCGATGAGATTCTCGTGCTTGAGCCGCGCCAGCACCCGCCGAACCGCCATCGGCGCTTCGGCGCGGTGCTCGAGATAGCTGCGCATCTCAAACGTGGAGTGCGCGCGCCTCATCAGCGCGCGCAGCGCCGCGGCGTATAGTTCGGCTTCGCTCGAGGTTTTGTGAGGGTCGGCGCGCATCGCGCGCCAGAATAGAAGGTTTTACAGCAATCAGCAACGCAATTGCGGCCGGTGCGGTATCAGGAGAGCGTTAGAAGCGGACCGTTGTCATTCTGAGGGCGCGGTCTCATCGCCCGAAGAATCTCTCTTCGAACGATCGATTTGGCGAGGCCCTCACTGCAGCACATCAACTCTAACCGTCGTCGTGCTTAGTCTACCGGCTGCCAAACTGCTCGTATTCCGCCATGGTGCGCTCCATCTCTTCGCGAGCCGCGTCCGTGGCGGAACGTATGCCCTGCACCCGCAGCTTGAAATCGTCTGGATTCGACGCGCGGCTAAGGGCTTCTTCGTAGCTGATGAGGTTGCGCTGATACAGGTCGTAGAGCGATTGATCGAAGGTCTGCATACCGTACTGGCTGGTGCCGGCGGCGATGGCTTCGTGAATCATGCGCGTCTTTTCGGGATTGATGATGCAATCGCGGATATAGCCCGTCGCGATCATCACCTCAACCGCGGGCACTCGGCCGGCGTCATCGGCGCGCCGCACCAGGCGCTGGCTGATGACGGCTTTGAGCGTTCCCGCGAGTTGCAAACGAATCTGCTTCTGCTCCGGCGGCGGAAACACGGCGATGATGCGCTGAATCGTTTCCGTGGCGTCCAGTGTGTGCAATGTGGAGAAAACCAGATGGCCGGTTTCGGCCGCCAGCAGGGCAGTAGCGATGGTCTCGAGGTCGCGCATTTCACCGACCAGAATCACGTCGGGGTCCTGACGCAAAGCGGCGCGCAACGCCGTCGAGAAATTCGCCGTGTCTACTTCTACTTCGCGCTGATTGATGAAGCTGCGCTTGTCCCGGTGCAAGAATTCAATCGGGTCCTCGATCGTGATCACATGGTCCGACCGCGTGGTATTGATGCGATCGACCATCGACGCCAGAGTGGTGGACTTGCCCGAGCCGGTCGTTCCTGTCACCAGCACTAGCCCGCGCTGCTCCTCGCAAATCGTTTCGACCACTTTGGGCAGGTTGAGTTCTTCAATCGTTCGAATCTTCGTCGGGATGACGCGCAGCACCATTCCCACGTTACCGCGCTGCTGAAACACGTTCACGCGGAAGCGGCCCAATCCTGCAACACCGTAAGCCATATCCAACTCGGCCGTTTCCTTGAACTTCTGCTTCTGCCGGTTGGTCATCATGCTGAAGGCCATCGACAGCATCTCTTCCGGCGTAACGCGCGACAACTCGCCGCCGAGTGGCACAAGCGTGCCGTCGACGCGCACGTAAGGATTGTTGCCGACCTTCAGATGCAGGTCGGAGGCTTTCTTCTCGACCGCCATGCGCAGCAGATCATCAATGCCTTGTGCCATAGGGACCAGACTCCCGGGAAGCGTCGCATCGAAACTAGCATCGGGCCGGAAACGCTACAAGCAGCGCCGCGAATGTGGTTGCCGCTTAGTAACCGTTAACTATTAGCGAGAGTGCTGCCCACAGGGGCGGAAAACGTCTTCTCGTTTTTGGCGGGGTGTACACGTTTGTCGCGCTCTGCTTAAACCCGCGACTCTGAACTGCGACCCGCATAGGGACCACATAGCTGACAGAGATAAAAGAGAATGTCATCACGAGGCGCGGTGCTCGCGCCGAGGGATCTGCTTTTGTGGTTCTGGTTTTTGGGGATGCCCCACCCTGCCCTTTTAGGGGTGGGTTCCTGCGCAATGGTAAACGTGAACGGCGACGGCACCGCCGTTGCCTTAGCGCAGCAAGCCCACATTCTCTTTCGGCGAGCTAGAAATCGAGGTGCACACCGAACTTGATAAGCCGCCCTGGCAAAAGGCTGGTGACGTTTCGCCATGCGCCCGGCGTCCCGGGCGCCGACGTGTTGTATCCCGTTCCGACAGTAAGAATCGGGCTGGCATTCAGAATGTTGTAAAAATCGGCCGTCGGCTCGATCTTCCATCGTTCGGTGATATTGATGTCCTTAGCCAGGCGGAAATCGAGTTGATTGTCGCGACCAAAGGGGAAAAGTGTCTGCGGTGTGATCACCTCGACTTTGCACACAGTGCACCCAACCAGGCTGGTGTGACCACTTACCGGATTTATGAACGAAACATTCGAGCTCCTGTAGGAGTCCGTACCCTGGAGGGGGATCGAGGGCAGGTTTTGCTCGGTGGCGCTCAGCTTGATTTTCCACCAAGGCAGCGTGTAAACCGCGATCATCTTGAATTGAAGGTTTTGATACCACGGTGCGTTGATGTAGCAAGGAGCGGCATCGTTTACCAGGGAAGTGACGTTTCCCTGGGTGTTGCTGACATTCGTAACGTTGTTGTTGCCGAATTCGATAATGGAGGAAGCGCTGGGCGAGGGATTCGAGTACCAATACAGATCTTGTGGCGAATTGACCTGCACGCAGTAGTTGGTAACCTCATGTCCCGCGGTCACGCCGCCCTGCAGCAGCAGTCCGCGCAATCTGGCATTCACGGTCGCGTCGATTCCCGTGAAAACATCGGACACTTTGCCAAAGGCCGACGCTTTTTGCACGAGATAAGCG
Source organism: Candidatus Acidiferrales bacterium (assembly GCA_035650755.1). Classification (GTDB taxonomy): domain Bacteria; phylum Acidobacteriota; class Terriglobia; order Acidiferrales; family UBA7541; genus Palsa-189. Next base: position 179,987 of record DASRHB010000017.1, read on the forward strand.
GCTTTGCCGGCATACTGGGGCTGAGGGTCATAGAGATTGCAGAACTGAATTCCGCCGAATCCCGGATAGGCGGTGCTGGCCGGCGGCGTGACGCAGTATTGGTCGTATCCGGTCGCGGGAATGGCGGTGTTCTGTGCAACAGTGAGATTCCCGAACCAGGTACGGTAATAGCCGATGCTCACGGCCACATTACGGGCGACCTCCTGCTCGACCGAGGCGGACAACATCCAGTCATAAGGACGATTCTGAAAGCCGTGTGTGACGTTATTGGCGTAAGTCACGTTGGGAGTGCTCGACGGATCGTAGAATGCCGCATTGGTTACCGCGCCCAAGCCGCCGCTGGCGCCCGCGCTGGCAAAGTTCGCCCCATCAAGCAGGGGATTGAAGGTACCGCTGAAATCACTCCAATTCCGTGTTGTGGTGCTGGCCAACTCGCTCACAGGATTGGTCAGCATCGTGATATTCGACCCTGCGGTCAGCCCTTCGGTGATCACCCCGCGCGAGATCGACGCCTTAAGCGCCGTCTTGCCATTGCCAAACAGATCGTAGGCCGCACCCAGACGCGGGTTGAGGTCCTTCCAGTCTGCGGCGCTGTGCACTGCGTCAAAACTTCTTGCGGGTAAGGCGAACTGCGGTTGCGCCGGTTGGGTTTGTGCCGGGTCCTTTCCCTGGAACCAATCGAACCGCAGGCCCAGGTTCAACGTTAAGTGTTTGATCCTCCACTGGTCCTGCGCGAAAAGAGCGTGATCTGCTGTCCTCAAAGCGAAGTCAATGGGCGCATAGAACTGCACAACCTGGCTGGGTAGCAGGGCTTGCTGGTACGCAACATTCTTTATCGTTAATGGGGGGCACAGCAGGCTGTTAATCGTTCCGCGTGCGATTTGGGGAGTTGCAAAGGTGGTAGCAGACGGGACCCCGGTCGTGGTGTTGATCGTGTGGTAGGGAACCAGCGGCAGACCGTTGTTAGGGTTGATGGAACCCGCTTGCGTGTCTATGGGTTGGCACTGCATCTGTAACTGCACGCCATAAGGAAAACCGTTGGCGCCCGCAAGATTCGAAAATGTGATGGCTCTGCTTCCTCTCGGAGCTAGTTCGGATATTCCGAACTTGAAAGAGTGTGGTCCTGTCGTGTAAGAGGCGGTAAAGTTTGCGTTAACCTGGACCTGTGATGAGAGGCCGTAAGTCCCGCCCGGAGTCAAATTAATCCCCATGGCTCCGTACGTAAAATTCGCGCTGTTGTCGGTGACGGCAAAACTCGTGGGCGTTTCCCCACTACTCCTGGTATCAATCGCGCTCACGACGGCTGTAAACCCGGCCCACAAGACCAGCTTATTGCTGGCCGTGAAGGTCCAGGTGGCCTGATCGCGCCAATCGTGCACGTACCAGTGATGGGTCGTCGCTTCGGGCGCAAGTTGACCCGAGCTGATCGTGTAGAAACAGTTGCAATTTCTCTCCTGGATGAAGTTCTCGGTGAACTGGTTTCGCTTGGTTGCCTGCCAAGTTAAACGCAATCCTACATCTGTGTACGTATTGATGTCGTAAGCGGGTCGGCTGGTATCCGCGGCGTAGTACAGGTTATTGGGAAAAGCAGCGCCTTCATTCGCGTCATAAAAAAAGTTGGCGCCGGCCTGATACGAAGAACTGATCCAATGCCTCGCCTCGGCAAAGAACCACAACTTGTCTTTTTTGATTGGGCCGCCGACTCCTCCCGCCACTTCATATAAACTCCGGATAGTGGCAGGCGAAGGAACACCGAGCGCCTGAAGCTCCGGCGTGATGTTGCTCGACTGCAGAGCTTTGTTGCCGAAATCACCTTGAAAAGCTCCGTGGAGATTGTTACCGCCATTTTTCGGAATGACGTTGACGTGGCCGCCATTGTTCCAATCTTCGGCCGTGTACCCGCCGGTCTCCATTTGGACTTCCTGTGTGGCAGTGGGGTTGTTGCTGGAAAGTTGATTCGTTCCTCCGCCGGTCATGGCCCCGTAGTACATGCCGTCCCGCAGTTGCGTAAAGTCAGTGGAAGAACTCCCATGGATCCGGAAACCCTGGCTTTGCTCGCCCTTCAAGCCACCCACATCCTGATTGGCGGCGGGCGCGATTGCTCCGGGAAGCAGCGCGGGATAATCGCTGGCGCTCTTGCCAATGGGCAGCGCCTGGAGAACCGCGTTGCTGACGATTTTTTGGACTACAGAATCCTGCGTATCCAGAACCGGCGCCTCGGCGGTGACAGTAACCGTCTGGGTCACCGAGCCCGGCATCAGGCTGAAATTCACCGTTGCCGTGAATCCTGTGGTGATTTCGATGCCCTCACGCCGGGCCGCGCTGAATCCGGCCTGTGTTGCCGTAACGACGTAAACGCCCGGTGGTAAATTTACAATTCGGTAAAGGCCATCATCCCCAGCGACTGTTCGCCGCGACTGCTCGATGAGCGCCGAGCCCGTCACTTCGACCCTTGCACCTGCGATCTTTGCTCCTGAGGAATCGTTCACTTCTCCCGCGATTACACCTGAGTTTGTCCCCGCCTGTCCCCATGCTGATGTTGCCCCAAGCAGACACACCAACAGAAAATGCGCGGTGCAAAGACTTTTCTTCATGTTTATCCTCCGACTTCGCGAGGCAAAGCACCGACCACGTGGGAAATTGGCGCGAGGATATAGCCGCTTACCCGTGGTGTCAAGCTGCTGCCAATTGTGGAAGAGCTTTGGAAGGAAATGCTGCGGAGCTCTACGTTAGAAAAAGGGGAGACTCGCCGCGCGCCGCGACTCAGCGCAGCAGACCGGCGTCTTCTTTCGGCGTGCCCAGAAAGATCAAATCCGCGATCCAGGCAGCAATTACGCCGCCGGCGAGGGGACCAATCCAATAGACGGCGTGGTTACTCCAGTGGTTCGCCGCCACTGCGGGGCCCAGTGCGCGCGCCGGATTGATCGCTCCGCCGGTAAATGGACCGCCCAGAAACGACGCCACCGTCACGATGAGTCCGCCGGCGAATCCGGCCACGGGCCGCGGAATGCCGTGCTCATCCAATCCGATGGCGAACATCACAAATATGAGGAAGAAAGCCATCACACCCTCGATCAACATGCCTGCCAGGCGCGTAACTCCGCTCGCAAGGTCCGGTGTGCCGAGAGCCACCGCGCGCCAGGTCTCCTCTGGAACCACATACCTGAGCAGGTATGCCGCCAACACTGCGCCACCAAACTGCGCCGCCCAATACAAGATGGTGTCGATGGTGCCAAGCCGGTGCGTAACCCAGTAGCCGATCGTTACCGCTGGATTCAGGTGCCCCCCGGATACTCTCCCGATTGCGACGATCATTGCGCCATAAGTGAGGCCATAGGCGAGGGAAGTTCCCAGCAACCCCAGGCCCGTGACGTTCGTGTTGCGCAGGAATTGGTCCGCGCAGATCGCCCCCGCACTGAAAAGGACCAGAGCGAAGGTGCCGAAAAATTCGGCAAAAAGTTTCTGCACCCTCGTATAGGCCAGGCCTGGGGGAGGGATATAGATCGAAGGATCAGGACGCGACGCCATCCTGGGTGGTGATTCTATTATGTAGGTAGTCATGCGCATAACGGACACACGTAATTAGAATCTTTACCATCAGCGCGGGGGCAGGGTAGCAGTGGTAACAAAAGTCCTCTGGGACCTCATTCTACGTCTCGGTGTTGCCGTACGGACTAAAGTATTCATGCTCCTGGGCGGCTCTGACCGATCCGGAAGCGAGACCTCGTCGCACCCAGACGGTTACATTGAGGACTGCGCCAAATAATTCCTTCGCCGAAACCACCGTGGCGGTTTCGGCGGAGAAGCATAAGGGGTGATTTCGGTACGTCGGCAGGCACAGGATATCGGCCCTGAAGGTTTTAAGTTTACTCCGCAGCCCGTCGAATATATCCTTCGCAATTCACACTCATGTAACTCGTTGCTTCCCGATAGGAGACGATGTACCAGAGGAGCAGCCGATGAGGCCGATTCCAGCGAAAAATCCAGCCAGCGCAAAACGAGCGGCTACGGCACGGTGCGTTGTGCGTGCGTTCAAGATTGTATGTGCAGCTGTCCCGCTCCTCGCAATCGGTTGTGCCCGTCCGCTCTTCGCAGGACAGCAAAGTGCGCCCTCAACTACAAAAGGCAAAAACGACGCATCGTCCTCATCAACTCAGGAAGTGAAACGCCTTCCCGACGGTCATCCTGACCTCAACGGCTTTTGGGCCAGTAGCGCCGGGCCCGATACGCCGGTGGGCGGGTTCGGTCCGCCCGACCCAAGCTACCGGCGTGGAGACAATGGCGCGCGAGCGCGGCAGTCCGACCCCAATCAGCCGCCCTACAAGCCTGAGTTGCTCGCAAAGGTAAAGGAACTCGCCGCCAACGAGAGCAAGCTCGATCCGGCCTTCTACTGTAAACCTGGCGGTGTTCCGCGAATCGGGCCGCCGCACGCCATCATTCAGGCGCCGGGAATGCCCATCATTTTTCTCTATCAGGTGATCGCAGGAAACACGTTTCGCATCGTGCCCACCGACGGCCGCGCTCATGACGCCGAAGCCGACCCGAGCTACTACGGTGACTCTATTGGACACTGGGAGGGCGACACGCTCGTTGTTGACGTCACAAACTTCAACGACGATACCTGGCTCGGCCTCGACGGCTGGTTCCACAGCAGTTCCATGCACGTAGTCGAACGCATCACCCGCGAAGGCGACAGCATCCGTTACCAGGCCACCGTCGAAGATCCCGAAGTTTTCACCCGGCCGTGGGTAATGAATCCGCGCTTCGCCAAAGCCACAAAAGAAATGATTGTCGAAAACGCGCCTTGCATCGAGCGCGATGAAGACCACATCATCGATTTCGACCTGAAAACCCGTCCGCAATAAACGCATCGAGCTCCCCTCTCGCACGAGCGATCGGCAGTGTCTACACATCAGCCCCTATAGACCGCCTTTTCCGAACAGGGATATGCTGCGACAATGACAAAATCACTCCCGTGCAGTCGGATGGTGCGTTCCATTCTCGTCGCGACGTGCCTCCTCGGCCTTTGCGCGTGCCGGCCCGCCCGCGCGCAGCAGGAATATGTGCCGCGCTACGATCTCTTCACCGGCTATTCCCATCTGACCTCGCCCAGCGTCAAGCTGGAGCAAAATGGCTTCAACGGCTCCTTCGGAGTCAACCTGCTTCGCTGGCTTGCCGTCGGTGCGGACTTCAGCGTCTTCCAGGGCGACGGCTCGATCGCATTGGCAAACACCACCGTCGCGCCGCTGCTCGCGCCATTTCTCGGCGGTTTGAACCCGTCGATTCCGTTCAGCGCCACGACCTATACTTTTGCCGCTGGCCCACAGTTCAATCTGCGCAAGTACAAATGGGTAACGCTTTTCGCGCGCCCGGGTCTCGGCGCGCTTCACGAATCCGCTTCGCTGCAGATCCCGCCCAATCTCGCGCCGTTTGCTTCTCTGGTGCCGGGCCTCGCGCCTAACCTGACGAACACCGTCGTTTTCTACGGCGCCGGCGGCGGTTTCGATTACAACCTCAGCCGGCACGTGGCCGTGCGATTCTCGGCCGACTTCGTGCATACGCACCTTTTCGCCAATCTGTTGGAGCCGCGCAACGCCGTGCGAATTTCCGTCGGGCCCACTTGGCGCTGGGGCGAATTGAAATAGGTTGCAGGTTTTTCTATCCGGAACGATTTCCGCCCGCCGCGCGGGTCTATCGGTCCGCCACATCAAGACCCATTGCCCATCTCGTTTCCCGCGCAAACCGGAAGGAACTGTTCTCTAAACCGGAATTTAATTTTAGGCGGACATGGCGAGGACGGGAGCGCGATAGCTTTCATTCTTGCACAAGACCGCCTACGCCATTCGGACCACTTTGTTGGCCAAACGCGACGACGACCACGTTCTGATGTTTACGAGTTAACAATTGAGCTAGCCAGCAGCTGAGACCGGGAGCCTGGCGGTGTCGCTGCTGCAAGACGCTGGGGCGCCCTGCACGAATAGTCGTCGCAGGTAGCAGTTGCCCCGCTTGCTGATGCCCAATAACGTTTGCTTCCCGGCGCTGGAATGCTCAGTTGGGACCGTGCCGATCCACGCCGCCAAATCCCGACTTTTTCGAAAGGCGTTTCCGTTCCAAGATCTCTTCCGCTATAGCCTCCGCATCGAGTCGCTCTTGTTGATCTGCACGTACGGCTTGAGGTACTCGCTGGCATCAATCGCATCTCGTGTCCCTGCTCGCGCAAGGCGCGTCCCAGAAAATGCGAGCCACTGCACGACTCCATCTGATCTGGCGCGAGCCAGCCAAAACGAGCGAGCCGAAAAATGCTAACTAACTTACTTAATACTATGGCTGGACAGGGTGGATAGAGACCAGTCCCAATGCTTGCCAGCTTCTTCGACGAGAGGCTTGAGGTCTTCGGGCAGCAGATAGCGATTTTTTACCAGCCCTTCCGCAACGGCCTGAACGCGTTTCAGGTAGTCGTCGCGGCTGCTATAGCGCTCCTCGAGCGAGAGCCGCGGGTCGTGATTTTTTTCGCGTTCCGCGCGTGTTTTCGCGAAGGGAATGTACGATCCCGCCATGGAAACGAGCGTATCCGGCTGGCCGTGCGCCTGGCTGCGAAAGGCCCAACCGCCATACGTGCCAAGCGGCACAGACTGTTCCGGCAAGCGAATACCGCTCGTCACATTTCCGTCTTTATCAACCTGCGGCACGAGAAAAGGCAAAACCGAAAGCGGCCCGGCCGGCAAATCGTTGCGGTATCCCCCCGGGACGTGATACGGCCATTGCACGCCGGGCACATCGGGAAATTTGATTTCGCTGTGCGGGATTGCCGTCCCGTCAGCCAGCCTGGGATGCAGACTCGCGGGTGGATCGATGCCTTTTCTGACCCAGCGATCCAAGCCGATTAAAAGGGCTCTCATGGCCCAGCGATAATCCAGTGGATCAACGCGTTGCTGCTGCGCTTCGCTTTCCGCCGGTGGCCACGATCCGGAGCCGTGTTTGGCTCCAGCAAGCATGAAAATTCTTACGTTTGGCGGATCGGGCAAATCCTCGTGCCCATCCATCGAGATTGCCCGAAGCAAGGATACGCGACCCCGGTCGTAGGCTTCCGATTCGGTATCCACGAGAAAAATGTTCGGCTCGAGTCCGGCGGGGATACGAACTCCCAGGCCGTCGCGCTTGCCCGTGACTGGATCGGTCGTTATCTCATAGCGAATCGGGAATTTCGTTTGGGTGTATGAGCCTAATTCATCTGGCTGCGCCCAGCGCTCATTAAAGCTGCCCAGCGACGTGCCGGCGACGTGAACGAAAAGTGCATCGACGGCTTTCCGCCCCTGTTCATCAATCGTGAATCCTTGATAAATCATTTGCCGCTGCCAGCGGCCGACTTGCGAGGCGCCATAGGTGTAGACATATTTGCCGCGCACAATGGCATTGGGGTCGTACTTGACAGCGGATGCAAAATCGCGGACTGCGGCGAAACCCACGCCGGCGACAGGCGGATTTTTCGATTGGTAGGTAACCTGGTAAACCATCCCAGGCTTGAACCCGCCTTTTAGGGCCAGCCAGCTCGGATCGGGCACGGCCCGGCCATTCTCCATTCGTGCGAATTGCCAATCCTTACGTGGAACGAGGCGCGGCGCAGAAACGAGCGCGGGCCTCTCCGTAAGTCGATAAGTGGGATCATTCAGGTCGAGCGGCGGATAGACGGGTCCAAAATATTCGCCTGAAGCGTAGTTGTACGAATCCACCAGCTGATTGGGGATAAACCAGGGGCCCGGAGTAATCCAGCCGATGATGGGTTTGCCGTTGTCGGTCGCAACCGGCGGCTCGAGGAGGATAAGGCCTTTCTTCTTGGGAACATCAAATTCCCAGCCGACCGACACCAGCGTATAGCCTTCACGCATCAGAAGTCCGTCGCCGAACTCGTCCTCAGTCGTTGGGTCCAGTGATGCTTTGGCGCGATCGAACGTGCTTAATAATCCTTTGCCGCCGCGATTGGGAATATCGAGCAAGATCACGCCATTCGCTTTAGCTAGATCTTTTGGCCGCAAAATGAACAGGTCGGCGGAAAATTCCACGCGCCCCTGAGCGTTACGCGGCGCTTTCTCCAAATCGGCGATGATCCTGTTGCGCGGATTGTTGGGGTCAAGCGCGAAATAGATTTTGCCATTCAGCTTTTCGTATGCGCCGACGGTTCCGAAGGTCTTGCCGTCGAGCACATCCTGTCGGCTGGAGATTTCCACGCGGGTGACTTCCGCCCGGGCAACGCAAGCGGCAGACAGCAACGCGCAGCTCAGCAGAAAAATCCCCTTCAGAATCCGAATTTGCCGTTTCATCGCGGCTCCCTTCGGCGGTGGCTTAGGAGTGAATGGGTTCGTTGTACTCTCCGGCCGTGGGTTTTGCAAGGCTCCTCTGCGCGACAGACGCGCTTTCGACCCTGGGTCGGCCAGCAAGCCCAGGTTCCCAGGAATTACAAAGTTTTAAGCTTTTCTTAATGTAAGAAGAATAAAGTCTGGCGCGATTTCTTCCTTTTCCTGAATAGCCGGGGACTTATCCGGGAGCTTTTTCTCTGAAGCGCGCGGAAGTACTGGGGAAGAGGTGTCTTACGGATTTTTTCGACTATTTTGCTGCTGTAACGCGCCTGGTGGGCCGGATTCGGTCTTCTTCGCTTCCGGACTTGTTGCATCTCGTCTTGATCATTTGTCCTTCTCTACGTGTGCTTAGGGAGAGCTGGAGAGTGGTGCTCGTTCAAAACTGAGAGGGTAAGTCACAGGAGGTGTGTCACCTATGAGGAAAAGGGTCAATCTGCTTTTCCGTAGTCCGCTGTTTTTTGGTCTGCTATTCGCTCTTGCGTTCTGGACACCGATTCAATTGAGAGCCCAGGTCGCCGGAGCAACTCTATCGGGTACCATCACTGATCCGCAAGGGGGAGCTATTCCCAACGCGAAGGTCTCCGCACGAAATGTGGCAACAGGTGTTTCTACCGACACCATGACCAACGCAGCCGGCGCCTATACGATCGTAAACCTCATTCCGGGGGACTATGACGTCAGCATATCTGCCCAAGGCTTCAACACATTAGCCACGAAAGTGACGCTGACCGTAGGGGCGAAACAGGAACTGAGCACCCCGCTACAAGTCGGCCAAGTCACTCAGGAAGTTCAAGTCAGCGGCGTGGCGCCAATCGTGGAAACGACCAACTCGACTCTTAGCGGCGAAGTGCAAGGCACGCAGATCGTACAGTTACCCTTGAACGGGCGCGACTGGGCATCGCTGGCGACGCTGCAACCTGGCGTAGCTTCCGTACGGCCTCACGAAGCTGTCGATGCACCCGGTGGATCGACGCGCGGTTTGGGCATGCAGATGACGGTGGATGGCAATCGCCCACAGCAGAACGCCTATCGGCTGAATGGTGTGATCATCAATGATTATTCGAATGCAGGCCCTGGGAACGTTCTGGGCTTTAATACGGGGGTGGACGCCATCCAGGAGTTCTCGGTTCTGACCAGCAACTACTCAGCCGAGTACGGTTTTACATCCGGAGGCGTAATCAATGCCATCACGAAATCCGGCACGAACACCCTCCACGGGAGCGCTTACGAATTCGTGCGCAACAGCGCCTTCGACGCGGCGAATTTCTTTGAGAACGCCAATGGCGAGGCCAAAGGCAACTTCGTTCGCAACCAGTTTGGCGCCTCGGCGGGATGGAAAGTATTGAAGGACCGGTTTTTCTTGTTTGGAGACTACGAAGGGCTGCGCCAGTCGAAGGCCGTGCCCCAACTGGCTCAGAGCCTCTCGGCAAATGCACGACTGGGGATCATCAACGATGCAAATGGCAATGCGCCTGGCACCGTGCCGACGAATCCCGTGCTTACGGGCCCCTGCCCCTCCCCTAACATGACGAATCTAGCTCCTGGAAGGGCGTCGGTATGCGTTGATAACAACATCGAAAAGATCATAAATCCCGCGGGAAGCCCTGCGGGCGGCCTTGAGCCGCTCCCAAATGGCGCGCTGCTGGGACCGGATTTCAATATCGGCCCGTATGCAACCGACGGCATACAAAAAGTCACGGCGAACTATGGCACGGTTCGCGGCGACGTCAGGATTTCGGATAAAGACAGCCTGGACGCGAGTTGGTATCGCGAGCCTTCCACTTGGGATAAACCGGATAGGTTCAACCAGGCAATTAGCGGCTTCCAGGTTCCTCATTACGCCTATACGCTGGAGGAGAACCACATCTTCAGCGCATCAATGGTCAATACCTTGCGATTGGGATACAGCAGGTCAGACTTGCTGAGCCCGGCGATTTCGACCTCGAACCCTTTGGCCACTGACAAAAGCATAGGCATGCTGCCCGGCTGTACGGCGCCGGGTGTCAGCGTAGGTTCAGGCGGGTTATCGGTGAATAGCGCGACGGCAACCAGTTTCGGTGGTTTTACCGGCGCTTCCGGGTTCAGTGCGAGAACTGGGATTGTCGAGGTGTTCGACGATGTCGCGCGCACCATACGCACCCACAGCTTGAAGTTCGGCTTCATGTATCTCGATCATCACGACAATTGGCTAAACGGGCCGGCCGGATGCGGTGGCAGCGCCTCGTTTTCTTCAATTCAGAACTTCCTCGAAAACATACCAAGCAAGGTGCGAATGCCGCAGATTCCGCCTTTTACGCCTGGGAACACCGTGCACCACTACCGCGAGTCGATTTATGCCGGGTACGTGCAGGACGATTGGAAAGTGCTTTCTAATCTGACGCTAAACCTTGGGTTGCGCTACGAAATAGGAACCATCCCGACCGAGACGCAGGACAAAATCAATCAGCTGGAGAATATCTGGCAAAATCCCGGCACAACCTGCGTCGCCGATGCGCAGGGTCTGGCGGTGTGTCCGGGGTTCTACCACCAAACGTTTCAAAGCAACCCAACTGCCAAGAACTTTGAACCTCGAATCGGTTTTGCCTGGGACCCATTTCACACAGGCAAGACTTCGATTCGCGGCGGGATCGGGCTGTTTGACGTTCTGCCGTTGCCGTACATGTTCGCGCTCAATTCACTGCAAGTCTCTCCTAACGGGACTGAAGTTGATTTGAGCAATCCCGGTCAGGGGACCTATCCATTCGGATTTGCCGCACTCGCTATCGGCAAGTCGCCGAAGGCTACCGGAAGGTGGGGCTACAACACTCCCGACCCGAAGCGCAATTACGTCACACAGTGGAATCTGAACGTTCAGAGGGAGATCACACGGAGCACTTCCGTGACGCTGGCCTACGCCGGTTCGCGCGGCTATCACAACCCCTTCCAAACCGACGAACTCAATACAGTTATGCCTTATAGGACTTCGGCCGGCTGGCTATTTCCGAATCCCATCGGCAGCGGATGCCTGACGGCAAAGGCGCCGGGCTCCCCTGTGTGCGGACTGACGGATGTCGCCCTAGGGCTTCCCGCCACCTTCAGTACAGATCCCACCGGCATCGTTCCCGGCTTACTGATTAACCCGCAAACTGCGTTAATCCAGTCGACTACTTTCGATGCCGCTTCCTGGTATAACTCGCTGCAGATCGGCGTGGATAAGCGCCTGTCTCACGGCTTCCAGTTGGGAGGATCGTTTACCTGGGCCAGATCTATTGATACCTCTTCCAGCAGCTTTGCCGGAGACAACTACTCCAATAACATTACGCCGACAATCCCATGGTGGGACCAGAGCATCACCAAAGGGCCGTCGGATTTTAGTGTCGCCCGCAACCTGGTCATTAACGGTTTATGGCAGATTCCAACGGGTGCATTGGCTGGCCCGCTCACGTGGATCGCCAAAGGCTGGGGACTCGGGGGCATTTTCGAAGCAAGCGATGGGACGCCTCTGTGGGTGCTCGATGGTATCGAGGGAGATCCCATGGGACAGCTCAACGGCGAACCGATGGCCATTCCGGATTATGTTTCCGGCTGCGGCGTAACCAATACGTCATCGGGACGGCACGGAGCGCTGCAATACATTAATCCGAATTGCTTCATCAATGCCGTCGCGCCGAGCGCTGCGTTTTTTAATGCAGCACCTCCGTTTGGATGTGATCCGAATCCGCCCATTGGCCCCAAAGGACCGGAATCTCTGGCGGCAGCCGGACTTCCACCGCTCACCTGCTTCAACTTGCTCGGCAATCTCGGTCGCAACACGGTGATTGGCCCAGGATTGCTGAATCTGGACTTCTCGGCCGTGAAGGATACCTACGTCAGAAAAATTTCGGAATCGTTCGATGTCCAATTTCGAGCTGAGTTCTTCAACGTGCTGAATCGCGCGAACTTTGCACCGCCGGACGCGAGCAACCTTGAAGCGCTTGACTCGACGGGTAGAACACCTCCGAATTTCGGCGTTCTGACCACGACACTGCCGTCAGCTCCCGAACGGCAGATTCAGTTTGCGTTGAAGCTGATCTGGTGAAAATCCGAGGGAATGGAGCCGAGGGATTTCCCTGCCTGGCTCCTTTCCCTGCAGCCGGTATGCCGGATTGGAAGTATCGCGGAACTTCGGGACGAAGCATATTGCAATTTGGCACGTCCGATATGCATTTCCAAGGAGGGGCGAAGATGAAGCGTTCTGTACTGTTGTGTTCTTTGTTATTGCTTGGCGTGCTTGGTGCGGGCGTGGTGCGCGTGCAAGCGCAATTCGGAAATAGCCCGGAAGCACAGGCCGCTCGAGAAAAACAGCTTGCACTGGAAAAAACCGTTCCTCAGTTGAACATTACCGAGGAGCATCTCACCCTCGTTAGTCCGGGTCATACCGTCGGCGAGACCGAAGGAGTTGCGAAGAACTCCAAAGGTCACCTGTTTGTTTATTCGCGGACAGGTACAGGGGGCAGCGCGCGCGGTGGCACGGCCGCAGAGTTGTTTGAATTCGATCAAAACCTGAAGTTTGTAAAGTTGTGGGGTCCAGACAATTACGCCGCTTCGTTTGCGCATGCCGTGCGGGTGGACAAGTACGACAACGTCTGGATGGTTGACGAAGGCTCAGGCATGATCGTGAAGTTCGATCCCAATGGCAACGTGAAGATGACCCTGGGACGCAAGCCCGAAGCCATCGATTACCTCGAGCGCTTTGTCGAGCGCGATGAAAAAATCACCGACCGGCACCCGGTGGGGAACATGGGTACTTTCAACCGCGAAACCGACATTGCCTGGGACGCTGAGGACAACATGTACGTGAGCGACGGCTACGGCAATTCGCGCATTGTGAAGATCAGCAAGGATGGAGTGTGGCTCAAAGCTGTCGGAACCTACGGCAATGGCCAGGACCAGTTCAACACGCCGCACGGAATCGCCGTGGATAAAGAAACAGGCCTGGTGTACGTCGCCGATCGCGGCAACCTGCGGATTCAAGTTTACGACACAAATCTCAACTACAAGAAGACCATCACCGGCGTGGCCATGCCCTGGAGCGTTCAAGTCACCCCCAAATACATTTACAGCGGAGACGGCACAGGCAAGATCTACCAACTTGACCACAACGGCAAGCTGCTCGGCTGGGCTCAGACCGGCCTCGGAATGGGACAGACCGGCTGCATCATTCACTCGCTCCACGCCGAAGGCGACAATGTCCTCTACCGAGGGTCCTGCTCCGAATGGGACGTGGAGAAAATCACAATCAAATCAGGTTCGTAGAATCGGCCATGGTTCGTTCGGGTTCTGCGCAGTCCAACTTTGCTTGGATTGCGCGGAACACTTTGATCACGCCCGATTAGAGCCGGCCCGTAGTTCCGGCACGTTTCATCATCGACTTTAGCGGCATTGAGGGCGGTGTGGGGGGCTCTGGGGGTAGGGGTGGTCCTATTCACGAACCGGAACGGGAACCCGTACTCGCTCGGGAAAGTGAAAGAATACGGACTGTGGCCGGCGCAGAATGCGGCGGGAATTCCACGGACGGGATTACACGCATTTCGCCGGGCACATGGCAGCGAGTTATTGCAATCGGGTGCATCTCCGGGCATGGTGCAACGGCAACTCCGGCACAGCGACGCGCGGGTGACGCTGGAGCACTACAGTCGGGTTGTCGGAGATACGCAGCGATCCGCGGTTAACGGCCTGGCCGATCTGATCAAACAGCACATACACGAAGTCCAATTGGAGTCAAACAGCTGATTTTGGAGTCAGAGGAATCGTAAGTGCTTTACTTCTCGAGTTGCTGGAGCGGGCGATGGGAATCGAAATCAAGTCCGCTGTTCCGCAAGTTGCTGAAAAGACTCACCGGCAATCCCTCAATTTGGGCGCACTTGGGCGCAGAATTTCGCGTCCGGGCGAAGCATCTCGCCCACTCGTTCGACGGCTTCCCGCTGCGCGTTCCCGATGACGTGCGCGTAAGCCTCTAACGTGGTCCGCGCGTCCGAGTGTCGCATCTGCTGTTGCGCGACCTTCGGATTTGCGCCCACGTCGATGAGCAAGCTCGCGTGACAATGCCGGAAAGCGTGCATTCCCGCGCGTGGGATGCGCAGTTTGTCGAGTACGGGCCAGAGGCCGTACTGAACAATCTTGTTTGACGAATATGGTCGTCCATTACGATTGAGAAACAGGAAGCCCTCGGGGTTGAGCTTCCAGGACGCGAGGTACTGTCGCAGGATTTCTACGAGAGCAACTGGCATCGCAACGGACGCCCGGCTTGTTTTTGTTTTGACGCTTTGTACCTGACCATACCATGCTGAGCGCCGGACGTGAACCAACCCACGCTCAAAGTCTAGGTCGTCACGCTGAAGTGCTGACACCTCTCCAGCGCGAAGGCCTGTCATGGCTGAGATCGCAAAAATTGTGCGGTATGGCTCCGACGCGATTGCAAGAATGCGCCGGGCCTCGTCCGCCGTGAAGAAGCGACTCGGCTTCCGAACCTCATCGGCTGGAAGTGTCAGATCGCCCCAATTGATTGTGTGGCAGCAATAACCCCACGATTTTGCGGTCCGAAGGATCGACCCAAGCGTGGTCAAAACGTTCAGAACAGTCTTCCGCGAAACGCGCTGTGAAAGACGTGTAACGAAATTTTGTTGCGCTTGCGCCGTCAGCTCTTCGAGTCGTATCTCTCCAAGCCAGGGGCGGATGTAGGTTCGCAGATGTGATTGCGCTGCCCTTACACTTGAGGGTTTATGGTGTTGGAGCACTTCTCGCTCCCACGTCTGCGAAAACTCGCCGAGCTTGCCGAACTTGGCCGGCCGATAATCAACAGAATTAACGCGGGCCAAAAAAGGTTCGAAAGCTCGCTGTGCGCTCTTGCGTGTCTTGAGCTCACTCACCTTGCCGAGAATGACGCTGCGTTCTATACGCCTCGTCTTTCCGTCCGGCTGAATTGCATCGTCTCTATATCGACCTACCCAAACCGGATTCTTCTTGCCACGGACAAAGACTCTTCCTGTCTGGTACCTCCGCCTTGCCATCGAGCGGTGCTCCTTGCTCGCTGACTCGGCGGGCCTCGGCGCAACGGTACACGGCTCGGGGGAGGGAAGCAACGAATTTGCCGTCGTGGGGAATCCGATTTGGACCGTCACTGCCATAGCGCTATCGAGGTGTTCTCCGGCAGGGCGTCACTTTTGCGTTTCAGGTATGACCGAGTTTTTGTGCGGGTGGACGATCTCAAGCTCCACGCCACACTGCGCCAACCAATCGAGGATCGTGAAGATTCCAAACCCGCCACGGATCTGGACCGGCGCATGGAGCCGAGCGTCAAGCTCCCGAAGTTGGGCTGCGATGAACTTCTGAACGTCTGTCACAACCGCGTACGACTCGATCATCACGGGCGGCTGTTTCGGCTGCCAATGGATCAGCCGGATTCCACGTGGTAGGCTCGCGCCAGCGACGATATCTGTGGTCTCTTGCCGCTCAGCGTGCGGATTGCACGTAGGGGTGTCGGCATTAGAAATCCTGACTTCCGGTTGGAAGCCGTCGCGGTCAGGGAAGGACGAGGTCGGGCGGATGGCAGGGCTGCAATCAGATTCATGCTTATCTGCCGCCTGCCTACCCGTCGAAGCCTTGCGGGCCAATTCCAGGTAGCTCATCGCATTCTCACCCTACGACCGAAACGACATTAGGACCGGAATCCCGCTCGGGACACCCTTTTGTCGTATCCGTCGTTTCGGCCCTGCCTTCTGCGAGCTTCCACACTTCGGCTGATCGGCCGCCGGTTTCCCGTGTGCCGCAGACCGCAAGGCTTCTTTCGGTCAGGCAGCGCAGCGCGGCGGCAATCTCGGCCTCAGTCCGGTTCCGTCCGAATAGGTCGCGGATCTCAGTTCGCGTCAGGCCCTCGGGACTCCTGCGAAGCTCTGCCAAGATGCGGTCGGCGTCCGGGTAGCCGAGAGAGTCTCCGAAAATGAAGCGAGCCGACGCTTCGCAGTAGTCCCACACCGCGAGAGCAGCCAAAAGGTGCGACTCGCGTATGACTGCGGAGCGGTCCAGAAGAGCAAAGAGAAGCGATAAGCGCACGACTTGGGCGGGTGCTCGGCTAACAACAGAGCCTAAGAGTCCGGGGCGCCCCTCGGAAAGCTTCTCGTACACGGCGTACCAGATTTTGGCGGCGTCGGCGTCCCGCGAGACTTCTCCCGCCTCGCGCGCGAACTGGATGGAATCCGTGAGGCCGCGCAGAAGTGCGCCATGATCCTCAATGCGAAAGTTTCCGCCGTCTGGCAGAACCTTGCTGCGCCGCACGCATCCCCACAGGAATCTGTTCGCGAATCCGTTGCCCATTTCGGTTGAAGTCATGTAACGAAGCAACTCTTCCCGCGTCACATGACCGATAATCGAGATGTGTGCGCCGGTAGCGCGTGCTGGAGAATTCTTCGTCAAAGTGCGAAGGTCGCCAGTGTCCCAGGCATCGCGAATAACCGCGCTCAAGGTGTTTCCCTCACGAGCCATCACGCGAAGGGGCGAAGAAAATTCGGCCTCGACTATCAGCGCGCGCTTGTCCATCACGCCGTCATCCGCGGTCACTGTCTCGTAGCGTACCGTCCGGCCTTTCTCACGGACACCTTCGCGCTTTTCGATAGGATCGCGGACCGACCAAATCAACCCTTCGCCAGAAGACAACCCGGAAAGCACACGGCTCGCCGCCCACTCAGCGTCGGCCGACTGGTATATGCGCTTGATGTGGCCGAGCGACGTTCCTTTCCGTGCGACGGCAGATACACCGACCAAAACGACAAAGAGATTTCCGCGATGCCTGTCGGCCTCCACGCGGAAATGCGAATTCCCGCCGATCACGTTTCCGAACACCGTCAAAAACTGAAGGAGAACACCGGCAGGATCGCTTTCACTGTGAGGTTCGATTGCGCGCACGATCTTACCCGCCAACCCGTGGAAGGCTTCCCGAGCAAGGGATTGTGGCCACTGCGGGACTGCTTCTGCTGTCGCACCGGGCCGTTCATTCGTCGGCCTCGTAAAGGGCTTTGCTTGCTGCGGTGTATCCGCGTCATACACAGTCTCGGGACCCCGTTTCGTGACGCGCTCGATCCGCGCGATGGTCATTGGGCGTCCGCCAGGACCGCTTGGACTAACTCACCTTCGACTGCTAGAGCGAGGGCGCGAGCGATGCCCGCATCAAGATTCTCGCGTTCGCAATAGACAACCGTGACCGATAGGACTCGTTCGCGCGGCGTTAGACGGCTTCGAAGGTCTGCGATTTGCCGCTCAGCCTCCCGCACCATTCGCGGCTTGGGTTCAACCGTGCCATTCTCGGCGAAGAGGTCGGACACTCTGATTTTCAGTGCGGCGCAAATAACTTCAACCGTGCATCCCGCGAAACAGTGAAGCAAGAGTTTCCCCTCGCGTTCGCGAACGGAAAGAGAAGGATTGCGGTCCTGATGTGACGGACAACGGGCAATCCAGCCATCGCGGGATGGACGCACTTGCTGAAGGCGGTCAAGAATCTCAGACGCGTTCATCGGTTGGCCTCGTTTCCAAACGCTAATGGAGCGAGAGTTCTTGCCAGTGCCATCGCGCCGTCAAAAATCTGCGGAGACTTGAGATATCCATATAGAACCTCCGCGATGCGCGCGATTTGGTCGGGATGAAGTTCAATTTCACCCCGTTCCCACTGGCACAACCGAGGAGCTGAAATTCCAGCCTTTCGCGCAAGCTGGAGTTGCGTCAAGCACGCCTTCCGTCTCAATAAGGCCCGGTCACTCACTTTTCCCTCCACCGACAGCGCTTTCGTCCGACGATATGGAGGCTAATAGGAATTTGTCTTCGGCAGAAGGGGACGAAATTCGAGTAGCGCTATCTCGTTGGTGGAAAAGGTAGTTGGCGGCGTTTTCTGGCTTTTTTGAATGCATCTCGCAGTCGGTCCATCTCGTCTTTGAACGCAGTGGAAGCTGACGGATCGCGGGACTCGGGGAGACTCTTTCCGGCCAGTTCCCGAAGCGTTGGACGGCGGAACCCATGCAGGTTCGCGCGCGCTTCTTTTATCCGCCACTCGTCGTATCGCGATTTCTTCTTACGACCACTCCTGCTGCCACGGGTCAGAAACTGCCAGACCTTCGCCAGCCATTTCCATTCGCCCTTGCTGAGCTTGTCGGGAGGCTTGGCGAGTATTTCATCCATCCGAGCCTGGATTTTGATCTTACGCTTTTGATTTGCTGTCAGCTTCATCGTGGGAACCCAAATGACGGGCAGACCACGCTCTAATCGAACCCGAACCTCTCTGCTTCGTTCTTGCATTCGCAAAGAATGTTCCGCTTGGCGCTTTGCTCGTGATTCGCTTTCTTCCCGACTCGGCGGCCAAGAAGACTTGCACGCAAGGCAGCAATATGGGGGAATCTCGCCGCCCGGCGAGTCATCGACAAACAACGGAGCGCCACAGTTCCTGCAGATCACCTGGCGTGCCGGCAATTGAGGGGGTAGTTTCGGCTTTTTCTGTCGTTTGACTAACGCCACCGCCAAAGGATGCCACTCTAGGTCTTGACCGGTCAACCTAAATATGCTAATGGTAGTTAGCAATGAAAAGCTACTCGACGCCCGAAGCAGCTCGGAAGTGCGGCATCCATCACATCACCTTGCAGCGATGGATTTCGCAACGCAGGATTTCGGCTCCACGCAAGATCCGTGTTGGCGGTGTGGTGGTGCGATTGTGGACCGAAGACGACTTGGAACGAGTTCGGCGTTACAAGAAGCAATCGTACCGCAAGGGGAGAGGGCGCAAGCCAAGAGCGAAAAAGTAGCAAGAAAGCGGGAGGCGCCGGTGCGCTAACACCGGCACGCCCCTAACCCAATTGCACAACGGAGGTGCAACGTGGCTTCAGAAATTCTACAGCAATCAGCTAGGGCAGCCATCTACGCCCGGGTCAGCACCACAAACCACGGACAGGATGTGAAGCTACAGACGCGAGAGCTTGAAGAATTCGCTCAGGCTCGCGGTTGGCGTCTCGCGGAGCAATATCTCGATGTAGGCGTTAGCGGAGCGAAAGACTCGCGGCCCGAATTAAACCGTCTCATAGCCGACGCCCACAGGCGAAAATTCGATCTGGTTCTCGTTTGGAAGTTCGACCGCTTCGCTCGTTCCGTCTCGCATTTGCTCCGGGCACTCGAAACCTTCAATGCACTCGGTATCGGATTCGTAAGCCTCAGCGAACAGATGGACACGACCACGCCCACCGGAAAGATGATCTTCACCGTCTTAGGTGCCGTCGCCGAGCTAGAGCGGTCGTTGATCGCTGAAAGAGTGCGCGCCGGCTTGCGTAACGCCCGTGCCAAAGGCAAAACACTCGGACGGCCGCGAACAGCCGTGGATGCCGCTACGATTGGCCGCCGCCGAAGCGAGGGCGCGTCCTGGCGTGCTATAGCAAGCGAATTGGGTGTTGGCGTCGGCATCGTTTATCGCGCGGCTCAGGAGCACGTTCACGATTGAAAAAGGGCAACTACCCTTGCGATGTCCTGGGGCTTTCCTTGCTGTGGTCTCCTGACTCGGAGCTTCTATACCTTGCGAGGAATTCCTGAAACTCCTTGTTTTTGCGAAGCAGGACTCACCCCACGAGGCTTGACGCAACCCCCTCTATCTTTACTAATGGGCACGAAATCGGGAAAAGTCCTCAAAGAAAAAGTACGCACCCGAGTTCAGAAATATTTTGTGTTTCGTTTTCTCCCTTCCGAAGCGCGGACGGAAACACTGGCTCGTCCAAGGAAAAGTTGGGCGGGAGCGACCCAGTGAGCACTTTTGGGCGGCAAAACCGCACAAACACCCGGGTCGCTCCCGCCCAAATCAAGGTTTTCGTCCGCGGTCTTTTTTCAGAGCTAATCTCCGCAGAGTCTTCCTCCGCGAGGCGTTACTGCGGCGAATTAGGTGAACGGAACGACTATCTTCGCGGGTGAACACTGTGTGCATTTCTGTGTTCACCCTCTTTGCTCACTGTTACCGCCAAACCTGCGGTTGAGAATCCTCTGGCCTGGATGACCGTCACGCTAGGTCGTTTTCGGTCCTGTTTTTCGCGGATTGAGGCGCTGATTCCTCGTCATTCTGAGCGTTCCAAAAACCCTTTCAAAGTGGCTTTCGCAAACCACTGAATTCAGGCCAAGAAAAGCGGCAGGATTCCCTGTTCCAGAATCACTCGTTTCTGGAACGTTTCCTCGGCAGGTAGTATAGATAGCTTTCGCTGAAGCATGGGCTGCTCGAAATGGCTTCCATCAACCAAATCCGAGGAGCACTGTTAGAGGAGATCGTGCTCCTGCTTCTTGACCGGTCAGGGTATCGAAGCATCAAGGCTGGCGAGGAAGGGACGCGAAATGGACGCGCAGGGTTGGAAGTAGAGGGTAGAGGGAGCCACCACCAAATTGACGCGCTCGTGAGCCCGGTTCATTCGCATGCCTTTATTTATCCGATCAGGCTGATGGTGGAAGCCAAGTGTGAAACGAGTCCAGTAGGCTTGGCCACGGTCCGCTCTGTTGTCGGCACTCTGTTCGACATCAATCAGAACTTCTTGGCCCGACGAGTTAGTGGAGGTCGCGAGGTTCGGGTGCAACGCTTCAATTATCACGCCGCAAATGTTTGCCGCCAACGGTTATTCGGACAATGCGGAGCAATTTGCCTTGGCCCATCAAGTGTTCCTAGTAAGCGACGAACAGTGAGTACGTCTTTGGCGACCTGTTCCACATGGGCTGACAGGGTCAAGCTGTAAGGAAGGCCGCCACCGAGCCCGACACAGGCGCTAAAGTCTGCCGGTAAATTGCCGGTACGGCTCCGGCAGCCTGTAAGGCTCCGACAAAGACAAATCCTGCAACTCCAATCGCAAGAGACCTTCTTTCGACCTCTTCCCACGCTTGCGACGGTCGGAGCATTTTGAGGGCCGTGTCCATGTTCATACCCAGAACTTTATCATGACCGCAACTCGTTCGGTCGCCTAGCGAAAGTACGCAGATTACAGTTCGCCGGCATCCGCTGGGCCAGTCTTTACAATATGTCGGTAGTTGTATATAATTTCCGACGTTTAGTAAAACTCATGTCTCATGACCGTATCGCCGACGTGGTAAGAGTCGTCAAGAAAGCGGGAATACTCCGGCCACGAGACCTTCAATCGCAGGGTATTCCTAGGCTGTATCTTCGCATGGCCGCTGACAAAGGCCTCGTCATGCGAGTGGGACGTGGCCTCTACATCGCTCGCGGTTCGCGCCCAACTCAACATCACAGTCTTGCACAAGCCTCCAAGCGTGTACCTCACGGGATCGTTTGTCTGCTATCGGCGCTTCGGTTTCACGACCTCACTACGCAGTCACCTTTCCAAGTGTGGCTCGCAATCAGTGACAAGGCTCGACTTCCCAAAACCGACAGTCCGCCGCTGCGCATAGTTCGATTCTCACAAAAAATGCTCGCCTACGGAGTTCAAGAACACCGCATCGATGGCGTCAGTGTCCGCATCTTCTCCCCGGCAAAAACAGTGGCTGATTGCTTCAGATATCGAAACAAGATTGGGCTCGACGTTGCACTTGAAGCTCTTCGCGAATGCAGACGCAAGCGCCGAGCGACTTCGGATGAACTCTGGCAAGCCGCCAAAGTATGTCGCGTTGCGAATGTAATGCGCCCATATCTGGAGTCGCTTTCGTGAGCCGGGAGAAACCCAGAAATCTTGCTGCCTCGGTTCGTCAACGGCTCTTTAATCTCGCCCAAGAAAGACGCGAGGACTCTGGCCTGGTTCTGACGCGGTACGGCCTGGAGCGCTTTCTGTATCGTCTGGCACAGTCACAATATCGGGATCAATTCATTCTGAAAGGTGCGCTACTCTTCGAATTGTGGACGCATCGCCCGTATCGCCCAACTCGCGATCTTGACCTCGAAGGGCAGGGCGAGAATAGCAGCGCGCGAATCAAACGTTTATTCGGTGAAATCATGAGTCAAGCCGTTGAGGACGATGGATTGGTTTTCGACCCTAGGTCCCTCCGAGTCGCGAGGATCAAGGAAGAGCAAGAATACGAGGGCCTCCGCGTCAACCTTGTGGCTCGGCTGGAGCGCGCCAGAATTCACATGCAGGTTGATATAGGCTTCGGCGACGTGATCGTGCCACCGCCAAAAGAGATTCAATACCCGGCGCTACTGAATTTTCCGAGCCCGCGCCTACGAGCATACCCACGAGAAGCAGTCGTCGCGGAAAAACTCGAAGCTCTCGTGAAATTGGGGATGGCCAACACCAGGATGAAGGACTTCTATGACCTGTGGAAGCTATCGCAGGACTTCGACTTTGACGGCGGACTATTGGTCGAGGCAATCAAGTCAACGTTCACGCGAAGAGGAACTGAAGTGCCAGCAGGCATCCCCTTGGCCCTAACGACCGAATTCTCGCGCGATACGCAGAAAGCTCGACAGTGGCAAGCCTTTCTCAAAAAGAGCGGTCTTGACCAGGACCAAGGTACGCTTCAGACCGTGGCCACCGACCTCGTCAAATTCCTTGCCGCACCGTTGCAGGCAGTTCGTACATCCGAGAGCTTCAGTCTGGTATGGTCAAACGCCGGTCCTTGGCGTCGCGACCGGGCGTCGATTTAGCCGCTTCAATGGGGCCACAATGGGGCCACGCTCAGCTGAGCGTGGAAAGGAGCCGCTGCCCGTCGAATACGTCACGGCCACAGCAAGCTTCAATGGGGCCACGCTCAGCTGAGCGTGGAAAGATGCCGAGATTTGCCGGGAGCGCGTCAGGATATACCGGCTTCAATGGGGCCACGCTCAGCTGAGCGTGGAAAGGACGGCATCACCGCCTGGACGGCGGTCGAGCATCCGGGCTTCAATGGGGCCACGCTCAGCTGAGCGTGGAAAGCTGGTTGGTGCGTAACGCTTGCTGGCGCTGACGGTAAGGCTTCAATGGGGCCACGCTCAGCTGAGCGTGGAAAGATGTAGCCCGCGGCTTAACATCATCGGTCCGGGTATGCTTCAATGGGGCCACGCTCAGCTGAGCGTGGAAAGCCTGCTCCGGATTCGGTGGTGGCGGTGGGGAAAGCGCTTCAATGGGGCCACGCTCAGCTGAGCGTGGAAAGGGTGTATGTGCGGCTCGGATCGCCTTGGGTTCCAAAGCTTCAATGGGGCCACGCTCAGCTGAGCGTGGAAAGATTTCCGGTCGGCACCGTATCCGGCAGATTTACCGTGCTTCAATGGGGCCACGCTCAGCTGAGCGTGGAAAGTAGAGACGGAACGGGTGGCACAACGCGCGGAGTCTAGCTTCAATGGGGCCACGCTCAGCTGAGCGTGGAAAGCCGACCAGCTGGTTGGGTCCTTTGGAGGATAAAGTGCCGGCTTCAATGGGGCCACGCTCAGCTGAGCGTGGAAAGGTGACACCCGGGAAGTAACTGCGACAAAAGCCACAGAGCTTCAATGGGGCCACGCTCAGCTGAGCGTGGAAAGAGCCGCTGACGGAACCCTTTAATTGTCAAAGAACTACGGCCAACGACGCGAGTGATCCCGTCACCCGCTATGAGTCTTTCTTCTTCCCTGAACATAGTTGGTCACAAATCTAGTGCCGCCCAAGGCTTCCGGTCTTCGAGCGGCTGCCGAGAAGTTGCCTTCACGTGACCACTCGCGCCTTGTTTTGGGTTTAATTGGATGTCGTCCTCTCATGATCGCCATCCCTTTGCGCTAGCGGGTCACGAAGACTGGGTATTCCCCGATCTCGCCTTCCAGCACGCGAGCAAGGAATCTGGCTTGGATCTCCAGCAGACGGCGATAACTAACACGGTATTCAAAAAGGGGATTTGTTACAAGCGAGTCCATCCGAAGTTCATAGGACCTGAAGAAGGCCTTACGTCCGGCAGATGTCAACGCCACGGCCGGACCTGCTTGGACGAAATCTTTCGGCGTCACCATGCGCGTATTGATGGCCGCTAGCACTGCGGAGTCCGCTATCAGGGGTCGGAACGGCTCCATCAGATCAAGAGCCAGCGCTGGCCGTCCGAAACGCGGCTGGTGATAGTAGCCTAGGTACGGATCAAAGCCGACCGCGTAGCATGCAATCGTCAAATCCTTGACCAACAGGCTGTAGGCGAGGGACAGCAGCGCGTTGACAGCATCTCGGGGTGGCCGCCGGTTTCTTCCCGCAAAATCAAAGCGGAATTGAGACCTGTCCCCATCATCATCGTTGACTTTGATCATGCCTGCAAAGTTTTGAAAGTAAACACGCGCGCCATTTCCCTCGATCCCCAGCAGTTCATCCATGCTTTGCGCCCGTTCTGCCATTTCCGCCATGCGCTTGAGCGCGGCAAGATCGTCGGACTGAGGCTCGATATGATTGCGCTGGAGCATCGTGCGCTGATTGCGAATCTTGCCCGCTACGAGTTGGCGTGCCAACGAAAGCGCAAACCATTCCTCTTCTGCCAGACGAAACTGAGTTCGCCGCAGGAAGATATTCTTGGAATTGAGTCCAGTAGTGATGCCGTAAAACCAGCCGCCCTGGGAGAAGTAGCAGATCGGGATGCCTGCCTCGCACAAGCCCTGGACAGCTTGCGTTGAGAGCTGGACGTTGCCCATGACGTTGAGCTGGCAAGTCTCGCGCAAACGGACTTCCTGTTTGTTGTCGTCCCTGTCTCGAATCTGCAAGACCTCGCCGCTCTTTCCAACGCGCGCGCCCTGCGTGTTCAGATAAAGGGGGCGCAAGTCGTCGCGCGGCGCGATCAATTGCCTGGGTTCTGGTTCCGCTGGTAAGTCGCTCGCGTGACCGTTGTTGGCAGCAAAGAGCGCCAGCTGAACGGCTGGACGCGGTGCGAGTTCCGGCGCGAGCCGCAGCAAATTCGTTTCGTCAGGAAGGCAAATGGTCACCAGGGAACAGCCCGGACACTTCGGCGAGTCTACCAGGGGCGCCGGAATCGTTCCGTAACGGGCGAGTTCCCAGGCCGCCACAACTGCACGCTGCGTTTCGCCCATCAGTTCTTCGTCGAACTCGACGCGGACTCGCTGACGAGTCTTTTGGTAGTAGACAATGCCTTCTTTGGATCGGTAGCCATTCTCGCGGAGAATAAGTCCCTGAACGCCCAACTGAATGCGATCCGTGGGCCACAGTTCCACACCATTTTCGGTCTCTCGCGGAGCGCTGTGCTTGTAGTCGACTGGCGTAACGAGGCCGCCGGCAGCTTCGACTAGGTCCATCTTTGCGATGACACGATGCTGCTCGCTCGACAGAGTTACAGATCGGGAATGAATCTGCTCGCCTTTGCCCTCTTCGGGTTTTGGCAGTTCGGTCGTTTTCGCATCTACGCGCTCGTGCTGGGCTTTTCCTTCGACTGTATCGACGCTTTCCTTAAATAGACCTTCCACCCATTCGTAAAAGAACAGGCGGGGGCAATAGACGAATTCGTTGACCATCCGCGCAGGAAGATAGTCCGGCAGACGATCTCGCACAGTGGGCTTAGCGCCATCAAGATTGGCGCCCTTCGCCGGAAGCGCGTTGTTGGGCAAGGCTCCCATAGGTTCTCGCGTTCACCCTCAAGCTAAACGACAATGCAAGGCGCGTCGATTGCGGAATAGGCTTTGCCGAGCGCCGTGATCACCCTATCGCCGCGTCCCTCAGCTGGCCCAAGGTCAACAAAGAGCACCTGGTCCTGCCCGTGGTGAATGATTTCTGAAAGCTGGCTGCGGCACCGAACAAGGTCCATCGCCGTGAGCTGGCATTCGAAGACTGAATACTGCAAGTGATCGCCAAAGCCGCGCATCACCTTGTGCACCTTGCGAAGCCGCTTGTCATCACAAATGTCATAGCAAACCAGATATGAAGTGCGCATCTGCGTATCACCCTGGCTGGTCTTTAGCCGTCGAACTGTCCGGGACAAAAACACCCATCCCGAAGTGAGCGGAATTGCCGAGGGGGCGGGGAATCACGACAGGCTGATCGAATTCGATTTGAAAAAAGAAGCCAATCCTGCGCTCGGAGCCTTTGCCGTTAGCGTGGACCATTGTGGAGATACCGCCGGCAAAAGCTTCGCCGTCTGCTGGCGTGCGCACGATATCCCACCCGGCTTGAGGCGGGTTTGTGGATTGCGCACTGCCATTCGTTGTGAGCCGACGAATCACAACGGATCGGCTTGGGTCCACCCCCGCCAACCGCAGCATTTCAGCGAGCTGATGCTCGGGCGCGTCCTTCTCCTTGAGCTTTGCGGCTTGCAAATTGCCGCGGTAGAAGTGGCGCGGCGGGACAAATGGCGTGAGAGAATTCCAAATCTTCGCAGGTCCCGCCGTGAGAAAGTCAGGGCAGCGGTTGGAGATTTCTAATAGCACTGGGCGTATGGGATAGTCCGCGGCTCCCCAATGGACCGTTTTCACACGCATCAGGGCTTCGACCTCACCTTGCGTGAAGCCGCAGGGCGCCCAAACGTGGATATCCTCGATGAGGCCACGGCGGTCCAATTGTCGCGATAACGGCAGAAAGTGGACGTGCTGATGATCGCCGGTCACGTATGGCGGCGACGGTGGATGGCCGGAGAGCGCAAAGCTGTGCGCCTCGTCTCCGTGCGTTTCCTTGAAGCGTTTGATGGAGGATTTGCGGAATCGCTCGGCGATATCCACCGTGAATTTCAGCGGAATCGGAATCCGGCATTGCAGAGAGAACCGCAGCGTCCGAGCGACCGGCTGTTGGTTTAGGACGCGCGGCTTCCTAGTGGACTTGGGAATTGTGATTATCCATTTGGCAGGCCAGCCTTGAGGCATCTGGTAGGAAAACCAATTGCCGCCATCGGCCTTGATTTCCGTGGAAAGAAGCCTGTCCACAAAATGAGGTGGAGCGTTGTGAAGGTCGCTCCGGGCTGGGTCGCCGCGCCGCGACCACAGGTCGGCAAACTGAAAATCACCGGGTATCGGGCAGAAGACATCGCGGCAAGACGCGGAAATTTTTCGGCTGCTTGTCGGGCAACACCAGCCTGTCTCTGCTGGCGGTTCGGTTTCGCACACTTCAGCGTGGCACACTGATTCGGCGCGGCCAAAGTAAGTGATCTCTGCCAGCAGCCTTCGGAGCAGAGTCTGTCGATCAGCCGTGAGGCTTACGCTCGTCCAGCGGAAGAAAACCGGGCCGGACACGGCGACAAAATGGTTTTCGTGTCGAGTCTTCTTGTATTCCACATTCTCCTTCCGTCTTCTGACAACCTCCGGCTTTCCCTCCATTGCAGTTCCATAGTTGGGTTGCCAGTGGACGGTATATCCGAAGCTGACCTTGCCCATGCCAATTGCCGGCAACTCCGCGGCTAGCAGTTCAACCAGCTCAATGCACACTGCGCTGGGCGTCTGCCCCGGATGCGCTCGGAACCATGCGGAAACGAGCGCCCGCAGCAATCGCCACGGACTTGGCGGCCACTCAGCTTCTCGCAAGCGCCCTGGATTAACGCCCCACGGATGC
The DNA here is from genome assembly GCA_035650755.1 of Candidatus Acidiferrales bacterium. GTDB lineage: Bacteria > Acidobacteriota > Terriglobia > Acidiferrales > UBA7541 > Palsa-189. Next base: position 207,765 of record DASRHB010000017.1, read on the forward strand.
GCATAGTAGCGGCCCCACGGGAAAGTGAGTTTGATCGTTGTCATGCGAATAGCAGCGTAAGCGGCGAGCGATTGGGCGGAAGTTGGGCACGAACGATGACACCGCCATCTCCCGCAAGGGATTTGGCCGCAATGGTGCTGAAAGGGAAATCAACCTCTGAGGGAGTGTTGTCACCCTCCAATCGCGCGCGCGGCTTGGCGCCGTTGCTGAGGCGAAGCTTACACTCTGTGCGAAGGCTTAACTCGACGCGCAACAAATCAAGAAAAGCAGCAATCTTCCACAATGCTATCGCAAGGAGTAACTGGGCACGCGCAGCTTGCCGCTGCCCAGGTGTGGCACTAGCCCGGAGAGTGTCGAGCCGCAACGAAGTCAGCAGCGCAACGTCAATCGAGAAGCGCGCTTCAATCTTCTTTGCGGTGATGCGCTGCTTTTGGAAAATCGCTTGGCCTGATTCGCTTTCAACCTGCCCGACGTTGAATTTAATCCCTGGCACGCTGATACGCTCGCAGCCGAAACCAATGAATGAAGCGGTCAGCGCGCGTGGCAGTCGCAGCCCAACGAAGGAAATCTGCTCGTTGGACACCTGGAAGCCATGAATAAGCGACATGGTATCCAGTTCGCACACTAGCGGAAATATGTTCGGCACGTTTGCGATGGGCATTGTTTTCCCATCGGCAGCCATGCTGAGGGTTTCTCGGATGTATTGCGCAAGTGTCTTTTCACCATTGCCGAAATTTGCTCTCCCCTTTGCAAGGAAGTCGGAGGCGAAACGATGTCCATCGAGTGTCGAAGTGGTTCTGAGAACACCGTTGTTGGTTTGAGCCCTCAGATAAGGCAGACCCGCAAACGCATCTTTCAGTGTGCCTTCATACTTGTTCGAGAAACACACCTCCTCTAAGCGATTAGCCATTGAAGGCTCGGACTCGATCAAACAGATCGAGCCGTTCTCCTCCGCGGGGTCGGGATAAAGGACGGGACCGACATCAGGGAAGCCTGTGGGTTGGATGCGCGGGTCGCCGTTGGACGGTTCCAGCTCCGCCGTGATGAAGATACGGCGGCAGCCCACCGGGATAGTGAATCCTCCAAACTCGAACGGAAGCGCTGAGGTCGTTGGAGTTGCATTGCTGTTCGCCATAGTTGATTGCTCGCTTTCTCCTTTCAGTTAAGTGTTGGTTTGCGGAAGGGAGATTTCTCGAAAGAGTCTGTCCCGTTCGCTCCAGTGGACCGGAATGCACACTGCCGCTGCGAGCCTCGTCGAAGAGACCGTCGGATGAAAACGGCTGGCAGACATACGAATGATGTCGCGTCCAGCGAGTCTCTCTTTTTCAGACCGCGACCTTCGATCTGGATTCGGCACGCCCCAAATTGAAATCCAGCGCAAAGCTTCGCTGACTGCCACCGGCAGAGTTGAGGAAGAACACTGGCAAAGGAGAATGATAGACTGCTGGCTACGGCGCTTTGCGATGTCTCCGGTTTTCCGCTGTTTGCATTCAAGTTCCAAAAGAACACGCAGAGCGGCATATTCGATTGGGACCACATGAGCCTGCTGTTCCGGCCGATGCTCGTCCACGTTTGTCGATTCCCTCCAGCCGATCAAACTCAGCGCTTCGATCCAGCGCCCAATCAAGTGGTCATCGAGTTCGCCGCGCGAGAAGGCGAGCACATCGGCTAATGGCGCGCCGAAGCCCGAAACGAGCGCGGGTTGATCATCTGTGAGCGAGTCCAGATAGCGGCGTGCCAGCACGACGGCCAGATCGTGACAGACATCAGTGCCAGTCCAGACGGCCTGGTACGAACGCTCGTCTGATGGAAGATACCAACCATTCTTCCCCAGCTTCAGCGGCAGCAGCGAGCCTAGCATCGGAAGTACTTCGGAATATTTGCCATCGGCTTGCTTTTGCTGTCCGACAATCGAAGCCACCGCGCGGGCAATGCGGAATTCTGGTACATCGAAGCCGGCAAACAGTGCATACCAGTCTTCCATCGGCAGAGGACGGAAGAAGCGCGGTCCACCGCGCAGCGTTTTTCGAGAAGTCTCCGAGACCGTCATCTTGCGACAGGCAGCGAAGACGGTCTGAAGAAGCTCTACACAGCGCCTCGGCGTGGCGTCCGGCATGGCGGCCTCCATCGCACTGTTGATAGCGGTCGCGACTGGATGGGGGCTTTGCGGATCGGCTTTGTGGCCGTTCCACCTGATTTCAAACTGATCGAGAAAGCGGCTTTCGTCAAGCGGCTGAAGCGCGCGGTTGAGCTGGGTCGCATCTTCGCGGAAACGGGGTTCGAGATACCTACCGGTGGTGGCCCACGGAACACGGCTGGCTTTCATCTTGAAACGAAACTCCTGCCAGCCTGCGAAGCCCGCATCGACGCCTTGGGTGTAGAGCGCGCGCATAAACTCTGCGCTGAATCTTGCTTCCTTGCCCGGCAAGCGCGCCTGGGCATCAGTGACAAAGCTCGACAACTCCGAGAACGTGACCGGTGTGTCCCAAAGGGGCAGCCACAGCGAGTGGGAAAGGCCTTTCACCTCGCCACTGTCGTCCACCATTTCTTCTCCCGTGTCGAAGACGAAGGGGAACGCGGCGAAGCGTCTGGCATTCGCTGTCAGAATCCGCCCCACGCTGCCGCGCATCGCAAAAGCGCCTTCGACAGCGAGCACATAGTCCATGGCATTGAAGGGATACTCCTCCGTGACCCATCCGGAACCGATGTTGTAAGACTTGATAGCGTCAGGGAAGAACGGAGTGCCTTTGCCCTTTTTAGGCTTTGCATCGGTGTTGACGCCTCCAAACAACGAATCGGCAATCGGTCGGAGGGCTGCTTCAGCTTTCTCCTTCAGTCTTTGGAACTGGCTCGCCGTTCCTATGTTCTCGCTGATTTTCGCGGCAGCCCCCTGATAGGCGTGACGAAGTTCCGAAAACAATGTCAGGTATTCCCAGTGCGTTCTCCAAATGTGAGCTCGGCCAGCGATTCCCTTCGAAAGGAACATCGGATTTTCCGATTTGGACCTGAGAAACGGGCTCGCAATTGCATCCAGGGCCTCTGCGACGCTTGACTCGGAATCTTCCCGGTATGCCTCGAAAGCTTCGCTGGCGACCAACTTGCCATAATTTGCTGGTTTCTTGCGCTCTTCCGCTTTAACGACTTGCTGCGAGAGCTTGTTGGCAGCCTCCCACTCAGGGCGCACTCCCAGCTTCTCGCTACCCTCTGAGCTGCACCCCGGCTCCTCGTTCCACGCTGCGAAAACCGGAGTCGGTCGGTAGCGTACTGCAAAAAACTCCGTGAGTCGTTCTCGCGTATCATACTTCGACGAGCGGAGACAGAAACACGCATTCTCCAGATCCCACCAGCCTTCCGCGTCGGGATCGCAGTGATCCTTGTCCGCGCACCTCGCCAGCACCCGGAGCAGACCGACCGCCTTAAGGTAGTGGCCGAGAATGTCGTGACGACAGCCTCGCAGTTGGAGTTGTTGTGTCATAGCTTGGTTTGAGCAAGATGTCGTTGGCTTGCTCGAACACTTGCGCGGATGTCGGCAGCACGAAAAACCGCCTCGAAGAAGGCAAGACGGAAAGGGCCGTAGCAGCCGAGCAGACGCAACACAGCGCGCGTATAGCTTTCGTGGCCGTTGATGTCACGGCCCATGCGGCGGCAGTGGGTGGAAAGCGACTCACAGCCGAAGGTTTCTCCGTTGATCGTGACTGGCGGAATCGCACCGCCATTTTCGACGCCACGAACGGTGTTGGTGTCCTTCTCGTTTTTCGGGAACCTCGGGATTTCATCGCGGAGCACTTTTCGCACGCGCCCGTGGTGGCTCATGATGACGTATTCTGCGAGGAGGCTGGGCAAGTCAGTGTCACGCGTCGCGCCGAGGCGCTTTTGCTCGGCTTGGCGGAACGCCAGCGCAGAAGCGACTTCATGAGCAACACCGGGACGAAACAGCCTGCGAAGAGATCTGATTTTCGATTTGAGGGCCTGACCTGTGAGCCGCTTGCCGTTCTCGACAAGTTGGGGGCTATCGGAAAGCGAGAACTTCGCGAATGGACGGTGCTCGTCCTTTTCCGCGATGCCCGCATTTGCGAGCGCGTCGAGGACTGCCTGCTGCCAAGTGTGATAATTCTTGCCAACATCGTGCCACGGAACCGCGCACCGAAGGGCGTCCCGCTCGACCTTGTTGCCCTCGCCTGGCAAGAGCTCGTTGATGAACATGGCGAGTTCTTCCGCAACCTCGGCGGTATGGGCGGCGATGCTGCTCCAGCCGTTTTCGAGACAGGAGAGCAGGTCTTCGTCTGGCGGCTCTGCTTGCGGCTGATAATGCGATCGGTGCTTGTTGTCCGCCGGGTTTCCCGTCCAGCCCGCCTCTTCACTGTATCCGCCAGCGGACAACGGCAGCAGAATGGTCATGCCTGGAGTGATGCCGGAATCGCGCACGCTGATCCAGCCGCTCTCTTTTCCGCGCCAGAGCCACCCCTGGCCTAGTATCTCTCGCGCTGTACGCGCTTTGCTGATGGGAATGGAGCAAATCTCATCGCGCTGGTAATCAGGAGTGAAGTCCGGCTTTCCATCCTTTTCCGGCCACCATTCGCGCCAGAGAATTTCCACGTCGGTATCTTGATCGAGCCCGCGCACGAACGGCGAGACATCAGTGAAACCGAGGGAGAGATTGGCGTCGGTGTCGAAGAAGTCAGTCAACTCATGGCGCTGGAGCGAATAGGGGCAATGAGGAATGGAATTAGCGATGTCATCTTGAAGCTCCTCAAGTTTCGCGGGTGAAGCGTCGCCACCGAGTTTAGCAAGTGCGTTCCATGCTGCTTCACACGCAGCCAGTTCGTATGGCAGACAGCGCTTAGCGTTGTCTCTTTCGCGTTTTTCGCGGGATTCTTTCGTCTCGCGCTGTGGTGCAGCTTGGACGCCGACGCCTACAACAACTGCAATCGGTTTCCATTTCGAAGCATTGAACTCCCCAGCGCGGTTTAGCCTGCCCAACCGCTGCACAAGCGAAGCTAGAGGCGCGACTTCAGTCCATACGATGCCGCTTGAGAGATCGACTCCCGCTTCAATGACCTGCGTCGCCACGACAATCTGACCTTTGGGAAAATTGCACAGCTTCTCCGGCAGGAGGCGTTCCATTTGGGATTTGCGCTCCGGCGGGCGGAAACGGGAATGCAACAGCAAAACGTCGCATCCAGCAGTTTTTCGTTCGTTGATCGCCGCATGAACTTTGATTGCACGATCCACAGTGTTGCAGATGATCAGCGTTCGAGCGGGAAGTTCGGTGTCGCCGGCGAGCTTTGAGATCATTTCTTCATGCCTCGCCAGAATGCTAGAGATGATCTCTGCGGGCGGCGCATCCTCGCCGAAGTTCCGTTCCTGTTCGATTTGAAGAACCTTCGCAGCCCGCCGTCGCTGATGAATAGGGCCGGCTCTTGCGTTCTTTTCTTCTGTCGAAAGGCCGAATTCAAAATCAGGAGGCCGTTCTACATCTCGCCACTCGCGTGTTTTCAAATTTTCAGGGGCGGTCGTTGCCGACATGTACCAGGTCACCGAACCAGCCACGCCGAACACCCCGAAGCCCCGGCGATGGTGTGAATCCGAAGCCCTGAACGCCTCAAGATTAACGGCCGTACTCAGCCCCGCGCCCATCAACTGCGTCTCGTCCATTACCCACAGGCAGTCGTTGTTTAACAGCCCGAAATGCATCGGCCACCGATACCGGCTCATGCCATATCCTCGGTTCAGAGCCCGGGACAACAGCATGTCTTGTGTGCCAATCAGAATGGCTGACGATTCAGGGTGCACATCCCAATCCTCTCTTTCTTCTCCACCCATCAATACGTGGACGGCGACTTTGTTGTCCCAAGCGGGCCACCACCTATAGCTGTCAGCCAGGATTCTCCCTCGTTTTCCGCTCGCCGCTGGTTCCCGTTTCACGTCGCCGGCGAGCATCCCCACCGCATCCAGCCAGTCCAGCGCGCAGTCCCTCGTTTGCTCGACGAGCACCCGCATCGGCAGACAATAGACCAACCTACGTGGCGTTCGTTCGGGATTTTCCTTGCGCTGCCAGAGCCAGCCCAGAATCACGGCCGCCGTTTTCCCGCAACCGGTGGGGACGTTAATCAACCGACTTTCAATAGGAGCCGTCGCCAGGAAAGTCTGGTACGGATAGGGCGTTTTGCCCATGGCCTTCTGAAAGAAAGCGTCGAACTCGGGGTTGGACATAACCACTTGAGTACTCCGCGAACGCGGATTCTAGCAACGCTCTGGCGAGTCCGCCAACGCGCGCAGATTCCGCGACCAAATTTACGACTTCATGCCTCGCAGTTCCGCCATAGGTCAGTTCGCCGCGGACATGTGAAACCTCACTGCGCAACGCGAGGGCTCGTCGTCAAACCCGCGATGCAAAGAGACCAGTCTCAGTTTGCAGCAGTCGATGATGACACCGACCGGGTACCGTCACCAACTTGATGCCTTGCCTCGCTGGCGCGCAAGGTATCTTCGATAGAACCCAGAGCTTCTTTGATTTCACTTCTGAGATGTTCAGCTTGCTCGTCTATGGCGTCGGCGCAACCGCCCAATTCAGTCAACTTTGTCTTAATCGTCCTGACACGTCCTAACGCAGTGTGAATATTTTTCAGTTGCTTCTCCACAGCCACAGAATCAATTTCCGGCGCTGCTTCCCGCAGAATCGAAAGCCGCCGTTGGACAATCAAGAAGCGAACTGCGGTGACCAAGTGTTCGTGAGTACAAGCAACCCAAGGCCCGTATTCATTAGCCCCTTCTGCCCATTCGCCGATTTCACCAACGCTCAATCCATCTTGAGTTCGTGACAGAAAGATGCCTGCGTTTGCGTTTCTTTCCGTCATTTTTACAGCCATCTCGGACGAAATCGCCTTCCGTCCCATTGCACGAGAGCCACGATCGCGTGCCTCTACTACAACTGAAATCGGCTCAGGAATTAGGCCGTCGCCTCGCACGGCAATCACCATGTCACCGGGTTGGTTGTCTGCTCCAACATGATGGACTTCTGCTCCGGCCACTCTTGCCCACCCTTGAAGAGCCTGAATGACATTTTGCTCGTAGGGAGTCCCCTTCAACGTGGTCTGTTGGATGGCCTCAGCAGCAGCTTCCTTGCCGCGTATTTCCTTGGCGAGGCTATCTATCTCGAACGGGAGCGGTTTTAGAGCTTCTTCTACCTGGATTTTGACGACCTTTGCTAAAGCACCGCTCTCGGAAGTTGCTTTGCCCACTGCCTGGTCGAGCACAGCCTGAATTGATTCTGTGTTCTTGGGGTTGAGCAAGTCGCGAAGCGATTGAAGGGCACTTCCGAGCGTAGACTTCGCATTCTTCGGGTCGAGGTCTTCGGCGAGAAGGCCTTTCAATTCGTTAATGCGTCGTGTTGTTTCGGACGAAGCTTGATCGATAACGGCCTTAATGGGATGGAGAACCTGGCCGTCGTCAGACCCGATTTTCTGCAACAGCGCCTCTTCCGCGCGTTGGGGTATGCCGGTAACCGCGCCCTCGACTTGGGCAAGGAGTTCGGAGATTCTGCGTTTTACGAAATCTGTGTCCTGTGCGGTTCGTCCTCGTTCAAGACAAAGCACACCCACTTCAACTGCTTTTACAAGGGTGAATTCGCGCTCATCGATAGGAACAGTTCGAAAGAAGTCGGCGACTTCCTTCACGGGGATCTCAATATCGACCACGCGAACGGAATATTCCTCTACTTCAATCATCCCGGCTTTCATTGATTTCCTCCTCCACGGAACTGTCATAATCGGTCGCGGGAACAGCGATATTGGAGAGAATTGGCGACTTGCCCCGCGCAACGAGCTTTAACTTGCCGATAATTTCTTCCGACCGAAGACCAATAGTTCGACAGGTAAAGAAGGCACAACTCGCGTGCCGCCGTAGGTGCAAGCGCCAGTCAAACGGAAACCGGAACTTCACAGTTTTGGAGGCGAACCGAGTTACTTGGGGGAGGTCTGTAATAGGCGACGGCAGGTCGCCTTGATCTATAACCTCAACGGATGAAATTGCCGACTGTATCAGTCCACGAGCAACACGGCTGTCGTGCAAAACGCTTTGGGACGGCACGCACGTATTCAGCCATGTAGACCTGTGTCCATTCCCTCGTCTTGCGGAGCGTCCGTAGGCGCTTTCCGAGCCGAATGCAGATGTCGGTGGACACGGGTGGAATTATGGCTGTAGGCTTTGGCCGATAAAGCGGCTATAGCCGTCAGAGGCTCAGAAAAACATTTCCACTGCATTGTGGTTGCTTTCAGGTTTGACATAACGATCCGGAGGCCGTTAAAAACATGGGCGCTACGGTGCGGAGTGTGGATGACGACTATTTGATCGCGCTGATCCACGCAACCACACGGAATCTCATTTTCATCGGCCCCGGAATCAGTCAATCTGTTGCGGAAGCAATCAGTAGCCGCTGGGAGGTAATGGGCCGAGATTCAGTCCAGGTTTTACTGGATGTCGATCCGGAAATCTGTCGGCTTGGATACGGGACAATCGACGGCCTCCAGCTGCTGCAGAAAGCCGCAGGAAGGGTCGGGGCGACAATCAACCACCGCCCGGGAATCAGAATCGGCATGTTGGTTAGTGATGCCACCACGCTAGTCTTCTCGCCGACCCCGCTGCTCGTTGAGGGAGCGTCTACACAGTTTCCACGTCCGAACGCCATTCAACTCGATTTTGGCTCGGAATCCCCTCCTGACCTGCACGGCAATGTATTGAGCCCGGCACAAGATCTCTTGCAAGCGGGAGAGCGAGTAAGCAGCGCGCGAGTCGAAGAGGTCGCCAAGGATCTCTCGGCTAACCCTCCCCAGAAATTCGATTTGGCGCGCACGGTGAGAGTCTTCAACGCCCTGTTTGAGTTTGTGGAGTTCGAGCTTAAGGGCTTTTCGATTTCGAGAAAGACCGTTCCGATCTCTTCTGACCTGATGGGTTTGGCAGATTCAAAGACTCAGAAGCTATTCCGAAGCACCTTCAGGCTGGTCGGCGAGGATAGCGAGATTTCTGGCGTGAGAGTGGCGAAGTTGAAGGAGTGGATTGTCAAACGGTACCTAATTGTGCTGCCGGGTTACGGTACCGTGCTCCTAAGGTCTAAGAAAGCGGGTTTTGAAGCTGCGGTTACAGCCTTGAGGCACTACGTCAGTCGCTTCCAAAAGAGAGTTCACAAGAAATTGGAAGCAGAGATGGAGATTAATCGAAGCGACCTGTTAGGAGCGCTCATTCCAGCAGTTTCCAAGAAGCCTCCTGCGCGTTGGAAACGAGACCTGGGTCCGCAGCCTTCCGAGGAAGATGTCCGCGCCCTATTGGACACAGAGTTGAAATCTGCATTTGGGTCGGTTGCCGATATATTTCAGGAGATGAAGGTCAACGTCGCTTACAAAGGTGTCACGTACGAGTTGCTGATGGACCCGGACTTCATCAAGAAGGCACAGGCGAAAATGCCGGGCTTGAAAGTCCTGCACGAAGAGTTCGATGCAGCCCAGGCAAGCGAGCCAGGGCGGAGGCTAAGCTTTTCTTAGTAACCGACTGTCGAAGTAATCACGGAGATCCTTCTTGAGCGCCTTCAGTGGGGGTAACGCTTAAAGAAGTCCGCCACTCTTGCCAAGCGCGAGCCGCGCAATTCTCCCTCTTCGTCCATCCGGCGCGTGAAGTTCCGCGCGCGGTCAAGCAACGCAAATGTCGGGAGGCCATGAAGTCGTACTTCTCGGATCATTTGTGTCGGATCAGACTGGATTTGTCGAATGACCTTCTGCATCCAGGTGTGGCTGATGCCAAGTTCTTTTGCCCACGCACGAGCTGAGGGCCTTCGGTCGCGGGCGGTGAACCATAGATATACCAATCGTCTGATGATGCGGGACTCCTCAACACTACGCCAAGGCCGAGGCGGACGCCACTTCTCTCGCGCTTTTGCGAGGTTTCGCATTGAAGATTCATACGAAGGCATGTGTCCCCCCTCCCTCCAGGTTTAGCGGAGTTGCCAGCCATCCTCTATTCCAATCTAAAGGACTTAGCAGTATTCGGCGAAATCTGATGAACCCATCTGGCAAATTATTTCCTCGTATGGTTCATCGCTCGATATCGCTCCAAGAATTACCCAGCATCTGTTTGAGTCTATCGAGTAGGCCGGCGTGACCGGGGACGCACTTGGCTGCCCTCGCTGCGTCGCGGGCTTGTCGTTCCTCAATCCTCTTCAACCAGTTCAGGTAGCGCCTCTCATCGGCTGGAGTCACGGTCAGATTATGAGCTTTTGCTTTCGTTCGGAATGCCCTTAGTTTTTCCTCCCATCGCCACTGATCAAGACCGGCTAGGTAGTGACACAGCAGTTGGTGCGAAGTACCGAGTTCGCGTGCCAACGCTCGTAGCGAGGGCCGAAGTGTTACGGCGGTTTGCTTCCACGACACGAGCGCCTCCCGCAACTCGGCGGAGCGAGACTCGTGCTTTGGTTTCCGTCCTCGAATTGTGATTACCTCGTAACTGAAACTTGGGCGCAAAATGGGCGCAAAACCCCGGCATTTGAACGCGAATCGAGGGGCGTGACGGTGAGTAAGGCCCGCCGAATCAGCATGAATTTTGCGGAGTTATGGAGCGGGCGATGGGAATCGAACCCACGTCCGCGGCTTGGGAAGCCGCTATTCTACCATTGAACCACGCCCGCTCGGGTTTACCCTATCAAACCTCTCGCGATTTCGGCAAGTGTGCGTCTGCCAACACGCGCTACGTCCTTCACGATCACGGCTGGGAGCATCGATTGCTCGAAGCTTTAAACAAGCGTCACCGCGAATCATGCTACGCTGTGCGGCTACTTTGCTCTAAGTAAGGCGCTTAGGAGGGCGAGAGTGGCCTATAAAGATTTGCGGGCATTCATAAAACGGTTGGAATCGGAAGGTGAACTGAAGCGTATCTCCGCCGAGATCGATCCCGTATTGGAGATCACCGAAATTACCCAGAGGGTGACGCGGTCCGGTGGTCCGGCCTTGCTTTTTGAACGCCCTAAAGGATCTCGAGTCCCGCTCTTGATCAACCTGCTTGGCAGTGAGCGCCGCATTAACCTGGCGCTCGAAAGCGAATCGTTGGATGACGTTGCCGGCCGCATTCGCAGCTTTCTCGATATGCAAGCTCCGCAAGGGCTGTTGGACAAGATCAAGATGTTGCCGAAGCTGGCCGAGCTCAGTGCTTTTTTTCCGAGGACCGTTAAAACGGGATCGTGCAAGGAAGTTGTGCGCCGCGACGGATTCTCGCTTTTCGATTTTCCCATTCTGCAGTGCTGGCCCAAAGATGCGGGCCGTTTCATCACCTGGCCGTTGGTCATCACCGCAAATCCGGAAACCGGAAAAAGGAATGTGGGTGTATATCGCATGCAAGTGTTCGATGAAAAAACGACGGGCATGCATTGGCAAACCCAAAAACATGGAGCGGAGCATTTCCGGCGAGCTCGCGCCGGCAACCGTGCGGGCCGCATCGACGTCGCCGTAGCCATCGGAGGAGATCCGATTACATGCCTTGCCGGTATATTGCCCATTCCCCCTGATTTGGACGAGATGATGTTCGCCGGCTTCCTGAGGCGCGAGCCTGTGGAGATGGTGGCTTGCGAGACCTGCGCTTTAGAAGTGCCGGCGCACTCAGAGATCGTGCTGGAAGGATACGTAGACCTTTCGGAGATGCGCGTCGAGGGGCCCTTCGGCGATCACACCGGATTTTATTCCCTGGAAGGCGAGTATCCCGTTTTTCACGTCACCTGCATAACACACCGTCGAGATCCGCTTTACCTCACCACCATCGTAGGTCCTCCTCCTCAGGAAGATTTCTATATGGGGCATGCCGTAGAACGCATTTTTTTGCCCGTCATGAAGATGCAATATCCCGAGATCATCGATGTGGCCATGCCGGCCGAGGGAATTTTCCACAATCTCATGGTCGTGGCTATTCGCAAGTCGTATCCGGGGCACGCCCGCAAGATAATGAACGCGATTTGGTCGCTGGGACAGGCTATGTTTACGAAAGTGGTCATCATCGTCGACCATGACGTTAACGTGCAGAACTGGCGCGAGGTCGCGTGGAAGACCTTGTGCGCGATCGATCCGGAGCGCGATATACAATTCGTGCTCGGGCCGGTGGATACACTGGACCACGCCGCCCGCCGACAGGATTTCGGGTCGAAAATGGGTATAGATGCCACCAGAAAATGGCCAAGTGAAGGCTTCCAGAGGTCCTGGCCGGATGAGATCACGATGAATGAGGCAACGAAACAACGTGTAAATGCCCTTTGGAGGGAGCTGGGGCTGGACACGCGCGGCTAAAAGGTGGATAGCTGACGCTGCGGAATTAACCACAACATATAGCGGTACTAGTGGTTTTGAGACTCAACCTGTGGAGTTTTCTCACCTCGCTGTTTTCTAATACGCCACAAAGTTTTGAGCAACGGCACGCACCCGTTTTCTTGACACCCGCCGCAGCCGGGTGCCACAGTCGCGCATGACGGCGCTTCTTGCGGGCATGAGCAGGGAGGGCCGGGTGGCTGGGGTGGCGGACCCCTCGTCTCCGCCCAAGGGGTAGCCAGCAGCGAATGCGCGAATCAAGAGAAGTCATGAACCTGCGCCAAGCTTCGCATTACCTGGGGGTCTCGCCCGATACCCTCTACCGCTACATCTGCACCGGATTGGTTCCTGCTTTCAAGTTGGGCAGCAGGTGGAAATTCCGCAAGTCGGTGTTGGACCGTTGGATGGAAGAGAAGATGCGGCAATCTCAGGGCAGGCGGCACTAATGGCCAAGCGAAGCACTCATTTCGCGGAAAGGCTGGGCGATGTTCGGCACGCCTAAACAGAAACCGCTCGTGGGACTCGATATCGGTTCGAGTTCCATCAAGTCGGTCGAGCTCAAGAGCACAAAGCACGGTTACGAATTGGTGAGCTTCGGACTGGAGCCTCTGGCGCAAGATACCGTGGTTGACGGCGCCATTATGGACGCCCCGCTCGTCGCCGGAGCCATCGGAACGATTTTCGACCGTCAGGAGATCAAAACGCGATCGGTGGCGACGGCGGTGTCGGGACACTCGGTAATCGTCAAGCCCGTGACTTTGCCGGTTATGACCGACGAGGAGTTGTACGACCGGATTCAATCGGAAGCCAGCCAATACATTCCCTTCGATATTTCCGACGTAAATCTCGATTACCAGCTTCTCGATTCCTCCGAATCTGAAATGCATGTGCTGCTCGTGGCCGTCAAAAAAGACAAAATTCTGAATCACACCAACGTCCTCGCTCAAGCCGGCAAAACACCGATGGTTGTCGATATCGATGCCTTCGCGCTGCAGAACTGCTACGAGGTGAATTACGATCCCGACCCATCGCATACGGTCGCCCTGCTGAACATCGGCGCGAGCGTCATGAACATCAATATCGTCCGCGGCGGGTCGCCCCTATTTACCCGCGACGTTTCGGTCGGCGGCAATCAATACACCGACGCATTGCAGAAGGAGCTGGACCTCAGCTATGAGGATGCCGAGCGGCTCAAAAAAGGAGAAGCGGTCGCCGGTGTAAATGAAGAGCACCGCGGCACGATTCTGCGCTCGGTGTCGGACATTCTGATCCTGGAAATTCAAAAGACCTTCGACTTCTTCCGGGCGACAGCCAGCGGCGACAACATTCAGCGGATTTACGTCGCCGGAGGCACGGCGCGGGTGCCCGGGCTGGTGGACCTGTTGCGCGAAGAATTTGCGCTCCCAGTCGAGGAGCTTTATCCCTTTCGCAAAATCGTGATCAATCCCGGCCGGCACAACGAAGACCAGGTGCGCGAGCTTGCTCCGCGGCTGGCCATCGCCGTGGGATTGGCGCTCAGGAGTTTTGACACGCCATGATCCGAATCAACCTACTGGGGCGAGCCCGTCCGAAAGCCCCGCGGCAGGCCGTCCCGCTCGAAGCCACTTTGCAAGTCGTTTTCTTCATGGCGGCTTTGCTCGTGGCTTTCGGTGTGCTCTATTACAACTGGCATTCGACCAACCAACAAATTACCGAAGTGCGGCTGCACATCCAAAAACAGACCGGCGAGAAGGCCAGGCTCATACAGTTGAAGGCGCAGGTCGATGAATTCGAGCGGCAGAAGGCGGTCTTGCAGCAGCGCATTAACGTTATCGAGGAACTTCAACGGAACCGTACCGGCGGGCAAGAACTCCTGGACGCGCTGGCCAATACGGTAACTCGCACCGATACGCTTTGGCTCACCTCTTTCACGCGTTCCGGGAATGGGCTGACGATCATCGGCACGGCTGGATCGATCAACGCCGTTGCGAATTTCATCACGCAATTGGAACACTCCGGCTATTTCAACCAGATCGAGATCAAAGACTCGACACAAGACACAAAAAATACCGCTGTCCAGACATTCACTTTCACGCTGACGGCACAGTTCGCGCTGCCGCAAGACAAGGCTGCCGATTCGACAGCTTCTGCCGCTCCGGCTCCTACACGGAAGGGGTAAAGGCAAACAATGGCCATCGCCTTCAAAGAATATCCCTGGTACATCCAGGCGCTGGTGTTCGTGGCTCTGGCGATTTTCCTGATTGCCGCCGGGTTGTATGTGCCGATCTCGCCGGTTTCAACCGCACGAGCGGAGTTAGGCGCGCTGCACGATCAAGACACAAAGCTCAACCAGGAAGTGAGCGCGCTTCAAGTGTACGAACGGCGATACGCGGAGTTCCAGCAGGAGATGGCGGCGCTGAACAAACAGATCGACACTCTGAAGACGATTGTTCCGGAAGAAAAGGAAACGGACGAATTCATGCGGCTCCTCGAGGGGGCCGCGGCCGCTGCCGGTGTTCAAGTTCGGAAGCTCACCGCATTGCCTGTGGCTTCGCGCGACTATCACTACGACATGCCATTCACCATCCAGGTAGACGGGCCGTACTACGCCATTGTGGACTTCTTTTCGCGCCTGAGCCGCTTGTCTCGAATTATCAACGTGGGCGATTTGAGGTTCGATGGTTTGGCCGACGGGAAATCCACTTATCCCGTGCGTCCTAATACGACTGTGACCGGAACGTGCACGATTACAACCTTTTTCACAACCAGCACACCGGCTTCGCCGCCGACTGCTTCAAAGACAGCGGGCAAACCCGGCGTACCAGTTGGGAGATAAGGCAGGACCGAGTTCAAGATGCGACTTGCACACCAGATGACGAGAAAACTGAACGTGACGAACTGCGCGGCCGCGCTTTGCCTTGTTTCGCTGCTAATGCCTGTAGCGGCGCAGCAAACACCGGCGCAGCAACCAGCGGCGGCAACCGACGCTCACCACAAGCCAGCAACTGCGCCTGGGACCGCAAAACCTGCGCCACCGGCCAACAACTCCGCCGCAAACGGTTCTTCGACAAAGCAAGTGCCATCTTCAACTGCGGTGCCGGCGAATGCGACAACAGCGTCCAAACAGCAACCGGCCGCCACGAAACCGGCGGTGCCAAAATCCCAGGCAGCAAAACCCGAGGTTCCCAAAGCGGAGAATCCGAAACCGCCGGCATCGACATCCGCGACGGTCCACCCGGGTTCAACAGCCTCCAAACAGCCTGCTTCAGCCTCTACATCTGGCGCCGTCACGCCCAACGCGAACTCAAGTGCCAAGGGGACAACGTCTACGGCAAAGCCGACGAATTTACCTGCGAAACCTCCTAAAATCACGGCCGCAGGGGTAAAACCGGCCTCTCCTTCGCATGGAAAAGCGCCCGCGGAACCGGCCGCAAACTCCGCTGCCAAATCATTCAGCGCGACCCCGGTGACGGCTGCCAAAGCTGACATACCAAGTTCCTCGACCGCTCCCAGAATTCAGCCCATAGCCCTGCGCGAAAACATCGCGCGACGCGATCCGTTCGCGCCGCTTATCGGCAAAGAAATCAGTGGCTCGGGCTCACCGCTCAACCTGCCACCTGGTAAGCCGGGTTTGCTGATCAGCAGCTTGCGAATTAACGGAATTGTGAGCGGACCAAATGGGATGATCGCGATCGTTTCCAACGCTCAGGATCGCGTCTACTTCCTTCGTGAAGGCGACCGGCTCTACGACGGCCAGGTAGAACACATTACGATGGACGGAATCTCGTTTCATCAAGCGGGAAAAGATCCTTTCGGCAACGCGGTGGAACGCGAGGTTGCTAAGCGCTTGAATTCCACTCCAGGAGAACAGCAATGAAGACCTACGGGCCGGTTTTCCGGCCAAGCGGGCTGATACTTGCAGCGGCGCTACTGTTGCCGCACATCGCCGGCGCCCAGGAGGCGCAGCCCGTCAAGGCGCAAGCCGCGTCCCTCAGCGTCGTCGCCGGGATTGGCATTGATCGCGCAGGCGAGCAGACGATTGTGCGGGTTCAGGGCCAAGGGCCGCTTGATTATCACGTGATGCGGATGAGCGACCCGCCACGAGTGGTTGTTGATTTCCTTAAAACACGGCTAGCTGCGGTGCGGAACACAATCTCAAGTGACTACGAACCAGTGCGCCGCGTGCGTGTGGGACAGGCCAATCCGGATCAGGTGCGCGTCGTGATCGATTTGGCAAACGCCGAGGCATTCAAAGTCGAGCGCAGGGAAGAATCCTTGTTGGTCGCGTTCCAGTCTGAGGCGCACAGCGCGGCCGATCCTTCAACATCATCGGCTGCTCCGCCGCTGAAAAAGGAACCGGTTCGCCCCTCGAATGCTCCGGCCGCCCGGTTGGTCCATCAGCAAAACTTTCGGCTGCCCGCAACCTTGAGCGGCAATGCGGCACTGGCCACTCCTAAGCAGGAGTCGGTGAATCCCGCAACCGTTCTGAACAGCGTGGGTTCGAATGCGGGCCAGGTGACGGCTTCGCCTGCGGTGGCGAATCCTTATCAGCCACCGTCAGCTCAACCTATTGCTGCTCCGGCTCCCAGCCCAGCCGCCGCTCCTAATCCGCCGCCGGCCCCGGCCGTCGGTCCGGTAAAGGGCTATTCGGGCGAGGCCATTTCGGTAAACCTCAAGGATGTTGATCTGAAGGATTTCTTCCGGCTTATTCACGAGATCAGTGGACTTAACGTCGTCCTCGATCCTGCCGTAAGAGGCAGCGTGACATTGGTTCTGGACGAAGTTCCTTGGGATCAGGCCCTGGACATCGTCCTGCGAAACAATGGCCTTAGCAAGGAACTCGATGGCAATGTTCTGCGCATCGCCACCCGTGACACCCTCAGGCACGAAGCTGACGAGGAAGGTGCGTTGCGCAAAGCCGAAACCGAAGCCGTCGATCCGGTGACGGTTACGCGGATATTGAGCTACGCCAAGGCCAGCGAACTCGTGAATCCCATCAAGCGTTTTCTTACGCAGCGCGGCGATATCATGGCCATCGATCGCTCCAATACGCTGATCATTCGCGACGTTCCCGCGGTGATGCCGCAGGTGGATAACCTCGTTCGGCAACTCGACCGGAAATCGCAGCAAGTGGAGATTCAGGCCCGCGTCGTACAGGCGTCACGCACGTTTGCACGTGACATCGGAACTCAGTTTGGCATGGCCGGGGTAAGTACGACCGCGAATACGGCCAATTTCTTCGGCGGCAACCCGATAGCGACCAATGGGAGCCCGATTGTCCATACGCCGGCGCCACCGATCGTGGTAGGTGGGAGCAGTTCGGGGGCCGGGGGCAGCGGCTCGATTCCGCTGAACTCCAATTTCCCGGCAGTCGCTCCGACCAGCGGCTTCTCATTCTCTCGCGTGTCGCCTAATTTCGCGCTCGATTTCATCATCACCGCCGCGGAGAGCAAGGGCGTGGGCAAGCTCCTCTCCAGTCCACAGCTGGTAACGCAGAACAATGCCCAAGCGATTGTGAAGCAAGGTCAGCAGATCCCGATTCAGACCACGATCAACAATACAATCTCGGTTCAGTACGTCGACGCCGTTTTGAAACTTCAGGTGACGCCGCAAATCACGGCCGATGGCAATGTGTTTATGGATGTGCTGGTGGAAAATACGCAAATCGACAACGGCATACCTCTGATCCAGGGTACTCCCGCGCTGGATACGCAATCGGCACAAACGAAGGTGCTGGTCAGCGATGGGGGAACCGTGGTGATTGGAGGTGTGATGGTCAACCAACAGCAGACCACAATCAATCAAGTGCCCCTGCTCGGCAATATCCCTCTGATCGGGCATCTATTCAAGGAAACCTCGGTGGACGTAAAATCACAGGAGTTGCTCTTCTTCCTGACGCCGCGGCTGATACCGGGCTAAGGCGCCAGCTAAATTTCTGGTGAAGGGGAGGAGACATCGGTCTCCTCCTTTTTTTATGACTATGCTGGTCAAGCCCAGACTCCAGGAAGTGCGACAAGCAATCGGCGATTCCGGCGCCGACGCCCTGATAATCACGCACTTACCCAACGTCTTTTACGTCTGCGGGTTCAGCGGTAGCAATGCAGTACTTCTTCTCCTCGATGATGCCATGCATCTCTTCACCGACGGCCGATATACGATCCAGGCTCATGACCAAGCTCCTGACGCACGTGTGCACATAACCCGAATCCCCCTGGCGGAGCAATGCGGTGAATTTCTCCGCGCGCGGTCGTCCCGAAAGGGCCTGCGTGTGGCGTTTGAGGCTGCATCCTTGAACGTCGGCGAATGGACTCGATTGAAGAAATCCGCCGGTGCGCGCATCAGATGGAAGCCGACGGCGGGCCTTGTCGAGCGCATTCGAGAAATAAAAAGCGCTGAGGAACTCGATGTGATGCGCCAATCGGCGAGGGTTGCTTCCGAAGTCGTGGCGGAAGCGCCTGATTTCGTCCGCCCCGGAGTTTCGGAAATGGATGTTGCTGCGGAGATCGACTACCGATTGCGGCGCAAAGGCGCGAGCGCATCGTCTTTTGACACTATCGTGGCCTCCGGCCCGCGTTCGGCGTTGCCCCATGCGCAACCTTCCGAAAAACGCCTGCGGAAAAACGAATTGGTGGTGCTGGACCTGGGTGCTATACTCCGCCACTACTGCAGTGACATTACGCGCACGATTTTTTTGGGGCGCGCACCCTCTCGGATTCGACGTTGGTATAAAGCAGTTCAAGAGGCCCAGGAGGCTGCGCATCAGGCTCTCGGCGCCGGTGTAAGCGCCGGAAGCGTGGACCGGGCGGCCAGGCGTCTGCTCATTCATCGTGGCCTCGGGCGATATTTCGTGCATGGTACGGGCCACGGGCTTGGGATCGAAATCCATGAGAGTCCCAGGATTGGCCGTAATCAGAAGCCTGAAGTCCGGGCAGGTTGTGTGGTTACGCTCGAACCCGGGATTTATGTAGAAGGAGTCGGTGGAATAAGGCTGGAAGACGAAGTTGCTGTCCACGCAAACGGGACAGAAGTCCTGACGACAGCGCCTCGAAATCTTCTCGAACTTTGACATTCAATGAGAGAAAACCGAAAGAAGAGTTCTGACAACCAGCCGTCAACCTCGCGTGTTGAGTTTGGCCCACTGGAAAAACTGCTCGCCTTCATGGAATCGCACCGGCTGGAAGAATTGGAATACGAGCACGAGGGATTTCGGGTTCGCCTGAAAAAAGCGGCGTCCGTGAATACGGCGTCTGGCATGGCTCAGCCGGTGCCGCCTTCGCCCGCAGAGCCCGCGGTCACCGCGAATGTGCCTCCAGCCGGCGCGCACGTGTCGCCGCCAAGTTCGGCCTCTGCAACCGAAGAGCTGCACGTCATTAAATCTCCTATTGTGGGCACGTTTTATGCTGCTGCAAGCCCAGGTGCGTCGCCCTTCGTAAAGATAGGTGACGTGATTCAGCCGGGGCAGGTTGTGTGCATCATAGAGGCGATGAAATTGATGAATGAAATCGAAGCTGACGTGAGCGGCGAAATCGTTCGTGCATTAGTTGAAAACGGTCAGCCCGTCGAGTATGGACAAGGGTTGTTTGCTGTACGTCCGGCGAAAAAGAAGTAGTGGACGCGCCTTCCTGGTCTATGTTCCGCAAGATACTGATAGCGAACCGCGGTGAAATCGCCCTGCGCGTGATTTGCGCCTGTAAGGAATTAGATATTCCCACGGTCGCTGTTTATTCCGAGGCCGATCGCAACGCGCTCCATGTGCGCTTCGCCGATGAGGCTGTTTGCATCGGGCCGGCACGCAGTTCAGAAAGCTACCTGAACATCCCCCACGTAATCAGCGCGGCGGAAATTACCGACGTTGACGCCATTCATCCGGGTTATGGCTTCCTTTCTGAGAACGCGAACTTCGCGGAGGTTTGCGAGGCTTCTCACATCACATTTATCGGCCCGTCGCCGGAAATGCTGAGGCTGATGGGAGAGAAGGAACACGCTCGGCGCGAGATGGCCGCCGCCGGCGTCCCCATCGTCCCCGGGAGCGACGGAATTGTGGCAGACATCGACGCTGCCACTATGGAAGCGAAGCGGGTCGGATACCCCTTGATCATTAAGGCTTCAGCGGGCGGCGGAGGACGCGGGATGCGCGTCGTCCGAACTGCGGAGGAACTGCAGCCTCTGTGGGAAACCGCGCGGCAGGAGGCCCAGCAGTCTTTTGGCGTCCCCGACGTTTACCTCGAAAAATTCATCGAGCGTCCGCGGCACATAGAATTTCAGGTGCTCGGGGACGGTCACGGCAATGTCATGCATCTGGGTGAACGTGAGTGCAGCATTCAGCGGCGGCACCAGAAGCTTGTAGAAGAGTCGCCTTCGACGGCGCTGACCTCCAAACGCCGCACCGAACTCGGCAATCGCGTCGTCGAGGCCCTAAAGAAAGTCGGCTATACGAATGCCGGCACCGTTGAGTTTCTGATGGACGAGGACGGCTCGTTTTACTTTATTGAAATGAATGCGCGAATTCAGGTCGAGCACCCGGTCACGGAATTAGTGACGGGCGTCGATTTGATCAAGTCACAGATACGTATCGCCGCGGGCGAGAAGCTGGAAGCAGCGGTTGGCCCCATTGATTTCCGGGGGCACAGCATAGAGTGCCGCATTAACGCCGAGGACCCGGATACATTTGTGCCCAGCGCGGGGCGTATCACCGCTTTCAACATGCCCGGTGGCCCCGGGGTCAGGGTGGATACTGCCGCATACGCCGATGCTGTCATTCCGCCTTACTATGATTCGCTGATTGCAAAACTGATCGTGCATGGAAGGGACCGTGCCGAGGCTATCGCGCGTATGCGCCGCGCCCTGGAGATGTTTGTTGTGGAGGGCATCAAGACCTCCATTCCGCTGCATGAGCGCATCCTGGCGGAAGCGGATTTTGAGGCGGGGCGCCTCGATACGCACTTCTTGGAGCGGCTGCAGCCCGTGCATGCTAAGTAGCACCAGCCGTTTATGAACCTTGTCTTCCCCCCTCTGTATGCCATAATCGACGCGGCCCTGCTCAAGACGTCGGAGCTGTCGTTCGCCGAAATGATGGCAGAATCCGGGGTTGAGCTTCTGCAATATCGCAATAAACGCGCCACCAGCAGGGAACTTTTCGCCGCCTCCCAATCCATCTCTGCCAGACTTTCTGCCATCGCCAGGGCGGGCTCATATGCGCCTCGCTTTATCATCAACGATCGTGCAGACATTGCCGTGTTCGTGAATGCGCAAGGAGTTCATATGGGGCAAGAAGATCTCAGCGTCGCGGATGCGCGAGCTGTGGTAGGGCCGGACCGGTGGGTAGGCATCTCGACGCATACTCTTCAGCAACTCGATGCTGCGGATAAAAGCTCCGCCGATTACATCGCCTTCGGGCCGATCTTTGCCACCGGATCCAAGGAAAATCCTGATCCCGTCGTGGGATTGGAAGGTCTGGCGGAGGCTCGACAGCGCACCCGAAAGCCTCTCGTTGCGATTGGAGGCATAACGCTCGAGCGGGCGGCGGATACGTTTCGCGCTGGAGCCGATTCGCTCGCGGTTATACGGGATTTGATTGCTTCGGAGAACCCAGCGGCGCGCGCGCGTCTGTTCCTCAAGGAAGCTGCGCGCGTCCGCAAGGAAAAATGAGAGTCGGGGTGAATACATCTGCCGCTGCAACTCCGGCATCCGTTGAGCCGGCCGTCCGCGAATTGGGTTTTGTTCGCGGTCTGGGCCTCTTTGATTCGACCATGATCGTCGTTGGCTCGATGATAGGGTCCGGGATCTTCATCGTTTCGGCCGACATTGCGCGGCAAACGGGCTCGACCGGCGGATTACTGACCGCCTGGATTATTACGGGAATTCTTACCGTTTCTGCAGCCCTTTCGTATGGCGAACTCGCGTCGATGATGCCGAAAGCGGGCGGCCAGTACGTCTATCTCCGCGAATCGTACTCGCCCCTGTGGGGCTTTCTCTATGGCTGGACGCTTTTTCTCGTCATACAGACTGGGACGATTGCAGCGGTAGCTGTGGCCTTTGCGCGTTTCCTCGGCGTCCTTGTTCCTTCAGTCTCGCCGGCAGCGTGGATCATCGCGCCGGTGCAGATCTCTGCGAAGTATGCGTTCAGTCTTTCCTGGCAGCAGCTTTTCGCTATCGTGCTGATCGTTTTCCTGACGCTGGCGAATACCCGCGGATTGAGTTGGGGAAAAATTATTCAGAACGTATTTACGTCTGCGAAAACACTGGCCTTGGCGGGACTCGTCATCGTTGGCATTGTTTTTGGGCGAAATGCTGCGGCAATTCAGACGAATTTCTCGCACCTGTGGGCTGCCGAAGGCGGCCAGGCGATCGCGCCCGGAGCGGATTTCCTGCGCCGATGGTTTCCGTCGGTCTCTGTGACGTCGGGTTTACTTGGTGTTTTCGTGGCGTACGGAGTGGCGCAGGTTGGTTCGCTTTTCTCGGCGGACGCTTGGAACAATATTACGTTTACCGCCGGCGAAGTGAAAAACCCACGCCGCGACGTGCCTCTTTCTCTAGCCCTGGGGACCGCGATCGTAATCACTTTGTACTTTTTGGCAAACGTCGCTTACCTGAGCACACTGCCTCTGTCTCAGATTCAAACCGCTGCCGATGATCGTGTCGCCACCGCGGTGCTGAATGCGATTCTCGGAACTGCCGGTGCCGCCATTATGGCGGTCGCGATCGTGATTTCAGCCTTTGGATGTGTTAATGGCCTGATCCTAGCGGGAGCGCGCGTGTATTACGCCATGGCCCACGACGGTTTATTTTTCCGCTCCATTGGCCGGCTCAATAAGCACAGGGTGCCTTCTCAGGCCTTGGTGCTTCAAGGCATCTGGGCTGCTCTCTTGGTCCTGGCGCGCACGCGCCGGGTGGATGGCCTGGGCAACGTAACGTATGGAAACCTCTACAGCGATCTGCTCGATTATGTCGTCTTTGCGGTTTTGATTTTTTACATTCTGACCATCGCGGGCGTTTTCATCTTGCGCCGCAAACGTCCGAATGCCGAGCGGCCCTACCGTGCATTTGGGTATCCCGTCGTGCCCGCGTTGTATATCGCCGTTGCACTTGCGATTATGGTGGTATTGATCCTGTATAAGACACAAACGACTTGGCCGGGTTTGGTGATTGTGGTGCTCGGATTGCCCGTATATTGGGCGTGGCAAAGAAACGCCAGGCCGCCGAAGGAGGCCTAGAGAATGTCCGATCTGGTGACAAATCGGAATGTTGAGCGCAGTTCCGCGGCCTCGCCGTCTTCCAGGAATTCCATCTTCATTACAAAGCCGATGGACGTGCTGTTGCGCGAGGCAACCGAAGCAGGCGAGCACACTCTCAAGCGCACGTTGGGTCCGGTTTCGCTCACCGCGTTGGGCGTCGGCGGCATCATCGGCGCCGGTATTTTTGTGCTCTCCGGGCTCGGCGCGCACTACGCTGGCCCGGGTTTGATGTTGTCGTTCGTGTTATCGGGATTGGGATGCGCGTTCGCCGGGCTTTGCTATGCCGAATTTGCCGCCATGATCCCTCTGGCGGGCAGCGCCTATACCTATGCCTATGCCACCCTCGGAGAATTATTGGCCTGGATCATCGGCTGGGATCTCACCCTGGAATACGCCATGGGCGCCAGCACCGTTTCTTCCGGCTGGTCCAACCACTTCATCGAATTTTTGCAAATTTTCCATATTCGGCTGCCTCTTTGGCTCGCATATGACCATTGGACCGCGCTGGAAACCGCCCGGAAAATCGTCGCTCGCGACATGGTGACTCAGGCGAATCCCGGGATCGTACAGGGTAGCCAGGAATTCCTGAGGAGAGTCGCCGACGTCCTCGCGGCCCAATCCCCGCAACTCATCGCACAGGCCCATGCGCTGGTGGCCGCGCCGCACCTGTTTGGAATCGACTTCGGATTTAATCTCCCCGCGCTGTGTATTGCGTTGATTATCACGGCGGTTTTGGTCATCGGTATTCAGGAGAGCGCATCGTTTAATGCGCTGATCGTGTTCATCAAGGTTTCAGTGGTGCTGTTTATCATCGGCCTGGGCTTCCTGTACATTGACCGCGGCAATTGGGGACACGACTGGCATAGCTTCGCTCCCATGGGTTTTTCGGGAATAAGCGCCGGCGCCGCCTATATCTTCTTCGCCTATATCGGCTTCGATGCTGTCTCGACCACGGCACAGGAGGCCAAGAATCCCCAGCGAGACCTCCCGATTGGAATCATTGCGTCTCTATTTATTTGCACGATTCTGTATATTCTGGTCGCGGCGGTGCTCACGGGCATGGTTCCCTGGAATAACGTAAACATCGAGGCGCCTCTGGTCGTAGCTTTCTCCGACCGCGGATTGGTCACGGCGTCGTATCTGATAACCGCCGGAGCGCTCGCGGGCCTCACCAGCGTCATGCTGGTCATGCTGCTGGGCCAGACTCGCGTGCTTTATTCCATGGCGAATGACGGTCTTCTGCCGAGGAGCTTTTTTGCGAAAGTTCATCCAAAATTTAGAACTCCATACAAGAATACGATCCTGGTAGGACTGCTTGCGGGCATCATCGGCAGCATCACCCCGATCGACAAAATCGCCAACATGGTCAACATCGGCACCTTGCTCGCCTTTGTGATCGTTTGTACCGCTGTGATTGTGCTTCGCTACACCAATCCTTCGGCTCCTCGCCCATTCCGCACGCCCTGGGTGCCGCTCGTTCCCATTCTTGGCGTGATCGCCAATGGCTACATGATGTTGAACCTCGGTTTTTGGAACTGGATGCGCTTGGTCGGATGGCTGGTCATCGGGCTCGTCGTTTATTTCACCTACAGCCGCAAGCACAGCCGAGTGCGAAATCTATCGGCACTCTGATCCTTCTTTCTACGACTCCGCAGTTCTTTGCTGCTGGTTGCCGCAATTGCCGCAGCGCTCGTATTACGATTCATTACGTCGTAACTCATGGCATGATTAGCTCGTCGTGAAAGTTCTTACCGCAGAACAACTGCGCCAGGCGGACCGGCTGACGACGGAACGGTACGGCATACCTCAACTTCAGCTCATGGAAAACGCCGGCGCGGCTGTAGCCGATTATTTATCGCAGAGATTTCCCGACCTCCGCGCGCGCAACATCGTCGTGCTCTGCGGCAAAGGCAATAACGGAGGCGACGGACTGGTCGTGGCGCGGCGGTTGCGTGAACGCGGTGTTCGTCCGCGGGTATTCGTGTTTGCTGATCCCGGCACGTTTCGAGGCGAAGCAGCCACCAATTTGGAATCTTGGCGAAAACCGGCGGGTGAACTGAATGTTGCCACTTCGGTGGCTGAATGGGTAACTGCACGAGAGGCCCTCGATCAAGCCGATCTGATCGTCGATGCGCTGCTCGGCACCGGCTTGAAGGGGCCGGTGGAAGGCTTACTGGCTTCCGTGGTCGATGACGTAAACGCATGGCGAAAGCGACAAAAGGTTCCCCATCGCGAGGGTTTCCGGCGCTTTGTGATTTCTGTGGATATGCCCTCGGGTTTGCCGTCGGGTGCAGAAGATTTCGGCGGACCGGTCATCTGCGCGGATGCGACGGTGAGCTTCACGGCGCCCAAAGTCGGCCAATTGCTTTCGCCTCGAGCGGCATGTGTCGGCAAGTTGATCGTGCGCGAGATCGGCACGCCACGCGAACTACTCCAGGACGATCCAACCTTGAAGCTGCATTGGCTCGAACCGGGTGAGTTTCGCAGTTTGTCGATGGTCCGCAAACCCGATGCTCACAAGGGGAGTTTTGGTCATGCATTGATTATGGCCGGGTCAGTGGGGAAGTCGGGAGCGGCCGTGCTGGGTGGACGGGCGGCACTGCGCGTCGGTGCCGGACTCGTTACCGTCGCTACGCCCGTCGATGTATTGCCGATTGTCGCGGCCGGCATGCCGGACATGATGACTGCTTCACTGCTTGCAACTGAGGAAGGCACGGCCAGCTTGAGTAATCTGGATTATGAACGTTTCGCGAAAATAGCCGACGGTAAATCCGTGCTGGCCATGGGGCCGGGTCTGTCGACCAATGATGAAACCCAGCAGTTCATACGCGCCCTGCTACAGAAATTGCCACTTCCAATCATTATCGATGCCGACGGATTGAACGCCTTCACAGCCCATAGTGATGAGTTTCCGGCGAGGAAATCGGAACTGCTTGCGCTTACACCCCATCCAGGCGAAATGGCCCGACTTTTGGATTCGAATACACGCGACGTGCAGTCGAGGCGGTTGGAAATCGCGCTCGATACGGCAAAACTATGGCGCTGCTTCGTCATTCTGAAGGGTTTTCATACGATTTTGGCGGCGCCTGATGGGCGAGCTTACGTGAACACCACAGGCAATCCTGGGATGGCCACCGGCGGCACAGGTGACGTTCTCACCGGCATGCTGGCGGGATTGACCGCGGAGTTTGGCACGGAACGCTGGGAAACCGTTTTGGGATTCGGAGTCTACCTGCATGGGCTCGCGGGTGATGTTGCTGCAGAGCGGGTCGGCGAGGCGCCGCTGGTTGCTTCCGACCTGATAGAAGCGCTTCCCGAGGCGTATGCCCGCGCATTAGCCGAATGGCACGATGTCGTCGACTGAGATTATCTCGTCTTCCCCCGAACAGACGGTGGAGATCGGAAGGGAATTAGCCTCCCGGCTTCGCCCTCCGATGCTGGTCCTCTTGTCCGGCGAACTGGGCAGCGGCAAGACCACGATCACGAAAGGCATCATCAGCGGATTGGGTGCCGCACGAGAAGAGGAGGTCACCAGCCCCACCTTTACTCTCGTTCACGTCTTCAGCAATCACATCCGCGTCTACCACGTGGACCTTTATCGCATCGAGGGCTTTCATGATGTTGAGTCCCTTGCGCTCGAAGACGCCTTTGCGGCCCCGGCCGTGATCATCGTCGAGTGGGCGGAACGCTTTTCCTTGCGAACCAATTGGCCCCGGGTCACCATCCGGCTCGAACACGTCGAAGGCGACAAACGCCGGATCGCCATTGAGCTTCCGCACCCATAAGCTGCGTTCTTTGATGGGTTTGGAGAGGCACGTTCCAATCGAGTGTTAACCGCTTAGCCGCGTTTACTGCATTGGCTTGCTGCGGCATCGCCAGACCCCTGCTAACCTCGTGAAAGTCGAAGACATATGTCGCCCCAAGAGCCTTCGAATACGTCGCTGCCGGGCAAGTTCTCCCGCATCGACCTCAAGACCTACTCGGCGGAGCTTCCATTCGGCACACTGACGGTCGGCGTCGACAATATCCATCATGACGTCTATCTAAGCCCGGCATGGACCGAACAAACGCGCGTCTATCTGCTCGAGTACATCAGGCAGGCGGCCAACCTTAATTATTCCAATCGCAAGGGGGCGAAGCCGCCCAAGGGCCCGGAAACAGGTGCATGGAAGCGCCAAACGCTGGAACTGCTTCAAGCCTCCCTGACTCGCGCCAAGTACGCGAAGAAAATTGAACTCGATATCCTCTTCCGCGTGGCCCTCCTGAAGTTCCTTACCCAGGAGATCTCGGCCCAGTTTGCAAGCCTTCTTCTGGAAGCCAAGGAATGGATCCGCTCTCGCGGCGAATACTTCGAACGCTCGGAACAGGCCCACGTCATGAAAGCCAGGCTGGCCGATTTACAGGCCAATCGGCGGGCGATTTTCAGGCAGGTGGCGCAACACCTTTATCAGATTCTTCGCGACTTCGAGGAAAACAACCTGGGCCGCTGGCGCAATGCTCTTTTTGGCGATGAGCAAAAGGGAGCATATGAAATGCTCTCGAACCAATTGGCCTTTGTTGATGGCGGACGCGACGACTTGCTCTTCCTCGAGCAATACGTTTTGCTCGGCACCTATCAGAAAGACGAAGACCGGTTTGAGACTTTCGATGCCTTGTTGTTGGAATTGCTGCGCGACACCGTAATGACTACCAGCCGAGCCGATGAAATCGCCAAGGCGTCGCGAGCGCATGCCGAACTGGTGAACGCCGCTGTCGCCGCGCGCGACGAGTTGGCCAGACTTGAAGAACACAAAAACGTCCTTTCGCGAAAACTGCAAAAGGGCGGCGGCGTCTTCGCTATGGTCGGAATCGGCTCCGATACTGACCGCATTCGTGTGGAGTTGTCGGGTGTTGAGCAACGTATAAAACAATTGCAGGCGAAGCTCGATCAACTGGTGCCGCAAATCGAGGCCGCCAAAAACAAGGCCGACTTTATCGGCCAGGAATACGACCGCATTCTCGGCGATTATTTGAACGAGCCTGAAAACGTCCATCGCCTTTTTGATCAGAATTGGCAGGGAGATCAGGAGCCGCCCGCCGCGCGAGCACGTCGGCTGGAAGACTGGGTCGCTCGCCTGGAAAGGCGAGACTTGCTGGTGCACGTGCTCGCAAGCTATGAATTGCGCAATATCTATCACGATTATTGCCCGCCCATTCACTTGCAGCAGCTGAAGAAAGCTCTTGTCTCGCGAGAGGAGTTTGAGCGGGTTGCGAACATCCTCAAGCAATTTCCGGCAAAAGGGTTCTCGATGGAACGGATCGAGACGCTGTCGAAGAAATTGCGCCGCTATCCGCGCGATGAAACGCGAACCGTGGCCTTCCATTTCGCCCAGGATTTTATGCGCTTGCGCCGCGACCAGCGCAATTATGAACGTCTGACCGCGGCCATGGAACGCATCCAGCTCGTTCGCAGCGAGCGAACGCGCGAAATATCCCGGCTGAACAACAGCCTGTATGAATTCCTGCTGCCGTCGGAAACTCCTCCCGCTCACGACCATGTGATTAATCACGCTGTCGTCAAAGCCGATGTCCGCGGCTCCACGCGCATCACAAAGGAATTGCTCGCCCGCGGATTGAACCCGGCCACGCTTTTCAGCCTTAACTTCTATGAGCCGGTGAAGCGCATCCTGGACCGTTACGGAGCGGCCAAGGTGTTTATCGAAGGCGATGCCATGGTCCTGGCGATCTTCGAGACCGAATCAAATCGGTCGCATCAACGTGCGGTGTCAAAGGCCTGCGCCCTCGCCCGGCAGATCCTGGCGATCGCTGCCGCCTACAATGAGCGGCCTGACGCCGGCGATTTGCCTCGGCTGGAACTGGGCGTTGGCATTGCCTTTCAAGGATCGGCGCCGACCTACTGGGTCGATACCGATTCGCGCATCATGATTTCCCGCGCTTTGAATCTTTCCGATCGCTTGTCCAGTTGTTCCAAGGTCGCCAGGCGGATGCTGGGCGATCACGGTTCTTTGTTTCGCCTTTTTGTCTTTCAACCGGGCGTTGAGGGAGCGCAGGAAGATGAAGCTGATGAATTTCTGATCCGCTTCAACCTCAACGGCGTGGAACTGAACGATGAGGGCTTCGCGAAACTATCCGAAGAGATCGCGCTGCAATCAGTGGAAGTCGAATGTGAAATGCCGTGGGGCCGTGAGCTCACCACATTTTTCCTGGGGCACGCTCCTATCGGAGATGCCGTCGAGCCCATCCTGCTGCGCCGCGGTTATGTGCGCCAACTGCTGCCGGACGGACGAATCGGCCCCGAAGGTCAGCGTGCGTATTATGAAGTCTGCACCGATCCTCGTGTTCTCGAGCAGGTCGAAACGCTGAGTTTTGCCATGTCCCGCAAAAATTGAATGGCGCCTCCGCTGATTTTATAATCCCGCCGGAGGCGCAAGGGGTCCGGTGATCCTCCCGGTCTTCAAAGCCGGCGATCCGTCCCTTCGCGGGGTGGATGGTGGGTTCGACTCCCACACGCTTCCGCCATTGCCATTGATTTGGAATCAGTTGCGATGAGTTTGACTCCAATTCAGCCGGTTGACTCCAATTCAGCCGCCAAGGACGCTCTGCGCTAGTGAATCAACAGCTTTTCGTTGAGCATCACCGATAACATGAGCATACGTTTGAAGTGTGATCCGCGAATCGCTGTGACGCATCTGACGTTGCACGACGTTGGGTGCTGCACCGCCTTCCAATAGTTCCGATGCAGCCATGTGCCTGAATGCATGGAGTCCGGCTTTTTCGATCCCAAGCTTGCGCAAGGTGGTCTGTAGTTTGTAAACGACCTTATCGCGGGCATAGGGATTGCCCAGGCTATTGCAGAACAGCCAACTCTCCGGGTTCGCTCGCCAGTTATGCGCGAGATAAGCCCGGAGTCTTTCCTTTAACGCAGTGGGCATCGGAAGGTCCGCCGTACTCGACTTAGATTTCGGCGCGTGGGTCAACCGGGTGTAATGGTCAAGCGTTCGCCGAATTTTAATAACTGCCTTATCGAAATCGAGGTCAGATACCTTCAGACCTAAACACTCGCCCGCACGAATCCCGGTGCAAGCTAGGACGGCATACATTGTGGCGAATGGTTCAGGACTAGCCGCAATGATGCGTCGCACTTGTTCTGCATCGAAAAACCGAGCCTCTCGCCGCTCGCCTTCGCGTGGAAGAGAAAGCGCCGAGCGTTCGAACACGACCGGGACATAGCCCCACTTTTTCGCTGTGATTAGCAGGGAGTGTAAGGTCGTGATGATGTTCTCGATGGACTTGCGAGATAAGCCAGCCAAGGCGAGTGAAGTGATAAAGGTTTGGACATTCCGAACCGTGCATGCCGTGAGCGTTAGGTCTCCCATGTGGGGCAAGACATGTGTCCGCAAGTGAGACTTTATTGCTCTGAGCGTTGAAGGTTTGAGCGTTATACCAATGTTGGCTTCCCATTCTTCAGCAAAGCTTTTGAGTGTTCGGCCAGCTTTCGGAATGGGAACCGGTACAAGGTTCACGGCGTCCAGGTACTTTTGTAGTTCGGCTAAAGCCTCACCCTTTGATATTCGCTTCACAAGCCCTAGCCGGACTGACCTTCTAACGCGGCGCACCGTACCGCTCACTGGGTCAATGCGGTCTTCGCGAAAGACCGCGACCCACTGCCTTCGATTCTTACCTTGCGTAAACAATCGGCCTCGTTGATACCGTCTCCGTGGCATCGGTTTCCCTTCGCTCGCGAAAGACGGCGCTACGGCTGGCACTTTACTTTGGAAGGTGCTCGAAGGCAATGGTAAGGTGGGTGTGTCGGAACGCCATTTCATTCCACGTAAGAAGAGACACTCATCGTGTGTGCCCGTTGCGGTTCGTTCGAGTGATGATGTGTTCTTTACGGGCAAGCGTTAGGTCCCGAGCTACCGTCAGTCCTGTGATTTGTCCGGCTGTGTTCCGCGATCCAGGTTGCGGATCACGAGAATTACTGCGACGATTGCCGCAACGATCAGCATTGCTCCAACCCAAGTGACTCCTACTCCTCTGTTTTCCATGGCACGACCTCATCACATTCTGGGCAGCGGAAGCCCTTAAGGTGTCCGTCAAATGCGCTGGTCTTAACTAAATCTGGCTCTGCCCAGAAGCTTGTTCCGCAGTCGCCACAGGTGAGGTAATAGCGCCGCTCCATTTCAGAGAGCGCCTCCATGATGGTTCCGCCGCGTGCGACGAGACGGTTAAACGCGCTGATTCCGGAAGGGCCGCGTACGAAGAGCTGAACGCCGCAGGGATCACACGTTATGTACGGTTTGTCTTTCTTGGTGATCCGAACGTCTGTGGCTACGCCGCAGACTGGGCAGGGAAACATGTTCTTAGAGGGTGACATAATCAGAAGCTCCGCAGAAGTGAATCATCGCCAGACCTAATAGTAAGCCCCACTTTACAAGCGACTTATGAGGCCTGCGCTTTGCAAGTAAAAACGGTGCTGGAATGTTCCGCATAATTCCGGTACTTTTTGCGGGAAGCTTCCGTCAAACTTTTTTCAATTCACCAGGGAACTCCGCAGAAATGGCCGAACGCAATACGAGGTAAGAAAATGTCAAAAAAGGGGCTTGACACGTTTTCCGAGAAGAGGCCGGTTGGACGGCCTGCCCGTATGAGGCCGTCCGAGATCGCTGGCAGGAGCTACAACCTTAGACTGCAGTTCGGCCAGATCTGGGATACGGTCGGGCACTGGCTAATTGAGGCA
The DNA here is from genome assembly GCA_035650755.1 of Candidatus Acidiferrales bacterium. Classification (GTDB taxonomy): domain Bacteria; phylum Acidobacteriota; class Terriglobia; order Acidiferrales; family UBA7541; genus Palsa-189. The sequence continues at coordinate 240,050 of DASRHB010000017.1, forward strand.
CAGACAGACGAGGATGTGCTCTATGCATTGGATTTGGCGGGTCAATACTGGAGGAACGAATTTGGGCGCATACCTTGGCTCATTCTCAAGATTGTGCGCGATCCAAAGTTTCCAAAGAAAAGAAGGCAGCAGCAAATCAATTTCCTCGCCGACTCGCTGGCTGCATGGGGCACGCTCAGCCCTCGCCGCTCGCGCGATATTTGTGAGCAGGAAAGGAGAAAAGAGAAACAGGAAAAGATGGACCATCATATTCTCCGCCGCGAGTTCTATGTCGAATGCTCGTGCGGATACAAGGGACCTGCTCTTAATAATGCATGTCGAAATTGCGGTGCTGAAATTCCCTATTATTTTGACTCGTCATATTTTGAATCGGAATAGCCGAAAAAGATCGGCCATTGCTTTTCTACCGTAACGTAATGTACGTACGTAACGTTGGGAATGGCAGTTCCACCGCTCTAACTCTTAGTTTGTGGTAAACTCCCGCCCCGTCCCCTACTGATTCCGGTTCACTCTATTGCCCCTCTGTCTCCGCTCGTTGTGCCCGCCGTCAATAAAGGAAACCCGCTCGGTGGCGCTTTTGAAAGGAAACACGCTCGGTGGCGGTTTTGGGCATGTGTTTCGCCGTTTGTGCTGTGTTCCGCAATGTAAAGATGCCAAGAATTGCCCGCTAACGGGAGCCTGTCCCTACGCTATTTTCGAGCCATCTCTGCCAGCGGGTAGTGATCGCTTATCGAAATGCCAGGATATCTCCCGTCCTTTTGCTTTCCGTGCGCTACAAACTCAAAAAACACGGTTCGGAGAAGGGGAAAGATTCGAATTCGATTTAGTTCTGATTGGGCGACGCCCTGGAGTTTCTACGGTTTTTGGTGCTGACTTTCCGGAAGCTTGCGGCAGAGGGAATCGGATTGAATCGTGCTAAGAGCAAATTCGAGCGAGTCGAGGCAATTGACGCTGCTTTGAGTGATACGCAAACGAGCCGAAGCGCCTCACACGTCATATATCGCGGCGACGATCAACTCTTCCGTTCGAATGGGAACGGCATATTGAAATCATGGTAGGAAACCCGACTTCGAATGTTTTCTACTGCGAACGGCAATGGGGTAGCTTCGGGAATCAAGATTCGCTTTTCTGCCCCCATGTTTCTGCGAGCAGAAGGCGAGGCGGTGCGGAGTCCAGAATTTCACCACGTTTTCAAACGGCTCCAATCAATGCACTGAGCGCGTTCTTTGAGACGGTCCTCTAGACGTTGATTTCCGGGCACTCGGCGAACGAGCCGAGAAAATTCGCATCGCCTCTTCACGTTTCGAATGGCCTGACCGTGCCCGCACATCCGCCAGGACCGACGCCATGAACTCTCCGGCTTCGTCGGCGAAGCCAGGTACGATTTCTCGGCTCTCGACCTTCCACTATGAACGGCCTACCTGAATTTCTTCCCTGGTTAGCTTTCGCGAGCTTCTTCATGTGGGAAGCATATCGCTTGGGACAATGGCTGGTATTACCCTGAGCAAACTTGGTATCGACAAGATATCGAATATACCGGCCTTCATTCGATTCCAGCCTTGAGTAGGTATTCCGTAACTGAAAGATCGTTGTCCTGAGAATCTTCCTACGCTTTGGACGATTTCTGGAATTCGGATACATTGTGGCCGACCTTTGTTCTGGTCTGGGCTGATCTTGCTAGCTTGGGCAACTCGCATTCATTCCGCCAGTTGCGCTGCCCTGAAATCTGATGTCGTCCCGCGATATATTCGTGCAGCGATATTATCTGCTTGACAATAGCAGTAGGAATAGCATAAAAGACCGCATCTATCGTGGTCTGTTCCCTTTGTTACAGAAAGGCCAGGGTTTTTGGAGGGAATCCATGGCTAACCTCATGTGCGTACCACGGTTTTGCGACCGCTGTAACAAGCATCAGAAGTTCCTGCCGATTCATTTTGCCGCCGCCGTGACGGGCTGCAACCGCTGTTCCGTCTATCGATGGATGAAACACGGATGGCTCCATTGTATTGAATTGCCTAGCGGCCGGCGCTTGATCTGTGCGCAATCCTTGATGGATGTCCACGAAATAGACCTAAGCTTACTGACGAACTTAGCTGAAGCCTCGCGTGTTCGCAGGCACGCGCGATGGCATCAGGACTAGTTACGTCTGTACAGAAATCGTGTCTTATTGTAGTGCATTCTTTGTAGTGCATTTTGTCTCTTTTTGTTGCACTTGGTTGCACTCGCTTGACACCCCAGTGACCAGTGCGTAGTTTCCCGCCCGCAATCGGCCCCACATTTCGGTTTCCAAACTACGGAACCAGGCTGTAGAGGCGAGCCTTCATGGAACACAGAGAACTGCGCCTACTTCTGGACGCGATGATTCGCGCCGCGAACGTCTCCTTCGAGAAATCCGGCAATCTCCTGCCCTTCGCAATAACGCTAAACGACGTGGGAAAAATCGCGCAGCTCGCACTTCCAGAACGTCCAGGCCGTTCGACCGAAGAGACGGCCCGGTCTTTCGAAACGGGCCTGAAGACGCTCGTGCAACAGTTGACATGCAAGGCCGTGGGTTTCTGCTCTGAGATTCGCTTCTTGAATGGCACCAGGGCCGTAGACCATGCCGAAATTGTGCTTCTCCTTGAGCACCGAGATGGCTGCGCGTACCGCGTTGTGTTCCCGGATTTTCTTAAATCCAAGTGTTGGAATGCGAGGCGCACAGCGTCGAGATTTTTTGCTCCCGCGAATGGGAAATCGTTTTCGACAAGTACGAGATGGTGAAATCGAGGAGGGCCTATGCGCGTCCTGCAGTTGTTGCCGTTTAGTCTTCTCTTACTCTGTGCTTCATTATCTGCCCAACAGACAACGACCGCGACAAGGGATCCTCAGGCTCTAAGCGTGTTGAGCCAAGCGCTCACAGGCGCCGGGGGAACGCAAGCTATCGCTGCAATCATCGACTACACGGCGACTGGCAACATCACCTATAACGCAAACTCAAATCTCCAAGGTAATGTAATCTTACGCGGCCTTGGATTCAGTGATTTTCGGCTTGACGCAACTCTTCCAGTTGGCGTCCGTTCCGTGGCAATTCTTCAGGGGCAGTTGACCGAGAAAACCGAAAGCACGACCGCCGTTCCAGGACAAGCGCCCGCGTTCCCAAGTAACTTTGTCCTTCCGTTTCTCCAATTGAGAATCGTCGTGCAAAGCCCGAATTTCAAGCTGTCGTATATCGGTGTTGTTCAAACGGATGGTCATTCCGCTTATCAGATCAGAGTTCAACGGATTCTGCCCGCCGGAGTTGATCCTTATGGCCTAACAACAACATTCCGCACAAGAGACTTCTTTATCGACACGACGACTTTTCAGGTAGTTATGACGCAAGAGGCACTCGGAGTGAAACACCAGGTTCGAAAAGTACATTATGCAGATTATCGATCGGTAAGCGGCCTTCTAGTACCGTTCTCTATCATAGAGGAACAGGTTGCTCGCCAAACGATAACTATCCAGTTGGATCAGATCAATTTCAATACAGGGTTGCAGGAATCCGCTTTCGAACTTTGAAGAAATCGCGGCAGAGACATTCGATTGTGGATTTGAGGAGAGAAGAAATGGTGGATAGCTCACGCGCCGGTGTGGTCGTCACGAACGCACTTGGATTCAGGTTTTGGATCCGCTATGGAATTCCCGCCGTCTGTCTGATCTGGCTTTTCTGCCTGGCTGCCTTGCCCATCCGAGCACAGGATTCATTTTACGAGGTATATGGATTACCTCCATTCACGACGGATCTACCCGTGGAACATGGATTCGTCAATGCAGCGACAGGTGCGCTTCATCTTGAAATTCCCTTGGTCAGTGTTCCAGAGCGCGCTGGCGGCCATTTCAAGGCGGCGCTCGTATACGATAGCAATATCTGGGGGTATGAGTACTTCCAAAACGTGAACGACGCTAGTGATACCTGGCCATCGGTGAGCGGTTGGAGGCTGATAACCTCAGCGGATACGGGATACGCTGACTCATATGGTGATACCGAAAGCATCTGCCCCGGCGACGGGAGTGCCCGGTACGACATATTCAAGGATTGGGAATGGACAGCTCCGGATGGAACAGTCCACACATTCAACTTTCAGACGAAGGAATACTACCCCACTGCGTGTGATGAAAACCCTCCAGTCGGTACTCCTAACGGCGATTCCGTGGCATTGGATGCCTCAGGCTATCACATGTACGTCACCAACTATACCACTCCAACGGTCTATGCGCCCGATGGCACTCAGGTCTATCCAACAGTAAAAGACTCGAACGGTAATTTTTATGTGACGGGTGGCGGCTTCGGTAGCAGCATATCGTGGCCAGCCACTCAAATTAACAACTCGACGATATTCCCGTATTATCTGGCCCTGCCAAATAGCTACATCGACTCGGCCGGTAGGACTTTGATCGCGGCCAGCGAGAATGGGGATAACGCATATTTGAACGTGTTGAATTCGCAAGGGCAAAATAGTCCGCCGTACACTGTGGTTACTGAGCTAATCAACGTATGCTCTTCGTGGCCCAATAATGGGGCTTACGATCACTATGCATTGGATAACGGCACAGGACAAATCCGCGTTATCAGTGAGATCGATTTACCTGACGGAACAAAATACTCGTTCACTTATGACGGCAATCCGACGGATTACTGTGGTTTCGGCAACCTCACATCGATGACTTTGCCTACTGGCGCTCAGATCAGTTACTCATTCAATAATCCTACCAATGGAGGTGCAGGTGTGGGTCGATGGGTTCAAACGCGAACGACACCAGATAGTTCTACGCCTTGGGCCTATACACCTTCCTGGGATCCGAACACCTGCCCATCTGGTTCGGATCCGTCCTATTTCACAGGCTGCCAACAATATCTTACCCTCTCGAAGCCGAGTGGCGATTCCGAGGTATACACTTTCAACATCATCAAATCGGGCGGTGCTTGGCCAACGACAGTCCAATATTATGGAGCAGGGACCTTACTGGCTACGCAGCAGCGAACGTGGCAGTACTTTGGGAGCACGGACTGGGATTGTACTTCGTCTTCGACCGCATGCCATGCTGTCAAAGCTTCGGAAACGACTACCCTGCCAACGCCAGGTGGTGCAAATGTCAATAGGACGACGCAATATAGCTGGGACCTCACATATGGAAACGTTACACAGAGGACAGATTGGAATTTCTATTCTGGCAGCCTCCCGGCCAGCCCTGATAAAACCACGGCCATCTCCTATTACCAAAATGGAAACGTCATGAACCGTCCGGGAACCGTTACGACGACTGACAAAAACGGTAACACTGTATCGCAAACAATAAATTCATATGACGGTACGTCCGTCGCACCTGCTAATGGCTTTGCAAATCACGATGATACCTACTATGGCGCGAGCTTTAATGCGCGCGGAAATCTTACCCAAGTACAAAGGCTAGTCGGCAGTGGAGTGTATGTAGCCAAGACTATGACCTATGACTCGACCGGCCAAATGCTCAGCGAGACTGACTGGTCTAACAGCAATCCTATATCCTACGATTACACGGATAACTTCTTTACAGATCCAGGCAATCAGGGCCTTCCGCAGCCGTACACTCCTTCACAAGCAACCAATGCATATCTTCATAAAGTCACCCAGGGAGCGTTAATAACTACGTTTGGCTATTACTGGGGCACTGGCCAAAAAGCCCTATCGACTGACCCGAATACCCAGACGACATACTTTCATTTTTACGATTCACTGAATCGGCCGACCAGCACGAAACTGCCCGATGGTGGCTGGAACTACTCTGTCTATTCCGGGCAAAACCAGGTAGATGTCGGCACTGGTATAACTAGCTCCGCTCTCTCCATAAGTTGTAACCCCACAGGAGGCGATTGTCGGCATGACCAAACCTTGCTGGATGTACTAGGTCGTATTTCACGCAAGATTCTCGTGAGCGATCCGGATGGGCAAACGACAACCAATACCGGCTATGATTCCAACGGCCGCATCTTGAGCGTCAGCAATCCACATCGCAGTACGTCAAGTCAAACCGATGGTTCAGAAAGCAACGCATATGACGGCTTGGATCGCGTTATACAAACCACACACGCTGATGGGCATGTTTCGGCCGTTTACTATGGAGTGTCGGTTGGTTCGCAAGGAGGCGCCACATCGCAACTTTGCTCCGCACCATTCTATGGTACTGGCTACCCAATCCTTAAAATAGATGAGGCAGGTAACAAGCTGCAATCGTGGACTGATGGTTTCGGCCGGATCATTGAAGCCGACGAACCAGATTCAAACAATAATGTGACGATAGGTACTTGCTATTCCTATGACTTGAATAACAATCTGACGCAAGTGGTACAAGGCTCCGAGACTCGTACTTTCGCTTACGACATGATTTCTCGCGTTACGTCGAAGACCGAACCGGAAAGCGGGACTACCTGCTTCTACTACACAACTTCTGCGGGAACGTGTGGCAGCCCCAGTAGCGGAAGCCTTTGCAGCGGTGACCCAAGCGAAGTCTGCCTACGCGTCCGGCCTGCACCGAACCAGACAAACCCAAATGTTACCGTCACGACGACTTACTCGTACGATCAATTTAGTCGGCTGACCACGAAAGCATACTCGGACGGCATCACCCCTACGGCTCATTTTCGTTACGATCAGACATCGCAGTGGGGGTTTTCGCTTGGAAGTAGCATAGGGCGTCTAATGGAGGCATACACAGAGCCGGGGACCGGCTGGGCTGCAGAGATTTTTGGATACGATTCGATGGGCCGGGTGGTGTTGAATAACCAGTGCACCCCCGCTAGTTGTGGTACGTCAAATTCCTCGATCAGCTATACCTATGACTACCTTGGAGATATGGCGACGTATACCAATGGCGCTGGCGTTACGATCACCCAATCGCCATTCAGCGGAGCGGGGCGTGTAGCTCAGGTTACAAGTAGCCTCTCAGATACAAACAATCCTCCCAACCATCCCGGTACGTTATTCTCGAACGCTCACTACAATCCGCTCGGTGAAATGTCCACGGCAACTCTCGGAAATGGAGCCGTAGAAACTCTTGGGTATGCACCTCGGGGCTGGCCATTAACGGCCACAGTTCAGAGTGAGTCCACAGGTACTCCTGGCGCGGGCTCGGTGACGATAAACGGCTCGGAAAAATCACAGACGCAAAACGGGTATTCTTCCTCTCAAGGGCCAAATACCGCGACTTCTCTTGCCGATGATGGCGGAGCCAATTGGCCCTGGACCATAAGCGGCAATGGGGCGTACACCGGTTACACAAGCCAAAACGAGAATACCGACTACCTTGATGTCAAGAATTTGGGTTTCAACATCCCGAGCAACGCCACTATAAATGGCGTCTATGTAGATGTGAGCGACTATGCTGTAAGTCGTGACGACGATAGCAGCGTCTGCGACAACGTAATCCAGTTGATTGAAGGCGGCGTCGCTCAGGGGGCCAATAAAGCTTGGACTTGCTGGACTTATCCAGATTTCCCACCTGATGATACTTACTATGGAAGTTCGAGTGACTTGTGGGGTCTCTCATTAACGCCCGCGGACGTAAACAGCAGTAATTTCGGCGTTCGAGTCCAGGGTTCCTCCGTGATATACACCTATAATGTTAAGGCTGGCGTCGACTTCGTCACTGTAACTGTCTACTACACGGTGCCGCCGGTAACGACGTACGACTCTGGCACTGTGTCTGTCACAGTGAACAGCCAGACCGCTACCGTATCCTACGGCCAAGGCAGCTCCGGATCCTCTGTTGCGTCGCAACTTGCCACTTCAATTTCCGGATTGGGTTTTGTCACCGGGAGTGCCAGCGGTAATGTAATATCGATAACGAGTACGACCAACGGCTCTAACACGAACTACACGCTATCGGCTTCCTCGCAGAGCAGCGCCGGGTTCAATCCCCCTTCGTTTACGACGAGCCCTTCTGGATCGACTCTCACGGGCGGGACCGGCGCACCTGGGACCCTCTATAGCTTCGGCCTCGGCTATGGGCAGGGTAATAGCAATGTGACCTCCGCAAACGACAGCGTCAATGGTAATTGGGTGTTTACCTATGACTATCTCAATCGGCTCAGTACCTCCAACCAAAATAATGGTCAGCAGGCGTTTTCGTATACGTATGATCGGTATGGAAATCGATTGAGCCAAACAGTCACCGCGGGCTCTGGCGGAAATTTGAACCTAAGCTATTCCGGGAACAATAACCGAATGGACGGCTATTCATATGACGCGGCGGGCAACTTGCTCAGCGATGGCCTCCACACCTATACCTATGATGCCGAGAATCGGATTACCGCGGTCGACGGCGGGGCAACAGCAACGTATTTCTATGATGCCGAAGGGCGACGCGTGCAGAAGACGACCGGAGCAGTGCAGGTCGAATATCTTTACGATCTAAACGGGCATGTCATTACAGAACTGAGTTCGGGAGGAGCTTGGAATCGTGGAGAGATTTTCGCCAATGGCCATCACTTGGCGACGTACGCCAACGGTGCGACGTATTTCGATCACACCGACTGGCTGGGCACGGAGCGCGCCCGAAGCGATATGACCGATGCGGATTGCGAGACAATTACCAACATGCCTTTCGGCGACTGGCAATCTGCAAGCGGAACCTGCGTTGACGTAAACCCGCTGCACTTTACCGGCCAGCAGCGGGACAGCGAAATAAGCGGGTTGGCAAGCAGTCCCGATTACTTCAAGGCGAGGCATTACACGCCTCAATTCGGCCGATTCATGAGCCCCGATCCACTTGGGGGGCATCTAGGCGATCCGCAGTCGTTGAACCACTATGCATATGTGCGGAATAATCCGCTGAATCGCGTCGATCCTACAGGTATGGATGACCCTGGAACCGTCGAAACGGAGGAACACGACAACAGTTGGTGGTACCCCTTGGGCTCCCCACTACAGCAGCTTTCCCTAGTTCAATCGGGAAGGAACTTCAACGGCGGCTCGCTACAGTCAGCATTCGACTTTGAATTCACTGGCACGGCCTGTGACCCCAGAAAATGCACAGATTACGTGGCTGCTTTCGATACGTGGGAAGGCTATGCGAACTGGCACGCTGGTGTCCAGGCTGAAATTAACTCGGTCGTTGACGAACTCAATAACGTGACGAAATCATTTCGATTGATCGCAACGAATCAAGGATTGGATCCCTCTCAAGCGTTTGTAGTTACGTATAGGTATAAAGCCATGGTGTATAATGTCTCAGTTTCTATCCCAGGCGATCCGTTTCCGCAGCTAAACGAAACTGCTGCTCAGGATGCTGGAGGGTGGCATGATCCTGTCACTTTCATGCACAGCGGTGCTGACTCGTACTATTTCGGCAGCCTCCTATGGAATTCAGGTCATCTTGTAAATAGCACCGGAACTGTGCCGATGAACGCCCATATTGATCCATTCGGACCATTCAGCCCATTACATTACTTACTCCAAATCCCATCGATGATATTACCTGGAGGAGATAAACGATCGGCAATCTGCAGTGTGAATGGTGGATGCGCATTGGATTAGTGAGGGCATACATGCTCAGCGTCAGCGCTCGCGGATGCCAAAATTTAAAAGGCTTGGCTCGCAAATGTTTGGCAATTCCATTTCTCGCTGTTTCCGTACCTGTTGGCTGCCTGGGTCAAACGCTGGAGCATATTTCGGTTCGCGTGATTGATGCAAAGACCGGGGCACCTCTAAAAGGCATCTGGCTTGGGCTCAGCGCTTGGAGACCGGACGGCTTGGAATTGCCTATACATTCCCAGACAGATGCCCACGGTTTGGCTTCCTTTCCATTGCCGGAACCCACTCCGGAAATTGTCGAATTGCATCCTGACTTTACGGAGATTGGATGGTGTTCGGACTTAGGCTTTCCGACAGATCGGATTCTGAAGAATGGCGTCGTTGCAAAACTTAGGTGCGACTATGGTACCAAATGGTCGGGTAGTTTGAACCCCGGCGAACTTGTCGTTTTTGCTCACCGCCTCAGCTTGTGGGAACGCATGCGAGTCGAGATACCGGGAGCCAGCCCTCCGCATAGCCGTGTTGTCCCACGCCGCACCGCGGAGTGCAAATTTGCTGACGGGCAGACGGTGAAAGCAGAGTACTCTGGTGCTTCCACGTACGGATTTCCAGTTTTCGGCGGCACCGTACCATACGGAAAGATATGGGCTACCGGTCAAGACGAAGCAACCACTTTTGTGAATGCCGTCAACCTGAAGGTGGGCGGAAGAGATGTGCCGGCCGGCCACTACACCATATTCAGCATCCCGAATCCTGATCGGTGGGTGCTGATCATTAGCAAGAAGACTGGCGAGTGGAGTCGGCCATATCCCGGGGAATCTTACGACTTGACCCGAGCAGAAATGGCTGTCACAAATCTACCTTCTCGGGTCGAAAACTTTACGATTAGATTTGATGAGAACGGAAACAAGTGCACGATGCATCTTGATTGGGAGACGACGCGTGCCTCGGTGGATCTTATCGAAATGAAGCAATAGGATGACGATTGTTGGATATTCGGAATGCGTTTCCAGATCAGGTGTTGTCTATTCTCGCGGATTTTGCAGTGAACGGTAACAACCCATCCGTCGTCACGAGTAAAGGGGTCGCAGGGAGTGGGCACGATTCAAGGAGTGTCGCGGAAGTTGGGAGTGCATCGGCGAATGGTGCGGCCAGGCGCTGGCCAGCGCGATCCCGCCCGAGCGCAAGAGTCCGGCACGAAAGAAGCCAAGCTTCATCGATGAGATTCTACGCATCGACCAGCACGCTCCGCGCAAGCAGCGGCACACCGTGCATCGCATCTGGCAGCGGATCGGCCAGGAGCGGCCCAAGGCGACGGTGGCGGAGTCGAGCGTGCGGCGGTACGTGCGCCGCCGCAAGCGCGAGTTGGGCCTGCTCGTGCACGAGACGTTCGTGCCGCAAGTCTACGCGTGGGGCGAGGAAGCCCAGATCGACTGGTATGAGGCGGTCGCCGAGATCGGGGGCGAACGCCGGAAGATCTGGGAGTTCGCCATGCGCTCGATGGCCAGTGGCGGGGCCTTCCACCGGGCCTACCATCACGCCATGCAGCAGACGTTTCTGGTGCAAGGCGAGACGGGGACCGGATTCGTATCGCTTTCGCAGAGCCTTGGAGGTACGGCAGAAAAAGAAAGCCTCGTAAGATGAGTTTGGCTTCTCCATGGTGTGGGCAGGGGAAAAGGCTCAGACCGTCGCCCCTTCCCCTGCCAACCCTATCTCCGTTACGAATTCGCAGGTGGGAAGAAGGGGAAAACTTATGACCAGGGGTGGGCCAAATGAAATGATAAAAGGTGGGCCAAATCAAGGTTCTTCCGCGAATTTGGTGCAAGCAGACAGGCTGATGCACCTTTGTTAACAGGAGGGTCGGTTTCGGGGGCGCATTTGGCTGGCGGTCGCCTAGCTTGTAGAGGCGATGGCATTTGCCAAGAGCCACTCGCAATCCGTTCTTCCCAATCCGCGACTTTTGGTTTTAGAGGCTATCGAGCATTCCGAAGATCATTTCTTACTGACCGTGCATGTCGAGCAGATTCCCCGCTGTCCAGAATGCGGCTGGCGGTCGGAGTCTCATCACAGTAGCTACGTGCGACGGTTGCAGGACTTGCCGTGGCAGGGACTCGCCGTCCAGATTCATCTGCGCGTGCGACGCTTCCGTTGTCGGCACCGCGATTGCCCGCGCAAAGTCTTCACCGAACGAGTCGAGGGCATTCCTTCCTATCTTCATCAGACCAGCCGATTGGCTGAGATTGTGCGCGTGGTGGGCTATGCGGCCGGAGGATTACCAGGTGCTCGGCTCTTAGCCCGCCTGGCCATCCGCACCAGCGATGACACGGTGCTGCGGCGCGTGAAAGGTTCCGCTTCGTCCGCCTTTTCGGATCGCCCCAACTCTCTGGAGGTTCTCGGTGTGGATGATTGGGCTTGGCGCAAAGGGCAATCCTATGGAACGATTCTCGTGGATTTAGAGCTGCGGCAGGTATCCGACCTACTGCCCGATCGCTCGGCCAAGAGCTTTGAGGTATGGCTTCGTCAGCAACCTGGGGTTCGCGTAATCAGTCGGGATCGTGGCGGGATATATGCCGAGGGTGCGCAGTCGGGCGCTCCCGGCGCTCAGCAAGTGGCCGATCGCTTTCATCTCTTGGTGAACCTTTCGACCGCTATCGAACGCGCCCTCCAGAGATACCACCAGCAGTTGCAACTCGAAACCCCGGCACCACCGCAATCCGACTCAGCTCACTCCTGCGAGGTCCGCAGAACTCGCCAGCAAGTCTTGCAACAAGAGCGCCGCCAGCGCCGCCTGGAGCGCTACGAAGAAGTAATCCAGCGTTATCGTCAGGGCTGGTCGCAGAAGAAGATCAGCGAAGTGCTTCACCTAGATCGCAGGACGATACGGCGCTGGGTCCGTGCCGGAGCGTTCCCGGAACGCCAGGCTCCCCGAAGAGGCCCCACCAAGGTCCATCGCTTCGAGGCCTGTCTCCAGCAGCGCTGGTCCGAAGGATGCCACAACGCGACACGCCTGTTCGAGGAACTGCGCCGGCTGGGTTATCGGGGTAGCCGCGGCACGGTGGCGCAGCGCGTGGCGAAATGGAGGAATTCGTCTCCCGCAGGTCCTACTGTACGGAAGCAGCAGATCACTCCGAAGCAGGCGGCCATCTGGATCACTAGAGCTCCGGGCCAGTTAGCAACCGAACAGCAAGTACTTCTGGATAAGTTATCGGCGCAGTGTCCGGAGGTGGCGAAGCTGAGGCAATTTTCTATCGAGTTTCGAGAAGTCCTCCAGAGCGGCACAGGTCAAGCCCTGCGGGCTTGGATCATGCATGCTGAAGATTCCGGAATCGACTCACTGGTCCGCTTTGCCGAGGGCCTGAAAAAAGACCTCGCCGCAGTTCTGGGTGCGGTAGAGACCTGCTGGAGCAATGGCCAAGTGGAGGGGCAAATCAATCGCTTGAAAACACTGAAGCGACAAATGTATGGTCGCGCTGGTTTCGCACTTCTGCGCGCTCGTGTTCTACCCTATATGCCCTTATCCACCCTGCTGCAGGTGACGGCAGCCGCCTGATGAATTTGAGAGAGCGAAGAAAATCCTGACCAGAGCCCAATCCAAGCAGGTAATCACTTCAACAAACCACCTTTCAGTCGGTGCTGAAACGCCTGATCCCAACGTCGGGAGCTTCCCGATGTCACGTTCGCCATAGTGAACGGAAACAAACGCCGGGTTCACATTTGCATTCTTCCTCTGCTTGCACCAAATTCGCGGAAGAACCCAAATCAAGTTGTCAAAAGCACCCTCCCGGACGGTTGGACAGAAGCACGGCAGGTTTTTCTGCGAGGCTTGTGGCTTTGACTTTGAAAAAGTGTACGGCGAGTTGGGGCACGGATTTATTGAGCCGCACAACACGATTGCTGTAAGTACGCTGTCAGACAATTCTGAGACCAAGGTAAGTGATACAGCGATGCTTTGTCCGAACTGTCACAGGATGATCCATCGAAGGCGACCCGTATTGACTCCAATTGACTCCAAATGGTGGCAACGGCGGAATGTAGCGCCATCATTCCGCGAGACTTGTGAGATTTTTTTGCGATTTCGACTCCCACACGCTTCCGCCAAACTGCGTGAAAGCAAACCGTTTGCTTATGCAAACGCTATTCCAACTGGTACAGACATGATTCTATGACGGATAGCTGATCAGAGGACGATGGCCTTGAAGCAAGTGCATGATTGCGAGTCGGGAGGAAGTGACTCCAAGGGCGGTTGTCGGCCTAATTCTCGAAGGAGAAACCCCCAAGTTCCGAATTGCCCGTTACCAAGAGTTTCTACGATCGATTCACGCGAGCCGACTTATTCGTCCAATTGGAACTTCTTCCGGAATGCCCGTTAAGGTGTAAAATCGCGTCTCAGCCAAAGTCGGGAGTCCGATCCATGAAATCAATTCGCATGCATACGCGAGGCGGCCCTGAACTGCTGGCCTACGAAGACGCTCCAAAACCGGCTCTCCAGCCCGGAGATGCACTGGTCCGCGTTATCGCTACGTCGATAACGAAGACAGAATTAACCTGGGACGAAACCTATAGAGATTGCGATGGCCGGCCGCGGATTCCGACTATTCCGGGACACGAATTCGCGGGGATTGTCGATGCCTTGTCCCCGGAAGCCGCGGGTGTGCGCGTAGGCGATGCTGTGTATGCACTTTCGTCGTTTTGCCGCGATGGCAGCGCTGCCGAATTCATCGCGATCCGCGCAGCGGACCTCGCGCCCAAGCCCCATTCGCTGAACTTCGAGCAGGCGGCCGCGGTTCCGCTTGCAGGCCTTACGGCGTGGCAAGCCCTTTTTGATCATGCGCAAATAGAGAAAGGACAGCGGGTCCTGATCCACGGCGCGGCGGGCGGTGTGGGGACGTACGCGGTCCAGCTGGCGAACTGGAAGGGGGCGGAGGTGATCGCTACGGCTTCAGCCAAGGACCACGATTTCCTCGGCGAGCTCGGCGCTTCGCAAGTAATCGACTACACCCACGAGCATTTCGAGGAAAAGGTCGAAGATGTGGATGTGGTACTCGACTCCGTCGGCGGGGAAACTCAGGAGCGTTCCTGGGGCGTGTTGCGCCCCGGCGGCATTCTTATCAGCATTGTGAGCCCGGTGGCGGCCGAGAAAGCAGCTTCGCTAGGCCTTCGAGGAACATTCTTCATCGTTGAGCCGAACCGCGGGCAACTCACCCAGCTAGGTCACCTGATCGACAAAGGTACACTTCGCGTCGTCGTCGGAGCTGTGCTTCCGCTTGCGAGAGCCCGCGAAGCTTTTGAGCAAGGATCAGCCGGCCACAAGCCCGGAAAAATTGTGTTGCAAGTGGCTGCCGCCGAATCCGCGAAAGCATAGTCCGCTCGAACCCATTCCAAAACATAGAAGCGCAGATCAAAAGCTCGGAATAGACGGAGGTCTTGATAAACGATTACCGGAGAAGTCGGCTCTTCCGAAGGACGCGGTTGACAAAATCAATCGCATTCAGACCATGGAGGCTGAATCCAGTGGTGAAAACGGCGTTCCGGGTTTCATTCCAAAAGCCAAGGGAAGCTGAACAAAGGAGCTGATCATGGAAGCGAAACCGCAGCTGGAGCAATCCATGCAAGAGCAACAAATCCGTGCGGCACTGGATCAGCATTGGGCGGCGTCCGATGCCAACGATTTTGAAACGGAGCACCGCATCTATCACGAGGACGCGGTGCTGGAATACCCGCAGTCAGGCGAGCGAACCCGCGGTCGATCCAACATACAGAACCAGCGCGCTAGCCAGCCGAGCAAAAAGCGGTTTTCTATCCGACGAATCATTGGCACCGGTGCGCTTTGGGTCACCGAATTCATCCTGACATATGACGGCAAGCCGTCCTACACCGTGAGCATCATGGAGTTCAGTGGCGACAAGGTTGCGCGGGAAACACAGTACTTTGCGGATCCATTCGTGGCTCCCGCGTTCCGCGCTCAGTGGGTCGAACGGGTGGACACATGATCCCGAGGTGCGGGAATTAGCCAACGACCAGGTTCTGACGTCGTTTGCGCTTACGCTTACGGTTGTACTATTTGTGCCGATTGAAAATTTGGTGTGGGTGCAACGCCGCTGAAACATGGGACTTGTGGAGTAGTTTCTCAATTCGACTCCCACACGCTTCCGCCATTGCCATTGATTTGGAATCAGTTGCAATGATTTTGACTCCATTTCAGCCGGTTGACTCCAATTCAGCCGCCAAGGACGCTCTGCGCCAGCGAATCAACCGCTTTTCGCTGAGCATCGCCGATAACATGAGCATACGTTTGAAGCGTGATCCGCGAATCGCTGTGGCGCATCTGACGTTGAACCACCTTCGGTGCGGCACCGCGTTCCAATAGCTCGGATGCGGCCATGTGTCTGAACGCATGCAGTCCGGCCTTCTCGGTCCCAAGCTCACGTAACGTGGCCTGTAGCTTGTAAACCACCTTATCGCGGGCGTAGGGATTGCCCCGGCTATTACAGAACAGCCACCCTCCGCGCTCCCTCGCCACTTCTGCGCGAGATAAACGCGGAGTCGTTCTTTTAATGCAGAGGGCATCGGAAGGTCCGCTGCGCTCGATCTGGATTTCGGCGCATGGGTCAACCGAGTGTAATGGTCGAGCGTGCGCCGAATTCTAATTGCTGCTCCGTTGAAATCGAGTCAGTAACCTTCAACGCCAGACACTCGCCCGCCCGAATCCCGGTGCAAGCTAGTACGGCATAGATTGTGGCGAATGGTTCAGGAGCCGCAATGATGCGTCGCACTTGTTCTGCATCGAAAAACCGAGCCTCTCGCCGCTCGCCTTCGCCCCGACGAGGGGACTGAAAATAGATCAGGTTCGAGAGCCTTGACACTTCTGACTGCAAGGCATACTGTCGCCGTGGTTTTTGGCGACCCTTCCGATTGTAATTCTCACTGTGGTATGCGTGATCCATCGACCAGTCCAGCAGCGCGATTGTCAGCGGCGTCTTGGCGCGTTCTGATCCTGCTTGGATTCTCGATCTTCATCAACTACGTGGATCGAGGGAATCTCTCGATTGCGGCACCTCTTATCAAGAACGAGCTTAAGCTTTCGCCATCACAACTCGGCATTTTGCTCTCATCTTTCTTCTGGCTTTACACGCTCGTGCAGCTTCCGGTGGGATGGTTAATCGATAGATTCAACGTTAACTGGATACTAGCAATCGGCTTTTTCATCTGGTCGGCTGCAACGGGAGTCACGGGTATTCTTCATGGATTCACCGCGCTTCTAATTGTCCGGCTCCTGCTTGGGATTGCAGAGTCCGTCGCTTTCCCGTCGTACGGAAAAATCTTTGCGCATAACTTTCATGAACACCAGCGCGGGGTCGCGAATGGGGTCATTGGAGTAGGTCAATCCGTAGGCGCAGCGTTCGCAAGCTTGGCTGGCGGCGTCATCATGAGCAGGTTCGGCTGGCGACCGTTCTTCGTGGTTTCGGGTTTGATTTGCCTGCCTTGGTGTCTGGGCTGGCTTCGGTGGGCACCACCAGCCAAATCTCCAATTCGGGGTGAACTCGGATATTCGTCTGGTGCCATTATTGAGGTTCTGCAGCAGAGGTCACTGTGGGGAATTAGTCTCGCTACTTTTTGTGCGAACTATATGCTGTTCCTGCTGCTTACGTGGTTGCCATACTATCTGGTTCAGCAACGACACTTCTCGTTGACGCTCACAGGTGAAATCAGCGGGGCCGCGTTTCTGATTAGAGCGGTAACCGCATTTGTATCGGGGCGATTATCAGATCGTTGGATTTCGGCGGGCAAGTCACCAACTCTTGTTCTCAAATCGCTTGTGTGCGTGGGATCAGGTTTAAGCGGATGCCTGCTTGTGCCATGCGCTATGGCATCGGATCGAGTCTGCGTGCTCCTGCTCTTTTCCGCCGTCGCGTGTCAGGGATTCGCAACGCCACATTTTTGGAATGCCGCTCAGGCGCTGGCCGGGCCACGATTGGCCGGAACCTGGACGGGTTTGCAAGTCTTTATCAGCAGCTTTGGAAGCATCCTGGGGCCTTTGCTGACAGGCTTTGTTGTGCAGGCAACAGGCGGGTTCGTTTGGGCGTTTGCATTGGCTGCAATAGCAGGCTTGCTTGGCGTCCTCTGCTGGGTCTTCATGGTCGGTCCTGTCCGGCCCGTCGCGTGGGCACCAGTTGAGGAATCGCTGGCCCTGGAAGCTTAACCCAGTATCGGAGGCAAGAATGCCACACTATCACTGGGGTTTGCATTTGCTCGCGTTCGTCTTCGCCTTCTCACTAAGCGCCCACGCTCAGGTGCGGCCAGAAATCCGGCCTCTTGAATCCATGACGCTCACGTCGCAACAGTTCTTATTGGGCGAGCAAAATGGCGAGGCGACACTGCTGGCCGGGGAACTGCGCATTCCCGTAAACGCGAGTGGCCGCATTCCAGCCGTTGTGCTCGTTCATGGATCAGGAGGCCTTGGAGAATACATCGAACGCTGGGCACAGGAGGTCAATAATATCGGCGTCGCCGCGTTCCTGCTGGATAGCTTTTCTGGTCGTGGCATTGTCACCACTATTGATGACCAAAGCCAGCTAAGCAATGTCGCGATGATGGTGGATGCGTATCGGGCTCTGGCGATGCTCGCGCAGGATTCACGCATCGACCCAACCCGAATTGCGGTTATGGGCTTCTCGAAGGGTGCCACCGCCTCCGTCTATTCAAGCATGGAGCGTTTTCGTAAAGCCTATGCTCCAGCCAACCTGAGCTTTGCCGCCCACATTGGTCTCTATACGCCTTGCAACACGAGATACCACGAAGACGAAATCCTCACGGGGAAGCCAATCCGTCTATTCCACGGGACCGCTGACATCTGGGTTTCCATTGAGCGCTGCCGGGAATACGTTGCGCGTCTGAAGAAAAGGGGTGTGGATGTTACTTTGACTGAGTATGCCGGAGCACAGCACAATTACGACAACTTTCGTCGCCCTCGCCTGGAGTTCCCGGACGCACAGAACACTAGCAAGTGCTTACTCACTGAAGGCGACCACGGCATCATCCTCAACAGCAAAACTGGAGCGCCGTTCACGTTGAACGATGCATGCGTTGAGAAAGGCGCATGGGTTGTGTACGACGAAGCTGCCACGGTTGCGACAGTGAAGGCTGTGAAGGATTTTCTGACCGCTACATTTAAGCTGAAGGCGGCGGTCTCTCAGTCTAGCAATCGCTAGGAGCGTTCCATCAAAGGGCGCTGGTAGAGTCCTGTTTCAATATGTGCTTAGAAAAATGCCCTGACGAACTTGACTCCAATTGACTCCAAATGATGGCAACGACGGAATGTAGCACCGTCATTCCGCGAGCCTTGTGAGATTTTTCTGCGATTTCGACTCCCGCACGCTTCCGCCAAACTAGCTGAGCGCAAACCATTTGCGAGTGCACACCCTGTTCCAAATGGTACAGACATGATTCTATGATGGATAACAGCGGCAAGGGTCAAGTCTTCCCCCCGAATTCGGCGAATCACTGCTGTTCATCACGTCGCATCGACCTAGCTTAGTTTGGTGCCCTCGTTGCCCAAACGAGGTCATACGAGTATCATTTTCACCAATGAAGCTGCGAAATACATTCGGGATTATCGCGGTAATTGTGGCTTTGGTTGGGACACCAAGTCTCTCGTGTTTTGTGCCTCGACAATTGTTGAATGCCGACCAAAACGACTGCTGTCGTCAAATGGGCGATCAATGCGGCTCGCAAACGATGCCATCTTCCCAGTCTTGCTGCACATCACCAGGGCAAGTTTCGCAGCCATATATCAGCAGCCGTAGCCATGGTGGACCACCACCGTTAGCGGGCATGGTTCTGGCGATTTTGCCGGCGGCGTCCATCGCTTCTCCCGCAGTTGTGAATTTACCCCCGACGCTTGTTCAGTTCCATTCCCCAACTATAAGTCCGCCTGAAGCGAATTCCATTCTAAGAATCTAATCCGGTCTTCCGTTTCGTAGGGCCGACGTGTGTCCGCGTGTATTTCGATTTGAAACGGAGGAAACGAATGCGATTTGTCTTTTTTGGTGCGTGGGCGCTTGCCCTCGTCCTTTTTGTTCCGCACGGGCTGTTTGCTACACCCCAATCCTCGACAGACATGCTACGCGACGCGGGCAATCCAACCGCTCTGAATGTGCTCATTGAGGAGGCCAAGAAAAATGATCCGGCGATTCGCGTCGCCGATACTGCAGCTCGGGCCGCGACATTCGCCGCTCCACAGATGTCGAGCCGCCCAGACCCGCAATTCACGCTTCAGCAGCTTAGTGTCGGCAGCCCTCGACCTTTTGCGGGGTACACCAACAGCGACTTTGCCTATCTCGGCCTAGGCATTTCTCAGCAGTTCCCATATCCCGGCAAGCTGAAACTGCGCAGGGAAGTGGCCGACCGTGATGCCGATACCGCAAAAGCACACGCAGATGTTGTCGTTCAAGACGAAATCGAGACCCTCAAAACTACTTACTTCCATCTTGCTTACCTTCAGCAGACTCTCGGAATCCTTCAACAAAATGCGGCCTTGCTCGAGCAAATCGAACAGCAGGCCGCAGCGCATTATTCGAGCGGTCGGGGAAATCAGCGGGACGTGCTCAAGGCGCAGCTTGAGCGGACCAAAATTCTGCGTGAGATTTCCATGCATCACCAACTGGTTGGTGAGGACCAGGCGGTCCTGAAGCGCATTCTTCATAGATCTCAGGACTCGCCGGATATCGTCCCTGAACCCCTGGCGGCGAGCTTTCTGCGCTACACCGCCAATGAGCTGCTCGACAAAGTACGCGGCCAAAATCCCAATGTTCACGAGGATGCGGCCATGGTTCAGCACAACCAAGCCGCAGTTGAATTGGCGCAGAAGGAATTTCGGCCAGATTTCGAGGTCTCGTACATGTACGAGAACACAGATCGTAAGTTTCGCGACTACTACATGCTTTCTCTCAGCGTCAATTTCCCACGACGCAAGCCGAGGCGAGCAGCTCTCGCGCAGGCTCAGTTGAATGTTGAAAGGGCTCAGCAGGAGCGGGACTCGGAGACGCAGGCTGCACTGGCTGAGGTCCAGAGGCAATACACCATTGTAAAAACTTCAGAGGAACAGTTGCTGATCTACCGTGACGGGCTGCTTCCACAAGCCCAGGCCACAGTTCAAGCCGGATTAACGGCCTACCAATCAAATCGCGCAGATTTCGAGAGCGTGTTCTCATCCTACGCAGATGTTTTGAATCTGAATCTGGAATACCAGCAGACCCTCCTCGATCACGAAACGGCCTTGGCTGACATCGAGCGACTCACCGGGGTGACGCTTCCATGAACGAAAACGCCAAAATCCTTAACTATCGTCGCGCATTCCTGGCGACCCTCGCAGCACTGATTGTGGTTGGCGCCATCGCCGGTTGGCTGTGGTGGAACTCGTCGTTTAACCATTTGGCCCGCGCACCCCGGTCAGCAACAGATGAGCCGTCACAAAATTTAGTCCAGGCAACGCAAATCGCACCTGAGTCTCTTCCGCCATCGAACGAGACCGAGCTTCCCCCGATTCAGTTGTCGCCCGAGCGGATGCAGAGTATCGGCGTAAAGATCGGGAAGGCCGAATCCAAGTTAATCAACGACGAGATCCGTTCTTATGGAAACGTCCAGCCGAATGAAAGACACTTTGCCTATGTGCAGACACGATTTGCAGGCTGGATTCGTCAGGTCTACGCGGATGCCGCGGGGGAATTTGTTCGCAAAGGCCAGCCACTCTTCACGATCTACAGCCCCGACCTAATCGCGACCGAACGCGAGTATCTGCTGGCGAAAAAGAATGCCGGTGCTTTGCAGCGGAGCCAGGTAACCGGCGTTGCAGACGGCGCGACCTCGCTGATTGCCGCAGCGAAGGCCAGACTTCAACTATTCGATATGCCGGAAAGCGAGTTCGCGAAACTGGACCAGAGCGGCGAACCAATCAACGATCTGACCTTCTATTCTCCGGCTTCCGGCTATATCACCGAACGAAACGCGCTGCCCAACATGTACGTGCAGCCGGACACGAAGCTGTATTCGATCGCCGATCTTTCCGATGTCTGGGTGGTCGCGCAGATTTTTCAGAACGATGCGGGAAGCATCAAACCCGGCGATCCTGCCGAAGTGACGATGGATGCATATCCGGGTCAAGCCTTCAGGGGCAAAGTCGATTATGTCCTGCCGCAATTGGAGGTGAACACGCGCACATTGCCCGTCCGGCTGGTGTTTCCGAATGCTGACATGAGGTTGCGGCCGGGCATGTATGTAAACGTGAGCCTAAAATTCCGATTAGGCCGGCGCACCGTCGTGCCGGATTCCGCCGTCTTCCATTCCGGAACCAAGAATCTGGTCTTTACGTACTCGGGCGACGGAAACATCGAGCCTCGCGACGTGGAACTTGGGCCGCACGTAGGCGATCAGTTCGTAATCACGAAAGGCGTGAACGCAGGCGAGCAGATCGTCACCTCGGCGAACTTCCTGATTGATTCAGAGGCTCAGCTGCAAGCTGCCGCAGGTGCATTCATGCCTCCGCCTCCAGGGGCAGGTCAAGCTGCGTCAATGAATTCACTGGCGCAGCAAGCAAATGCTGAACTCACAACCCAACCATCTCCTCCGCAAAAAGGCAGCAACACCGTTCGCGTGAAGCTAACCGACCAATCTGGTAAGCCCGTGGCCGGGGCCCAGGTCACCGTAACGTTCTTCATGGCCGCGATGCCCGCAATGGGTATGGCCGCAATGAAAACCGTGGTTCAAGCGAGCGACAAAGGCAGCGGGATCTATGAAGGCACCGGCAGTTTGGGCTCGGGAGGCACCTGGCAGGTCACGATTACGGCAGTTCAAAACGGCCAGACCATCGCTAATAAGCAGTTCACGGTTGATGCCACGGGAGGAATGTGATGATCGCCCGCGTCATTGACTGGTGCGCTCGCAATCGCTTCCTCGTCTTCACTGGTGTTTTGCTGTTGACCGTAGCGGGAATCTGGAGCATCGGCCATATTCCGCTCGATGCTTTGCCCGACATTTCCGACGTGGAAGTGATCATTCACACGAATTGGGAAGGCGAACCTCCCAACATCATCGAGGACCAGGTCACATATCCCATCGTCACGGCGCTGCTTGCCGCGCCAAACGTGAAGGCCGTCCGTGCCCAGACCATGTTCAATGACAGCTACGTCTTTGTCATCTTCGAAGACGGCACGGATATCTACTGGGCTCGGTCCCGAGTTATCGAGTATCTGCAAACGATTGCCGGGCGCTTGCCCGCCGACGTACATCCGGCAATAGGACCGGATGCCACGGGCGCAGGTTGGGTCTACGAATACGCCCTGGTCGATCACAGTCACAAGTACAGCCTGGCCGATCTGCGAACTCTCCAGGACTGGCATCTTCGCTATCAATTGGAGACCGTTCCGGGTGTCGCCGAAGTCGCAAGTATTGGCGGGTTCGTTCGTCAGTATCAGGTGAATCTCGATCCGAACAAACTGCTGGCATATGGGATCCCTCTGTCCACGGTCATTGACCGCGTCAAGTCCAGCACGAATGAAGTTGGTGGTCGCGTTTTGGAATTAAGCGGAACCCGCTACATGATTCGCGGGCTCGGCTATCTGAAATCCCTCTCTGACTTGGAAAATGTGCCGGTGATGGCGAAGAGCGGAATTCCGGTGCTGGTTAAAGACCTTGGAGCTGTCTCATTTGGGCCAGACATGCGGGAAGGAGTTGCCGAATGGCAGGGAGAAGGCGAGACGGTTGGCGGGATCGTAGTCATGCGTTACGGGCTCAATGCGCTGACCGTAATCGATGGAATCAAGAAGAAATTACAGGAGATCAAAGACTCGCTGCCGCCCGGCATTGAGGTAGTTGGAGGTTATGACCGTGCCGGTCTCATTCAGGACTCCATCAAAACCTTACAACGCGATCTGATCGAGGAAGCGATCATCGTCAGTTTGGTCATTATCATTTTTCTCTTCCACTTTCGTTCCGCGTTGATCCCGATCATTACGCTGCCTATCGCTGTCGTGGCGTCGTTCATCCCGATGTATTACCTGCATGTCAGCTCCAACATCATGTCGCTGGGCGGATTGGCGCTGGCTATCGGAGTTCTGGTTGATGCCGCGATTGTTATGGTCGAAAACGGATATCGGCACCTCTCCGAATCTTCAGCCTCGGATGAGACAGACCGGCCCCGCATACTCATCGAGGCCGCCAAGCAAGTCGGTCCTGCGCTGTTTTTCTCGCTGGTGATTATCGTTTTCTCCTTCCTGCCGGTCTTTCTGCTAGAGGCGCAGGAAGGGCGCATGTTCAAGCCCTTGGCTTGGACGAAAACGCTTGCCGTCGGCTTCTCTTCGTTGCTCGCAATCACGCTGGTGCCGGTTCTCATGGTTGTATTCATTAAGGGTAGGCTCCGCCCTGAATCGGAAAACCCCATCTCGCGAATCACGCAGGCTTTGTACCTGCCTGTGCTTGGGCTCTGCTTGAAATATCGGAAGACAACATTACTTCTCAATGTAGCATTCTTGGCGCTTACGTTTCCGCTGATGTTCAAGCTCGGCACCCAGTTCATGCCGGCGCTCTATGAAGGTTCGTCTTTGTACATGCCTACCTCTTTGCCAGGTATCTCCATTGTTGAGGCATCCCGCCTCTTGCAGGAGCAGGACCGAATCATCCGCTCGTTTCCTGAAGTCGAAACTGTTTTCGGGGCGGTGGGCCGTTCAGATAGCGCGACTGACAATGCTCCGCTCGATATGTACGACACCACGGTCATGCTCAAGCCGCGCGAGCAATGGCCCGCAGGCATGACCTATGACAAGCTAATTCGAGAAATGGACCAAAAGCTTCAGTTTCCCGGGCTCAGTAATACTTGGACCATGCCTGTCGAGAATCGGCTCGATATGGCACTGACAGGAATCAAGACGCCGGTCGGAATGAAAATCCAGGGTCCATCTCTAGACGCAATCCAACAACTCGGCACGCAGGTGCAGCAGATCTTGTCTGGTATGTCGCAAGTGCGATCTGTATTTGCCGAACGCGTGTCCCAGGGCTTCTATGTGAACGTCGACGTGAATCGGCCGCAAGCCGCTAAGTACGGCTTGACCATCGCGGATGTCCAAGCAGCCGTGTCTTCGGGCATCGGCGGCATGAACATCGCCGAGAATGTTGAAGGCCGCGAACGCTATCCAATCAATGTGCGGTATCAGCGTGATTTCCGCGACAATCTAGAGGACCTTCGGCGCGTGCTGATCGCAACGCCTTCCGGCGCTCAAATTCCGATCGAGGAAGTGGCCACTCTCTCATTCTCCCGAGGTCCGGCGATGATTCGCGACGAGGACGGCCAGCTAACCGGCTACGTTTACGTTGATCTGAACACGGCCGACTACGGTGGATTCGTCCAACAAGCATCGAATCTTTTGCAGCAAAAGATACGACTGCCCGCTGGATACACATACTCGTGGTCCGGTGAATACCAATTTGAGTTGCGGGCCAGGCAGCGGCTCAAAATCATTGTTCCATTCGTCTTTCTTGTTATTTTCATGCTGCTTTATTTGGTCTTTCACTCAGTCACCGAGGCCACGGTTCTAATTTTCCCAACTTTCTATGCCATGACCGGCGGCCTGCTTCTTCAGTGGCTCCTTAAATACAATTTCAGCGTGGCTGTTTGGGTTGGCTACATCGCCCTTTTTGGAATCGCCGTCGAGACAGGTGTGGTCATGGTCGTGTATCTGCACGAGGCGCTCAACCGGCGATTGGCAACAGGCACCCCGCTCAGACACGAGGATATCGAGGCTGCAGTAATCGAGGGTGCCGTTCAACGTCTTAGACCGAAGTTGATGACTGTTTTTGCGGTTCTCGCCAGCTTGATCCCGATCTTATGGGAAACAGGCATTGGCTCGGACGTTATGAAGCCTATCGCGGCGCCAATCGTGGGAGGAATGATCACTTCAACGATTCACGTCCTTATTCTCGTTCCGGTCCTTTTCGCGCTGATGAAAGAGCGAGCATTGCGACACGGGACACTTCATTCGAACTAGAACAAGATACTAAGCCACATTGCGTTTGGGTGCGCTGAGCGGACTTTTGTACCGATTGAAATGTTCGTGTGGGTGCAATGCCGCTGAAATACGGGACTTGTGGATTCGCCTTTCAATTCGACTCCCGCACGCTTCCGCCAAACCGCATGAAAGCAAAACATTTGCTGTTACAAACGCCATTCCAACTGGTACAGACAAGATTCTATGACGCATAGCTGATAGATCGCGCTTCCGTGTCTATGCGGTGCTTTTGCTTCGAGGCCATCATTTTTTACATCTGCGGACGCATTTCGCAGCTCCCGCTTTCCTTCAGCAGAAATCGTTCCGTTGCGATGAAAATGGAACTGGATCTGAAATTCTCCAAGGCATATCTGGATCAATTCGGCGCCTTGGAATCGCGATAAGTCCAAATCAGCTGGAACGCCATACATCTGTATGTAGCCTCAAGAGTCAGCTCGTTTCTCGGCTCGTATCACGAACCGCAGTCGCTCGAACGCTCGGCAGTAAGCGGTCTAACATAGTTGAGAGCAACGCTGCTCTCACAGCTTCAATTTGCTCCGTCGGAACGTCGCAGTCCATCTCTAACGAGTAATTTGGCCGTTCCCCGAGTACCCGTATCCTGAGATTCTTCTTTGGTTCACGGGTGACGATGTATACGCCGCATTGGTCATTGTCAAAAGCTTTCCAAGTGTACGGTCCCAAAGCATTCCAGGCGGCCTGAATGTCTGAGATTTGGTGGTCGCATTGAAAGTCGTACGTCGCGCCGAAATACACAAATCCTCACGGAGACTTGCCCGATTCGGTCCAAGGCTTTACCGGTTTCGTTTCCCCCGATCGAAGACCGCCGAGATGATGCACCATTTTCTCGTACTCTGGATGCGTGCGCGGATAAATCAGACGGGCATCACCTAGAATCCACCCCTATCCGTCGCGCGCAACTGCAGCACGATGGTGCCGTCGGGCTCCATGCTTGCAACTCCAATCTGCTGTTCGTGCATATCAATGAGGTTTGGAGGCCGGCAGCAACTGAAATGAATCCAAAAATTTCGCGATTGCTTCGGGCTTTGCTGTCTTGGGCACAAGCCCAATCAGCATATAGAAGCGGTGTCCGTTGAAGTAGATTCGCATTTCTCCGGTCGCCGGCCCGGTGACAGGCCCCGCTGCCAGGTTACACTCGAACCTGACTGCCTTGGCACTATAGCCGTCAAGCGAGGTCTCATTCTCTCCTAGAATTTTTGCGTTCAATCCCTGTACGGTCACGTCACGCTCGCTGTTGACCGTCTGCGCCCAATCGGCGCCTTCGTGCCCATCCGTGTAGGAGATGACATAAATCCCCGACGAGGTTCCGAGCGTAAACGTAGCGGGAGAGCCGTTCGTCTGTGCTGGTTTGCCAGGAAGCAGAACTTTGAATTGGCCCTTGGAATCGGAAAACAGAGTCCACTGCGCCTGAGAAAGAGCGCGCGTAGGCAATGCGAGCAGCAGCAAACTGAGTATCCATCCTGCATTTCTCATGCACACCTCTTTTCGACTGCTATCTTCCCGGGAACGGGATCAGCCACGGCTTAAGCGATCCTGTCGTTCGCAGTAATGTGTCGCCGAAAGCGCTGCCGCCCCGGAAATACCAGTCCATCGCCTCAAAGGCGTCCACAGCGTTTCCTGCAGTGATTCCAGCCAGAACTGCGGGCGAAATAATGCCGGTGAACATTCGTCCTGCGCCAGTCAGATACTCATACTCGACGAAATAGTGAAGCCATTTGCGGCCACAGTTCTTGCATGTCCACACCGCCACTTCTCCGTACTGTTCGTCGATGCCGATTGCCTTTTTCTCGAAACCACAAAAATGCGTCTCCGCATCCAGGCACGGGCAGGCAGCGTTCGCTCGCTGGTCTTCATTCATCATTGGGATCAGCGGAGTTGTTGAAGCTTGGCCGCGGCGTCCGGATAGCCGTGCGCAGCCGATTTCTTGTACCACTCCCTGGCCGCGTTTAAATCCTTAGCCACGCCCGCGCCGGTCTCGTACATCATGCCAATGAAATACTCTGCCGCAGCATCATTTTGCGCCGCCGCCTTTCGGTACCAACTTAGCGCCGTCGCATCATTCTTCGGAACGCCCCGGCCATAGGCATACATCACGCCCATACCGAATTCGGCTTCAGACTGATTGTTCTCGGCGGCTTGTTGAAACCACTTCAGTGCCATCGAATTGTCTTTCGGCACGCCGATGCCGTCGAAATACATGGAACCGAGATGCGCTTGTGCCTGCGGCAGTCCACTTTCGGCGGCTTTGCCGTACCAGGAGGCTGCGGTTTGATCGTTCTTCGCAATCCCGAACCCCTGCTCGTACAGCCGCCCGAGACTCCACTGGCTTAACGCATCGCCCTGTTCTGCGGCTTTCTTGTACCACTCGAATGCAGCTTTCGGATCTTTGAAGCCCTCAGCATACATGTACATTTCGGCAAGGTCGTGCTCGCCTTTTGCAAATCCCTGCTCGGCGGACTTGCGATACCACGACACAGCTGTCTGTGGATCGGCGGCAACACCATGACCTTTGTAGTAAATCGTTCCTAAATCATCTTGCGCGTCTGCTTGGCCGCTCTCGGCTGCGTTACGAAGTAAATTGATTCCCAGAACTGTGTTTTCCTGAATACCGTCATATCCCCAGGCATAGTCCTCGCCCAGCAGGGTTTCTGCAACGTGATCACCGCGCGCCGAAGCCTGCGTGTAAAACTCAAGCTCGTCCGCCGTGACGATAGAAGCCTGCTTCGGTTCGCCGCCGCGCTGAAACTCGATCCTCGTCCGTGTGCCCGGCTTCAAAGCGGCGATCTGCTCGGTTACGCCGCCCTTTTTTTGATTTTCCAAGCCAAGCAGCACGTCACCGGCATGCAACCCGGCATGCTCCGCCGGACTGCCGGCAACGACATTCATGATGCGGCACGATCCGTTCGGCTGCGACTGGCAGGTAGCACCTATGACGCTTCGGCCATTCGTCTGAGGCTGGTTGTCAGGTGCTCTTGCCGGATTCAAGGCGCTGGCGGGCTGCACATGACAGAGCACAATCGTGCAGGCCAGCAGCGCGGTTGATGAAATCGTGAACTTCATGTTGCATCTCCAAATGCCGAGCTTTAGAGCTTACGAAACACGCAACTTAGAAAAGAAACCTTCCCGCAAGCGCCAACAGCAGGCATTTAACTTTCTATTGCAAAAAAAGGTTCGCGATCGATTTGTCGGCCGCTTGGTCGATGGCGTTCTGATCCGTCCCTGCCGCGTCACCTTTGCCGGTTGCCAAGATCTCACCGCTCTCGACGTCCACGATCCGGCTGGTCACCCGCGTCTGATTGTTGGCCTGTTGGACCGAACCCAAGAGCACCTTGTTCGCGCCTTCAATGGAGCCGGGCGGGACGTTGCCTTCGGCAATTTGATTCTTCAGGCAGGCGAGCGTGGGCAGCGGGCGATTGTCCGCGCTCAAGCGCACCGCAAACGTGGTAAGGGGATGGCCGGCATATCTGTTGTTTACTTGGACGTCGTCGGGGTTAGTGAGGTGGTCATGCGAGCTTAGAGCGTCCGCGACAGATTCTTGCAGCTTGGAGGCCCTGCTGCTGAGGTTGACGTCCGGAGGTACACAGCGTCCGGACTGCGCAAGACGCTGGCGGCCGGTCTCGCCAGGAACTGCAACTGTTCCCCCAGGATTGAAGGTCAGCGGGCCGGAGCGTTGGGCGGGCAGGGGCGCAACGGGAGCGGCAGCTGAGGACGCAACAGCAGCGTTGCTGGCGAATTGATTTGCGAAAGCGAATTCCCGCGCGGCCGCTGAGAAGGCTCCGACCTGTTTTAGCGCCATTTGCGGCGTGCCGGAGCGCTTGCCGGATTGGGACGGAACAGCAGTTCCATCAAGCGAGGCGACGGGAGCACTGCCGCCAAATTCATTTGCAAAAGCCCATTCCCACGCGTGAGTTGAAAAATCCTCGACCTCTGCCGGAGCTGTTACTGCAGCCGCGCTGCGGATGATTTGCATTAGCGCCATTCGCAGGTGAGCGAGATCCATCACGTCCGCCGTGAGCTTGGCGCCACTGCGCGCACCCACTCGCGCGACAACCTGCGCGAACTCGTCTTTGCGACGGCTGGCTTCGACGTAGCGATCGTCCAGACCGGGGAACGTCTTCGCGCCGATACCGCCGTGGCCATGTCCTGACGGCACACCGACAAAGGTCCAGAGCGCGCCGTCAAATTTCTGGGCCGACGCTTCGCCCTCTTGAACAAAGCTAACGGACCTGAGCGCCACCGCGCGCACGCCGGCGTCGCCTTCCATCGGCGACGACGCGAGGCTGTCGTCGTAGGCAAGCTGCAACTTATTTCCCTGCCGGTCAGCGATCAGCGTGATGCGCCCCTGGGCGTCGCGCGTGAGGGTGAAGTTGGCCGGAACGGAGAGTTCGATTCGCGTGTGCGAATAGTTTTCAGGAAAATAACGGACAAAAAATCCGCGTGAGTCGTACGACCAGCGCCCAAGGGGGACCTGACGGCTCTCGCGACCCACTGGCGCGTTGCCGGTCAGCACCGCGACGCGTTCTAGTTGTTCGTAGCTGACACCGGGCTGGGCCATCAGCTGTCGCAGGCGGTTTTCGGCTTCGTAAACTCGGCGAGCATCGTCGGGCAGCTTGGCGAAGGCGCGCTCGCGCACATTGTCGGGAATGTACCCGAGCGCTCCGCCGTTCAACTGGTTGATCTCGTCCGGGGTAAGCAGAATGTTCGCAGTCTGCTTCATCTCGTTGGGCATCTCCGCAACCTTGGTGCGCGCCAGGATCGCCCAGATGAGGACCTGCACGTTGCGCTGGGGAACTTGTGCATTCGTGTAAGAGCGCTGCAGAAGGTTCTGGATAATATTTTCGCGGGGCCCCAGCAGAGGCGCATAGAGATAGCCATCGCCGCTGCTGGGGGCGTAAGTCCCGGCATGCAAGCAATAGCTCTGTGCTTCGAAGCTGTAGTCGCCAGGGGCTAAGAAGAATTCACCGGAGTTTCCCCGAGGCATAACTTGCATAGGGATGAAGTTCTGCGGCTGGGCATCGTCGAGAAATGGCAGTTCCGTGACCGCGTTATCGAGGCTGGTCGTGATCGCCGGTGGTTCGCTGAGCACGCGGTCGAGGCCAGGAAATTCGATCTTGTCCGTGCCGGGAATTTTCGGGATCTTGGGCAACCTAGGAAACTGGGCATTCGACGGCAGGGGTATGGCGAATGTCCAAATGGTCAGTAGGGAGACGGTGGTGATCCGCAGGAATCGAGAATTTATGACGGACCTCCGATGGATAACGCCGCCAGGACCAGCCGGGATGAGAGTCAAAATATTAAATCCGGATTTCCGTTTTGACATTTGGCTCAGCATGTTTGCATCCCTCCTGCTTGCGGTCTTCTCCGCGAAACCCATTCGCCCAGCTTCCGGTCGCGCCACTTCCGAAGTGGTGGCGGCGGGGTTTGTCATGAGATCCACTCCCCGCAGGAGCGAAGCCGCTTCCACGTTGGCCCTGCTTTCCGGAAAACGACCGTGGCGCCCCGGCCGCAAAGAACCCCGCAATGGAAGTCGTAGTTCAGAACTGCATACTGGTGGCGTGAATCGAACGCAATCTCCGACAATCGCAGCAGACCTGAGACTCGAAACAGCTGCTCCTGATGCTCAGAGGCCGAACTGATCGCGAAGAGCCAGAATCTATGTGCATCGGGAATGATTTCCTGCGGAAGCGTGTGAACGCCGGCCCGTGCAGCATCTCCTTTCTCGATCTTGATGCCGTGCAGGCATCGATCCGCATTGTCGAGAGGCAGGGGGTAGGTGACATCCGCGACGTGGGCAGAGCCGTTCCCAGCGGCGAAATAAGCCATGAACACCTTGTACACCGTGATCTCTTCGACCCTCGTGGCACGGTCGGCCGCTAGAGGGGAGCGCTCTTGCCTCGTAGCGTTCTCGCCTGATTGGCTTCCCGGCAATCCTGCCGACTCTGCAGAAAGTCCCATACCTGCGCAGAGGGCGGCGAGCAGGAGAAGTTTCACGGACTTCGTTGTATTCATGTTGGCCTCGCGTGTTTGTCTGAACCCTGAGCCAGGAGGTAGCCCGGAATCGTGTTTGTCGCTCATCTTTCCTCGCCGGTCATTTTGCTGGGTTCGTTCACATCGAGTGCTACTCACTTTCTGGGAAAGAATAGAAAGCGAAACTTCTTAGCGGATGATTACGGGCGGGATTGCTCGCGTCGTAAACGATGAGAATGCGCGCGCCGATGGACAGGTCGCGAGCGCCCCAGCCGGTCTCTCCTGTGTAGGTCTTCTGATCGAACGCAGTGAAAGAGTATTTCATCACTGGGATGTTCCCCGAGAGTCGCGAGAGGGTAATATTCACTACGCGCGAGCGGCTGCGTAACGGCCTGCGCCAATGGGTAACAACGGCATCGGCGAGCAGGCGATTTCCGACCAGCGCGCTCTCCCTGCTGTACTGCACGATGAGCGCGAGCGCTGCAGCGGCGGCGAGGAGGCCATAAGACGCTCTGCGCACCCCGCTGCTGTAAAGGCTCACCATAGCCAAGATGAGAATCACAGCAACAAATACAGCGACCACGCGCCACCGCAGCGTCGCTCGCGCGGTCTGCACCAAAAGCTCCTTGTCGATCGCTTCCGTTTCGCGCATCACCGTGTTGATGGATTTCTACTGCAGAGGCACGTTGACCTGAGCTAACCCGCCCGGCGGCACCTCCATGCCCTGTGCGATCCGTTTCCATCCTTGTCCGCCTGCCCGCGCTTCGATCGTGTATTTTCCGGGAGGCAGCAATTGCACCGGCTTATCTTGCCATTCCTCGATGGTTCGACCGCTCATGTCGAGCGCGTGGAAATCGTAATTCCGTTCCGCACCCGGCCCCACCAGGCGAATGCCGCTATCCAGCTTAACCGCCACTCCCTGCCCCGCCTGCACCTGAACCTTCTGCGGCCAGGTCACCCAATTAATTGTCCCCTGACCCACGGACGTAATTTGGTAGTCTCCCGGCGGCAGGATGGCGGTGCGATGGTCTCGATCCAACTCCTGCACCACCTGCGACGGGTTCCCGAAACGCACCACCTGCCAGTGATTCAGCGTGTTCACGAGATCTTGGGGCACATCCAGCCGCACGCTGCTGTTCATCGCGAAGCTTGCCTGCTGCCCCGCCTGCACCTGAACCTTCTGCGGCCAGGTCACCCAATTAATTGTCCCCTGGCCCACGGACGTAATTTGGTACTCTCCCGGCGGCAGGATGGCGGCCCGATGGTCTCGATCCAACTCCTGCACCACCTGCGACGGCTCCCCAAAATGCACCACCCGCCAGTGATTCAACGTGCTGACCAGGTCAGGCGGCGCGTCCAATCTTATGCCAGTCGCTGTCGATGGAGTCGATGTCGTATTTTTCGCAACAAACGTGGTCTGCGTTTGAGAAGCTGAAGCGATGAAGCTGCGGTCGCCAGTCATAGCGAAGTCCAGAATGCAGTCGGCAAGCGGGCCTGGAGCGGTAATGCCGGCGTTCCGGCATTCCATCGCGGCTTTCGAACGTGCGGCGGGATCAAGCGTCGCAAGGCTTACGTCTTGATGCGGGACGCTTCGATCCGTAAAGGTCGCAGTCGATTCTCCCTTGGCATAGTGGAAAAGCGACTCCGCTTGGCTGATTCGCCAACTCTCAGCGAAGCGGCCGTACAGATCTTTAGAGGTGAAATTTGGTGCGAGGACCAAGCCATTTCGCGTAACCAAGTCACCCTCCGGCTTGCCGTCGGCGTTCCCCATCAGGCCCACAAGGATGCCTGCCAATTTGCCTGGCTGGACGTTCAGATCGCAATGTTCTCCGTTCGAGCTGATTTGCGCTGAAGTTGCGTCGGGCCATGTTAGGTTCCATGACCTATCTGTCGGGTGGATAATTCCGCCCGCGTTGCCGAGCTTCAGCTCTTTCCCGGTGCCAAGTTCGACCGCTTGGCCATTAACGTACACTTGAGCCTGGGGCTTAAGATGGATAGCAACCTTGGCACCATCCACCTGCGCCGCAACCGCCGTGCAATACGTGACCGAGTGTGATCCATCGGGTTCAAGCCGAATCTGGAGCCTGTCCTGACCGGCGCGATCCTGCATGGCCACAAATTCGCCGGCGGCCTGCAAATCGTAGCGGTCGCCATCGAAAGTGGTCATGTGGAGGTCGCCCCAGCCCGAGCCGGACCCACTACACCCGGAGGGATGTTTCGTCATGTGGCAACGCCACCAATCCCCAGCGCCCGTGCCTCCCAGCCAATCACCGAGACCAGTGGGAACTCTCGCCCATGGCGGCAGCGGCCACACCCAGGTGTTTGTCTCCCCCGTGAATTGGCCGAACCCACCGCCGGTACCGCCAGTTCCGCCGACCCCGAAATTCGATGGGTGGGAAGGATCAAATGCAAAATCGCCGGACCCGCCCAATACTGCGCCGCCTGACCAACTGGCGTTTACAAAAGCCCCCCTGAGGTTCGTCGTCTGCGTCGCGTTGGGGTAGACCATAACGCTTGTGCCCGCGGAGTATCCGGCCTGGGGGTTCGTCGCCGACGCCTCCAGACCACCTCCCACATCCACGAAGACGGCGATGTCACCGTGGCTACCCACAGCAAAGCCGCCCTGGCCAGTCACTGCGTGACCCATCAGCCAGCCAGTCCCAGAAATCCCGACGGTCGTCACGGGCGCCAAACCTGTAGGGTCGATAGCGTTCACGGGATCGTTGCGGACATAAGCAAACAGGTCAGTGTCACCTGCCCCAAACAGCATCGGATCCATCCAAGTCCACCGCCCCGTATCTGCGTCATAATCACGCGCGCCGAATCGCGTCAGCTTAGTCTGTGGGTCGTAGAGACCTCCTGCAAATCCGAACGGTTGGAAACCGGGATTGGTGTCGGCTACGACGTTTCCAAATTCGTCGTAATCGAGGCGCTGAGCGATCTCCCCCGTCGCAACATCGACAACGAGGCGCGGGCTGCCGAGTTGGTCGCTGATGATCCGGTAGGTTTTGCCTGCTTTCTGCATGTACTCGGGCACGTTGATCTTCGTCCCGTAGACAAATCGGCTGACGACGTTGTTGCTGCCGTCCAGTTCAGCGATAGGTCTCAGCTGATCCTGATAGAGGAAGCCCTGCACCAGCTTCCCATTAACCATTTTTCCGATGCGCTGGCTTCCGCCGTCAATCACATAGTCGATCTTCGTACCGTCAGGAAGAGAGACACTCTTGAGATTGCCGAAGGAATCGTAGCTGTACGCAGTCGTCTTGCCTTGGACCGTCTTGCTCCGCCGTTCGCCGTGCGCCGTGGAAACGTAAGTGGCATTCCCATACTGCTTCAGCTGGTCCTGGGCGTCGTAGCTTCCTTTAACAGTCCCATTCGGTGCCGTGTATGTCAGCCGGTTACCGTTTGCGTCATACTCATAACGCGCGGTAAGTTTCCCGTTTGTGGTCACGCTCGTAAGTCGCCCAGCGGGATCGTACGCGTATTTATAGACGCTGCTCTGCTCGTTAATGACTTCGGTCTTGGCGACGATTCGCCCGAGCGCGTCACGTTCATATTGATCGGAAAAGAGATCCTTACCTTTGAAAGCAGTGTGTGCTGCTGTCAATTCTCCAAAGCCATTGAATTCATAAGCAGTCGTCACGCTTCCTAGAGCTGTTCCCGTAACGAAGCCGCTGGTGTGATCAATCGTCAAACCCAGGGAGCCAGCCTGCGTCAACAATCCATCCGGGTCATACCTAAGCGCGACCGGCGGCTCGTTGTTGACTGCCGTGGAGGCGGTTCTCAGGTCGTTGTCATAGGTAAGTCTCGCCGCCCCTTTGACCGCGCCTGTCCAAGACAATTCCGTGAGAAGCGGGCCGTCAAGAGTTTGTGACAAGAGTTCACCATTTGAAGAGGCAAGGGTCGTCAGGTGTGCGGTCTTCGGATCGTAACCGTAGCTCACCTTCTCCTGGGTGCCGGTCACGGCACTAAGGCGTCCTCCGTCGTCATACGAGAGTTCCACTGTCTCCCGATCAGGTTGCACAATCTTGATCAGCTGCCCGTCCTTGTTGTTCGCATACCGCGTCGCTCCTGGACTCTGCTTGGCTTCCGATCCGGTCGCGCCATGCCCCAGGTGCAGGTGCAAGCTCACCCAATTCCACAATTTCGATATGAATGCCCTGATAGCGGCCAGGATGCCGAAGCTTCCATGTCCTTGATCAGCACTCGGAGGACTGTAGGCCGAGATTAGATTTACGGGCGTGAACTCAAAGGAATGGGAGGGTCGGCCAGGTGGAGTGATTGCGGTTACGTTTCCGTTCGCGTCATACCCAAAATCAGTCTCCCCGCCGTTCGGTATAATTCGTTTGGTAATGCGGCTGGCAGAGTCGTATTGAAGGCGGACGGTTTGTTTGCGTGGATCGGTTATGGAATCAAGTAGTCCCTGTGCATTGTATTTCAACGCGGTGACTCGGTTCTGTGAGCCCGATCCTTGTGTAAGGCTGATGAGTCTGCCCCGTTCATCGTAGGCGAACTCCATCGGAAAGAGGCCAAGCATCTCAAGCTTCACAACCCGGCCGTGGTTGTCGAGAGTCGCCACAGCCTTCCTTCCAGCGGCGGACACCCAAGTGACTTGCTTGCCGGCAGCGTCGAAGGTTCGCGTATACGCCTTTCCGTTGAGGCTGAGCGTATCTACCAGCGTAGTTAAACTCAGTGGATTGCCAGAATCCGCCAGACTTGCCTCGCGATGCAGCGCAAGTGTGGAGGTGATTCCAGCTGGCGTAGCGATTGAAAACGATTTGAGCAGCAATGATCGCGAACCCCAGAGGGTGTCAGGCTGCAGCTGTTGGATCACTACCATGCCATCGGGATACGTAAATTTCGTCGTGCCGTCTGTGCGACTCTCCAACTGAGTCCGAGAGCCGCTTGCATCGCTGATCGCCATCGCCAACCCGCCGGCAGACGAATGCTCCACAACCATAGCTGTGGAGCGCCCCGTTGCGCTTTCACGGCTCACCTCAAGCGCTGCGCCTTTGGAACTCAGCGTTTGGTTCACGGCTCCGCCCAACGGGTCCTGAATTTCCACCGCTTCGCCCGACGTGTCGCTGGCAAGCGTAAAATGATAGACCTTGCCTCTGGCGTCGATCAGAGTGGCTAGCTGCCCGTCTGCCGAGTAGCCGAAGGAGTTGGGCTCGCCCGCCGGGTTGGTGATGCGCGTTGGATGGCCGCTGGCGTCGTTGGCAAAAACGGTGCGTTGACCAAACGGAGCTACGATCGCTGTGATGAAGCCTTTCCCATCTCGTTCGATTTTGGTGCTGTTACCATAGCTGTCTTCAACTGCTGTAAGGGCACCTGACGCGCCGTAGGAGAAACGGTAGACCACTGTTCCTGTGAGTGCACTGAGGGTCCGGAGATGTAGGCCCTGTTTGTCAAAGACGTAGAGCACATTTTGATCCTCATCCTCAACGATGGCCACCTCTCCTGCGGATAGCCAGGAAGGCGCTTTCTCCCCTGAATCAAATGACGGGGTTGCCGATCTCGGCCGACCGTCACCCGGTGATAAGACC
This sequence comes from Candidatus Acidiferrales bacterium, assembly GCA_035650755.1. GTDB lineage: Bacteria > Acidobacteriota > Terriglobia > Acidiferrales > UBA7541 > Palsa-189. The sequence continues at coordinate 277,166 of DASRHB010000017.1, forward strand.
TTGGCCGCCGGATCATAGACGTAGTTCACATCCAGTCGCCACTTGGGCGCGAGCGCATCGCTTCGGTAACAAAAACGAAAAGGCGTGCCAACCACCGGCACTGAAAAGGTCAAAGCCTGGGTTTGAAAATCAATGTCCGGACCAATGAGCCCTTGCCTTTGTCCCAGAATATACGGCGCTTGTGCTGACGCGGCTAAACACCAGATCAACATCACGGATGAGATCACCACCGCAGCCAAGATCGGGCGCATGCTTCGTCCGCGCGTCAATAGAAGAGCGAAAAGTCTCATGATCGATTCCACCTTTCCGCTAGAGATGGAAAGCCTCTTTCTGTGCTGGCGGGAGTGCAGCTTCGAGAGCATCACACGGGAGGCGCATTTCAGCGATTCAGACGTAAATGCCTTCGCGTCAAGCTGACCGCGTAATCCTAGCTGCACGGGCGGGATTATCCTGAGCTGTACATGTCAAAACAACTGATCTAAAAGACCAGTGAAATGGCGTTGGAAGGAGTCTCTGATCAGCATGCGAGCAGGGCTGTTCTCGCATTGCAGGCCTGGGTCGGCAGTCCCTCAAGAATTGTAAAATTGTAAAGATAAATAGTTGAAGCATATGATTACGGCCATAAGGTGCGTCCAGATTTATGGCTCTACGACACCGACCGATGCAGCCAAAAGACGTAGGCGAATGCGTGGAGATCGTAGCCACGCATCCAGTGATCGGACCCCGTTACGGAAACGGGATCGCCGACCTGCGCCGGGCCTGGCTGGATTTGTACGGTCGTTTAGCGCATACCGCCGTTGTTCTGGAAGAGGGGGACGGGCGGAATTGGCAGGTCTGCGGAGTAGGTGTAAGCGTCTTTATAAAAGACAGCTTCCTCAGAGAACTAAAAACCCCTCCCTTTTTCTGGTACGGCCCGGAGCTAGCCAAGCGGATCGTGAACGGGAATTCTCCCCTTCTTTCGGACAAGGAGGTGCGCGAGAAAAATGTGTGTGGGGGGATGAACGTGGTGTGTTGGGAGGGATGCCTTCGGCCCGAGGCTGAGACGCGAACCGAGATATACAACAAGCTAATGGGCGCATTCGTCGAGGAGCACCGCGGCTACTTATGGAACGAAATTATCGCCACGCAGGCAGAGAGTGTGTTGCGTTTACAGAGCATGATGAGGACAGGGGCGATGTGGCTGAGCTCCGAACGTCACCAGTGGATTGAGTCGGTAGACAAAGATCTCGAAGAAGCGTTCACGGCGCCGCACGTGGTCGGGTTGGCGCGCGGCATGCCATCAATTGTGGGCTCGTGGGCCGGGGCGCTCTTCGACTATAACCCGCCTCGTTTTGGGTTTTCGCGTAGCGAGCAACAGTTGCTCGCGTCAGCATGGCACGGGGGAACGGACGAGGAACTAAGCGAGGTACTGGGCATATCAATCTCTGCTGTCAAGAAGACGTGGCAGACGATCTACCAACGCGTGACCGCCCGCCGTCCCGACTTGACTCCGCCGAGCAAGCATTCCGATTCCGCGCCGCGCGACCGGGGCAAAGAGAAAAAGCAGCGGTTGATTGCCTATCTCCGTGAGCATCCAGAGGAATTGCGGCCGGTGTCGCGAAAGCTCCTGGCTCGCCGCTAACTCCCCAAAGTAAAGACGCCGTTCACAGTTTAATGATAGGTGCGCACTTAGGCCCGAGGCAGACGCTTTAAATCAGACCCGCCCTACCGGGGAAACGAACTCACTCGCGTTGGTTCGAAATCCAGCCGCCCGCCCGGCCCTAGCCGTCCAGATTTGTACTATTTGTGCCGATTGAAATTAACGTGCGGTGCAACGCCGCTGAAACACGGGACTTGTGGATTGGTCTTTCAATTCGACTCCCACACGCTTCCGCCAGAGCAACACCTGGCATATGTGCGTGGCATTTCGAATGGTTATTGAGATTGGCCAACGTGGAGAGTTCACCCGCATCGTTGCTTCTCCCTGAGAATGGTGCTACGGTTTGCGTCATTTAGACCTGCGCTAATTTGGAAATGAGGTGGATTCCATGAGGGCCTTTTTGATCGCTCTGGGCATTTTGTTGTCTGCAGGTGCCTCCTCGGCTCAGCTGAACCCTCCGAATGATATGGGTGTGACCATAGGCCACATGCACCTGAACGTGCGAGACGTGGAGGCCAGCAAAAAGTTCTACCTCGAGCTTGGAGGTATCGCCATCAAAAGCGGTCCTTTCGAAGCGATTAAATATCCCGGCGTTATCTTGCTTCTTACAAAAGCGGAGCCCACCGCAGGCATGGAAGGTTCAACGGTCAATCATGTCGGCTTTTTGGTGAAAGACGGAACCGCGTTAGTCGCAAAAATGCAGGCGGAAGGCGTGAAGGTCGTCAGCAATGGTACAGATCCACAAGGCCGAATCTATGGCGGCTATATCTACAGCCCTGATGGAGTAAAGATCGAAATTATCGAACGCCGCACGCTCGCCGTTCCAATTCAGTTTGATCAGGTTCACTTCTTTGTTGCCGATCCAGGTCCGAACGGCGGCGCGGCCTGGTCCGAATTGCAACAGTGGTATTCCAGGGAATTCGGCGTAAAGATTGAAAGGGCCCAGCTCACTGGACCGGCGCCGGGTAATCTGGCCTCTGCTCCCATGGCGCAAAGCAATCTTTCGGGTGTGAACTTCAGATTTTCCAAACAGGATTCCAAAGCAGCTCCGACCAAAGGTCGGGCTCTGGACCATATCGGTTTCGAGATCAAAAATCTGGCTGCATTCTGTAAGAAGCTCGAAGCTGACGGAATTAAATTCGATACGCCTTACAGCGTCCGCGAAGGTGGCCTCGGACTCGCCTTCATTACGGATCCCATGGGTACCCGCATCGAGTTGAACGAGGGGCTCGACAAAAGATAGCGATTTGCCCTCCAGGCTTCGAACTTCTGTCGATCATGTCTATACGTGTGAGTGAATCACGGGCTTGCAAGCGGCTTTTATGTCTGCAGCGCACGGAGCCGGCAGGTCGATCCACCGGGTCGTTCAGGAATCAGCAAAGTAAGCTGCCCAAGACGCGCCGCCCGCGGTGCGCATTCAAGTGCCGCCTTGCTTTGCGTCGCTTTTTTAAAGCCGACAGCAGCTTTCATTGACAACAACTCAGCCCCGTAGTATATGGGCGCAACAACCGGGGCATCCTGCACATCAGCATCAACTGTGGTCGAATTGCCGGCCGCCCTGTGCTAGCTATCCAAAATAAGGTGGTCGCCATGAGCAAAACGCTTCGGCTGTGCTCCACGGTTCTGGTGGTTCTGTTATTCGCGTCGGCAATAGCCACGCGTGTTGCCTCGCAGACTGCTACAGCGACGATTCTAGGGACGGTGACCGATTCTTCCGGCGCCGCTGTGCCGGATGCTGCCGTCGAGGCAAAGAATACTGAGACAGGTATCACGCAGAGAGTCACCAGCGATAGCCAGGGCCGCTATCACGTCGCCGATCTGCCTATCGGGATGTATGACGTTCAGGCGGAGAAGATGGGATTTCAAACCGTGCTGCACAAAGGTGTCCTGTTGAGCATCGGCGCTCAGGTGGTCGTGGATTTTTCGCTTCCGGTAGGAGCATTGGCCCAATCGGTAACGGTGGAGAGCGCGGTTCCGATGGTCGAAACGACCTCGTCGCAAATTTCAACTCTGGTGGATCAGCAGCAGATACGCGAATTGCCGCTGAACGGCCGCAACTTCGAGCAACTGGTGTTGCTGGCTCCGGGGGTGACAGTAATGCAGGCCCAGACGCTTTCTCCCTATCTCGGGTTTGGGAATGAATTCTCGATCTCGGGAGCGCGGCCAAATGGGCAGGGCGAATACATGGACGGCACTGATATCCAGGATTTCCAGCAGCACGGCTCCGGCTCCGGCGTGCTTGGTACGACGCTCGGCGTGGATGCGATCGCCGAGTTCGAAGTCCTGACGAATACTTATGGTGCGCAGTTTGGCGGCAACGGCGGAGTGGTCAATTCAGTGACGCGGTCGGGGACGAACAATTTCCACGGTTCGGCGTACGAATTCATCCGCAATAGCGCTCTCGATGCGCGGTCTTTTTTCGACCCCGCGCAGGTTCCGCCATTCCGGAAAAATCAATTCGGCGGCACCGTAGGCGGGCCGATAAAGCGCGACAAGATGTTTTTCTTCCTCAATTACGAAGGCATCCGGCAAACGACAGGTACAACAAAGGTGGCGGTGGTGCCCGATGCGGCGGCGCACAGCGGCTTTGTGCCTAACAATGCCGGCGTCGAAACCTGCGTCAACAAAAATACCATCGCGTATAGCGGAGGCTCGCCGGCCGCTCTGGCGGCGTGCGCGGCTACAATTCCAGTAACCATTCAGCCGTACATCAACTTTTACAACAATTATCCTCTGCCCACGAACGAACTCCTCAATCAGAAGGGCTTGCCCTCGGGCACCGGGTCCATCACCCAGGTCGCCAATTCACCCGGGATGGAAAACTACGCGATGAGCCGCTACGATTGGGACATTTCGTCAAAGGATTCCGTCTTTGCCCGCTATCTTTTTGATGGCGGCCACCTGGTGGACCCGTTCTACGGCGGAGGAACCGCACTGACCGGCTGGCCGGCGGATGACCGCACGCGCAATCAATTCCTTACATTGGAAGAGAAGCGCATCTGGAGCAACAACGTCATCGGCACGACGCGCTTCGGGTTTACACGAACCCTGGTCAACAGTTTTACGACGCAGTCATACCCGCTGATGCAGTTCTCGGGAGCGAATCTGTATGAAGGGCAAGGCTATCCGCCGATGGATGGATCGCTGACCATCAGCGGCATCTCCGGTCTTGGCGCGGGCCAGATCGATCCTTTCCTCTTTATCCAAAATAAATACAGCTATGCCGAAGACATCTTTTGGACCAAGGGAGCGCATAGCATCCGTTTCGGCGGCGAGGTCAAACGAGTTCAGAGCGATGCGAATCACCCGTTCCCAGGCGGCGGAACGTGGACCTTCCAGAGTCTTTCGAACTTTCTTACCGATACCGTAACGCAATACCAGGGGCCCGCGCTCGCGGTGAACTCGATTACGCAGAACAATTTCGATCCTTTCCCAAATCAAGCGTTCAGCGCATACCATAAGTTCCGCGAAAATGATTACGCGCTTTACATACAGGACGACTGGAAGGTCTCGCCGACTCTCACGCTGAACCTGGGCGTTCGGTATGAGCCCACGACAAACCCGTACGACCTAAACCCGGCGAGCGCCATTCTGAATCCGCCCTTTGCCGAAGGCACAAATCCGAATATCCCGTTATCGACGGGCTTCTCCGCCGTGAAGACCGCGTTTGTAAAGAACATCTCGTTGCACAACATCGACCCCCGCATCGGATTGGCGTGGGATCCGTTCAAGGATCATAAGACTTCGGTGCGTGCTGGATATGGCATCTTTCACACCATCTACGAGCCGCGCGATTTCATTCTTGGCTATTTTTTTGCGCCGCCGGCGCAGATCCTTACGCAAAGCACCGGCTTTGGCGCAAATGGCACGCAAGTCCTGAATCCGGGGCCCTTCACCAACTCCATCACCTGTTTCACTCAGGCGAACCCCACCCAAAGCAATTGCAAACCTACTTTGGGAACGGCGTTCAATACGCTGATCGGCCACACGCCTTACTTGCAACAGTGGAACCTTACCGTACAGCGCGAAGTAATGAGAAACACCATCGCCTCCATCTCCTACGTCGGGTCACACGGCGTCCACCTGATCAACATGCTCGACGAAAATCCGCCGCTTTACACCATCGATCCTGCGAATGGACGACCATTATTTGTCGACCCTGTCTCAGGAAAGGCCAACCCGCTCATCAGCCAGTATTTCGGCTTCCTCGATGCCCAGCAGACGCAGGGCTTCTCCAAATACAACGCGCTGCAGGCGGGCCTGGTGCGCCGCCTCACGAATAACTGGCAGGCGCAGCTTTCCTACACATATTCGCAGTGCACGGATATCGGGTCGGCTGCCGGCAGCCTCGACGGCGGAAACGTCAGCGAGAATCCCTACGACCTCAGTTACGACCAAGGCCCCTGTATTTTCATGATCCGCCACAATACCGTCTTCAACACCCTCTACATGCTGCCCTTCAAGAAGAACCGGCTCGTGCAGGGATGGCAGATCGGCGCGGTCGAGACTTACCACACCGGCACGCCGATCATTGTGACGGACGGCATCATCTGGGCCTTCCAGAACGGAACCACCGCCAACCGGCCCGACTTCAACCTGGGTTGCAACCAGGTGAATTCGAACCCCGTGCAGCCCGGAGGCGTATTCTGGCTGAATACAAGCTGCTATTCGCTGCCGCGGCAGGGGGAACTTGGTGATCTCGGCCGAAATTCGGTGGTGGGGCCGGATTCGCAGGAACTCGATACCAGCCTGCAGAAGGACACAAGGATCAACGAGCGGTTCAATCTTCAGTTCCGGGCGGAATTCTTTAACATCCTGAATCGCGCCAATTTCCGCAATCCGAGCGGCGCGATTTTTCAATCGAATGGTGCTGCGGCCCCCACGCCGACCGCCAACGCCGGACAGATCACGTTGACCAACACCAGTGCGCGGCAAATTCAGTTTGGGCTGAAGCTGCTGTTCTAGCGGAGACCGTCAGATCGCATTTTGGAAACGGGCACGCCGGGGAAACGCCGGCTCGATAGGCCCCTGATTTGCACCCGGCATCGGTGCTTCGCCAACTGTGAAGTGGTCTCACAGCGGCCCCGAGGACAGTTACGTCAAAACCCCGGATCGATGTCGAGAGCTACGGCTTGTCGCATTTATCCGACGGCGTCTGACCAAAACCGCCATTCAGCACTTTTCCATCGGACATGACGACCTTCTCCAAATTGCCGACAGGCGCGCCATTTTTCGCGGCCCAAACACATACCATCACCTCATCGCCCGGATTCAGCGATTTTCGGGTCCAGCCTTTCTCAGACATGACGGCGGGCGGCTCCGTGGAGGTGACCCAATGCACGACGTTGCCTTTATCATCCGCCACATCGAAGAAAATCTGGTTGTGCGGATTTCCCCACTCGAATTTCGTAATCGTGCCCTTCAGCAGAACTGGCTTCGTCATGTCGTAGAGATTCGTGCCGTGATGCGCGTGCGCGGGCCCGACGAACAAGAGACTATTTGCCAGTAACGACAGCAACGCCAGCTTGCGGATCATGCAATTCCTCCGTTATGCAATTGAAATACCTGGCCCCATCGATCATTGCAGACTTTGCGCCTGCACAGAACTCAAACTTTGCGCGTAACCGATGACTTTGCCTTCAGCGCGCTCAGGACGCGCTCAGGCGTAAACGGAACCTCGCGCATCCGCACACCCGTGGCGTCAAATATTGCGTTCGCGATTGCCGCAGGTATCACCACGATTGGCGTCTCGGCCGCGCCCGTGGCGGGAAGTTCCGGCCGGTTGATCAGATAAATTTGGACCTCCGGAACGTCTTGGAAGCGTAAGACCGGATAAGTGACCCAATCCACGCTGCTGACGCCGCTCGCGTCGAATTTCACCTCTTCGATCAGCGTGCGGCTGATCCCTTGCATGATGTTTCCTTCAATCTGGTTTTTCACTCCATCGGGATTGATGATCAGCCCACAGTCGTATGCGATCGTAATGCGCTTGACCGCTACCCTGCCGCTCGAGGCATCCACCTCGACCTCAGCCACAACCGCGGGAATGCTGCCGCCTCGCTGGTTAACCGCAACGCCTCTGCCTCGCAGAATTTTGCCCGTCGATTGCGGCGCTGGAGACGGCCTTTCGGCCCATCCGGCCTTTTCGGCGGCTGTTGTCAGAGCTTCCGTAATGCGCCTATCGCCTTTCAGGTAGGTCAACCGGAATTTGATCGGATCCACGCGCAATTCGGCGGCAATCTCGTCTATAAAAGATTCCGTAGCAAACACGCGCGGAGGCTCTCCGGGAGAGCGCAAAGACGCGGTTCGCAGTGGCATGGGCTCCGGAAACATCCACGGAATCGTCTTCGATTCGATCCGGATATTCTCGAATCCATAGATGTCGCCTCCGCCGCCGGCGCCATTGGGATTGCCATCGTTATCCGGCGTTATGCCGATCTGTCTTTCCCCAAGCTGAGGAGTGCCCTGAGACTCCGTCCACGGAAAGCTGCGATCGAGATAATCCCAAGCCGTCACTTTGCCTTGAGCATCCACCGCCGCGCGAACAACCGTGAGTTGTTGAGGGCCCTTCGGATCCCAGACCTGCTCGTCCGCGCGCATCCACTGCACGCGAACGGGCTTGCCTACCGCACGGGACATCAAAACGGCGTCCTCCGCGGCATCGTCCGCCGTCAGGCGGCCGTAACAACCGGACGCTTCGATGAAATGCACCTCCACATTCTTGCGCGGCACTTTCATCATGGTTGAAATGCGGTCGCGGGTCGTAAACGGGCCCTGCGCTCCGGTCCAAATCGTGGCCTTGTCGCCCCGCACCTCCGCTACCGCGCAGGAGGGCAACATCATGCCGTGGTTTTGGAAGGGCCAGTGATAGGTGGCTTCGATTGTCTTTGCCGCGCTGGAAAAAGCCGATTCGACGTCACCTTTTTTGCCCGGTGTGATATCCCGAACGGGCTTGGTTTGCGTGAGGTAAGTGTCGACTTCTTCGCGGCTGGCCGGCATCTTCGTTTGAGGTACTGACCAGGCCACTTTCAAGCTTTTGGCGGCCTGTATCGCCGCCCACTCTGTCTCGGCGACCACACCAACAAAGCTACCCTCCTGCACAACCTTCACTATGCCCGGTATATGCGCGATAGAACTCTCATCCACCATCAAAGGCTTTGCAATCGCGGTATTCGGCCGCACAGGCCGGCCGTGCAACATGCCAGGGAGCCGGAAATCCGGGGTGTACATATAAGCCCCGGTGAATTTCGCGGGCAAATCAACACGCGCAATCGGTTTTCCGACGACTTTGTAATCCTTGTAGTTCTTCGGCTTGACCTCGGGAGCCACATTCATGGCGGCCTGGTAGCCTTTGGCTGTGATCTTGACGTTAAAGCGCTTGCCGCCGATGAGTTCGCCGTACGATACCTTGTTCGACGCGTCACTCGCGACGCTAACGACCCCATCCGTGACTGTGAGCTTCTCGGCTGGAGCGCCCAGTTTTACTGACGCCATTTTCAGTAGCTCCTGCCGGGCTGCTGCCGCGGCCTGACGCAGTTGAGCTCCGCCGCGAGGAATCGTGCTGCTGCCCACCGTTCGGCCTTGGTCCACACTCTTGGCCGTGTCGCCCATGGCCATGGTTACGCGCCCGAACGGCACGTCGAGTTCGTCCGCGACGATTTGCGCCAACGAAGTGCGCGTACCGGTCCCGATGTCCACCTTGCCGGTAAACATAGTCACGCTGCCATCCTGCATGACAGCGATCCAGGAATCGAGTTCCCGAGGATCGAGGTAATCCCCGGGCTCAGGCGTGAACGTCCCCAAATCCACGCGCTCGACGGCATATGGCCGGGGCTGCGGCGTCTCATCAGACTGCGCCAAAGCGCGCGAGAGCGGCCCCCATAAATTGAAGCTGACAATCAGCGCGCCCGATCCTTTCAGAACCTGCCTGCGGGAGATCATTTTCGTTGTCATCGCAGATCCTCCTTCTCCTGCCTTATGCCTTTGCCCGAATACTGGTGGCATCTGCAGCGCGACGGATCGCGCGGATCACCCGCAAATGGCTGCCACACCGGCAGAGAATCGGATCGAGAGCTTCCTTGATCTCTTCCTCGCTCGGATTCGGATTCTTATCCAACAGCACCTTGGCATTGATGATCATCCCGTTCATGCAATACCCGCACTGCGCCGCCTGCTCCTCGATGAACGCCGCCTGCAATGGGTGCGGATGCTCCGCGCTTCCCAATCCTTCGAGCGTCGTGATGTTCTTGTTCTGCGCCGCGCTTACTGGCGTCACACACGAGCGGATAGCATTGCCTTGCATGATCACCGAACACGCGCCGCACTGCGCCAACCCGCATCCAAAGCGTGGCCCGCGCAGTTCCAGATCGTTACGCAGAACGTACAGAAGCGGAGTACTCGGGTCCGCCTTCACCATTCGCGATTGCCCGTTTACCTTGAGCTTCATTTGGGCCATAACAGCTCCTTTTCCAGGCCGTGCTCCATGCTTTTCTGCTCGCACCGTACGAGTTGGCCCCGTTTCCGCGCGCGGAAATGGCCGATGGTAGCGATAATAAACTTCAGCCGGATTGTTGCCGAAAACAATGGGAATGACGGTCTCTTTCGCTGCCAGCAGACCCCTCTGTGTGTCGAAAAAGAACCGCTCAGGCGTCTCGCCTCCCGGAATCCTAGCACGACGTAAGCATCGTTTTCCCGAACTTTTGACGGCCCAAGGGGGACGCATTCCTGTCCCGCCTGGAGAGATTGGGCCACCACGCAAGCTTATTCCGGGCGCAGTGACCTCGCGCTGTCGTTCCCGCTGGCCTGGCGGCAGTCCTGACCTTCCGGAGCATTGTTCCTCTAGGCTTATTGCGATACAGCAGTCACGTATTGCAGAATCGCCTTGCCGACGGCCGCCAACGTGGGCGCACTGCACGCGCGCGAGGTATTTCTGACCACAGAGCGCGGCGCTAATGAATTCGTGACTGTAACTGTCGGAATGCCGGCCCGAATCAGGACCTCCGCATCGCCGCCGCTCACTGGCCCGCCCGAATCAGTGAAAAGCTTTCGATCGGCCTCTTGCGCCGCCTTCCAGAATCCGGCGAACACTGGGGAAACGCTTTGGCTGCTGAGAACGTGCAATCGCCCGTCACAAACGCCGTTGAGCACGATTGCCCCCAAAGGTTTATTGGGACCATAGATTTCGCTTAAATGCTCTGCAAAATAGCTCAGGCCAGTTTGCGAGCCGCCGCCGGTTTCAAACTGCGGGTTCCCGTGCCCACTTCCTCTACCGTTTCCGTCGAAAAACACGAAATCGATGCCAACTCCGGGAGGCACATTCAGGTCTTCGAACGCACGCGCTAATTCCACCATCACCGCAACACCGGAAGCACCCGACTCGTCGCCGCTCACCGCAATGCTGCCCGATGCGCCGCTATCGTAGCGCGTCGCGATCACCACGCGGCGATCTGCCGTGTAGAAACGGCCGATGACATTCGTTCCGCCATGCCTCTCGTCCCTTGGATCGTAGTCCCAACTCTGCGTTTTGACCTCTTCGGCTAACAATCCCATCTCCGCCAGCAGAAACTCCTTTTCACTCACGTACCCCGGCGAGCCTATGCTTCGTGAACCGTAGCGAATCTGCTGATCCACATCGGCGGCCATCTCATCGCCGTCTGCGCCTTCCGAACTGGCAAACGCGCGCCGCAAAACCTGAGCGGTCAAGTATTCGATGGGCGAGTAGTTGTCGGTCAGAAGAGCATAGGCGGAGAGTTCAAAGCGGCGCGCAACGTCGATTTGCTTCGAGGAAAGACCGTGGATCACACGCTCGGGGTTCCCCAGGACATCCGGAGCGTTCAGGTTCACCCGATTAGCGCTGTTGGAGCCGACCAGCATGACGTTTTGCGAATCGGTCCTCTCCGGCCATGCGACCGCAAAAAAATAGCTGTTTGGGAAAACCGTCTCGAACGTCCTGATCTCCGACAGGATCAAGGAAGGTTTGCGCCGGGAAAGGTCTCCGATCATATTCACGATCAGAATGCCATTGGGACTCAATCTGTCTTTCGCAAGTTCGAAAAATTCTCGGGTCCCGAAGTGTGGAGGAACGGAAAAAAATGAGTAATACACGTCGCTGAAAATCAGGTCGTACTTCTTATTCGTATTGCGAAGGAAGCGCCGTCCATCTTCTACGTAGCTGTGCAACTGTGCTGTTTCAGAAACCTTGAAGTATTGCTGCGCCAAACTAAACAAAGAAGGTTCGATATCCACGACATCGACACGAGCCGTGGGCAATTCCCGCAGCAGCGCTTTTGGCACCGAATAGGCTCCGCCGCCGATTACCAAAGCGTTCCTTACGTTCGGATTAAGGATTTTGTAGAGCGAATAATACCGGGTGTAGTCGTAGACAAGATCCTTTGGGTCGTCGCTATCCAGGAACATTGCACCTTCGCCTGCACCGGCATTGTTTTCGTCCTGTTGTAGAAATCGTGTCGGCCTGCCTGCATATGTTCCGTCATATATCGTAAGCTTTTGATATACGCCGTCTCGCGTGTATAAGACGTGCCGCGTCGCATAGGCCGCAGCGAAACACGCCCCGCCGGCGGCAAAAGCAAAAGCAACAAGCGCGGCGATGATCCTGCCCCTTGCGGCACGCATAAGCAGGATCGGAGTCAGGCCCAGCAGCGATACCAAAACTCCATTCGCAATCAGTAGTCGATCGATCCCGAAGTGCGGAATGAAAACAAAACCCGCCGCGAGGCTGCCGGCTATACTGCCCAGAGTCGACCAGAAGAAAATGCTGCCGGAAATTGCGCCGACTCCTTGACCGGGATTTAGCACTGTCTGCAACTTGATCGCATAAGGGCTCAACATTCCCAGCAGGATCGCGGGCAAAAGAAAGAGAATAACCGCCGAAACCAGCGGTCCCGTGGAAATCGAAAGCCTCGAACTGAGGATTGGCAGGACTACGGTCCCGAGGATGTAAAGCACCAACAGCACCAGCCCGCTCGTCAGAATCAATTCGAAAAATAATTGCAGGCTCGTCTTGCGGTCCGCGAGTTTTCCTCCAGCGTAATAGCCGCAGCTCAGAGCCAGCAAAATCACGCTGATCACGCTCGAAACCGTAAAAATCGTGTTCCCATAAAAGGTCGAGAGGACACGCACGCCGGCGACTTCTACGATCAGAACGCTTGCTCCAGTGAGGAAGAGAGAGGTGGGAACCAGAATACGTGGTTTCATGCCTCACACGCTGCGGCTGGCGTTTCGCGGATCAATGCTTGAAACAGAGTCCCTTGGCCTGTCATCACGTATGATATGAATACATATCTAAGCACACGGTGTCTCATTGGACGGCAGCCGTTCGCCGGCGATAGTCGCGGCGCCCCATCATTGCCTGACTGGCGCGTTCGTTATTGTGCGGGCTTCGACTGGGGCCTCGCGAATTTCGCAAGGTCCATGTTCGGATTATCGTCCACTTTCTGAATCCGCATCGTCGAGTGGGTCGAGGGTTCGGCCCTTGGGGTCGCGGGAGTCATCCGCATGGTAAAGGGAAAGCGCAAACCGCTGCTGGTTTCCTTGTAGTCCGCATAATCCACCTGAAACGGACTATTCCCGAGGGGAGTTGGCAATATGGTGCTCTTCCTCAACAGCAGTCCTGTGACAACATCAAAATAGAGCTTTTCTTCGGCATCATTTGCCGGATAGCCAATCACCTCGTACGCTTCAGTTCCATTGACCCGGGCGACTCCGCTAACTTCCATCTTCGTATACTGTTGCTTCAGATCGAGAGTTTCGGAGTAAAAGCCTGCGTTGCGGCGCGCCCGCGCTTGGTCAACCGTAGGCCCGACGTCGGCGACTACACCCTTGAGATTTTGGTTCCAAGCGGATTTGCCATCAAACCCTTCCGAAAGTGTCCCGTTCGCGATATGGGCGATCGTCAGCGACAGATTCGGCGTCTTCTGATACCGCTCAATTTGAGCTGGCAGCGGAACTTTGCCGCCAGGCCCACTCGAAAGGTCTTGGGTGGCTACAATCATCCGACTGGTGACCTTTCCGAGGGCTTGTTGCCCGCCGAGCGCCTGAATGTATTTCGCTAGAATCTCGTCAATGCTGGGAAGCACTGGTGCAACCGGCTTCTCTTCTTCCAGCGCGATAGCGCTCTCGACACTGGCCGGCAAGGGCAGAACTAAAGTGCCGGTGGGTTCAGGATGGCCCTGGTGACAGGTGTAGCAAGTCACCACTTGCTTGCCTTCAAAGTTGTTCTTATTGATGTCGATGACCATCTGCATCATCTTGCGTGCAGTTTCCTTTTTCTTGTTGTCATCCAGTTGAAAATGACTTGGCTCGTGGTCTACGTGACAAAACGTGCAGTCAACACCGAGTTCGCCTTCGACCAGGTGCATCGCCAAATTCAGTTGGTCTGCCGGAGTTCCGTTCAGTACTTTGATGTTTTTGTAAACCTGCTCCGCGGTTTTGCCCTGCATGGACTGCTGTTGCGCGCCGGCAGCTAGCGTGCCGGCCATGATCAGGACAAAAACAGCGGCGCCTCGCTTTGGAACACGTGTTGTCAACATACCTGCCTCCCTGTGAACTGGCAGAAATGGTACCGGTAGGGCGTGGAGAATATCACAGTTAACACCTGGGCTCGTGAGAGCACTTCGCGCGTCTGCCTGCGTGTAACTCACTGCTAATGTTTTTCGGTTGTTGCCGGAGCGTAGAGATTGTCGTAAAACCCCTGGTTCTCGCGCACCGAACAGACCCACGAATCTCGCATGAAGGGCACTCCTGTTTGCGTGAAAACCCGATGGGATTCGAATGGTTTGGTGTACGCGCCGGGGTCGTCAATGATAGCGACAAAATCCAGAGTGTTCTCATCCACCCGCTTGTAGCGTTCGATGAGGTGGAGTTTTTCCGTGGTTGGATGGCCGAGCTGGTCGAGCCAGGTCTTACCATTCGTGCCGATCGTATCCACAACCAGAGTGTCGCCGTTCTCGTACCATCCGATTGAATCACCCCACCACGTCGGATCAGGATCGGCCGGATGCTTGCCATTCAGGCGTACGATTCGAAAGGTCTGCATCACCTCGTGCAAAATGTATACCGCATCGGGAGCCTGCACGAATTTTGTGCGCCCAGGCTCCATGTAAACTCGAACCAAACCGGGCGGCTCGCAATACAAAATCCACGGATCCGTCGTCTGATCAAACTGATTGTCGGGACCAGTGGGTGGCTTCTCGGACATCGTTTTTTCCAGTGCCCACGGCTGATAGGGAATATCCTCTTCGTGCCCTCGCTCTTTTCCTCCGATATCAGAGTTGCTGATGCTCTGAATTCCCGTCTTTCTTAACCAACTTCCAGACAGGTCGGGGATTTTCGAGGATTGCGTTGCAGCCGCAGCATTCGCGGGCGCACTCTGAGCCTGCGCCGTACTGATCGCAACAATCGCCACGGTCAGCATTATCGAGACCCTGAGGAATTTTTCGAGCATGTGTGACTGCCCCTCCGTTCGGGCACCTGCTGGCGAGATGGGCGGCAGTCTACACGCCGCGAGGCGCTTCGGGCAACGAATTTAGCCAAGAGCGCACTCGCGGAAGCTTACGAATGACGATGGGCAGGCGCGGAAGGGAATCCACCGTTGCGCCTGAGTACAAACATGTGGTCGTTCAGGCTTCGATCAAGTATAGTCCTGCCGAATCGGGGACCTCGATGCAAACCTGCGTGCGATTGGCGGCATTTCTGTTTCTGGCGCTTCTATGTGTGCCTTTCGCCCACGCTCAGAATCTACCCGCACAGAAGATTTCCAGGATTCCGGATCTTTCCGGCAATTGGCTCGCCGGCCCTGCCGTCCAGAGCATCAGCTTGGCCGATCCGGCAGGGAAGATGCGGGGTAAAGAACCGGACATTCCGTATCAACCCTGGTCTTTGCAGAAAACTCTTTCCGAGTACCCGCCAACTGGACCAGACACGCGATACGAGTTGACGACCGATCCCTGGATCAACTACTGCGAGCCGCCCGCGCTCTGGCGTATTTACATCCAGCCCGGCCGAACAATCTTTGTGCAGATGCCCGACGCTGTGTACATTCTTCATGAAGTGATGCAACAGTTCCGCATAATCCGCCTGAATGGCACTCATCCAAAAGATCCCGATCCTACCTGGTGGGGAGATTCCATTGGATGGTACGAGAATGGCGATACGCTCGTGGTGGATTCGATCGGGTTTAACGACAAGACCTGGCTCGACCAGTTAGGGCATCCGCACACCGAACAACTGCACTATATCGAGAGATACCGGCGCGTTAATCCAGGCACACTCGAACTCGAAGTGACCATTGACGATCCGGGGGCGTACACGCGGCCATTCACTACGAAACGGACCTTCAAAATGGCCATGACGCCGTTTATGCAGGATCCCTGGGTTTGCTCCGTGCGCGAAAACAACGAGCACAAAGCGAACCTTGCGGCGCCGGCCGTCACTCCGCCGTCCCCTGCGCCAGCAAGCAAATAGCTTTGCCTTAGCCGCTCTAGCGCGGCCAGATCCAGCGATAAAGAGTCGTGGTGGGTGCCTTTAGCTCAGTCGTGAGGACGTAGCCGCTTTGCCTTGTCGCCATTTGTGAGAACAAATTTCTGAACTCGCTTGCCCGTATCGACTTCCCCTGTGTAGAGATTGCCGTGGGAATCGATCGCTATGGCATCGATCCAATGGAAATAGCCGGCCATACGGCCGTTGTCTCCGATTGAGCCCGCGAGCGCACCGGTTTTGCGATCTTGAATCCAGATCTTGTCGTTGGTTCCGTCGGCGATCAGAACGTATTTGCCGTCGGCATCGTGTGAGAACGTCATGTTGTAAATCGTTCCGCACATTCCAAACATCGTGCTGCCCGGACCGCCGCATTCCGGGCCACGTGCTGGCGTTGACGGATGCACAAAAAAGCTGGTTATAAACTTGCCTTGTTTCGTGAACACCTGCACGCGGTCAGCGCCGCGTTCGCAAACATAAACCAGTCCGTCAGGCGCGATGTGGACGCAGTGCAGCGCGGGCGCAAACTCCTGTTGATCGGGAGGCGGTCCTGACTTCCAGTCATACGGCGGCGTCGGATCATTGCTGATGTCCGCGAGCGCTTTGCCTTTCCCGCCCCAGCCGCGTTTGAACGATCCATCGTAGCCGTAGACCAGCACGCGCTTTTGCTCCACCAGATAGATCTCCTGCGCATCTTCATCTAAGGTGAATTCGAAAACACCGCCCTGCAGAATGTCGGTCTGCTGATTGTTTTCATGCGCCTTTTCTCCAGGCGCAAGCGGAGGCGCGCGGTGACCGAAATCCCAGAGGAACTTCCCGTCGCTCGTGAATTTCTGAATGCTATTCCCGCGGCCGCCGGAGGAGATCCACACATTTTCATCTTTGTCCACCAGGATTGCGTGCTCTTGCGGCTTGGGCCATCCGGGCGTGTAGCCCGGGCCGCCCCACCCCTGGAGAACGTTCCCTTGCGTGTCAAATTCCACCACCGCCGGGGCCGCGACACAGCAGTCGGTGCGTGGCGGCATCGTCGCAGCGCCGGACTCATCGGGCTTGATGTCGCCTGGGCGGCTGATGACCCAAATGTGATCTTCCTTATCCGTCACAAGAACGGGAATGCCCTGGAGGATCCACTTGTGCGGCAGAGGTTTTGGCCAGAAAGGATCGACCTTATATGCCGGCACGTCCTTCGGGGGCCTGTTGTCAGTATCCTTGGCTCGTGCTTCGAGGCCAACAGACAAAGTCAGAATGCAAATGCCGATCGCAAACGCCAAACGCTGCCGCTGCTGAATATCCATCGCTCTCCTCGTGCCTGCTTAAACCGGCTTAAAACAGATTGCGCGGAGTCTATTTCGTCCCTGGGGTCAGGTCAAGCGCGGCACGCGCAGGAGCGGCTTGCGGCTTTTAAGCTGCGCAAAAGAAATCCATTGCCGATCGTTACGTGAATCATGATAATGCACGCAGTTTGTGGGAAACTCCGTTGCCTGCCTGATGAGTGGGAAGTCTTGCTCCGGCAAAACCGATGTTGGATTCGTTGGCGATGGACAAGGGGGCTCAATCGGATGCGAAGCAATTTCGTAGGCGTGATCGTGGGGCTTGTCGGCGCGCTTCTATTCCCAGCGTTTTCGCAAGCACAGACAAGTTCTTCCAAACCCGCTGACCTGTCCGGCACTTGGGGTCTGGACAGCACACGTGGCGGGATTGGTCAAAGCGTGAGCATTGCGGATATCGGCGGCAAGATGCGGGGAAAGGAGCCAGACATCCCGTACCAGCCGTGGTCACTGCAAAAAACAATGTCGGAGAAACCACCGACAGGCCCCGACAACCAGTTTGAGGCCACTACTGATCCGTGGATCAATTATTGCGAGCCGCCTGGGTTGATCCGCATCTATATGGAGCCCGCTAGAACGAAATTCGTGCAGACGCCGGATACCGTGTACATCCTTCATGAAGTCATGCAGACCTTCCGCATCGTGCGGCTGAATAGCAAACACCCCGACGACCCCGATCCAACCTGGTGGGGCGACTCAATCGGCTGGTACGAGAATGGCGATACGCTGGTTATCGATACGATCGGAACAAACGACAAGACCTGGCTCGATCAACTCGGTCATCCGCATACCGACAAATTGCACCTGACCGAGCGCTACAAGCGCGTGAATGCGACCACGATGGAGCTTGATGCCACGATTGACGATCCAGGAGCCTACACCAAGCCTTTTAATACGCACCGGAACTTCACATTATCCAAGGTGGAGTTTATGGCCAATCCCTGGGTATGCTCGGTTCGCGAGAACTCCAGTTTTTTTGATAACACCTACAAGCCGGCGGAAAATCAGAAGGGCAAATAAACTCCTGCGGCAATCGTAGCTGCGGGTTAGCCGGTTACTTCCAGCTCTCCATGGCCTTCTTAGGCAGCGATTCGGGGGGAAGCTGGGCAATTTCAAACCGGATGCCGTTGGGATCAATGACGGATGTCAGCAATGTATTCGTGCGGCTGACGCGCGCGTCGTCGATTTTGACTCCCGCCGCTCGAAGCCTTGTCACAGTTGCGTTGACGTCGGGAGCTTCGAAGCTGAAGTGAGTGAGTCCCGGCGCGCGATCGGCGGTCGCGGGCGCCAACTCCAGGAATGTTTCGCGGCTGACCTGAATGTACGACAAGGTTGGCTTGCCGTCGGGCCCGCGCAATGTAAAGGCTTCGCGAAATCCCATTGTCTTCGTATAGAAATTCAGGCTTTCATCAAAGTTCTTCACGTTAAATCCGACGTGGTTGAGCTTCAGCCCGCTCTCGACCTTCTGTTGCTGAGCCGAACTGGCCTGCATCATTACGCCGCCGAGGATCAATCCAGATACAAAGAGCGCGATTCCACGCATCTGAGCCTCCTTGACTCCACTTCCCCGAGAAAAAAGCCGGTATCCGGCGTGCACCGGTTACCGGCTTTGCTTGAGGTCCAATTCGCCTTCTATTGCTGTCGCGGCGCCTAGAAAATAAACCTGCCGTCAATTTGGAATTGCCGCGAGGTGGTCGTGGTCGGCGTATTGGTATTCACACCGATACGGCCGAATTGCGTATTCTGCGCCAAGCTCGTGGTGAACGCGGACGATACGGAGGGCGGGTTGAAATTCGCCCGGTTGAAAGCGTTGAACATATCCGCGGAGAAGACAAACGACTTGCTCTCATTCAGGCGGAATGTCTTCCGCAGGCTGACATCCGTATTAATCAAGGGCGGCCCGGTGAATACCATATTTCCGACGTTGCCGAGATAGCCGGAGGGCGCGGGAACAAAGCAATTCACGTTTACATAGTTTGCGATGTTGCCTTTGTTGATCGCACCGTTGGGAGTTGGATTGGGACAAAGGGCATTGGGCTGTGCCCAATCGGGCCGGTCAGCACCCGCCGAGTTTGGCGTAGTGTTGTAGCGGGAAACGTTCGCGCCTTCGGTGATGCCAAACGGCAGCCCGGATTGTACGAGTGATTGGCTGGTGAGCTCCCAGTTGGTCAGCAGATGCTTTGCCAGGCCGGACCTCAGGTTATTGCCCCAATGTGAAACGTAGGTGAGGGTGAGATTAGCCGAATGCGTTCCCAAGTAAGCGCAGCGCCCGCGCGCCGCGCTGGAGATGTAGATCAGAGGCCAGGCAGCGGATCCGCCGTTGCTCAGGCTGGTCGGCTGATCGAATCCCGAATCGGTAACGCATTCCGCGTACGTGTAGTTGAAGCGCACAAGCAATCCTGGCGACATGCGCCGCTCCAAGGCTGTTTGCAACGAGTTGTAATACAGGTTGGCGTCGTTTACCTGGCCCGTGATGCTGCTGCCCCAGTTCGGGTTATTGAAGCAGTTCGTTCGGTTTGCCCCGCCCCCTGCGGCGTTT
Organism: Candidatus Acidiferrales bacterium; assembly: GCA_035650755.1. Classification (GTDB taxonomy): domain Bacteria; phylum Acidobacteriota; class Terriglobia; order Acidiferrales; family UBA7541; genus Palsa-189. Next base: position 297,165 of record DASRHB010000017.1, read on the forward strand.
GGACCGCAAAGGGTGGCATAAGGGACGGTATTAGCCGTTGCCCCGTTAACGCCGACGGCATTTCCGAGTAAGTTGGCGTTGTTCAGCCCCGCTCCCGCCCAGTAATAGCAGGAGATCTCGCCGGGCGCCTTGCAATTCGGATTCACAACCGATCCAGGGATCGGCACTCCATTCACAGCCGGCAATTGCCCCGGCTGCTCGATCGTGGTGGGGAAGTAGTCTTGCCAGCTCATGGTTCGGCCCAAATCACGCCCTTGAGAGCCGACATAGGCAATCAGCAAACTCAGATGAGCAGGCAATTCCTGTTGAATCGCCAAGTTGAAGCTGTATTTGACCGGCGTCTTGAAAAAGGGACTTTCCACTCCGCCATAGGTCTGCTTGGGTAGAGGAGCGGCCAAAAACTGATTTAAGGCCGAATTTGAGCCACTACCCGTGCCCGGCGTGCCAACATTGATGAACGGGATGCTTACCCCGCCGCCAACAGTGCTGCTGGTCAGGGTGACCGGGATGACAAAAGGTGGCTGCGCTGCAATCGAGGGATACCAGAAGGAATCTTCGAGTTCGTTGTAGAAGATTCCGGCGCCACCGCGCACGCTCGTCTTGCCCTTCTTGAAAGGATCCCAGTTGAAACCCACTCGCGGCGCGAAGTTGTGCTTGGGAGGGTTGTACCAGGGGAAGCCGACAGTCGGGGTTGCACAGGTATAAGGCGAGCAACTCGGCGGATTGCCACGTCCCCAAAGGTTCGAGATACGATTGTACTCTTCGTGGGGAGAGGACGCATATTCCCAGCGCAAACCGTAACTGAGCGTCAGGTTCGGGCGGAATTTGAAGGTGTCTTCGCCATACACGCCCACGGTGTACATGCCCTCGCCGCGAGCGAACGTCGCAGTATACGTTTGCCCGTTCAGAGGATCTGTATAGCCATTGACCCACCAGCCGAAGCTATTTGCGGGACCGCCCGCCAGAAATTGGGCGAGGTTTGAAAACGTATAGGTGCCCCGTGGATTCGACATGTAGTTTTCGATGTTGTCGTCCCACTTCCGGCCCTGGAAACCGAACTGAACGGCATGTCTGCCAAGCTGCCAGTTTACGTCCTCGTTGAGATTGCCGCTGGTGTAACCATTGAAGCGGGGAATGAAATTGGCGGTGCCGGTAGCCTGCGCACCAAGGGTTTGGATCTGATTGCCATTGACCGCAATGGCGGGAAACTGTGGATACGGGCTCTTATCCACGATCAAGGGATTCGGTGGAACAAAGACTTCCGGATCAACCTTGGAAATGCCCCCGACACCCACCGTCAAATCCATATTCCCCGAGTAGTAAATCCGGCCGATGCCAAAGCGGAAAGTGTTCACGACATTGGTCGAAACAATCTGCGTGTCTTGCAAGGAAAGGATCTGCTTTCGGAAGTAGATATCATCAGCCGTGATGCCGGTCTGCGCCGGAGTGTACGAGGTGGAAGGATCAATGTTGTAGCTGATCGAGATGGAATTGCTTGAGGTAAAGCTGTGGTCAACCTTGATTACGCCAAAATGCTCTCGCACCGCCTGATCCGGATTGCTGAGGAAGTTGCAGGTTCCAGTCGGAAGGCCTGCGGCGCTTAGGATTTCACCGCCATTGCACGCAGGCATGAGCGGAACACCAGGATTTCCGCTATAGCCGCCGAAGAAGATGCGATACATCGCGGAGCTGACAGGGACGTTGGTCATGGTCCCGGCTGGAACGCCGGCTGCGCAAGTCCCGTTGGCCGCCGGATTGGCTGCACTGAAAAGCGCAGGGCCCGTTCCAACGCCGCATGGGAGCTGCCCTACAACGAAAGGAGTTCCGACGGGAGTTCCCGTCGGACAGGCGAAGGTGACGCCTACGCCGGCCGCGAGACATGGCGCCGTCGCGCCCGTTCCACGCGCGGCTGCATCCGGCATAGCCGCGACGAAGGATTGAGACGTGTCTGCCACGAACCCTTCATAGTTCGCGAAGAAGAAAGTCTTATCTTTTCGTATGGGTCCGCCAAGCGACGCTCCAAACTGATGCCGGTGCAAAGGGGGAACTTTCGCGCCATCGAAGAAATTGCGCGCGTCAAAGGCGCTGTTGCGGTAGTACTCGTATACCGTACCGTGAAGGTTGTTCGTGCCGGACTTGAAAATCGTATTCATAACGCCGCCGGAAGTCTCGCCATACTCTGCCGGCGGATTGTCGGTAATCACCTTGAATTCCTTCACGGCATCCGCACCCATCATGTTGAAGCTGGCAAGGCTCACCGGGGATTGTTTGGAAAACAGACTCACATCGATTCCTTCGGTCAGGAAGCGGTTATTGGAAATGCGGTCTCCGCCTACCGATAGCGTGTGTCCGTAAGAGCCCGTGTACACCATGGTGACGCCGGGCTGAATGAGGGCCAGTTGCTGCAAATCCCGCGCGTTCAAAGGCACCGCATCAATAAGGTTCGCGTCCATCACTTGCGAAACTTCCGAGCTGGTGGTTTCAACCGTGGGCAACGCTTCGGTTACCGTCACCTGCTGCGTGACCGCGCCTACTGTGAGGACCAAATCCACGCGCGAATTCGAACCTACGTTCAGAACGATATCCTTGACCTGCGCCGGTGTGAAGCCCTGCGCCTGGGCTTCCACTGAATACTTGCCGGCCAGCAAGGACGGAACGGTGTAAACGCCCTCAGCTGTGGTCACGGCTGTCCGTACCACACCCGTATCCTGGTTCGTGACCGTCACCTGTGCGTTCGGCACGGCGGCCCCGGACGAATCCGCTACGTTCCCCAGTATCGTGCCTGTCACCGTTTGGGCTTGCAGGAAAGACGGTGACATGAGACCAAGCACGATGAATACGACGGCCTGTGAGGAAATCAGACGAAGCAAACCACGCATGTTTGTCCCCCGGTCAAGTTCGGTGCGCAGAACGAATTTTCAGTACTGTCGCCGTGCCCACTCGAAAAATAATGCGCGCATCCAAACACACGTTCATCATTTGTGTCAAGCTCAAGTTCTCATTTAAGGAAGTCGAACGTTGCACTAAACGAGGCACAGTCCATGTGCCGGACGACCCGCCAATGCTCCAGACGAGGAAACGAAGGTGGATATAGGAGAACTTGTGGTAGGGTAGGCCGCGATGAGCACGGTCGAACGCAGGTTTTCTTTGCCTGCGGCAGAGAACAAAATGAGAGGCTGCATGAAATCCGCATCCAATGCACTGATCACCATGCTGTACTTAATTGGCTTTCTTCTAATCGGCTCACACGCCAAGGCTCAAGAAAAACCGCCATTAGCTGAACAGGTTTTCAAGAATGTGCAAGTGCTTCGCGGAATGTCCGTCAACGAGTTCATGGAGACCATGGGATTCTTTGCAGCTTCGCTGAATGCAAATTGCACTACGTGTCATGGCCAGGATAGCGGCGGCAGTTGGGAGAGCTACGCCAGCGATAAGCTGCCACAGAAACAAACGGCTCGGCGGATGATCGTGATGATGAATATGATCAACCAAACCTACTTTAGCGGGCGTCAGGTTCTGACATGCTATTCCTGCCATCGCTTTGGACGAACTCCCGAGATCGTGCCGGATTTGGCCGTGCAGTATGGCGACGCCCCCGACAAGGACCCGGCCGAAATCCTGTCGCAGGCACCGGGACAGCCGGCGCCGGACCAGGTGCTGGAAAAGTTTTTCAGGGCCATCGGCGGCGCGGATAAAGTGAGCAGTGTCAGCAGCTTCGTCGCCAAGGGAACCTGGCAGGGATACGACGATACTGAACAGCATCCGCTGGAGATCTATGCAAAGGCCCCAAACCAGCGCACCAGCATCGTCGACAATCACGGCGCGCTCACCACCAATACCTACGATGGAGCCAATGGCTGGATCGCAGCTCCATACACGGATGTGCCTGTAACGTTGCTGCCGCTGGCGGGTTCGGATTTGGACAACGCCCGGGTGGATGCGGAGCTTTCTTTCCCCGCTCAAATCAAGCGATCGCTTACCGACCTGCGCGTAGGGCCGCCATTCCTCATCGGCGATAAAGATGTCACCATCTTGCAGGGATACAGTCCGGCCAAGTCTCCCGTCAAACTGTACTTCGATTCGGAAACGGGTCTGCTGCTGAGAATGGTTCGCTATACGAGTTCGCGCGTCGGTCGCCAGCCGACTCAATTTGACTATTCCGATTATCGCGATGTGAATGGGATCAAAATGCCCTTTCATTGGGTGACGACGTGGGTCGATGGACGCTCCAAAACGCAACTGAACGAAGTGCAACTGAACGTTCCGATCGACCAGGCGAAGTTCGGGAAACCCGCCGAACCCGCCAAAAAGTAGCCGGTCTTTTCCAGTTTTCCAGTCGCGCGGAAACTGCAAATGCCGGGCCCGCTCGATGTGAGGCTTTACAATACGAGCAGCTTGACGTACAAAGGAGTCACCGCTGGTGGGAGGATCTAAATGAAAGTACGATTTTCTGCATTCTTGACCCTGGGTCTGTTGCTATCCGCTGCTGGGGCGCTCGCGCATCACGGCACAAACCTTTACGACATGACCAAACCTGTCGTCGTGAAGGGCACAATCACGCAGTTCGAATGGGGCAATCCCCACAATCAGATTTTCTTTGACGCCACAGACGAGAAGGGCAACGTGGTTCATTGGGTCGCCTCGACCGAACCTCCTGCCGTTATGTCGGAAAAAGGCTGGACAAGAAAATCACTGAAACCGGGCGATCAGGTGACGGCCTACATTTTCGCAGCTAAGAACGGTGCACCCGTGGGAAACCTGCAGAAGCTCATATTGCCGGACGGCAAAGAACTCGGCGCCATGGGTGCCCCGGGTTCCACGCCGCCGGCTGACAAACCAGCGGATAAGCCGGCTGAAAAATACTAAGCTCCACCTTCAAATTAGCTCGACCAAATTAGCTCGACCGTTCGCTGGGAAATGTTTCGTCTTAGAATAGAGCGCGTCCAGACTGCGCTCATGAGACGACGCCCCGGATGAATCCGCTCAAGCCCATCCTGCTTCCTTTTGCAGTGTTCGTTACCGGGGCGAGCGTCTTGATCGTAGAAGTCGTCGGACTTCGCATTCTGACCCCCTTCTACGGCAATACCATCTTTACTGTTTCAAGTGTGATCAGCGTTATTCTGCTGGCGCTTAGCTGCGGTTATTACCTGGGAGGCAGACTTTCGGACCGGCGCCCTGCGCTGAATTACTTTTTCGCTTTGATTCTGGTCAGCGGGCTGCTGCTGCTTTTCTTCTATTTTGCTGCCACTTTGATCTTGCCAATCCTGAGTTCAAGGCTGTCGATTTTATCGGGGCCTCTCGTATCAGCCACTCTGCTTTTTCTGCTTCCGGCGCTGTTACTCGGAACGTTATGTCCGTATGCGATCAAAGTGCGGAGTACTCGTACACCGCAAATAGGTATCGGCACAATTGCGGGGAATATTTTCTTTTGGTCCACGCTTGGAAGTATCGCTGGCAGCTTATCTGCAGGTTTCCTTCTGATTCCGCGGTTCGGCATCGATCGCATTCTCATTACAAACGGCGTCGTCCTATGCTTGCTTGGATTAGTGCCGCTGCTCGCGTTTGGCAGGAAGAACGCAAGTCTCTGAACGTCGGCGGTTATTTTTTTGTTTCCGGCGCAGCCCGAAGCTAAAGCCAGCAACGGCGCTGAAGAATACGCCATGAATATAATCGGGCCACCCCGCGGGTCTCTCACGCCTGAACGCGCGCGTCTAAAACACCAATGGCCCGTACGGAATCAAAACTGCCGCTGTAGCGACGCAGAACCATAACAACAGTTCGAGCGATCCGGCGCGCTTCCCGGCGGCTGTTACCTGCGGCTCCTTTCCCCACGAATGAATCTTGCACTGGATCACAATGTGCGTGATGAGCGCCGCCGGAATAAGAATTCCAAGCTTGACGAGAAAGGCCGGATTGATTACGAAGGTTTCCGCGGACACGGAAAACAGCAACAATCCCCCGAGTACAGCCAAAGCGAAGCCCAGCCAATTCCAAACAAACAGCGCATCAGACAATTGCGCCGGCGTCTGGCGCTTGTTTCCGAATCCCAGAAGGCTGACATCCACAGCGAAATTCGTTCCCAGCCATAAAGAGATGCCGCTGAAATGCGTCGCTTGCACGAAGGGGTAAGCCCACCCGGAATCGGCAATCGCCAACGCGAAACCTCTGTTCTGCAACCAATGCCCAAATGGTATGAGCGAGTAGCCGATCATTCTTTTCACTCCGGTTAATATTCAAACATCCTTTCGTTTAGCCAATTCCCGATATCGCCGGCACTTCGACTCCCATCAGGATCGACCCGACCCAGAACAAAAGGGAGATCGCGGCCAGAATCTTAGCCCCCGCCGGCAGAACCGTCGTCTGTTCCCATCTCAGGATTCTCCACTGCACAATCATGGATAGAATCGTTGCCACCAATACCACCAGCAGCTTTAGCTGAAACGAATGAGTTGGAACGTATGCGGTCGCGTCACCCGCAAACATGATAAATCCGGAGACCAGGTTCACTGCCAGGCTGATCCAAACCCAGGGAAACATCCTGCGCGAAAAATCGCCGACGCTATAGCCGTAACCCACTACCCCGAGAACACGTAAATCCACGATCGCCATCGATCCGACTAACACGAACATGCTGTAGTAATGCAGAATGGCCAAACCCGCGGCCGTCCATCCCGTGCTCGTCAGTGCCACGATGATCGAGTTATCCTGCAGCCTGTCCGCTATCTGCAAAAGCATATTGGCGATCTCCCACACATGCAGTTCTTCACCTGAAACATGCAGAGGAAATAGGCGATCGCCACTTTATTGTCAAGCCCGTATTGCCGGTCATAGATTCGCCGCAACTTCTGCACTTCAAAGTTTCAGCCTGTAACGGATCGCGCATCGGTTCTGCCTCTGCTACGGTAAAGAGCTAGCGGCCGGAACATCGCTGCTGTTTCACCCCCTAATGGCCAAGAGCCCATAAGCGCAGTGGCGACCATAAATTATCGCGCTCCTGTTGTCCGCTTAGAGCGCGCGAGACGTGAGCGGCAATTCGTGAAGATCGAAGAGCATCTGTGGCTGACCAAAAGCGCGCTGAAGAATTGGGCGATCGCGCAATGTGAGGATTCGCTCACTGTCGGCGTAATGTGGTACATCGGGCTGCGCGTCTTGGGCGTGCCGCTCGCGCCGCTCTGGGCCGGACTTGCGGCGCTGTTGCAGTTTGTGCCGCATCTGGGGCCGGCAATGGGCATGGTGGCGCCGACCATTGCGGCAGCGATCCATTGGGGCGACTGGCGGCACCCGGTTTATGTGCTGATCTTATATGCCGGAATCGTAGTGGTAGACACGCTGGCGCTGCAGCCCTACATAATGAAGCGCACGGCCCAAGTCCCGATCTGGGCTTCGATTTTGGCGCCGATACTGCTGGCGCTCGTGATTCCGTTTTGGGGCGTGTTTCTCGCACCTCCACTACTGGCGGTGGTGTATGCATATAAGCGTCGCTTGGAGCAAGGGAGCAGAAGAGCTTAGCGTTACCTTAGCGCTGCGTGGAAAATCTTGCCGCTGGCCCTAGCCATTCAGCAGTCCATAACGTTAAATGCTCCAGCCTAGTGATCCTGAGAGGCACCTGCGGCTCCCCCGGCGCCGTTCGTGAGCGGGGTGGTCAGCGTGGAACAGCGAGGCTCTCCGTGAAAAGCTGCTTGAAGCCGCTCCAAGGCGTGGCAGAAAACATCAAAAAAACAGCAAAGCCTATGAGCAACTAAAGGTTAATCTCGATTCATGACAAGCCATAATCGCGTTGCAGCCCAGGCGCAAACGGCAGATCGGCAGCCACCCGAACCTTCTTTCGCCGAAAGAGCGCGTACTCTTGTTTATTTGGAATCGACCGGCAGCCTTTCTACGCTTTCCCGCAAACAGGCGGGCTTCCCGTACGGGTCCGTCATGCCTTACGCGTTAGATAACTGCGGACGGCCACTCTTCTTGATCAGCACGATGGCCATGCATACCCAGAACATACAGACCGACTCGCGCGCCAGCCTGCTCGTTTTCGACACCAGCACCCATGAAGATCAACTCGTGGCGGCGAGGGTCACATTGCTGGGCAACGTTTTGCCGGTCACCCTTTCCGAGCTACCTGCCTCGCGAGAGCTCTATCTTGACCGCCATCCTAAGAGCAATTCCTGGGTCGATTTTGATGACTTCTCTTTTTATCGGATGAGCGTTGTGGACGTTTATTATGTCGGCGGCTTTGGTGTAATGGGCTGGCTTACGGCTTCGGAATATTTGCAGGCCAAGCCCGATCCGCTCGCCGACGCCGCAGCGGGAATTATCGAGCATATGAATAACGATCACGGCGATGCGCTTATCCTGCTGGCCCGTGCCGCAACTCGGATTGAAGCCGCGCAGGCGACGATGACTTCTGTTGACCGCCTGGGATTTCATGTGCAACTCAAGACTCGCGAAGGAGTGCAGAGCGCCCGAATCGCTTTTTTGCGCGAAGTGACCACGCCGGCAGAGGCCAGAGCTGTTTTCGTCGAAATGGCCCGGCAGGCTCGGCGTGCGCAGTTCGCAACCAATGAGCCGTTTTAGGCTTAGGACAAATTCAATCCCTGCCGCGACCGGTCTCCGCATTCAGAACTTGACAGTGCACAAGGAACCGGAATGCCGGATCACGGAGCCCATGTTGAGGCCGCCTTCATGGGAACCGAATCGGGCCCAAGTTGCGTAAGCTCGATTCGTATGCCCCCAGGAGCAGTCACGTTGGCCACCATCCATTGCTCACCGACGGTGCGCGGGTCGGTCACCATGACGCCTCGCTGCCGCAGCGAGGCGACAGTCATGTTGATGTCGTCCACCAACAAACCAAAATGGGTGATGCCGACGGGCCGATTGGCATTGGCGGGAGCCAACTCAAGGAACGTGTCGCGGCTGGCCTGAACGAAAGCGAGTGTTGGCTGGTTTTGGTCATTGTGCATGTTCAGGACTTCCCGAAAGCCCATCTTCTGGGTGTAGAAATCCAACGTTCCTTCGAAGTTGTCCACGCTCATAGCTACGTGGTTCACGCCCTTCATTCCGGCGAGCTTGTTGCCCTGTGCCAGCACGCCCGTTGTGATTGCCGATCCCACGAGAAGACCAGTCAGGAAGACCACTGCTGTACGCATGAGAACTCCTTAGAGCGGCTTTTGCGATCATCGAGTACCTTTGCAAATGCTGACCTTCTATTATCAAGCCGAGCATACGTCAAGTTACATTTCAGCTTCCCGCGGGCCGTGCGGGTGGTCCGAGCGATACAGCATTGCCGGAAAAACAGGCGTGATATAGTGTCGGCACAACATGAGCCTTAACAATTCCGAGTCATTACGAATATGACAAAACCGGGGGTATCGATGGACTTGAGGAACGCGTTGCGCCTTTTCAAAATCGGTTTCGTATTGTTGCTGTCGATCGCGGCCGGAGCGTACACGGTTCAGGCGCAACAGGCGATCGCGGATATCATCCTGTCGAACGGGAAAATCATTACAGTCGACCAGCGGTTTACAATCGCGCAGGCTGTGGCAATCAAAGGCGACCGCATCATCGCGGTCGGCAGCAATCAGGAGATCGGCCGCTTCGCAGGCCCCAATACAAAAAAAATCGATCTCAAGGGCCGCTCCGTCATTCCCGGTCTCATCGACAACCATATGCACCTATTGCGTGCGGGCCAGACGTGGGAACGCGAAGTTCGATTCGACGGCGTGGAATCCCGCAAGCAGGCGCTGGAGATGCTGGAAAATCGAGCCAAAGTGGTCGGACCGGGCCAGTGGATTTACAACATAGGCGGCTGGACGACTGATCAATTCACGGATAATAAAAAGCCATTCACGCGCGAGGAACTCGATCGCATCGCCCCGAATAATCCGGTCGCCATTCAGGAGTCATACTATGCGACCTTCCTGAATAGCCGCGGGCTACAGGAGATAGGCATCAAGGATAACGCCCCCGATCCCGCGGACCTGCCGAAAGGTTCGGTGATTCGCGATGCGGCCGGCAGAGCGACGGGCATGGTCAAGGGCGATATGCCCGCGGTGCGGCCGATCGCCGCGAAAATGCCTAGAGTGCCCGATGATCGCATCGAAGCAAGCAGCCTGGCATTGATTCAGGATATGAATCGAGCTGGCCTGACGTCGTTTGGCGTGCCGGGTTGCGATCCCACTTTATTGCGAATGTACCGGAGATGGGCGGATCACGGGCAGTTGAACGTTCGCGTTTTCTGTATCGATGGCTTTGGCGCAGGCACCCCTGAGCAGACAGAGAAAATTCTGCCACAGATCAGTCACATCAAGCTTTTTCAGGGCGACGATTTCATCGATTCGATTTTTTACGGCGAGAGCGTTTATGGGCCGCTGCACGACCCCATGTTTTTGCTGAAATCAGATCCGAAGCCGGACCAGCTCGAGCAATGGCGGCGCATTGCAACGGAAATTGCCAAGTCGCGTTTGCCGCTGCACGTGCATGCGTCACTGGAAAATACGATTGATGCGTTTCTCGACCAGATTGAAGCGATCAACAAGGAATACCCGGTCAAGAACCTCCGATGGGTGCTGGCTCACGATACACAACTCAATGCGCCGGAACTGGAGCGTATGAAGAGGCTGGGGTTATATGCCGCGCTGCATCCATGGGCAGTGATCAATGGCGGCATATTTCATGAGATCTATGGCGACCGCGCTTACGATATGCCCGCCCTGGCGACCATTCAAAACAGCGGAATCATCTGGGGACTCGGGACCGACGGCAGCGCAGCAAACCAGCTCTACCCATTCACAACGTTGTGGTTTGCTGTCACCGGGAAAATGGTTGGCGGCACGAAGGTGATCCGCCAAACGATCAGTCGCGAGGATGCTCTGATCGCACACACGCGCAACAATGCATTTTTTCTTTTTGAGGAGAATAATCTCGGTTCCATCCAGCCCGGAAAATTCGCGGATCTGCTGGTGCTGGATCGCGATTACCTGACGATTCCCGCCGATCAGATCAAAGACATCAAGCCGCTGCTCACGATGGTGGGTGGCAGAATCGTGTATGACGCGGAGCGAAGGGAGACTTCCTCTCTGATTCGCTGATCGCGCAGATTTGGTCTCGTCGGGTTATTTGTTTCCTGCCGGCGCCGCGGCGGATCCTGCCGAGGAAGCCGGTGCACCCAGGTTGTCAAAGAAGTTTTTCTCTTCCTCGACGGTGCAGGTCCACGGGTAATAGATACCGCTGGTCGATAAAGTGAAGTTCCGGTGGCCGGTCCAGGGCTTGGTGTAGGCGCCTGGATCGTCGATGGTCATGTCCAGTTCGAGGGTATTCTTGTCCACGCGCTTGTAGCGCTCGATCAAGTGCAGCTTGTCGGTTGTGGGGTGGCCCATCTGGTCGAGCCAGATCTTGCCGTTCAAACCGATGGTATCGACGACCAGCGTGTCGCCGTTTTCGTACCAGCCAACGGACTCACCCCACCAGGTTGGATCGGGATCTTCGGAGTGTTTGCGATCCAGCCACACGGGCCGCCAGTACGGGCCGAATTCGTAAAAGATGTAGACCGCCTTAGGAGTCTGGGCGAAGTAGGTCTTTGCCGGCCACATGTAAATCTTCGCCGGTCCGGGGGGATCGCAGTATTTCACTTGCGGGTCGGTGGTCTTTTCGTAGCTGCCGCCCGGGCCCGTGCTGGAGATTTCGGACATTGTTTTCTGCAAGGCCCAAGCCTGATAGGGTATGTCGCCTTCGTTGCCTTTTTTTCTTCCTGCCTGATCGGAAAGGCTCCAGCTCTGGCCAATTCCGCCGCGTTTAGGATCGGCAGCCCAATCTCCGGACAAGTCCGGCACCTTCGACGAAGTGTTTGCCGACGCAGCAGAGGTCTGCGCGTTTGCGGCAGGGGAAGCGCCGCCCTGCGCGTGCAGCCGAAATGGAAAAGCCGCTGCCACTGCCACGACCAAGAAAACTGACATTCGCTTAAGCATCATAAACTCCGTTTCGCGTTCACCTAAACCACGGGAGGTTACCGCACTGCCGCCGTTCGGGGCTGCGGCTTGGAGAATTTCGAACTATCTATTAGCGGATTGTCCTGCACCTTTTGTATGCGAATTGACGACCGCGACGACATCGCCGACCGCGGCGTGGCCGGGATCATTCGGATCCAGAACGGAATTTTCACCCCGCTCCCGGTATCACGATAATCGTCGTAGTCCACCTCGTATGGGCTGCTGCCAAACGGCGTCGATAGTGTCGTCGTTTTTCTCAAAAGAAGTCCGGTGGTGACGTCGAAATAGAGCTGTTCCGGAGAATCATTTTCGGGATAGCCGACGACCAGATAAGCGTCGCGGCCATTCACCTTCTCCACGCCCGCGACGTTCATTTGGCTGTACTCCCGCTTGAGACTCACGGCTTCATACAGACCGCCGTTGCGCGTGTCGCGGATCAAGTCAAGCGCAGGAGAATCTGTAACCATGCCCATGGCGTTTTGCACCCAGGCAATTGTCCCATCGAAACCCTCAGCCGTGGAAAAATTCGCGGCTCGATTCACGGTCATCGTTAGGTTCGGCGCTTTCAAATACTGCTCCATCTGCGCCGGCATGGGTACCGTGCCGCCTGGACCAGTCGGGATGTCCCGCGTCGCGGTAATCACGCGGCTGGTCACCCTGCGAATCGCTTGCTCGCCGCCAAGAGCCTGCACATAGTTCGCGAGGATTTGATCGACGGCCGGAAGTTGTGGCGCCTGCGGCTCAGTTCCGTAAGGCACCCACATGGATGTGGTATCCGGCAGTGCGACCACGCCGGCCGGTTTCGCATTTCCGTGATGGCAGGTATAGCAGGTCACGACCTGCTGGCCCGAGAAGGAGTTGTTGTTGAGATCCCTCACCATTTTGATCATGTTTCGCGCGGTTTCTTTGGTTTTCTTGTCATCTTTCGCGAAGTCATTCTCGACGTGACAGTATTCGCATTCAACGCCGAGCGCCGCCTCGATGAGGTGCATGCCCACGACTACCTGATCGGCCGGTGTGCCTTGCAGCACCTTGATATTCTTGAACTGCTGCTCGGCGGTTTTCACTTGCGCGTAAGCAGGGAATTGAAACGGCACAAGAATGCAGATCAATGCTGATATGTACGAAATGGGGTGCAGGTATTTCACAAGCATGCGAGCATTGTCCTTTCCATGAAGCCGGCGAATACGCATCGCTTCAGGTGTTCCTTGACATACACGTTGAGAAAAGGGAGTATTACCTGAAATTTTAGAAACCGGGATTCATTTTGTGAAATCGTGTAAAACACTGATGATTTGTGCCGTTTTAGTTTGTGTTACTACGCCCGTATTCGCTCATCACGGTGTCGCCTGGTACGACTATTCGAAGACCGTCACTGCAAAAGTAACGGTCACACGCTTCGATTGGACCAATCCTCATTGCAAGATTTACTTCGATACCCTCGATAGCCGCAAAATCGTCCGCCATTGGGTGGTGGAGATGCATCCGCCCAACAATCTGATTGAACATGGCTGGACGTGGCAAACGCTGCATGCGGGAGATGAGATCTCACTGACCTTTCGCCCAGCCAAGAATTTCTCCACCACTGGGCTTCTCGACGAAGTCACGCTTCCAAACGGTGTCACGCTGCGACAGAACGTGCTGCTTTTGCCTCCCGGCGAAACGATGACCATTGAGGAATGGACGCGGCGCTATGCGCCCAAGCCAGTCGCCACACACAATTCTTCCCCGCACTTGGAGTCCGGCCCCGCCCACTGACAGGCAGCTTCAAACACCAGCCTGAACGAACGTTCCTTCGCGATGTCCGCCGGCCTTGGTGTGCGGATTCTAAAAGACGAACCGCCCATTGATCTGGAATTGACGTGACGTTGTCACCGTCGCATAAGGGTTGTTTGTGTTAATTGCTCCAAGAGTGCCGTTCGGAAGACCCGAAGTCGTGAATGCATTCAACACTGTCGGCGCGGAAAAGTTCGTCCGATTGAAGGCGTTGAACATATCGGCGGAAACCACGAAAGACATGCCTTCGCGCTTCATGGGGATCGTCTTTCTCAAGCTGATGTCGGTATTGATTGTGTTCGGTCCGGTAAACATAAGCGGTCCCACATTTCCGAGATATCCTGGGGGTGCCAGCGCGAAACAAGCCTGATTTACGTAATTCACGGGGTTGTGCTTGTTAATTGCACCATTGGGACTGGGATCCGGACATGCCGCCGAAGGAGCCGCCCAATCGGGACGATCAGCACCGGCGCCGCCGACCGTGGTATAGCGGGCCACGTCATCGCCGGCGGAAACCGTGAAGGGTACGCCCGAAGAAACCAGCGTCTGGGTGGTGATCTCCCAATTCGAAAGCACGTTCTTAACTAGGAAGGACGTGGCGTTCTTGCCCCAGGGGGTCTCGTACGTTAGCGTCAGGTTCGCCGAATTCGTTCCCAAATAGGCGCAGCGGCCACGGCCCGCGGAGTGCGAATAGATTAACGGGAAACCGGCAGATCCGCCGTTTGTGTATTGGCCCGGCAGGTTATCGCCTGAATCCGCAATGCACTTGGCGAATGTGTAATTGAAACGCGCAAAGAGCCCGGGAGACATGCGGCGCATAACCACCGTTTGCAATGCGTTGTAATAGGCATTGCCGTCCGTGATGTTTCCCGTGATCGAGTTGCCCCAATTGGGATTGTTGTAGCAGGGAGGTTTCACGGCGCCACCGGCGCAATCAGTCGCATAGGGAGCGAAGAAATGGTTGTAATCACAAGGGACACTGGGACTGAGGGCGCATTGGGCCAAGGTCGGCGCCGTGCCTACCGCAAGGACATTGGCATTCGATGCGCCTAATCCCGCAGCGGACAAGGAACCCGCCCAGTAATAGCAGTCGATCCCGCCGGGAGTTACGCAACTCGGATTGACGACTGAGCCGGGAATCGGCACGCCATTGACAGCGGGAAGCTGGCCCGGCGTTTCAATCGTCGTCGGGAAATAATCCGAATAGTTATAGGTACGCCCCTGGTGCCGTGCCTGCGAGCCGACATACCCGACCAAAAGCGTAATGTGGTCGGGCAATTCCTGCTGAATGGTAAGGTTAAAGGCATATTTCGTCGGCGTCTTGAAATGCGGAAACTCCGCTCCACCGTACGTTTCTCGAGTAAAAATATTTGGGTTGCCGGCAAGGAAGGTGTTCAGAGCTGAGTTCGAAGTACCACCCACGCCGTTGGGAGTTGGCGTCCCGTTCGGCAATACGTTGTTGAAGGGGAGTGAAACCTGCCCGGGCAAGCTGACAGCGACCGTAAATGGCGGTTGGGAGGCAAGCGTTGGATACCAGTAGTCGTCCTCCATCTCGGCAAACATGATGCCGGCGCCGCCGCGCACGCTGGTCTTGCCTTTTTTGAAAGGATCCCAGTTGAAGCCGACGCGGGGCGCGAAATTGTCCTTTGGCGGGTGGTACCAGGGCGCCCCCACCTGAGGTGCGGTGCACGTAAAGGGATTGCAGGATCCATCCTGCGCATATAAATTCGAAATGCGGTTGTGCTCTTCCGCTGGAGCCGTTGCGTATTCCCACCGCAATCCGTAGGTGACTGTCAGATTTGACTTTACCTTGTATGTATCCTCGGCATAGATACCGTAAGACATCAGCCGCACGCCGCGAGCAAAATTCGAATCGTAGTGCTGCCCATTGACGGGGTCAGTGTAGTTTTGCACCCACCAGGTGAAAGCGGTCGCCGGGCCGCCATTCAGAAACTGCTGCAGAGTTCCAAACGTGTAGTTGCCACGCGGAGTGGACATGTAGTTCTCAATGTTGTCGTACCACTTCTTGGCCTGGAATCCGAACTGGAAAGCGTGATTGCCGTGGAGGTAATTGAGGTCATCGCTGATTGAACCATTTGTGTAGCCGATAAATCGTGGAACATAGTTAAACCCAAGAGCCGGAGAACCGAGCGCTTGTCCTCCAAATCCGAACGTAAGAGCGGGTACCTGTGGGAACGGGCTCCGGTTCACAATGTTTGGATTCACGTTCACATAAAGCCTGGGATCAACGGGGGCAGGGGTCACCAGATCCAGGTTACCGGCATAGTTGATGCGGTGAATGCCAAACCGGAACGTGTTGACCACGTTTGCGGAAACGATATGGGTATCCTGAATCGTCCACACTTGGCGCCGCATGTAGACGTCATCGGCGGTTACGTCCAACTGCGTCGGTTCAAATTCATTCGACTGGTCAATGTTGTAGCTGGACGAAAGAGTGTTTTTGCTCCCGAAGCTATGGTCGATTTTCGCCACGCCGTAATATTCGCGAACCGCCTGTATGGGATTGCTATTGAAGTTGCACAACCCAACCGCCGCTTTGTTATAGCCTCCGTCGTTGCATGCGGGCATCAGAGGAACGTTTGCGCCGATTCCGCTGCTCGGCGTCGCACCGAAAAAAATCTGCTGGATTGCAGGCACTGCCGAGTTGCGCGCCGCAAGGTCCGGTACGGCCGCCGTAAATGACTGGGCCGCATCGGAGCGCAGAGCTTCAAAATCGGCGAAATAGAAAGTCTTGTCTTTCTGGATAGGGCCGCCAACCTGTCCGCCGAATTGGTGACGGTGCAACGGTGGCGTGCCGCCCGCGTCAAAGAAGTTGCGCGCATCGAAAGTATTGTTGCGGTAATACTCGAACACCGTGCCGTGAATGTTGTTTGTGCCCGATTTAAAAGTTGTGCTGGTGATTCCCCCGGACAATTCGCCGTATTCGACGGGCGGGTTTTCCGCGATAACCTTGAACTCCTTAACCGCGTCGGCGCCCATCAGGATGTTACTTGCCAAGCTGACGGGCGACGTCCGGAAGGTCCAGGTCAAATCGATCCCTTCTTGAAGAAACCGGTTATTGGCGACCCGGTCTCCCCCCACCGATACCTGTTTGCCAAATGAGCTCGTATAGGTTTGCTGCACGCCGGGCTGAATGACGGAAAGTTGCTGCAGATCGCGAGCGTTCAGCGGGATATTCTGAATGATCTGTTCGTCCATCACTTGTGCGACTTCCGAACTGGTTGTCTCGATCGTTGGAACCGCCTCGCTGACCGTGACCTGCTGGGTCACCTGCCCTACCTGAAGCGTCACGTCCACGCGGGTATCGGAACCAACGTTTACGACGACATCCTTTACTCCTCCCGGCGTGAATCCCGAGGCCTTTGCTTGTACCGTGTATTTCCCAGGCAGAAGTGACGGAACGTTGTAGACGCCATCGGTGGTGCTGGCGGTTTCGCGCACCACTCCCGTGTCTTGGTTTGTAATCGTGATCTGGGCGTTGGGAACCGCAGCACCAGATGAATCTAGGATATTGCCCAGAATTGTTCCCGTGACGGTCTGGCCATAAATCAGCGACGGTACAGTCATCAACGCGAAACAGGCGACTGCGAGAGAAACAACTACACGCGCACGAAGTGAATGCAGACTACGGATTATCATTGCCGCTGCCTCCGAACACTGGTAAGGAAGGATAGACCCCCCCGGTTGCTGGCGCATAAAAACACAGCGGCGTTCCGCGTGTCAAGTCAAATGGCTGTAACTGATGAAATTAACCTTGCCTGGGTCGCTCGTCATTCTTGCGGCAATGGCGTTCGGGGTCGTTGCGCTCCCTCGAAAATCCGCGCGTCCAACGACCACGCTCCGGCTCCAATCGCAGCCAATGCAAATGATCCTGTGCACAGCAGCAAAACGAGTCCGGTGGCATGGATGTCATGCCAGCCGCCATGCGGAATATGGACGGCGACCAGCGCTATGGCCATCTCGATTGCAAAAAGAATTCCTACCACTGCGGTGAACACACCGACGATGAGCAAAATGCCGCCGAAGAACTCCAACGCGCCTGCAACGTAAGTGAAAAAAGCGGGAAACCCCCAAGAGGGAAACAATTTCAAGAAAACCGCCTGATTAACAAAGAGCTTGAGATAACCCTGTTGTACGAAAATCGCTCCAATACTCAAACGCAACAGAAAAAGCGCCAAGGACCTGAAGTTTTGCATTTAGGCTCACTCCTTGCGCGACATGTTAACAGCATCCATTTTCCCAGGCCAATCCGGCCGCCCTCGAGGCGAAAGACTTATACAGGTGCTGTCGCATCGACCCGGTGCGCCGGCAGGGATTTTCGGACCGTGGGATTTGGGTCAAAAAAGTAGAGTGCATAGATAAAGTAGAGTGCATAGATCCTGATAGGAGGCAAGTCAAACGACAGCCTTGCCACAGCCGGGCCTCAGGTTGGAGCGTTGCCTCGCTCTCCAAATAGATGTAGTGTCCAGTCGCGAAGCGTCCCGCGTCTTCGGAGCCAAGCTCGAAGCTTGACCTAGGAGGGGAAAATGCCGTCAAAGCGTGCTCTCCACATCATGATCGTCATAATTTTCGCGTTCGTTGCGGCCACAATGCAGGCTCAGCAAACCAATGCGGGCGAGCCCGCAACGGCCGTGGGGCAACAGGTTCAAACGCCGCAACGCCTCCAGTATCCGCCATTATTCTTTCGCGAAGACTGGGCTTTAGCGAGTGGCCTGCCCAACGCGAATACTCCGCAGGAACCAGAGCACGGCGTCGTTCAAACGGACCTCACAAATCCGAATCTGGAAGTGCATCTCTGGGGCGACAAAGTCGGCCCTGTGACCGTCAAACAGACCTACAACGACGACATCACGTACGTGATGACGCTGCTTTGCACGTCAAACTGCGCGATCACGCTCCGAGATAAAAACAATGATGTCAATCTGACCGGACTGGCGACCATCCGATGGCGCACAAAAGTAACCGGCTTTCATTTGCTCCACCCTATTATCAAGCTCGCCGACGGCACCTGGCTCGTCGGTGATCACGCCGCCGGCTTCTCCACGGATTGGGTCGAGTCGCAAATCCAGGTGGCTGACGTGCGCTGGCGGAAACTCGATATTCAGGATGTTGTCGAGGGCCGCGGCGATCCGTGGGTTGAAAAGCCAGACCTGAGCCGTGTAGAGGAAATTGGTTTTACCGAAATGATGAGGGGAGGGGGCCACGGAGGCGCCGGTTCGCGGATCGACTGGATTGAAGTTTACGGCAAGCCGGTTCCCCGAGCCCCATCCACAACGAGCCGCAACCGCTAGGGTGGGTTGCCCTCGTTTCGGAAATGTATGGTCCTCCAGGGTCTGGAATTTTCCCTGTTTATCAGGAATTGTCGTGATGGTGTACGATCCAGGTTCCCTGATCGCCGGGTCATGTGATTGCCAGCAAGGAGAAATGAAAATGAAATTCCCGAAAGCGGCGGTGCTTCTCATCTTGGTGTCGGCGGCGGCCTCGGCCGCGGCGCAGGTCAACATCGGTGAACTGAAGCCCGAGCCCAGCCTGCCGTTCACCATGACCACGGTGGCCACTTTTGAACTGCCCTGGCGGCTGGCCTTCCTGCCCGATGGCCGTATGTTGATCACGGAAAAGGTCGGGCCCGTTTGGCTGGTCTCCCAGCAGGGTGACAAAATCCAGGTGACGAATACGCCTCCAGTCTATTGGCAGGGCCAGAACGGCATGCTGGGCGTATTCGTTTCGCCCAATTACGCCAGCGACCAAAGTATCTATCTGACCTATGCTGAGCCGGGTAACTATGGCAGCGGCCTGGCACTTGCGCGCGCCAAGCTGAGCGCCACCGCGACCTCCGCCAGACTCGAAAACTTCGAGGTACTGTGGCGTCAGATGCCCAAGGGCAAGGGCGGCCAGGAAGGTGCGCAGGTTGCCTTTTCGCCTGACGGGCAGTACCTGTTCCTCACGGTTGGTGACCGGCAGCGCTTCACCCCCGCTCAGGATCCCGACCAGCCGGTCGGCAAGATCTTGCGGCTGACGCTGGACGGCAAACCCGCGCCCGGCAATCCAAATTTCGGCAGGACCGGCGCTGCCACCATTCCCTTGATCGATCCGCCGCGTGACACCGAAGCCGCCAAAACCGCGAAAATAGTAAGTATGTACACCTTTCCTGGCCCCAATATGACCCCGGCGGAAACCTGGGCGACCGGCGTACGCACGCCTTACGGCCTGGCGTTTTCCCCCTCCAGCGAATTGTGGGAGGTCGAACATGGCCCGCGTGGCGGCGACGAGTTGAACCTGATCGAGAAGGGCAAGAACTATGGCTGGCCGCTCGTCTCCTTTGGAGAGAACTACAATGGCGTGCCCATTGCTAAGCCCGACACGCGGCCCGATCTGGCGATGCCGGTTCTTTATTGGAATCCTGTGATCGCGCCGGGCAATCTGATGTTTTACACCGGCACCAGGACCTTTCCGCAATGGAATGGTAATGGCTTCGTCAGCGGCTTGGCTACCATGTCGCTCAATCGCATCATCTTTGACGGCCATGGCGGCGCCAAAGCTGCCGAGCGCTGGAAAGTGGGTCGCCGCATCCGCGATGTGGAAGAAGGGCCCGACGGCTCGCTCTGGATGCTCGAAGACGCCAATCCCGGCGCCCTCATCCATGTCACGCCGCTGGTGATCACCTCTCGCTAGAAGAGCAAAGCGACAGGCCCGTTGCGAGCCGGTCTTGTCCGTACGCCGCCTCGGGAATATGCCTTTGGACCATCCGCCAAAAACCTCGCGGGAGTGCGCGCGCAAGCACCTGAAAAATCGGTAGAGCCTTCAAGTCGTAAAAACATTGTGGCGGTGCCTGTATATCTTTGCCATTCCCGCACGGTAAACCTCACCGGTTTCGCGATCACTCCCGAAACAAGGATATCGATGGCGCTCATATCCCGGTCATGGATAATGGTGCCGGCGTTTGGCCGCGAGCAGGAGAAAGACATGAAGCTGTGGGAAAGAGTCGAGTATAGCGCCATCGTGGACCGCAAGCCGTTACGCCTGCCGGACAATAGAACCGTCGCCGTGTGGCCCTTGGTGACTGTTGAAGTCTGGGATCCCGACGAGCCCTTGCCCCGCACCATCCTGCCGCCGCCGCAAGGCAAATCGTTCATTCCCGATGTTCCCAACTGGACGTGGGCGGAATATGGAATGCGCATTGGATTCTGGCGCATGAAAGAGGCTTTGGATCGCCGCGGCCTGAAAGCGGTCTTCTGCATCAACGGCTCCGTCATCGACCGCTACCCTCGTGTTTGCCAGGCCGCCCTCGAGGCCGGCTGGGAATTCATGGGCCACAACATCATTCAGAAGCCCATGCATTCCATGCCCAACGAAAAGGAGGCCATTCAGCAGACGATCGCTGCCATCCAGAAATTTACCGGCACCAAGCCGCGTGGATGGATGGGACCCGGACTTACCGAGACGCACCAGACTCCCGAATTACTCGTCGCTGCCGGCCTCGAGTACACCGTCGATTGGGTGCTCGATGATCAGCCGGTGGTTATCAAGACGAAAGAAGGTCCCCTTTACAGCGTTCCTTATTCCGTTGAGGTCAACGATGTCGTGTTGATGGCCAACGATAAGCGTCCTTCGTCGGAGCTTCTCGAACGCGCCCTGGAGTCCTGTGATCGTTATTTGCTCGAAGGCCCTAACCAGGCCCGCATCCTGGCGCTTGCCTGCCATCCTTATCTGCACGGCGTGCCTCACCGTATCGGCTATTTCGAACGAACGCTCGATGACCTCGCGGCCAAACCCGGCGTGATGTTTACCACCGGCGGAGAAATCCTGGATTGGTATAAAACTCAGCGCCCACTCTCGGCATAGAGCCCCTACAGCTGGGGTCTATCGCTTTGGGGAGATTACTCTGGGAGATTACGCTCTCCGAGCAGCCCCCTGAGCTGTGTACTCCAGAGCGCGCTCGCCGGTTGTGCGAGCGGCCTTGGGGTTCGGTCCTTCTGTCATCCCGAACCCGGCCGTATTTTCGACGGTGGCGAGAGATCTGCCTTGCCTTTGGCATGCAATCAGAAATCCTCGGCGCCCATAAAAAGAAGTCGCCTGCGTTCAGGTGTAATCCACTGATGATATGATTTCGGAACTATGAATCTGCAGCCATCTGCGCGGGAATGACCATGAAAAACACCACGAGAATTGCAGCGATTGCCCTCACCTTCTGTTTAGCAGGAACTCTTGCGCTGCTCAACGCGCAGCAACGTGCCACCGGCGAAGTTGCCATCGGCAACGCCGACCTCGGCGGAGTCGTCAGCGATTTTAACGGCCCTGAAGCGGGCGTTTGGGTCATCGCCGAGACGACCGATCTGCCCACGAAGTTTGCCAAGATGGTCGTCACCGATGACCAGGGGCGCTACGTCATCCCACAGCTTCCGAAAGCGAACTACGAAGTTTGGGTGCGCGGTTACGGCCTCGTCGACTCGCCGAAAGTAAAAGCCGTTCCCGGTCAGCACCTCAACTTGACCGCGGCGCCCGCGGCCAGCCCCGCCGCGGCCGCTGAATACTATCCCGGCGTGTACTGGTATTCGATGCTTCACATCCCGGACAAAAGCGAATTTCCAGGCACGGGCCCAAATGGCAACGGCATCTCGTCGCTCATCAAAACCCAGGACGATTGGATCGATACCATCAAGAACTCCTGTCAGTCCTGCCATGCTTTGGGTTCGGAAGGCGTGCGCCGGGTTCCCAAAGCGTGGGGACACTTCGACAATTCCATTCAGGCTTGGACCACGCGCCTGCAGGCGGGGCAGGCAGAGGCCAATATGGCTCAGACTCTCAACCAGCTCGGCCCAAAAAAAGCTTTGGCATTATTCGCCGACTGGACCGACCGCATCGCCGCGGGCGAGTTGCCCTTCGCAAAGCCGCAGCGGCCGCAGGGCCTCGAGCGCAACGTCGTTATCAGCATGTGGGAATGGTCCACGCCAAAAGCGTATCTGCATGATGAAATCTCCACCGACAAGCGCAATCCTCGCGTAAACGCAAACGGCCTGATCTATGGTTCGCCGGAAGAAAGCTCCGACATGGTTCCCGTGTTCAATCCGCTCACCAATGAAGCCACAATGATCAAGCATCCTTACCGCGATCCCGACACGCCGTCGTCGCTCAACTATCCTCACGGTCACTCGCCCTATTGGGACGACCAGCCGATTTGGGACGGCCACACCACCATTCACAATCCGATCTTCGACGAAAAAGGACGCGTTTGGTTCACCGCGCGCATTCGTGGCCCAAAGAACCCGGACTGGTGCAAAGCCGGTTCCGATCTGCCTTCAGCGAAGGTGGCGCCTCTGAATACCTCCGGCCGCCAGCTCTCCATGTACGATCCCAAAACCGGCAAGTTCTCGTTGATCGATACCTGCTTCAGCACGCAGCATCTCTACTTCGGTCATGACGCAAACAATACCTTGTGGACGAGTGCTGGCGGCCCTGAAAGCGGTGTGGTCGGCTGGCTGAATACCAAGATCTATCTCGAGACCGGCGACGCCGAGAAATCCCAGGGCTGGACTCCTCTGATTATCGACACCAACGGCAACGGCAAACGCGACGCCTATGTTGGTCCCACCGACCCCGTCGATCCGTCGAAAGACAAGCGCGTCCTGGCCGCGTTTTATGGCGTTCAGCCCAGCCCCGTGGATGATTCCATTTGGGGGCAGTCCATGGACGTCGGCTTTTCGCACATGAATCAGCCCGGCTACGTCATCCGCCTCGTGCCCGGACCCAATCCTCCCGAGACAGCTCTCGCCGAGATCTATCAGCCGCCCGACGGAGGATTCGGCCCTCGCGGCATCGATCTCACTACCGACGGCGTCGTTTGGACCGCGCTGGCCAGCGGCCATCTCGCCAGTTTTGACCGGCGCAAGTGCAAGGGCCCGCTGAATGGGCCCGCCGCGGCCACCGGCAAGCAATGCCCCGAAGGTTGGACTTTGTATCGATTCCCTGGTCCGCAGTTCAAGGGCGTGAGCGATCAGGGCAGCGCCGACCACGCCTATTTCGTCTGGGTCGATCGCTTCAACACTCTCGGACTCGGCGCAAATGTGCCCATCGCCGAATCAAACGGCAACGAAGCTCTCCTGGCTCTGGTAAACGGCAAATTTGTAAATATTCACATCCCCTATCCGATGGGCTTCTTCAGCAAAAACGTGGACGGCCGCATCGATGATCCAAACGCTGGCTGGAAGGGCAAAGCCTTGTGGACGACCACCGGAACCCGAGCGAATTTTCATAACGAAGGCGGAATCGCGAATCGCCCCAAGCTGTACAAGCTCCAAGTCCGCCCTGACCCCCTGGCCCACTGAATCTCGGCCAAACAGAATCGGCGGCGTAATGGAAGACAGTTCTCATATTCCGAAAACACCACACGACTTTGCGAGAGTTGGAAACACCACAAGACATCTGCGGGAACAACTCCACCGTGGCGGTGTCTAACTCGGTTGAGAGCGCTATCACTCAGTAAAACGCATAAAGCCCGTTGAACATGGGCAGGCCACGCATTCGCCTGCAGGAGGAGAACTATGTTCACCGACATGGTCGAATCCGTTGCTTCAAAGCAAAAGACTCACAAAGGCTGGGCCGTTGCGCTCTCTATACTTTTTCAATTAGCGTGGCTGATTATCTTGATTTTGATCCCGCTCATTTACACACAGGCATTACCGAAAGCGATCCTCAGCACAGTCCTGATCGCCTGGGGCGCACCCCAACCTTCGCCTGGTCCTACCAGACGCAACCCTACACAAATCATCCTACCAGACCAATTTTGAATAATAGGTGGTCTCGAGGCGTCGAAGCAACACTGGTTTGCCTATCCGGCGGAGTTTGAATTCCAACGTTTTTCGCGGCCGTCTTCAACCGCAGGCGTCGCGCGGAAAGCCTGCCGAGGTGCCGGTTTTTCAGAGGGAAGATTACCTTAATCTGCAGGCCCGGAGGGTGATGAGGCCGTTGTATCCGACGGTGCTATTTCCGCAGCTAATTTGCGTAGCGCCTGCACAGCCTCGTTGAGAGCGCTCTCTTCATCAGGTTCAACCGCGTGAATGCCGATCAGGCGCGCCGCTATCGCGTGACGGGCCATATCGACTTTTGCTCGTTGCGAGGCACCGGACGAGGTCAGCGCATCCCACACGGAATGCTGCCAGTAATACTTCAGAGGGCCTTTAACCCCAGGCGGATACGGTTGCAGTAGCCGATTCAACGTGGGAATCAGGTCTGTACCCGTGTCGAGCTTGTTAACGAAACCCTGCGACCAGCGTGCGCTCTCGTCGAACAAGGAGACTGGATGGTTGGTTAAGAACACAATCCTGGCTGAGGGCGCGAGTCGGTGTATTTCGGGAGCGGCCTCGATGCCGTTCATGCGAGGCATTGCAATATCCAGCAGAACGATGTCAGGTCTAAGCTCTCCGACTTTCTCCAGGGCCTCTTTACCGTCGCTCGCTTCACCACAGACATCGATCCCCTGTTCCTTCAGCAAGGAGCGCACGGTACTACGGACCGAAGCATAGTCATCGACAATGAGGACAGTGGTCACGGCTCTATGACCGCGGCCATGCAGGGTTCACCTTGAAGATCACCTGGCCTTAAGTCTTCGCTTTCCACTCTGACGGCGGCTTCGCTGACATCGTCTTCGGAACCCGCTTGTTGCCGTTCAACAAAGGACATATCGCAATGAAGCAGCCTCTCGAATTCCACTCCGACGTTACGCCGAAATTGCAAAACGCAATGAATCCTCTGACCGTCTTTCGGGTAGCGGTCCGCATAGGCAAGCAGGGCAGATTCAATCTCGGGCGGCACGGAAATCAAATCGCGCACACTGTCCACCGAGCAAGACCCATGAATCACCATACGATGCAAATCGCGCGCTTCATCGAGTGGGTTGCGGATGGCCCACGGGTTCTCGCTGCCGGACGACACAACTTGGTCACGTGTTAGCTGGTAAGCGGACAAACGGTTCATGGAGTACGTTCCCTCTGCAACTTCGATGATTTGAGCGAATAGGCGTGCGTCAACGGTAAGCTGTATTTCGTGGTGGAAATCGCTGCGGGCGAGGCCTTTTGTCCCTCGAAGTCCTCGGCGGCTGAACACGCTGACGAACTGCTCAGAGCCTGTGCTATACTGAATTTGCGTCTGTTGCTCTTGTAAAAACCTTCGGATTCATTTGGAGGGGCTGCGAGTCCACACAACTCGCGGCCCTTTTGTTTTCTGTATGAGCCTCGGACCCTCCCGTTAAGCCGGATACAGCCCGGCAGAGAAGAGTTCTCATGAACCAGACAGAAGAGAATAACCGGGTTGACCGCTTGGTGCGCCAGCGGTGCGCCGTCGAACAGACCTTGACTGCCCTTAAAGCTGCTGTCAGACAGTTACTGCGTGACCACGCCGGCTTTGACCGCGTTAGTGTGATCGCCCGCCAGATTCGAACAGCCATAAAGGTCAAGCGTGAACTGGAAAAGCAGCTCGCGCAATCTCACAGTACCGTCCGATTTGTCTACCCGTTCATACGGGTTTCGTAGGTGAAGGTGCACTGTGAAGGGAGTTCACAATGAAGGCAATTCCTGAAGGGCAGTACGTCAAGCATTATCGCTACGGTATGGGAGTGGTCACTGAATCCGATGAACGCCAGACTTCGATTGACTTCGATGTCCACGGCCTGAAGCGATTCGTTACCGCATTGATGGTTGTGGAGCTGTCTAACCTGCTCCCCCCGCCGCGCGTGCGCGCCAAACACGGCGATAAGGTCTATGCGCGGCTCGCATCGAAGAAGAGCGCACCCCGGGCGCAACAGCGCGAAACGGGAGAATAAATAGAATGAAAAGCATTTTTGTTGGGAACTTAACTTACGAGACAACCGAAGGCGATCTCCGAAGTTTATTCGCGCCCTTTGGTGAGATTGCGCGCATCTCCGTGATCAATGATCGAGAAACCGGCCTACCCCGCGGTTTTGCTTTCGTGGAGATGGAAGACGATCAGGAAGCCGCTAACGCTATAACCAACCTCAATGGCCGAGAAGCGGCTGGACGTACGTTGCGGGTTAATGAGGCGGCTCCGCGGTTAGAGCGCAGCAGGCCGCGGAGCAACTTTTCTGGCCCAGGCGCGAGATAAAAAGCTCGAATTCGAGAAGAGCAAAGGTGTCTTTTTTCCCGTTATCGGCGAGTACGGAAAGTAAGGAAGAGGATACGTGTTCGCATACTTCTGCAGGCGCTGCTCGCGTTGCAAGATGGGCTTCATTTTGCAACTGCTCCTGAACCCAGGGAGCGGGCTGCCCGTAATATTGCCGTTTGATATTCCGGCAGGCGGTTCCTGTCCTTTGTGTCGCGAGATCTTCCGGCCTGAAAATTATTTCGTTATCCACAGGTCCGCGCCCCTGGGTGAGTCGCTGGGCACCGATAGCTGAGCGGGTGACTCTCGAATCGCGGTGAGACGCAGTCGGTCTCGAAATGTAAATCCATGGGAGGGTATTCGATGTCCGACAAGAACCCGGAACCATATTTAGAACCCGTCAGCGAAGGCGTCTGTGAATTCTCGGATTGTTCGCATCGCGCGGAATATCGCGCATCGTGGGCGCAGGGCGTCATCGTCAGAATCGTGTGCGCCACTCATAAAACGCAGCTCGATGGGCATCCTTTCGAGGATCTGAGTCCCTCAACGTTCAAAAAAAGACCGCGCGCGAGGTAAACGTTATGGACAAGCGAGAGCTGATGTTTCCAGATTGGCAGCTGCAGTATTTCGAGGCGATTTCCGAGGGACCGGTGGAAACACTGCGCGAGCGCGTCGAAGACGCGGAAAAGGCCATTGTCATGCGACTGGCAGAATTAACGGGAACTTCGGAGCGCGAGGTGGAACAGTTTGCAATAAAAGACGCGCTCGATACTCTTTATGACGTCAAGATAAAGAAACTTGATTTTCCCGAATTTAAGCCGCCAAAACCAATCGAAACGTAAGCGGCACCGAAAAGGAGGTCCGGGTATGGTTCGATACGCAAAAGACGTTGTCGTGCCCGATTCTTGGACCAAGCAGGGTGTGTTGTACACGATCGAGGCCAAAGCCGGCGTGGGCGGCGTAATCACTGCCCAACGGGAAAATGGAAAGACAATCCATAGTCTCATTGTTTCAACCGTGGTGACCCGCGAAGAGGCTGAGAAGTTATTCAGCAGCGTTCTACAGTCAAGAAAGGTATCAACACGCGCACGTTCATGAATCCTCTTCCCGATTAAATGAACGCGGCAACGATTCGAACCAACACTGGCTTGCAGTCTCTTCGCCGGAGTTTGAAATCCCAACCTTTTCCTGGCCGTTGATTCAAGACGTGAAGAAGCCGGATCTGTCCTGCCACCCGCAATCGGATCTGGATCGGCTTTCCTGTTGAATATTTAATTCACGCGAGTATAGATTCTCCCTTCAGAGCCCTATATCGAAAGAATCATGGCAAACAGGAGCACCTCCATGAAACCGACGTTCAGCTTTTGCGTTGCTGTCGTGACGTTTGCGTTGTGTTTTCTGCTGTTTTGCGGACAAACGAAAAATGGCGCCGTCGTCGCGCAAGCGCGCAAGCCGGTGACTATGTATCGCTTCTATACGGGCAAGGATGGGCTCTCGCACGTCGAAAAAATTGAAGTAAAGAATTTCGACGAGCATGGCGTAGCCAACCTGATGGAGACAACCACGGGAGCCACTTTGCGCCGCTCCAAACCCGACGCGCCCGGCGCGGACTTCGGCGCATACCATCCCGGCCCCCGCCGGCAGTATATCTTCGACCTCGCCGGTCACGAGGAGGTCGAATTTTCAGGCGGAGAAAAGATCACGCTGAACCCTGGAGATATCGAACTCATCGAAGATCTCGCCCCAACCAAGGGCCACAGGAACCGCAACTTGGGGCCCGAGGAGCGCGTTGTCCTGTGGGTGCCGATAGCCGATCAAACCGTCGTCCGCGATTCCATATTGCGATAGGCAACGGCTCCTCCCGGGTTGAGCCCCAACTGGGCGCATCGGCAGAAGCAGCTTGGCACACCGCCCTTTCGATACGGTTGATCTGCGCGATAAAATAGATGTGCCGCTCGCGAACCGTAGTTGCGACCAGCGTCGCCATCTCGAGCAAGCGCCGTGACCATACGGCCTCGCCAAAAACGAACCGTCCAAACAGGCGGGGATGACCGGAACCATCTTTTTCGAACCAACGGCCATCCCACCAGGATTGTCGTCCCGACCAAACCTTGTGAGCCGAGCACCTCTGCCGATCCTGCCTCAGTGGCGTCTTGGCTGTGCGGCGTCGAATTGAAATTACGTCCTTTGCCCAAAACCCGAACGTGGAGGGGACCTCAAGTTTTACTTCAATGTTCTGCAACTACCGTAAAATGTGCACTTACACAAAATGGCAGGGGGGGTAGCGAAGCTGTTGCGGGCACAGTCCGAGTCCCCCGGCAGCGCCGCTCGGCCACCCAAGCTCAGGTACGTGCAGAAAAGTCGCGCTTTTTCGATGGGCAGCCACCCTTGGCTGTGCCGTTATTCCGGCGGCCAGTCCAGTCGCGAGACGAAAAGCTGGAAAATAGTCGTGACCGAACTCATTGGGTGTATGGTGTCTATCTAGGTGTATGGTGTCTATCTATAGGATAGGACTAGAGGAAGGATAGGACTAGAGGATCGGAAGCAAAAATGGCCATCCCGGATCATACGAGTGATCATTCCCAATCTCACTGGGGTCGGCGCATTAGCTATCTGGTGCTCCTCGCTCTGCTTCTGAGTGCTCCGATTTTTATGAATGCGCAA
This sequence comes from Candidatus Acidiferrales bacterium, assembly GCA_035650755.1. Lineage (GTDB taxonomy): Bacteria > Acidobacteriota > Terriglobia > Acidiferrales > UBA7541 > Palsa-189. The sequence continues at coordinate 326,714 of DASRHB010000017.1, forward strand.
ACCGGACCTGCACCGCAGTTCCAGCAGGCCGCCTTTGCGCCCGCAACGCAATCGCCCGCGACGCAATCGTCCCAGGCGCATTCTCAAGGAGAGAATGCGCCCTGCTCCGACGGTCCTCCTATCCTGAAACGAGGCAAGCAGCAGGATTTGCCTCCCTGTCCTGAACCGCCGCTGCGGCCGCCGCCGTCGCCCGCGTCTGCCCCCGCGGCTCCCGTACCCGCGCCTTCGACCACTCCGGCTGAATCCTTGATCGAAAGGGCCAGAGAGGCGGCGTTCGAGTTTGCAGAGAAGCTTCCCAACTTTATTTGCCAGGAGTTCATGTCGCGGCAGGTCCAGCGAGGCCGCGAGCAAACGCCGATGGACGTGGTCTCGGCTGACATCATTTACGATAACGGCCACGAAAGTTATCGGAACGTGAAGATCAACGACCATCCCACGGACAAAGGCATGCAGGAAATCGGCGGTTCCTGGTCCACGGGAGAATTTGCGTCCACTCTGCTGGAGCTTTTTCACCCCGATACGGACGCGCAATTCCGGTCCGGCGGTGCGTCTTCCATTGCGGGTTTTACTGCCCAGGTCTATGACTTTCAGGTGCGCAAAGAGAATTCCCACTGGAGGGTGCAGGCCGGCTCTCAGACCCTGACTCCCGCTTACGGGGGCTCCGTGTGGATAGATCCGAAAACCGCACGCGCGCTGCGAATCGAGATGCAGGCCCGCAACGTACCATCAGATTTTCCGATGGATGCAATCGAATCCGCGGTTGACTATTCCTACGTTACGATCGGCGGGATGTCGTTCTTACTTCCGGTCCATGCGGAAAGCCTGGGTTGTCAGCGGGGTTCCAACGCGTGCAGCCACAACGTCATTGACTTCCGCAACTATCACGAATTCAAAACCGAAATCAAGATAGGCAACTGACTTCGCTGCGGTCTCTGCAAACTCCAAAGGCGCAGCACCGGCAAGAATCCTGCGCCTATTGCTTTGATTTTTGCATATCGTATCGGCGGTTACTTATGCTCACCGGGTGCGGGTCACCACGGTGGCAGGTATAGCAAGTCACTTCCTGGTTCCCCACGGGGAAGACGCCCGTGCCGGGGAACTGGGAATTGATCTGCCGCACCAGCATGATCATCTTTCGCGCCATATCCTTACGCGGATTGACGTCGAACTCTTGCGGCCTGCCGCCGCCGTGACAGTAATTGCAATCCACGCCGAGAGCGTCCCGGAATTCGCCCATTATCGAATCTGCTCCATGCACGGGCGTGTCCGGCGGCAACAGCTTTAAGCTGGCCCCGGGCCTCTCCTCTGGTTGTACGGTGCCCAAGACGTTGGCGCGGTTGTAGAACTTTGCCGGGGCCGTGGTCTCCGGCTTCACGCTTCCGCGATGGCACGTGATGCAATCAACTTCGTGATACCCGTCGGGAAAGACTCCGGCGCTGCTCGGAAAGCTCGTGTCGATCAGCCGCACCATGCGGATCATTTTCCGCGCCATTTCCTTCTTTGGATTACCATCGGACGCGAAATCGCCCTCCGCGTGACAATAGGTGCACTTCACTCCCAGAGCCTCATTGAACATTTGCATCACGAAGGCGATATCGGTCTTCTGATCGAGGACCTTCAAATTCTTCGCGGGCACGGCCGAAGCCGCGCCACGCGCGCCGGGTTGCTGAGCAAACAGCGGCACGGACGCAAACCCGGCTGCCAAAGCAAGCAGGGAACCGGCGAAACCGAAAGCGCTGATCGAGCGTGCACGGTTCATCTTTCCTCCACGTCTGTCAAGACGGCTTCCGCAGGTCGTCTACAACTGTCGACCGCAAAGGCGAGAGTTTACTCTCGACGTCAATGCGAGTCCAACTCCAATTCCCGATAAGGGGCATGTTCGCTCGACCGAATTCCGGCGAACTGACCTCCTATTGATAAGCGGGTGGCCATGATTCCGCTGGTCTGGGCGCCTCGCGTTTAATGAACGCTGAAAAACCCCTCACGTCCACTACTCAGGTAAAATATTTGCGTCGTTCGCGCCATTGCTCGGCTCTATACGAGCCCATTGATCCGGCCAACGTAAGGATGGGCATTGGCGCAGTACAAGGTAAGCTGCGGTTTGCGTGGGAGGGGGATTGTTTGCGCCTTGCGCTGTCATTGTCGGTCGTCTTGTGTCTAGCGGCGCCCAAAGTGCTCGCTCAGGAAGGTGGTTCGCCGCCGGGTTCAAGTTCCGAATCCGCGGTAGCCGCGTCTCTGGATGTGCAGGCAGATGCCCAGCCTCAGGAGGCTATGCCGTGGGGTGATTCGGCGCAAACCAACACGAAACCCGAAGGGGAAAATCGGGTGCAACCTGGCCCGAATCTTCAGCAGAATCCTCCACTTCCCGGTCAGCAACCAAAGCGAATCCTGGGGCTGATGCCCAATTTCCGCGCCGTCAGCGCCGGCGCCACCCCGCCGCCGGCGACTCTACGACAAAATTTCATCATCGCCACCAAGAATAGCTTTGATTACTCCTCATTCGCTTTTGTAGGTATCACTTCGTTCTTGGCCGAAGCCGATGACGTACACCCGCAACTCGGAGGCGGCTTTTACGGCTTCACGCACTATTACTGGCGGGGCTTGGTTGACAAGACTGACGGGAATTATTGGGTCATTTTCGTGCTGCCCACTCTCCTTCATGAAGATGAACGTTATTACGCGCTCGGCCAGGGCGGCGCGTGGAAGCGCCTTACATATGCTGGCACACGTATCTTCATCACCCGGAACTTTCACGAACACAATACCCTTAATGCTTCCGAAGTGATCGGGAGGGCGATAGCTCAAGGCATTTCAGTCACGTATTATCCTAGCCAGACCCGCACTCCGGGAGGGCTGGCGCAGAAATACGGTTATGCCCTCGGGCGCGATGCGCTCACCAACATTTTCCGCGAATTCTGGCCGGATATCGCGGTGCACGTCCTGCACCGCCATCCATAAGATTTTGTCTATTGCCCCAAGATTCTGTCTGTTGCCGCACGAGAGATCTTTGCCCCGACGCGGTTTCGAACTTGAGCGTGTCGAGCAACTCCCGGCTACGCAAGTTCAGCCGCGCTGTGTGGCGACATATATACATAATAGGCGCCAGACGAGCACTCATAGGACTTATCTATATGATACAAGCTCGAAGATAGGTAGTTCCAATTTACGTTCCCCTGGAGGAGAATGAACAGGCCCACAAGCTTGGACACGGGTGGGCTAGCCGCATGACGATCCCGCCGGCGTAGGGCAACTCGCCGGCGGGCTCCTTCTTGGCGCTCGGGCCGAGTTGGACTTGCTGAAGGTAGGAGTTGCTGGTTCGTCAAAGCTTGCAACGATTCGGAGATTGATTGATGCGCGGGCGTTGTTGTACGAATCAGAATACGACTGAGAAACGGACAGGTATCGGAATAAAGCATTCCGTGCGCGTTCTGTACCGCGCAATAGCATTGCTCTTGCTCATCTCGGTTCCGGGCCTATCCACGTTTGCGAAAGTCAGCTGGTACTTGCCGCAGTCCAATCTCGGTCATTATCTTACGACCGCGACCAAGATGAAGGCGGCTCATTCGCCTGCTATCAATGCGCACGTCCTGCAGTCCGTGTCCAGATCGGCCGTTCCCGCGACGCCGCAGAGTCCGGCTTTTTGCGAACAGCGGCAGGAAACGTCCGTGCCGCGGATGCGTTGGACGATGATTCTGCTTCGTCGGCCTCCCCCCTCGGAATTCGCTTAGCCGTATTCCCTTTTCTCAACCGATAAAGCGAACCCACTTCGATTTGCTCCGAGCCGGCTCCGCCGCTCCGGAGCGAGGGAGGAATTAAGCGGCCATGGAAATCCATCAATTGCGGTATTTCTGCGCGGCAGCCGAAACAGGCAGCTTTACTCGTGGGGCGCACAAAGAACATGTGACGCAGCCAACACTCTCGCAACAATTGCAAAAGCTCGAAAATGAACTTGGAACGAAGTTGTTCGACCGGCGGCAGCACCGCATTCAACTGACGGATTCTGGACGAACTTTTCTCCGTTCGGCGAAATTAATACTCGTTCAACTCGACCAGGCTACCCGGGAGATCCGGGGAAGCTCGACCGACAGTTCCGGCTCTATACGCATCGGATCAACGCCCACACTGACTCAATTTCTCCTATCGCCGATCGTCAGGAGGTTCAGGCGAACTCACCCGGCGATAAAAGTGCATATAACCGAAGATATCCAGTCGCGGCTTTTGGATCCACTGCGCTCAGGATTACTCGATGTGGCGCTGGTCCATTTACCCATATCCGGCCGGGAATTTCGAACCCAGAATGTAGTGCAGCAGTCGCTCTACGCAGCTCTTCCGAAAAATCACGTCTTGGCGGAGCGAAAGCACCTTCGGCTAACTCAGCTTCGTAACGAATCTTTTCTTCTTCTTCGGGAAGGATTGCGATTCGGCAGCATAATACGGGAAATTTTGCGGCATGCGCTCATTGATCCCGAAGTGGCCTTCGAGGGTTCGAGCATCGAAAACATTCTGGCCATGGTCTCAGCCGGCGCTGGAATTTCGCTGGTGCCCGAAGTTGCGGCCGTGAAGAGAGCGGGATGCAGCTATGTTCCGGTGAAAGGTTCGCAGCGAACGGGAGTGGGATGGGCGATGTTACGAGACCACAGTTTGAGCAGAGCGCTGCGGTTATTTATGCAGACTGTGGCCAGCAGCCGGCGGATGTGCCGTAACGGTGCAGAAGCATAGTGCTGGGGCGTGAGTTAACGCTTTCTGCGCTCAATTCCGCGTGGATTATTGTTTCTGCTAATCAGTTCCTTCCATAGGCATCATCAATGAGGGATACAGGATTGATAGGCATTAACTATGCAGGTGCCACTTCTTGGCGCTTTTTCGTGTTTTTGGCTGACGTAATGTGTCACTTTCGGAGGCCCTACAGAATACGGTATTGAAGGAGGCCTGAGGGCGCGCGCCCACAGCGCACTGATTCATAAGGGCTTACACGCGATGTGCCAAAAGAATAAACCGGCTTGGCCCGGGATGGTGCCTGCCGTGCAGTTAAGCATACGCGAGCAGGGGCCGGAAACACCGGTACCCTTCGGAGGAGCGAATTCAAATGCGTAATAAACAAAAAGGTTTCTCGTTGATTGAGCTGTTGATCGTGGTGGCGATCATTTTGATCATCGCAGCTATCGCCATTCCGAACCTGTTGCGGTCCAAGATTGCCGCCAACCAGGCTTCGGCCGTGGGTTCGCTGCGTACGCTGAATACAGCGTGCATCGCCTACTCCACCAGCTACGGCCAGTTCCCGGCGGCGCTGACCAACCTCGGGCCGATCGCTGCGGGTGGTACGGCTAGCTCGACTTCGGCAGACCTGATTGACTCAGTTCTGGCTGCCGGGCAGAAGAGCGGCTATAACTTTACTTTCACGCCCGGAGCGGCCAATCAGTCCTACAGCATCACGGCCACGCCGATCACGGTGGGTACGACAGGACAGAACATGTACTACACCGACCAATCCGGCGTGATCCGCGTGAACACCACTGGAGCGGGTGCAACCGCCGCGAGCACCCCGATTGGATAAGTTTTTTCCTCCAAGGCAAGTCACGAGGGGAGGGATCGTATCCCTCCCCTTATTATTTTTCTGCCAAATTCGGTTCTGGATTTTAAGCTTCAGCCGAGGGGCCGATCCATCGCACGGAAAGCCGCAGCGCCATCTGACCGCCATGAGTACAAACCGCACGGGGGGCGCGTACCGCTCTGTTTAATGCTATCGTAAAATCTTGCGTCGACAGAGGCCGGCAGCAGTGGCGGAACAGCGCAATCACAAGCCGTTCAGAGATCGCTTTTACTGGCAGTATGCTCCGGTTGCAGGGGAACTGCCGGCGTTGCTGCGGCTTCAAACTCTGAAACGCGGCAATATCACTGCTCCGCGCTCTGTGCTTATCGTCAACTGCTGCCTGATTGGAGATTTTGTCCTTTCGCTTCCAGCACTCACGGAGTACATCCGCGAACATCCAGGGACGCGGATTGATCTTCTGGTGTCGCCAAGCGTGGCGGCGCTCGCGCAGAAACTTCGAGGCGTGCATCGCGTGTACGCAGCGAAGACTGTCTTCAAACGCGACACCGAACTGGAGGAGTCGGAGAGGCTTGCGCCAACATATGATTTCGTCGTGGTCCTGCGGTTGAGCGGACCTGCGCGCCGGCTTCTGGCAATGACGTCGTACCGCGCCATACGGACTTGCCTGATTCCATTGCTGAAGCATGGTTTTCAGATGGCCACGCGGCCCATAACTCAGATCAAGCAGATGACCGAGTTGAACTTCGAGATTTTCGGCAAGTATGGAAGAAAGGAGCAGTTCTTTCCAGCGGACGACGCATTCGATTTCAGCGGTGTTAACGTCCCCGCCGCCTACCCGGGGCGCACGGTGCTGGTTCACACCGGTTCCGGCAAGAAGCTGTACATGTGGCCGCGTGAGAAGTGGCTGGCGCTGATTCAGAGGCTTCACCAGCTGAAGGATCTTTCCTTTGTCTTTGTCGGGGGCACGGAAGAAGAGCAAATCGCATTCGAATATCTTGCCGGCAAGGTTCCGTTTCCGCTTCACTCCGTAATCCGCCGCTGCGGTGTATTGGAGTTGGTGATGCTCATGCGGGTGAGTGACCTTTTTGTAGGCGTGGACAGCGGACCTCGACATCTGGCTCATCTGGTCGATCTTCCCAGCGTCAGCCTGTTGGGCCCGGGTCCCAAGTCATTCCAGCCTTTGAATAGCAACGCCACTGTCATTGATGAAACCGAGTGCAACCGGTGCGTTACGTTCTATTGTCCGCACGCCCCAACCTGCATCGAAAAAATCGAGGTGGAGACCGTAGCGCGAGCCTGCCTGAAGGCGCTTTCCGCATTTGGGCGAAACTCAGGCCGGGGGTCGTGATACGGAGCGCCGCGACTGGCTTAGCGGCCCAGTCGCATTATTCGCACCTGCTGGAGAAACGGACAGGTGTAGAATGCTGCCATATTCGGAATCCCTGGCACACGACTCAAGCTAACGTCGAGGAGGTCTTTCATGCGGGCGAACCTTCTTTCACGCGCTCTGGTGGGAACCGTCCTGCTGGTGGTTCCTCTTGTTGGTTTTCTGAGGGCAAAGACGCCATCGGCTGCGGGGCACGTGGCGTTAAGCGGAAAAGTTACGTCGCGGGCGGAAGGCGCCATGGAAGGCGTGATAGTCGGCGCAAAAAAGGAAGGCTCCACAATCACCACTTGGGTGGTGAGCGATGCTCAGGGCCGATACGCATTTCCGCGCGAGCGAATGGATCCCGGCAAATACGCGATCCGAGTGCGCGCGGCGGGTTATGAACTGCCAAACACCACAGTAGAAGTCACGCCCGAGCCCGCGCACGTCGATTTGCAGCTCGACAAGATCACCGTTAACTCGAAGTTTGTCGGCCAGATGTCGAACGGCGAGCTGCTCATGAGCCTGCCGGGGACGCCGGAGCAAAAGGCCTACCTGGGAAACTGCGTCAATTGCCACACGCTGCAGAAGGTGCTGTTTTCGCATTACAACGCGGAAGCGATGGTGCCTGTAGTGCAACGGATGGCCATGCATACGAACAACTCCTCGCCCACGCATCCGTGGATGCGTCCGCCTAAGCCGATGACCCCGCCGACGGAGAGACAGGTCGCCGCCGCGAAATATTTCAGCACGATTAACCTGAGTTCGCAGGATACGTTCGACTTTCCGTTAAAGACTCTGCCACGGCCCACGGGCAAGGCCAGTCAGGTGATTTATACGACCTATGATCTGCCGCGGCCCGATGCCGCGCCGCACGATGTCGCCATAGACGCTCAAGGTACGATCTGGTATTCCGATTTCGACTCGCAGTTTTTGGGCAAGGTGGATCCAAAGACCGGCAAAGTGACGGAGTATCCCGTTCCCCTGGCGCGGACCGGGCCGTACGCGCAAGGCGGCTTACAGATCGCGTTTGATAAGCAGGGGCGCGTGTATTTCGGCAATATGTCGCAGATGCAGGTTGTCAGGTTCGACCCAAAGACCGAAAAAATGGAGTGTTTCAAACCTCCTATATCAGACAAAAACATAGGAGACGCCCATCTCACGATGATCGATGCGTCCCAGATGCAGGTGGATGGCAAAATCTGGGTGAACGTAGCGGATGGAACCGACGAATCAGGCGGAACCTGGCACGTCGATTTGGCAACGAACACCTGGACTCAGGTCACCTATCCAGCGGGCAGCCCTTCCGCTCGCGCCTATGACGTGATCGCCGACTCAAACAACAATATGTATGGCATGAGTTTTACCAATCCCAGGATCTGGATGACCGATGGCAAGACGCTAAAAACGACGTGGTACGACATGCCCGCAGGCGAGACAGGATGCCGGCGAGGCCATATCGATTCGCAAAATCGCGTGTGGTGCGGCGGCTTCAATGGCAACGATCTGGTGATGTTCGATCCCAAGACGCAGAAGATCACGGCTTGGAAAGCGCCGACTCCGTGGACACGTCCCTATGACGCTGAGTTCGATGACAAAACATATGACTGGGGCGCCGGCATGGACAACGACATTGCCCTTCGCCTGAACACGAAAACCGGAGAATTCACCGAATATCTCCTGCCACACGAAACCAACGTGCGCCACGTCGAGGTGCAGAAAACCGGAGCCCTCTCCAGCATGTGGCTAGGGGACCAGCACGGCGGCACGATCATCCATATAGAACCTCTCGCTCCGTAGGTGGCCTACGCACGCACGGCTCGGGAACTTCAGCCGCGCGCGCAGCTATTACCACGCACACATTCGCGTACCGCGAAATCCTCGGTTGGAGATGAATCCCGTGAATATGCGCAAATTTTCGCTGGCAATTCTCGCTGCCGCGGCATTCGCCGCCGGTTGGTTCGTGAGAGGCTCGTTCGTCAAAGTCGCGGCGCAGGAAAAGTCATCGACCGGTGTGGTTACCGTCTTTGATCGCCAGAAGCTTGACGCTTCGTTTGGGAAAGCTCTCGCGAGTGAAGGCAGCAGTTTGCTCTGGAGTCACACATCGAGCGCCGGAACATACAATGTTGATACCCACAGCCGTGAATCTGTGAAGTCCGCGTGCAAGCCTGAGGGATGCAGCCATAAGGGTTTTACCGCGGTGGTGTACGTGGTGAGTGGATCTGCGACTTTGGCGATCGGTGGAACGGCGAAAGCCGCCATGCCTGACAAGTTCGGCGGGGAATTAGTTCAAGGCGGCCAGTCACACCGAATCAGCGCGGGAGATATCTATATCGTTCCCCCTGATACCATCCATTGGTATAAGGATGTGCAGGCCCCCTTCCATTATGTAGAGGTCCCCGTTCCGTAAGAGCCACAAGAGCCATATCGCAAAAGGGCGTTCAAAGTGCCCAGTCGCAGAACGCTCGACAATGGTGGGAATCGTCGCTGCCCGACACCTGCTTGTTAATTCCTCAACGCGGAATTTGTCCCGATCGCGGGGTTTTAAGCAGCTTTCGCACCGCCCTTACCCCGATTAGCGGCTCTTTTGCGTCGTTCCGCCCACCTTTGCTTCATCAATTCCGAGAGCCGCTTTCGACCCGCAGCACTTATCCTGCTGCCTGGTTTCGATGCGGAAGCTTTCTTATGGAAGGCGGGTTTAGGGCTGTAACTGGCACCATTGGTCGAATTGGCGGAGGCAAGTATCTTGCGGGCAGAGGTAAGCCTCGCAATTTCGGCATCAATCTCTCTGACGATATTAGCTGTATCCATGGGTGTATCTCCTTTTTGCCACGCGCGTTCAGCATACAAGGTTTCGTTTGATGACGCGAGTAGGCGGATGGTTATTGACGCGGTGCTAAGTCGCCGCGGGTGTGAACCGGGATTCAGTGACGATCCTATGAAGCCGCCGCATGTGTTCTGAATCACTTCATTATGTGATCCAGATCACAGCATCCTTTCGCCATCAGCCGAAGCATGTAGCGCGCCTTTTCTGGTCTGTAAGATGTTTCGATTTTCGGGTTCATGTCGCGCGAAGGGGTGCATATGGAATCGCAATCCAGGCGAATGGTTTGGCTCGTCACGAGTGTGCCGTGACACTTTCCGTCGAGCTGAACGAATTGCCGGACGCAGAGAGTGGGCAACAGATCGAAGCTGTAATTCGCCGTCTTCTCGGCGATCGTTTAAAAGATGAAGAGTGGAAGCTGTGGATATACGCTTCAGCCACTTACTGCCGCGTTGTCGTCAAGGGGCCGGTCCAAAAGCGTGAAAAGTTCTTTTTCGACGGTGCTGCTGCTCTCCCGGAAAAGGTTGGGCAGTGGCTCGAATCCTATCCTTTGAGATAAGCGGGACTGCCAGAACGGTTGGGTGAAGTCGGTGAAAAAGGCGAACCATGCCTGTTAGTTGCCGGGCCACGGAAACTAAAAGGCGGGCAGATTGCGCCGGCGAATACCGAACCTGCCCAAGAGTGAGCCGACGGGACCGAAGCATTTACCTCGCTAAGACAAAAAACTGATAACCGCAGGGCTGCGCTCTAACGCGAGCTTCTGTGCCGTCGAATATTGATGTGTCTATCCCACCGGAACTGTTCCTTCATTAGCCTTGGCGGGCTAAACTCCTGCATAAGGGAAATCACCGTCTCAGCAATGTGGGAGAGGAAGCGGGGGAGTATGGGTAGATCGAAAACGCCGACAACAAAGCATTTCAATCGCGGAATTGTGCGCCAGCCGTCGCTCGCCGCGACAGCAGCCGTTGCTCTGGTCACGATGCTGCTCCTCTTCGCTGTTCCCAGCGCGCGCGGCGGCATCACCCGAATTCAGATTCTGTCGAGAGGTCCCGCCTTCGGCGGATATTCATTTGCAAAAGTGGGCGCTTACGAACGAATTGTCGGCAAAGCATTCGGCGAAATCAGCCCCACCGACCCGCACAACAGCGTAATCGTCGATCTCGCGCTTGCGCCGCGCAACGCCAAGGGCAACGTCGAGTACGCGTTTGACTTCTACATTCTGAAGCCCGTGGATCCGAGCAAGGGCAATCACAAGATTTTTTACGAACCGCCGAATCGCGGCAGCAAGCTTTTTGGCAATTTCAACCGTTCGAACGGCGGGAACGACCCTGCCACAACTGACGATCCCGCCGATACTTTCCTCGCGCCACAGGGCTATACGATGGTTTGGAGCGGCTGGGATTTTGGCGCCGGTGACGATCCGTCGAATCTCAATATGACGATCACCCTGCCCATCGCCAAGAATCCAGACGGTTCGTCAATCACGGGTCCGGCATACGAATACATCGTCAGCCCCGGCATGTCGTATGCGCTGAACTATCCACCGGCGACCCTCGACAAGACAAAAGCGACGCTCACGCATCGCGTTCATCTGGATGATGTGCCCCAGGCGATCCTGGCGTCAGGCTGGGAGTACACCGACGACGGTGCGGCGATCGGGCTGATGCCCGCCGGCACTCGGTTTATTCCCAACGACATTTACGAATTCACTTACACGGCCAAAGATCCCACCGTCAACGGCATTGGTTTTGCCGCCGTCCGCGACTTCAATTCATTCTTGCGCTATGCGAAAGAAGACAGCACGGGCACGCGAAATCCTCTCGCCGGCGATGTTAGCCGCATTTATACCTTTACCGTGTCGCAGCCCGGGCGAATGCTCAACGACTTTCGCAATCTGGGATTCAACGAAGACGAAGGCGGCAGAATCGTCTTTGACGGAATGCTGCAATGGATCGCCGCCGGCGATGGAATCAACTTGAATTATCGCTTCTCGCAACCGGCGCGCACCGAACGCAACCGCCAGGATCAATTTTATCTGGAGGGCGCATTTCCGTTTGCGAACCAGCGGACGACCGATCCGATCACCGGAAAAACCGCGGGCCGCTACGACCGATGCGAGAAAAGCAAGACCTGCCCGCTCGCGATGGAGGTCTATTCCGCCAACGAATATTGGGTGAAGGCGGCGTCTCTCTTTACCACCGATCCTTCTGGCAAAAAAGATCTGGCCGATCACCCGATGACCCGCGACTACTTCATTGCCAGCGAACAGCATGGAACCGGCAATCCGAGAACGAAAGGGAATTGCCAGCAGTTGCAGAACCCGCTGGACTCCGCGCCGGTGTTGCGAGCGTTGTTTGTCGCACTGGACGAATGGTCCACAAAGGGCGTCGCGCCGCCGCCCAGCGCCGTTCCGCGCCTGGCTGACGGCACGCTGGTGGCTCCATTGCCGCAAACCAAGGTCGGGTTTCCGAAGATTCCCGGTGTAACGTACACGGGGCTGATGTCCACGCGCTATCTTTACAACTACGGTCCGGATTTCTATCGCACCGGGATCATGACCACCGATCCACCCATCGTCGTGCCGCCGATTTTCGATAATCCACGAAACGGACCGATCTATCCCAGCTACGTACCCAAGACCGATGCCGACGGGAACGACATTGCCGGAGTTCGCTTGCCCGATGTCACGGTGCCGCTTGCGACCTACACCGGCTGGGGCTTGCGCGCCGGCCCGCAGGCAAACGACGGCTGCGAAGCCGCCGGTCAGTACATTCCGTTCGCCAAAACCAAAGCCGAACGCATCGCTTCCGGCGACCCGCGCCCTTCGATCGAGGAACGCTATGCATCGTTCAGCGCCTACTCATCCGCGATTGAAAAAGCTTTGGACGACATGATCGCGCGCCGGTTGATGCTGCCCCAAGATCGCGCGGCAAATCTGAGCCGGCTTCTGCGCGCGGGCATGGCTACCGGCGCGTTTCAGTCCACGGCGGCCGCCGGGAATCAGCCTTGACGCTGCCGGGGCGCTGACGTAACGTCATCTTCAGCACCCGTTTCGATCCAGGACGCAAGGCAGCGGCGCCGGCCGTTGAAAGGATCTTCCCATGAGCCAGCGTTTCCGGGTCCCTAAAATAGTCCCGTTAGCTTTGATATTTTGCTTGTCGCCGCTTTTCATCGCGGCACAGACGCATTCGGCTACCGCCGGGGCAAAAGCGAGGACGAAAACCTGGGCCGCCCCGCATACTCCGGACGGCCAGCCCGATCTGCAGGGGTATTGGACAAATTTGACCTTCACGCCGCTGCAGCGGCCCGCAGAATTCGGAAATCGAGAATTTTTGACCGACGAAGAGCTGTCGCACGCCTTTAAACAAGGCGTGCAAAAAACCTACGAAACCACCTACGGAAAAACCGCGGAGACGCCAGAATACGATCCCACGGTCTATGCGCTGGGCGCGTGGCAAAACGGCGTAAAGCCGAACCCGCGCACCTCGCTTATCGTCGATCCGCCCGACGGCAGAATTCCTCCGCTTACGCCCGAAGGCCAGCGCGCGCGGGACGCGATGAAGGCGCCCGTTCCCGACGATCCCGAGAAAGCGGCGGGAGTCTTTTTCGATAGCCCCGCCGACATGACTTTGAGCGTGCGTTGCCTTTCGTTTGGCGGGCCGCCCATCATCCCCGCCAATTACAACAGCGACTTCCACATCGTTCAGTCTCCCGGCTATGTGATGATCGAATATGAGTGGAATAGCGAAGTCCGCATCATCCCTCTCGATGACCGCCCGCAACTGTCATCGAAGATTCACCGCTGGCACGGGAATTCGCGCGGGCACTGGGAAGGCAATACCCTTGTGGTGGAGACCACAAATTTTCGCGCCGGAGCCACTTACCAGGGTGCCAATGCGAAAACGCTGAAGATTACCGAATACTTCACGCGCACCGATCAGAATTCGATTGAATATAAGTTCACCATCGACGACCCAGCGACCTGGACCAGACCCTTGACCGCCGTCGTTCCGCTGAACCGCACCGACGGGCCAATGTTTGAATATGCCTGCAGCGAGGGGAATAACGGGATTGTGAACATGCTCGCCGGATCACGCGCGGCGGAAAAGTCCGCGGCCAGTACCGACGCAAAGCAAAATTCAAATTGAGCGTGGATTCCACCGCCAGCTAACGGTGGGAAGATAGCCTCTCTCGCGTCACAGCTTCAAAAGCCAGAATGGAGCTGGCGATGATTTGGCCCGGCCTCTGCAGAGACGCCTCGCCTATACTTAATTAGTGGACAAACGAGTGAAACAAACGAGGTGAGAGTCGTGAGCAACATCATTCCTATCAGGCCGGCTTCAAGAGCGGATGCCGATGACGCCGCCATAACCGAACAGGTTGAGCAAATCCCCGGCGAGCTCGATGTGGATCGCGTCATCAAGGCTCAATTATCGGCGCCGGAGGTTGTGCGCCGAATTACGGAACTTGAAGATTGTCTCTGGGCTGTAACGGCGGAATTGTTTCAGTTCAATCCGCGCTCAGCCTCGGCCGAGCGCGCCAGGCTGCTGCTTAAGAATTCATTGGAGATTGAGGGCTAGCCGCAGTTGATCGAGATTGCCCGCAGATTTTTTCTAAACTCCGTCGCGAAAGCCTCAAACGGCAGATTCCTCGCCCGCGTGGAAGAGCAGCAACACCGGCGTGTTGGGGAGCAGGGCTCGGAATGACGATGCCCGCAATTCACTCGGATTTGATGTGTTCGCTCGGTTAATGATGTTTGCTGTGTGCGGTCCGACGGTTCCGCCGCATCGTGTTAGCATTCGCTCAAGCAGCCATGACTACCGAATGCCCGCATTGTGGCGCGCAGTACCCCGTGAAAGAGCAGGAATTCGCGGGCCAGGCGAGATTGCAGGCGCAATGCCAGCAATGCAATTCGAGTTTTGTGATCAATGCCCCGCCTGAGCTTCCGCATATTCCCGCCGATCAAACCGTAGCACTCGCGGTGATCGAGGGGCCGGCAAGGGGACAAGTGTTCAAGCTGACCAAGCCGCGCGTCATATTGGGCCGGTCAGGCTCGGATATTGTGCTATACGATCCTGAGATTTCCCGGAAGCATTGCGCCATCGAAGTGCACGGCTCGACGGCCGTTTTGATCGATTTGGGAACTACAAACGGGACGTTTGTCGGCAAGAAGAGCATCCGCAAATCCGAACTGAAGAATATGTCGAAATTCCGGATCGGCTCTACGACAATGCTGTTTACGGTCACGGACAAAAAGGCAGGCGAGGGCGCGCCGCCGCCCACCCTGGTGGTTAAACGTCAGTAAGTCAAGCCAACAGGGGTCGTGACAAAAACCCGCGATTGCGGTCCAGCTGCGAGCGTCACTCTCGACGCTAGCTCTTTTTTGTCAGCTCGTTATAAACGACGGTTGTGTACGAAGGGAATTGCGGCGCTCCGGGAGCTGCAGGCGTATCTTTTTCGCCAAGCGCTTCTTTGATCTGGTCGAGCGACTTGCCCTGGGCGACCAGTTTCTTGATCTCATCGCGCCTGGCCTGCACTCTGGCGAGCCTTTCCTGGACCTGGGCCTTGGTTTGCAGATCGCCGTGGCCGGGAACGTAGCTGTCGGCGTTCAAGCTGGTGAGGCCCTTGACCGTCTGAATCCAGCCTTCGGACGAGCCGTGCTTTTCGGCGTGGATCAGAGTATAGGGCTGATTGGTGGCGATGATATCGCCGGTGAAGACGATCTTCTGCTCCGGCAAGTAAACCATGAGGTCGCCGCTGGTATGTGCGGGAGCGTAATGCAAGAGCGTAAGCTTCACGCCGTTGATGGTCACATTTTCTTTGGTGGCTACGGTCTTGGTTGGCAGGCGGTCTTGAGGAGCCGGATTCCGCGAATTCGCGGAAGCTTCCATCTCTTTCTTGCAATTTTCCTGAGAAATAATGGTCAGGCCGGCTGGAAACGCGGCCAAGCCGTTGACGTGATCACCATCGCTGTGGGTGAGAATAACGGTCGTAACCGGCTTGGGCGTGATTTTGGCAATCTCGGCCAGCATCTCTTTGGCCGACGCGGGCGTAGTCTTTGCATCGACTACGATCACGCCGTCTTTACCAACGATGATTCCTGTGTTTCCGCCTGCGCCTCCCTGAGTCCAATACACTCCGCCATTCAGAGGTTTCACAGAGAGCGGGGGCGGTTGCTGCTGGGCGTTGGCGGGACTGCAACATGCAAAGGCGGCAAGGGCGATCGGGAGGCCAAAGGTTAGTTTTTCAGCGATTTTGCGCATACTGCTCCTCCTAAAGTTTTTTGAATGCATCATCGGAATTCTGGAGCCGCCAGCTATTTCTCAGCGACCTTGGACGATTCCTGCCCGGCTGCGTTACGAACGTTCTGCGGAACAGGGAAGACAAGGTAAGGATTATTCGCATCCCATTTCTTGATCTGAACGTCGAGGACGGTATTGCCTCCCCGTTTGATGGTGATATGGCCGGGCGACTTGATATCGGTCAGGATGTCGCCATGATCGGCGTAATCGGAATACTCTGCCGTTCTCATAAGATTACTCAGAGCAGGGTTATCCGTCTGAGTTTCGACTTTGGTGACGAAATTTTTTGCATCCAGGGTCGCCTTAAGGGTGATCCCCGCAAGCTCTCCGCTTAACGGAAACGTGAGGACGTTTGCGCCGTTCTCGGTTGAGAGCTTCGTCTGATCGCCGGCAGCGTATGCAGCTTTGACCACACCATAGGGCAGAATCCAGAGCTGAAGAAGGCGGGCCTTTACGGCATTCGCGACTGGCGTAGCTGTTCCGCGGCCTGGTTCCAGCCCGGCTCCGATTTGGGATTCATTCCAGGCGTAGGTGTCGCGCACGGTTTCGATCGTATGAGCATCAGGATTGGTGCGTGCGACTTCGACGCGCATGGCCGGAGGATTGTAGCCGAGCGCTACGTGATAATCGCCCTTAGCGGCCGCGCCGTTGCCGGCAGGAACAGTGCCGCTGCCCCAGAACTCCATTCGGTTGATTACGTCGACCTCCGGCAGCAAAGCGCCTCCGGGCCCCCCGGTTCGAGGCATGCCCATAGCATCGGCGGCGGCTTTAATGACCTTTGCCGCATCGGGCGCGGCGGTTTGCGCTTTGACAATTGGAAGCACAAGCGCAGCGAAGGCCATAACGAACAGGGCTGCTACGATCTTTTGATTTCTTGGCATGCCGCCTCCTGGCGATTGATCTTTCCGGGCACGAACGGGTTTAGTGGTGCTCTTTGGTGACGGCGTGAGCCAGGTCTCTCTCGCTGCAAGGTAATGATTCGGGCAGCATCGCCTTAGGGTTTGGATTGAGCAGTTGAATGCGAGGGGTGGTGGTCCAAGGCTCGAGCAGCACATCAGGGTCGTCGATTGTTGCAGTCCAGGTCAGGGTATTTCCGTTCCGTTGGAAGCGCTCGATCACGTGCATATTTTCGCTATGGAAATAGCCGCCGAGCTGGTCGAACCATGTGGCGGTAACGAAACCCCAGGAGTCCACCACCAAGGTGTCGCCTTCCCAGTGCGCGATTCCCTCTCCGTTGTAGGTTCCGTCGAGGTCCTGCAAAGGCGTGTGTTTGCGGCCATCGATGGGAATCATGCGGTAGGCAGTTTGCGTGGCGATCAAGCCGCCCTGGCCAGGATAGATGAAGATGAAATAGTTGGGGAATTGGCCGATATAAGAGGGGCTACCCATGCGGGGAACTCCGGCAGGCATGCAGTTATTCGAAGGGTCTTCCTCGTTCGCGTTTGCGTCGAGCTCTTTCACCATGTCCCAATATTCGGGCTTGTAGATCGGGCGGCTGGCGCCCATCCTGCGGAAAAGCGTGGCGGCGCGTTCGCTCTGCTCGTTGTTTTGGCGTTTCGGTCGCGCGAGCGGCCAAGTCGCAACCTTTGCGCCTGTGAGCACATCGTAAGTCGAATGGTTATTTTCGACGGCGATGCCTTCGTTGTGCATCTGGTTGGGAACGCCCAGTAGATTGTCGGCCATGCCGTTCCATACGCCCGTGAAATCGACGTGGCCGTCCGGCGTGCGCGGGGTTTCCCCTTTCGGCTGAGGCCGCACGGTGACGGAATGATCCATGCGAGGCGCGCCGCCCGGCGCCTCCTCGCCTTCCTGACAATAGCCAGCAGCGGGGAGCAAGCAAAGCGAAGCGGCCAGCGCAATCAGACCTAAATATCGAGCAGAACTCATGTTGAACACCTCCGTCGCCCTAACCTGCTCCGATTAGTTGCTATCACCGCCAACGGCGTTGCCGTTGGGGTCGTAATTGAATCTGAAGTCGCGGCCGTCGGCCATTTTCAATTCTTTCATGATGCCGTTGGTCGAACCGTCCCGCGCCGGGTTGGCAACGATGGTGACTTCGTCTCCCGGTTTCATGCCGCCGCGGTCGGCCCTGCTCAGGCCCGCCCGGCGAAGGGAGGCTTGCGCACCCAACTCGAAGCCCCACTTCTGGACATTGCCGTTGGCGTCTTTCACGTTCACGGTTATATAGGAATGAGGATTGATCCACTCGACTTTTGCAATGGTGCCGGTCACCGTTACAGTTTTATGAATATCGAAAACGGCTTGGACGGAATGGTGTGCTGAAGCAGTTCCAGCAAAAGCGAATCCCAGGATGCACCACACAGCGAGTCTGATGAACTGTCGCATATTCCCCCCCCTTTGGATGTCCCTTAGACGTGGAAACCCGAGTGTGTGTTCCAGAAATCTGCCTCGCTCCAGTTCCGATGTCATTGATCAAACGAGCGACGACAGCTGAGGCGATAGTACACCACATTCAGCGCCAAATAGAATAGGAGGCCGGCGGCGGACGAGCGCTTTCCTATGGCTCTGCTGTGGAGTAATGTCTTATGCGATGGATCCCTCACAGCGCCGCAAGCTAATCGGTTTAGCAATTCTGGCCGCGCTTATTTTGTTCTGGGCGATACCGGCGACGACCAGCCTGATTATCGATTACAACTGGTGGAAGGAAATCGGCCAGGTGAGTACCTGGCGTGAGATGTTGTGGTACGCGATTGGGCCTGTTGCCGTGGGCGCAGCCGTCGCGTTCGTTGCGTTATGGGTCGCACACGGCCGAGGATTGCACTTTGCCGGCGTCCGCCGGCGTGATTACCCCGTCTACTCCCGTCTTGTGCCCGTCGGGCTGGCTGTGGTTGCCATCCTGTTTGCGCAGGTCTCCATCGATTATTGGACAATCATGCGGTTTGTTGGTTCGCGCAGACTCACAGTCGCGGCGAACGCCTGGAAAGATCCCGTCTTTTCGCGCGCGCTGCCTTTCTATCTGTTCAGCCTGCCGTTCTATTCGCAAGCGCTCGGATTTGTCTTTGCCCTTGCGATTCTCTCCGCGATCGTGTTTTGGGCGACGGCGCGCGGCTGGCAGCTATTCGAACGGTTCCGTTTCGAGCGCGATCGCCGCCTGGTAAGGACGCCGGGCACTTTTGAGTTTGAACCGCGCAGCCTGCTGCTGCCCGGCGCCGGCCGCACCGGTTTCCTGCGCACCATTGCGGTGATTATCCTGCTGGGGCTGGCCGGCTGGTTTTTCCTGGGGAATTACGAGCTTTTGTTTAATGCGCATGCCTTCATGACCGGGGCGGATTTCCTGGATGAGAAAATTACGTTGCCGCTGCGGTGGTTATTGATTGTCGCGACCGTCGGCGCGGTACCGTGGGCGTGGTTTGGGAAATATAAGAACGCGATTCTTCTTGTCGTTTCCGTCTTTGTGTTGCAATTGGTCGTTCCCGGCATTGTCCGCGCCGTCTACGTGCGACCGAACGAAATCTCCATCGAGCGTCCTTACATTGAGCGTCATATTGAGGCGACCACAATCGCCTTTGGTCTGAATCGCAACGCCACCGAGCAGCCGTTTATTCCCTCTCCACAACAGACGGTCGACCCCGCAGAAGATACCGCGCTGCTGGATAACATTCGTCTGTGGGATTTGCGGGCGTACAACGCAACGATCGCGCAAATTCAGGCTTTGCGCCCGTATTACACCTTCCCCAATACCGATGTCGATCGCTACTTCATCAACGGCCATATCAAGCAGGTGCTGGTTTCCGGCCGCGAAATCGACGTCGGGCAATTACCGGCTGAAGCGAGCGAGAGCTGGATCAATCCGCGGTTCATCTATACCCATGGATTTGGCGCGGTTGTTTCCGACGTAAACAAGATCACTGCGGACGGCCTGCCTGTTTTGCTGGTGGAGAACGCTCCTCCCGATATCCGGTCGCCGGGTTTTCAGCTGAAGCGGCCGGAAATCTATTATGGCGAAAAAACCCAGGATCCGGTGTTCGTTCATACGGCACGCGAGGAGTTTGACTATCCTTCAGGCGATCAAAACCGATACTCGAGCTATCAGGGCACAGGTGGATTTCCGATCGGCTCGGTTTTCCTGAAAACAGCGGCCGCAATTTCCGAAGGCGAGCCGAACATCATTTTCACAGGTTACCTTACCGGGCAGAGCCGCATGATGATCCATCGCAACGTGAAGGATCGACTGCAGCATGTGGCGGATTTTCTGCTTTGGGATGACGATCCGTATCTGGTGATCACTGATGATGGCCGATTGGTCTGGATGGCGGATGCGTATACCACTTCATCCTCCCACCCATATTCCGCCACACTGCCGGTTGCGGGCCTCGATGAAGGCGCCAACTACATGCGCAACGCCGTCAAGGCGACGGTGGATGCTTATAATGGCAAAGTCACTCTCTACGTTTTTGATCCCGACGACCCGATCATTCAGGTGTATGAGCGGCTCTTTCCCAATCTCTTTCAGCCGGCGTCGGCGATGCCCGCCGATCTACGAAGGCATGCGCGCTACCCCGCCGCGCTTTTCCGCGCGCAAGCGGAAGCCTACCGCACGTTTCACATGCGGGATCCTCAGGTTTTTTACAACAAGGAAGACGTTTGGGAGATCGCGCGCAACCTATTCGGCCAATCCGGCCAGCCCGAGCCCGTTCAACCCACGTACATCGTGGCCACTTTGCCAGGCGAGAAGGAGCCGGAATATTTGTTGATTCTTCCGTTTACCCCGCGCGGCAAAGACAATCTGATCGGCTGGATGGCCGCGCGCTGCGACGGGGATCGATTGGGGCAGCTGAGGTTTTACGAACTATCGAAGCAGCAGCTGATGTACGGGCCCATGCAGATCGAATCTCGCGTCGATCAGGACCAGAACATCTCCAAGGATTTGACGTTGTGGAATCAGGAGGGTTCGCATGTGTTGCGAGGAAATATTATCGCACTGCCCGTGACGGGCGGTTTCCTCTACGTGGAATCGATCTACATTCAGGCCACGGAAGCCCGCATGCCACAGCTCAAGAAAATTGTATTAGCGATGGGAGACCGGCTGATCTATCGCGATACTTTCGATGAAGCATTCGCGGACCTAACCGGCACGTCCGCCCCGGTGAGTGCGGCGAATGCAAACGCTCCACCCGCGCCTCACCAGGTGCCCACGGCCGCGGTGCAGCAAGTGCCTGCATTGGCGGGGCAGATCCGCCGTTTGCGAGAACAGGCTGAAGAACTGGCGCGCGAGTTGGAGTCGCTGGAGAAGCAAACCGCGAAAGACAAGGCAAACTGAGCGCCGCGTGGCGGCCGGCGGTAGCAGGCCGGATCCGCTCTTATATGCGAAAAAGCAAAAGCAGATCCCTCGTCGTTCGCTCGCATCAGGAGATGCGAGCGAATCTTCTCGGGATGACGCTGCTTTTCATTATGGCAAGCGGGCGAGGGAAATGTTTCGTACTCGGCGATCGCTCGTCCTCGCATCAGGAGATGCGAGCGAATCTCCTCGGGATGACGCTGCTTTTCATTATGGCTAGCGGGCGAGGGAAATGTTTCGTACTCGGCGATCGCTTGCGGTAAGGTTGGTGCAATTATCAGAATCAGTGCAGTAATCCAAAAACTGCCACGCTTGCCGGTGTTCCCACGTAGACTCTTCCATTGGCCACAACCGGCGTAATGAATTTATTACCGGCGAACTGATCCCGCCCATTCGCTGCTTGGTTGGAGTTGTAGAGTTCATTGGCAAGATTCGACGCATCGTAAGCGTGCAGCACCGCGGGCGTACCGTTCTCGACCGCCCAGACGATTCCATTGGACACTCCGCTGGACGAAGTCGTGGGCGTCGTTCCCGGATAAGGAAACTGGCGTGAGGTTGCCGAAGAAGGTGTCATGGCGAGCATTGCATCGATAATCGGAAATGCTTTGAGATTGTCGCCGACCGCGCCGTAGTAGACCGTGTTGTTGAAGTACGAAGGCTTGCCGAACTCTCCAAAGGACGTAAGCGCGCCAGGAATTTCCTCGTAAATGTTATCCGCGGTCATATGGAACTTACCCATGTTGTCACGGTCGAGCAGATAAATATTCGGATTGCTCTTCCCGGACGCCACCGCCAGATGTTTGGTGACGCCTCCCGAGCCGGTGAGATCGGGGAGAAGCAAGGGCCCAGCCGACCCCAGGTCAAGATCGGCATCCGAGAGGGTGACGGTGTTCGAAGGGGTGAAGTAGTCAAGCAACTGCAGCGGCGGTGCGGACGAAATCTTGACGAAGCAATTGCCGCAATCGCCCATGGACGGGAATCCCGAGGAATTCAGCGTTGTGTCGAACGTGCCGTTGCCCAAAACGAAATAGATATTTCCGGCGGCATCCGCTGCCGGTGCCGCCCCAGACATCCATATCCCGCCGTCATTTCCATTGGGAGTGAGATTCAGCACAGCGGTTTGCCTGAGATTGTCGGCGCTAAACGCCATCACCCACGCGGTGTATGAGCCGATGTCGCAGTGCGAACCCCATGTGGTGTAGATCGTGTTGTTGATTTCAAGCAGACCGGCGCGCTCGTTGTATTCGGATGGATCAAACACGACAGTTCCTCCCGAACTGCCCGCGCCGGTACCCGGATGCGTGGCGGTAATCACCATCGGTCCGCCAAAGAGTTCCGCGCCGCTGGATAAAGACAAGGCGTGGATGCGATGAATGTAATTTCCGGTGGAGCTTTTCGAAACCGCAATCACATAGATCGCGCCGCGAGCGCGGTCTATGACCGGGGTGGAAGTTATGCCGATCTCCGGCGTTACCTGAGTGCAACTGCGGTTGTCGCTGGGCGTTTCGTCCGGCAATGACGTCGACGTTACCCACAGAGGTTTGCTCGTCGTCCCACTGATGCTGTCGGCATCGAATGCGTAAACGCAGCCGTGTTCGGTGGCGACATACAAAATGTTTTTGGTTATCCCGGCAATCGGCACATTTGAGAGATAAAGCGGTTGGGCGTCGACTTTGCCGGTCACCATGAATTCTCCGAGCTTGCCGAACTGCGCTGAATTCACGTTCCCGGGATTGAGTATGGCTTCGCTCGTATTTTGCCCGGTCCGCAAACGATCGTAATGAGAGGTGACAACGTCGATCGACGAAGGCGCCGCGGCGTTCACGCTCGGCGTTGCCGCGCTGCCGCAGCCGGGAAGGGAATTAGAGTTACCGCCGGAGTTTGGGTTGGAACTGCCGTTCGAGGAATTCGTTGAACCGCAGCCTGCGAGCAACGCCAGCATCAGTGCCGCGCCCAATGTGAAGAAAAGGTTCGATAGACGCAAGCGAGGCTCCAAGCCACCAGATTAGATGCGGGCAGATTGTAGGAGGCGTTGAATGGTTGCTCTGCCATTGAAGCGCACGACGGGTGGAGGGTCGAGATGCGAAATGCGCGGAGGGTCCGCTTTTATACCAAACTTTTTGTCAGGTTTTGTGTCAGGTTTTATATCTGGGCAGCAGGCGGACCGCGTTCTCGCGGTCGATGTCTCGCAAGTTCTTCGCGGTGAAAACGCCGCACTCCTTCAGGCCCTTCACGTGATCGGCGGCCGTGCGGAAGGGGAAGTCGGTGCCAAATAAGATCTGCGATACGGGAGCGACCTTCAACAGAGCGGACATGGCGGCGGCATTCGAGGTTTGCGCTGTGTCGTAATAAAGCTTGGCCGCCTCGGCCAGAAAGCCCTGCGGAAATTGAGAGGCGAATTCCGGGCCTTTGGCCAGGTTGACGAATCTTTCGATCAGAAACGGCATCGTACCGCCGGCGTGCGAGAAAATGATTCGTACATTGGGGCAACGCCGGGTGGTGCCGCTGAAAACGAGCTGTGTGATGGCACGAGTAGTGTCTGTGCCGTATTCAATCTCTGAATCCGGAATTTTGGCCAGCACGTTCTTGCAGCAATTGGCGGACTTGGGATGGGTGTAGACAACGGCGCCGCGCCGGTTGAGTTCGTCAAAAACCGGATTAAAGGCAGGATCGCCCAGCCACTTGTCACCATAGCTCGTATACATGGCCACACCGTCGCCTTTGAGCATGTCGAGGCCATATTCGATTTCGTGTAGGCTTCCGTCGACATCGGGAAGAGGCAGATTCACGAACATTCCAAAGCGCCCTTTGTGATCCGCGACGATACGCGCCGCCTCTTCGTTGCAGCTTCGGGCCAACCGCCGCGCGGCGGCCTCATCTCCATTCCACACGCCAGGAGGCGCAAGTGACAGGATTGAAGTGGCCACCCCGGCGCGATCCATGTCTTCCAGATCCTTTTCGGGCGTCCAATTCATCACCGGCTGCGACAGCAGATGTTTGGATCCTAATTCCGCAGCGTAGCTGGCCGGCGTCACGTGGTTGTGAACATCGATACGATGCGGCGCTTCTTTGGCTCCCTGGGCAGCGCGCAGGCTCCTGGATATCAGCAGCCCCGCGCCAATCGCCGTTGCCCCTGTGAGGAATTCGCGCCGGCCGAAGTGAGCGGAGAGCGGCTGCAGGCGGTCTTCCGATTTAGCCTTAAGCGTGCTTTGTGGGCGGGCATCAACAGTAAACATCGCAGGCACCCCCAAGGGCGTGTTGATTCAGGGTCAGAGTGGACTCACTCTACACTCGTTCGAACTGTTCCAGCAAGCATGAGATCGGTTCGAGAAAACTCCCCGGCGCGCGGCGGCCGAGCAGCATGGCGCAGCCGCTTGTATGCTTTAGGCGCGCGGTGCTATAAGCAGCTATCTGGCAATCCTCATAGCCGCGAAATGTGGTTCAATCGGCGGCAACTGATCCATCGGAGGAGGCAATCCATGAAAAAGCTCGCTTTTGGCACGATTGCAGCAGCGTTTCTCATCGCGTTCTCCGCGCCCGCACTTGTGCGCGGGCAATCAGCAGATCCAGTGCGCGAGTTTGTGCATGTTGCCGACAGCTATCAGGTCACTCCCAATGTCGTGTATCGAACGGCGAGCAACTGGGATGCGAAGCTCGATGTGTATGAGCCGCGAAACCTGAAGTCTCCGAACACAACCCTCATCTTCTTCCACGGCGGCGGATGGACGAACGGCACAAAGGAAGCTTCGACTCTTTCGCTGCTTCCTTATATGCAGATGGGCTGGACCGTGGTGAACGTGGAGTACCGCATGACGAACGTGGCGCTGGCGCCCGCCGCCGTCGAAGACGCGCGGTGTGCGCTCCGCTGGGTGTATCGCAATGCCGCCCAATACAATTTTGACACGGGCCGAATCATCACCAGCGGCCAGTCTGCCGGCGGACACCTGGCGCTGATTACCGGATTGCTGCCGGCGTCGGCGGGCTTTGACAATACCTGCCCGGGCGACCGCTCCGGCGGCGCATCCTCAGTTGGGCCGAATAACACCGCGGAATTGAAAGTCGCGGCGATTATCGACTGGTATGGCATTGCCGATGTGAACGACGTGATGGCGGGACCCAATCGACGAGCGTGGGCCGCGGCCTGGCTGGGCGTATTGCCGGATCGTGAGGAATTGGCAAAGCAGGTTTCACCGATCACCTACGTGCGCGCCGGCATTCCGCCCATCATCAGCGTGCATGGCGACGCCGATCCGGTTGTGCCCTATGCGCAGAAGCAACGCTTTCATGAGGCGCTGGCCAAGGCCGGGGTGGCTCACGAACTGGTGACGATTCCCAACGGCAAGCATGGCGGGTTCACGGACGAGGAAAATCTGAAAGCGCTGGCGGCCATTCGCAGCTTTTTGTCGCAGCACGGGCTGCCGGTATCGGCGACAGACAAAGCAGCGCCGCTGAGCGCAGGCCGTTAACCTAGAATTCGCGAAGCGCCACGGCCACCGGGCGAGTCGCTGCGCGAATCGCCGGGAGCGTTCCCCCAAGCACGCCCATGATCAGCGCAAAAACGATACCCAAAAGCAGGAGATCGAAAGTGATCTTGAACGCGAAAGCGACATTGGCGAAGGTCTGAAAATTCATCGTGTTGGTCGTCAATCCGTTCAGCGGCAGCACCGCAAAGCACCCAAGAATTCCACCCACGAAGGAAATCGTCAGCCCCTCGAACAGGAACGACAAAATCACATTGGCGCTGCTGAAGCCCAGCGCCCGCATGGTAGCGATTTCGCGGCCGCGTTCGGAGATGGCCGAGTACATCGTATTGAGCGCACCAAAGACAGCCCCAATGGCCATGATGACGGCAACGAGGCCGCCGAGTACGGTGATGAGGCGGGTCATCGTCGTGGATTGCTTGGCGTAATAGTCGATCTCCCGGGTAACGTCCACATTCATGCGCGGATCGGAAACGATCGCGTCCTTGAATTGCTGGAATGCCTGAGGCGAGGTCAGGTGAACGGTAACGGATTGGAAGATATTGTCCGGCCGCTTCAGGATTTCGTTGAGCAGTTTGGCGTCGCACCAGATTTCCGAATCGAAGGCAGAGCCGCCGGTATCGAAGATGCCCACGACCCGCCAACGTCCGCCGCCGAACTGAACCGCATTCCCGACCGTAAGCCCGATATACGTTTTCGAGGCGTTCCTGCCCACCACGATTTCCGAGAGGCCGGGTCGAAACATTCGGCCCTCGCCAATTCTGGCGAAGGTGCGGATTCGCAGGACGTTCGGGGAGACGCCGCGCACCTGCACATTTGCGTCAGTGCCGGTCGAGATCAGCGGAAAAGGCATGACGCCGACCACCTCTTGCGTCACCAGCGGACCCGAAGAGTCCCGCGCCACGCCCGGCGCGTCTTGAACCACTCGCACCGAATCCAGAGTCACGCCGCCCATCATTTCTGTGGGAGAGCCGGCGCGGAGAATAAGCGCATTTCCAGGAGAACCGGAAGCCACCAGCGTCGCCTTGAAGCCGTTCGCCAGTGAAAGCATGGCGACAAAAACGCCGACTGCGCCTGCGATGCCCAGCACCGCGACAATGGCGGA
Organism: Candidatus Acidiferrales bacterium; assembly: GCA_035650755.1. GTDB lineage: Bacteria > Acidobacteriota > Terriglobia > Acidiferrales > UBA7541 > Palsa-189. The sequence continues at coordinate 353,642 of DASRHB010000017.1, forward strand.
CGTCCAGCGCGCCCGGATGCTCCTGATGTTGTATGAGATCGGGACGGACCCGAGGAACGGTGCCAGCAAACCAGCGATCAGCCCCGCGAAAATGAGCAGCAGAAAGATGGCGCCAAGCGTCAGAAGAAATCCGAAGAGGAGTTTGGCGCCCGCGCCCGTCATCTCACACTCTGCGCAACGCGTTGACGATTTGCAAACGCATTGCTCCCAATCCGGGCAACAGGCCCGCGGCCAAACCAACGGCGAGAGCGGCCGCCATTCCCGATACGAGCACGGATGGCGCGAGGACCAGTTGGGGCAGCATGCCGCTGAGGGCGGTCCCAAGGACGGGAATGGCCATAAGCGCAAGCAGCAGCCCCAGCACGCCGCCCAGAAACGCAATCAGCAGAGACTCGGCCAGTACCAGGAAAAGAACGGTCCGATCGGAAAAACCGATGGCCTTGAAGACAGCGAGTTCGGACGTCCTTTCGCGCACGGAGATGGCCATGGTATTTCCGGTAACGAGCAGCAGGGTGAAGAAGACAACCGTCCCGATGGCGAGGATCAGGAAACGGATGTTGCCGAATTGCTTGACCCAACTGGCGGCAAATGCCGATTCGGTCTCGGTCTTGGTTTCATAGGGCGAATTGGCGAATTCCGCATCGATGCTCTTGGCGACGCGTACGGCGTCGTCAGGGGAGTTCACGCGAACGACGTACCAGCCCACCTGACCCTTAAGCACATCGGGGACGTGCTCTTGGAAATAGTCCCACTGAAACCAGAATTGCGTCTCGTCATCTTCAGCGCGTTTTCCGTGATAAAAACCGTCAATATTAAACTCCCAATTGCCGGATCCCCAGATGGTGGTCTTTAACGGAACGCGATCGCCGATTTTCCAGCCGAACCGCTGCGCCGTGCGAACGCCTACGATGGCGCCCTGGCGATCTGCAAGGAACTTTTTCCAATCACTATCGGAAACAATCAGCTCCGGGAAAACCTGCCGCTGATTTTCCGGATCAATGACGAACTGTGGGAAGAAATTCTTTTCGTCCTGGTAAACGCCGCCGAACCAGTTGTCGTGGGTCACATTCTTGACGCCCGCCACTCGCAACATTTTGTCGCGATAGGCCAGGGGGATCGGGTTGATGATCGATGTCCGGTTCATAACGAACAAGCGATCGGCGCTGGCGATATCCGCGCCGCGACTGAAGACGTCGTTCACCACAGCCAGAAAGGCGAAAAGAAAAAGCGCGACGGCAAACGAACCCAGGGTGAGGGCCAGACGAACTTTCTTTCGAAAAAGATTGGCAAAGATCAGCCGGCTATATTTCATCGCGTCCTCCGGCGGCAATCTCCTGTGACTCGCCCGATTCGACGAGCACGCCTTTATCCAGATGAAGTGTCGTTTGTGCGCGCCGTGCCACGACGGGATCGTGCGTTACCATCAACACCGTCTTGCCGTACGCGGTCACAAGCTGCTCAATCAGTGCCATGATTTCGTTTGCACTGTGACGATCGAGATCACCGGTGGGCTCGTCGCATAGCAAAAAGGTCGGATCCGCCACAATAGCGCGCGCAATCGCGACGCGTTGCTCCTGGCCGCCGGAGAGTTGGCTTGGAAAATGATTCATACGATCGCCGAGGCCGACCACGTGCAATGCGGTCTCGACGTGCTGCCGGCGTTGCGCCTTGGAAAGCTTTGTCAGCAAAAGCGGAAGTTCCACATTTTGAAACGCGGTCAACACGGGGATCAGGTTGTACATCTGAAACACGAAGCCGACGTGGCGCGCGCGCCATTCGGTGAGCTTGTGACCAGACATATGAGTGATTTCGTCACCCGCAACCGTAATGGTTCCCCGCGTAGGCACGTCGAGCCCGCCAAGCAGGTTGAGCAAGGTGGTCTTCCCGGACCCGCTTGGACCCATAAAGGCCACAAACTCGCCTTTGTCCACGTCCAGGTTTAGCCCTTGCAGTACGTGGACCTGCCCGCCGCCGCGCTCATAGATCTTGTCCAGACCACGCACAGCGATCAATCCCTTGGTTGCTCTGCCATCGACTCGAACCATGAACTCTTCTACTTTCTTATGCTGACGGCTTGGCCATCGCGAAGGTTCGCAGGGCCATTGACGATCACCGTATCGCCCGGCGTGAGGCCGCCGATGATTTCGGCTTGCCCGCCATTGACGTTCCCTACGGTGACGGCGCGCCGTTCCGCGTGATCGTTTTTCACCAGAAACACAATCTTTTGCGGGCCATCGTCGCGGATGGCGCTTTCCGGAATCAGCGCGGCGGGGTCGGCATCGTTAGCTGGATGTTTTTTCTCGCCCAGAAATGTCACCTTTACACCCATGTCCGGCAGAATGCGCGGGTCCAGCTTGAGAAAGGAGATACGCACTTTTACCGTTGCTTTTTCGCGGTCGGCGGAGGGGATCACGGTGCGGACCTGCGCCGGTATTTGCCAATCGGGATAGGCGTCCAAAACAGCGGTGACGGCCTGACCCGGAGATACTCGAGCAATGTAAGCTTCGTTCACATCCACTTCGATCTCATTCGAGTTCATGTCAACGATTGTGGCTATGCCCGTTCGTGTGAAGCCACCACCCGCGGAAACGGGCGACACCATTTCTCCGATCTGTGCGTCTTTCGAGACGACAATGCCATCGAAGGGCGCGAGGATCGTGCAATTGTCCACTGCCTGTTGCGCTTCCTGAATTTTGGCTTCGGCAGCGAGGACCTGCGTTTTCACCAGATCGATTTTGGCCTGCAGGCTATCGACTGCGGTCCGTGCGTTGTCGAGGTGCTCCTGGGTTTCTATGCCTGCTTGCTGCAGTTGCTCGGTTCGGTGGAGCGTAATCTCGGCGTTACGAAGCTGTACCTGGTAATCGTGAACGGTCGCGTTGGTGGAATCGCGGTCTCTCTTCGCAGACTCCAGGCTCTTTCGCGCATCGGAATCGTCCAGCTTGGCAAGCAATTGGCCCTGGCGCACACGGCTGCCTTCGTCGAAGTAGACGCCCGTGACAAGCCCTGTAATTTTTGCCGCAATCGTTGCGCGCCGGCGCGGCGTGACGTAGCCGCTCGCGTTCAACAAGGCCTCGCGTTCCCCCGGATGCGGTTGCTGGGCCACGGCGGCCTCTACATCCAGGCTTCGGCCTCGAAAGGCAATCACGGCTCCGCTGACCCCGGCGAGAAGGATTAAGCCGCCAATGACGAAGATCAGGCGCTTTGCCAAATTGCCGCGCCCGCGTTGAGCATCATCGATGCGCAGCGACGCCAGATCGTGTTTGGGTGCGCTTGGGGTGGTAGGCATCGTTCGGTCGTCTCAGAAGATGCGCCAGTCCATCACAGATGCGATAAAAACCCCGCCGGATACACGCTGGACAACTCCTCGCACAACAGTCGCAGACAATCATTGTAACTTGCGGACGAAGAACCTGAAAATCAGCGGACGCGCTCTGGCCGAAAAGATACCTGAAGACAGGAATAATTCAGGAGGCGCAATTTTGGCACGGAGAGCGGTGATTTGCTGAGCGGCAAACGGAAAGGGCGCCTGCTAAGGCGCCCTTTGTAACTTTCGTGCGGTTCGTTACCCGGGGCAGCTTAACGCGTTGCGGTTTTGCGCGTTGCCGCTGCTGGTTTCGCAAACTTCGAAGCGTCGATAGGCACGTTGGGCTCGACGGAGGCCAGTTCGGTTGTCGAGCGACCGTCTGTCCAGGTGGTCACGTAGTGGAAGGGAATCTTCACGCCGTTAACGTCGCGATAATCGGAGTAATCCACCTGCGTGGGATTGGTTCCGATAGCCGTGACCGTATAGCGCATCTGGCGCACGAGAAGCCCCGATTTCTTGTCGAAATACAACTTCACCGGAGTCTTCGTCGCGCTCATTCCTTCGACAACGTTAACCTCGTTATCATCGATGTACGTCGGCGGGAACCCCGTCTTCCATCCTGTGAGTGTTTGCTTGATCTGCGCGGGAAAAGAGAGCTCAGCATCGAGTTTGGCGCCCTCGAGATTCCCTCCGGAATAATCGTACAAGGGTATGGGCAAAAGCGTCCCCGTGGCGTTAATCCAACCGATATGGCCGTCATAGGTTCTGATGCTGTCGCCTTGCGGGATATGGACCACAACAGAAAGTTGATTCGGGGCTTTGGCATAGACTTCGACGGGCGCTTTTTCGTCGCCGGTATCAAAACCTTCATACGTTCCCTTGGCAACGAAGCTTGTCAGTTTGGCCAGTTGCTGAGCTCCGCCCAGAGCCTGAATGTATCGATCGAACACTTGATCCGGCGTAGGCGTTCCCGGCCTCGGTTCTCCTACAATTTCAACCTCATTTGGATCTTCCGGAGGCGGCGTGCCGTACTGTTCGGCCAGGCTGGGAATCGCCTTGGGGGCGTTTCCGCTGCGGTGGCAGGAGTAGCAGGTGACCGTCTGCTTTCCGCCAAAGCTGGTGTTATTAATCATCCTTACCATAAGGATCATCTTGCGAGCGGTTTGTTTGGTGGGTGTGTCAACCGCGTACTTCGTCACGTCGCTGGCAGCCTCGACGCTGTGGCAGTCAATGCAATTCATGCTCAGCGAGGCGGCGATGAAACCCATCGTTCCCATGAACTCGTCGACAGTGAGTCCCTTCAGGACCTGGACATTTTTAAAGATGTCGTCCGCCATTTGCGGCTTTTCCTGCGGAGGGGCCTGCGCAGCCAAGGGCGTGACCCGCAGCATCAATGCGACCGCGACTGCAATGGCGCTCACCGCGACTCGCGTAGACTTGAATTTCATTTCGCCTTCCTAGCGTGCTATGCGCGGAAAATTAGTGCGATCGCGCAGCTCTATGGAATTATTGACATCACTGCTTAGCGAACTCCCAAACCGCGCATATCCTATCACGTCGCTCGAATTGCGGTGTTTGGAATAGCGGCCGTAAAAACAGAATGGCAGTGCCTGCGGGAGGCACTGCCATTCGAATGGCCGGCCGGCTGGTTTAGTTCACCGGATCCTTATCGATGTCCGCAGGCACCGGGCCCGTGCCGTAGTAGCGCTTTCTTCCGACCACGACCTCACGATCATCGGGAAGTTTCACGGTTTCAGCCGCGCCCTTTGCCAAGTCGCCCTTACCCGGGCAAGCGCGCACGGTGACGGTCTTCCCAATATAGTCCACCAGATCGGCGCGCCGGGTTCCCGTCCTCTGGACGAGACTCACAGATGAACCTTCGAACCGCCAGTTCGTTATTTTGCCGTCGGCAGCCGCAGCCGTGGGATTATCCGGCGACGTTTTTGACTCGACATTGAAATAGATGTGCGGGTTTTCCCATTCGACCTTGGTGAGAGTGCCCGTTATATAAATGTACTTGCTTCCATCAAATTCGAACTGAAACCCGTGATGGGCGAATAGCGGAATAGCCAGCAAGAGAGCGCTCACCACCAACAACGACAGATTCACGGCACGTGTTACCGGGAAGTTCCTTCTCATCTGCGTCTCCTCGGAATTGCGGGTCGGAAGAATGACCCAAATTTATCGGAACAGGAAAATCGTGTCAAGGCTTCGCCGTACCCACCGCAGCGTCGCGCACGCGATCGTTGAAATGATTTTCTTCAGAAGGCGCGCAAATCTCCTCGAAGATCGCCACCTTCACGCGTTCAAAGGTTATCGGGTCGCCGACCCAGGGCGCGGTATAGGCTTTCGGGTCGGTCAAGGTCATGTCGACTTGTAGGTGGTCGATATCCAGCCGTTTGAAGCGCTCCACGAGCTTCATCTGATCGCTGTGCGGATTGCCAAAATGATCGAGCCAGGTCCGGTCGTCATAGCCGGTGGACTCGACAACGAAGGTATCTCCTTCCCAATGTCCGACTGAATACCCATTCCATGCCGGATCGGGATCCGTCGGAAGAGCGCGCCCATCGGTCCAGATGGTGCGCCACAGATCGTGGTACTGCATGTGTTGCAGCACGCGGTCCGATGCCATAACAAATTCGAATGGCCTCAGATTGGCCTCCCACAGATCGCGCGGATAGCCCATCGGTTCGCAGGTGGAAACCAGATCGTTTCCTAATCCTGGAGCCACCGATCGCGGGCCGTAGCTTGGCTTCGCGGCCTCGAACTTTTCTTTGCCCCAGGGCGTCATCGGAGGCGGATAGCTCTGAGCCCTCATCTCGTTGGGGATGCTCTTGTCTTCAATTACCAACCTTTTGTCGTTGAACGAGTGTCTTTCGAAATTCGATTTTGTCGGCATGGACCAGACGCCCGACAGGTCGTGAGGATTGAACGGCTTCGGCTTCGAGAGGTCTGGCGGCAGTTCATCCGGTTTCCAAGCCCCCGGCGCGTAGCCCTTTGTGCCGTAAGTCTGGGCCAGGGCCATTCCGGAGAGCGCCAGGATCGAGAAGCACGCAGCAAATGAAGTTCTAAATTGCTTTGCCATAATTCAGCTCCGACATTCCGCGATTTTTGGTCGCTTATCTTTACTTGGCGGCAATACCCTTGCCCGCAGGATCCCGTACGCCCTCGTTGAAGCTCTCTTCCTCGGAAGGCACGCAATAGGCTTCCTCGAGAATGGTCGATCCTTTCGGAAGCTGCAGATGATAGATCTCTTTGCCGCCGATCCAGGGTTTCGTATAAGTTTTGGGATCGTCGAGGGTCATGGTGATTTCCAGCGTCAGAGCATCCGGATGGCGAATCCGCTCGTGCAATTGCATGCCCTCGCTATGCGGATAGCCAAGATTGTCGAGCCACGCTCGTTCGTCATAGCCGGTTGAATCGACTACAAGCGTATCGCCTTCCCAGTGCCCAACGGCCCAGCCGTACCAGCGCGGGTCCGGGTCGTCTGGGAGCTTGTGTCCATCGGTCCAAATCTCCCGCGAGGTGTGTCCCCATTCGAAGATCTGCACGATTTTTCCGGGCTCCTGGACGATTTCGAATGGCCGGTCATTGGCCCACAGATTACGCGGATAGCCCAGAGGATCACAGTGACCCAGAGGATCATTTCCCTTTGCCGGTTCAACTGCGTGTGGACCGCTGGATGGTATGTGAGCTTTGAACTGCTCCTCGCCCCATGCGGTAAGCGGCGGCGGCAAAATCGTGGGAGCTTCGTACCGGCCTACCGGCTTCCCCATGAAAAAGCTGTTGCCGCGGCCCCACCATATCCCAGAAATATCGTGTGGATCGTAGGCGGGCTTCGGCGCGGCCGCTGCGGCAGCCTCCGCCTGCTTCGTTCGCTTACCCTGGCTGCTCGGGCCGTAGTAATACTGCGCGAAAGTTGGTGAAGAGAACAGCAAGGCTGCCGCGAGACATGTCCCCAGGGACAACAGTCGATTCTGCAACGCCAGGCTCCTGATCACTGCGCCCCGCCATTATCCGCCGCCTGGTCTTTTCCGATGCCGCCATCCTGGTTGCATATGCAATACCCGTCGCCGAGCACCGCCTTCGAAAACACCAAAACAGGCGCGCCGGATTTCGAGGGATTGCCGGTGACGGTAATTGGCGTCCCCGGAGCGAGTTTTTCCATCAGCCCGTGGCGGGTGTAACCCTCAGCGATCAGATTGCCGGGAGCGCGCATTTCAGCAGCCCAGTGCGTAATATTGCCCTTCTCGTCGGTGACGTCGAAATACAATTGCGAATGCGGGTTTGCGAACGCGAAGCGAGTGACAACTCCCTTTAGCGTAGTCACTTTCTTCATATCGTAAGACACGCCGGTGCCGTGGTGTGCCAGGAGGGGAAGCGAAGCTCCCAGCAGAGCCGCTACCACCGTCAAGCGTGCGAATTTAGTTTTCATACGTCATCTCCGCGCCCTGGATTATTTTTGGGCCTGCAGCCGGTCTCGCTGCGCCTTCAATGATTGCAGTTCCTCGTCGTCGTGGCCGTTCACGCCGCAATACCACTCCAGCAGGGACTCATGGCCGAGCGAATACTTGTGCACCGCCGAGATCCACGGCTTGGTCAGTACCTTGGGATCTTCGATGGTCACCTGGTAGGTGAGATAGTTCACGGATGGACGCGTGATCCTTTCGATCACATGTTCCTGATCGCTGTGGAAGGTCCACTGGTCGCTATTCCAAACTCGATCATCGATGGCGATGGTGTCGATGACCAGCGTGTCGCCATCCCAACGTGCCACCGATTCGCCGTTGAATTTGGGATCCGGCTCTTTGCTACGGGAGAGCCCGTCGATGTTTACCACGCGATAGTCATGGTTGTGCTCATCCAGTTGAACGAACAGTCCGGGCGTTGAAACGAGCTGAAACGGCCGGTCCGCATTCAAGACGATGCCGGGCACGCCATGGGGCATGCAGTTCCGCGAAAGCTTGAGAATTTCCACGTTCAGGGCGGCAATCTTCTGCTCGCGGGGCAGTTTGTCAAAAGAGGAGGGATCTCGAGTATTTTCTACCAGGTTTGCCTGCGCCTCTTTTATTTTTGCCGCCGCCCAGGGCTGAAACGAAGGCTTTTCTTCGGTCTTTGGGTCGTAATCGTTCTGATTAGGATCGAGCACTCCGAACGAGCCTACCAGAGTGGCATCTTCTTTTCCGAGAGAGCCCTTGAACCAAACGCCGGAGAAATCCGGGTGTCCATCCGCCAGCCGGGGCGTCGGTCCTCCCGGGGGCAGTGGTTTAGAAGGAGTTCTGTGAGTGTATCCGGGTGTGGAAAATTGACTATTCTTGTCCTGAGCGCCCGAGGGAAAACAGGCGAACCATATAAGTGCGCATACGCACACGGCAAAGAAAAATGCCTTTGAAAACGCCCGTTTCATCCTGCCTCCGTATGATTGAATGTCCTGAAAACCTGTGCTTACGATGCGGTCCGCAATCCCGCCCCGGCGAGGCGTCGAACTAACGGGCGGACTGCTTGCTGATTTCGTCCGCGAGTTGTTTTCTCGTTTCCTTTAGATTTCGTATTTCTTCATCGCCTTCGGGATTGATTCCGCAATACCACTCGTTCAAAGGTTCGCCGTCCGCCGAGAGCGAGAACTTATGCGGAGCGGAGACCCACGGTTTCGTCAGCACCTTTGGATCTTCCACCGTCACCTGGTAAATCAGGTAATTTTTCGAGGGCCGGCTGTAGCGTTCGACCACATGCTGCTGATCGCTGTGAAACCAGCCGTTAGGGTCGTTCCAGGCGCGTTCATCGACGGCGACCGTGTCGATCACCAAAGTGTCGCCCTCCCAATGGCCGACTTCGTCACCGTTGAAGAGCGGATCTGGGTCTTTTTTGTGTGCGCGCCCATCGGTCGGAATCACGCGCCAATCGTGATTTGTCTCCGTAAGCTGCACCAGTTGCCCGGGCGTTGAAACCAGTTGCATTCCATGGATTCCGCCGTAAATGCCCATGCCCGGAACGCCATGAGGCATGCAATTCTGTCCCAGTCTGATGATTTCGGTGTCAATAGCGGCGAGTTGCTGCTCCTTGGTCATTTTGGAGAGCATTCCGGCGGCGGGTCCTCTGCCGAACTGCTTCATTTTTTCCGCGGCCCACGGTTGGAACGAAGGTTTTTCCTCCGGCGTGACCTTTGGATCGAAGGCTCTGAGGTTCGGGTCGCCGGCTTGCGCCGCCGATTCCACCGACAAGGCATCTTCTTTGCCGAGCGCACCCACAAACCAGATTCCTGAGAAATCCGGGTGCCCATCGGTTAGTCGCGGCGCCGGCCCGCCGTCGGGCAGCGGGGTCGAAGCCGATTTGCCGTTTCCTTTATACGCGGGCGCGGATGTCTGGCCCTTGTCTTGCCGGGCGCCTGAGCGCGCCGCGGCGATACCAAACAGCAGCGCCAATATGGATGCCTCGATTGCGATCGACCTGGCAAATCGTAGGTTCATGTAAATGCTCGCGATTGCTATGTATATGGAACGTGCTCGATATATAAACCGTTTCAAGCAGAAAAAGCCACGGAATTCTGCCGATCGTCATTGCCCATCAGTTAGCTGAACAACGCCGTTGGTCGAGGCAACAAATCAGCCGCAAAAATCGCGAGGGATAGCTATGGCCTGGCTGTACGCTGCTGGTGTATAAGCGACACCGAAATATGGGTCACGGAAGGTGGACAAGGGAAAACGATATGGTGAACCGCTCTGCTGCACTGGGTTTGTTGATTTCGCTTTTCACCGCGGCAGTGCCCCATGGGCGCGCGCAAACAGGAAGCGCACAGGATCACGTGGCGGCGGCCAAAGCGGCTGTTTCGCCCGGCACGGCCAGTGCTGAGCCCTGGCACGTCTTCAATTCGGCGTTCAACCAAATGTGCGCCGCGCCCAAACCTGGCGCGCGTCCGCAAGCGGTTGGCAAAGATGTTCCCCTGGAGCCCGGCGAAGCCGCGAAGCTGACTCCCACTCCTCGCGAGAAATGGTACGCGCCCCCCGCCAAGGTATTTGACAATCTCTATTACATCGGGACGAAGACGGAATCCACGTGGGCGCTCACGACCTCGGCCGGAATCATTCTCATCAACACGAATTTTGATTGGGTCACGCCCGAACTGCTCAACGAATTGAAGAGCTTTAACCTCAACCCTGCGAACATAAAGTACGCGATCATCGTGCGTTCTCACTCCGACCAGTCCTGGGGAATCAATGCACTGAAGAAAATGGCGCCTTCGGCGCGCGTGATTATGTCCGAGGGCGATTGGGATTTTCTGGCGAATGACAATTCACCCGCCAAAGTGAAGCCCATAAAGGACATGGTCGCCAAGGACGGAGAGAAAGTGACCCTGGGAGATACAGCTGTGACGCTTTATTCGACTCCCGGCGCGTCAGCGGGCAATCTCTCGATCATCTTCCCGGTCAGGGATGGCGGCCGGCGCCATCTCGCCGGCATGATCGGCGGCACAACGATGAATTTGGTGCAAGGCGGCATTCAGGTATTCCCCGACACGCAAACGATGATTAAGACTTATATCGCCTCGGCCAAGCGTTTCAAGCAGATCGAAGACAAAGCCGGAGTTGATACGATCATCTCCATACACGCGGCGCTCGATAACATGTTCGAAAAGGTGCAGGCGTTACAATCGCGCAAGCCCGGCGGTCCGCACCCGTTCGTCAGCAAGGATGACGTGGATCGCTTCAGCACGATCGTCATCGAATGCGCGGAAGCGAAACTTGCCTGGGCCAGCGCCCAATAGCGCCCGGCAATAAACGGCGCAGCCGCCGTTCGCGGAACTCCCTCCCAGAAGGAAAAGGGCCGGATCGCTCCGGCCCTTTTTATCCGCTGTCGATTTCTTTGTGCCCGCGTTTACAGGCGCCAGCTAGAAGATGAATTTCAAGCCCAGTTGGGCCACGCGCGGACCGCCGCTGCCGAAGATGAAGCTGAACGTATTTGGCGTCGAGGGCGAAGATCCAAAAATCCCCGGCGAGGCGAGGTTAGGAGTGTTTGTCGATTGGCCTGGACTTGAAAATTCCACGGCATTGAAGATGTTGAAGAATTCAGCGCGGAATTGGGTTGTTAAGCGCTCGCCAAACTTCCACGATTTGGTGACGGACAGATCGGTTTCCTTGAATGGGCGCCCGCGCAGAACGTTGCGCCCCATGTTTCCGTAGGTGCCCTGTGCGGCGGGAACGATAGCACTGCCATTCTGGAAATAGCAGCCCAGGTTTGCCAGCGCCTGCAGACCTGTGGCGTTCGGATCGCCCGCGGCAATAACGGCGGGATTCGTAGCGGCTGCGGATGCTGCGGTGACGCACTCCGCGGGCAGGGCCGATAGAGAGCTGACGATCGTGCATCCCGGGATGGCAAACTTGCTTCCGGTCACGCCATAGCACGGTATCGGTGCAGCCGTTCCTCCCTTGAAATTTCCGGGATCGCCCAGGAGGTTCCAGCGGTCCTGGTTGATACCCGTCCCGCTCAGATCATCCGTGCTGTCGAGAGCGTCGAACGGCAGGGCGGAGAGAATTGTGGCTGCCACGTTCACCTGCCAACCTTCGAGCATCTGGCCCTTTGTCTTATAACCCGGTATGTCGTATGTACCGGTGATGGTAAGGTGATGCCGTGCATCGAACGCCGCATTACCGTAATCCAGAAGAGGATTCTGCGTATTCATCAAGTCTCGGTTCGAGGAGTTGGAAAGACCGGATGCCTCATCCAACGCGTGGGCATAGGTATAACCAACGTTGAACTGCAGACCGTGCGAAATGCGCTTACTCAGGGTTACCTGCAATCCGTTATAGTTTGAGATTTCGTTCGGAAGGTTCTCCTCCACCTGTCCCAAGTAGGGGAAGCACTGTGCCGGATTCAGGCCCAAGCCACCGAAGAACGTGGTCGGACAATTCTCCGTGAATATGCGCCGCTTTTGCTCGTTCTGGCGAGCGGCCCCGGAGCTCCCATTAGCCACACCGAGGTCAGGCTGATTGATATCCGTTGTGCCGCGCAGGTCTTCGCCATGCGTCCCCACATACGCGACGTTTAACGAGAGATTGTTGCCGAAAGCATGTTGTACGGAGAGATTCCAGGAAACCACTCCGTCGGGCTTGAATCCGTTCTGAGGTGTTACCGGCGGATTCAGGTTGCACGGGGCTGGAGTTCCGCCGCCAAAAGCCGTAAGCCCATTCCCGCAAGCAAAGCCGAGGCTATTCACGGTGTTGGGCGTAAAGCTGACAACAGGTCCGGTACCCGTCCAATTGATCGCGGAACCAGATGTACCTCCGGAGAGAGCCAGTGTGCCCAGGAGATTGCTGCCGGGTTGCGGCTGCGCCAAAGTCCCATTGGGCAGCACCAGCGCAAACCCGGTGGGCACGTTTTGCAAGTTGGGAAGGAGGGCCTGGAAGACCAAAAAATCATGCATGTAGGTGCCGCCAGCCCGGATTACTGTCGTGCCTTTTCCGGTCACATCCCAGGCGACTCCCAGGCGCGGCGAAAACAGATCCTTCGGCAAGGTATAGACCGACTTGCCATCCACTTCTTGCACAAGTCCGGTTGGAGCTCCCACGTTGAAGTTCCCCAGAACATTATTGGGAGTGGTGACGGGTTGGACGTATTCCCAGCGCACGCCCAGATTGAGCGTAATCCGCGGCTTTATTCGCCAATCGTCCTGGGCAAAAAGCGCGTAGCGATTGTATGCGAGCGCCTCTGAAAGCGTGGCATTGCCAGCCAGAATCGTCCCATTCGAAGCGACCCCGGCCAGGAAATCCTGCAGTACCGTAGCCCCGGTGAATGCGGCGATTCTGCCGAAGTTGAATGTTCCATTATCGTTGGTGAGAGATTTGCTCCCGCTGAAAAGCGTGTCGTGGATTTCGCCTCCGAATTTGAAGAGGTGGTTGCCACGGGTATACGACACGCTGTCTATTCCGGACCACACGCTGAAATGGTTATCCTGCGGTCCGCCGTTTGTGCTTTGGCTGCCCAGATTATTGAACCCGGTAATCACGACGTTTGCCATTCCGCATTGTGGCGGCGGTAAGGTGACGCCCAGGTTATACCCATACACATTGGCGTAGTCGGGTGCGCCGTCGTTTCCGTTGCAGTCATCCGGCGATCCTACTTGTGTGTACTCCAGAAGCCCGAACCTCATCTCGTTCACAATCGACGATTTCGGAGTCCAAACCCACACCACCCGGCCGGTTTGCGTTCGGAAAAAGTTATCCGCCAGCCAAAAAGGCGAGGTGGCGGCCGTGGCGTTGTCCACGTTTCCGTTGCCGATGAAATATTCGCCGTTTAGGGTGCTATTGGTGCTGATGTGATAGTCGATCTTTGCAAGCCCATTGTCGGAGCCGCCCACATCGTTAAAGGCAACCGGGAATTTCGCCGCTGCTGAACTGTTTCCGAACAGACTCGGAGGGGCACCGCTGGCGCCCGGGCCACAGAGACCGGCCACCGCGGCTGGCGTGGCCGTTGCCGGAGTGAGCGCGGCAACCGCAGCATAATTACAGCCCGCCATCTTCACGCTCATCGGACTTAGAGCGTGGCCAGTAATGATCATGTTGGAAATAGCATCGGGAATGCTGTTTGATTTGCCGAGTCCCGCGGCGTCGCTCGGCTCAGAAATCGTTTTCGGAGAGCCTATGGTGTAGCGATTGCCTTCATAAGTCGCGAAGTAGAAGACCTTGTCTTTCTTAATCGGCCCGCCAATCGTCCCGCCATACTGCTTCAGGTTATCTGTCGCTTTCGAAAGCCCGGCGCCGAGGAACGCATTACTGGCATCGAGCGCGCCATTGCGGAAAAACCCGAAGGCCGTTCCGTGGATGCTGTTGGTCCCCGACTTCAAGCCGATGTTAACGACCGATCCGGCCATCCAGCCATATTCCGCTTTCGGGCTCTGAATCGTGTTCACTTCTTGAATGGCATCGAGCGACAGGATGGTCACGCCATCGACGCCGCCGCCGTTTCCGCCCACCGTCGGCCCCGCGCCGCCGGCCATATTGATTTCGTCCACGCCGTCCAGCATCCACGTGATGTTTGTTCCGCGCTGGCCATTGACGTTGTATGCCGGCGTGCCGCCGCCGGGAACTTGTTGCATGCCCGGACTGAAATCCAGCAATTTCTGAAAGGCGCGGCCGTTCAGGGGCAGTTCGACGATTGTGGCGTTCTCCACTGTCCCGCCGAGCGTGGCGCTCGTCGTGTTCACCATGGGGACGTCGCCGGTGACAGTGACGGTCTGAGTTTGTTCGCCGGGCTGCAAGGTTAAGTCGACGCGAACGTCCTGACCCACGCCCACAGTTAATCCGCTATGCTCGGCGGCTTTGAAGCCGTTTGCCGCCGCCCTTACCGTGTAGCTGCCTGGCAGCAAACTGGAAGCGGAGAATTGGCCGGTCTCATCGGCCACGAGAGAGCGCGAGATTCCGCGGTCGACATCGATGACCGTCACCATCGCGCCTGCAAGAGCGCCACCTGTTTGATCGGTAATCGCTCCATAAATGCGCCCATAATTGAGCTGCGCGAAAGCGGGCGGCGAAACCAGCAAGATGCCAAGACAAACGGAAAAAGCAGAAAGGATTACGACTGTTGCGCGTGCAAAACTTGACCACTTAATGCCGATAGAACTCACCGACCCCTCCCTGTGGACCCCGATTCAGACCGATAACTTGGGCGTGCAAATATCATAAGCGTCGCTTCGTCGTCAAGGACCCGCAGAGCCTCAGAAACAGATCGCGCCGTCTGACGATGCGGACTAGTGGCTGCCGCCAAGTGGGTTCATTATTTCCGATTGGGGTACAAATCGGTTGTCACAGTTTTGTCAAGCTCTGCGCGAGTGAAAGAGGATCTCGCGCAAGTTCGACCGCGCGCCGGCGCCGCCTTGCAAAAGTGCTGGACGCCAGTCCAGACCCGCTCCACTCCCATTGAATGCGATTTTTTACAAAACATTTGTTGACTTTGTTGGTGAGCAGGCGTAAACGCATGTCCATCGGTCGTTTCCTGTCCTGCAGTTGGGTCCCAGGCCTATCTCAAATCTCGGAGGGGTGTAACGATGAGCTCCATAATGGGGACTCGTTTTTCGTTTTCGGCCCTAACCACTCGGCTTGGTGTTCTGTTCGGAATGACTGTATGTGTGCTGGTCTTTTCAGTACCCGGTTTTTCTCAGGGTAGTAACGGACGTATTCTCGGCACAGTCAAAGACCAAAGTGGCGGCGTTATCGCGGGTTCAACAGTTACTATCATCGACAAAGATCGAGGCGTGGCGCGTACTCTGACCACTGATAACGCCGGTGAGTATGACGCGCCACAATTGCTTCCGGGGACCTACCTGGTTCGCGGGGAAGCCAATGGGTTTAAGAGACTGGAACGTGAAGGCGTAGAGCTTGGCGTGGGCAAGGAGGTCAGAGTCGATCTGACCTTGCAGCCCGGCGCTCAGGCGCAAACCGTGACCGTAACGGAATCCCTGCCCCTCATTGAGACTACCAACGCCACTCTGGGCGGCACCTTACAGAACGCCGCGATCAACGACCTGCCGTTGAATGGGCGCAATTTCCAAAGCCTGATGGGACTGCGGCCGGGCGTTATGCTTCAACCGGGAGGGTCGCCGTGGACGCAGAGCACCAATAATATCCGTCCCGATGAGACCAGTTGGCTGGTTGACGGCATTCTGAACGCCAATGCCTTTGACGCTCGTCCTGTAGCGGGCGCCTCGGCACCGTTTACCGATGGAGCCACGATTCTGCCCGTCGATGCCATTCAGGAGTTCAATCTGGAGGAAAATCCTAAGGCGGAATTCGGCGGTAAACCTGGCGCCGTCGTCAACGTAGGCATACGATCCGGGACGAACAATTTCCACGGCACCGCCTATGCCTTCGGGCGTGACGGCACTTGGGACGCCAAAAACCGCTATTCCCCAGGTCAGGCGCTTCCGCTTCAACTGGAGCAGTTTGGGGGCGCGGTGGGTGGCCCGATCAAAAAAGATAAGCTCTTCTTCTTTGCAAACTACGAGGGTCTCCGCGATCAAATCGCCAGCGCGCTCAGTAGTTCTGTGCCGGCAACGGCCGCCGGATTAGGTCCCGCGAGCAGCATGGTTGATGCGATCCTCGGCCTGCAGAGCGCCGGGGTACCGGTGAGCCCGCTTAGCAAGATCCTGCTCGGATGCCCTTCTGGCACATTGACAGCCGCGTCCACCTGCACGGGCGGCTTGATTCAGGGTGCCAGCCCCACCACCACTACTTATGTCAGCAGCTTTCCCAACACCAATCAAACCGACAATGGCATCGCCAAGATCAACTATCGGATTAGCGACAAGCACATGATCAACGGGATGATCTACAAGGCCGACTACCTGGGGCTTGGCGAAGATTTCCCCATGGTGAATTCCGCCTGGCTCAATGACGTCCCCGAAATCTCGTGGACGACCTCGGGCAACTGGGTGTGGACGGCCAGTTCTCGTCTGGTGAACGAACTCCGAGTCGGCTACAACCGGTTTGAGTTCAAGTTCCTCCCTCACGACGCCGGCCAATTGGCTAATGGAAGTTACTCGCTTAACGGGGTGACGTATCCGATCAATACCGGACTGACCAGCACGGGCGGCTTTCCCAGCATCAACATTGGGGGTTTTGCTCAACTCGGAAGTCGGCGTGGACGTCCGCTCGAAGCAAGCCCGAATCCATATTACGATGTTCAGGACAACGTTTCTTACCTGGTGGGTAAGCACAGCTTTAAGTTCGGAGGCGAATTCTCGCACATCGAGGGTGATTCCAACCCTCACGACACACGGGGCCGCGTCCAGTTCTCCGGGGGACAAGCCTTCAAGGGGTCGAGTGCTTTAGAGGACTTTTTCGCAGGAGATGCGACTCGAGCATTTCTGCTCAGCGGAAACCCCTCCATCAAGGCCATCTCCAAGGTGTACGGCGTGTTTGGACAGGATGACTGGCGCCTTACCTCAAAGTTGATCGTCAATCTGGGCCTGCGTTGGGAATACCGGACGCCATTCCACGAGGTCAATAATCTTTTGGGAGGCTTCAATCCGACGCTGGGGCTTGTTCAGCAGGGGCAATCCTCGCTGGGCAATTACGTTTGGAAGCCCGATCACAAAAACTTCTCGCCACGACTGGGCTTTGCCTATGACGTATCCGGAAAGGGCACCACGGTTGTCCGGGGCGGGCTGGGCATCTTTTACTCCATGTTCACCCTGGCTCCCTTTACCGGAAATCCGGGCATTCAGAACGTCGGCGGCGGCACCAGCATCGCCGCTGTCCCGACAGGCGGCTGCACGGTGGCTGTACCGGCCGGCTCTTCGTGTTCGGCGCAGGGCGGCACAACCTTGTCGGCTGGCGGCACCATCGCTACGGGTACGCTCCGCATCCCCGGGAGCAAACTCGCCTGGAATGGTGTTGTCTTCCCGGGCGGCGGCGGAGTGTCTTGCACCGCGGCCAGCCAGTGCAGCATCGGCAGCGTGGATCCGAATCTTAAGACGCCCACCGTTTTCGATTGGAATCTGGGGGTTCAGCACGCCTTCAACAATAATCTCTCGCTGGACATCAGTTATGTGGGAACCCGCGGCGAACATCTGATCGGCGCGGTGGACCTCAACCAGGTGGATCCTCTTACAGGACTTGGGCCATACTCCGCCAAGTTCCCCTATTTGCAGTTCATCAATTGGACGACCAATGACGCAGATTCCAACTACAACAGCATGCAGGCCACGTTGACCGAGCGGCTTACTCACGGGCTCTCTTTCACCGTGGGCTACACCTATGGTCACGGCATTGACAACGGTTCTCTGAATCGCTTCGCTCCGCAGCCGGAGAACTCCTTCGCGCCGGGCGCGGAACGTGCCGACAGCGACTTCGATATCCGCAACCGCGCCACCATCACTGCCAGTTATGAAATCCCCGGCAAGAAAGGCTTCGGCCAGATGCTGGAGGGCTGGAAGCTGAACAGTGTGATTACCCTGGCGGGCGCACAGCCGTGGAATGTGATGGACACAAACAATAATTGGAGCAATACCAGCGAAAACACCGACCGCTGGGATTTCTTCGGCAATCCCTCGGACTTCAAAGCCAGCTCGAGTTCAATCCCCTACTGCACCGGCCCCGGCGGCGTGGGTAGCGGCACCGGCTGCACAAGCACCAGCGGCATCAGCGGGTTCATAACGTGCGCCTCCGGTTCCGATGTGGCTGCTCTCGGTTGCAATGGCATCAGTCCCGCGATGGGGTCCGCCTCTGCGATGTGGAAGCAGTGCACGTCCGTAGCTCCCGATGCCGGCAACCTGGCGACCGGTGGCTGCTTCGTTGAAGGCAATTCGGTAATGGTTCCTCCCAAGGCGAACACCTTTGGCACTATGGGACGGAACATATTCCGCGATGCCGGCTTCAAAAACGTGGACTTCTCCGTATTCAAGAATTTCAAATTTACGGAGCGGTTCAGTGCTCAATTCCGCGTCGAATTCTTTAACCTTTTCAACGCACCCATCATTGCCAATCCCTGGGGTTCTGTGAACGGCTACCAGGGAGGAAGCGATCCATCCAGTCCGGGCACGTTCGGCTGCGGTTGCGCCACGCCCGATTTCGCGGCCGGCAATCCCATCGTCGGCTCGGGCGACAGCCGCACCATGCAACTCGGCCTGAAGCTGATGTTCTGATGCTGCGTTCCTTATTGTGCGAGGGCGCGTAGCGCCCTCGCACAAACGGGAAACATTCAGGAAAGTTCCGCGGTTGATTGTTTTTGCCGCGCGGCCGGCGTGTGAAGCCTGGCTAGGGAATTGGCTTTTCGGCGCTTAAACCTCGTTGTTGCCAGCGCGCCAAATACAACAGCAGGAAAAACAGCAGCAGCCCGCCCCAGAAGACGGCGCCATAAATTTCGAACCCGCGCCCGAGATCGAGTACCGCCCCCCCATTGAGCAGGCCCACAATCGCAAGCACCACATAGCCGGCACGTCTCGCGGATTGACTTGCGCCCATAGCCGCAAACAGTGCATAGGCCGCCGGCAAAACATACAAGGAGAAGTAGTGATCTTCCGCCACCGGCGATACCAACAGCATCCAGACGACCACCGCGCCCAAAATAAGCGGCTCCGATCGTGGATCGGCTTTGCGCCCTAAAATCCAGATCGGCAATCCCAGCGCTGCCGCCAATGCGAGCACCATCAGCCGCGTCTGGTTACCCTCGAATAGACGTTGCATGACCGAACCCAGGTCCTGATTTCGCGGCCGCTCCATGCTCAGCAGTTGATCGAACAATTCCGAATGCGAGCGCGACGATTCCGAGCCCAGCGCCGGAGCGGCGACTTCGTGGGTCCATTCGCTGATGTAGTGCAGGTTGCCGTGCCAGCCAAAGACCGCGCTCGGCAGAATCAGCCCGCCCAGCAGGATAGCGACAAGCGTCACCGCAACCATCTTCCATTTATGCCGCCACGCGTAGTAGCACAAGAGCGTCAGCGCGAAAGCCTTCAGCAGGACGGCACCGCCAAGGCAAGCCGCTCCCGCGGCAGTTTTCCCTTTTTTCTCCCAGAAAATCGC
This sequence comes from Candidatus Acidiferrales bacterium, assembly GCA_035650755.1. Classification (GTDB taxonomy): domain Bacteria; phylum Acidobacteriota; class Terriglobia; order Acidiferrales; family UBA7541; genus Palsa-189. Next base: position 373,457 of record DASRHB010000017.1, read on the forward strand.
CGCGATCACAAGCCAGCTCATCAAGACCGAGGCCTGGCCTCGCGTGAGTCCTACGGTAAACCAGACGGAAACGATAAGAGCCGGAATGAAAAGAATCGCCAGGCGTTTGCGCTCGTTTGTGATGCCTGCTGCTGCGAGCTGGCCGGACATGACCACCGCGGAAATGGTGAGCCCGGCGCATACGAAATACCATGCCAGCACGCTCACCGGCAGGGGCAGCAGCGCAAAAGGGATCATGGCGATCGAGTACGGCGGCGGATAGACATAGGCCCAGCCGCGCACGTTGCGAATGGAGTACGGATCCTCTCCGTGCAACACGGCGGCGGCGGCGTCGCGGTACACGGTGAAATCAGTGCGATGCGCGGGTGAACCCCACTGGTGCCCCGGAGGTCCGTAAGGGCCGGCGCGAAACAGCGTGATCCAGGCAAAGAACGCGAAAAAGAGAATCGTCGCACCCGCGAGCCACAGCTTCAGGGTTCGTACATCGTCTACTTCAGACGCGGAGTGCGTGAGGGTTGCCAATCGGCTGGTAGTCTACAAAATAGAAGCCCCGCCAGCTAGGGAGGACCGGCGGGGCGTTTCCAGAGGTGACCGCAAATGGTTTAGAAAATTCTATGGAGCTGAGCGGGCGGCAACAACTTCATAATTTGGATAGCTCCCATCGATTTTCTGCCTTTTGGAATTGCGCAACGATCGCATCGTCATGGTTCGGCGGCGTCGAATATTTTTGGCGGCTCAGCCTTTCTCAACTCCGGAAATCTCCACGCCCACAGCGCGGTGATGAGTAAAGCGCCCGCACCTCCGAGGACCACGGCCGGGACGGTCCCAAACCACTCTGCGGTGATGCCGGATTCAAATTGTCCGAGTTCGTTCGAAGCGCCGATGAACATCATCTCCACGGCATTCACGCGCCCGCGCATTTCGTCCGGCGTGCTCAATTGTACGAGAGTGCCGCGCGTTACCACGCTCACCATGTCCGTCGCGCCCACGAAGAGCAGCGACGCGAGCGAAAGCGCAAAATTCCGTGAAAGTCCAAAGATCACCGTGAAGAGGCCGAATCCCCCAACACACCACAACATGCTTGCTCCTGCGTTGCGCCTCATGGGCTTATGGGCCAGCAACAGCGCCATGCTTACCGCTCCCGCTGCCGGAGCGCTGCGCAGCAATCCCAGTCCCCACGGCCCGATTTTGAGAATGTCGCTGGCGTAAACGGGCAGCAGTGCCACGGCTCCGCCCAGCAGAACGGCGAAGAGATCGAGCGTTACCACCCCGAGGATCACTTTGTGCGTCCAGATGTATCGCAGCCCTGCCGAGACGCTTTCTACACTCATGGATTCCGGCGGACGCAACGGCCCCCGCGCCTGAACGCCCAGGGCGAAAAAGATGGCCACGGCTTCGATGACCATCGCGGTGGCGTACACATCTGCGGCTCCGTGAAACAGCGCATAGAGAAATCCCCCAGCCGCCGGCCCAAGTACCGTTGCCGTTTGGTTTACCGAAGCTTCCCAGGCCACGCCGCTCGGGAAATGTTCAGCGGGAACGAGCAACGGTACAAGCGCGCGCATGGCGGGCCCGCTGAATGCGCGTGTTACGCCGAGCGCCACCAGAATGATGTAGATCGGCTCGGCCGAGTGCACTCCGTTTCTGGAAATCCACCAAAGCGATCCCGAACAGACGGTAAACGCGGCGAAGCAAGCCACCATAAGCTTTCTGCGCGGAATTCTGTCCGCCGCATGACCCGAGACAAGAAACAGCAGAATACCCGGGAGGAATTGCGCGAGGCCGGTCAATCCGAGCGCCAGTGGACTTCGCGTGATCTCATAGATTTGCCATCCGACAGCCACCGACTGCATTTGCAGCGCCACTACCGTGAGCAGGCGCGCACCCAGATAACGCACGAAACTCGGATATTGAAAAACGGCGCGCCCGCCGCCTACCCGCGCGGCGTGCCCGGCGCCTGTGGCGCGCGGTTTGAATGCTTCCTGTGGAGATTTCGTCTCGCCCATCCGCGTATCTAAGCGACGCGCGCGCTCACCACAGGAATCATCCACGCGGCATAGCCCTGTGGATCGCGAATATTCCCGATCATTTGATTGAAATAAGCGATCGCGCGCTCGCGGCTGATGGAACTGCGTTTGCCGATCGCTTCCGAATAGCCATCGCGCCAGGAGGCTTCGCCGGTTCCGCAACCCGCGTCAAGGATTTGCGGCTCTGCCGGCAGAGTGTACCGGCGAAACAATGGCGCCTCCTGCGGCCAGATCGCTCGCGCTTGCGCATCCAGGTTCCGCACCATGGATTCGTCGGCCATCTGCTTGGCCTGCGGGTTCAGGTCTGTCATGGCGATCTCTCGAGTCTGCGCGGTGCACCCGCGGCGGGCCGGCTGGCTTCGCGCCTGCGGAGCGCACATTGTAACGTGCAATGCCTTACCTTACTGCGCCCGCGGTTGATGCGTGATACCGATAGCGGATATCGTGTGCGGGGGGGAAACGTCGATGAAAGTGCGCAAGCTCGGTGAAGCCGGGCCGCAGGTTTCGGTCGTCGGCCTCGGCTGCAACAACTTCGGATTGCGAATCGATCTCGACCAGACGCGTAAAGTCATACACAAAGCGCTTGACCTGGGAATCACGCTCTTTGATACCGCCGATATTTACGGGAAACACGGTGGATCGGAAACCATGATTGGCCAAATCCTGGGCGAGAACCGAAAAAGCGTCGTCCTGGCTACAAAATTCGGCGGCCCCATGAATGAAGCGGGGACGATGAAAGGCGCCTCGCGCGCCTACATCATGTCTGCCGCGGAGGCCAGCCTCAAACGCCTGCGCACCGACTGGATTGATCTATACCAGATTCACTTTCCCGATCCTTCAACACCGATCGAGGAAACGTTGCGCGCGCTCGAGGAGCTGATTCGTTCGGGAAAAGTGCATTATATCGGCTGTTCGAATTTTGCCGGCTGGCAGCTTGTGGACGCGCAGTGGACGGCCAAGCACCTGGGTTTGCACGCATTCGTCTCCTGCCAGAACGAATACAGCCTGCTGGTTCGCGGCGTGGAACGCGAGCTCATTCCCGCGATGGAAAAGTTCGGCGCCGGCATGCTGCCATATTTCCCGCTGGCCAGCGGATTGCTTACCGGAAAATACGCCCGCAACAAGCCTGCGCCTGAAAATACGCGTTTTCAGGCGCTACAAGGGCTTGCCGATCGCTATCTCACGGAATCGAATTGGAACATCGTCGAGCGCCTGGAAGATTTCTGCAACAAACGCGGCCGCGCGCTGCTCGAACTGGCGTTCGCCTGGTTATTGACGCGGCCAACCGTCGCCAGCGTAATTGCAGGCGCGACGAAACCGGAACAACTCGAGCAGAACGCCCAAGCCGCCGAGGGCACCCTCACGGCGGAAGAGTTGGCCGAAATCGACGAAATCACCGGAAAACCCGTTTAGCAGCTCGCGGTTTGGTGGACATTGAGACACCCCCACCCCTGAAGACGAGGGTGGGGCACCCGAAAAGGCAAAAGAAACTGCAGATCCCTCGGCCCGCTCTTCTTTCGCGCAAAGCCACGTCCTTTGCCCGAACCGGGGCCTCGCGATGACACCTGCACTGGGACGCCACAGCACGGCAACAGGGTTGCGACGCAACAGGGCGATCGCCCAACACGCGCAACTTCCTTAACGCGCGAGCAAACTTGCGCTCGAAAAGCACGGGTTGGAAACTCGCGGCCTGTCTCAATTCCTTTCGTGCCCGTGCGGGTAGCACTCTTTTAGCCCCGTGCGGGTAGCACCGGCTCGCGTCACGAGTTGCCAATCAATATCCCCGTGGCGAATACAATCGCGCCGCCCAGAGCCACCTGCACCGCCGCCGATAACACCGGCGTTTCCATGAAGCGATGCCGCACAAACGTGATCACGCCCAATTCGACAACCACGACGGCGACAGCGATGCTGATCGCCAGCGTGAATTGATCCGTGAGAAAGGGCAGCGTGTGCCCGATCCCGCCGACGGCCGTCATGCAGCCGCAAACAAAACCGCGCAGCAACGGATGGCCGCGCCCGGTGAGCGTCCCGTCATCGGAAAGCGCTTCGGCGAACCCCATGCTGATTCCCGCGCCGAGCGAAGCGGCCAATCCCACCAGGAATGCGGCATGGGTCGTATGCGTCGCGAACGCCGCCGCAAATACCGGAGCGAGCGTCGAAACCGAGCCGTCCATCAGCCCGGCTAACCCTGGCTGAATGACCTGAAGGAGAAAGAGCTTTTTCTGCGCGTCTTTTTCGTGCCGCCCGGACCCTTTTTTCAATGCGGTTTCGCCCAATTCCTCGGCCTTGTTTTCGTGCGAACGTTCCTCCTGCGCGAGATCGTCGAGCAGGCGGCGGATGTTGGCATCGCTCGTCCGCTTTGCCGCGCGTTCATAGAAACACCGCGTTTCCGCCTCCATCGCACTCGCCGCCGCCGTGGCGGCTTTCACGCTGAGCGCCGGCCGCAACCACACCGCACGCCTTTCGACAAAGCCTCTGACGTCCTGCCGCCGGATCAGCGGAATGTGTTCGCCGAATTTCTGCACGTACATCTCTTGAAGCCTTCTGCGATGGCCGGATTCCTCACCGCGCATGCCCTCGAAAACCTTCGCGGAGTCCGGAAAATTCTGCCGCAGGCTATGCGCGAAATCTGCGTAAACGCGCTCGTCCTCTTCCTCCAGCGAAATTGCCAGCGCCAGCAGTTCGCGCTCAGACAACTCATCGAAGTTCTTCATAGCGGGTCCTCATGACTTCACGTATAGAGTTACTGCTTAAGATTACTGAGCGAGTATGGGCAGGCAAAGAGGCCGTTCAACGTGGAAATCGAGCCGTCCGATCTCGTCGAGCGCCTGATCCAGCAAAAAACTGCTGCACGATTCCAGGGTCATGATGAAGGGCAGGGCGGAGTGTGGGTATCCCGGCTTCTGCAGCAGCGCATCGATGCTGATGCCAACTTTTGCAAACACGGCGGCCACTTCCGCGACGATTCCCGGCCGGTCTCGGACCACAAAGCGGACGTAATGCGGAACCACGAAATCGCCGCTCACCGACCGCGGATTTTCCGCTAGTTCTCCGGTATCCGCGGGTGCGGTATTCGATTGGCGTGCGATGACGTAAAGGTCGGAAACAACGGCGACGGCCGTCGGATCACCACCCGCGCCGAATCCGGAGAGTACGATCGGACCCGCGAACTCGCCTGTGGCGATCACCAGATTCTGATTGCGCTGCACATGCGCGATCAACGACGCGAGCGGAACGAGCGTCGGCCGCACCGCCGCCAGCAGGCGCAAGCCCTTCGTTGTATCTTTCTGCGCGATGGAAATCTGGCGAATGGTGCAGTTCAGTTCGCGCGCATATCCGAAATCGACGGCTTCGACCGGGGAGATTGGCGCGCAGGGAATTTGCTCGCTGCGCACGTTCACGCGGAGGCCCGCCTGCGCCAGAATGACCAGCTTGGCGCGCGCGTCGTACCCTTCGATATCGCTCGTGGGATCGGCTTCCGCAAATCCAAGTTCCTGCGCTTCCTTGAGCGCGGCCTCGAATCCGGCGCCCGTCGCTTCCATTTTGGTGAGGATGAAGTTGCAGGTGCCGTTGAGGATTCCGGCGATGCGAGTCAGCCGGTCGCCGGCCAGACCTTCCTGGATGGCAATAATCGCGGGAATGCCTCCGGCAACGGACGCGCCAAACTGTAGTTGCCGCCCCATTTCCCGCGCCAGGCGGATGAGCTCAGCGCCTCGGTCGGCGATCAGCATCTTGTTTGCGGTGACAACCGATTTCCGAGCGCGCAGGGCTTTGCTGACCCACTCGCCCGCAGGGTTGAGGCCTCCGACTACTTCCACGAAGATATCCGCGTCGGAGGCAAGCACGTCGTCAATGTCTTCGGTCCAGCGAACGTGTCCCGGAATCCAGTCAACCTTTTTGCGCGCGACGTTGCGGTTGTAGATGTGCGTGAGCACGAAAGGGCCATCCGGATTGCCGCAAATCAGTTTGGCCACCGAACGCCCCACCGTGCCGAATCCGGCGAGCGCGACCTTCAGCTTGCGGCCGTTCGCAACGCCTTCCTCCGAAGCGACGTCATTCGCAACTTTCGTCCGTGGCGCCACAGTTCCTCGATAGCGTGGAAATCCGCAGCAGCAAAGTATCAGGGAATTTTCGCCAGAGCAAACGGCGTCCGGCGAAAACAGACGCATCGCGGTTCCGGATACCTGTGACGATTTTCCTGCCGATGCGCCTCGACTTGTGTCCGATGAGCGTTGTAAAGCGATGCGTAAAGCGCGACAAAAATGAAGCAGCGCCAGTCTCGCCTTCATTTGTGGCGAAACTGGCGCTGTAATTTTGCGTTTACGTACCGGAGGTACGCCGGCGGCGTCCTCTTTCCTACAGTTCGTCGCCCTCTTTTAATTCGGCCGGATCCGGTGTAAGCGTGCCGAATAGCCCGTCCGCTTCGTCGTTGATGCCCGCGGTAAAGAAGAGGCTGTTATAAGGCCCTGCCGCTCCGCAGGTGGGCAATCCCGAACCTGCGGGCGGCGTCGCCGGACAGCCGGCCGCGCTATTCCCAAAGGCGAGCGCCCACAATCCATTGATGGTCAGCACCTGATCGCTCTCACTTTTCACCATTCCGATGAACTTTCCGGTGAATCCGTTATACGCGGCAATCTGTCCGCTGCCGAAATTGCCCACCAGAATGTCGTTGCTGAATTCGCCGAAATCGCGAGGTGTCCACACGATTCCCCACGGCGAATTGAGCCAGGGACCATTCTCGAAGCGGGTCAGAAGTTCGCCGGCGGGGCTAAAGAGATCCACGAATCCAAAACCGGCGCCGGCGACGTCGTCGTGTTTTGCCGCATCCTGCTTCGCATAGGTCACAAAGAGGCTGCCCCCAATGTTTTGAATATTAAACGGCGCGAAACCCTGGGGAACGTGGCTGTCGTTGAAGTTATCTTCTCCTTCTCCTCTGCCTTGGCCCTCGCCATTTTCGAAATGCACCTGGTTGAAATTGGTGTCATATACCTCCACGTGGCCGGAGCGGAAATTCGTGACGTAGAGATAGCGCTTGCCATCTACCTCCCCGATTGTCGCGCCTTTGTAAACGGCTCCGTCCGCTGCTGTCGGGGTCGCCGAATGGTCGACCTCGAGCGTCGCGGCATTGCCGCCGGCCCATGCCGAGACCGTTCCGTCTTCCGTGACGAAGATAAAAGCAGCGGGCGCACCGTTGGGAGTCACTTTAAAATCCGTGCTGCCGTTGAAAACCACGCCAGTCGGCGAAGCCGTGAAGCAGTTCGGTGGCAGCGGCCCTGTTAGCGGACAAGGCGTCGTCCCGTTTGGCCCCGGAATCTGCACTCGCAGCGCTCGTTTTGTCCCATCGCCGCTGTACAGGGTGGAAAGCCCCGTCGCATTGTCGCCAATCCACCACGGGCTCGTCGTGCTCCGGGCCAGTCCCCAGGGATTTTTTAGATCGCTGTCGTTGGTGAAAGTGGCGCCCGAACTCAAGTCAGTCACAAGGTTCGTCTGTTTGTAATGTTGCGCAAAGCTCAAAGTGGGAAGCAACAGCACCGCGCCGATCACGGCCAAGCGCGATTTCAAAGACCCCGGAGCCATCTTCATCGCAGATTCCCCTCCTGTGAATTTTCGCGTCGCGATTCAATGCGTTGTGAAAGTCTGCAGAGATGCGCAAGTACGCGTGCTGTACTTTGGAAGAGACCGGTCACGAATTTGTCAGCGCGGCGTCAGCCGGAAGTCAACAAATTGTAAAGTTGTGGTCGTGGCCGGATTGTTACGAAGCGCAACCGAATCCGGGGAGAAGCGAATCAGAAAGTCAGGATGCGGAGCCGGCAGCTCATTTTTTGTCGATCGTCTCGAATACTTCTTTCGCTGCGCGAAACGCGTCTACCGCCGCCGGCACACCCGCGTAGACACCCGCCTGCAAAAAAACTTCGGTAATCTCTTCGCGCGTGACCCCGTTGTTTAACGCGCCTCGGACGTGCAGCTTGATCTCGTGCGGCCGATTGAGCGCCGTGAGCATGGCCAGATTGATCAGGCTTCGCGTCTTGCGCGAAAGTCCGGGCCGCGTCCAAATCGCTCCCCAGCACCATTCCGTTACAAAATCGTAGAGCACGCGCGTAAACGGATCCGCCGAAGCGGTGGTGCGGTCGACGTAATCGGCGCCCAAAACCTCGCGGCGCACGGCCATTCCTTTATCGTAGGTCTCGTTGCTCAAGGGATTTCTCCTGGGGAAGCGCGGAACTGCAGTGACGCCAATCGCCCGCCGCTAGTATATGCGTGCGCCTGGGCCAGCGCATCGCAGGGCTGCGAGAACCTATACGGACGGAAAAAGTAAACGCCCCTGCCGCGCAGGTCTGAGAGCGAGCCGACGGTAACCGGACTTCGCAGCGCTTGCCTCGTCGTTATGATCCATGCATCACTGCCCAGCGTCGGTCTAGACTTTCCGCATCTACTCGACCACTGTAAATATCTCGCGATGACCAGACTCCACCAGGGGCACTATCTTTTGATAGTGGGCCTGCCAATCCTTGTCGCTGAAGAGACGGGGAGCAAAGCCTTCAAACGCGGCTAAGTTAGGCAGGGTCAATTCCAGTACCAACGTGTAATTCCGGCCTGTGAGATCGGTAAGGAGGCGCGTGGAGAAATCCGCACCAGCAAGCACACGCTTCTGGATGGCCATCCCTTCCTTCAGGGCAGCCACCGCTTCGCGCGTCTTTCCGAATTTCAACTGGAACACATTACGAACGACGATCATAGGCGTGTCTCCTTTTTTCTAATCTTGCGACTTCAAGCGTAATCTAAACCTTCGCGTCTTGGTACGTCTCACGCGGCGGAACAGAGTTTACTGTCGAAATCGCGAACACAACAGTAGCCGGGCGTGCCGCTCTTGCCTGTTATCGCGACGTGGTTCCTACCGTGACTGGATTCTGAAGAAAATCCCGAAGTGATTCTCGGACCGTATTTGTTGTACCCGGCGTTCGCAGCGTGGCGCTCGCAGGAGGATCGGGACTATTTTTTTTCGAATCAGTTGCAAGATCAGGACCAAGTGATCGAATGTTTTAAACAGTTTGGCAAAGATCACGGGTGGCTTCGCGACTAATCCATGCGTTCGAAGACGGTTCGCATCTCTGGTGTCGCGAACTCGAAATACTGTGAAACCGGATTCTGGTCATTTTGGGCCGGATTGGCCATTGATGAAAATCCCAGCGCAGCCGCGCCGCCCGGCAGCGCAGGGTACTGAGCATTTTGAGGGAATACGAATCAGCAGGGAGTCGATCGCGCCCAAGGGGGATGCAACTGGGAGAAGCTTAGGCCGCGCGAATAATGCTAACGGCAACACGCGCCGCAGCGGGATTGGCTGCCGGCTCGTTTGCTTCCATCTTCGAACGGACGAAATTCAGTACTGCCAGGCTGGCGATCGTAAAGATCATGGCTGCAGCGATTAACAGGGCCTTTTTTCCCTTGCGCATTCCTTCTCCTGTATTGTCCTGTGGCACCGTCACAGATTTGACGCTTTTGGCTGGAAAACGGCCAGCCCCGCTGGTTCCTCGCGTGTCTATTTGATACCGAAGCCATAAATACAAGGATTGCAAGCGGTTGGAACCTGTACAGAAGGACAGAAAAAGGGCAGGGGAGTTCGATCTGCGATCGCCGTTAAAGCCAGGTTTGTGCTTGCTGCAACCCTTATGGTCGCGCGGGCCTGAAGCCGCTGCAGGCAAACACAACAACGTAATGATGATGCTGTCGTCCGCTGTCATCACGAGGGCCGTTGTTTGGCCCGAGGGATCTGCTTTTCCTTTGGAAACAACGACTCTGCCAAATCGGCGCAGGTGGGATCGTTGGCCTCAATTAAACTGACTCTCTAAGCCGTCGCGGTGTTCGAAAAGTCTCCGCTCAAGATCGTTCGCTACTCCCGTGTAGAGGTTGTGTGAACGGATCGCGAGGATATACACCAAGCACGCCTGGTTAGGTTTCAAAAGCAGATCCCTCGGTCGTCCGCCAAAGCGGGCTCCCTCGTGATGACAAGCGTTCCGCCAGGCTTCACGATGAGAGGTGTCACGGAAAAGGCCAAGTCAAACTTCGTGCACTCTACTGGTGATATGGCACGATCAAAGCGGCGTGCGCCAGGATGTGCCCATCGATGGCCTTTAGAACGTCCGCGCGAGTTGCGCTCTCCGGCAGGTTCAGCTTCTGATCGACCGCAAAGACTTCAAACGCATAGTGATGCGACGGCCCGGCGGGCGGGCAGGGAGGCCGGTAGCCGGTGTTTCCTCCTTGTCCTGGATTTCCGTTGGTTTGCGTGCTCCCATCCGGCAGTTGCGCCGTATTGTTCGGAATCGCTTCAGGCAATTGAGTCGCGCTGGCGGGGATATTCCACACCATCCAGTGCAGAACATCATCCACGCCTTTGCGCGGCCTGGGCTCCATATCATGCGCAATAAGGACAAAGCTGGCGGTGTCGCGAGGCGCGTTGGTCCAGTGCAGATCCGGCGAAACCGCTGCCGGTCCCGCAGTGCAGGTGTACTTGACTGCGAAGAAGCTTCCGTCGGTCATGGCATTACTCGTCACCGTGAAAGGAGGCGGCTGCTGCCGGCCACCGGGAGCGTTGCCTCCAGCCGGAGCTTGTTGCGCCAATGCACCGGCATTGCTCAGCACAAAACCCAGCGCCATTCCCCACAAGACCACTTTAAGTCGCATGGCCATGCACCTTCCTTGCGAATCAGAACTCTTTCGGTTCTGCCACTCCATTTAGTACCGCTGGCTGCCGGACACCGGCGGCGGCCTGACACCTTGCATCGAAATTGATATTCTACGCGGCGCAACAAGTCAATTCGTCGCCGCAGCGCACGGCGCAGGGAGCGCATATGATCACGCGTCGCAAACTCCTGTGTGCATCGTTGGCCGCGGGTGCGTCCGCGATGTTGCGCCCTAAATTTGTCAGGGCGAAAGCATCGCAACCCTCCACGCCGGTCGATTTCGAAGTGCCCTCCGGCGCCTGCGATTGTCATACGCACATCTTTGGCGATGCGCGCCAATATCCCTGGTTTTCAGGCCGCACTTATACACCAGAATCCGCTTCCGTGGCGGAAATGCGCGCGCTGCATAAGGCGCTTCACATCGACCGCGTGGTCATCGTGAATCCGAGTGTGTACGGCCCAGACAATTCGTGCACGCTGGATGCGGTAAAGCAGCTTGGCCCGCGTGCCCGCGCCGTCGCCGTTATAGACGACAAAACTTCCGCCGTTCAGCTGGACGAAATGGCTCACCGCGGCGTGCGCGGCATTCGGCTGAATTTCGAGAATTTCGGCCAGACAAACCCTGACGCGGCTCGCAAAGCGTTCGACAGGGCTGTCGAACGCGTCGCGCCTCACAAATGGCACATCCAGATCTACACGCGACTTTTGGTAATTGAAGGCTTGCACATGCAAATCATGGCCGCGCCGGTTCCGGTCGTTCTCGATCATTTCGGCGGAGCCAAAGCTTCGCTCGGAACCGGCCAGCCGGGATTCGACACCATGCTCGATCTGGTTCGCTCGGGAAAGGCTTACGTCAAGATTTCAGGCGCTTATCGAAGCTCGGATAAGCCGCCGGATTACTCCGACGTTGTACCCCTCGCGAAGGCGCTCATCGCCGCGAATTCCGACCGGATCGTTTGGGGCAGCGATTGGCCGCATCCGACTGGCGGGGCCTTGCCGGGGCATACCGCGAGCGACCTCGCGCCCCTGCTTCAGATTGACGATGGCCGTCTGTTGAATCAGCTCCCGGTATGGGCGCCGGATGCCGGCGTGCGGAAGAAAATTCTGGTGGAGAATCCCGCTCGCCTGTATGGGTTTGGGTCTTAAGCTTGCTTTACCTGCCTGGCGAGGGCGCTACGCCCTTTCCGCCGGGATCGCCGACCAGGTTTAAATACTGCACCATCTCCGACGGCACGCAGAGTTGCTCGGCGAGTTGCTGGCTCGGCAGCCATTTGAATCCCGCTTTGCCCAGCACGAATGGCTTGGTATAAATCGTGGGATCGTCGACGGTGACGGTCAATTGCAAATCGTTGTGATCCACGCGGGTATAGCGTTCCTGCACGTGCGCCTGAATGCTGTGAGGATATCCGGCGCCGCTGAGCCAGGTCTTGTCGTCCAGACCGGTTGTATCGATTACCAACGTATAATCATCCACCCACTTGCCCACTGAATACCCGTAATACCGCGGATCCGGAGCATCTTTGCCTGTGCCGCCGACGTTTGTGGGAAGCTGTCGTCCATCCATCCACACTTCACGCCATGCCCTTTGGTATTGGTTCAAAATGATCATGCGGTCCGGCATGCTGGCGAACGACACGCCCCTGATCTCAAAAATCATGTTGCGTGGAAACCCCAGCGGATCGCAGGTGCGCACAAATCCGTCGTTTGTGTCCGCTACGTGATATTTTGCCTCGGGCTTATTCATGCTGAATAGCTTTTGTCCCGCGGGTGTGAACGATGGAGTTTCACCTTCCGCAGCAATCGGACCCGCCCATGATCCGGAAAAATCGCGTTTGGGAGCGGGGCCTCCGGGGCCATTATTCAGCTTGTCATACTCGGTATTGCGATACCCGCCCTGTGCATGCGCGATAGCGGAAGCGCTCAATAGCGCCGCCACAACGAGCATTGCACCCATGAACCGGTTTCCCATTTCGAATTCTCCTCTGACCGTGGACCCCGAGTTGGTCCGCTCCGCATTTGGGGAGATGAGTTCGCGACCTGGCGATGCGAACGCTGCTCCGTGTCTTTCAGTGCGCGTATCGTACGCGCAGGCGCTCTTCGCGTCAATTATGCAGGTGAGCGACGATACGATGGGAGAGCCGCACAACTTGATCCTGCGAGCGATCCCCAGGGTCTTTTATGCGCAGGCACGCCGCTTGCACCCCGCCAGCCCCGGATGTAGATTTACCGGCTCGGCGGGTTCCGGCAGCGAACTTCTCACATTTCACACCTGCAGCCATTTGGAGGATGAGATGAAAACCACGGCGATTCGCGGGTCTTTGGCATTCCTCGCATTGACGCTCGCGGCCATCGCAGCTTTGGCGCAAGCCCCTCAAACCGACTACGCCCACATGACCATGAAGGTCGATAAGCTGGCCAATAATTTCTACACCGTTACAGGCATGAACGGTTCGGGCCGCACCGGCGGCGCCATTGGCGTCTTGACCGGCCCTGACGGCATTTTTATGGTGGACGCGACCTTTGGTCCGCTGACCGGCAAAGTCACGGCGGCCATCAAGACCTTTTCGAACGAGCCCATCAAGTTTCTAGTGAATACGCATCCGCACGGGGACCATACCGGGGGCAATCCTAATCTCGCCAAAATGGGCGTGACCATTCTCGGCCGCCGCGAGATGCGCGCGGACTTGATGGCCCAGAAAGGGTTCGATCAGGCTGGAGTTCCTACCGTTATTTTCAACGGCCCTTTAACTCTGTACATGGATGGCGATGAAGCCGTGATCATTCCTGTGCCGCCGGCCCACACGGATGCCGACAGCATGGTCTATTTCCGCAAGGCGGACGTGCTGATGATCGGGGATTTCTTCCGCGCCGGCTATCCCAACATCGGCGGAACGGTGAATGGTATGATCCGCGCGCTGGGCATGGCCATCGGCGTCTGCGGTCCTAACACCAAGGTTGTCCCGGGGCATGGCCCGGTCATGACGCGCGAAGACGTCATCGCGCATAAAGACATGCTCGTGAACGTGAGCAGCCGCGTTTCTGACCTCATCAAGCAGGGCAAGAGCGAAGACGAAGTCGTCGCCGCGCATCCGACGGCAAGCTATGACGCCTTAGTCCTGGATGGAATCGCTCAGTATTACGATCAGAACACCATCGTCCGCTATCGCAACGGCGACGCGTTTGTCAAACAGCTCTATGAGCAACTGAAGCCCAAGTCCTGACGAAGCCTTGAAATCCGGCGCGGCGTGACATTACTTGGCGCCGCCCTAAAGGACGGCGCCTACACATGCCGGGAATTTGCGGTGTCTCGACGGTCATGTAGCCGCCGGGCTTTAGCCCGGCGACAGCTTGAGCCTCTACTTACAGGAGCCGCGGCGCGGCGTAAGGTCCCGGGTGAAAACTGCTTCTTCTCTCACGTTCGCCGATCTGCAACGCGAACTTGCGCAAGCCTCCGACCCAAAGCGCGCCCGCAATGTGGCCTGGTTTTTCAAGACAGGCAAAGGCCAATACGGGGAAGGGGACAAGTTCTGCGGAATCACGGTTCCTGTTCTGCGTAAAATCGCGCGCCGTTACACGCATCTGCCGCTCGCGGATGTCGCGAAGCTGCTCCGCTCGCGCCTGCACGAACACCGCTTCGCGGCGCTCGAAATTCTAGTATTTCAATATGAAGCCGGCGACGACCGCATCAGGCAGCAGGTCTTCGACTTCTATCTGCAGCACACCCGGTCTATCAATAATTGGGATCTGGTCGACACCTCTGCTCCGTATATTGTGGGAGAGCATCTCGTCTCGCGCCCGCGAAAGCTTCTCTATCGCCTCGCGAAGTCTGCAAACCTGTGGGAACGCCGCATCGCCATCGTGGCCACGGCCGCATTCATCAAAAGAGGCGACCTGAAAGACGCCTTTCGAATCTCCAGCCTTCTGTTGAATGACACACACGACCTGATTCACAAAGCGGTCGGCTGGATGCTGCGCGAGGCCGGCAAACGGTCCGAGCCGGCGCTGCTCGATTTCCTCCGCAAAAACTATTCGGCTATGCCGCGAACCGCATTGCGCTACGCCATCGAACGCCTTCCCGCGCCCGCCCGCAAACGCGCCTTGCAGGGAATTTTCGCCGCGCAACCCGCCCCGCCGAAACTAACGCGCGATTCGTCACGCTTTGTTGACAACCCCGGGAGCGTCCAGTAGCCTTTTTTGTTTCCCAGGCGGCGGCATTTTCCCTTAACCGCTTTATCCGTGTCCGCGCCTTGCCGGCGCGCATTTCGCGCCAGAAAGCGATCCATGTCCGATCAGAAGCTGCCCACGCGCGCCGAAGATTTTGCCGAATGGTATAACCAGATCGTCCTCCGCGCCGAACTAGCCGACTATGCCCCGGTGCGCGGCTGCATGATCGTGCGGCCTTACGGCTGGGCGCTGTGGGAAAATATTCAGCAGGCGCTCGATCGCCGGTTCAAGGCGACCGGCCACGTGAACGCAGCTTTTCCTCTGCTGATTCCGCGCAGCTTCATCGAAAAGGAACAGTCGCACGTCGCGGGTTTCTCTCCCGAACTCGCGGTGGTTACTATCGGCGGCGGCGAAAAGCTGGAAGAGCCGCTGGTGATCCGCCCCACTTCGGAAACGATCATCGGCCACGCTTACGCGAAATGGATCCAGTCCTATCGCGACTTGCCCGTGCTCATTAATCAATGGAATAGCGTTGTCCGCTGGGAACTGCGCACCAAGCTTTTCCTGCGCACGCTCGAGTTTTTCTGGCAGGAAGGCCACACCGCGCATGCGACCTTCGACGAGGCCGAAGCCGAAACGCGTCAGATGCTGGAAATATACGCTGACTTCGCCATCAATGAAGCCGCCATTCCCGTGATTCCGGGCCGCAAATCCGCCTCCGAGCGCTTCGCCGGCGCCGATCAGACCTACTCCATCGAAGCCATGATGGGCGACGGCAAAGCCCTGCAGGCCGGCACTTCGCACAATCTCGGCCAAAATTTCGCAAAAGCATTCAGCATCCGCTATCTGGACCGCGAAGGTGCGCTGCAATACTGCTGGACTACCTCCTGGGGCCTTTCCACGCGTTTCATCGGCGCCATCATCATGGTTCACGGCGACGATCAGGGCTTGATCCTGCCTCCGCGCCTCGCCCCCACGCAGGTGGTCATTGTGCCGATTTACAAAACAGACGAAGAGAAAACGCAAGTGTTCGACGCCGCCCGCAAAATGCGCGACGCCCTCGTTGTCGAGGGCGTTCGCGTCCGCACCGACGAGCGCGAAGGCACCAGCCCCGGTTTCAAGTTCAACGATTGGGAGATGCGTGGCGTGCCTCTGCGGATCGAAATCGGCCCAAAGGATTTGGCCAAAGGCACCGTCGTGCTCGCGCGGCGTGACAAGCCCGGCAAGGAAGGGAAGTCCTTTCATTCTCAGCAAGGGCTTCCCGCGGTCGTTTCAAGAATGCTCGAAGAAATTCAGACCGCGCTGCTCACTCGCGCTCGCGATTTTCGCGATGCAAATACCAAAGAACCCCAAAACTACGACGAGTTCAAAGCCGCGGTGGAAACAGGTTTCGCTTCCGCGTTTTGGTGCGGGAAAGCGGAATGCGAGGCCAAAATCAAAGAAGAAACCAGAGCCACCGTGCGCTGCATCCCACTGGCGCAAGCCGCCGGTTCCGGCAAGTGCATCCTTTGCGGGCAGGCTTCGAAGGAAAAAGGCATCTTCGCGCGCGCCTATTAGCCCTCATATCTCACAACGATCATACGGACCAAAGAAAACTGTCATTCCGAGCGGAGTCGCGCGATCGCGCGAGGCAGGGAGGAATCTGCTGTGGGCCTGTCTTTCAAACAAAGCATAGTTATTTCATAAGACGTAGATCAGCGAGAATCTTTGACGTTCATACCGTCAGGCACTCGCCGTCATCGGGGGACTCTGCGATGCCGTTTCAGCGGGCGCTTGTCGCGCCGATTTCGTGAGCGGCAAGGTTGCTTTCACTGTTGTTCCTGTTCCGTTGCTTTGAAGCTCTACTGTGCCTCCCAAATCGGCAATGCGCTCCTGCATCCCTGCCAAACCTACTCCTGCGCCGGCGCCCGTCTTCATTAGCTTCTCGATTTGCTCGACGGTCATGCCCCTGCCGTAATCCTTAACCGAAAGCCGGATCTCTCCGCCCAATACTTCCAAGCGAACTTCGGCTTTCTGGCTTCCCGAATGCCGCAATATGTTCGTGAGGCTTTCTTGTACCACGCGAAAAAGCGTCAGTTCAGTCGAGTCCGCAAACCGAGGCAGGTCGTCGGAGAAATTCAGGCTCACTTCGATGCCGCTGCGCCGCGCGAATTCCGTTACGTACCAGGTCGCGGCCGAAGCAAACCCCAGTTCGTCCAGCAACGGCGGGTGCAACAAATGGGAGATGCTGCGCGTTTCGCGAATCGCCTCATCAATCAAGGCGCTCACGTCCTTCAGAACTCTCGCCGCGGGCGTCCCTGCGGCCGCCTCGGTCGAGACCTGGCTGACGGTCATTTTCAACGCCGCCAATAGCTGTCCGATGCTGTCATGCAACTCTCGTGCGATATGCCGGCGCTCCTCGTCCTGAATCTTCATGATCCGCGCGGAAAGTTTGCGGCGGGCGTCTTCGGCTTGTGCGCGAATGTTCATCTCCTCGCGCAATTGTGTCAACGCGGTTTGCAGTTCGCGCGTTCGTTCTTCCACCTTCTGTTCCAGCGTACGCCGCGCCGCTTCCATCTCCGCCAGCGCCGTGCGGCTCCTCTCCGCCAGCAAGATTATCGTTGTGGCGACCACGAGATATCCGATCGCATACGCAACGTCGGGGCGGCGCGCGAAATTGAAATGATCTCGCGCCAAAATGAAATGCGCACTGCCAAACAAGCCCAGAACCGCGGTCAAAGTTGCTGGTCCCACACCCAGGAATACCGACGCGAGCGTAACAGCGGCATAAATTGAGAGGAATGGACCCAGATCGCCGAGAATCGGGTTGAGGAGTTCCCGCAGGATCAGGGCGGCAATCGTAATCAGCAGCGCAAGCGCATAATGCGTAATCCTTCCTCGTGAAGAGATCGTACGCGGCATGCGGAGAGTTCTCATAAGCGCAATGGCACCCTCCCAGATCTTCCGCATTTGGGAAACGCGTCGTATTCCGCGTTCACCGTCCTCGGACCAGGCTTGCACAACCGGCTTCAATCACCGGGGATAGTGAAATTATACGCCAACCAGCTTCGCGGTTAACCGGCCAAAGGAGCGCAGTTCGGCTGCTTTAGCGCGCCGTTACTCGCAGGAACCTCTGTTGATCCCGCTTCTCGACAGGGTCAAAAATCGGGTGCTAGCATCGAAACTTGAGGCTTTGGAGGATGCGGCTTGCGCTGTCATAACCAATTCGGCGGGTCTTCGGCTTCCGGCCCTGCCCAAACGAGCACGAGACCGCGCACAATCCTCGCGAGTTCATCGCAACGCGGCGGCAGCCGCCTCAAACTGATCGTTTTCCTTACTTTCCTTTTCGCTTCCATCTATGTGGGAGTTAAAGTTATCCCCGTCCTGGTGAACAACATGCAGTTCCAGGACGGCATCGAAAGCGTGGCGCGCTTCGCCTCTGTTAATCGCCAAAACACTGACGACATACGTAATGCCGTCCTCAAAGAAGCGCAAAACGAAGATATCCCTATTGACGCCGGAGACATCCATGTTAAAGGCGATAGTGGCCACGTGGAGATCGCGGCCGATTACAGCGTCACCGTAAACCTGGGCGTATATCAATGGACTCTGAATTTTCATCCCTACGCCAAAAACAACCCAATCATGTAGTGTCATGGCGCCCGGGCGAAATGGCCCTGATATCTGCGGCCTCGTCTCCAAAGTTTGCTAAGCTACCTGGTGGGTTTCTAGCCGGCCTTCCCGCCCCGACGCGCGCCTCTCGAGCGCGAGCATTGCTCGCGCACCAAGAGAATCCGCGTGCACAGGGGATGGGAGCCGGGAACAAGCAGGGCGGCATCCCAGTCCCATCCGTTGCGCTTGCGTGAGAGTGTAAAAAGCCTCGATAAGTTCGAGGGGATCACAGGAAAGAATGCGCATCCGAATCAATCGCGACTTCATATTGTCGCGCCTCGGTTTGACGATCATCGGCGGCTGCCTCGGCCTGCTGCTCATCGCCGCCGGCGTGTTCACGTATTTATGGTTTTCCTACAGCCACATGATCGATCAGCGCCTCACCGGACGCATGTTTCAGACCAGCGCCCGGGTTTACAGCGCCCCGGATCGCGTCTTTGATGGCGAAGTCCTGACGCCGGCCCAGCTCGTCAGCCAATTGCAGCACGACGGCTATAATGAAACCAAAATCGACGGCGCCCCGGGCTGGTACAGCATCAGCGGCAACGTGGTCGAGATTCACCCTCTGCGCGATTCATATTTTGAAGGCAAAAATGCCCTCCATGTAAACTTCGCCGGCGGCGGCGTCAGCAGCATCACCCTGCTCGATAACGGCAACGTGGTCGAGAGCGCCCAGATCGAGCCGGAACTTCTGACCAATCTCTTTGACACTTCGCGCGAGAAGCGCCGTAGCATTCGCTTCGACGACATTCCTAAAGTCCTCGTAAATGCGCTTCTATCCGCCGAAGACAAGCGCTTTTTCGAGCACCCCGGCCTCGATTTCGTACGCGTTCTGGGCGCGGCCTGGGCGGACCTGCGCCACAAGGGCATCGCGCAAGGCGCCAGCACGCTGACCATGCAGCTCTCGCGCAGCTTTTTCTTTTCCACCGAGCGCACCTGGCATCGCAAGGTGGCCGAGACCATGGTCGCCCTGGAACTGGAGCATCGCTTCAACAAGCAACAGATTTTCGAGCTCTACTCCAACGAGATTTATCTGGGCAATCGCGGAAGTTTCGCCATCCACGGTTTCGCCGAAGGCTCCTTGGCCTATTTCAATAAAGATATCCGGGACATCAGTCTGTCGCAGGCTGCCTTTCTTGCCGGAATCATCCGCGCTCCCAATCGCTATTCCACCGCCGACAGCCGCCCCGAGCGCGCCGCCGAAGCCCGCGATCGCGTCTTGAACCAGATGCTGGAAAACGGCTTCATCAAGCCCGACGATGTGAAGCAGGCCAAGGCCGCGCCCCTCGGTCTTGTCAACGGCGGGCTGAATAATAACGACGCGCCGTATTTCGTCGACATGGTCAAGGACCATCTCCTCGACCGCTTCTCGGAAGCGCAACTGCTCTCACAGAGCTTCCGCGTTTATACGACTCTTGATCCGCAGCTCGAACGCGCCGCCGTTCAAGCTGTGGCGCTGGGAGGCGCCAACGTCGACCAGTTGCTCGCGCGCAGATACGCCGCCTGGAAGAAGGAAGGCCGTCCCGCCGAAGCTCAGATCGCCATGATCGTTCTCGACCCGCATACCGGAGATATTCTCGCTGCGGTCGGCGGACGCAATTATGGCGAGAGCCAGCTCAACCATATCACCGCGCGCCGCCAGCCCGGATCGGTTTTCAAGCCGTTCGTCTATGCGGCTGCTTTTGACAATGCGGTCAAGGGCATCAAGCCGATCGTCACTCCGGCGACCACTGTTGTGGACGAGCCCACCACCTTCGATTTCGAAGGCAAGGACTACACGCCCAACAACTACGGCGAAAGTTTCTATGGCAACGTAACGCTGCGCGACGCCCTGGCGCATTCCTTGAACGTCGCCACCGTCAAAGTAGCGGAGATGATCGGCTATGGCCGCGTGGTGGACATGACGCGCCAGCTTGGACTCGATGTTGACGTCCAGCCCACTCCCGCGATCGCCCTGGGTTCTTATGACATGACCCCGCTTGCGGTCGCCGCCGGATATACGGTCTTTGCCAATGGCGGCGTGCGCGCTGAACCGATCCTGATCGACCGCGTCGTCGATTTTCAGGGCGGCGTGATCGAGCGCAGCCCGATTGAAACCCGTCAGGTGCTCGATCCGCGGGTCGCTTATCAGGTCACCACGTTGCTCGAAGACGTCATCGACCACGGCACCGGCGCCTCGGTTCGCGCGCGCGGGTTCATGGGACCGGCCGCCGGCAAGACGGGAACCTCTCGCGATGGCTGGTTCGCCGGCTACACCTCGAATCTTCTGTGCGTCGTCTGGGTCGGCTTTGACGATTATCGCGAGCTCGGGCTTCAAGGTGCCGTCGCCGCTGCGCCGATATGGACCGAATTCATGAAGCGCGCCACCGCGCTCCCCGCGTATAAACAATTGAACGATTTCATTGCGCCCGAGGGTGTGAGCGTGGTCGATATCGACTCGGCCACCTTGCAACTGGCCACTCCGGCATGTCCCTCGACGCGCAAAGAAGTTTTCATCGCCGGCACCGAGCCGCAATTCTGCGAAATGCATGGCGGACCCATGCTCACGCAAACGCCGCCGGCCTCCTGGCTCTCGCGCATTTTTGGCGGCGGCGATAAAAACAAATCCGACGAAGCTCCTCCGCCGAGTGTGGCCGCCGGCCCATTCTCCGAGCCGCCGCCTGTTCCGGCCACGGCCACCGCTCCTACTGCCGGCGACGACGAGAAGAAACCCGGTATCCTGCACAAGATTTTTGGTATCTTTGGGGGAAAGAAGCCGGACCAGGATGCTCCTAAGGAGAATACGCCCGATCCACAACAACACTGATTCCCCGGCCTTGGATTAGGGGAACGTTATGATCAGAATTTTCCTTCCCGTGATTATCCTGAGTTTTTGCGTCTCGCCTCTTGGGTCACGCGCTCAGGAGGATTCATCAACTTCTGCTGCCTCTCTAAACCCGCGCGAAAAAGATGAGCTGCAGGCGCGCATCTACATGGCCAAAAAACAATATGCCGAGGCCGCCGGCGTTTACTCCCGCCTCGCGCAGGAAAATCCCAAAGACGCGTCGTATTACAACTATCTGGGCATCGCTCAATTGCAGGGAGGCAAGCTTAACGAGGCCCGCAAATCCTTTGACCGTGCGACCAAGGTCGATCGCCGCTTCGCCGACGCCTATAACAATCTCGGCGCCACCTATTACGCCGAGAAAAAATACAAAAACGCCATCACCCAGTATCAGCGTTCCCTGGCCCTGAAACCCAACGTGGCCAGCGTCTATACCAATATCGGGTATGCGTATTTTGCGGAGAAAAAGCTGCCCAAGGCCATGGAGGCGTTCCACGAAGCTTTGGCGCTCGACCCCAAGGTTTTCGAAGAGACGGGCCGCTACGGAAGCATTTTGAGCTATCGCTCCGTCGCCGACCGCGGCCTTTTCAATTACATGCTGGCCAAGGATTTTGCCGCGAACGGCGACGCCGAAAATTGTCTCGTCTATCTTCGCCGCGCCGCCGACGAAGGCTACAAGGATCTGGGCAAGGCGCGCACCGATCCCGCCTTTGCCAAAGTTATCGCCGATCCCGACGTAAAGGCTTTGCTCGATAAGGTCGCCCCCGAACCCACTCCTCCCCCCGCCCCCCACTCCTGATCTGTCGAAGCGCCAACTGGTCATCACGAGGCGGCCACAAGAGAAAACATTGGTTTTCGCCGGTGAAAGACGGCCGAAAGATCTGTTTCTGTTTTGCCGTTCTCGCGGGGTGCCCTCGCGTCTTGGCTCCGGCGCATCCTTTCTGCGGGAGCCTTGCCTCTCCGCGCACGACTGCTTCCGTTAGAATAGGCTGCCACCAGAGCAGACTGGCTGAAGCATTCGCAGAACAAGCGCGAGGTCGATCGACACCATGAGAGCCATCGTCATACCCAAGCACGGCGGGCCGGAAGTGCTGCAATTGACCGAACTGCCGAACCCGCAGCCCGGCCCCAGCGAAGTGGTCGTGCGCGTGCGCGCCTGCGCGCTCAATCACCTCGATCTCTGGGTCCGCCGCGGACTCAATGGCGTGACCTTTTCGCTTCCGCTCGTTCCCGGCAGCGACATCTCCGGTGAAGTCGCCGTCGTCGGCACATCGGTACAGCGGGTCCATGTCGGAGACAAAGTTGTACTCGCCCCGGGCGTTTCCTGCGGCCAATGCTCCGCCTGCGCGGCGGGCCGAGACAACGAGTGCCGCAAGTACACCCTTTTTGGCTACGGCCGCAATGGCGGCTGCGCCGAATTCGTCCTCGCTCCCGAAGTGAACGTCCTGCCGATGCCGCCGGGACTTTCGTTCGAAGAGGCCGCCGCCGTCCCGCTGGTCTTTCTCACCGCCTGGCACATGCTCATCGGCAGGGCACGCCTGCAACCCGCAGAAGAAGTCTTGATCCTCGGAGCCGGCAGCGGCGTCGGCAGCGCCGCGGTTCAAATCGCGAAGCTCAGCGGCGCACGCGTAATCGCCACCGCCGGCAGCCGGGCGAAACTCGACAAAGCCCGCGAACTCGGAGCAGACGAAGTGATCGACCATTCGCAGCAGAAAATCTCCGAAGAAGTCCGCCGGCTCACCGCCAAACGCGGCGTCGATGTGGTCTTTGAACACGTCGGCGTGGCCACCTGGGAGCAGAGCATTCTCAGCCTGGCAACCGGAGGACGCCTCGTCACCTGCGGCGCCACCACCGGATCAGCGGCGCAACTCG
Source organism: Candidatus Acidiferrales bacterium (assembly GCA_035650755.1). Classification (GTDB taxonomy): domain Bacteria; phylum Acidobacteriota; class Terriglobia; order Acidiferrales; family UBA7541; genus Palsa-189. Next base: position 396,676 of record DASRHB010000017.1, read on the forward strand.
ATTTGCGCTATCTGTTTGCGCGCCAACTTTCGCTGCTCGGTTCGTACATGGGCAGCCGCGCCGAACTCTTTACGGTCCTAAAGCTCGTCGGCGAAAGGAAGCTCCATCCCGTGATCGACCGCGTCTTTCCTCTCGCCGAAGCCGTTCAGGCGCACCGGCGCCTCGAGCAGCGCGAGCAATTCGGCAAAATCGTTTTGAAGATTTCATAGCTCGACATTGCGTCGCACGCCCATTCGTCTGTGCGTGTCGGTTGGTGGCACAGTCTCTAATATGCCCGCTGTTATCACGAGGCCGCCCCCGGCGAAAACATGCGTTTCCGCCCTTAGCGCGGCTGTTGTCATCACGACGATGCTCGCCCGCATGTCGCATGCGGGCGAGCGAGGAGGGATCTGCAGTTTCTTTGGGTGCCTCACCGCCTTGCCCAGCGCGAACCGCTAATCGCGCGCTAAAGCGAAGCCCAGGAATGGTTCATTGAATCTTGGCATCCCGCGCATTCCTCGCTGCTCTGTCGGTGCTTTGAGTTCCCGCCGCTGCGTGAGAAAATATCTTGTGAGGCTACGATGAGCGTTGATGGCGGAAGAAAAGTAACCCTCGACAAGCCCGAAGACCTGACCAAGGTGTTGCAAAACGAAGGCATCCTCCTTACCCAGCTCGATAATGCCGTCAACTGGGCCCGCAAGAACTCCCTCTGGCCGCTTGCTTTCGGCCTCGCCTGCTGCGCCATCGAGATGATGTCCATGGCCGCGGACCGCTACGACGTCGCCCGCTTTGGCGCGGAGGTTTTTCGCCCCTCGCCCCGTCAGGCGGATTTGATGATCATTGCCGGCCGCGTCTCGCAAAAAATGGCGCCGGTCATTCGCCAGCTTTACGCACAGATGCCCGAGCCCAAATGGGTGATCTCCATGGGCGTGTGCGCCACCTCCGGCGGCGTCTTCAACAACTACGCGGTCGTGCAGGGAGTCAACCAGGTCATCCCTGTGGACGTTTATGTTCCCGGGTGTCCGCCTCGCCCCGAAATGCTTCTTTACGGAATTCTGCAGTTGCAGAGGAAGATTCAAAGCGAGCGCGGCAGCGTCAAGAAAGCGCTCAATCTCGCGTAATGACTGCGCTGGCGTCGCGAAACTTGTAGCTCAGGTCACGCTCGCGTTTCCGCCAACAAGACGTTCCGAAATTGGCTGCGACCGAGACCTGAGGGTTTCCGTTTTAGGTCGTTCGTGGAGTGCTCGCCGCCCGCAAAGGCAGCTCGGTCACTTCGGCTGTTCCGTTGGCGCACTTGAGTTTCGTGCCCGGCTGGAGATATTCGCGGCGCACGTAAGCCATCCCAATTGCGCTTCCCGCGATCGGCGAAAATGCGGCGCTCGTGATCTGCCCCGCCTCAGCGCCGCCATCAGTTCCCAGCAAAGCGGTTCCGGCCGCCGGAGCTTCAGCGCCATCAAAAAGCAATCCCGCGAGCCGCCGGTTGACGTGCCCCCGCGAACGCACGCGCTCCACGATCTCCTGCCCGGTGTAGCAGCCTTTGGTGAAGCTGACATGCGTGGCTTCGACCCCGGCCTCCTGCGGGATTTGGTGTTCGTCAAAATCGACCCCAAACCAGGGAATTCCCGCTTCGAGCCGCAACATGTTGAGCGCGCGATACCCGATTGGCAGGCCTCCTTGCGCCGCTGCTGCCGCGGCCAGCGCTTGCCACGCGCTGGGTAAAACGTCCCGCGCAACCAATAATTCCGCGCCCAGAAAGCCGAAAAGCGAATGCCGCAGAACTCGGCAGGGAATTGCACTGCCGGAAATTTTCAGCCTTGTGGCCGCATGCCCGCCGGGCGGCAGATCCGCCAAATCGATTCCGGTCAGCTCGCTTACCACCTCGGGCGCTTTGGGTCCTTCGATTGACAGCGTGCCGGTCTGTCCGGTTTCATCCGTCAACGTGGCATCATCCATAATGATGAACTTGTCGAGAGTTTCAAATGTCCTCTGCCGCACGAAGGCGTGACTCAGCACCGTCAGCCGGTCTTCAAGCGATAGCGTGAGCAGTTCGGCCAGCATGTGCCCTTGCGCATTGAGCAGCAGTCCCGGCGTGCTTTCGCGCGGCTTCAGGTCGCGGATGTTGCCCGAGGTGACGGCATTCAGATAGCGCACCCGATCCGGACCCGTCAGCGAGAAGACGGCGCGAAAATTCGTGTCGATCAGCGCGACTCCGCTGCGCGCTGCCGCATATTCGGCTAGCGGATCACGAAACTGCGCCGGCAGGCGCGCGCCAAGGTATTCGCCGAATTCCGCTCCCGCCTCGCGGTGCGCCTCGATCAGGGGAGTATCTAGAATCGCTGTCGCTGCCGTATTTTTATCGCTCACGAAAATAGTTTAACAGAAGCGCAAAAAGGGCTTCTTTCGCCGGCGGAATGCTATATTGAATCGAAAGCCGCGGACGATATGCCTGAGAGCGCAGCGAAAAAGATCATTCACGAAATTCTTCCGGTCGGGATGCTGCAGTGCAACTGCTCCATCATTGGCGATCCCGAAACTCGCGAAGCGCTGGTCGTCGATCCTGGCGACGAAACCGCGCGCATCCTCGAAACGCTCGCCAAACACGCGCTCACCGTAAAAGCCATTGTCAGCACACATGCGCATATCGACCACGTGGGCGGCTTGCGCAAAATGCAGCAGGCCACCGGCGCGCCGGTGCTGATGCACGCCGACGACATGGAACTGTATCGCCATCTCGATGTGCAGGCGGCGTGGCTGGGCATGCGCACTCCCGATCCGGCGAGCATCGACAAATTCCTGCGCGAAGGCGACACCTTGCGCTGGGGCGGCTTTGAGGCCAGTGTTTTGCATACTCCCGGCCATACGCCCGGCAGCATCTCGCTGTATCTCTCTCCGCAACAACTTCGACAACAACAGGCCAAAGCCGCTGCCAATAACGGAATATTGCTCGCCGGCGACACGCTTTTCGCCGGCAGCATCGGCCGAACCGATCTTCCCGGCGGCTCTCTTGAACAAATTCTGCGCTCGATTCACCACAAGCTCCTGGTGCTCCCGGACGAAACGATTGTCTATCCCGGCCACGGCATCGCCACCACCATTGGCGAGGAACGCGCCACCAATCCTTTTCTGAATCCGCGCATTTCCTCCCGATAGCGCGGCGATAAGGCGATAAGATCTGCGCACGGCTTGAGTTGAAATACTGTGGCTCCGCTCAGGCACGAGGCGCCGCCTCAGACCCCGGTGTCATCACGAGGCCCGCCACAAACCGGGGCCTTTGCCCGTTCAGAAAATGGCGGGCCGAGGGATCTGCAGTTCGGCTTTCGGTGCCCATGCGGCTTGCGCCGGCTGCCCCACCTTCGGTTCGCGTGGCGCTTTTTGTAGCTCAGGTCGCGCCACGCTGTTTGTGGTGAGACCGGCCTGTGCGCCGGTGGTGGTGTCGCCGCGTCCCCGGCAATCGTCCGGCACAAGCATCACGCGGCGATATTGCCGATATGGAAATCGTCGCGGTGGTCTTCCTTTACTGAGCATTTACTGGAGCGGCATAATCCCGATGACATACGAACCGCTTTGGGAACGGTTCGAGGCAATGGCGCCTGACGGCACGCGAGTTGCCGTGCGGTTTCTGCGGGCTGGCTTCTTAACGTTGGGTGACCGTCCGGAGCTCTATTTCTTCCGCGTGACGGCCGCCGCGAATGCGCCGGAAACCACGGCCGAAGAGATCGTTGTGGGTCTCTCGGGCGACGCGCTGAGAAGCTTTCAGACCGAACGCCGCAGCCTCAGCCGCGAAGAAAAGATCGACGTGGCCGGACTGCTGCTGAAGAAAAGCATCGAGGCCGGCAAGGCTCTGGACTCCAATAATTTGTTTATCCGGGACGAGCAGTTGGCCGCACTGGCCGCCGAACTTCGCATCCCGGAATGAGGCTTGCATGAGACGCTCAGACCTGGTTCAGAACGATGGCCGAAACTCCTCGCAGCGCACCACGCAGATCGTGTTTGGCGAACGCCAGCACCTGCTGCGCGTGCTCGATTCCCTGGAGGGTTCGCAGCTTCCGCCGGCCCGCCGCAAACATGAGCGGCGCGTGCTCGAGGAATTGATTCACGCCCGGACCAAGGAATTGAATGACGTAAACTCCGGCTGGGATGAAAAAGTCGGAATGGTGTTGAGCGCCGAGGCCAGCCCCGATCAACTGGAAAGATTGGTCAAGCAGGCCCCCAAAACCGACTTTTACCTCCTGCGCCTGATCAGCGAACATCCCAAGGTTTCCTCCAAAACGCTGAGCCGCCTGGCCCGGCACCCGTACGGCGCCATTCGCGAAAACGTCGCGCGCCATCCCAACGCCGATCCTTCGACGCTTTCCTGGCTCTCTCGCGACCGCAGCCAGCCGCTCTGGTATCTGGTCGCCTTCAATCCCAATACGCCTTCGACCTTGCGCCGCAAACTGCAGGAACGCCTGCGCAAGCTCGGCGACGGCTCCGGCACCAAGTAACGCCGATTAACGCTACCGTCCCGTAGCGGTCCGGTTGCCCAAAACGCAAAGTCGGACTTACTCAATACGTGCTTCTCGAGCGCGACTATTGCTCGCGCGGTAAAGAAGTTGCGCGTGTCAGGCTGCCCCGGAGGGATCTGCTCTTCTGTACCTCACCCGCGGGGTCTTGCCTCACCGCACGCACCCTCCCGGCCCAAGAGACAATTTGGCTCTTTACGGGCTATACTTTTGCCCTATATTGGCCCGATTAGGAGAGCCAATGCTGCCGCTCCATCTCCAGGCCGAAAGCCACATTCCCTTATACGTCCAGCTCTGCGACCAGCTCCGCGCGCTGGTTCACGGAGGCGAATTGCGTCCCGGCGACCGCATCCCCGCCAGCCGCGAATTGGCCCAGCAACTCGGCGTCCATCGCACGACTATAGCCAACGCCTACGCGGAACTGGAATCGGAAGGCTTGATTGAAGGCCACGTCGGCCGTGGCACCTTCATTCGCGCGAATTCGCACCCTTTGCAAATCGCGCCCCCGCCGCCCTCGATCGTTCCGGGCGGCACAATTCGTTGGGAATCGCTTTTTGCCGACGAACGCGGCGACGATGCTCTTGACCGGCTCGTCCGCACCATCCCGGCCAGCGGAATCTCTTTTGTTATCGCCCATCCGCCGGAGGATTCGTTTCCGGTAGCGGAAATGCGCAGTTGCTGCAACACCGTTCTGCGCCGGGAAGGGGCGCGCATCCTGCAATACGGCGCGACCGACGGTTATCCTTTGATGCGCAAGGCGCTGCTCGATCTGTTGCGCAGCCATGACGTGCAGGCGCGAGAAGAAAACCTGATGATCACCGACGGCTGCCAGCAGGCGCTGGATCTCCTTTGCAAGGTCTTCCTGCGCCCGGGCGATGCCGTCATTCTCGAGAATCCAACCTATCCGGGAACGATCGCGCTCCTGGCCTCGGCTCGCGCTCGCTGCCTCGGCGTTCCGGTTCGCATCGAAAATGGCCCCGGTACCACGCCCGGCGTGGATCTCGAGGCGCTCGAGCAGACACTTGCCGCCAATCGCGTCAAATTGATGTTTCTTACGCCCGATTTTCACAATCCGACAGGGCTTTCCATGCCGCTCGCGGCGCGCCGCAGGCTTCTGGAAATCGCTTCCAGGCACCAGGTCCCGGTTATCGAAGATCACGTTTACGCCTGGCTATTGGCCCGCGGAGAACGGCTGCCTTCGCTCAAGCAGCTTGATCGCAGCAATATAGTGATTCAGATCGACAGCGTCTCAAAGATTGCTTTTCCCGGTTTGCGCGTGGGCTGGATTGTCGCGCCGGGCAGCGTGATCGAGCGGTTGCGCGTCGTAAAACAGTCAACGAACCTGCACACCGATCAGCTTTCCCAGGCGGCGCTGGCGGAATTCATGCGGCGCGGGCTGCTGCTGCGTCACGTCGAGCGCATGCGCAAGATTTGCGCGTCGCGGCTCGCCGCCGTCGAGGATGCGCTGGTGCGGCACATGCCCGCCGAAACCCGCTGGACGCATCCGAACGGCGGTATGTGCATCTGGCTGGAATTACCGCTCGGCTTCGATGCCAATGAATTGTTGGTGCGCGCCCGCGAACGTGGCGTAGTATTCGCGCCGGGCCGGTATTTCTATGTTCAAAGCCCGCAGCCGAATACCTTGCGGCTGGCGTTTGGTGTGGAGGAAAAGCAGATCGCCCGTGGAGTCGCTGTCCTGGGCAACATTCTCAGGTCGGAATTAGCCAGGCGGCAGCGCGGCGCTCGTCGCTTCGAGCCTGCACGAGTAGCGCTGGTGTAAATGGCGGAATAAAACGGAATGAAAAATGGCAAATCTTGATCCCGCAAATCCGTGTTTCGGATGCGGCGGCGGCAACGCGCGCGGCATGAAGCTCGTTTTCGAAGCCAATGAGTCCACCCGTCGCGTGACCGGCCATCTTCGACTCGGACCCGAGTACCAGGGCGCGACGGGATTTATTCACGGCGGAATCATCGCCACCGTGCTGGACGAAGTCATGAGCAAGGTCAGCCAGTTTACGAAGGTCCACGCGGTTACCGCCGAACTCAATGTCGAATACCTCCGGCCTGTTCGCGTGCACGAGGACCTCCACGCCGAAGCTTTTGCCACGCGCCAGCAAGGCCGCGATCTCTACCGCGAAGGCGAAATCCGCAACGCCGCCGGTACGGTGCTGGCACGGGGCCGGGCGCGGTTCGTGATTATCGATCCGGAACGATACAATAAGAAGAATCGAGCGAGCGTGGAAACGGATGCGGAGAGTCGCGCCGTGGAAACGCGCGCAAGGAGCTGATGATGGATGCAAGCAATGGACATTCGAATAATCAATGGCGAGTGAAGGTCGGCCTGGCCGAGATGCTCAAGGGCGGCGTGATCATGGACGTGACCACGGCCGACCAGGCGCGCATCGCCGAGCAGGCCGGCGCCTGCGCGGTGATGGCGCTCGAACGCGTTCCCGCCGATATCCGCAAGGAAGGCGGAGTGGCCCGCATGGCCTCGCCGCGCATCATCCGCGAAATCATGGAAGCCGTAACGATTCCCGTGATGGCCAAGGCGCGCATCGGCCATTTCGCCGAAGCTCAGGTTTTGCAGGCGCTCGAGGTCGATTTCATCGACGAAAGCGAAGTTCTCACGCCCGCCGACGAGGAAAATCACATCTGGAAGCACGATTTCAAGGTCCCCTTCGTTTGCGGCGCGCGCAATCTCGGCGAAGCGCTTCGACGCATCGCCGAAGGCGCGGCCATGATTCGCACCAAAGGCGAAGCCGGTTCGGGCAACATCGTCGAGGCGGTGCGCCATATGCGCACTATCGTTGCCGAGATGCGCCGCCTCACCACGCTTCGAGGCGACGAGCTTGTGCACGCGGCCAAAGATTTGGCCGCGCCGCTCGAATTGGTCCGCGAAGTCGCCGAAAAAGGCAAACTGCCGGTGCCGAATTTCTCCGCCGGCGGCATCGCCACTCCCGCCGATGCCGCTCTCGTTCGCCAGCTTGGCGCCGAAGCGGTCTTCGTCGGATCAGGCATTTTCAAGTCGAGTGATCCCGACAAGCGCGCGCGTGCCATCGTCAAAGCCGCCACGCATTTCGAGGACGCCAAAGCTGTTCTCGAAGCATCGGAAGAGCTCGGCGAAGCCATGCGCGGCCTCGACGTGCGCCAACTCGACCCCAAGGAACTGCTGCAAACGCGAGGCTGGTAGGCTCAGGTGGCACAACCAATCTTGGCTGTCCCCGGGGTCTAGCGATGCCTGCATTTCGCTGCTCCCCTCGAGCAGATGTCATTCCGAAGACGAGCAGCCCGATTTCAGCGCCAAGGGCCTCGCATCGCGCGGAAATCGGGCGCCGTAGCGAGGATGAGGAATCCCGTGCCGAAGCTCCGACACACACCATGAAAGTCGGCATCCTCGCTGTTCAAGGCGATTACGAAGCGCATGCTCACATGCTCGCGCGGCTGGGCGCCGACTACATCCTTGTCCGCACGCCGGAAGACGCCGCCGAGGTGGATGCCATCATCCTGCCCGGCGGCGAAAGCACCACCATGCTGAAGTTCCTAAAGGAAGAGGGCCTCGAAGCCGCGCTCCGTGCGCTGGATGCGCGCGGCGCCGCCTTCTTTGGCACCTGTGCCGGCGCGATTCTGCTGGCGCGCGAAGTGCGTGCTCCCGCGCAGGAATCGCTCGGCTTTGCCGACCTGGTGATTACGCGCAACGCCTACGGCCGGCAGGTGGCCAGCGAAGTGCGCACCGCCCCATCGAAGCTGAAATCCGAGCCACTGGAGATGGTTTTCATCCGGGCTCCCTGGATAAACGAAGTCGGGCCCGGCGTTGAAATCCTCGCGCGCGAAGGCGCCCACGGAGACGGAAGACCTGTGCTCGTACGCGACGGCCGAATCCTCGTCTCCACTTTCCACCCCGAACTGACCGGCGACACCACCGTCCACAAATATTTCCTGAAGCTCGCCGCCGAGCAATCTTCCATGGCCCCGGCGCCCGTATCGAAGAACGTGTCGTCGCAGGCAAATGCACCCGCGCCTCACCGAGAGCCACGGCCTTAGGAGCCTTTGTGCCTCGCGATACGACCAGCGTTTCCCGGGAAGATTACCTGAAGGCCATCTGGGAACTCGAACAGGATGATCAGGCGCCCATCAGCGCCCGGCTTGCGGAGGAACTCGAAGTCACGCCTCCGGCCGTCACGGCTGCGCTGAAACGCATGACCCGCGATGGCCTTTTGCATCTGGAGCGCGACGGTCACATCCTCCTGACCCGCAAAGGTCGCGCCGAAGCCGAACGCCTCGCGTTGCGTCATCAACTTGCAGAAAAGTTGTTGACCGACATGATCGGTCTCGATTGGACTCTCGCTCACGCGGCTGCCGAGCGCCTCGAGCACGGGCTTTCCCCTGAAGTGGAAGAGTTGCTGATCCGGCGTTTTGGCGCCGATGGCGCCTGCCCTCACGGCATGCCGCTGCGCGGCGGTCTGGCGCGCCTGAAGCGCACGCACAGCGCGGTTACTTTGGCTGATGTGCCGGTCGGCAGCAACGCGGAGATTCTTGCCGTTTACGAAAAAGATCCCAAGTTTCTGGAATTCCTCGATGCGCGAAAACTGCGCCCCGGCGTGCGCATTCGCGTCGTGCACCGCGAATATGATGAGACGACCACCGTCACCGTCGGCGCGCACAAAGCGTATCTTGGGAAGCCCGCCACATCGCGCATCTGGACCCGCATCCTGAACTCCTGACCGCTGCTGATCGCGCTTACAAACTGAAGCTGTGCCGCACCGGCTCTGGCTTGCGCCTCGTTCGCCCCGGCTTTCACGGTGTCATCATGAGCGAGTTGCGCCGGCGAAGGTTTCTGGCTGTGCTGGCGTGCGAGTGAGGGATCTGCTTTTGATTCTGTAGCGCGGGTCCGGGCTCTGCTTGAGGACCTGCCCCAAGGTTTTTTCAGCTCACGCACGGCCTGAACCGCACGTTTTCACCGGAATGACAGGCTTTTCTCTGTGCCCTCCCTGCCTCTGTGTCCTCTGTGTAAATTCCTCAAATTGGGGCGCGAGCTCCAGCGCAAAACGATCCCCTTCGCCGCTTCGTCCCTTGAAATCGGCGCGCCGCAGGCGTAACGTTTGTTCCCCCAGGCGTCGCCATTCGGGCCGGCGGAGGATTCATGACTGTCGACATCCAGCTTCGTGTGAACGGCAAACAGTGTCAGAGCGCGGTCGAGCCGCGCCTGCTGCTGGTTCATTATCTGCGCGATGTGCTCGGCCTCACCGGCACGCACGTTGGCTGCGAAACCTCGATTTGCGGTGCTTGCACCGTCTTGCTCGATGGCAAAGCCGTGAAGTCATGCACTCTGCTGGCCGTGCAGGCTGCCGGAAGCGAGATCACCACCATCGAGGGTCTCGCCGCTTCTCAAAAGGGCAACGGCAATGGCGCCGCCGCAAATGGCGCGTTGCACGCCGTCCAGGAAGGCTTTTGGGAAAAGCACGGCCTGCAATGCGGTTTCTGCACCCCCGGAATGATTCTCACCGCCGTCGATTTGCTGCAAAGAAATAAAAATCCCAACGAAGCTGAAATCCGCGCCGCGCTCTCCGGCAATCTCTGCCGCTGCACCGGGTATCAGCACATCGTGGAAGCCGTGCAGTACGCCGCTAAGAAAATGAGCGCGCGCAAGCCGCTGAAAGCGGCCGCCAGCTCCGGGAGAAGTCGATGACCACTACATTTATCGGCAAACCGCTCAAGCGTAAGGAAGACCCGCGTCTCATTCAGGGAATCAGTCACTATGTCGATGACTTCAATCTTGCGGGCATGCATTATGCCGCGTTTCTGCGCAGCCCCTACGCGCACGCGAAGATCCGTTCCGTCGATTTATCCAAGGCGCGCCGCGCCTCCGGTGTCGTACTCGCCCTTTCGGGCGCCGACGTTGACGGCGCGATTCAGCCTGTTCCGTGCGCCGCGCAAATTCCGGATATGAAATCGGGGGCGCGTCCGGTCCTGGCGCGGGATCGCGTTCTCTTCGTTGGCGAAGCCGTAGCTGTCGTCGTCGCTACCGATCGCTACTCCGCCCGCGATGCTCTCGACCTCATCGAAGTGGACTACGAGCCGCTCACGCCCGTAGTCAATCCCGAGAAGGCCATCGCCAAAGGCGCCGCGCCGCTGCATCCCGGCCAGAAAGACAACATCGCGTTTAAGTGGGAGCTCGAGGGCGGCGATCTGAAAGCGGCCTTCAAATCCGCCGACAAAATCATCAAGCAGCGCATCGTCAATCAGCGCTTGATTCCCGTGCCGATCGAGACCCGCGGCGTGCTTGCCGATTATCAGCCCGGCGAAGGCCAGCTCACTGTCTGGAGCGCCACGCAGATCCCGCATCTTCTGCGTACGCAAATCGCCTCCATGCTGAATTTTCCGGAAACCCAGGTGCACGTCGTCGCGCCCGAAGTGGGCGGCGGCTTTGGCAGCAAGCTCAACGTCTACCCCGAAGAAGCGCTCGTCGCCTACCTCGCGATTCAACTTGGCAAGCCGGTAAAGTGGACCGAATCGCGCCGCGAAAATTTCCAGGCCACCATCCACGGCCGCGACCAGATCGATGATTTCGAAGTCGCCGTCAAAAAAGACGGCACTATTCTTGGCCTGCGCTGCCACGTAATCGCCGATCTCGGCGCTTACTACCAGTTACTCACGCCCCTCATTCCCACTCTCACCGGCCTGATGATGACCGGCTGTTACAAGATTCCCGCCGCCCGCATGGAGATTACCGGCGTATTCACGAACAAAATGGCGACCGACGCTTATCGAGGCGCGGGCCGGCCCGAGGCCACATACCTTATTGAACGCGTGATGGATATCGTCGCCGCGGAGTTGAAAAAAGATCCCGTCGAGATTCGCCGCAAGAATTTCCCGCAGCCGAAGGATTTTCCCTATGCAACGCCGACCGGCTTGATCTATGACAGCGGCGATTACCAGAAAGCGCTCGATCTCGCGCTCAAAGTCGCCGATTACAAAAAGCTCCGCCAGGATCAAGCCAGGCTCCGCAAGCAGGGCCGCTACATGGGCATCGGCGTGTCTACTTACGTGGAGATTTGCGGAATGGGTCCGTCGAGCGCCATGCCCGCGGGCGGATGGGAATCAGCCACGGTGCGCGTCGAACCCACCGGGCGCGTCGCCGTCATGACCGGCTCGTCTCCTCACGGACAAGGCCAGGAAACCTCTTTTGCCCAGATGGGCGCAGACATTTTAGGAATCGATCCCAGTCAGATTCAGGTCGTGCACGGCGATACTTCCATCGTTCCGTACGGAATCGGCACTTTCGGCAGCCGCGCCACGGCTGTCGGCGGCACCGCCGTTTACAAATCGCTGCAGAAGGTTAAAGACAAGCTCGCGCGCATCGCCGCGCACATCCTCGAAGCCAAACCGGAACGCATGGTTTTCGCCGACGGCAAGATTTTTGCCAAGGAATCGCCGAAAAAATCTGTCGCCTTTGGCCAGGCGGTGTCCGCCGCTTACGTTGCCAAGACTTTGCCGGCGGATATGGAACCCGGCCTCGAAGCCACCACCTTCTTCGAGCCCGCCAATTTTACCTATCCCTTCGGCACGCACATCTGCGTTGTCGAGATTGACGCGGAAACCGGAGACGTCAAAATCGTGCGCTACGTTGCGGTCGATGATTGCGGCAACGTCATCAACCCGCTCCTGGTCGAAGGCCAGGTGCAGGGCGGCATCGTTCAGTCCGTCGGTCAGGCCATATTCGAAGAGGCTGTTTACGATGAGCAGGGCCAGCTCATCACCGGCGAGCTGATGGACTACGCACTGCCTCGCGCCTCCGATATGTGCTGGATCGAAACCGAACGCACCGTGACGCCCACACCGGTGAACCCGCTCGGCGTCAAAGGCGTCGGCGAAGCCGGCACCATCGGCGCCACGCCCGCGCTCGCCGGCGCGGTCGCGGATGCGCTTGCGCCATTTGGGATTCACCACGTGGACATGCCTTTCAAGCGCGAGAAAATGTGGCAGCTCATGCACAAAAATGGCCGGAGGGTGCAATGATTCCTGCAGCGTTCGAATATCACGCTCCCAAAACACTCGACGAGGCCCTGCGCCTGGTCGAGCGCCACGGCGACGAAGCCAAACTGCTCGCCGGCGGCCACAGCCTCTTGCCTCTGATGAAACTGCGCCTGGCCGCGCCTCGCTACGTCATTGATATCGGCCACCTTCGCGGCATGAGCTACATCCGCGAAGAAAACGGCCGGATCGCCATCGGCGCGCTCACCACCCATTCCGAAATCGAAAATTCCGAGCTGCTCGCCACGAAATGTCCGCTGCTTTGCCAAACCGCGTCGCAGATCGGCGACGTGCAGGTGCGCAATCGCGGCACGATCGGCGGCAGCCTGGCGCATGCCGATCCCGGCGCCGATTATCCGGCCGCCATTCTCGCGCTCGATGCCGAATTGATCGCTGCGAATACCTCCGGCACGCGCACGATTGCCGCGCGCGATTTCTTCGTGGATATGCTCACCACGCAGCTTCATCCCGGTGAAATCCTCACGCAGATCCGTGTCGCTCCGCGCACCGAACTCTCCGGCGCCGCATATGAGAAGCTGCATCAGCCTGCCTCGGGATTTGCCATTGTCGGCGTTGCCGCGAATATTCTGCTCGGCGAGGGCGGCAAGAGCATCGAGCGAGCTGCCATCGGAATCACCGGTCTCGCGGCGAAGGCCTTTCGCGCCGAAGCCGTCGAACGCGCCCTCACCGGCAAAACGATTTCCGACAAATTGATTGAAGACGCTTCCCGCGGCGCTACCGAAGGCGTCGAGCCGCTTTCCGACCTCCACGCCTCCGGCGAATATCGCCGCGAAATGGCCCGCGTCTTCACACGCCGGGCGATTTCGCGCGCCATCGAAGCGGCCCGCGGCGGGCCATCGCGAGGCAGGGCGTGAAGCTTGCGGGCTCAATCAGCCTGCCCGCATCACCGGACGAAGTTTGGTTGCTCCTCACCGATTCTTCGCGGCTTGCCAAGTTGCTTCCCGGCTGCGAACGCCTCGAGCCCGACGGCCCGGATCGCTTCAAGGCCGCCGTCAAATTCGGAATCGCCGCAATTACCGGGAAATACGCCGGCTCTCTTGAATTTGCCGAGAAAAAACCGCCGCATTCGTTAGTCCTGAAAATGGATGGCAAGGGCTTGCCCGGATTCGTCCAAGGCCAGGGCCGCATCGAGCTCACGCCAACCGCCGCCGGCACCGAACTCACCTATTCCGGCGAAGCGCAGGTCGGCGGCGTTATCGCTTCGGTGGGACAGCGCATGCTCGATGCCGCCGCGCGCAAAATCGTGCAGCAATTTTTCGATTCCGCCAAAGCCGAGCTCGCCTCCTTGAAAGCCCCCGCGGCCGCGCCGGGCGCGAGAGCGAAATCAGCAAGGAAAGCAAATCGATGACGACACCTGACGCATGTTGTCATTCTGAGCGAAGCGAAGAATCCCTCATTCTTGTGGGTTTTTTTGGCGCGGGCGCATTTTTGTAGCTCAGCTCGCCGCGCCTTTTGGGGAGACCTGAGGTTTTTCCTGTATTCTTGTGTGGCGCGATTGATATCGCCAGCGAGGAAACATATGCAAGATCTCCGTTACCCGATCGGCAAATGCCCTTCAAAATCCTTACTCAATCCCGATGAACGCCGCGAGGCTATCGAAGCCGTCGCGCTAACGCCCGATCGCCTGAAATCCGCCGTCGCCGGATTGTCTCCCGAGCAACTTGACACCCCCTATCGCCCCGGCGGCTGGACCGTGCGCCAGCTCGTTCACCATCTGCCCGATAGCCACATGAACTCCTACGTGCGTTTCAAGCTGGCTCTCACCGAAGAGGAGCCGGCCATCAAGGCCTATGACGAAGCGCTCTGGGCAAAACTAAGGGATTCGCAGGAGACGCCGATCGATGTCTCGCTCACTCTGCTCGAAGCGCTGCACGAGCGCTGGGTGATCCTGCTGCGCGGCATGTCGATTGAAGATTTCGCGCGCCGCCTCAAGCATCCCGAACGCGGCACTATGACCCTCGACGACGTGCTGACGACCTACTCCTGGCACGGCAAACATCACGTCGCCCACATCACGTCGCTCCGCCACCGCATGGGCTGGAGCTAGCGGAACCGAGCAACCGCGCCGATGGCAGTGTGATGCAACTCTCTGATTACTTCACCAAATGCACACCACAGGCGGCGAGGCCTATAACGAAACTGGTGGCCACGCCCAGAGCCATCACGCTGTATGACACAACCCGGGCTGCGGAGTGGGAAAGGACCCTGCCGAGATTCCACCTTGCTTGACAGGCCAGATGAACGAAGACCGCCAGTACGGCCAGCGAATAGCGTGGCAGCAAGGAGACGGACGATAAGCTCGCGAGCAGGCCGCCGGGAGCATGAGAAGCCCACACGAAGTCCGTGTCGATCCCGCGGCTCCGGGTGGTGAATACCGTAATCAAGTGGCTGATAAGAAAGATCGCGAGGTACAGTCCCGAAATTAGTTGCAGGTTGCGGAGCGGCGCCGCTCGTCGAAGATAATATTTCCAGACCATCGCGAGCCCGGTGAAGACCTGGACCGCCACTGCCGCAATCAAAATCGTTTGGGCCACGTCCTGCCGGTAAGCGAGCCTCAGTGCCGTCAACACTGTCCTGTTTGCCTCCAGGCTAACGATAGCCACGGAGTGATTGAAAATATGAGCGAGAGCAAACGTCGCCAGCACAAGAGCGGAACCGGCGTGAACGGGGCGGAACCTGGCTGTTGAGGCGGTTCGTGTTTCGGAGCCCGGCACAAACGCGGCGAGCGCGGTCAAAGCGGCTGCCACGTACCAGGCCATCAACTGATTGTTGCTGATCTTGCGCATTTCGCTGAATAGCGGCGGGGTGATTGCGGCGAGCAGTGCGCCGTGCACCAGCAAGCGGTTTCGGCTGCGCTCAAAGCCGTTGCGATCCAGATAATTCAGCGCCAGCCATCCGGCCACAGGTCCCGCTACCGAACTGGCGATGGCCAGCGCTAAAAGAGTGCTTCCCAAGGCCATGTTCGTTCGCATTAATTCCGCGCTGCGGAATATGGCCGGCAGCGAGAAGGGATACACGATTGGAATGGCCCAGACCAGGAGTGCTTGCGGACTCGCGATCGTGGTTACTTGCGCACTGGCCGGGGCGCTAGCAACTGCATTGGTTCCCATAATGCACCTCCCATAATGCGGAAGTCCGCGGGC
The DNA here is from genome assembly GCA_035650755.1 of Candidatus Acidiferrales bacterium. GTDB lineage: Bacteria > Acidobacteriota > Terriglobia > Acidiferrales > UBA7541 > Palsa-189. Next base: position 412,352 of record DASRHB010000017.1, read on the forward strand.
CTGCTGCAGCAGAGCCGTATTGTATCGCTGCCGGCCAAATTGTGGTCTGTTCTGGCGCGGGCCCTCCCGATTGCATCTCCCGGCTCAGTGGAGAGAGAATGGCGCGCGGAGATAACGATGATCGTACGCACAATGCTCGATGGAACCTTCCGGCAAACCAATCTAACCAACGAATCGGCCGAATACCTCGCCCAGCGAGAGGAGCTTCGCCTTGCCGAAATCGAACTTATGCGCCAGCGCGAACGTGTCGCCGAGTTGCGCCGCCATCTGCCGCAGGGCGCGGCGATTCAGGACTATCAATTTGAAGAGGGCCCGCCGGACCTCAGCGCGGGTGACGCGCCCGTCCGTGCCCTCCGCCTCAGTGAACTCTTCACCGCGCCCAATCGCTCGCTCGTCATCTATCACCTGATGTATGGAAAGCTGCAGACGAAGCCTTGCCCCATGTGTACCGCCTGGATCGACGGCTTTAACGGCGTCGCCCATCACCTCGCTCAAAATCTCGACTTCGCCGTCGTTGCCGCTGCCGATCTTCCGACTCTGCGCGCCCACGCCCGCGCGCGAGGCTGGGAAAGGCTGCGCCTGCTCAGTGCCGGCAACGGCACGTTCAAATACGATTTTGGCAGCGAAGATCGCGAAGGCCGGCAGGATTCCGCCGTTTCCGTCTTCACCCGCGATGCCGACGGCACCTTGCGCCACTTCTACACTGCTCATCCCTGGATGGCGCAGGACGTCAAGGAGCGCGGCATCGACCTGCTCAACCCCATCTGGCACTTCTTCGACCTGACGCCTCAGGGCCGCGGCAATTGGTACACCAGCCTTGCCTACGGCACTAAAGTTCAGGCCGCCTCTACGTGAGTTTGCTTTTGTTCTGGCTGAAAGCGCTTGGCTGCAGGAGGAGACGTCATGGGCAAGTTCATCATACAGCCTCATTTTCGCTTGCAAGAGTGGGTGGCTCAGGAGAAAGGGTACTTCGCCATCGAGGGGCTGGACTACGAGTTTCGCGAGCGGATGAATTCCAGCGATGCTGGCAATCACAACCTCGGCGATAAGGTGGGCGCATATCAACTCTACCAACAAGGTCACACCTCGAATGTAAGTTGCGCTTGCCATTGGACTGTAAACGTCGCCGCTTCGAATGGACAAGGCAAGCTTTACGCTGATGCATATTCAGTTTCGCCGTCGGGTGTTTTTGTGGCCCCCGAATCGCACATTCGAAATCCTTGCGAACTGGCCGATGTCCCGATTGCGGTTGGGTACCAATCCGGCAGCCATTACTCAACGATCCAAGCCCTCGAGCCTTATATCAAACCGTCTGACCTGAAATTGTCGTTTGCCGATGGGATGATCTTCAGCCGAATGGAACTCCTTATTGATCGCAAGATCCCGGCCGCTGCGCTTTTTAGCGGCTCCTACTATTTTGCAGAGCAACTCGGTTTCCGGAAGATCATCGATACCACGTTCATGATGGCTTCCATGGTAGCTTCAGGTTCGTCCTCCGGCGACGTGCAGAAATACTTCCGCGCATTGCGAAAAGCGCAACGCGATATCGATCTGCGTCCCGACCTGTACACCCATTACTATAAAAATGAATTCCCCAGGCGCTTTCACGAAACGATGGACACGCGCCGGTGGGGGCCCGGGGAGAGGATTGTTTTCGAACCCTACACCAGAGAGATGTTCGAGGAATCGTTCAAGTGGATTGCGCAGCATGGCATCTTCCCGACGAATGAAATGGGCCCTGGAAAATACGAAGAGTCAACTCTTTCGTGCGCGTCAGCTTAGCCGCGATAGATGCCGCTGCCAGTCTTCAAGCGCTGCTATTTCTTACGTGGTTTGTCTTTGACAGCCGCTAACCCGCTCCCATAATCTCGGCTACCATGCTCCGCATGCTCGCCTACTATTGGAAAGTCTCGCGAGGGCACCGCGTGCGGCCGTGGAGAAGTCCCTATTTGCGCTGGCGTATGGAAACCTTCTTCGGTCCCGAAGCCGAACCGCCAACGGCGTCGCGCTTTCTGCGGCTCCTCTGGCGTGAACGCCGCCGCCTCGCCGAATTCCTCGCCTGGACCGAAGTATATCGTTCTCAGTAAATCGCGTTACGCCAGCTTTGGCTGCCGGGCCGGGTGTCATCGGTTGTCATCACGAGGGCCGCCGGAGAAAAAGACATTCATTTTCGCCGCTGAAAAGGCGGCCCGAGGGATCTGCTTTTGGTTTATCGCTCTCGTACGCATTGACCCATTTGCTAAAATGGTAAGCAAAAACGAAAGCGGCAGTGCGACCGATTTCCTTGGCCGAAGCACGATACGAACCAGGAGCGCACGTCGAGCATTCGAATGAAGAGCGTGCATCATGGCTCATCCGCCGCAAAAAATGAGTAAGTGCTTCCGATTGATATCGTTGTGCGATTTTGCAGCGTAAGTAGCTTGTTTTGACATCCTTGTGCAAAAAATAGGGGGTACCCCCCACCCGATGCACGATTTTTGCCACAACTCCGAGGCCCTTCACGAGGCCCGTTGGTGGGAACCTGAAGCAAACGGCCGCGTGCACTGCTATCTTTGCCCGCGCCACTGCCACATCGGAGAAGGGCAGAACGGCTTCTGCTTCATCCGCATGAATCAGGGCGGCAAGCTTTATAGCCTCGGCTACGGCTCCCCCGCGGCGCTCCAGATCGATCCCATCGAGAAAAAGCCGCTGAACCATTTCCTGCCCGGCACAAAAGTCTTTTCCCTGGGCACCGCCGGCTGCAACATGGGCTGCTTTTTCTGCCAGAACTGGGACATCTCGAAATCCCGCAGCGATCAGGTGCATTCGACGCACATCCCTCCGCAGGACGTGTCGCAGCTCGCGATCCGTTACGGCTGCCCGTCGATTGCTTTTACCTACAACGAGCCGACCATCTGGGGCGAATACGTCATCGACATCTGCCGAGCGGCGAAAGAGCTTGGCCTGCGCACGGTCATGGTCAGCAACGGCTACATCACCCGCGAAGCGTTCCACGATATTTACGATCGTGTGGACGCGGCCAATATCGACCTGAAAGCTTTTACCGAAAATTTCTACGGCAAGATCACGCTCACGCACCTTCAGCCCGTGCTCGAAACGCTGCAGTGGCTCAAAAACGAAACCAATGTCTGGTTCGAGATCACCAATCTCATGATCCCGGCGCTCAACGACGATCCCGGCGAGACCCGCCGTCTCGCGGAATGGATTCTCGAGCATCTCGGCCCCGACGTGCCCTTGCACTTCACCGCATTCCATCCTGATTTTAAATTGCAGGATAAGCCGCGCACTCCCCCCGAAACCCTGCACCGCGCCCGATCGATTGCCCGCGAAGCCGGCTTGCATTACGTCTATGAGGGCAATATCTTTTCCGACGGCGCGAATACTGTTTGTCCGCAATGCGGCAGCGTTCTGATCCGGCGTTCCTGGCATGACGTTACGGAGAATCGCCTGCAGAATGGCGTCTGTCCCGACTGCGGGCAACCCATCGCCGGCCGCTGGGAAAACGCGGGCACGCCATCGAGGTCAGCAGTCGCGGGCGCTCGCGGCGCGCATGCGAAATACGATTTCCTGAACCTGTAAAAGAATGCTGGAAATGCCTAAGGTCGTCATTCCGAGGCCGACTGAGCCGAGAGCTACTTAGGCTTTGCCGCCTCAAGGGCGGCCGAGGAATCTGCTTTTCGTTTGTGCTCGAAAGGGTTTGAGAGGCAAGGACTAGATGCAGCCAGAGGAGTCAGGCGTCACCATTCCTGTGCTTCATCAGATGAAGCGCGAGGGGCGCAAGATCGTCGGCGTGGTCGCCTGGGATTATCAGATCGCCCAAATTGTCGATCGCGCCGGAGTCGATATTGTTTCGGTCGGCGATACAGTCGGCGTGAATCTCTGGGGACACTCGAGCCCGCTGGAAATCACCATGAGCGAAATGCTTATCGTCTGCAAGGCCGTTCGCCGTGGCGTGAAGCGGGCGCTGGTGAGTTGCGATTTTCCGTTCGGGCCGCTCCAGGAAGGCACCGAAAGCGCGGTACGCGCCGCAATTCTGTTGGCGAAGGAAGGCGGCGCCGATATGGTTAAACTTGACGGCGCGGCCGATTTTCCCGATGCCGTGCGCGCCATCGCGCGCGCAGGCATCCCTGTATTCGCGCAGTTTGGAATCACGCCGCAGACCGCGTTGCGCTATGGCCTGCCGTACAGCGCGGACTCGAAACCCGCGGCACAAGCGCCCGCGGAAGCGACAGCACGACTGGTGGACGAGGCAAAGCGCCTTGAAGACGCGGGTGCGTCATTACTCGATTTCACCAACTCCGGCGCGGTCGCCGGCGCGGCAGTCGCCGCTGCTGTTGCGATCCCGGTGCTCGGCGGACTCGGCGGCGGCCCCTGGCTCGACGGACGCATGCGCATGGTTCACGGCGCGATCGGCTATGCCGCGACTAACCTAAACTCATACGTCGAGAACTATGCGAATGTGGCACGGATTACTTTTGACGCCATTTCCGACTATGCGGAAGACGTGCGTGCGGGGCGGCAACTGAAGGGCACAGGTCCCGTGGTTCCGACGCAGTGACCTTTTGACTGCAATCGTCTTTCTCAGTTGCCAAAAGGCGGTCGTCATCCCGAACTCGGCCTTTTTTGGACGGCGGTGAGGGATGTGCTTTTCCTTCGGGAGGAGGCATTGGAAAAAGTTTTAGCCGCTGTTCGAGTCGGCCCAAGCAAGACTGAATTCCGCGATTTTCCCATGCCGGAAATCCCTCCGGATAGCGCTCTGCTGAAAATGGAGGTCGGAGGCATCTGCGGCACCGACGTGAAGATGTATGCCACACCTCCCTCGAACGCTCCCGTAATTATGGGACATGAAAATATCGGACATATTGCCAAGGCGGGGAGCGAATTTACCCGGCGCAAAGGCTTTAAAGAAGGCGACCTCGTTTTTGTCGAACACTACGTCATGTGCGGCAAATGCGAGTGGTGTCATCTGGGCCAGTATCGCCACTGCGAAAACACCGACTGGCGGTATAACCCCGACGCCATTCGCTACGGTTACACCAGCTCGGAAAAGGCGCCGCATTTGTGGGGCGGCTTTGCGCAGTACATGTACCTGCCGTGGAACGCCGTGGTGCATCACGTACCCAAAGGGGTTTCGCCCGAACTGGCGGGCCTGGTCACGCCTATGGCGAATGGGGTCGAATGGTCGCTCTTCGATGGCGGCGTGGGCTACAACTCGAGCGTGCTCATTGAAGGTCCTGGCCAGCAAGGCCTGTCTCAAACGGTCATCTGCAAGCAGGCGGGCGCAACGCTCATCATCGTGACCGGCACCTCCAAAGACCGCGCGCGCATGGAAGTGGCCAAAGCTCTGGGCGCCGATTACGTGATCGATGTGCAGAAAGAAGATCCTCTCGCGCGCATCATGGAGATCACGAATGGCAGGGGCGTGGATGTTGTCCTTGATTGCAGTGCTGGCGCGGGAACGATGCCGATTCTGCTCGGCATCGATGCGCTCAAGCGCAAGGCGGGGACGATCGTGGTGCAGGGCGAGTTGAAGGAATTTCCCAACTTTCCGCTGGCGAAGCTAACGTTGAAATTCGTGACGGTGAAAAGCGCGCGCGGCCACAGCTACAAGGCTTGCGAACTGGCGCTCGAGCAAATTGCCTCGTGCCGCTTTCCGCTCGAGAGGATTACGACGCACACGTTTGGCCTGAAAGATGTCGATCTCGCCATCAAATCTGTCGGCGGCCACGGCGTGCCGGACGTGATCCATGCTTCGCTCATGCCCTGGAAGTGAGCGTGGCGCAGCCACTCCATGCTGTGCCACTGCAAGGATCGTCATCCCGAAACCGGGCCGAATTTTAGGACGGTGGTGAGGGATCTGCTTTTCCGAAAATGCAAATGCGCGCCGCCAAAAATGGCGGCGCGCATTTTTTATTTAAGCGCAGATGTTTGTTGTCAGTCGGCGAGCGGGTCGGGCCGCATCTGGAACTTGACGAGCTTGCTCGTAGTTCCTTTGCCGCCCTCCATGTGGAAAGGCGCCCGCGTGGAGATCGGCGTGTAGAGTCCCTTGCCCTTCCAGCCGGCTTTGGGATCGTCGATACGGCCGTCGAATCCCTTTGCGTAATAGCCCATCGGGTAAGGCACGCGCAACGTCAGGAACTTGCCGTCCACCAGCGCGAGCACGCCTTCGGAGAGATTGCCGGTCGCGACCGGCGTGTCTTTGCCCAAGCCGAGCGTGTCATATACATCGACGAAGTTGTAATACGCCGATTCGGCACTGCCATTTTCCACCGCGCCCTTGTAGTTCGGGCCGGGGAAAGTGTACAACGTCCAGCCTTCGGGGCAGTGCTGTCCGGTAGCTTTGGGGCCGTTGAGCGGACCTTTGCACTTGCTGCGGTCAAAGCTCGCATACTGTCCGCTGGAGAGCACCGTCCACACCACGCCTTTGCTGTCTACGTCGAGTCCGCGCGGCGAATAGCCCTGCACCGACGCCTTCGGGTTATTCCACGGCACTTCGTAATATTCGGCGAGCGCGGTCTCCGGCGGATGCGAGCCGGGAATGAAGCGAACCAGCGCGCCGGGGAAACCCATCGAAGTGCCCCAGATCGAGCCGTCGGGCGCGGGCGTGACCCCGTAGAAGGTCACGTTGATGCGCTTGTCTTTGCTTGGATCGTCCGGCTGGCCGGGCTCGGTGTAAGCATCGCGCTTGCCGTTGCCGTTGAAGTCGAGCACGAACGCGCTCCAGCCCTGAGCTTTCTTTTCGTCGTGGGTCTTATCCCAAATCCTGGTGTCGAACCAGCCTTCGATTCCGGTTGGCCCGAACGAAGACCAGAGCACGTCGTTTTTGTCGAAATTGACGTGACCCCAGGTGAAGCAGGTGTCGATCGCCGTCAGCTTCTTGGTGTTGGGATCGTAGAGTTCCAGGCCGCGCTGACCCTGTTTGATAGGCATCAACTTCGCGGAGGAATTTTCGGCGCCGCCCTGGCACCATGCGGGAGTTTCGGGTTTGCGAACCCGCGCCGCAGCCCACACGCGGCCCTGCTTATCCATGGCGAAGCTGTGCACCGTAGTCTTGCTATCCCAGATTTTCTCGTCGCCCCAATACGGAGAAGGCGCGAGCGGCGGGGTATCGGCAGAGCTCGGAGTCTGCGGATCGCGCACGATGAGATTGATTTTGCTGGTGGAGTTGTGTACCGGATCGAGCACCGTCAGGTAATCGCCGCTCTCTTCGAGCGCGCCGTAGATCGGGCCGTTGGCGTTGACGGTGGGATTGCGCTTGTCGGTGGAGATGTCGTCGTGCAGATAAACCTTGGGGTCGGCCCAGTCCCACATGGTGACCACGACGTTGCGCTCTTTGCCTTGAGGGCGCGACGGCGCGGCATCGGGCAGTTCGCCCTTAGCAATGCGGTCGGTCCAATCGGCGTACATTGCCGCCGCGCGCTTGGAGCCGACCATGTTGAAGCGCGAAGCCATCTGCGCGCCGGCCTGGCCGGATTCGATGCGGCGTTGCCAGGCGGCAGTCGAATCTTTCGAGTGGTGCATGATCATGTCGGGGATTTCACGCGTGGCTTTGTCGCCCATCTGATGGCAGCCGGTGCAGCCGTCCGTATTCACGACTTCGCGAATCCACTGCCCCTGGCTCTTGATATTGCTGGAGATTCCGTTGCCGCTCGGCCCTGTGCCGGGGAAGTCGCTCTTGGGAGGAATCTGCAGCAGGGAGAACCAATAGAGCGCGGGATAGTATTCGACGGCGGCTTTTTTGTCGGGGGCAAGCACTGCTTTCAGGTTGAGCGTTTTGCCCGGGCCACAAGTGACTTTTTGTGAATCCACCAGGCCGTAGCCGCGAACCCATACGTTGTAGCTGGCCTTGGGAAGATCGGGCACCAGATAGCGCCCCTGGTCGTCGGTGACGACGATCCTCACGAATTTTGTAGGCAGATCGGTGGTTTCAGCAATCACCCAGACGCCGGCTTCGGGACCTTTCGAACTCGTCACCACGCCGCCGATATCGTTTGGGCCGACTTTAACGGTCTTGCTGTCCTGGGCGGCGCGCACTCCGGTCAGCGTAGTGGCCAGCAGCACGCCCAGCACGATCACCACAACAGAATAGAAAGCCCTCTTTTTCATGTCAGACCTCCTTCCGCGCTTTAGGCAGGACCCGTGCTGATTCTTATGCTTCAATTTCCGGTCTGATGCAAGTGTTCGCAGTTCCCCAAAGGCGTGGGCCCATCATACTGCTAATCGCTACCTTGACGAAGTGTTCCGTTGTCCTTTGAAGACGGAGTCGATGGCCGCCTGGGCGCATTTCTCGCCATCCGCTCCGGAGACGCCCATCGCTCCGACCACTTGCCCATCGACGATGATGGGCAGCGCCCCCGGCTGCGGGAAATCGCGCATAAAGGTGGGGGCCAGATTTTCGCCGCTACGGACAATTTTATTGGTCTCGGAGGTTGCGCGGCGCCAGCGCAGTGCCGATTTTGCTTTCAGCAGAGCCGTGTCGATGGCGTTCATCGGCGCACCTTCCATGGCGTGGGACTCGACTAGATTGCCGCCCCAATCGAGAATCGCGATGGCCACGGTCTGCTTATTCTGTTCGGCCCAGGCCGAACAGGCGTCCACCAGCGCGCGCGCCCCGGCGCTGGAGATGATCTTGATGTCGCGGGTCGCGGGCTTCGCGGCAGCGGTGGTCTGAGCGTGCGAGCGCACGGGTACGAGAAGCGCAAATGCAGCCAGGGAAACGATCAGGATCGTCCTCACATTATCCTCCTTGAACCCGTGCCTTAGATGGCTTAACGGGCTGTCTTTCGGATGGGAAATGCCGCAATGATAGCGGATTAGGCCCAGCATTTCGCAAGAGGAACCCCGCCGGGCTGAAGCCCGGCGGCTACATGAACGAGCAGAGGAAGGATTGGCGGTGCCAGGTAACTGCAGAAAACCGCAAAGCAGATCCCTCGTCATTCGCGCTGGTGACGAAATGAGCGCAAATTTCCTGGTGATGATGACATGGGCGATTTAAGAGCGCGAACGAGACTATGGGTGCGGGGTGGCGGCGGCGCGTTTCGAAGAGACGGCGCCGGGCTTTTGGCGCAGTGCGGCAAGCATTCTTTCCAGCGGCAGCGCGTTCACGACATCTTTCTTTTCGATCCAGCCGCGCCGCGCCATCTGCACGCCGTAGCGCATCAGTTCGAGGTTTTTGATGGAATGTGCGTCGGTAGAGATCGCGATGCGCACACCGCGGTCCTTGGCCATGCGGAGATAGGCGTCTTTCAGGTCGAGCCGGTCGGGCGCCGCGTTGCATTCCATCACGACTGCGTGGCGCGCAGCCGCATCGAGAATTTTCTCCATATCGTAGGCCATGGCATCGCGCCGCAGCAGAATGCGCCCGGTGGGATGGCCGATGATCTGCACGCAGGGATTCTCGATGGCCGCCAGCATGCGCTCGGTGATCTCCGCACGCTCCATGCTCATGAATGAATGTATGGAGGCGACGACGATATCGAGTTCGGCCAGCACTTCATTCGGCAGGTCGAGTTTGCCGTCTTTAAGAATATCCACCTCGATGCCGGCGAGCAGGCGAATGCCATTCACTTTCGTGCTGCGAATTTCACGCGCGTGCGCCAAGGTGCGCTTTTCGTCCATGCCATTGGCGACGGTCACGGCCTTGCTGTGGTCGGTGATGGCCACGTATTCGTATCCTTTTTGTCGCGCTGCTTGCGCCATCTGCTCGATGGAATGGCGGCCGTCGCTTTCGGTGGTGTGCATTTGCAGATCGCCGCGCAGGTCGGATAGCTCGATCAGTTTGGGCAGGCGATGTTCCGCCGCAGCGTCGATTTCGCCGCAATTTTCGCGCAACTCGGGCGGGATAAAGTCGAGCTTGAGTTTCGCATAGACTTCTTCTTCGCTCGCGCCAGCAACGCGCCTTTCTTCTTTTAGCGTCGCGAGCGCGTATTCGTTCAGCGTGTAACCCATTTTCAACGCGCGCCCGCGCAGCGAGACGTTGTGCTCTTTCGAACCGGTGAAGTAGATCAGAGCCGCGCCGTAGCTTTCCGGATGGAGCAGGCGGACGTCCACCTGCATTCCTTTGGCGACGCGAAAGCTCACCTTGTTTTCGCCGCGCGCAAGCACCTGCTCGAGTTCGCCGTAGCCGAGAATGTGGTTTTTGATTTTTTCGAGTTCGTCGGGTTTGGTTTCGGGCGTGTGCGTCAGCAGCAGATCGAGGTCGCCGATGGTCTCTTTCCAGCGGCGCAGCGAACCGGCCGGCGTAATGGATTTGATGGCTTTGCCGTAACGCTGAATGTAGGCGACGAGCTTTTCGACTTCGTGTTCGGCGGGGGTGATCAGGAAACGACCGGCGGTCTTTTTGAAAATTTCGATGGCCTTGAGGATGTTCTGCTCGGTTTTTTCGCCGAAGCCGGCCAGATCGCGCAGTTTGCCCGCGCGCGCAATCTCTTCGAGTTGCGCCACGGTGCAGCATTTGAATTCGCGCCAAAGAATCAGCGCCTTTTTCGGTCCGAGCGATTGAAGGGTGAGCAGCTCGAGCATGGTGAGGGGATATTTCTGCAGCAGCTTTTTGCGCAAGGCGTAATCGCCGGTGGAGAGAATTTCGCGGATGTGCTCGGCCATGCGTTCGCCGATGCCGGGAAGTTCCTCGAGCTTTTCCGGCTCGCGGGCCATGGCTTCGATGGACTCGGCGAGGCTGGCGATCAGTTCGGCGGCTTTCTCGTAGCTGCGGTAGCGGCCGATGATGGCGCCGTCGATCTCCAGCAGTTGCGCGGTTTCGCGCAGGATGCGCGCGATTTCCCGATTTTCCATGGACTCCTCCGCGGCTTTTTTGTGCGCTGCGAAGGCCCGGTATCGATGACGTTCGCGGCGAAGGGGAATTATGCGGCAACTGGCAGGAATTTGCAGGGTACCAAAAGCAGATCTCTCGTCGTTTGCCCGCATGCCATGCGGGCAAACTTCCTCGGGATGACAAGCCGGGGGCGGGGGGCGGCGATGGTTTTGGTTGGCGAAGGATTTGGGCTTTTCTTGAACGGAGGAAAAGCCTCGGGTCCCGCGGCAGCTTATTCTGAATGCACGCGCTTTGC
>DASRHB010000018.1:0-37081 GCA_035650755.1 Candidatus Acidiferrales bacterium
TACACGAGCAGAGGTGTCACAGAAAGGCCAACTGCTCCGCTGTCATCAGGAGCGCCACCGTTGGGTGACCGTCGTGCTTTTTGCCTCAGCATCCCTATCACTGCCATCTGCCACCGATGGCGCGGCCCAGCGTCCAGGCTGCCATATGCTGTCATCACGAGGAAATTCGCGCTCATGTCTTCATGAGCGCGAATGACGAGGGATCTGCTTTTACGGGAGTCGGCGAAATCAGGCGGCGCGGCGTGACATTTTGGACATGGCCAGCGCCAGCGCGCCCGCGCCGAGGGTCTTCACCAGTGCCGGATGCTGCGCATAGAATTCGCCGGCCATTTCGATGATCGAGGGATTGGCGTGTTGCACGCGATCGGCGAGCTGCTTCACAGCTTCCGGCGCTACCTGCTGCGCTTTCTCCGGGGTGACCTGCTGGCTGGCGCCAAGAGTTTCCGCCAGCTTTGCGAGCATGCCTGTGCCCGCTGCCTGCGTGAGAAAATCCGGACCTCCAGAGGAGAGCAGGCGATTGAGAATGCCGGCTTTTTGCTCGCCGCTCGATTGAGTGAAAAGGTGCGCAATCATTTCCGCGAATGGCGGCGTGCTGTTCGACCGGAACGCTTCGGCGATCGCGTCGGCCAGTGCGGAACGCGGCGCAGCCTGCGCCACTTTGTCGAAATCCTGGTGCGGCGCCGAATCCTGGGGAGCTTCAGCCGCCTGGGCCTTTTCTCCCGAATATTTCTGCAATACTTGCGACAGTTCGTTGACCCATCCCATTTTTGCCTCCCGGGCTGTGCAGGCTTGGCCTCTCTACGCTAGTTCGCACGGGCAAAAATGACATCGGGGGAATGGGGTAAGGCAGCCGGAGAAAACCGGGCAGTACGGGCCGAGGCAGGTTTGCCGCCGGCCCGTGCTGCCCGCGAATGCTAGTCCGCGGCCACGGTCTGGTGAGCGGGTTTGGGCACGCTGTTGATGGTCTTCAAAAGGCGCGTAACGATCTGATAAGGATCGCCCTCGGCGTTTGGCCGGCGATCTTCCAGATATCCCCTGTATCCGTTTTTAATGAAATTCACCGGCAGGCGGATCGAAGCGCCGCGATCGGAGAGGCCGTAAGTGAATTTGTCGATTGCCTGCGTTTCGTGCAGCCCTGTCAGCCGCAGGTGATTGTCGGGACCGTACACCGCGATATGGTCGGGAATGGTCGCTTCGAACGCCTTCATCAGCGCTTCGAAATACTCCTTGCCGCCCACTTCGCGCATGTACTTGGTCGAGAAATTGGTGTGCATGCCCGATCCGTTCCAGTCGCCGCGAATGGGCTTGCAATATAAGACGAAATCAACTTCGTATTTCTCGCAGAGGCGCATCATCAGGTAACGAGCCGTCCAGGTATCGTCCGCGGCTTTGGCTGAGCCTTTGCCGAAGATCTGGAACTCCCACTGGCCCTTGGCAACCTCCGCATTGATCCCGGAATGATCGATGCCGGCGGCGAGACACAGGTCGAGGTGCTCGTCCACGATCTGCCGAGCGACGCTGCCCATGTATTTGTAGCCCACCCCGCAGTAGTAAGGTCCTTGCGGCGCGGGATAACCTTCCGCCGGAAACCCAAGAGGCCGCCCATCCTTATAAAGGAAGTACTCCTGCTCGAAGCCGGCCCAGAAATCGGGATCGTTTTCCATCTTGGCGCGCATGTTCGAAGGATGCGGCGTTCCGTCGGGAAGCATGACCTCGCTTAGAACGATGTAGCCGTCTTTTCGCCCTGCATCGGGATACAGCGCCACCGGTTTCAGCAGGCAATCCGAGCTTTTTCCTTCCGCCTGCATGGTGGAACTGCCGTCGAAACCCCAGGTCGGCAGATCCGCCAGCGTGGGCGGATGTTCGAACGGCCTGATGGTGGTCTTGCCCCGCAGTTCGGGAATGGGCTTCTTGCCGTCGAGCCAGATATATTCGAGCTTGTATTTTTTCATCGGTCCGGATAAGGCCTCCTCTAGTGATTTACGAACGCAAATCTATGCGGTCGCACAGGAAAACTCCAACGCAATATTTCGATTAGACGAATGAAAATTTTGCGTCTTTCATTGTAGCGGCTCGCGCGCCTTGTCGCTAATTTGTCGCCGCGCGCCCCCCGCGCAGTCGTGTATTCGTGCGCCCAGCGCGGTGCAAGCGGGGCCGCGGGGCGATTCGAAAAGAAGCTTAATTGGGGAGCAGAGGGAATTTGGCCGTGAGATAGTCGATGAGGATGTTCGTAATACCAGTAGGCGGAGGGATAACTGGCTTCGCTCCCCGGCCGGCCTCTACGCGGCGGGTGTCATCACCAGGCTCTGGAGGAATTCAAATCCTGGCCGTTGTTGCTATCAACAGTGGCGGGCCGAGGAATCTGTAGTTGCTGTAGATTTGCGCGTCTTGCCGGGCTTCAGCCCGGCACCTCTCCGGCAAGACGGTTCGGCGGAAGCCGATGTAGAATCGCGCGGCACGGTAGGAGACAATTCGCCCCACATGGTAGAAGCTTCCGATGATCCGCGGCTCAACGAACTACGCAGACGCCTCGAGGAACTGAACGGCAAAGCGGCCCGCGTGCTGCTGTTTCTGGCGTTTGCCATTGCTGCAATCGTTTTGCTCTGGACGACCGATCTGTTGAGCGAAATACAGCAGGACTTGGTCTTTGACGGCATGCGATGGTGGGTACTGGGTATCCTGCCGGCAGTTGGGGGAGTTCTGCCGTTGAAAGAAATCCGCGAAAACAGCCGGCTGTGGTATAGCGTCGTTCGCTGGTTCAAGTTCGCTCTTGTCTGGTTAAGCGTTGCCTGCATCGTTATCGGAACGATCTATTTTTTCCGCGCGCTTCTGCTGCCGGTGCCCACGGACAACAGCGGCGAGACGGCTACATTGCTGTTTGTGTCGGCGCTCGCGGGCGTGCTTTTTCCATGACACCGCATACGCGAATGAGAGGCGAGACGTCTTCCAACGCTCGCGCGTGCACATGCCGGTACTAAGGCATTTCCGGCCTTGCGTTCGACGGATTAGCCGGTACACTGACAAATCACTTCACACAAACTTATCTGATCCGCTAGCTTCCGTCGCGCCCCGCTGTCGGTACTTTGCGAGTCTGGTAAAGAAAAAGAAATTTATAGAATGACTGCGTCTCCACAATTTCGCATCCTCGTGGTCGATGATCACGAATTTATTCGACGCGGAGTCTGCGGCATTTTCACCGCCGAAACGGGTTTTGATATCTGCGGAGAAGCTGCAAACGGGCAGCAGGCGGTCGAACAGGTCAAGAAACTGCATCCCCACTTGGTCATTCTCGATATCAGCATGCCGGTCATGAATGGCCTCGAGGCCGCCGCGGAAATCCGCCGCATCGCTCCGCAAACCAAAATTATCATTCTGACGATGCACGATAGCCAGGTGATGAAAGACCAGGCGCAAAAAGCCGGCGCCGACGCTTACGTCGTGAAAACGGAGATCGCCGAACATCTGGTCCGTCAGGCGCGATTCCTGCTGAATCTCATGACGGCTGATTAAGCCTGGCTCATCCCTCGTTTTCTCGTTCAATCTGCGCGTCCCATCGCAAGCGCACGCATTCAGCGGCGGCGAAAGCGCGCGTGTTCAGGATAGGCTGCGGCGGAGCGCGCAGTTTTATCTTAATTCGGCTAGTGAAAGTAGGTTTGACCGGCGAGGATTGTTTTCAGCGCCGGCGTAAGTTCGTCCCTGGCTTGTGCTTTCGTCAGCACGCCTTTCGCGCCTGAACGCTCTATCGACTGCCGAAAGCTCGAGCCTTGGTGCATGGTCAAAATGAGAATTTTGTAGCTCGGATTGGCCCTCACCAGTTCGCTGGTGGCATCGAGGCCGTTCATCACCGGCATGGTGATATCCATGATGATGGCGTCGGGATCCGCCTTTGGTATCAGCTTTAATGCTTCCGCTCCATTTGCGGCTTCTCCGACGACTTCCCACTGATCTTCATTCTCCAAAATGTGGCGCACGCCTTGCCGTATCACATCCTGATCATCGACGATAAATACGCGTGGAATAGCGCGGCCTCGCCTTATTGCACTACGATCGGTACCGTTAACATTAGGGATCGAGTTGTGCATCGCCAATGCCAGCCTTGCCGTATCCGGCCGTGCGGAAGAGCGTACAGGAGGCTCATCGGGTCGAATTTACTCGTGAGGTAAAATATAAGAAAACCCCGGTGCAAGGCCGGTTACCGCGGGTGGCACAGGTTTCGCCGGAGATGGATTCGGGCGGGCCGTGCCGGGAGTCCACTGCTTCTGGTTTTTGTTCGAAATGGTTCGAAATGGTCGAAAACACGGCCGGCGCGCGCTGGCCCTGTTGGCAACACGTTCACCGGTTGAGCCGGCGCGTGCAAAGCCGAAGCGAAATAGTCGATCCAATAGCGTGGATTTGCGGCACGAAATTCGAGAACGAACTGCCGTAGAATGAACACTTACGCTGAAACAGGAGGGGAGTAGGCAGTCCCGCCGAATGGTAGGCAAATCGAGCAGCCCATGATAAAGATCGTCGAGGGGAGAAAGGGCGTGGTCTTCACGCCGGTTTTTTCGCCTGAAAAGACCCTCGGGATTTACATTCAGGTGCCCTTCTGCCAGACCAGGTGCACCTACTGTAATTTCCATACCGGAGTCGCCTCGCCTGCGGCGTACGCGCCATACGCCCGCACGGTTGAACGCGAAATTCGCGAATGGCGCGGCCTGCACGCTGCCGCCGGACTCGATTCGGCCACTCAGTTCGCCCGCACCGATGATGCAAGTCATCCCGACCCCGAACCCGGCCGCAGTGTGGACCGGGGTGAGGAATCTGCTTTTGAAACCACCAACCAACAGCAGAAGCAGATTTCTCGTCACCGCCCGCCTTCCGCGGGCGAACCGCTCCTCGGAATGACAGCGGCAAGTCAGAACGATGTACTGCCTGCTGACACTGTTTACCTCGGCGGCGGTACGCCGAGCCTTTTCGATCCCGCTGACCTTGCGCGCATCCTCGACGCGGTGCGATCCCAGTTCGGGACCAACCGGACGCGTTCAGCGACAGCGGGCCCGGTGAACGGTCCTTTGGAGACGAAGGGCGCGACACCCGGTGCTAGCCGCACGGGCGCAGGCAGTACGGGCTCTGCAGGACCGACGATAGAGATCACGCTGGAGGCCGATCCTGAAACGATCACGTCCGAAAAGGCCGCTGCCTGGCTCGCCGCCGGGATCAATCGCATCAGCCTCGGCGCGCAATCATTTCACGACGCCGAACTGAAAGCGGCCGGACGAATGCACCGCCGCTCCGACATTTTTTCCGCGATCGATTGTCTCCGCGCGGCCGGTTTCGGCGATATCAGCCTCGACCTCATCGCCGGACTGCCGCATCAGACCGACGCGAGCTGGCAGGCTTCGGTCGAAGAGGCGCTGCAACTCCGCCCCGAACACATTTCGATTTATCTTTTCGAGATTGATGAAGGCAGCCGGCTCGGCCGCGAACTGCTCTCCGGCGGCTCGCGTTACTCGGCTGGCGCCGTGCCCAGTGACGATGCCATGGCCGAATCCTACGAATTCGCCTGCGATGCGCTGGCCCGCGCCGGCTATGAGCACTACGAAATCTCCAATTGGGCGCTGCCGGGATTCCGCTCGCGCCACAATCTCAAATACTGGCGGCGCGAGCCGTATCTGGGCTTCGGCGCCGGCGCGCATTCGTTTGATGGACGCTGGCGCTGGGCCAATGCGCATGATCCCGCTGCCTACGCGGCCGCGATCGAGCAGGGGCGGCTTCCGGTAGAGCAACTCGAAGAGGTCACGCCGAAGCAGGCGCTCGAGGAGGAGCTTTTCCTGGGGCTGCGGCAACTCGAGGGCGTCGATCTCGCCGAGATTGCGGCGCGATACGGCGCGCGCTTTGAGAATGGTTTCAGAGCCGCGCTCGACGCTCGCATTCAGGATCTGGCCGCGCAGGGCCTGGTGGAGTGTGAAGGCTCGCGCGTGCGCCTCGCGCCCGCGAGGCTGGCCATATCGAATGAAGTTTTTGTCGCGTTGTTGGATTGACGCCCGGGAGTGCCGTGCTGAAGGCCGCGGCGCTACACGAAAAGCAGATTCCTCGCCCCCGTCCGAAAGGCGGCCGGGCTCGGAATGACAGGTTCTGAAGGCATCGCCGAGATCCGACGCGAGGTTTTTCACAGCGCGATAGGCGCCCGCGTACGATGAAAGGCCACAGGTCATGCCCGCGCTTCTCGCCGACATCCCCATAAATCGGGGCTGGGTTCGGGATGACAACGCGTGCAATAGTGCTAGGACGAAAACCGAGGTGAGGTGAGCGACAAAGCGCGGCGGGATAGCCTATCTTCGGATAAAATGCTGAGCAGCAGTTCAGGGAGATGAAATGCCAGCCCGTCTAAAACTTTTTTCGGCCATTTTAGGATTGGCGCTTGCCTCGGCGAGCACAGCACACGCGCAGAATGCGGCCAAGACGCAGAAAGCTCCGGCCGGTGCGAAAGCGGCCCCCGAGAAAGCCGCACCCGCGAAATTCGATGCGCACGACATCACCGGCATCTGGAACATGAGCTTCCCGCAAGGCGCCTCGGAGCAGGAACTGGAAATCTACGTGTCGCAATTTGGCAAGGAAGAGCCGCCGATGACACCCTGGGCCAAGGAGCGATTCGACAAAACCAAGCCTGCGTTCGGCAAGCGCGGCGTGCTCGTGGCGCAGACCAACGACCCCGCGTTCCAGTGCTTTCCGCCGGGCGTGCCGCGCATCTATCTGCATCCTTTTCCCATGCAGATCGTGGATACGCCGAAAGAGCTCATCATGATCTTTGAATACGATCACAACGTGCGCCACATCTATAAGGATCGCGCGCAACATCCGGCCGATCTCACGCCGACCTACATGGGCGATTCCATCGGGCATTGGGAGGGCGACACCTTCGTCATTGACACGGTGGGATTCAACGACAAGACCTGGCTCGACCGCGCCGGGCATCCCCATTCCGACAAGCTTCACGTCACTGAGCGGCTGCACCGGCCCGACGCAGACCATTTGCAGATCGATTTCACAATCGAAGACCCGATCGCGTATACGCACCCGTTCGGCTCAAGTATGTTTTTCCGAGGACATGCGGATTGGAGCCTGATGGAGCAGTCCTGCGAAGACAACGCCGCGTTCCTGGGATTCGAGAAATGAGCATCCGACCAGGATGCTCATCCCGAGCGAAAAACCTGAGCGAGGGATCTGCTTTTATGAGGAGCACGCCATGAATCCAGTTTCGGCTACGCAAACCATCTCCGAGCCTGAAAAGCAGCCGGCATTCAGCACGCCGATCGATCTGCGCAGCGACACGGTCACGAAGCCTTCGCCGGAGATGCGGCGCGCCATGGCCGAAGCCGAGGTGGGCGACGACGTTTATCTGGAAGATCCCACGATCAACAAGCTGCAGGCGCGCGCGGCGGAAATTTTCGGCCGCGAGGCGGCGCTTTTTGTGCCTTCGGGTTCGATGGGCAATCTGGTAGCGATGAAATGCTGGACGCAGCCGGGCAACGAAATCATTGTCGAGGATCGCGGGCACATTCATCAATTCGAGATGGATTCGATCTCGGCGGTGTGTGGCTGCATGCCGCGCACCACCTATGTGGAAGACGGCATCATGACCTGGGAGATCGTCGAGCCGTTGATTCGTCCCAAGGTGTATTACCGGGCGCAGACGGCGCTTGTCAGCCTGGAGAGTTCGCACAATATGGCCGGCGGCACGGTCTATCCGCCGGAAGTAAGCGACGAAATCTGCGACCGCGCGCACGATGCGGGGCTGCGCGTGCATCTCGATGGGGCGCGCATCTTTAACGCGGCCACCTATCTGAAGCGCAGCGTGGCCGAGATTACGAAGAAATTCGATTCGGTGATGTTTTGCCTGTCGAAAGGGCTGGGCGCTCCGGTGGGATCGATGCTGGTGGGTTCGCGCGAGTTCATCGAACGCGCGCGGATTTACCGCAAGCTTTTTGGAGGCGGGATGCGGCAAGTGGGCGTGCTGGGCGCGGCGGGGCTGATCGCGCTCGAAAAAGGGCGGGCGCGTCTGCACGAAGATCATGCTAATGCGCGCTATCTCGCGGAAAAACTGGCCGAACTGCCCGGCATTAAAGTGGATCTGCGCAAGGTGCAGACGAATATTGTTTTCTTTGACGTGCGCGGCACGGGGCGCACCGCCGCGGAAATTTCCGCTGGGCTTGCGAAGCGCAAAGTGCTCGCCAATCCGACCGGGAAATACGAAATCCGCATGCTCACTCACGTCGATGTGAACCGCGCGGCCATCGACGGCGCCCTAGCCGAATTCCGCGCATTGCTGGCGGCCTGACGGCCGCATTTGTAGCTCAGGGCGCGGGGTGGACCGAGACCTGAGGGTTTTGATTCCACAGAGGCCGCAGAACCAGGCAGAACCAGCAAAAATCTCGGGTCTGACCACAAGCGGGGTCCGACGCGATCCACAAAATACTCCGAAGGACAGGCGTTTACCCTCTCGTCCGCGCGGGTCGCGGAAGGCATCCAACCATGTGAAACTAGACGGAGACGAGCCGTCCCTCCGGAGAGATTGCTCGCCCGCTGATCAGAATGTCGGCCGCAAGGAGCGCGGCCGACAGCGGGCTCGGAATGACGAAGGGGTTGATAGGCCGAGGGTGGATTGGCGTGGATTTTTCGCTCAACGACGAACAGAGGCAACTCCAGCGCACAGTGCGCGAATTCGCGCAAAGCGAAATTGCGCCGCACGTGATGGAATGGGACGAGGCTTCGCGGTTTCCCACGGAACTGATCCCCAAGCTCGCCGAATTAGGACTGCTCGGCATAATCTTCCCGGAAAAATATGGCGGCGCGGGACTGGGTTATATCGAATACGTGCTGGCGATCGAGGAGTTGGCGCGGGTGGATGGCTCGGTGGCGCTGATCGTGGCGGCGCACAATTCGCTGTGCACCAATCATATCTACAAATTCGGCACGGAAGCACAGCGGCAAAAATACGTGGTGCCCCTAGCGCAGGGGAAAAAGCTGGGCTGCTGGTCGCTCACCGAGCCCGAAGCAGGTTCCGATGCGGGCGGCACGCGGACGATTGCGACGCGCCAGGGTGTTGGCCGCAGTGGCGCAGGTTGGGTGCTGAACGGCGCGAAGACGTTTACTACGAATGGGCATTATGCGGATGTGTGCGTGGCCATGGCTGCCACAGACCGCGAAAAAGGGCGGCACGGGATCTCGGCGTTTATCGTGGAGAAGGGCACGCCCGGTTTTCGACCCGGGAAAAAAGAAAACAAGCTGGGGATGCGGGCGAGCGACACTTCCGAAGTCGTCTTCAGCGACTGCCATGTGGCTGAGGAGAATCTGCTAGGAAAACAGGGCGACGGTTTTGTGAATTCGCTGCAGATCCTCGACGGCGGGCGCATCTCCATCGCAGCGCTCGCGCTGGGAATGGCGCAGGGCGCGGCCGAAGCCGCGACCAAATACGCGCAGGAGCGCAAGCAGTTCGGCAAGCCTATCGCGGAATTCGAGGGCATTCAGTTCAAGCTGGCGGACATGGCGACGGAGATTTCCGCCGCGCAGATGCTTGTCTATCACGCCGCGTGGCTGGCCGATAAATCACTCTCGAATGGGGGCGGGACGCGCTTCACGCGGGAATCGAGCATGGCCAAGCTTTACGCCAGCGAGGCCGCCGTGCGCGTGGCGAATGAGGCCGTGCAGGTTTTCGGCGGGTACGGGTTTATCAAGGATTATCCGGCGGAGAAGTTTTACCGCGACGTGAAGCTTTGCACCATCGGCGAAGGCACCAGCGAGATCCAGCGGCTGGTGATCGCGCGGCAACTCTTAGGCAAGCAATAACGTGTCATTCTGAGGTCGATGTTGGGCTGAAGTTCGGCAGGTGCATTAAAAGCAGATCCCTCACCGCCGTCCAAAATACGGCCGGGTTCGGGATGACGACGGTTGTGGCGAAGGCACCAGCGAGATCCAGCGGCTGGTGATCGCGCGGCAACTGCTGGGCAAACAGTAAACGCCGGTCGTCTGGCAATTCTGAAGCCGTTTTCGCGGCCGAAGAGATCTCTGTGTATTTGCGAGGGAGATTGTTCGATTGCGTAGCCGTAGGAGCACAAGCAACCCCAACAGCAGATCCCTCGCGCTCCGGCGCTCGGGATGACAGCGGCGGATATGCGGAGTTCGTGCCAAGACGCGCGGACCCAGCCTCGGAATGCGAGGGTGGGGCACCCGGAAAGGCAACTGCAGATCCCTCGCGCTCCGGCGCTTGGGATGACGGCGGAGGATATGCGGAGTTCGTGCCAAGACGCGCGGACCCAGCCTCGGAATGCGAGGGTGGGGCACCCGGAAAGGCAACAGCAGATCCCTCGATCTATAAACCGCGTCTCGTGATGATAACGAAAGGCGCGTGCTGGGGGCCCCGGCGGAAGGAACATCATTGCAACGCTTCAGGTCTCGCGACAGCACAAGCAACCCCAACAGCAGATCCCTCGCGCTCCGGGGCTTGGGATGACGGCGGCGGATATGCGGAGTTCGTGCCAAGACGCGCGGAACCCAGCCTCGGAAGGCGAGGGTGGGGCACCCGGAAAGGCAACAGCAGATCCCTCACCGCCTCCACCCCGGGCCGTCGGAAATACGGCCGGGTTCGGGATGACAGGCGATGCGCTACTGCGGGGCAAACGCGAGCAGGACGTTACCGGGCACGCCGCCGTTGCGCGGGTAGCCGGAGCTGATGTAGAGCATGCCGTTGACGACGACGGCGCCGGGGCCGTCGATCGATCCGCCGGAAGCCTTCACGCCATTGACGGTGTGAAATTCGCGCATGGTGTTGAACTCCCACACCAGTTCGCCGGTTTCCGTGGAGTGCGCGCGGATGTGCCCATCGGTAGAAGTGGCAAAAACCACGCCGGGAATTTCCGTAAGCGCGCCGGGCTGCGTGGGACTGCATCCGGAAGGCGCATCGTCGGGACACGGCTTAGCGGCGACGTGCCACTCTTGGCGGCCGTCGGCGACGCGCAGCGCGGTGAGGCCGCCGCCGACCTTGGGATCGACGATCTGACGGCGCGGATCGGTGGGATTAGTCTGCGGGGAGCGCTTGAGGTCAGAGACGGCGGCGAAGACGCGCAGGCCGTCAGTGGCCATGCCCCACTGCACGCCGCCGTTGGTGCTGCCTTTGCCGACGCGCGCCTGCCACACGACTTCGCCTTTTTTCGCAGGATCGAGCGCCCAGACGACTCCTGATTTTTGCCCGGCGAGAAGGAGTTCGCGGCCGTCATTTGTGCGCACGGGAATGGGCGAAGAGCCGAAATCGAAATCGGGGCCGCAGTTGGGATCGCTCGCGCAACTTCCGTTGTAGAAATCTTTCTCCGTAAGCTGGCGCGACCAGACGACATGCCCGGTGGTCATGTCCAGCGCGACGATAGCGTCGCTCAAATCCGTGGTCGGCGGGGAATAATTATCGCCGGTGCCAACGTAGAGCAGCTTACGTTGCGCGTCGATGGTGGGCCGCGACCACACCGCGACTCCCGATGGACCGAAGACCGGGACGCCTCGCGCATTTTTTCCCTGCTCGGCGGCCGGATCGGCCATCCAGGTCTTCCAGAGCAGCTTGCCGTCTTTAATGTTTAGCGCGACCACGCTGCCGCGAAACGTGCAGCAAGCGTATTCCTTGTCGCCGGCGCGAGTCTCTTCCCAGGAAGCGATGGGCACGTACACCGTGCCCTGGTAGGCGGCAGGGCCGCCAGTGAGGCGCGTGGAGTCGTGCGACTCGACGCGCGTCTTCCACAGCAGCTTGCCGCTTTCCGCCTGCACCGCGTAGAACCAGCCGAGCATGTCGCCAAAAAGGAGCGCGTGTTTATCGCCGAGCGGCACGGCGAGAATGGAAGAGCGCACCGGTCCATCGGCCTGAAATACCCATTGCAGGCAGCCGGAATCGGCGCGCATGGCGTGCACCATACCCGAGGCGCTGCCGACGAAGAGTTCGTCATCAAGTACGGTCGGCGGCGCAAACGCGATCACGTCGCCGTCGTATCCGAAGGCCCACTTGAGCTTGAGATTTCTAACCTGATCGACGCTTAGACGCGCGACTTCAGCGGGCTGGAAGCGCGCATTATCGGGACGCGGGCTCCAGCCGTTCCAGGAAAATTTCGGTTTTGCGGCGAGCTTTACGGTGCGGTCGGAGCAAAAGGCGGCGGCGGATGGGCCGCTCTCGGTGGCATTCGTACCTAGATACGAAGCGACGGCGAGGCGATCTTCGCGGCTTAAGTTGAAGCCGACGGCCATCATCACGCCGGCGTTGAGTTCGCGCACGATGCGCGACGCGGGCAGCTTCTGCAGGGCGCTGCGCGGAGGAATGCGCTCGTTGGCCTGATCGTGGCACATGGCGCAGCGCTTGGCGTAGATCTCCTCGCCGGAGGCGGCGCGCGACGGCGGCGCAGACGCAAGCAGCGCCAGGGGCAAAAGCACAGCAAGCAGCTTGACAATTTTCATGCGCGGAACCGTACCACAGCGGCAGAATTTCGGTCCACTCTGTCCGTACGATAAAACCGTAAGAGTATGTACTAGAAACTCGGTATTGCCAACGTAGGGGAAATACCTGACACTGCCGTTCAACTCCCACCGAGTTTCGAATGAACGGAGGTTTAACCATGCCTCAACCCCACATCCTTCGTGATAATTGCCTGGCTGCTTTCGGGAAATATGCGCAGGAAGCACAGAAAACGTGCGGGCTCCTCAGTGAATTGGGAAAAGACCCGGCGCCGATGGAACGGTTGCTGGCCATTCTGGCGCAGACACAGGCCGAGGATCAGGCTCATGAAGCCTATCTGCTGTTGCGGCGGCGTCTTTTCGAGTTCCTCGGAGATATTGATGTCAGTTGAAGCAGAGTCAGGTTGGGCCGCCGCAGATCACAAAAGGAAATAACCCAGCGCGAAGCCGAGCCGTCGCGCTGGGCACGCCAGCGAGACGCCGGCTTCGTGGCTCCATGCCGCGCAGCAGGGAGCTACGGAGCGCGGGCTAGGCCTTTAGGTGTTCGCGGAGGAATTCGATGACGGCGCGGTTAACGGCCGGCGTATCGTGGCTGCCGCGGCCGAGATGCGCGCCGTCGGCGATGAGGCGAGCGGTCTTTGGCTGGCCGTGCTCGAGCAGCAGGTGGATCTCCTGCGGGGAAATCCAGGGATCGTGCTCGCCATTGAACATGATCATAGGCGCGGAAGGCTTTTCGAGGAAGCCTTGCTCGAGCAAGGACATGGCCGGCGCGGTCCTGATCAGTTCGTCATAGTCTTTCACGTGATTGCTATAGATCATGGAATCGAGTACGGACCAGAAGTAGGTCTTTTCGGTTTGCCGGCCGCGCAGCCAATCTTCCTGCCAGGTGTAGTGAATCGGCCCGCCAAGCTGGGCTGAGGCGCGAATTCGCTTGGGTTCGACATAGGCCATCTTCGCTCCCCAGTAACCCGCGTAGCTGCGGCCGATGAAGCCGAGCCGCTGCGCGTCGAGATCCTGCCGCGTCAGCAGGAAGTCGATGGTCGTGACGTAGAGGCGTTCGGCGTCGGGTGTATTCCACATGGGACATTCGCCCGCGCCGGGCATATCCATGGAAAATGAAGCCGCGCCGATGCCCAGGATGTCGTCAACCTTGCGGTCTTCCTTGTAAACGTCCACGCCACCGGTGGCGATCACGACGGGCGGGCGCGTGACGCCCTTGGGCTTGCGCAGATAGCCGATGATCTCTTTGCCTTCGAAGGGAATGGCGACGCGCTCAAGCGGCGGGTCTTGTGAACGCGCGGCCTTGAGATAATTTTCCACGCATTTGCGGTAGGCGGCCTGCTTTGCGGGATGATTGATGACCGGGAATTTCGCGATGCTGTAATAGGTGGCGGCCTGCTCGTAAGCCTTGTTGGCCTCCGGCAACTTGCCTTGGGATTCGAGGTCCGCGCCCTTCTGTTCGAATGGAACGGCCAGTTTTGTCCAGGCGTTTACCCAGGTTTCGGGATCGAGGCTGGTGAGGCGCGCGAAGATCGCTTTGGCTTCGTTGGGATCGGCTCCGCGGGCGATAAATTCTCCGAGGCGCATTTTGGCGCCAGCGGCATAAGCGGGATCGGTAAAGGGATTCACGCCATCGGCGGGAGAAGCAGCGGCGCGGGCGGACTCGGAAGCATTCGCCGCGGAGAAGGGATCGCGCAGTTCGCGCGCCCAGATTTTGCGGGCGGAGCCGGTGAGAGCCAAACCTGTGCCCGCGGTGGCGATTTCGAGGAATTCTCTGCGCGACTGCTGCTTCGATTTAGACATGAGGCGACGCTCCGGCGCGGATTTGTTTTCAGGCGACGAGAGGAACCGTAGATCATGTTATCAAAACTGGCGCCGGATAAGTGGCCCGCGCGGCACGTCCAGCCGAGTGCCGATGCCGGGGTAACGATTACCCCAGCACACGCGGAAGCCGGCGTGTAGTAGCGCGCCGGTCAGCCCGGCGCTACACAAACAGCAGATCCCTCACCACCATCCCGCAAAGCGGGCTGGGTTCGGGATGACAGTCAGGCGGGTGCGGTGGTGACAAGACGCGGGGAACCCACCCTCAAAGCACAGGTTTCACGCACAGGGCGCCGGACGACCCGGGCTACAGCCGCGCAGGTTCTGTGATTTGCCAGCGTGAAAAGCCTCGGGTTTGCGGCAATGCTTCGGTGTAGAAGCGCGGTTTTGGCCTTGACGCGGCCGAACCCGACTACAGGGTTATGTCTGGGCGTCGAGGCGGCAAATGATTCCGTGGCGATGCCAAACCTTCACGTAGAGCCCGTCTCTTAGCGGCACCGTGAATCCGGCCGAGCTTCGCAATCCGCCCCCGCCCAGGTTTGCCGACGAATAGCGGAACTCACGGCCGGCGAGGGCGAAATGTTCGGTGTCGCCTTTCTTCATGGGATTCTGCCGGTGAAAATTTTCAACGAAGCCTTCGGTCGTCTCGCACGTGCCGCGGCGTAATGCGCGGAAATTCGACTCATACTGATAGAAAACGTTTCCAAATCCCACCCCGCCCGCGATCACCCAGAAAACGAGCCACAATGAAACGAAAAGCCGCCCAGCGGGACTTTTCTTGATCGCCGTCACCCCGCCGGCGATGGCTGCAACCCACAACAACGCCAAAATCCACGGGACGATGCCGTTTCCATCCCGCGTCACGTCATACAGCGTGATCCAGGAGGGATGCATGGCTACCGGGAAGTATGCGGGCAAGCGCACCACAGAAGTACGCTTCGCAATCGGAATGTGTATTGCTGATCAAGAGGACGGTCGTGAACTCCTCTTGAATGATTGGGGACGGGCCGGCGTTATGGGTTAACCCTGGTGTAAATTGACAAAACGAATATCACACATGTAGGCTGTGCCACAATTTTAGCGATTTTGGCGGGAACGAGGCGCACATGAAAGAGAAGCCGAATGTGGTGCTGTTCACAATGTCGGGCACTCCGAAGCCGGGACGCAGACCAGATAAGCTCAAGAACCTGCCGAAATTCAAGCGGCTCTCCAATGCCGAAAAGAAAGGGATCGCACAGCGGGCGCCCGGGCTGCCCAAGCTGGCCCAGGCGACGCTCACTCCGTTTCTAACTTTGACTGTGGATCACATGCAGGACCCGCTCGGTTATCTGAACCTGCATTGGCCGGAACGCGTGTTTTTCCCGCTGGCGCATTACGTTAGCTATAACGATTTCCTGCAGAACTACGATGAGGAGTGCAACAACCGGCTAGTGAAACAGGAATGCGTAGAGATTCACTTTCAGGTACAACCGAACCGCATCTACATGGTGGATTTCTTTGTGGCCGTGGACAATGCGCCAGCCTGGTTTCAAGTGGAGATGTGCGGTGTGACCTCCGACCCGCAGCAGGCAAGCGCCGGAGGCAATCATCTGCTGACCACGCCCGTGTATATTCCGCAGTTGGCGCCTCGGTTTCCGGGAGGATACTGGTGCGCCGCATTTCTGCGGCCATCGCCTCCGAAGGGCGAAACGGAAATGGCGGCGGCGGGCGGGCCGTGGTATTTCGTTGCCGCGGAGGTCACGAAATTCGAGAATGTTTGAGTAGCACGGCCAAGCTCTGCACCGAGAAACAGCCGGCTCACCCACGGTTTTGAGGGACGCCCGCCTAAAATACGGCGCTAACAAAAACCAAAAGCAGATCCCTCGGCCCGGTTTTACTGGCGTGCAAAGACGTTTGCTTTGCGCGAACCGGGCCTCGTGATGACAACGTTGAGAATGCGGCTCGTGTATGCCCGCATTGCAGGGCGCACACAGGTGGGCCGGTAAGTCCGACGGCGCTAACAAAAACCAAAAGCAGATCCCTCGGCCCGGTTTTACTGGCGTGCAAAGACGTTTGCTTTGCGCGAACCGGGCCTCGTGATGACAGACCGCCGTACGCCGAAAAAGGCGCTCGGTTCTGCTGCGGTGCTGAGTCGAAAGCCGTGGTTTTGTGTTATCGCGGCCCGACCCGAGCTACGAAAGCGCGGCTAGGTGCGCGGAATGCGCTTGCCGGCGAGCACGGTTTCGCTCGGAAAAAATCGCTGCGTGCCTTTGATCGTGCCCTTGTAGTTGTCGAGAAATTCGAAACTGCCCTTGCGCAGTTCGAGAATGGCGACGTCGGCAGGGGACCCCACATTGAGCGTGCCGCGGTCGTTAAACAGCGGAAAAACGCGCGAGGGATTGAGCGTGGCGCGAGCGATCGCCTGGTCGACTGTCATGCCATAACCGAAAAATTTCGACATGCAGTTGGGGAGATCGATGACGCCGGTTTGATGCGCGTTGACATTCCAGTCGGTGGAAAACGTGTCAGGCCAGAAGCCCGCCTTCATGATGGCGGCGATGGTATCCCAGCGCATGTGCCCGGACATGCCGTTGCCTACGTCGAACCAGACGCCGCGTCGCCGGGCCGCGAGCACCGCGGGGAGGATGTGGCCGCTATCGTCGATGATGCTATTTGGTGGGGGCGCGAACATGTGGGTGACGATGTCGCCGCGCTTGAGTAGATCGACGAGCTTAGGCAGCGGCGAAATGGTCTGGCCCATGTGAATCATGACCGGCAGGTTGAATTCGCTGGCGACCTGCTGCGCGCGCCGCAGGACTTCGTAATCGTTTTGGCCGGCGACATCGCGGGAGAGCCGCGCCTTCACGCCGGCGATGAACTCGCGATTTTTCGAGATGGCTTCGCGGGCGGCGGCGACGTCGGCGCGCTTGAGGTCCATGGTGTCGCCTTCGGGCAGAATGCCGGCGCGACCGATATTGATGAGCACGCGCGCCTGCTGGGGCGCGGCTTTGGCGACGGCGATGGTGTCCGCGATGTGGTCGGCGCCCTGGCTGCCGGCGTCGATCCAGCCGGTGACGCCGTCCTTCAGGACGAGGCCCGGACCTTCGGCGGAACGCGCGGTGTGGGTGTGGATATCGATCAGGCCGGGCACGACGAGCTTGCCGCGCGCGTCGATCATATCGGCGGCATCGCCGGCGATGCTCGGTTCGACAGCAGCGATGCGGCCTCCGGAGATGGCGACATCGTGAACGGCATCAAGCCGCAGAGAAGGATCGATGACGCGGCCGCCCTTGATCAGCAGATCGTAGGTCGCCGCAAAGACTTTTGTGCCGCGTGCGAGTGCCGCCGCGGCCGTTGCCGCTGCCGCGGTGAGAAATTGGCGCCGGTTTAACATCGAGGCCTCCTTCAGTTGCGTTGCCGAGATGTTGGCCGCATCGCCCGCGCGTGTCAACAGCGACCGGCCCCTGGAAGAGCCTTGACAGAAAACCCTCGGGTCTGGCCACAAGCCGGCCCGACCCGAGCTACAAGGCTTGCTACAATCGACGCTTTGCCATGGCGTCGGGAGACAATATCGGCAGCTGGGCCGCGCAGGTGCGGGCGGGCGATACGCGCGCGATTTCGCGCGCGATCACCGCGATCGAAAATTCCGATGCGCGGGCCGAAGAACTGCTGCGCGAACTTTTTCCTTCGACTGGCCGGGCGTATCTGATCGGCGTGACCGGCGCGCCAGGGACGGGCAAGAGCACGCTGGTCGATAAACTCGCTGTACATTATCGTGCGCAGGGCAAGACGGTCGGCATCATCGCGGTTGACCCTACCAGCCCATATACCGGCGGCGCGGTGCTGGGCGACCGCATTCGCATGCAGGGTCACGCGACGGATTCGGGCATCTTTATTCGTTCGATGGCGACGCGCGGATTTTTTGGCGGCTTGGCGCGCGCCACGGCCGATGCCGCGCTGGTGCTCGATGCCGCCGGGAAAGAAATCGTGCTGATCGAAACCGTCGGGGTGGGCCAGGACGAAATCGACGTAGTGCGGCTGGCGGAATGCACGCTGGTGCTGGTCGTGCCGGGCCTGGGTGATGACGTGCAGAATATGAAAGCGGGGCTGATGGAAGTCGCCGACATTTTTGTGCTGAACAAGGCCGAACGCGAAGGGGCCGAGCGGCTCGAGCAGCAGCTTCACGCCATGCTGGAACTTGCGCCACCCGGCGGCGACCGCGGGCGCGCGTGGAAGCCGCTGGTCGTTCGAACCACGGCGAGTGAAGGCAAAGGGGTCGGCGAACTCGCCGCCGCGATCGAGGATTTTCGGCGCGAACGCGAGCGAAGCGGCGAGCAGCGCGCCAAGATTTTAGAATATTGGAAGCAGCGGCTGGTGCTGCTGCTCGAGACGCAGGTGTTGAGCCGCGCTCTGTACGGCGATGGACAGCGCGCGCTGGAAGCGCTGGCATCCGAGGTCGCGGAGCGGAAGAAAAACCCGTACACTGCGGTGCGAGAACTGATGGCGAGGGCGGGGTTGTAGGGACCCGGTGATGGCGGCCGTCAGGGGAGGCTGCGCATTTCGGCCGAAAAGCAGATCCCTCACCGCCATCCCGCAAGGCGGGCTGGGTTCGGGATGATAACGCGGGGAACGACGGTCATGTGAGACTCTTCGCGCGCCGCGGTCAGAATTCGCACCACGCATGTCCATATGAAACTGGGTTCGATTGAATTGCACATCCTGAACGACGGCGCCTACCGGCTCGATGGCGGCGCGATGTTTGGCGTCGTCCCGAAGCCGATGTGGGAACGCGTGGCGCCTGCAGACGAACGCAACCGCATCACCATGAGCATGAATGCGCTGCTAATCCGCGCGGCGGCACAGCGGATTCTGGTGGAGACCGGCGCCGGCGATAAATGGACCGACAAGAGGCGCGACATTTACGGTTTTGGGGGCACGCGGCTGCTGCCGCAACTCGCCGATCACGGCATCGAACCCGACGATATCGATATTGTCATCAACACGCATCTGCATTTCGACCACTGCGGGTGGAATACACGCATCGTCAATGGCGTGGCCGTGCCCACATTCCCGAACGCGACCTATTTTGTGCATCGAGGCGAACTGGAGCACGCGCGCAATCCCAACGAGCGCGACCGCTCTACCTACATTCCCGATAATTTCGAACCGATGGCGCGTTCCGGGCAGTGGCAACTCGTGCAGGGCGAACATTTCGAAGTAGTGCCCGGCGTGGAGCTGATCGTTTTGCCGGGACACACGCGCGACATGATGGGAGTGCGAATCTCTTCGGGCGGGCAGACGGCGATGTTTCTTTCCGATCTGGTGCCGACGACAGCGCATCTGCCGTACGCGTGGGTGATGGGCTACGATTCGTATCCGCTGACCACCCTCGAGAACAAGAAGAAATGGCTGCCGCTGGTCGCGCGCGAAGGGTGGCTCGCGCTTTTTTGCCACGATGCGAAAATGCCGGCGGCGCGGCTGCGAGAGGAGGAAGACAAGATCGTCGCCGAGCCGGTTGTAGTAGACTGACGCGCCCTGTGCCAGCCGCACGGGCTCAGGGAAAAGCAACTGCAGATCCCTCGCTCATCCGTGTGTGCGGATTCGCTCGTGATGACAACCGAGCAAAGTACAAGCAGGATGAGCAAAGGACGGAACATTCCGGGCTAAAGCCCGGCGGCTACATTAAATGCGGGCCAGAACGGCCTCAGATCGCGGCCAAAAAACGCTTGGCCGCGACAAATGGCAAGAGAGATTCCTCGCCCGCCGATGAGGAAAGCCGGGCACGAAGAACGTGCCCGGCGGCGGGCTCGGAATGACGGGCGTAAGTTTTGCGGGACGTCCGGCCCGTCGTTACAGGTGATATGCGCTCCTGTGGAGCGCAAAATTCCATCAGGTTTTCAATGATTAAGCGAACACAGAAGAGTTCAAAACGCACTATACAAGAGCCTCGCGCCGAGATCGGGATCATCGGCGGGAGCGGGCTTTATTCCATGCCGGGACTGGAGCGGACGCGCGAATGGCGGGTGAAGACGCCATTCGGCGATCCCTCGGACGCGCTGGTGCTGGGCACGCTCGAAGGCAAGCGCGTGGCGTTTTTGGCGCGGCACGCGCGCGGCCATCGCTTCACGCCGACGGAGATCAACTACCGGGCCAATATTTACGCGATGAAGCTGGCCGGCGTCAGCCGGGTGATTTCCGTCAGCGCCGTCGGTTCGCTGCGCGAAGACCTGCGCCCGCTCGAATTCATGATCCCGGACCAGTTCTACGACCGCACGAAGCTGCGCGTCTCGACATTTTTCGGCGACGGCATCGTGGCGCACGTGGGCTTCGACAAGCCCACGTGCAGGCAGCTCAGCGGCATTATCGGAGACGGCTGCGATGCGGCCGGCGTAAGGGCGCATCGCGGCGGGACATACGTGTGCATTGAAGGGCCGCAATTTTCCACTCTAGCGGAAGCGCATGTGCACCGGCAGTTGCGCTTCGACGTGATCGGCATGACCAATGTCACGGAAGCCAAGCTTGCGCGCGAGGCGGAGCTTTGCTACGCCACGATTGCGATGATCACCGATTACGACTGCTGGCATCCCGAGCACGCTTCGGTCACGCTGGAAGAGATCATCGCCAACCTGAATCGCAATGCGGAAGCGGCTTGCAATGTGATTCGCAACGCCGTGCGCGAAATGGCCGCCGAACGGGACTGCAAATGCGGGCGCGCGCTGGCGCACGCCATCGTGACCGCGCCGTCGCTCGTCCCGGCGGCGACGCGGCAGCGGCTGGCGGCAATCATCGGCAAATACATCCGGTGAGCACGTCGCAGAAAATTGTGCTGTGACTCCAATCCAAGCTGCAGATCCCTCGTTGTTCGCCCGCGTGAGGACCCGCGGGCGAACTTCCTCGGGATGACAATAAAGAGGTTGCTAAGGGGAGTTTAAATGTCACTTCTGGTTGTAGGAACGGTGGCGTTCGATGCGCTGGAAACGCCGTTTGGCAAAGTGGACCGCACGGTGGGCGGCGCGGCGACCTATTTTTCGGTTGCGGCGAGCTGCTTCACGGACGTTAATCTTGTCGGGGTGGTGGGAGATGATTTTACCGACGAGCACGTCGCGATCTTTCGGGACCGGCGGATCGACATCAGCGGGCTGGAACGCGCGCCCGGCAAAAGTTTTTTTTGGGCGGGCCGTTACGGCATGGACCCGAACGAACGGGTGACGCTGGCGACAGAACTAAACGTGCTGGCCACGTTTCGCCCGAAGCTGCCTGACTCGTACCGCACGGCCAAGCACGTTTTTCTGGCGAACATCGATCCCACGCTGCAACGCCTGGTGCTGGAGCAGATCAAAGGCAAGCCGCGACTGGTCGCGCTCGACACGATGAACTACTGGATCGAGAAGACGCCCGCTGAGTTGCGCGAGATCCTGAAACACACGCACATCCTGATGATCAACGATGCTGAGACGCGCATGCTTTCGAACGAACACAACCTGTTGCGCGCCGCGCGGCATATTTTCAAGCTCGGTCCCAAGGCGCTGGTCATCAAACGCGGCGAATACGGCGCGATGATGGTGCACGACAACGGAGTTTTTGCCGTGCCGGCGTTTCCGCTGGAGGAAGTGCACGATCCCACCGGGGCGGGCGATAGTTTCGCCGGCGGGTTCATGGGCTATCTCGCAACGGCTTCGAGCATGAACGACGCGGTGCTGCGGCGCGCGATGGTGTACGGGTCGGTCATGGGAAGCTTTGCCGTCGAGCGCTTTGGGCTCGAACGCATTCGCCACGTGACGCGACGCGAGATCCAGGCGCGGGCGCGGCATTTCCAGAAGCTCACGCAATTTCGGCTGTAATGCGTGCAGACGGGTCCGAAGGCAACCGCAGATCCCTCGCTCATCCGCGTGTGCGGATTCGCTCGTGATGACAGGGGGATGACACACAAACATCGTGAGCCAAGGTAGGAGTGCCGGGCTGAAGCCCGGCGCAAAAAAAGCGCCCATCCCGCATTTGTAGAGTGCGTGCACCGCTCACGCTGGGGCACCCGGTGCTGGCCGCACGGACAGAAACAAACCAGCCGCAGATCGCTCGGCCCGACATTCTCAATCAACAGAGTCGCGGTGGGCTTTGTCGAGGCGCGCCTGGTGATGACAGGATAGTTCCTCCTTTGCATTAACCCAATGGCAGCATGGGGCGTTGCGGGGCGGCTTGCGGCGGCAAGCGGCGTTGTATACTCGCCGCTTGCCTAAGCCACTCAGGCGAATTTCCGTCACACACAAGGCTCTCTGCGCGGCGCTGCGTGCGCGAGGGGGCAGCGTCGCCGGCGTTAAGCCGGCCGCACTCGCACCCGGCGGGCTCGTTCGCGTGATCTCGACGGCCAGTCCGGCCGACCGGGATGCGCTCGGCCGGGGCATCGCGGAGCTCGAGCGGCTCGGATTTCGCGTGCGCACCGGCGCGGCGATGCACCCGGACGGCTACTTTGCGGGATCTCTGCTGCGCCGCAAAGCCGAACTGGAATCGGCATTGCTCGATCCGGAGGCGACGGCCGTCATCTGCTCGCGTGGCGGCTACGGCAGCGCCGCGCTGCTCGATGCCATCGAATTGCCGCGCAGACTGACGCCCAAGCTGCTCGTCGGCTACAGTGACGTGACCATGTTGCAGGCTTATGTCTGGAGCCGTTTCCGCTGGCCTTCGCTGCACGGGCCAATGGTTGCAGCCGGATTCGATCATGGCGCGGGCGGCAACTGCGGCTATGACCTGAACTCGTTTGTCGATGCGGCCTGCGGTAAGCGCAAGTCGTGGACGCTGGCGCTTGACGCCGAGCCGCTCTCGCGCGGCGAGGCGACGGGCGTGCTACTCGGCGGCTGCATCTCGCTGCTGGAGACTACGATTGGCACGCCGTGGGAATTCGACACGCGCGGCGCGATACTTTTTTTGGAAGATCGCGGAGTGAAACCGTACCAGCTCGACCGCATGCTATTGCACATGCAGCAAGCGGGGAAGTTTCGCGGCGTGCGGGCGATTGTGTTAGGCGATTTTCCGGATTGCGAGCCGCCGATGGAGGGCAGCCCGACCGTGCGCGACGTCTGCCGGCGAATTCTGATGCCGCTCGACGTGCCGATTGTGTTTGGCGCACCGATTGGCCACACGAAGCGGCCCATGCTGACGATGCCGATTGGCGTACGTGCGCGGTTGCGCGCTGCGGGGGAAGGCATGGTCGATGTGCTGGAGCCGGTGGTGGCGACTCCGAAATGATTGTGCAGGTGTCCATTCCGGGGAGTGGCAAGGCATGTATGCAGGGTGACGAGACAGGGTTGAAAAAAGCCTCAGGTCTCGGCCAAGCAATTCGCTGGCCGCGACCTGAGCTACAACCTTCTGCGACGGAGATCGTAGTGGCCGATCATAGCGTTCGTTCGATAGCGGAATTCGCTTTTTGCGGCATAAACCAAAAGCAGATTCCTCGTCGCCGCCCGCCGAGGGCGGGCGACCCGCTCCTCGGAATGACGACTGGGGCCAGGCGGGTGATGATCAACGATAAGGTTTCTTGCCCTTCGGGGTACGGGCGGAGTTTGTCTTGGCGATGAGTAAATATAGCGATCATTCCATTTATCTGATTGGGATT
The DNA here is from genome assembly GCA_035650755.1 of Candidatus Acidiferrales bacterium. Lineage (GTDB taxonomy): Bacteria > Acidobacteriota > Terriglobia > Acidiferrales > UBA7541 > Palsa-189. The sequence continues at coordinate 23,873 of DASRHB010000018.1, forward strand.
GGCGGGGCGGCGATGGCGCCGCTGGCGGGAATGCTGGCTGAGCGCGGGTACGCGGTCAGCGGCTCCGATACGGGTGTGTATCCGCCTGCGTCGACACTGCTCGAAAAGATCGGCATCGTGTGGAAAAACGGCTTCCGGGAAACCAATCTCGAACCACGGCCCGACCTGGTGGTTGTCGGCAACGCGATTTCGCGCGGCAATGCCGAGCTCGAATTCGTGCTCGACAATAAAATTTCATATCGCTCGCTGCCGGAAGTGATCAACGAATTTTTTCTGCCTGGGCATGATTCACTGGTGGTCACCGGCACGCACGGCAAAACGACGACGACTTCGCTGCTGGCCTGGATTTTTCACGTTGCCGGACGCCGCCCGGATTTTCTGATCGGCGGCGTGGCGGACAATTTCGGCAAAAGCTACGGGCTCGGCGGTGGCAGGGAATTCATCATCGAGGGCGACGAGTACGATTCCGCGTTTTGGGACAAAGCGCCGAAATTCCTGCACTATCAGCCGGACGATCTGATCATCACTTCGCTGGAATTCGATCATGCCGACATTTACGAGAATCTCGCCGCCGTCGAGGTGCAATTCCGGCGGCTGGTGAATCTCGTTCCGCGGCGCGGGCGAATTGTTTGCTGGGGGGAAAGCGCGACGGTGCGCGGGGTGGTAGAAAAGGCGTTTTGTCCCGTCGAAACCTACGGTTTTGGCGCCGACAATGTGTGGATCGCGGGCGACCTCGAATTTCGCGAGGGTGCGACGCATTTTCGCGTGGCGCGCAAAGGGAAAGAGCGCGTGCGCGCGGCGCTGCCGCTGGCCGGGCGCCACAACGTATTGAACGCGCTCGCGACGATTGCCATCGCCGACGGCCGCGGGATTCCGCGCGAAGCGATGGAAGAGGCGCTACGCACGTTTCGCGGCGTGGCGCGGCGGATGCAAGTCCGCGGCGAGGCGGGCGGGGTGACGGTGGTCGATGATTTTGCACATCATCCCACGGCGATTCGGGCGACGATCGAAGCGGCGCGCACGCGCTGGCCTCGGCGGCGGCTGTGGGTGGCGTTTGAGCCGCGTTCGAATACCATGCGGCGGCGCGTATTTGAAGACGATCTTGGCGCCGCGCTCGCGACGGCGGATGGCGCCGTGCTCGGGCCCGTCAGCCGCGCGCAGTTGCTCTCCGAGGCGGAGCGGCTTTCTCCGGAGCGCGTGGTCCAATCGGTGCGCGCCGCCGGACGCCGAGCGGAGGCGCTGAATTCCGCGGCAGAGATCGCCGAATTTCTCTCCGGCGAGCTGCGCGAGGGCGATATCATGCTGGTGCTCTCGAACGGCAGTTTCGACGGACTATGCGACAAGCTACTCGCGGTTTTGAATTCGCGCGCGCCCGCTTCGCGCGGGCGCTGATCATGGCGCACAGGGTGCGTCGGCGGCGCGCGGACGCGGAATTGGCAACCGTGCCGCGCGATCGCAACTGCAGATCCCTCGGGCCGGTCTTTTGTTTTGGACAAAAGACGCGGGTTTTGCGCGGACCGGCCCTCGTGATGACAACCGTGGTTTTGCTGGCCCTTACGCAGGCAAAGCCGGCGCTGGGGGCGATTGGGTATGAGATTTCGCTGGCGCATCCGGGGCAGCACGAATTCCATGTAAGCATGAGCATTCCCTGGACGATCCCGCCCACGCCCGGCCCGGTCACCGTGCAGATGCCGGCATGGGCCGAACTCTACCAGATTCGCGATTTTGCCTATCGGGTGAACGATTTCCGCGCCACAGACGACGGAGGAGAGGCACTCTCGGTGAAGCGGGTTGATAAACAGACGTGGCGCATTGAGGCTGCGAATCGTCCGATGGGAAGCCGCGCGCTCGTCCATGTCCATTACTCGATCTTTTGGGACAACTCCGGCCCGTTCGATACGCAATTGAACGAGGAGCACGCGTTCATAAATCTGGCGGAAATTCTCTGCTATATCCCCGAGCGCCGCGGCGAGGAGTCGGTGGTGCATTTTGCCGATCTGCCGCAGGGCTGGCGCGTTGCGGTCGAATTGCCGCAGGCCAGCGGCGATGCGGGCAATGCGTATCAGGCCGGGAGCTATGACGCACTGGTGGATGCGCCGGTGGAGATCGGCCGGTTCGATGACTGGTCCTTTCAAGCAGGAAGCGGCACGAACCAGAGGACCATTCGCGTGGTCTATCACGGCGATGCGGTGGATCGCGGCGCGCTCACGCGCATGCTTTCGCAGATCGTGAACTACGAGACGCGCATGATGGGGGAGGCGCCGTTTTCCGGATACATGTTTTTGCTGCACGTCGGGCAGAACTGGGGCGGCGGCGGAATGGAGCATGCGAATTCGACGGCGATCGCGGTGGGATCGTTTGCGCAACTCGCCAACGTCAGCGCGCACGAATTTTTTCATTTGTGGAATGTGAAGCGCATCCGGCCGCAAACGCTCGAGCCGGTGGACTACACGCGCGAGATGTGGACGCGCGCGCTCTGGTTCGCCGAGGGCGTGACCAGCACCTATGCCGCCTACGCGCTGGAACGCACGGGCATATGGAGGCGCGAGCAATTTTTGGGCGACCTCGCCTCCCAGATCACTGAACTCGAATCGCGCCCCGCGCGGGCCTGGCAAAGCGCCGAAGAATCGAGCCTGGACACATGGTTCGACAAATACCCGCTCTACGACCGGCCCGAATTCAGTATTTCCTACTACAACAAGGGGCAACTGCTGGGGGTGGCGCTCGATATTTTGATTCGCGACGCTACCGACAATCGCGCCAGTCTCGATGACGTGTTGCGGCGGATGAACGACGAGTATGCACATCACGCACGGTTTTATGCCGATAGCGCCGGGGTCGAGGAAGCGGCGGAGGCCGTGGTGCGGGCCGCAAATGCGGGTGCGGCCGGTATAGCGACAAATCGGGCCGCGAGCGGGGAGATGAAGGATTTTTTCAGGCGGTACGTAAGCGGCACGGAGGAGATTCCGTTTGTGGATCTGCTCTCGCGTGCCGGATTCACGCTGAAGATGGAAGGCGAACGCCGGGCCGCACTGGGCTTTGGCGTCGAGCGGAATTCGTTGGGAACTCCGCTGGTTGCGAATCTCGATCTTTCGAGTGCGGCGGCGCAGGCGGGGCTTCGCGAGGGCGACGCAATTCTCAGCATGGATGGAGCCGAGGCGCCGCGAAACATCGAGCGGTGGCTTCGCGGACGAACGCCGGGGGAGACGGTGCGCGTGCGGTTCCGGCGCGACGGGCGCGAAGCCGAAATGTCGTTCACGCTGGGACAGCAAGCGGCGCAGGTCTATTCCGTGGAAGAGAACCCGCGGGCCAGCGAGCGCCAGGTTCGCATCCGCAACGGCATCTACCAGGGGACGACCGAGGGCGCCCGATGATCTCCGGCGAAATTTGGAACTGCAGATCACTCGCGTCGTTCGCCGCTGAATGCGGCGTCGAAGTTGCTCGTGATGACAACCCTATCTTCGCGCCAGGTCGTCAGACGCGATGATTCGCGCCGCGTTTGTGGCTCTGGGGATCGCGATTGTGGCGATTGTGGTGGGGCTGCCGTTGCTGGTATATGTGAGCCTCACGGGCAACGTCGATCCGCTGTATCGCGCCGGGCGCCGCTCGGTGGTATGGATCGCGCGCGTTGCGGGATTGCGCACGCGCGTCGAGGGAGTCGAGAATATTCCGGCGGGAACGTGCCTGTTTGCCGCCAATCACACCAGCAACGCCGACGCGCCGGCGATTGTCGGCGCGATTCCGCGGCGCATCGCGATCCTGGCGAAGAGATCGCTTTTCGCCATTCCCATCGTGGGCACGGCGTTTCGCATCGCGCAATTCGTGCCGGTGGACCGCGCGCATCCGGAACGCGCGGCCGCCAGCATCGATCTGGCGGCAGAAAGAATGAAACGCGGCGTGTCGTTTCTGATTTACCCCGAAGGGACGCGCAGTCCCGATGGGCGGCTGCTGCCGTTTCGGCGCGGCGCTTTTGTGCTGGCGATCAAGGCCGGAGTGCCGGTGGTGCCGGTGGCGTGCAGCGGAGCCCATCGCGTCATTCCCAAGAAGTCCTACCGGATCACGCCGGGAGACGTGGTGGTGCATTTTTGTCCTGCCGTGAATGCGGCGGAATATTCGCTCGACAGGCGCAATGAACTGGCTGAACGCGTGCATGCGGCGATCGCGGCGGCGTTGCCGCCGGATCAGCAGCCTGCAGAAGCGGAGGAGCGCGCTTCCACGATTCGCGGCGGGTGACGGCGGGGGAAGGCATTGCCGCGGAGTTGCAAGCGCAGTAGCAACTGCAGATCGATCCCTCGCTCGCATCCTGCACGCGCTTGGTGCGCGTGCGGGATGGCGCTCACTCGGGATGACGGCCGCAGATCCTACGCCTCAAATTGAGATTTGAGCTTGGCGATTTCGGCTTCGAGTTGGCGAACGGTCTTCGCCAACTCGGGCAGGCGATTGACGGCGGCGCTGGTCTTGAGCCACTGCCGATTCTCGACCGCGGGATAGCCTGAATAGAGTGCGCCGGGCGGCACGTCGTCGTGGACTCCGCTCTGCGCGGTAATTACTGCGGCATCGCCGACCTGCATGTGGCCGGAACAGCCGACCTGGCCCGCGAGAATGCAGTTGGCGCCGACTTTTGTGCTTCCGGCGAGGCCCACCTGGCCACAGAGCAGGGTATTTTCGCCGACGCTGCCGCCGTGGCCGACGAGCACGAGATCGTCGAGCTTGGCGCCGCCGCCGATGCGTGTTTCGCCGACAGTGGCGCGATCGACGCAGGCGTTGGACTGAATCTCCACGTCATCGCCGATGACCGTGACACCCGATTGCAGCATCTTGTACCAGCGGCCGTCGCGCTGCCTGGCAAAGCCGAAGCCGTCGCCGCCGATGACGACGCCATTCTGCAAGATGACGCGATCGCCGATGCGGCAGTTTTCGCGCACGATCGCGTGGGCATGGGCGAAGAAGTCGTCGCCGATGCGCGCGCCGCGATAAATCGTGACGAAGCTGTGCAGGACGGCGTTGCGGCCGAGCACGGCAGCTTCGTCAACGAAGCAGTAAGGGCCGACATGCGCGCCGTCGGCAATTTTTGCCGATGGAGCGATCACCGCGGTGGAATGAATGCCGGGAGCGTAACGCGGAGGCGCATAGAAAAAAGGAATGGCGCGCGCGAAATCGAGATAGGGATCATCGGACCGCAGCACGGCGACCGGAGGCAGGCCGGGTTCTCGTTCCAGGGAGAGATCGCGCGGGATGAGCGCGGCGGAGGCGCGCGTGGTGCGAATGGCGGAGCGATAGCGCGGATTGGAGATGAATGTCAGCTCGCCGTCTGTGGCAGATTCGATTCCCGCGACGCCGTGAATTTCGGTATGCGCATCGCCTTCCAGGTTGCAGCCTAATTTTTCCGCGATCTCTGCGAGTTTCATGCCTCGTCTCCAGAAAACCGGCAGCCCCGGCGCGCAGATACGCGCGATGGGCTTCGGCGAAATCGCGCATCACTTTACACTACCGGCACGGCAGCTTGCTCTCGGGTGTCAGGCCGTTGGTGCAGGACAAAAAGAGACAAAGCAGATCCCTCGTTGTTTGCCTGCGTAGGGACACGCAGGCAAACTTCCTCGGGATGACAATGGGGTCTCGGGGTGCGAACGAGTTGGTTGGACGCGGGATGATAGCGGGTGGGTTGAGCGCGGGAGACAGTGCATCGCCAAGTGGGGGAGTTTTTCCACGCCTAAAAACGAGGAGTGGGACACCCGGTGCTCGCCGCAGGGCGAAGGGCACAGCAATACTCAGGGGACTCCAGGGCTTCAGCCTGTTACTATCGCGGCATGCGCAGGATGGAAGTGCGGGCGGGGTCGCAGGCGCCAAAAGCAGACTCCTCGCCGCCGCTCGCTGGCAGCGGACAACCCACTGCCCGGAATGACGACATCTTCCCTGTCAGCAGTAGAGAAGAGGAGTGCTGTAGCAACGATCGGGGAAATATAAAACACACATTCAATGGGAGCTGCATCGTTGTTTGCATGATACGCAGCGTAGTTCTGTTTTGTGTTATTGCGACGGCACGTCAGGCAGATGGCGCTCCGGTGGTGTGCCGCGCGGGAGAGGGCAACTTCGAAGCTGCATTTGCCACGGGCGTCTCGGTGCAAGTGGGTGCCGCGCGGCAGCAAGGCCTGGCACGACGCGAGTGTGAAGCGGCGCTCGTGTGGGACAAGGGCAAAACCGTGGTCGCGACGGACTCCGCCGAAATCGACGTTGACGCATTCGGCATTGACCTGGGGCTCGGCGCGCCGGTGGCCACGCTGCAGGCAAGAAAGACGGATGCCGAATGCTGCATGACTTTTCAGATTTTTTCGCTGCGCAGGCCGCCGAAATTGCTGCGCACCATTACCGGGGGAACGTATTTTCAGACCGCGGACAGGGACCTCGACGGGCAGATCGAAATCTGGACGACGGATGCGGCATCGGTTGAGGGCTTCGAACCCGGCGACATCAAGTGGTCGGAGGCGGCGCCCACGATTGTGCTGCGTTTCACGCGCGGACGGCTGCTGGATGTGAGTTCCGAGTTTCAACGCTACTTCGACGCGCAAATCACGCGGCTCGAGGCCGAGCTCAATGCCGACGACCTGCGCGATTTCAAAAACAGCAATGGGCGATTGCCGCATACCGCGTATTTTTCACAGGCTGATGAGCGGCGCGGAGAGAGGCTTGCGCGCACGAAGGAGCGCGTGGTGCAAATCGTGTGGGCATACCTTTACAGCGGACGCGAGGAGCAAGCCTGGGGCGCGCTCGAACAGATGTGGCCGGCGGCGGATGGGGAGCGACTCCGCGCGGAGATCGTGAAGGCGCGGGGGCGCGGAATCCGAGCGCAGATCGACGGCACTTCGACGATGGCGGCGCCGGGTTCGGAAAAGCACACGGAAATTGTGGACGCGAGAACGTTGCGAGTGGCGCCGACGCCGGACATGAAAATGGCCGGAAGGGTTCCCGAAGACAAGTTATTAAACCTGGTTCGTCCCGTGCCGATTTGGGTTGGCCGGCTCATTGCGCAAGGCGAGCCCGAAGAGGCGCTGGCCAATTCGGGCGTGCTGGTGGATCTGGTGATCGACGCGGCCGGCAAAGTGCGGGCGGCCGAATCAGACGACCCTGCCTTTGACCAATCGCTCAAGAATTCCACGGCAGAATGGAAATTCGTTCCCGCGTTTCGCGATGGCCGGCCGGTCGCAAGCCGGATTTATCTGATAGTCTCGGCGAAACGATGATGGACGCCGCGGCGGATCGGAGGTTTTGCCTGGCATGCGATTTCAGGGCAGCGCGGGGCATACTTTTTTTCTCGATCAGCGTCTAACAGGCCATGAGACGACTTCGTGACGCCGCTGCTTCGCTTGTCTTTGCACTGACTCTCCTTGCCTGCGTAGCCGGGGCCGGCTGTGGCGTGCGGTATTACGATGCGGACCACCGCGATTACCACCGTTGGGATCGCGATGAAGACCGCGCGTATCACGATTATTGGGCCGAGAGACACGCCCGGGACCCGTACCGGGATTACGGCAGGCTCGACGCCAGGCAGCAGAACGATTACTGGAACTGGCGGCATGGGCATCCTGACGCGGGGCGAAACGACCACGACCGAGATGACCGCAACCGGGACCGGGATGATCGCGACCGGCACTAAACGCTCAGTTGTATGTGGGTGACTCCAAAAATGGTCTGGAGATCATTTGGATTTCATCGTCTGGTAACTCAACGGATTTGTTATCAGGATCCCGGATGGGGATGAAATACACGATCACTTTGATGTATCGGCAGAGCCGATAAACCTAAGTTCGCTGCCTGCGATTCGACAGCCCCCCCGGTCGTGAACACTGCTTACTCGAAATAGCGGCGGTGGCCGGTCTGTATCAATTCATAGAGATTGGCGATTTCGCTCTTCAGGCGCGAATAGTTGCGCCAGTCTTTGTACTGCGGGAAGGTCAGCTTCTGCTGAGCTTCCGCGAGAGTCATGCCTTTGGCGATGGCGTCGCGCACGGTGACGTATTCATCCGACAGCATGGACCCGAGTTCCTTCACGTCTTCGTGATGCGCGACATCTCCGTGCGCCGGCAGAATGACGTCGTAATCGGTGCGCGCCTCAATTTTGTCGAGCAGCTTGATCCAGTCATCCACCGAAGGAGTGAAGGCCATATTGGGCATGCTGCGGCGCGTGAAAGCGCCCGAAGTGAAAAGGGCGCGATCGTGCGGGAACAGGACGAAGGTGTCGCCGGGCTGCTGCCCGGGACCAAAATACATGAGGCGGACTTCGCGTCCGCCGATGTAGATGCTCATCTGGTCGTCAAAGGTGATGTCTGGAAGAATCAGCTTCACTTCGTTGGGATCGTAGTGGTGTTCCTTAAAGTAGCCCTGGCGGCGCGCCATCTCTTTGGGCTGCACGAGCTTCATGAGCCGCGCGGTTTCCTGTTGCGCGACAAACGTGGCGCCCTCGGCCTGAAAGGCCGCATCTCCGAAGGTGTGGTCGCCGTGGAAATGGCTGTTGATGACCCAGCGGATCGGCTTATCGGTGACTTTGCGAATGCGGGCGATCAGATCCTGGCCGGCGCGCGGATGCTCGCGCGTGTCGATGACCAGAACGCCGGCGTCGGTGACCAGGAAAACGGAGTTCGAACCGTCGTAGTCATAGAAGAAATAAAGATCGCTCGCGATTTTTTTGACTACGGCCGGCTGGCCGGTATGCGGCTCGGGATTTTCCTGAGCGGCAATAGGCGCAGCGTCGGGCATTGTGGCGCCCGCCGCGGCTGCGCGGCTCGGCGCGAAGCAAACGAGCAAAACAAGCGAAGCGAGAAGGGCAAAGCTCGCGATGATGGTCACCGAAGATTGCGCACGGCTGCTGTTTGGCATGAGCTACTCTTTTCAGTTCGGTGCGCGACGATCAGGCGCCTCCGCAAGGCGGAACAGCCATCGCAGCCCGGAGGTGCGCAAATGCGGCGCACGCTCGGGGCCAACGTGTTCATGAGGCAGCCTCACCGGGTGTCAGCACCGGGATGGGCCGCATTATATTCCACATCGAACGCCCACGCTTTTTTGCCGGCAAGATTTGGCGTTGGGCATCTACTGCTGAGGCTGGGGCTGGGTACGGCCGGCGCCGCGGTTCTGCATCAGGAGCGCGGGATTAAAGGGAACGGGGGTGCCGGTGATTTTGTCGGTGGCTCCAGTCACAGTTTTGAGCAGCACCACGTTGAAGTCCTTGCCGTCACCCTTGACCAGGCCGTAGGGCGAGACTTGTTCGCTGAGCCAGAAATCGCCCGAGCTGTCCTTCATGCGATAGTGATGCGCGGAAAATGTGCCGGCAGGAACCTTGACCGATTCCGTCCCGAGATCATCGGCCTTGTCGCGAATGTCCACGGGCTCGCTCTGCTGGCCGGTGCGAGCCATCTGCGAGGGCATTTCCATGGCCGGTCCGCCATTCATCTGCAGGATCATTTTCTGAAAGCTGATGTTCGGGCCGTCGGGAACCGTGAGCATCTTCATGACCATCTCGCCCATGTTGGTGGCGGCGGTCATCTCGAGCCAGTAGCCGTCTTTGCCGCCGGCAGGCTCCTTGCCGACGACATCAACTTCGACGGTCATTTTGTTGGCGTCATTCGGGCCGCGCTGCACTTGATATTGCGCGCCGGCACCAACGATGGGATTGAAAAGACCGCGCAGTTGCGGAGCCTGACGCATTCCCGGCATTTGCGCCGAGGCGGGGGCAACGAAGCCTAGAGCGAAAAAGCAAATGGCGATGATCGCGTAGATGGATTTCATGGTTTTCCTCGCGGATGAAGGTCAGGCGGATTTTCCGTCGTAATTTGCGCCGAACGATATTTTGGGGGCGGGCAGCCTTTCGTGACCACGGACAGTTAACCTTTATATACCCGGCGGCTGTCGCCGCGCACGCGAATTTCGTTCGTCGCCGGCGCGCAAAGCGCCGTTGCGTATAGCGTAGTATCTCTTACACACCTGGCGGGTTGCTCGATGAGGCGCCCTGTTATCCTGATTTCCAACGGCAAGACGGAGGTGAGGTTTGGATGATACCAGCGGCGGACGTCGTCGAACGTTTCGCCATGCATTCAAGCGCATCGCCTGGCGCGTCGCCACTTGTGCCGTCTTCATGCTGGTTCTGGGACGCGTCGCGTGCGCACAGAAAATCACCATGGAATTCGACCAAGGTATCGATTTTTCCAAATTCAAGACTTTTGCCATCCGCGACGGGGAACTGAACAGCAGGAATCCGGCGCTGAATAGCCCGCTTGTGAAAAAGCAGATCGACGCCGATATCGAACGAGCCCTCGAGGCTCGCGGCCTCACGGAAGTCTCCGGCAAGTCGGACCTCAACGTTCGCTATCATTTCGGAGCGGCGCGCAAGGCACAGCTCGAAACGTATCCGGCGGGATGGTATGGCTTGCGGACTCGAGTGGTGCGCGTGCCCTACAGCGAAGGCACGCTGGTGATCGATCTGCGCGATCCGAGCACGCGGTCGCTGGTGTGGCGGGCCATCGCCACGGAAGACAAAAGCGACGCCCGCAAGATCGAAGGCAAGCTCGACGATATGGTGAAGAAGTCGTTCGAAAAATACCCTCCGAAGAAGTAAAGGAGCGAGCCGCGAAGCCGCGGCCGTAGAAGGCGGTCAGTTATTTCTGTTGCGCGGGCGCGTCGCCGACGCCGGCGGTATCGGCATCCTTGAAGAATCCCGCCGAATCCGACCATACGCAGAAATCTTCGCGTAACTCCTCAGATTCGCTGCGGGGGGATTTGGGAACAAGCGTGAAAATGCGCTTATCGCTGGGGCCCCAGGGCTGCGTATACGTCATGGGATCGATGAGCGTGACAGTCCATTCCAGATGATCGTGGTCCGGGCGGTGGAAGGTCTCGCGCAAACGCATTTGATCGCTATGGACGTCGCCCCAGGGATCGAGCCAGGTTCGATCGTTGAAGCCATTCGAATCGACCACGAACGTATCGCCTTCCCAACGGCCTACGGAATATCCGTAATAGCGCGGCTCTGGATCATCGTGAAGTTTGCGGCCGTCGGTCCAGATATCGCGCCAGGTGTGGTCCCATTCGAAGAATTCCAGGATTTCTGTGGGAGTCTGGACGAAGCGAAAGATCTCGCCAAAGATCTGCTGCATGGTGCGGGGATAACCGGCGGGATCGCATCGATAGAGGGGATCGTTCCACTCCCGTTCCGGAGCGGCTTTTATTCCGAGCGCCGGGTTGGTCCAGGAACTGCGCACATGGCTGAGCTTCTCTTTACCCCACGGCGTCAGCGGCGGGCGGGTCTCGGTAATGGACATTTGCCGGCGCGGAGTCAACACCCAGATTCCATTGAGATCGTGCGGATCAAAGGCGCGATCGCCGGCTGGAGCGGTTCTCCTCGAACGAGTTTCCGGCGACGCGGGGGGCCGCGGGGTTTGAGCCGCTAACCCAAAACAGCCCACAAAAGCGGCCGCAGAAACTATTCCGCAAGCAAGCAGGCGTTTACTTATCGAGTTGCCGCAGCTCATCAAAGGATTTCAGATTTCCGCCCACGCAACCCTGGCTCGAGTGCAGCTTGCGGCCATCGGGGAAGAGCACATCCACGCAAATTCCGTTGGGCTTGCTCTTGGCGGGATTGAAGGTGACGGTGATCTCGTCTCCCGGCTTGAGGGACGAATGCGTCCAACCCAATTCGACCAGATTGCCGGGATTATTGAGTTCCATGGTCCAAACTGTGACCGTGCCTTTTTCATCCTTCACGTTGAGAAGGAGCAGCGTATGCGGATTTTGCCAGGTGAATTGCTCGACCGCACCCTTTAGGGTCTTCCGCGGAACGCTGTAGTCGTAGCCGACCGCACCGTGATGGGCGCTCGCAGGCGCGCAAGTTATCACCCAAGCCAGAAGCAAAAAGAATACGCGGTGAAATTTCATGCGAATTCCGCGGCCGTCCAAAAAGGCGCGGGGCATTGGGACAAGCAATGAGCGCATTCTAAGGGAAACGCGGGATCGACTTCAAATCCGGAGGAGGGCCTCGCGAGCGGGTTGACCCGTTATCGGGTGCGGGAGTATGGTCTCAGCGCTGAGGGCAGCCAAATCGTGGCGCCAGTGCGAAGCGCGTCATTAGCCGATGGGAGATAACCCATGGAAAGTCTGTTTTGCTTCCGGAAGTGCAACTGCGGATCCCTCGTCGTTCGCCTGCGTGAAGAAACGCAGGCGAATCTGCTCGTGATGACAACCAGGATGGGGTCGATACTGGCGATCGCCGCGGTGTTGCTGCTTAGTGCAAGCGGAGCGCGGGCGCAGACGGAAATCACCTTGCTTGCGCCCGGTCCGCTGGGGCGGGAGACGATCGACAAGCTTGTCGCGAATTTTGAGGCGAAGACCGGCGACAAGGTCAAAGTCACGTACGGCCAGGGCAGCCGGGACACGCCGCCCTACGGGACGCGGCAACTGGTGGCGCGCGGGCAGGCGCAGGACGTCTCTATCATTTTCGCGCCGTATCCGCAGGCGGTGAATTCGGGGAATGTTGACCGGAAAACGGCGACGACGGTCGCGCGGCTTCTGCTCGGGGTGACGGTGAAAAAAGGGGCGCCCAAGCCGGATATTTCCACGCCGGCGGCGCTGAAAAAGACGCTGCTGGCGGCCAAGTCCATCGTCATCGTGGATCCCGCGCAGGGCACGCTCGGGGGCGAGGCTATGGACGCGCTTAAGAAGCTCGGCATTGCGGAGCAGGTGAAGCCGAAGATGAAGATCGTGGAAGGCAGTCCCGTCGCCGAAGAGATGGTGGCGAAGGGTGAGGCCGAGCTTTTTCTCGGGCCGCAGGTGAGCGACCGGCTCCGCGAGGGCGTCGAACTCGTCGGGGGAGTGCCGCGATCGGCGGCGACGCCGGTGGATGCGGTCGGCTATGTCTCCACGCACGCGAAAGATCCCAAAGCCGCCAAGGCGCTGCTTGCGTATCTGGCGGGCCCGGAAGCCGAGGCGGCGTACAAAACGGCAGGGATGCTGCCGGGACGGTGAGCGGTGCTGGCCGCACGGGCGCGAAAGTCGACTGCAGATCCGTCGTCATTCAGCCGAAACCCAACTGCAGATTCCTCGCTTCGTCCGCTGCTGGCGGACTCGCTCGTGATGACAACGGGTCGCCAGTTGAGGTGTTGTCCCCCCTAAAACGAGGGTGCACTCCAAAAAAACAAAAGCAGATCCCTCGTCATTCGCTCGCGTGAG